>NZ_JAHWGT010000069.1 GCF_020873895.1 Streptomyces sp. DH12 | reverse complement strand
GGTGGCGGGTACGTCCGGGGCGGGGCGGCGGGTAGGCCCGGAGTGGGGTGGCCCGGGGCGAGGATCGGGACCGGAGTGGGGGCGGGACCGGAGTGGGGGCTCGGGGAGGCGGGATCGGGCGTCGCTGCTGTGGGCGGCCCCCTCCCCCGGTGACCCCGGCTGCCCCGGCCGTCCGGCGGGGAGCGTCTACGCTCGTCCCCATGGCCCCGCGTACCACCCGACCTGTCGGCACCCCCACCCGCGGGACCACCAACCCGAACCGGCTGCGCCGCATGGACCGCTGGATCGCGGCCGTCCACGGGTCCGCCCTGCGCCGCGCGGACGCCCCGCCGGTCGCCGTGGACCTCGGGTACGGGGCGGCGCCCTGGACTGCCGTCGAGTTGCTGGACCGGCTGCGGCGGGACGCGGACCCACGCGCGCGCGTGGTCGGCGTCGAGATCGACCCCGCGCGCGTGGCGGCGGCGCTGCCCTACGTGCGCGACGGCCTGTCCTTCGCGCACGGCGGCTTCGAGGTGCCGGTCGACGGGCCGGTGTCGCTGATCCGGGCGGCGAACGTGCTGCGCCAGTACGACGAGGACCAGGTCCGTGCGGTGTGGGAGCGCCTGTGCGGACGGCTCGCGGGGCCGGACGGGCTGCTGGTGGAGGGCACGTGCGACGAGGTGGGGCGCCGGCACGTGTGGGTGGCGCTCGGACCGGAGGGGCCCCGCACGGTGACGTTCGCCACCCGGCTCGGCTCGCTGGATCGGCCGTCGGACCTGGCGGAGCGGCTGCCCAAGGCGCTGATCCACCGGAACGTGCCGGGTGAGGCCGTGCACGACTTCCTGCGGGACTTCGACCGGGCGTGGGCGGCCGCCGCCCCGTACGCCTCGCTGGGCGCCCGGCAGCGCTGGATCGTGACGGCGTCGGCGCTGTCCGCCCGGTGGCCGCTGTCGGACGGTCCTGGGCGGTGGCGGCAGGGCGAGTTGACGGTGCGTTGGGACGCGCTGGCGCCACGCGGCTGGCGGGGCGCGGGGGCGTAGGCGGGCGTGCGGGCGCGGCCGTGTGGGCGCGCGCCCGCCGTGGGCGCGGAAGTGTAGGGCCTCGGACGTGTCGGCGGCGGGCGACCTGTGGACAACCCGCCCTGGTGGCGCCACCTGTGGGCAGCCTGTGGACAGTGGGTCCGGCGCCGCTCCTCGACCCTGTTACTTTCGCGTTCTACATGGCACGATCGCCGGGGCACCGAAAGTTACTGACGGTAAATCAGATGGGGTGCGGTGCCGCCTGGTCGGTCGACGTCCGGAGGGGGAGAGCTTGTGAACCGACGCCGCTGCGTCTCTGTCGCGATCACCGTGGTGTGCGCCCTGACCGTGCTGGCGGAGCCCGCTCACGCCGCGCCCGCGCCCGCGCCGACACCGTCGCCGGGCGCCGGCGCCCAGGTGGCGCCGAAGAAGAGCCTGGAGCAGGTCCGCGCCGAGATCGACGCCCTGTACCGGCAGGCCGCCTCCGCGACGGACGCGTACAACCTCGCCGAGGAGCAGGCGAAGAAGCAGTCCGCGGAGATCGTGCGGCTGTCGAAGGCGATCGTGGACGGCCAGGAGCGGATCGACGACCTGAAGAGACGGGCGGGGGCCGCGGCACGCGCCCAGTACCGCAACGGCGGCATCCCCGAGGAGGCGAAGCTCGTCCTCACCGACGACCCGCGCCTCTTCCTGGAGAGCACCAACCGCGTCGTGCAGGGCCAGAAGGCCACCCGGGACCTGCTGACCGAGCTCCAGAAGCGCCAGGACGACCTGGAGACGTACACCAGGGACGCCAGCGCCGAGTACGGCCGGCTGGAGGCGAACCGCGCCAAGCAGGCCCGGACGAAGAAGCTCATACAGGACAAGATCGCCGCGGCGGAACGGCTGGAGTCGCGGCTGGAGGCCGCCGAGCGGGAGCGGCTGCGCGAACTGGAGCGCCAGGCGCAGAACGACGCGCAGACCAGGTGGCTGGCCACCGGCGCGCTCCAGGAGATCGACCGCGGCGCGACCGCCGAGGGCAGGAAGGCCATCGCGTACGCGACCGCGCAGATCGGCAAGCCGTACGTGTGGGGCGCCGAAGGCCCGGACTCGTTCGACTGCTCGGGGCTCACCCTGCGGGCGTGGGGCGCGGCGGGGCGCGGCATACCGCGCACGTCGCAGGAGCAGTGGCGGCTCCTGCCGCGGGTCGCGGTGCGGGACCTGCGCCCCGGTGACCTGATCATCTACTTCGCGGACGCCAGCCACGTGGGGATCTACGTCGGCGACGGCAAGATGGTGCACGCCCCCCGACCTGGGCGGGACATCACGGTCGCCGGCGCCGGCTCGATGCCGATCCTGGGCGTGGTCCGACCGGACAAGTAGGGGCGTTCGGGACACGGCGGCGCCGCTCGCGGACTTGGGGGCGAGTCCGGCGCGGGAGCCCGCCGCCCGCGTGATGTTTCTCATGAGGAGGGCGCCGACTACCTCCCCAGGCGAGGCATATGCCGGCGACTCTTCGCCGATCGCCATTCCGTTCGGGCGCCGGGTGCCGCTATGGTCCCCGTCGGCGGGGCGTCGTCCGGCGCTCACCCGCACCCTCGGGGGGAGGGAAGGAAACCGAACCGATGCCCGTACCCGCGCCCGTGCCCGCACAGCGCCAGAGGGTGAACCCGCTCGACCTGTCGAACGGCGACCTGACCCTGCTGGTGATCGAGGACGACCCCGCGGGCCGGTTCACCGTCCCCGAACTGGTCGACGCCGGCGGCGGACGGGTCCGCATACGCACGGCCCGGAACCTCACCGAGGCCGAGCGGCTCCTCACCGACGACGTGCACTGCGTCCTGGTCGACCTGGACCTGCCCACCGACGCCCGCCGCGGTGACGACCCACTGGCCACCCTGCGCCACGTCCTCCAGGTGGCCCCGCGCCACGCGGTGCTCGCCCTGGCCACGTCGGACCGCGCCGAGCTGGCGTCCGAGGCGGTACGGGCGGGGGCGCAGGACCGGCTGTTCCGCGAGGAACTGGACGGGCCACTGCTGAGCCGGGCCATCCGGTACGCGGTGGAGCGCAAGCGGGCCGACTCGGTGCAGGTGAAACTGGCGGAATCCCGGCTGCGGGCCCAGGAGAACGCCCGCCTGGAGCGCGGCCTGCTCCCGACGCCCCTGCTCCAGGGCTCCGACCTGCGGTTCGCCGCCCGCTACCGGCCGGGCCGCTCCCGGGCCCTGCTCGGCGGCGACTTCTACGACACGGTGCGCACCCCGGACGGCACCGTGCACGCGATGATCGGCGACGTCTGCGGGCACGGCCCGGACGAGGCGGCGCTCGGCGTGGAACTGCGCATAGCGTGGCGGGCCCTGACGTTCGCGGGGCTCTGCGGTGACGAACTGCTGTCGACGCTCCAGCAGGTGCTGGAGCACGAACGGGAGAGCGAGGAGATCTTCGCGACGCTGTGCACGGTGGACATCGCCCCCGACGGGCGGCGCGCGGGCCTGTGCCTCGCCGGCCACCCGGCACCCCTGCTGGCGCGCACCGGCCAGGACGCCCGGCTGCTGCCGTACGAGGACGGCGGCCCGGCGCTGGGCCTCCTGTCGAAGGCGCGGTGGCCGCGGCGGCAGGTGGAGTTGGGCGGGGCGTGGAGCCTGATGATGTACACGGACGGGCTGATAGAGGGCCGCTCGGCGGGTCCGGGCTCACCCCGGCTGGGCCAGGACGGCATGGTCGACATGGTGAACCAGCAGCTGGCACGCGGCCTGGGCGGCGAGGAACTCCTGGAGGCCGCCGTCGCGGAGGTACGCGAACTGAACGGCGGCGAACTGACCGACGACGTGGCAGTCCTCCTCCTGGACCGCCCCGGGCGCTGACCCCGCCTGGATGCTGTCCCGCCCCGGGCGCTGACCCGACCCGGGCGCTGGCCCGGCCTGGGTGCTGGCCCGCCCCGGGTGCTGGCCCGCCCCGGGCGCTGGCCCGCCCCGGGCGCTGGCCCGGCCTGGGTGCTGTCCCGGCCTGGGTGCTGTCCCGGCCTGGGTGCTGTCCCGACCTGGGTGCTGTCCCGACCCGGGCGCTGGCCCGGCCTGGGCGCTGGCCCGGCCTGGGCTGCGGCGGCTGTCACGGGCGGTGTCGGCAGCGGGCGGAGCCGCTCCGGTGGGCGGGGTCCGGTTCAGTGGGCGAGAGCCGGACCGGTGGGCGGGGTCCGGTTCAGTGGGCGAGAGCCGGACCGGTGGGCGGGGTCCGGTTCAGTGGGCGAGAGCCGGACCGGTGGGCGGGGTCCGGTTCAGTGGGCGAGAGCCGGACCGGTGGGCGGGGTCCGGTTCAGTGGGCGAGAGCCGGACCGGTGGGCGGGG
>NZ_JAHWGT010000695.1 GCF_020873895.1 Streptomyces sp. DH12 | reverse complement strand
GGGCACCGGGCTGGACGTCGTGGAGCGGCCGGTCATAAAGGCAGAGGTGGGCAAGACCGCGCGGGAGCTGGACGACCTGGTGGTGAGCGTGGTGCGCGGGCACCGGGTGCTCGGCTACGACGACCGTGAGCTCGGGACGCTGGAGCTGACGGACCGGCTGATCACGATCGTGCGGGCCACACCGGTCACCCAGATCGCCCCGGACGTCCGCCCGCTGCGCGGCTGAGACACGCCACGGCCCGGCTGAACGGAGAAACGGCCCCGAGGATCCGCTCCTCGGGGCCGCGCCATGGCGTGCCCGCCCTACTTGCGGTTGTACAGCCGCATCGTCACAGGTCCGAAGACGGCCACGAACAGAGCCGACCAGCCCAGCGTCCACATGACGTCCGCGGCCGGCCAGTCGCCGGCCATCAGCCCGCGGACCGCCGACGCCAGGTGGGTCACCGGGCTGTTGTTGACGAAGGCCTGGAGCCAGCCGGGCATGGTGCGCGGGTCGACGAAGACGTTGGACAGGAA
>NZ_JAHWGT010000694.1 GCF_020873895.1 Streptomyces sp. DH12 | reverse complement strand
CCACCGCTGGCTCCTGGAGCGCAACCTCAAGCTGTTCGGCGTGAGTTACGCCGTCGACCCGCTCGGCGACATCTACGTCACCGGCCGCCTGCCGCTGCCCGCGATCACCCCGGAGGAGCTGGACCGGCTGCTCGGACAGGTCCTGGAGGCCGCCGACGGCAGCTTCAACACCCTGCTGGAGCTGGGCTTCGCCTCCGCGATCCGCAAGGAGTACGCCTGGCGCGTCTCACGCGGCGAGTCCACCCGCAACCTGGACGCCTTCACCCACCTGCTGCGCCCGTCGCCCGGTAGCGTCCCGGAGTGACCCCCACCAGCCGGCGGAAGTGCCGGGTGAGGTGGGCCTGGTCGTAGAAGCCGGCGGCTGCCGCGACGGCGCTCGGCGGCCGCCCCTCCAGCAGCAGCCGCCGCGCCCGCCCGACCCGGCGTGACATCAGGTACTGGTGCGGCGGGATGCCGTACGCGGTGCTGAACGCCCGTACGAGATGGGCGGGATGGGCGGACAGCTCGGCGCCCGCC
>NZ_JAHWGT010000693.1 GCF_020873895.1 Streptomyces sp. DH12 | reverse complement strand
CCCCCGATGGTTCACGGTCCCGCCACTCGTACGGGCCATCAGGGCGGAACCGAGTCTGAACACCGCGCGTCGGCCGAGCCCGGCCCCTCCGCGCGAGCGGCCGAGGCACTCACCTCCCACGCCACCTCCACCATGCGGGCGACGATGCTCTGCCAAGGCGTCTCGTCCTGGTGTTCTCCCAGCCCAGCCCTCTTTGAGGCAAGTGCTGGAGGCGGATCGGTCCGGGCGACGTCCTCGCGGATCTCGGGGCGCTCCGCGGGTCGCTCGTCGGCCTCCTCACGGACCGGCGGGTGTCCGTCCTCCTCAAGGGCTTCGGCACGGTGACGCGGCCCATGGCTGCCTCCTCGAAGGCCCATCGGGTGACTGAGATGTCCCAGTCGATCTCACCGGCCGCGTCCGCGTCTGCCTGGACCTGCTGCAGCAGACGCTCCCAGGTCTCGTCGGCCGACCACAGCCCGTGGCGTTCGTAGACGACTTCCACGGCCCGAACCGTTCGGGCAGGTCCCGCCAGTGCAC
>NZ_JAHWGT010000692.1 GCF_020873895.1 Streptomyces sp. DH12 | reverse complement strand
CTTGTTGACGGGATAGCCCTCGGCGATGTCCAGCGACTTGACGTCCACCTCGCTCACCAGTGCCGTGCTCGACCCTCCTTCGGCCGCGGCGGCACGGACGACGGCCACGAAGTCGGCCATCGCCCGCTCGGCCCGCGCCGGGTCGCAGGCCGCCCCCCAGGACTTCTCGTTCAGAAACAACAGTGGCACGCCTTCTTCCCCCTGTGTCGTTCCGTGCCGTCAGTCCAGCAGCTGGTCGAGCGAGTACTCCCACTCGTCGAAGAATCCCTCGGGCCACTGTTCGAGCATGCCGTCCTTGTCGATGCGCGGCGTGACGACCTCGGTGCCCGCCCCATTGCCGCTGAAGTAGTGCACGACCGCATCTTCGTGCCGAAGGACACTATGTTTTACGGCGATGCGCACACCGTTCAGCACGTGGTCGCTGTGCGTCTCGACGATCAGCTGAGCGCCGGTGGCGGCGGCTGCGGAGAGCAGCGCGGCCATCCTGCTCTGCCCCTTGGGATGCAGGTGCGCCTCT
>NZ_JAHWGT010000691.1 GCF_020873895.1 Streptomyces sp. DH12 | reverse complement strand
CGCAAGGCGGACCTGTCGGTGTTCGGCTGGGTGGTCAACACCCAGGACCACCTGCGGCTGGTGCGGGCGCTGGAGCTGGACGGGGCGACCACCGACTACCCGGAGATCAAACGCACCGGCCGCTTCACGGCGTGAGCGGCCGGACGCCGTACGACGGTCGGACCAGCTCCTTGACCAGCAGCTCGAACGCCAGGTCGTCGCGCTGCGGGATGCCGAAGCGCTCGTCGCCGTACGGGAACGGAGTGGTCCGTCCCGTACGGCGGTAGCCGCGCCGCTCGTACCAGGCGATCAGGTCCTCGCGCACGGTGATCACCGTCATGTGCATCTCGGTCACGCCCCAGCTCTCGCGGGCCTGCCGCTCCGCCTCCGCGATGACCGCCCGGCCGAGCCCAGCGCCCTGGAGGGCGGGGCTGACCGCGAACATCCCGAAGTAGGCGTGGTCACCGCGGTGCTCGAGCTGGCAGCAGGCCACGATCCGGCCCTCGCGCTCCACGGTGAGCAGCCGGCTGTCCGGCGC
>NZ_JAHWGT010000690.1 GCF_020873895.1 Streptomyces sp. DH12 | reverse complement strand
GTCACGCCGCGCCGCGGCTTCGGCATCGCCGCCGTGATCGCCGTGCTGACCATCTCCTACGGCGCCGTCTCCACCCTCCAGGCCATCGCCGACGTCCAGGGCAGCGGCGACGCCGGCATCCTGATCGGCCTGTTCTCGCCGATCACCCTCATCGACGGGGTGCAGTCCGCCTACCTGGGCGCGAGCTCCGCCTTCCCCGGCGGGGTCGGCCCCGACCGGACCGAGGGCATCCTCTTCGTCCTGGTCACCCTGGGCCTGATCGTCGCCTCCCACGCTCTCCTGATGCGCCGTTACAAGAAGGTGGGCCTGTGACAACCCTCAGCATCGACCACGTCTCCCGCTGGTTCGGCAACGTGGTCGCCGTCAACGACGTCACGATGACCATCGGCCCCGGCGTCACCGGTCTGCTCGGCCCGAACGGCGCCGGCAAGTCCACCCTGATCAACATGATGGGCGGCTTCCTCGCCCCCTCCACCGGCACCGTCACCCTCGACGGCGAGCAGGTGTGGCGCAACGA
>NZ_JAHWGT010000689.1 GCF_020873895.1 Streptomyces sp. DH12 | reverse complement strand
GGCGAAGGGCGCCTACGGCGTCTTCACCAAGGTGACGAGCTACGTCGGCGTCACCTACCCGCGCGTCGACGACACCGACATCAACGGCGACCACCGCGCCGACCTGTGGGCCCGCAAGAAGTCCACGGGCGTCGGTTACTCCCGGAACTCGCTGGGCTCGAAGTTCGCCGCCCAGGAGGCGTGGGGGGACTGGAGGGGCGTCAACGTCGTCCTCCAGACCGACCTCGACCGCGACGGCTACCAGGACCTCGTCTACCGCACCACCGGCGGGACCCTGTACTGGGCGCACTACGTGATCTCCAGCAACAGCTGGGCCACCAAGCAGCTCGGCACCGGCTGGAAGTACGTCCGCCAGATCGTCACCCCCGGTGACGTGACCGGCGACTACCTGCCCGACCTGCTGATGGTGGACTCGGCGGGCGTGCTGTGGACGTACCCGGGCAAGGGCAACGGCAGCTTCTCGACCCGTGTGAAGACGGGCACGGGCTGGGGCGGGTTCGACGCCCTGCGCGGCCAC
>NZ_JAHWGT010000688.1 GCF_020873895.1 Streptomyces sp. DH12 | reverse complement strand
AGGGAGAGATAGCGCGGCATGACGGCTCCTCGTGGTGTGCGGGCCGGGTCCTTCCCGGCCTCTCACCCCTGCGTCGAACGGCACGGACGGAAATCGACACCCGGCCGGAAGAATCTTCGCCTCACTTCGGCGAGGCCCGCAGCCGCCCGGCCTCGGGCTCGTCGGCCATCACCCGGCCGGGGTCGTCCGGCTCGGTGATCCGCCAGACCAGCGCACCGCCCGACGGCTCAGCGCACCGCCCGCCGGCTCAGTGCGCCGCCGGCGCGGCCGTGCTGCTCCGCACCACCAGGCTGGTGGCCAGCTCCACGCGGGTCGCCGCTGCGGAGTCCTCGCCCTTGCCGAGGTCGAGCACCAGCTTCGCCGCCGCCTCCGCCATCTCCGTCAGCGGCTGCCGCACGGTCGTCAGCGGCGGGCCCACCCAGCGGGCCACGGGCAGGTCGTCGAAGCCGACCACGCTCAGGTCCTCCGGGATCCGCAGGCCCAGCTCACGGGCGGCCTCGTACAGCCCGAGCGCCTG
>NZ_JAHWGT010000687.1 GCF_020873895.1 Streptomyces sp. DH12 | reverse complement strand
GTGCACATCATCGAGGAGCCCATGGCGGCCGCCATCGGCTCCGGGCTGCCGGTCCACGAGGCCACCGGCAACATGGTGGTGGACATCGGCGGCGGCACGACGGAGGTCGCGGTCATCTCCCTCGGCGGCATCGTCACCGCCCAGTCCATCCGCGTCGCGGGCGACGAGCTCGACAACGCCATCATCCAGCACATCAAGAAGGAGTACTCGCTCCTGCTGGGTGAGCGGACGGCGGAACAGATCAAGATCACGATCGGTTCGGCGTACGACCTCGACACCGACGAACACACCGAAATCCGCGGCCGGGACCTCGTCTCCGGGCTGCCGAAGACCGTGGTGATCTCCGCCGCCGAAGTGCGCAAGGCGATCGAGGAACCGGTCAACGCCATCGTGGACGCGGTCAAGACGACCCTCGACAAGTGTCCGCCCGAGCTGTCGGGCGACATCATGGACCGCGGCATCGTGCTCACCGGCGGCGGCGCCCTGCTGCGCGGCCTCGACGAGCGGCTGCGCCGGGA
>NZ_JAHWGT010000686.1 GCF_020873895.1 Streptomyces sp. DH12 | reverse complement strand
TGCGGGTGGAGCCGACCTCCAGGGCGAGCATCAGGTCGCCGGGGAGTTTCGCCTCCGCCCGGTACATGCGGATGCCGGCGAAGACGCCGCACACGGCGAGGGCCATGAGCGCGGCGAGCAGGAGTGCCATGTCGTCGTCCCCTTCCCGGCTCAGACGTCGATGCGGGACAGGCGGCGGATGAGCAGGAAGCCGACGGCGTACAGGCCGAAGGCGACGAGGACCGCGATCTGTCCGGCCGTCGATCCGGTCATGCGCTCCAGGGCGCCGTCCTTCACCCCGTTCATCAGGAACAGCGAGCCGACGCCGAGCACGGGCACGGCGTACGAGGTCATGCTGACCTGGGAGTGCTGGGTGCGGACCTCGCGCCGGGTCTCCTTGCGTTCCTCCAGGGTCTCGGGGAGGTTGCGCAGCGCGCTCACCACCTGGCCACCCGCCCGGTTGGCCAGCACCAGCGTGGTGACGAGGACGACCAGTTCGCGGGAGGGGAGGCGGTCGGAGAGTTCACCGAGGGCGTCCT
>NZ_JAHWGT010000068.1 GCF_020873895.1 Streptomyces sp. DH12 | reverse complement strand
CGACAGGTCGCCGTTGGCCACCGCCGTGGTGACCTGCGCGATGTCCCGCACCTGACCCGTCAGGTTCCGGAACGCCGTGTTGACCGAATCCGTCAGGTCCTTCCACGTGCCCGCCGCACCCGGCACCTGCGCCTGGCCGCCCAGCAGCCCCTCGACACCGACCTCCCGCGCGACCCGCGTCACCTCGTCGGCGAAGGTGCGCAGCGTCTCGGTCATCTGGTTGATGGTGTCGGCGAGCTGCGCGACCTCGCCGCGCGCGCTGACGGTGACCTTCTGCGACAGGTCGCCGTTGGCGACGGCCGTGGTGACCTCCGCGATGCCCCGCACCTGGGAGGTCAGGTTGCCCGCCATCGTGTTGACGGAGTCGGTCAGGTCCTTCCACACGCCCGCGACACCGGGCACCTCCGCCTGACCGCCGAGCTCGCCTTCCGTACCGACCTCGCGGGCGACCCGGGTCACCTCGGAGGAGAACGACGACAGCTGGTCGACCATGGTGTTGACGGTGTTCTTCAGCTCCAGCATCTCGCCGGCCACGTGCACGGTGACCTTGCGCGACAGGTCGCCCTTGGCGACCGCCGTGGTGACCAGGGCGATGTCCCGCACCTGCGCGGTCAGCCGGTACGCCATGGTGTTGACCGAGTCCGTGAGGTCCTTCCACGAACCGGACACCCCCCGCACCTGGGCCTGCCCGCCGAGCTTGCCCTCCGTACCGACCTCCAGGGCGACCCGCGTCACCTCGTCGGTGAAGGACGACAGCTGGTCGACGAGGTTGTTGACGGTGCGGGCCACCTTCAGGAACTCGCCGCGCAGCGGCCGACCCGCCCCCTCGGGCCCCTCGGAGCGCAGTTCCATCCGCTGCTGGAGATCGCCGTCCGCGACGGCCGACAGCACCCGCCCCACTTCGGAGACGGGCCGCGTCAGGTCGTCGACCAGCGCGTTCGCCGCCTCGATCGCGGTGGCCCAGGCGCCCTCGCTGGCGCCGACGTCGAGCCGCTCGGACAGCCTGCCCTCACGTCCGACGACCCTGCGCACCCGGGCGAGCTCGCCCGTCAGGTGCAGTTTGCGGTCGGCGACCTCGTTGAAGACGGCGGCGATGTCCGCCATCGTCCCCTCGCCGGTCACGGTCAGCCGCTTGCGGAAGTTCCCGTCCCGCATGGCTGTGAGGGCGCCGAGCAGCCGTTCCAGGGCCGCGGCGTCCACCTCGACGGTCCCGCTGCTCCGGGACCGCCCGCCCTTCGCGCGCGAGCCACCGCCCCGCGTCGCCACGCCAGACTCCACCGTGTCCCTCCCGAGGGGGTTGACCGTACTCCCGGGCTCGTGCTCGGGCATCGCTGCGGCCGCGACGCGCACGCCGGCTGCCGCTGGAAGCCTTCCCAGTGTTTCACCGTGAGGCGACCAGCCCATAACGGTTCGGCTGCTCCGCATAACGTCCCCGTCCCCTGGGGACGGAAACAGCGGTGACCACCGCCCGCCCGGACTGCGAAGGTAAGTAACCTGGCATGCGGCTGTCCAACCGCCCCCGGTCCGCCCGGCGGGGTCGGTGAGGCGCAGTACGACCACCGGGTACCGGGAGGGGCGGGCCGACCATGGCTGAGCCGGGCGTCGAGACGCGTACGAGGAGTTCTGTGATCACCGCGCGGGCGGCTGCCAGTTTCGAACCTGTGGGGCGGTCGGTCGCGACCGCCCGGGCCTTCGTCCGGGACACCCTGCAAGGCTGGGGGTACTCCGACGTCGTCGATGACGCCGTCGTCCTGACCAGCGAACTCGTCACCAATGCCGTGATCCACGCGGGCACGGCCGCGGACGTGCTGTGCCTGCGTACGGAGCAGGGCGTCCGGGTGGAGGTCGCCGACCGCTACCCGGAGCGCGAGGTGCCCCTGCAGGGCTCCTCCGAGCCGGTGGCGGCCCTGGACCGGGAGAACGGCCGCGGCCTGCTGCTGTGCGCGGCCCTGTCGAGCCGCTGGGGCGTCGAGTACTCCTCCACCCGCAAACGCGTCTGGTTCCAGCTGGACCTGCCGGACCGCCCCGTCGGCACGCGTCACGCGGGTCCGGCGCTCCCGGACGAGCTGCTCCCGGTCGCCGACGAGCGGGTCCGCGTCGCGGTCCTCCAGGTCGACAGCGCGGGGGTGGTCACGTCCTGGAACGACGACGCGGCGCTCCTGTTCGGCTACCCGGCCGAGCAGGTCGTCGGCAAGCACCTGGGGGACGTCACGGCCTGGCCGCAGACGCCGGGGACGGGCACGGGCCTGGTGGAGGCGCTGCGCCTGTCACGCTGGGAGGGCAGCTACGGCATCCGCGGCACGGACGGCCGGGTCGTCCCCGTGTACGCCTCCCACCTGCGGGTGCGGGACACCCACGGGGAGCCGTCGACGGTGTGCCTGCTGGTGCGGGAGTACGAGCGCGCGGTCCTGCAGACGCCGGCCCGCACCCCGGGCGGCGAGTCGTCGGGCGAGCGGACGGTGGACCCGTTCGAGGTGTTCATCGGTTCCCCGGCCCCGGACGACCTGGACGGGCTGCTCCAGCGCACGGTGGAGCGGGCCCGGGACATGCTGGACGGTGACGCGGCGTTCCTGCTGCTGGCGACGGACGACGAGACGGAGCTGGAGGTGCGGGCCACGACGGGCCTGCCCTCGGCGCGGCAGAGGTTCGCACGCGTACCGGTGGAGGCGGGGACGAGCCGCTACGCCTCGGCCCGCATGCCCGCGGTCCACGAGGACCTGCTGGCGGTCCCGGGCGCGGTGCCGCTGCTGAACGGCACGGGCATGCGGTCGGTGGTGACGGTTCCGCTGAAGGTGGAGGGCCGGCTGACGGGCTCGCTGGGGGTGGCCGCGGAGGCGTCGGGGCGTTACTCGAACGAGGAGGCGCTGCGGCTGCAGTTCGCCGCGGACCGGATCGCCCTGGCCGTGGAGTCGGCCCGCCTCGGCGAGCTGGAGCGTCTGCGGCGGGGTTCGCTGAGTTTCCTGGTGGAGGCTTCGGACCTGCTGGCGGGGACGCTGGACCGGGACCAGACGCTGGCGCTGATGGCGCAGATGACGGTGCCGACGCTGGCGACGTGGTGTGCCGTGTACACGATCGCCGACCAGGCGTCGGAACCGTACCTGTCGTACGTGCTGCACGAGGACGAGGACCGCATCGACGGGCTGAAGGAGCTGCTGTCGGGCATCGAGCCGCCGGACCCGGTGCCGGCGCCGGGTGCCCGGGTGTGGAACGCCCCGACGGAGGCGGCCCAGCGGGCGGCTCTGCTGATGTCGCGCCGGCAGCTGGACCGGGCGGCCCCGCCGGTGTCGTCGGGGATCGGTACGACGCTGGCGACGGCGGCCGTGGTGGGCGGGGAGACGGTGGTGCTGCCGCTGGTGGCCCGCAACCGCGTGATCGGCATGCTGACGTTGGGCAAGCCGTCAGACGACCACTTCCGCCAGGAGATCCTGGAGCTGGCGGAGGACCTTTCCCGCCGTGCGGCGCTGGCCCTGGACAACGCCCGTCTGTACAGCGAGCGCACGGCGATCAGCCAGTCGCTCCAGCGGAGCCTGCTCCCGCCGGGCCTTCCGCAGATCCCGGGCGTCGAGGTGGACGTGATCTACCGGGCGGCCGGCGAGGGCAACGAGGTGGGCGGCGACTTCTACGACCTGTTCCCCATCCGCGACAAGGCGTACGGCTTCGCCATCGGCGACGTGTGCGGTACGGGCCCGGAGGCGGCGGCGGTGACGGGTCTGGCCCGCCACGCCCTGCGGCTGCTGGCGCGCGAGGGGTTCGGCGGTCCGGCGGTGCTGGAGCGGCTGAACGCGGCCATTCTGGACGAGGGCGCCCGGAGCCGGTTCCTCACCCTGCTGTACGGCGAGCTGTGGCCGCAGGAGGACGGCAGCGCGGTGTTGAAGGTGGTGTGTGCGGGGCATCCGCTGCCGTTGCGTCTGCGTCAGGACGGCACGGTGGAGCCCGCGGCGGAGCCGCAGCCGCTGCTGGGCGTCATGGAGGACCTGGAGCTGTACGAGGAGACGGTGACGCTGGAGCCGGGCGATGTGCTGCTGTGCGTCACGGACGGTGTGACGGAGCGCCGTGAGGGGACGCGGATGCTGGGTGACGACGGCTTGGCGGACGTGCTGCGGACGTGCACGGGGTTGACGGCCGGCGCGGTGGCGGCGCGGGTGTTGCGGGCGGTGGAGCGGTTCGCGGCGGAGCCGGCGTCGGACGACATGGCGATCCTGACGATGCGGGTCCCGGAGCCGATGCAGTAGTGATGGTCCCGGACATGGGAAAGGCCCCCCGCCGTGAGGCGGGGGGCCTTTCCGTTCTGAGCCCCCAAACGGAATCGAACCGTTGACCTTCTCCTTACCATGGAGACGCTCTACCGACTGAGCTATAGGGGCCTGTCGCTTTCCCGGGGTTTCCCCCGCGGCGACAGGAAGACTATACCCCGCGAAAGAGCCGAACGCCTAATCGGCCGCCGGCACGACCAGCCCCCCGCCCATGACGCCGGCGGCCTGGTTCACGGGGTCACGGGGCAGCCGGGCAGCCGGGCAGCCGGCAACCCGCACAGAGCACGACCCGGTACAGCTCGCGCGAAAAAGGGGCCCGGAAATGCGGAAAGCCCCGCACCATACGGTGCGGGGCTTCCCCATTCAAAAATTGTTCGGCGGTGTCCTACTCTCCCACAGGGTCCCCCCTGCAGTACCATCGGCGCTGAAAGGCTTAGCTTCCGGGTTCGAAATGTAACCGGGCGTTTCCCTAACGCTATGACCACCGAAACACTAT
>NZ_JAHWGT010000685.1 GCF_020873895.1 Streptomyces sp. DH12 | reverse complement strand
CTGTACCTCACCGAGCTGCCGCACGTGTTCATGAGCCGCGCCGGCATGCTCTCCCCGACCGGCCGCTGCCGCCCCTTCGACGCCGCCGCCGACGGCATCGTCCCCGGCGAGGGCTGCGCCGTCGTCGTCCTCAAGCCGCTGAAGAAGGCCCTGGCCGACGGGGACCCGGTGCACGCGGTGGTGCGCGCCTCCGGGATCGGCCAGGACGGCCGCACCAACGGCATCACCGCCCCCAGCGCCGCCTCCCAGGCCCGGCTCGTCACCGCCACCCTGGTGCTCCGGCTGACCGGGGACGACGTCGCCGCCCTCGACGCCGCGCGGAAGGTCCTCGCCGCCCACCGCACCCAGCCGCTCACCCTGATCGCCGTCACCGCCGACCCGCGGCGGGCCGACGCCGCCCGCGCCCTGGTCCAGACCCTGCGCCAGGAGAACCCGCGGCTGACCGGCCGGGCCCTGCTCGTCGGCGACGACGGTCCGGCCGCGGCGCCGCACATCCGAGCGGAACTGGCCGCGCCCGA
>NZ_JAHWGT010000684.1 GCF_020873895.1 Streptomyces sp. DH12 | reverse complement strand
CTCCAGCACTCCCAGCAATGAGAAGCCGCGGCGTGCGCGCCGCACCCGGATGACCGGTGCCGAGCGCCGCCAGCAGCTGCTGGAGATCGGCCGCACCCTCTTCGCGGCGAAGGGGTTCGAGGGCACGTCGGTGGAGGAGATCGCGGCGAAGGCCGGGGTCTCCAAACCCGTGGTGTACGAACACTTCGGCGGCAAGGAGGGGCTGTACGCGGTCGTGGTGGACCGGGAGATGCGGCGGCTGCTGGACATGGTGACCGGCTCGCTGACGGCCGGCCATCCGCGTGAGCTGTGCGAGCAGGCCGCGTTCGCGCTGCTGGACTACATCGAGGAGTACACGGACGGGTTCCGCATCCTGGTCCGTGACTCCCCCATCCCCCAGTCGACGGGGACCTTCGCCTCGCTGATCTCGGACATCGCCACCCAGGTGGAGGACATCCTGGGCCGCGAGTTCAAGAGCCGCGGCTTCGACCCGAAGCTGGCCCCGCTGTACGCGCAGGCGCTGGTCGGGATGGTGGCGC
>NZ_JAHWGT010000683.1 GCF_020873895.1 Streptomyces sp. DH12 | reverse complement strand
GAACGTCACCCGCCCCAACGACGAGCGTCAGAACAAGGCCCTGCACGGCCTGTCCCGCACGCTGGTGGCGAACATGATCACCGGCGTGACCCAGGGTTACGTGAAGAAGCTCGAGATCAGCGGTGTCGGTTACCGCGTTGTCGCCAAGGGTTCGAACCTGGAGTTCTCCCTCGGCTACAGCCACCCGATCACGGTCGAGGCCCCCGAGGGCATCACCTTCAAGGTGGAGACCCCGACCCGGTTCTCGGTCGAGGGCATCGACAAGCAGAAGGTCGGCGAGGTTGCGGCCAACATCCGCAAGCTGCGCAAGCCCGACCCGTACAAGGCCAAGGGCGTCAAGTACGAGGGCGAAGTCATCCGCCGCAAGGTCGGAAAGGCGGGTAAGTAAGCCATGGCATACGGGCAGAAGATCCTCAAGGGCGACGCGTACAAGCGTGCTGCTATCAAGCGCCGTCACATCCGGATCCGCAAGAAGGTCGCCGGCACCGCCGAGCGTCCTCGCCTGGTCGTGACCCGTTC
>NZ_JAHWGT010000682.1 GCF_020873895.1 Streptomyces sp. DH12 | reverse complement strand
CAGCGGGCGCGCCGAATCACCGCCCGCCACGCTTCGGCGCGCCCGCTGCGGGCACCCGCTCTCCGCATCACCGCGCCCGCCCCTCCGGCATACGCTGCACAAGGGGTGACCCGGTGAGACGGGACCGAAAGGCGGGAGACGACGTGACGGCAGACCACCCGGACGAGCGACAGGGACGTGACCACCCGGACGCGCACGAGAGCCGCGCGGAGGCGGACGCGGGAACGGAGCAGTCGCGCACCACGGGCGAGAACCTGCTGCACGGGCTGGAGGTGGACGCCCGGCGGCCGGAGCGCCCCGTGCTGCTGGACGCCGACGGCACCCCCATCGAGACCTGGCGCGAGAACCATCCGTACGACCGGAAGATCCGCAGGTCGGAGTATGAGCGCACGAAGCGCGTCCTGCAGATCGAGCTGCTGAAGATGCAGCGGTGGGTGAAGGACACCGGCCAGCGGATGGTCGTCGTCTGCGAGGGACGCGACGCGGCCGGCAAGGGCGGCACCATCCAGCGGTTCATGGA
>NZ_JAHWGT010000681.1 GCF_020873895.1 Streptomyces sp. DH12 | reverse complement strand
GGCTGGGGAAGTACGGGGCCAACGAACTGCCACGCGCGGGGCGCCGCGCCGTATGGCGGCAACTGGGTGCGCAGTTCACGGATCTCTTCGCCGTGGTGCTGATCATCGCCTCGGGGATCACCTTCCTGGCTTACGCGCTCCAGGAGCCGCGGGACGGCGACACCTTCCGGCTCGCGGTGGCGATCCTGGGCGTCGTCCTCCTGAACGCCGCCATCGGCTTCGCCCAGGAGTACTCGGCCGAGCGAACGGCCCAGGCCCTGGAGGCGATGGTGCCGCACACCTGCCGTGTGCTGCGCGGCGGCGAACGGCTGGAGCTGCCCACCCGGGAGCTGGTGCCGGGTGACGTGGTGGTGCTGGAGGCCGGGGACGCCGTGTCGGCGGACTGCCGGGTCGTCGAGGCCCACGAGCTGTCCGTGAACAACGCGCCGCTGACCGGGGAGAGCAACGCCGTGGACCGCACCGCCGACCCGGTGGCCGCGGGACCCCTGGTGGAGGCCCGCAACTGCGTGTTCATGGGGAC
>NZ_JAHWGT010000680.1 GCF_020873895.1 Streptomyces sp. DH12 | reverse complement strand
GAGCTGCGAGGCGGTGCGCGTGCGCACAGTACGTCGCAGAGCCAGTTCGAGGGATTCCATCGGGAGTTGCTGGCGTCGCAGGACGACATCGGGCGGGCTTTGGCCCTGTGTCCCGGCGATCCCACCCCGCTCGTGGCGGAGCTCTGGAGGGCGCGCGGACTGGGCTACTCCCACCAGGAGATGGACGCGCTGTGGTGGCAGATCACGGCCCTGGCACCGCATCACTTCGAAGCGCACACCAGTGCCCTGCAATACTGGACCGCGAAGTGGCGAGGCTCGCATCAGCTCGCGCGGGAGTTCGCCGAGCGGTCGGCTGCGGGTGCGCCGCCGGGGAGCCTGCTGGCCGTGTTGCCGTTGATCGCCTGGTATGAGAGTCACATGGACGAGCCGGGTCGTGTCGAATTTTGCGGCTCTGAGGTGCGTGTACTGGTTGACGCGGCACTCGCCGACGCGGCACTCGCTGACCCGGATCACCCGAGGCTTGCGGAAGTACGGCACCTGTTGGGGTACTTCCTGTACC
>NZ_JAHWGT010000679.1 GCF_020873895.1 Streptomyces sp. DH12 | reverse complement strand
CCCGAGCCCTCAGCCCCTGGAGAGTCATGTCCCGTCGCCTGTTCACCTCGGAGTCCGTCACCGAGGGCCACCCCGACAAGATCGCCGACCGGATCAGCGACACCGTCCTCGACGCGCTGCTGCGCGAGGACCCCGCCTCCCGCGTCGCCGTTGAGACCCTGATCACCACCGGCCAGGTGCACGTGGCCGGCGAGGTCACCACCACGGCGTACGCGGACATCGCGACGCTGGTGCGGGAGACGATCCTGGAGATCGGCTACGACTCCTCCGCCAAGGGCTTCGACGGCGCCTCCTGCGGCGTGTCGGTGTCCATCGGCGCACAGTCCCCGGACATCGCCCAGGGCGTCGACACGGCGTACGAGTCGCGGGTCGGGGGCGGCGACGACGAGCTGGACCGGCAGGGCGCCGGCGACCAGGGCATCATGTTCGGCTACGCGACCGACGAGACGCCGACGCTGATGCCGCTGCCGATCGACCTGGCGCACCGCCTGTCGCGGCGTCTCACCGAGGTCCGCAGGGAC
>NZ_JAHWGT010000678.1 GCF_020873895.1 Streptomyces sp. DH12 | reverse complement strand
CCCCCCGGCCGCTGTACCTGCGGCGGCCCGATGCCCAGGTCCCCAAGAACTACAAGGTGGTCACCCCCAAGTGACGGGAACCGAGACGGTGGTCCTGCGCGAGATGCGCTGGTGGGACATCGACCCCGTGCTGGAGCTGGAGCGCGAGCTCTTCCCCGAGGACGCGTGGTCGCGCGGCATGTTCTGGTCCGAGCTGGCCCACTCCCGCGGGCCCGGGGCGACCCGGCGCTACGTCGTCGCCGAGGAGGGCGACCGGATCGTCGGCTACGCCGGCCTCACCACCTCCGGCGCGGAGGGCGACGACGGCGCCACTCCGGCGGCCGACGTCCAGACCATCGCGGTCACCCGCGACCACTGGGGCACCGGTCTCGGCTCGCGGCTGCTGACCGAGCTGCTGCGCGCGGCCACGGCGTTCGAGTGCGCCGAGGTCATGCTGGAGTGCCGCGTCGACAACGTCCGCGCCCAGAAGCTCTACGAGCGCTTCGGCTTCGAGGTCATCGGAGTCAGACGCGGTTATTACC
>NZ_JAHWGT010000677.1 GCF_020873895.1 Streptomyces sp. DH12 | reverse complement strand
CCCCTGGACACGACCGGCACGGTGCCGTGGTGGCCGGCGGACCGCGCCGGGCTGACCCTGCACCACGCCGTGGTCCGCGTCATCGCCGACACCAGCCGGCACGCGGGCCACGCCGACATCCTGCGCGAGCGGCTGGACGGCGCGACGGGCGAGCGGCCGGGCGCCACCAGCCTGCCGTCGGACGATCCGGCCTGGTGGGCGGCCTACCGCGACCGGCTGGAGCGGGCGGCGCGGGAGGCCGCCGGAAACGGGACCACCGACGGTCCCAGCACCCGCGCCGCCCCCTGATCAGCCCTTCACCGCCCCCGCCGTCAGCCCCTGCACGATGTGCCGGCTGGCGAAGGCGAACAGCACCATGGTCGGCAGGATCGTCAGCACCGCCGCCGCGGACATCGAACCCCAGTCGATGTTGAAGCTGGAGATGAAGCCGTTGAGCGCGGTCGGCACGGTCTTGTTCTCGTCGCTGTTCATCAGCGTCACCGAAAGGAACAGCTCGTTCCAGCAGTTGACGAAGTTGAAGA
>NZ_JAHWGT010000676.1 GCF_020873895.1 Streptomyces sp. DH12 | reverse complement strand
CGGGTCAGCAGCCGCAGTTGGCGAGGCCCCAGACGAGGGCACCGGCCAGACCGAACAGCACCACCAGGTAGATGACGAGCGGCCAGCGACCCTTCACAGTAGCCCGCCCTCCTCGGCGAGGGCGTGCTTGCCCGCGGCGATCAGCCGCGCCACCGCGAGCGGCGTGCACAGCGCCCCCGCGGACGGCATCGGCACCGACCAGTACGAATCCAGGCTGCCCGGCTGAAGGGTCGTCCGGTCCAGCCGCGGCACGCCCAAGTACACGTCGCGCCCCAGGCAGTCGACCTCGTCCTCGCGCCACTCCGCGGCCGCCACGTGCCAGGTGGTGGGCATGCTCGCCGGGACCAGCGCGTAGTACCGGCGGCCGGCCGGGTCACAGATGACCGGCCCGTCCTCGAGCGCGAAGGACAGGAACTCGTCGGCCTCCCGCGAGGGGCGGTCGAAGCCGACCGGGGCGAGGGCCACGCGCAGCGGGATCCTCACCGCGGAGAAGATCCCGCCCAGGCGCAACAGGGTCATGC
>NZ_JAHWGT010000067.1 GCF_020873895.1 Streptomyces sp. DH12 | reverse complement strand
CCACACCCCCACCGGCGGCACCACCCGCACCCGGCACACCCCCACCGCCAGCCGCACCACCGACCCCGGTCGCGGCCCCACCGACGCCAGCCGCACCACCGACCCCGCCCGCGGCAGCACCAGCCCCACTCCCCGCACCACCAGCCACGGCCCCCGCGCCGCCCGCCGCCCCGCCACCAGCCACGGTTCCGGAGCCGCCCGCGCCCGCCGCCACGGCCCCGGCCCCCGCCGCCGCCGCCGCACCACCCGCACCCGCCGCCCCGGCACCGGCCGTGCCTCCGGTGATGACGCCCGCCGCCTTCACGGAGTACCCGGCGGCGATCCAGCCGATCACGGCGACCGGCACCACCGCCGGGATGCCCGCGTTGACCTGTGCCAGCTCTCCGGCGGCCAGCCGGCAGCGCGCGCACTCCTCCAGGTGCCTGCGCAGCCCCCGCTCCGCTCGCACGCGCAGGCCGCCCCGGGCGTAGGCGCCGAGCCGGTCGGCGTACCGGGCGCAGTCGCCGCCCGTGGTGAGGGCCCGGTTGACGTGTGCCTGGAGGTAGGCCTGCTTCAGCCCCTCGCGGGCGCGGCTGGCCAGTACCGCCGTGGCGTTGGGCGTCAGCCCGAACAGCGGTGCCACCTCGCTCGGTGTTTCCTCCTCGACGGTCGTGTGCCAGAGCACGGCCTGCCACCGCTCGGGCAGCGACCGGAACGCCCGCACGGCGAGGGACTGCTCGGCCTCGTGCATGGCCCGGACGTCGGCGCCGAGCTGGTCGGCGCCGACGGCGGACGGCTCCGAGGCGCGGGCCGCCTCCGTCGCGAACAGCCCGAAGTCCTCGACGAGCTGCTCGCGCCGGGCGGTCTTCGTCCACGCGGCGGCGACGTGCCGGACGGTCGTCAGCAGGTACGCCCGGACGGCCTGCTCCGGGCCGGCGCCGCGCCGCACGGCCTGGAGGGTGCGGGCGAACACCTCCGCCGTGAGGTCGTCCGCCGTGTGCTGGTCACGGCAGCAGGTGCGCGCGTACCTGCGTACCGCCGCGGCGTGCCGGCGGAACAGCTCCTCGTACGCGGAGTCGTCGCCACCGCGCATGAGCTGGACGAGTTCGGCATCGGACGGGGGCAGTTCCACGGGTGGCGGAAGCAGGGAGTCGCCGGCCGGGCGGTCGCGGCCGCGGTCCCGCTGCGGGGGGACGCCGCGGCCGCCGTCGGGTGCCCGGCGGCGCGACCCGCGGCCGCCCTGGCTGGGCACCTGTGCGGGGCGCCGTCCGCCGGCCGCTCCGAGGGCGTCGGCGCCGAACGGCTCTCCGCGACCGTCACCGTGCAACGCGACCGCCCCCGTACCCCTGCTCAGACCGGAACACCGGCCCAGCGTGCCACAGCGGGTGGAGGGCGCCGCCGCCCCGAGCGGATCATCCACTCATCCGGGGAGACCTTCCGAACACCCACGCCCACGGGCGGGTGTTCGGCGTATCCTCGCCCGTCACGCGGGGCGCGAGCGCAGGCCCTCCAGCAGGATGTCGAGGAGCCTCGTGGAGGCGGCGCTCTGCTGCGCGGCGTCCGGCAGGGACGGTGCCGCCGTGGCGATGACGAGCAGCACGTCCGCGACCGTCACGTCCCGCCGCAGCTCGCCGGCCTCCCGGGCGCGGTTCACCAGCCGGCCCACGACGTCGAGGAGCTCGGAGACCCCGGCGTCGTCGAGCTCGGCGGCCGGTATCGCGCGCGGTGTGACGACCCGCAGGCCGGACTGGGTGGAGGCGCCGCGCTGGTGCGGTACGCGGGCGTCCTCCGGCGTGGCCGGGGCGGGCACCTCCTCCACGTCGACGCCCACGCGCAGGACCTGCGGCGGCAGCAGGCGGCCGGCACCCGAGGCGACGGACGTGCGCAGGAAGCGGGAGAGCGCCGACCAGGGCTCGTCCTCCTGCCCGAGGGCGGTCCTGGCCTGCTCGGTGAGGCGGGCCGTCTCCTCCTGGGCTATGCGGCGGACCAGTACGTCCTTGCTCGGGAAGCGGCGGTAGACCGTGCCGACCCCGACGCGGGCGCGGCGGGCGACGTCCTCCATGGGCGCGCCGTACCCCAGCTCGCCGAACACCTCGCGCGCCGCGCGCAGGACGTGCTCGAGGTTGCGCTGGGCGTCCACGCGGAGCGGCGCGGGCCGCGCGGTGTGCCCGGAGGCCGCGGTGGCACCGGCCGCTCCGACACCGCCGAGCCGGCCCGGTACGCCCGCCGGTACGCCGCCCGGCACACCCGGCCCGCCGGTCCCGCCCGGTCCCGCGGACCCCGCGGATCCATGGCTCGCACCGTTGGCACCCTTCGCGCCGGTCGTGCCGTTCGCCCCGGACACGGTCATTCCGCCGATGGTGTGCGCGGTCCGCGCCCGCCCATGCGAATCCTGAATGTGCATAGCGTTCCCCCGGTCATTCGATGTCTCCCCCCGGAGACTCCCCGCCTTGACATCCGGGGTCCGACCCCGCCGCGCCCTGGTCCACGCACGGCGATCCCGCACCCCGATGAGATACGAACATAGTTGAGACGGAGTCAATTCAGAAGGGGTAGTTCCGTCCGGTGCGCCCCCCGATCGGAGCAAGGCCCGGAAGACTCCCGATTGCCATACCGCCCATCGGCCCGCACGCCCACCCTGACGTGCGCTTTCCGCCTACCGGCGGGAGGAAGCGCCACCCCGCGCCTCCCCGCTCCACCGGTCACACAATCCGTCGAGCCTGTGGACAAACACCGGCGCCCGTTGCGTCATGGGATGGTGACGGCTGCTATCTCGCGGGGATCCGCCGAATCCCCGACTCGTGCGCGCGTTCTCGTCGTCGGCGGCGGCTATGTCGGTATGTACACCGCCCTGCACCTGCAGCGGCAGCTCGGCGACGAGCTGAGAAGCGGGGCGGTCGAGGTGGTGGTGGTCTCGCCGGACCCGTACATGACGTACCAGCCGTTCCTCCCGGAGGCGGCGGCGGGGAACATCTCGCCCCGGCACGTCGTGGTGCCGCTGCGCCGGGTCCTGGACCGGTGCCGGATCGTCATCGGCGAGGTGGAGTCGCTCGACCACGCCAAGCGCACGGCGACCGTCCGGACCCTCGCGTCGGACGAGGAGGCGGCGGGCCCGCTGGAGCTGACCTACGACGAGCTGGTCCTCGCACCGGGCTCCGTCTCGCGCACGCTCCCCGTGCCCGGCCTGGCCGACCACGGCATCGGGTTCAAGACGGTCGAGGAGGCCATCGGGCTGCGCAACCACGTCATCGAGCAGATGGACATCGCGTCCTCCACCCGCGACCCGGCCATCCGGGACGCCGCGCTGACCTTCGTCTTCGTCGGAGGCGGGTACGCCGGCGTGGAGGCGCTGGGGGAGTTGGAGGACATGGCCCGCTACACGGCGCGGTACTACCACAACGTCCGGGCCGAGGACATGAAGTGGGTGCTGGTCGAGGCGAGCGACCGCATCCTGCCCGAGGTGGGTGAGGAGATGGGCCGGTACACGGTGCGGGAGCTGCGCGCCCGGAACATCGACGTCCGGCTGGGGACCCGTCTGGAGTCGTGCGTGGACCGGGTGGCCGTCCTCAGCGACGGCAGCCGCTTCCCGACACGCACGGTCGTGTGGACGGCCGGGGTGAAGCCGGCGCCGGTGCTCGCGGCGACCGGGCTGCCGCTGAACGAGCGGGGCCGGCTGCGGTGCACCGCCCGCCTGACGGTGGAGGGCGTGGAGCACGCGTGGGCGGCCGGGGACGCGGCGGCCGTCCCGGACGTCACGGCGAAGGCCGGGGGCGCGGAGTGCGCGCCGAACGCCCAGCACGCCGTCCGCCAGGCGAAGGTCCTCGCGGAGAACCTCGTGGCGTCGCTGCGCGGCCGGCCGCTCCAGGAGTACGCGCACCGGTACGCGGGGTCCGTGGCGTCCCTCGGCCTGCACAAGGGCGTCGCGCACGTCTACGGGCGGAAGCTGAAGGGCTACCCGGCCTGGTTCATGCACCGGGCGTACCACCTCAGCCGCGTCCCGACGTTCAACCGGAAGGCCCGGGTGCTGGCGGAGTGGACGCTGGCGGGGCTGTTCAAGCGGGAGATCGTGTCGCTGGGTTCGCTGGAGCACCCGCGCGCGGAGTTCGCCCTCGCCGCGGGCCCGCCCCCGCCTCCGGCGGACATGGCCGTCACCTCCGACTCGTCGCCCGACGCCCATGACACGGGTGACGACGGGGACGGGAGAGGCGGCGGTGATCTGGGGGGCGCGCCGCAGACGAAGCAGAACGGTCCCACGAACGACTGACGGCCTTTGTCAGTGTGTTCGGTCACACTGGACGTGTGACCATAGGTGGGCTCACCCCTGCACAGAGTGACTCAGCACGGCAACGACACCACGAGGCATAGAGATCCGTGAACTTCACGCGTTGGAGCGCCCGCTTTCCCGGTACGCAGCGCCGCGCCGCCGCGCGCAGGTCCGATCAGGGGGGTTCGCCGGGGCAGCGGGGCGAGGGTGCCGTGCCCGCAGCGCGGGGTGAGTACGGCCGGCAGGCGGGGTCGCCGCCCGACGGCCCCGCGGCGCCCGCCGGCGCGCCCGACGGGGCGTCGGCGCTGCTCGCCGCGTCGGACGGGCGTGCGACGGCACCGGGCGCGCCCCTGCCGCCATCCGATGCACCCGATGCGTTCGACGGGCTCGGTGCTGCCGGTACAGCCGACGGCCCCGACGGCGGCCACGCCGCACCACCCGGCACGCCCGGCACGCCCGGCACGCCCGGCACGCCCGGGGCCTCCGGTGCGCCCGGTGCGTCCGGGACGGCCGGCCCGGGTGGCACCGCCGCCGCGCCCGCCCAGGCGGCAGCCGCCGCGTCCGCCGCGTCCGCCGTGGCCGCCGCGCCCGCTCCGCTCCCCGCGCCGCCGTCGCTGGAGGACTTCTCCGTGCGGGAGATCCTCAGCCACCTCCCCGGCCTCGTCGCGCTCACCTACGGCCCGGAGCACCGCGTCGCCTACGTCAACGACGCCTACGCCGCGGTGTTCGGGCACCGCGCGCCGGGCAGCACGGTCGCCGACGACTGCCCGGAACTCGCCGACCTGGGCCTCCTTCCGCTCATGGACCAGGTGCTGCGCAGCGGCAAGCCGCGGACGGTGAAGTCCCGCCGGACGCAGACCGGCAGTTCCTTCACGGTCTCGTGCCTCCCCGTCGACGTCCCCGCCCACCACGGCCGGCCGGCGCGCCCCGGCGGCGGGGTCCTGGTGCACGCGGCGGACGTCACGGACCACGCCGAGGCGGCGGAGCGGCTGCGGGCCAGTGAGCGCCGCCACCGCCAGACGGCGGTGACCCTCCAGCGGTCGCTGCTGCCGCAGGAGCTGGAGCAGCCGGACGACCTGAGGGTCGCCGCGACCTACCAGCCGGGCGGTACGGACGCGGCGGTCGGCGGCGACTGGTACGACGTGATCACACTGGGCGCCGGCCGTACGGCGCTCGTCATCGGGGACGTCATGGGCCGCGGCGTGCGGGCGGCGGCGGTCATGGGGCAGCTGCGTACGGCGGTGCGGGCGTACGCGCGCCTGGACCTGCCGCCGCACGAGGTGCTGCAGCTGCTGGACGGTCTGGCCGCGGAGATCGACGCGAGCCAGATCGCCACCTGCGTGTACGCGGTCCACGACCCGAACGAGGGCCGCCTGGTCTACGCGTCCGCCGGGCACCTGCCCATCCTGGTGCGGGACGAGGACGGCTCGATCCGCCGGGCCGACGATCCGACGGGGCCGCCGCTGGGCACGGGTGGGTGGCTGCACACGTCGGGGACGATCGCCCTGCCGCCCGGTTCGACCGCCGTCCTCTACACGGACGGCCTGGTCGAGCGGCGCGGCGAGGACATCGACGAAGGGGTCGCGGCGCTGGAGCGGGCGCTGTCCGGCGCGTCGGGCGCCCCGCAGGTGGTGTGCGACCGGCTGCTGCGCTCCCTGGGGGTGACGGCCGAGCACGACGACGACGTCGCGGTACTGGTGCTCCAGCACCCGGCGCGGTCCGGGGCGGACGCGGAGCTGTTCCACAACGCGGCGCTGGACCTGCTGGGCGGTGTGGAGGCGGCTCCCCGCGCGCGAGCCTTCGCCTCCGGGGTGCTGTCGAGCTGGCGGTTCCCGGTGGAGCTGCGCGACCTGGGCGTCCTGGCGACGAGCGAGCTGGTGGCGAACTCCCTCCAGCACGGCACGCCCCCGATGCGGTTGCGGCTGCGGCGCACAGACCGGCGGCTGATCATCGAGGTGACGGACGGGGACGACCACCTGCCGCGCCGGCGCCGCGCGGAGACCGAGGACGAGGCGGGCCGCGGCATCTCGATCATCGCCACGATCGCCTCGTCCTGGGGCAGCCGCCGCACGCCGGGCGGCGGGAAGGCCGTGTGGTGCGAGTTCGCCCTCCCCGGCTGACCCCCTGAGACCTCCGCATTCGGCCGGGACGAGCACCTCCGCCCCCGGCCGGGCCCATGAGGGGCCCGGTCGGGGGCGGAGAGTGCGGTGTGTCCCGACGCGGTCAGGCGGCCGCGTCGACGGCGGTGGCCCGGCCTTCGGGCGCGTGCCGGGCGACGACCCGGGAGCGCACGGCGTGCGGGTGGTCCTGCGCGACGGTGAGGCCCCGCCCCAGGCGCAGCGCCAACACGCTGATGCCCAGCGAGAACAGCACGAACGTCACGATGTACGGCCCGTGCAGCGCGGCGCCCATGGGCCCGCCCACCGCGGGGCCGACCGCCAAGGCGAGCTGCTTGACCAGGGCGAACGCCGAGTTGTACTGGCCGACCATCGACTCGGGCGCCAGGTCGGCGACGAGCGGCGCCACGGTCGGCGACAGCATCGCCTCGCCGAGCCCGAAGAGACCGTAGGTGGTGATGAACGCGGCGGTCGCCATGGCCTGGCTGCCGTGGCCCAGGCCCGCGTACCCGGCGATGAGCCAGGCGACGGCCCAGATCAGGCCCACGGCCGCGATGACCCGGCTGCGACGGCGGCGCTCCACGAACCGCAGCACCAGGAACTGGGCGGCGACGATGACGGCGGTGTTCGCGGCCAGCGCCATGCCGAGGACCGACGGCTCGATCCCGGCGGCCTCGGTCCCGTACGCGGCGAGGCCCGACTCGAACTGTCCGTAGCAGGCGAAGAAGAGGACGAACCCGAGGACGCACAGCTGGACCATCGCCCGGTGCCCGAGCAGGGTCCGCAGCCCGCCCGCGCCCTGAGCGCCGGCGTGGCCGGGCCGGGCGTCGGCGATGGCGGGGGTGCGGGGCATGCGCACGGTCGCGGCGATCACGGCGAGGACGACGAACATGGCCGCCTCGATGGAGAACAGCAGCAGGAAGCTGCCGGGGCGGCTCTCGTCGACGAGCTGACCGCCGATGAGGCCGCCGATGCCGAGGCCCAGGTTCTGCAGGAAGAACTGGAGGGCGAAGGCCCGGGTGCGGGTGTCCGGGGCGGAGCTCCAGACGATCATCGTGGCGAGCGCGGGCTGCATGACGGCCGTGCCGGCGCCGAGCAGCGCGGCGGCACCGATGACGGTGGTGACACTCCCGGCGAGGCCCATGGCGAGCGCGCCGAGCGCGGCGAGGAGGGCGGCGGCGACGAGGACGGGCAGGGGGCCGCGCCGGTCGATGGTCCTGCCCGTGAAGGGCAGCACGGCCAGGGCCGCCATGGCGAACGCCGCCAGGACGACGCCCGCCGTCGTGGCGCCCAGGTCCCTGACCTGCGCCACGTACACATAGAGATACGGAACGGTGAACCCGAGTCCGAACGCGCTCAGCGCGTTGCCCGCCTGAATCCGGCGCATCGCTGCGCCCCTCGCCTTGGTCACACTCACCCACTTCAATGTCGTAGGACTGAAGCCTGAAGACTTCAAAGGTAAAGTTCGATGGTTAACTGTACACACTGAAGGACTTCGACGCGAACGACTTCCGTGGGATACTCCGGGACATGCCGGAAGCCCATGTGCCGAGCGTCGAACCGACCCTCGACGAGCAGATCGCCGCCTACCAGCGCGAGTACCGCGACCTCGACCCCCAGGTCGAACAGGTCGTCTCGGCACTCGGCCGCCTGAACCGCCGCATGAACGTGGCGTACGGACGCCAGCTCGCCGAGCTGGGCATCGGGAGCACCGAGTGGGAGGTCCTCAAGACCCTCGTCCTCTCGGGCGCCCCGTACCGGCTGGGCCCGAGCCAGCTCGCCAAGCGCCTCGGACTGACCCCCGCGGCCATGACGCACCGCATCGACCGCATGGCCGGCGAGGGCCTGGTCACCCGGGACCGCGACGAGACGAACCGGGTCCGCGTGATCGTCGAGCTGACGGACGAAGGCCGCGCCAAGTGGCTGGAGGCCATGCGGATGGCGACCACGTTCGAGGAGGAGCTGCTGCAGGACCTGTCCGGTGACGAGCGCGGCGTCCTCGGCGAGCTGCTGATCCGCCTCCTGCGCCGCGTGGAGCACGCCCAGCCGGACGCGGAGGGCCGGCTGAAGGACCTCGACTGACGGCACGGACCCCGCCGTGGTGGGTGGTTGACGCGGACGTAGGCGGTCCGTATAGTTCTTCGGGTTGTCGCGGGACCGGAACGGTTCTGCGGCGGCCACTCGGCCGCTGATGCGGCACCCAAACCCAGCACGATTCTTCCCTCGGGATGGATTTCGGCATGCCGCAATTCATCCGGGCGCCCCGATTATGAGGCGCCACGGAAATCCGCTAGAGTTTGGGACGTCGGAACGGCCGAAGGGCCGGAAAGACAAACCCCTCTGACTGGGAATCAGGCCCGAAAGGATCTGATAGAGTCGGAACCGCCGGAAAGGGAAACGCGAAAGCGGAGAACGGCCCGGCAGCCCGCTCCAGCGGGTGGCAGAGAAGGAAATCGGATCTGCTAGGCTGGAGACACGAAAGACCGAAGGGAAGCGCCCGGAGGAAAGCC
>NZ_JAHWGT010000675.1 GCF_020873895.1 Streptomyces sp. DH12 | reverse complement strand
GGCCGACGCCCTGCTGCGTACGTCCAGGCGACCGTGGTGCCCGGACATCTTCTGAGTGCGCTGTCGCTTGCTCCTTCCGCCGGTGACGGGTGGGCGTTGGTGCATCCGTAGCGAGCTGTTCAGTTGTGGTTGTGGTGGTGCCCGTCGGCGGGCTCCCGGCTCCCCTCCGGAAGGGAACCCGGCCGGCGGTCCGTGCGGAGTGCCCTCAGCCGGACTGGGCGAACAGCATCACGAGGATGACCGCGCCGATGCCGCTGATCACGGTGTTGCGCGCCTTGATGCCCACCGTGAGGGCGACGAAGGCGATGATCCCCATCGGGCCGTACTTCCACTGGACGAGCTGCTCGAACCCGATGGCCAGGGCGGCGACGACGACGGCGATGAGCGGCATGGCGGTCCCCCTTTGTCCGGTGGCCTCCCCGCCGCCCTCCTGGTGAGCCAACCCCTTTGTGGGTCTGCCAGGTTGGGCGAGTTGGTGACCAACTTGTTCTTAGTTATCTCCACTTGGAAGAGTCCTATAACC
>NZ_JAHWGT010000674.1 GCF_020873895.1 Streptomyces sp. DH12 | reverse complement strand
GGTCTACTTCTACTCGGTCTTCGAGAAGCTCGACATGGAGATCCGCGACGACGAGATCGTCGGCGAGTCCGCGTACAACGAGGGCATGCCCGAGACCGCGCGGCTGCTGGAGGAGAAGGGCGTCGCCGAGCGCTCCGAGGGCGCGCTGGTGGTGTTCTTCGACGACATCCGCGGCAAGGACGACCAGCCGGTCCCGCTGATCGTGCAGAAGGCCGACGGCGGCTTCGGCTACGCGGCCTCCGACCTCACCGCGATCCGCGACCGGGTCGTCGGCCTGCACGCCACGACCCTGCTGTACGTGGTGGACGTGCGGCAGTCGCTGCACTTCAAGATGGTCTTCGAGACCGCCCGCCGGGCCGGCTGGCTGAACGACGACGTCACCGCGCACAACATGGGCTACGGCACGGTGCTGGGCGCGGACGGCAAGCCGTTCAAGACCCGTGAGGGCGAGACCGTCCGGCTGGAGGACCTGCTGGACGAGGCCGTGCAGCGGGCCGCCGAGGTCGTCCGGGAGAAGGCCAAG
>NZ_JAHWGT010000673.1 GCF_020873895.1 Streptomyces sp. DH12 | reverse complement strand
GGTGAGGCCGACGTCCTGCGCGCTGAACGAGGTCGCGCCGGCCGTGGTCAGGCCGGCCACCGAGCCGCGCAGCACCCAGTCGGCGCCGTCGCGCACCGACCCCGCGAGGACGTCCTCGCCCTTCGCCGCGATCGTGACATCCGCCCAGCCGTCGCCGTCGAGGTCGGTGAGGTCCACGGCGGAGCCGAACCAGACGTCCGCCTCCGCCGTG
The DNA here is from genome assembly GCF_020873895.1 of Streptomyces sp. DH12. GTDB lineage: Bacteria > Actinomycetota > Actinomycetes > Streptomycetales > Streptomycetaceae > Streptomyces. Next base: position 313 of record NZ_JAHWGT010000673.1, on the reverse strand, counting down.
CCGGGAACGCCGTCGGTGGCCTGGTGGACCACCTGGGCGTCGGTTTCGGTCAGACCGGTGGCCGAGCCCCGCAGCAGGACCGCCGCGCCGGTCCCGGGCACGCCGCGGACCGCCGCGCCGGGCGCCCCGGCCACCACGGCGAACCCGGCCGCCGCCACCAGCGCCCCCGCCCGCACCACCGCCACGGCGCCGAACCGCCGCACCCCGGCGTCCCCGACCGTCCGCCCCAGCAGCGTGGTGACCATGTACACGTTGTACGGCACGGTCGCCATCTGCTCGGTGCTGCCCAGCACGTCCTGGAGGTACTTCGCGC
>NZ_JAHWGT010000672.1 GCF_020873895.1 Streptomyces sp. DH12 | reverse complement strand
GCACCTGGAGCGCCGCCATGGCCGACACGCAGCCCACCACCGAGCCCGGTCCGAGCGCCGTGGCGCCCCTGTCCGGACTGGCCATGAAGCGTCGCGGCCCCGTCGCCGTGTGGCTGGGTCTTCCGATCATCACGCTCGGCATCTACCAGCTGGTCTGGTACTACAAGATCCACAAGGAGCTGAACGAGTACGACCGCCGTCAGAACCTCAGCCCCGCGGGCAGCCTGCTGGTGCTGCTCTTCCTGAGCTGGACCCTGATCGCCCCGCTCGTCTCGTTCCACAACACCGGCAAGGCCATCGCCGACGCGCAGCGCGCGGCCGGTCTCCCGGTGACGTGCAGCCCCGCCGCGAGCACCTGGCTGGCCTTCGTCTTCGGCCTCAACGTCTGGTACTTTCAGCGCGAACTCAACCGCGTCGTCGAGGCCGACCCGGGCGCGACCCCGGGCACCCAGGTCCCCCTGGCGGCCTGACCCCGCCCTCTCCTCACGGCCCACGGCATCCGCCCCTCCCGGACGCCGTGGGCC
>NZ_JAHWGT010000671.1 GCF_020873895.1 Streptomyces sp. DH12 | reverse complement strand
CCGGCTACCAGGCCGTGCTGCGCTACCGCGCGCAGGACGGCTCCGAGCAGCAGCTGATCCGGCGTTCCGCGCCGGGCACCCCGCACCCGGAGTGGCAGATCTTCCACGAGCTGCGCGCGATGAACGTGCCGCCGGGCCAGGTGCTGGAGCTGCACACGGAGCTGGAGTCGTGCGAGCTGCCGGGCGCGTACTGCGCGCGGATGATCCGCGAGCAGTGGCCGCAGGCGCGCATCACGTCGATCGCGCCGTACGGCACGGACCACGCGAGCCGGCAGCAGGGCATGCAGCAGCTCCTCGCCCACCAGGGGGAGCTGCACCAGGTGGCGGACGGTCCCGCGCGTCCGGCCCCGGTGCGGGCGCCGATCCCGCCGGTGCATCCGGCCCCGCCGATCCCGCCGGAGGCGATCGGGCAGGAGCTGGCGGCCGCGTTCGGGCCGGGCGTGTTCCGGTTCGAGCAGGCGGCGGTGTCCCGTCAGGGTGTGCCGCCGGTGGTGGCGCACACGCTGGTGACGGCGGGTCTGCCG
>NZ_JAHWGT010000670.1 GCF_020873895.1 Streptomyces sp. DH12 | reverse complement strand
CGGGTGGTGGACCCGCCGGGACCCGCCCGGACTCCTTCAACGTATGGCACGCCGTGTCAGTCGGCAAGGCACTGCGTGCCAGAACTTGGGCTCAGGTGAAATCTTTACGCATCAGATGAGCGATGATCGATCGAATCGGCCTGGAAACGCAGGTGAAAACCGGCCCTGACATGGCAAAACGGCCACCCCGTGGGGTGGCCGTCATCACAGCGGTGAAGGGCGGTTCAGCGCGAGGTTCAGCGCTCCTTGAGCGCCTGCTCGATGGCCCGCATGACCTCGTCCAGCGGGGCGTCGGTCCGGGCGACGGTCACCAGCACCTCGTCGTGCGCGGACACCGTGGCCGCGGCCGGCCGGGGCGGGGCGGCGGTGCGCCGGCCCGCCATGATCCCCGAGCCGAACGTCTTCCGCACGATCGCGAAGGCGTGGTCCAGCTGCGCCTCCACGTCGCCCTGGCCGCCCGCCCGCAGCCAGCGCCGCAGCACGTGGTTGTGCGCCGTGACCACGGCGGACGCGGCGACCTCCGC
>NZ_JAHWGT010000669.1 GCF_020873895.1 Streptomyces sp. DH12 | reverse complement strand
GGCGGGCCCGGTCCCGGTGCCCGCGCCGGCCCTCTCCGCCCGGCTAGGGGTGCAGGTGACCGACGACGGCCGGCCGGGGGCCCTGGTGGTCGGCGTGCAGAACCCCGGCCCCGGCTTCACGGCCGGCCTCCGGAAGGGCGACCTGCTGCTCGCCGTCGGCACGACCCGCGTCGACACGGCCGCGGACCTGGCCCACGCGGTGTCCGGCACCCCGCCGGGCACGAAGATCCGCCTGACCGTCCGGCACCCCACCGGCGGCTGCCAGCAGCTGACGGCGGTTCCCGGGATCCTCACGTGAGGAGGTGTGCGAGGGCGCGCGGCCGAAGGAACACCCGGACGCTCGGGGCGGGGCGGGGCGGGGCGGAGCCGGAGATTCTGCCCCCCCCGGAGGGGCAACCCCCCGCAACCGGCTCGCGCCGTACCCGTTCGGCGGGCAGGATGCTGCCCGTAGCCCCGACGTCCGCCCTGGGAGGCATCCGGATGACCGGCACCGCGCCCGTGCCCTTCACCGCCGACGACTACAA
>NZ_JAHWGT010000668.1 GCF_020873895.1 Streptomyces sp. DH12 | reverse complement strand
GCAGTATGGGGTCATGACTGAGAGCAACGGGTCCGACGCGCCGGACCGGGCGGACCACCAGACCGAGCGAGTGCAGCAGACCGGGGAGATGCCGGACTGGGAGAAGCGCTTCCGCGCGCCCCGGGTGTCCCTTCCCGACTGGGCGGAGGACGCCCCCGACCGGTCCCTGTTCGTGTCGAACGCGACAGGGACGTACGAGCTGTACGCCTGGGACCGGGCGACCGGTGAGCAGCGCCAGGTGACGGAGCGGCCGAACGGCACGACGGACGGGGTGCTCTCGCCGGACGGCGAGTGGATCTGGTGGTTCGACGACAAGGACGGCGACGAGTTCGGCGTCTGGCGCCGGCAGCGGTTCTCCGGCGGCGAGGACGAGCTGGCCGCCCCGGGCCTGGACCCCTCGTACCCGGCGGGCCTCGCGCTGGGCCGCGACGGCTGCTCGGCGGTCGTCGGCCGCTCCACCGACGAGGACGGTACGACGATCCACCTGGTGCGCACGGGCGAGGCGCCGGTGGAGCTGTACCGGCA
>NZ_JAHWGT010000667.1 GCF_020873895.1 Streptomyces sp. DH12 | reverse complement strand
GGTACGGCCGGTTCTCCACCGGTTGCCGGTGACGCGCCGCCCGAGCCGGGCGGCGGCGCCGCGGAACGCGGCCGTCAGGCCGCCGGGGACGCGGGCGGTACTTGCGGCGGCCGCGAAGACCGGGACCGGCGGAAACGCCTGGGTGGTGGGTCCGTCGGCGTCGGCCCGCGGGGGTGCCGCTCTGCGGTGAAGCATGCGTATACCCATGCCTGGCATGCTCGCCGCCCACCGCGGCACGGGCCCCCCTGCGGGGGCCACGCGAGTGAAGAACCGAAGCCCGGCACACGCCGGGACACCCTCCCGGATCCGCTCCGACCTGCGGTGACATCCTCACGCGGATGCTCCGGGACGGCGGTGCCTCGTCACGGGTGCGCGGATGCCGGGCGCGGCTCCAGGACCGCGCCCCGGATACAGGTGCCGCGTCAGTGCGCCGCCGACTCCCAGTCCGGGCCCACGCCCACCGAGACGCCGAGGGGGACCCTCAGCTCGACCGCGGAGGCCATTTCGCGGCGGACCAGGTCCTCGA
>NZ_JAHWGT010000066.1 GCF_020873895.1 Streptomyces sp. DH12 | reverse complement strand
CCGCCCACCCAGCCCCCGCCGCCCCACGACCCGCCGCCCCACGGCTCCCGGCCGGCGCGCCCGGCCGCCGCGCCGCCGCACACGCCCGCGGCCACCACCCCCTCCGCGCCCGTCGCGTCAGGCCGGCCCGTCGACTACACGCACCCCCGCCGGCAGACCACCGCGCCCCCTCCGCCGCCCCCGGCCGCCCCGCCGGTCGCACCCGGGCGACCCGGAGCACCGGTCGCCGGCGACGCCACCGGCTGGTCGATGGAGGAGCGCCTGTACAACCAGGTCTGGGGCATGTTCGAGGACCTGGCCCGGGCGGTCGCCGCGTACCGCAGCGCCGTCGACTTCGCCGAGTCCCGCATGGACCAGGAGCTGGACCGCGCCCTGTCGGACCCGCGCAGCCGCGTCGGCGGCGCCGGTGACGCCGCCCGCGCGGCCGCCCGGGCGCGCTGCGAGGAGCTGACCGACCGGGCCAAGGAGGCCCTCGACCGCGACCTCGCCCAGCTCGCCGCGGAGTCCGCGGTGGTGGAGCCGGCGCTGCCGCCCGCCTTCGCGCGCTGGGAGGACCCGTCCTGGCACGCCTACCGCGTCCCGATGGAGGTCCCGATGGCGCTGCGCCTGGGCGACCTCCACCTGCCCGAACGACCCGAGCTGCGGGTCCCGATGCTCGTGCGGCTGCCCCTGGAGCGCGGGCTGTGGGTCGACAGCGGCCGCCGCGCCTCCCGGGAGGCGCTGCTCCTCGACGAGGGCCGGCTGCGCCGCCTCGCCCTCGACACGGCCGTCGCCCACGCCGCACGGCTGCTGGCCGCCCATCCGCCCGGCGACTTCACCGTCCACGTGATCGACCCGGCGGGATCCGGGGCGGCCGCCTTCACCCCGCTGACCGCGTCGGGGGTCCTGGCGGAGCCGCCGGCGGCCGGGCCCGGCGGAGTGGCCGCGGTCCTGGCCCGGCTCACCCGGCGCGTCGACCTGGTGCAGATGGCCGTGCGCGGCGGCGCCGGGGCCGACGCGCTCCCGCCGGAGCTGGACACCGCCCAGCAGCTGCTGGTCGTCAACGACTTCCCGCACGGCTTCGACGACCGCGCCGTCACCCAGCTGCGCTACCTCGCCGACGAGGGCCCCGCCGTGGGCGTGCACCTGCTGATGGTCGCCGACCGGGAGGACGCCGGCGCGTACGGGCCGCTGCTGGACCCGCTGTGGCGCTCGCTGCTGCGCCTGACGCCCGTACCGGACGACCATCTGGCCGATCCGTGGGTCGGGCACGCGTGGACGTACGAGCCGCCGCTGGTGCCGGGGGGCGGCCAGGTGCTCCAGCAGGTGCTGGCGAAGGTCGCCGCGGCCCGGCGCGAGTGGCGCCGCTGATCGCCTCCCGTCGCCTTCGAACCCGCCCCCACCTGCGCCTTCGGTCCCCTCCTCGCCGCCCCCTTTACCTTCACTTGGTGTTTCGTGTACGGTTCCTTTACGCGGAGGGGAGTACTCCCACACTGCGGCGTGCCCGTCAGTACGGACGGTCGGACAGAGACCTGGTCCCGGGGCGCCGGCTCGGCCCGCCCGCCCGTTCCCCGGGCGGCGCCCGGGTGGAAGAGACCTCCGGCAGCGACGACGCTGATCAGTAGCCGTACGACGCCGGAGGCGCAGTGGACGTTTCGTTCAACTTGTGGGTGGTGACCGTTCTCGGTCTCGTCGCCCTGATCGCGGTCGACTTCCTCATCGGGCGCAAGCCCCATGACGTGTCGATCAAGGAAGCCGGGATCTGGACGGTCGTCTGGATCGTCCTGGCCGTGCTGTTCGGCCTCGGCCTGCTGCTCTTCGGGAGCAGCCGCTCGGCCGGCGAGTTCTTCGCCGGCTACATCACGGAGAAGTCGCTCAGCGTCGACAACCTCTTCGTCTTCGTCCTGATCATGGCGAAGTTCTCCGTGCCCTCCCACCTCCAGCAGCGGGTGCTGCTGATCGGCGTGCTCATCGCCCTCGTCCTGCGTGCGATCTTCATCGCCGCGGGCGCCGCGATCATCGCCAGCTTCTCGTGGGTCTTCTACATCTTCGGCGCCTTCCTGATCTACACCGCCTGGAAGCTGATCAAGGAAGCCTCCTCGGACGAGCCCGAGGAGGAGTTCGAGGAGAACCGCCTGCTCAAGTCGGTCGAGCGGCGCTTCGGCGTCGCCGACCGCTACCACGACACCAAGCTCTTCATCCGGGTCAACGGCAAGCGCGTCCTGACGCCGCTGATGGTGGTCATGCTCGCCATCGGCACCACGGACGTGCTGTTCGCGCTGGACTCCATCCCCGCGATCTTCGGCCTGACGCAGGACCCGTACATCGTCTTCACGGCCAACGCCTTCGCCCTCATGGGCCTGCGGCAGCTGTACTTCCTCATCGGCGGCCTGCTGCGGAAGCTGGTCCACCTCAGCTACGGCCTGTCCGTGATCCTCGGCTTCATCGGCGTGAAGCTCATCCTCCACGCCCTGCACGAGTCCGGGGTGCACGTCCCGGAGATCTCCATCCCGGTCTCCCTCGCGGTCATCTGCGGCGTGCTGATCATCACCACGATCACCAGCCTCGTCGCCTCCCGCCGCAAGGCGGACGCGGAGCAGGACAAGTCCCTGAAGGTCTGAGGACCGCACCTTCGCGACCGCGCGACTCACCAGCGCGACCGCACCACCGGCCGGACCGCCCCGAAGCGGCCCGGCCGGTGGCACGCGTTCCCGACCCGGGAGCGCCCGGCGGCGGACCGGACGGGGCGGTGTGGGGCAAGGTACGGGGCAAGGGGACGGTACGGGGCGACGGGTGCCCGCTCAGACCGCGGCGGGCTCCTCCGCCTCCCGCGCACCCGCCCGTCCCGGCGCCGCCGCGGCCGGCAGCGTCTCCGGCAGCAGCGCGAAGCAGCCCAGGCTCAGCAGGGCGATCCCGGTCAGGTACGCCGCCACGCCCCATGGCGGCCCCGCACCGCCCGACACGGCCGTCGCCACCATCGGGGTGAGCGCCCCGCCGAGCACGCCCGCCAGGTTGTACCCCACGGCCGCGCCCGTGCACCGCACCCTCGGCTCGTACAGCTCCGGCAGGTACGCGGCCACCACCGCGAACATCGTCACGAACGCCAGCAGCGCCCCCAGGATCCCCGCGAACATCAGCAGCGGCCGGGCCGTGTGGAGCAGCCCCACCATCGGGAACATCCACAGGGCGCTCGCCGCGCACCCGGCCAGGCACATCGGACGCCGCCCGTAGCGGTCCGCCAGCAGCGCCACGAACGGCGTGAGCGCCCCCTTCACGGCCACGGCCGCCATGACGCACCCCAGCATGACCGTCCGGTCCACCCCGAGCCGCTCCGTGCCGTAGGCCAGCGCCCAGGTGGACACCGCGTAGAACACCGCGTACCCCACCGCCAGCGCGCCGGCGGTCAGCAGCACCAGCCGCCAGTGGCCGCGCACCACCTCCGCCAGCGGGCTGCCCGCCCGCGTCCCCGACGCGGCCAGCTCGCGGAACTGGGGCGTCTCCGCCAGGGAGGAGCGCAGCAGCAACCCACCCAGCGCGAGCAGCCCTGCCGCCCAGAACGGCACCCGCCACCCCCACGCCCGGAACGCCTCGTCGCTCAGCCCCGCCGACAGCGCCAGCATGACCCCGTTGGCGAGGAGGAACCCGACGGCGGGACCCACCTGCGGGAAGCTCGCCCACAGGGCCCGCCGCCGCGCCGGGGCGTGCTCCGCAGCGAGCAGCACCGCCCCGCCCCACTCGCCGCCGAGCCCGAGCCCCTGGAGGAAGCGCAGGAGCAGCAGGAGCGCGGGCGCCGCCGGGCCGAGCACCGCGTACGACGGGACGCAGCCGACCGCCACGGTCGCCGCGCCGGTCAGCGCCAGCGAGGCGAAGAGCACCGGGCGCCGGCCGTGGCGGTCGCCGATGTGGCCGAAGAGGACCGACCCGAGGGGCCGGGAGACGAAACCCACGGCGAACGTCCCGAACGCGGCGAGCACACCGGCCACCGGGGAGAACGTCGGGAAGAAGAGCGGTCCGAGGACGAGCGCGGCGGCCGTCCCGTAGACGAAGAAGTCGTAGAACTCGATGGCCGTCCCGGCGAGGGACGCCGCGGCGAGCCGGCCCATGGACGGCCCGTCCGGCGCCGGCGCGGACGGCGGGAGGTGACGCTTGCGCATGCCGCGCCAACGGCGCGGCGCGCGCCCCGGTCACGGGGCGCGCGCCAGGCGCGGGACGCGCGGTCGCGCGGGACGGGTGGAAGTGCGCGGGCCGGGTGCGACCCCGCGCGCCTCACCAGCCCCGTGCGCGCCACTCCGGGAGCTGCGGCCGCTCGTCGCCGAGCGTGGTGTCCCGGCCGTGGCCCGGGTACACCCAGGTCTCGTCCGGGAGGGCGTCGAACAGCTTCGTCTCCACGTCGTGGAGCAGGCCGGCGAACGCCTCCGGGTCCTTGTGGGTGTTGCCGAGGCCGCCGGGGAACAGGCAGTCGCCGGTGAAGACGTGGGGGTGGCCGTGCGGGTCGTCGTAGACCAGGGCGATCGAGCCCGGCGTGTGGCCCTTCAGATGGCGCGCGGTCAGCTCGACGCGGCCCACCCGCACCGTGTCGCCGTCCTCGACCAGGACGTCGGTCGGGACCTCGACCCCCTCGGCGTCGTACCGCCCGGCGTACGTGCGGGCCCCGGTGGCGGCGACCACCTCCGCCAGCGCGTACCAGTGGTCGTGGTGGCGGTGGGTGGTGACGACGGACGCGATGCCGTCGTCACCGATCAGCCGAAGCAGGGTCCGCGGCTCGTTGGCCGCGTCGATCAGCAGCTGCTCGCCGGTGGCCCGGCAGCGCAGCAGGTACGCGTTGTTGTCCATCGGACCGACGGCGACCTTCGAGATGATCAGGTCCGTCAACTCGTGCACGTCCGCGGGTCCGCCGACCTTCACCGCTCCGCTGTACGTCATGGGATCACCCTATAGCGGCGGCAGGGCCGGAAGGGGGCCGTCCGAGACCTTCAGCGCGGAGCCGTCGCGGCGGCCCGCGAGCCAGCCGAGGAGGTCCGCCGCGGCGCCGCGCACGGCGACCGGTCCGCCGGCCGCGCCGCCGCCGGTCGTCCAGGTGCGGCCGTCGTCGGCGCCGAGCGCGACCGGGGGGACGTCCGGGTGGCCGGAGAACCGGGCCGCCAGGAAGTCGATCTCGCGCTCGGTGAACTCGTCCGGCAGGTCCTCCAGCTCGTACCCCACACCCAGGTCGACGTGGTGCAGCTCGACCTCGGCGAGGCGGCGGAAGGGGATCCGCGCCGCCCGGTCGGTCACGCCGTTGCGCAGCTCCACGGTGCGGCCCCAGTCCGCCGGGGCCTCGCCCTCGGCGCGGAAGCGCGCGGCCGAGGTCCGCAGGTCCTCCAGCTGCGCGGCGAGCGGGCGCGGGGCGCCGCCCTCGATGTCGGCGTCGCGCACCTCGGCGCTGACGTACATGGGGCGGCCCCGGAGCACGTTCACGAGGGCGTCCGCGTTCCGCGCGAGGTGGGTCAGGACATGTCCGCGGGTCCAGCCGGGAAGACGGGAGGCCTCCGCGACGTTGGAATCGTCGAGTGCCGACACCGCGGTGAGCAGCCGTGCGGTCGCCTCCTCCACGGAGGCCAGGTCATGGGCGTGGTCGATCATGCCGCTGACAGTAGCGCCACCACTCGTTCGGGTGAAGGTGGCTGAGCGCGGACCGAAATCGAATGTGCGTGCTATACGCTCGGTGGAGGCATCCTGGGAAGTCAGGCATTCATCCACCTGGCGGCCCCCATAGGCTGGATCAGTCTGGGACGGGGGTTCGACCCCCGCTTCTCTCAAGAAAGGTGCGGACCCGGCGTGGCCGACCGTCTCATCGTCCGTGGCGCGCGCGAGCACAACCTGAAGAACGTCTCGCTCGACCTCCCGCGCGACTCCCTCATCGTCTTCACCGGACTCTCGGGGTCGGGCAAGTCCTCCCTCGCCTTCGACACGATCTTCGCCGAGGGCCAGCGCCGCTACGTCGAGTCCCTCTCCTCGTACGCCCGGCAGTTCCTCGGCCAGATGGACAAGCCCGACGTCGACTTCATCGAGGGCCTCTCGCCGGCGGTCTCCATCGACCAGAAGTCGACCTCGCGCAACCCGCGCTCCACGGTCGGCACGATCACCGAGGTCTACGACTACCTCCGGCTCCTCTTCGCCCGCATCGGCAAGCCGCACTGCCCGGAGTGCCGCCGACCGATCTCCCGCCAGTCGCCGCAGGCCATCGTCGACAAGGTGCTGGAGCTCCCCGAGGGGAGCCGCTTCCAGGTCCTGTCGCCGCTGGTGCGCGAGCGCAAGGGCGAGTTCGTCGACCTCTTCGCCGACCTCCAGACCAAGGGCTACAGCCGGGCCCGGGTCGACGGGGCGACCGTCCAGCTCACCGAGCCGCCCACACTGAAGAAGCAGGAGAAGCACACCATCGAGGTGGTCGTCGACCGCCTGACCGTGAAGGAGAGCGCCAAGCGGCGCCTGACCGACTCGGTCGAGACCGCGCTGGGCCTCTCCGGCGGCATGGTGGTGCTGGACTTCGTCGACCTCCCCGAGGACGACCCCGAGCGCGAGCGGATGTACTCGGAGCACCTGTACTGCCCGTACGACGACCTGTCCTTCGAGGAGCTTGAGCCCCGCTCCTTCTCGTTCAACTCCCCCTTCGGCGCCTGCCCGGACTGCACCGGCATCGGCACGCGCATGGAGGTCGACCCGGAGCTGATCGTCCCGGACGAGGACCGCTCCCTCGACGAGGGCGCCATCCACCCCTGGTCGCACGGCCACACCCGCGAGTACTTCGGTCGACTGATCGGCGGGCTGTCGCAGGCGCTCGGCTTCCGCACGGACATCCCCTGGGCGGGGCTTCCCCAGCGCGCCAGGAAGGCCCTGCTGTACGGCCACAAGACGCAGGTCGAGGTCCGCTACCGCAACCGGTACGGCAGGGAGCGGGCCTACACCACGCCCGCCTTCGAGGGCGCCGTCTCCTTCGTCAAGCGCCGCCACAGCGAGGCCGAGAGCGACTCCAGCCGCGAGCGCTTCGAGGGGTACATGCGCGAGGTGCCCTGCCCGACCTGCGACGGCACCCGGCTCAAGCCGATCGTGCTCGCCGTGACGGTCATGGACAAGTCCATCGCCGACGTCTCCGCCATGTCGATCAGCGAGTGCGCCGAGTTCCTGGGCCGCCTCACCCTCAGCGACCGTGACAAGAAGATCGCCGAGCGGGTGCTGAAGGAGGTCAACGAACGCCTCCGGTTCCTGGTCGACGTGGGCCTGGACTACCTCTCGCTCAACCGCGCCGCCGGCACCCTCTCCGGCGGCGAGGCGCAGCGCATCAGGCTCGCCACGCAGATCGGCTCCGGCCTCGTCGGCGTGCTGTACGTGCTCGACGAGCCCTCCATCGGCCTGCACCAGCGCGACAACCACCGGCTGATCGAGACCCTCGTCCGCCTCCGCGACATGGGCAACACCCTCATCGTCGTCGAGCACGACGAGGACACCATCAAGGTCGCCGACTGGGTCGTCGACATCGGCCCCGGCGCCGGCGAGCACGGCGGTGAGGTCGTCCACTCGGGACCGCTGAAGGAGCTCCTCGCCAACGAGGCGTCGATGACCGGGCAGTACCTGGCGGGGAAGCGGGCCATCCCCGTCCCGGACGTCCGCCGGCCCGTCGACCCCGACCGGATGCTCACCGTCCACGGCGCCCGCGAGAACAACCTGCGCGACATCGACGTGTCGTTCCCGCTGGGCGTGCTCACCGCCGTCACCGGCGTCTCCGGATCCGGCAAGTCCACCCTGGTCAACGACATCCTGTACACCCACCTGGCGCGCGAGCTGAACGGCGCCAAGTCCGTGCCCGGCCGCCACACCCGCGTCGACGGCGACGACCAGGTGGACAAGGTCGTCCACGTCGACCAGTCGCCGATCGGCCGCACCCCGCGGTCGAACCCGGCCACGTACACCGGTGTCTTCGACCACGTGCGCAAGCTGTTCGCCGAGACGATGGAGGCGAAGGTCCGCGGCTACCTGCCGGGCAGGTTCTCCTTCAACGTCAAGGGCGGCCGCTGCGAGAACTGCTCCGGCGACGGCACCATCAAGATCGAGATGAACTTCCTCCCGGACGTCTACGTGCCGTGCGAGGTCTGCCACGGCGCGCGGTACAACCGCGAGACCCTCGACGTCCACTACAAGGGCAAGTCCATCGCCGAGGTGCTGGACATGCCGATCGAGGAGGCCCTGGACTTCTTCGAGGCCGTCCCGACGATCTCCCGGCACCTGAAGACGCTCACCGAGGTCGGCCTCGGGTACGTCCGGCTCGGCCAGTCCGCGCCGACGCTGTCGGGCGGCGAGGCGCAGCGCGTCAAGCTCGCCAGCGAGCTGCAGAAGCGCTCCACGGGCCGCACGGTGTACGTCCTCGACGAGCCGACCACGGGTCTGCACTTCGAGGACATCGCCAAGCTGATCAAGGTGCTGTCCAACCTGGTGGACAAGGGCAACACCGTCATCGTCATCGAGCACAACCTCGACGTCATCAAGACGGCCGACTGGCTCGTCGACATGGGCCCCGAGGGCGGCAGCGGCGGCGGCATCGTCGTCGCCGAGGGGACGCCGGAGGCGGTCGCGGGCGTCACCGCCAGCCACACCGGCAAGTTCCTGCGCGACATCCTCGACGCCGGCCGCATCAGCGACGCCACCCCGGTGAAGGCGGTCGGCAGGCGCCCGGCGAAGAAGGCCACGGCCAAGAAGGCCGCGGCGACGAAGACGGCGGCCAAGGCCACGGCGAAGAAGACCGCCGCGACCCGCGCCACCGGGAGCTGACGCCACCCCCTCGTCCGGCGGGACCCGCGGGACCCGCCGGACGAGGGAGGCGAGCCGGCGGTCCGCCCCGGCCCGGCCGGGTCGCCGTCGGCCCCGAGCCGGACCCGGACCGGCCCCGACCCGCACCCGTGCCCGGCGCCGGCCCAGTCTCGACCCGGACCCGGACCGGCGGCCCGCCGGAAGGCGCGGTGGTCTGCGTCGGTATCGTCGGGTCCGTACCCGCAGTACCCCGTACCCGTACCCCGTGGAGCCCCCATGCCCGGCCAGCCCGCCACCCGCCGCACCGTGCTGAAAGGCGCCGCCCTCACCGGCGCCGCCGGGCTCACGACAGCCGCCTGCTCCACCGACTCCAAGCTCGGGCACGCGCGCACCCCCACCCCCACCGCGCCGGTCGACCTCGGCGCGGCGGACGCGGTGCCGGTCGGCGGCGCCAAGCTCTACCGCGAGCAGCGCCTCCTCGTGCACTGCCCCGCCAAGGGCCAGTACCGGGCCTTCAGCGCCCAGTGCACCCACGCCGGCTGCGTCCTCGACAAGATCGAGGAGAACGAGGGCAACTGCCCCTGCCACCGCAGCCGCTTCGACGTCACCACCGGCCAGGTCGTCAAGGGCCCGGCCACGGTCCCGCTCCCCGAGGTGCCCGTGACGGTCAGGAACGGCAACCTCGTCGCGGGCCCGCAGGACTGACCGTCCGGGCGGCCCCCGGCCCGCTACTCCCAGTCCCAGTCGATCCCCAGGATCCCCGGACGCACCCCCTGCTCCACGAAGTGCACGGTCCGGTGCCGGCCGCTCAGCGTCAGCTCGCCCCGCGCCCCGCGCGGCGCCCCCGCCGACGCCTGCGCGAACCGCCGGCACCGCACCGGCAGCGCCTCCTCGTGGAACCCCACCTGCAGCACGTACTGCCCGCCCGCGAAGCTGAACCCCCGCACGTACTCCGCGCTCTGCCCGCCCGTACCGTCCTCGAAGGCGTACCCCAGGGCGTACGTGTCCCCGGCCCGCAGCCGCGCGTCGAACAGCAGCTCCGCGACGACCACGCCCGTCTCCCGGTGCCACCGCACCCGCCCCGTCCGGCAGTTGTCGCCCGCCCGCACCTCCACCCGCTCCGGATCGCACCCCGGGTCCCCGTGGTGGATGGCCACGTACCGGTCCACGCCGTCCCGGTGCGCCCGCAGGACGTGCAGCGAGTCGCGCCCCACCAGCTGCCGCCCCGCCCCGATGCGCACCCGCTCGTGGTGCCCCACCGTGTGCAGACCGCCGTCCGCCGGCAGCCCCAGCCCCGCGATGAGCTCCTCCACCACCCCGGACGCCTCCACCAGCGCCCGGTACGACCGTGCCGCCGGCCGTACCACCTCGCCCCGCTCCGCCCCCGCCCCGCCACCGCCCGGGGAGCCGCCCGCCGGGCCGTCGAGCAACCGGATCAGCGAGCCCCCGGGCAGCTCCAGCAGCTCCTCCAGGGCCCTGACCGCCTTCATCGACTCCGGCCGCTGCGGCCGGCGCGCCCCCTGCTGCCAGTAGCACAGGCTCGTCACCCCGACCGTGATGCCGCGGTGCGCCAGGTGGTGCCGGACCCGCTGCAGCGGCAGCCCGCGCGCGGCGAGCGCCGCGCGGAGCGCCAGGTGGAACGGGCCGGTGCGCAGGAGCTGTGCCAGATCGGCCTCGGCCTCGGGGTGTCGCACGAGGACTCCTCAGTGAACGTTCACGTACTGGGCGGTACGACGCCGCGCTCCCGCGGACCGCACGGCAGGTCGGGCGGACCCGGTCGTTCACACGTCAACCGCCCCCGCTCACACCGCGGCGTCATCCCGCATTGAAGCGTGTTGACCTGCTCGCGACAACGGCTGATGCTTCGGGCAGCGTCCGGACGCGCTCCTCCCTCCCCACATCCCCTTCGGAGGAACGCGATGCGCACCCCCACCCACCAGCAGCCGCCACGGAGCCGACGGCGCGCGGGCCTCGCCGCCGCCGTCTGCGCCGCACTCCTCGCCCTCCCCACCGCCACCGCCACCGCCGCCCCGCACGACCCCGCCCACCGCCCCGCCGCCGCCCTCGCCGCGAAGCGCCTCGACATCACCATGCAGGCGCAGCAGAAGACCAACTGGTGCTGGGCCGCCGCGGGCAACACCATCGCCACCTGGTTCGGCCGCTCGTACAGCCAGAACCAGTTCTGCAACGCGGCCTTCAACCGGCAGCAGGGGTACGACTGCCCGAACTGGCAGGCCACCCTCGGCAACGTCCAGACCGGACTGCGCTGGGCCGGTGTCAACCCCGGCTCGTACGTCGACGGCTGGCTCCGCTACGGCACCGTCCAGACCGAGATCAACGCCAACCGGCCCGTCGAGACCCGCATCCAGTGGTCGGGCGGCGGCGGCCACATGCACGTCCTGTACGGCTACGACGACGCGCGCGGTTGGGTCTACTGGGGCGACCCGTGGCCCTCCAGCGACCGCTACAACTGGGCCGCGCACGACTGGTACGTGAGCAACTCCTCCTTCTCCTGGACCCACTCGCTCTACCGGATCGGAGCGTGAGCCCCATGACGCGCCCGTACGCACGGCACATCGCGGCCGCGGCCGCCGCCACCGCCCTCCTGGCGCTCGCCGCCCCCGCCGCGACCGCCGCCCCGCTCCCGGCCGACCCGGCCCCGGGGCCCCGCGAGGCCGCCGCCGCCCCGGCGACCCTGGACACGTTGGCCCGGTTCTTCGGCCGCGAGGGCGCCGCGGCGGCGAAGAGCGCCGACGCCGCCCGGCCCCGGATCGAGGGCAGCGCCGTCCCCGTCCACGTCCTGTCCCCGGAGTTCGTGGCGGGCCGGGCGGGTGCGCCCGTGGCCCGCGTCGAGTTCCACGCCGCCCGCGCCGTCGCGGCCGACGGCCGTGAGGCGTCCGTGTGGAGCGTCCGGCAGGGCGCCGGCTGGCGGGTGGTGAACATCGCCACCGGCGACGACGAGATCCACTTCGCGGAGCGCGGCGCACGGGTGCTCCCGGGCGGAACGGTCTTCCGCGAGCCGCAGATCGACGCCTGGTACGTCCACGGCGGCGGCCGGGTGCTGCCGTTGGACGAGGACGCGGTCCGTGCCGTCGGGGCCGGGGGCACCACCCTCGCCGCGTACCGCGCGCGGGTGGCGGCGGCGTACGGCGACAAGCTGCCCGGCTCCGCCTACGCCCGCGCGGGCAAGGCCGGCGGCTACGACCCCACCGGCCCCACGGGCCCCGCCGCCCGTACGGACGCCGCCGGCCCCGCCGTCCGTACGGACGCCACGGGTCCGGCCGCCGGCGCGGGCGCCACCGGCCCCGCCGAGGCCGCCGCCGGCCTCCCCGCCACCGCCACCGCCGCGGCCGCCGCCGGGGCGGCCCTGCTGGCGGCCGCCCTCGTGGCCGTACGCCCCCGCCGGCGAAGGGAGCGCTGACCGCCGCCCGGCACCGCGCGCCACCCCCCCCACCCGGCCGCCAGCAG
>NZ_JAHWGT010000666.1 GCF_020873895.1 Streptomyces sp. DH12 | reverse complement strand
GGGCTCCACGGCAGCACGCCGACGCCCTGGTCGGCGCAGAGCGGCAGCATCTCCCGCTCCTCCTCGCGGTAGAGCAGGTTGTAGTGGTTCTGCATGGACACGAACGTGGTCCAGCCGCGCAGCTTCGCGGTGTACTGCGCCTTGGAGAACTGCCAGGCGTACATCGAACTGGCCCCGAGGTAGCGGACCTTGCCCGCCTTGACGACGTCGTGCAGCGCCTCCATCGTCTCCTCGACCGGCGTGTGCGGGTCCCAGCGGTGGATCTGGTAGAGGTCGACGTAGTCGGTGCCGAGACGGCGCAGACTGTGGTCCAGCTCGGTCATGATCGCCTTGCGGGAGAGCCCCGCGCCGTTGGGTCCTGGCCGCATCCGGCCGTGCACCTTGGTGGCGAGGACGACGTCGTCGCGGCGGGCGAAGTCGCGCAGCGCCCGGCCGACGATCTGCTCGCTGGTGCCGTCCGAGTACACGTTGGCGGTGTCGAAGAAGGTGATCCCCGCTTCCAGCGCCTGCCGGATCAGCGGCCGGGA
>NZ_JAHWGT010000665.1 GCF_020873895.1 Streptomyces sp. DH12 | reverse complement strand
GCAGATCCCCATGGCGGGCGACTGGAAGGTCGAGGTGACCGTGCGGACCTCCGACATCGACCAGGTGACCGTCTCCAAGAACGCTCAGATCGGCTGAACCACCATGGCTGACCCTTCCCTGTCACAGACCCTCACTCCCGAGGAGGAGCCCCGGCCGGAATCCGCCACCTCCGGATCGGGCATCTCGCGGCGACGCCTGCTCGGCACGGCCGGCGCCACCGGGCTCGTCCTCGGGGCAGCGGGGGGTGCCGTCGGGTACGCGTCGGCGCCCTCCGGGGCCACCCCGCTCACCTCGGTCGGCGCCACAAAGGTGCCGTTTCACGTGAAACACCAGCCGGGCATCACCGACCCGCTCCAGTCGCGCGGCCATCTCCTCGCCTTCGACCTGGTGCCCGGCGCCGGACGCAAGGAGGCGGCCGCGTTGCTGCGCCGCTGGTCCGACACCGCCCGGCGGCTGATGGCCGGGGAATTCGACGCCGAGGGCGACAGCGACGTGGCCCGTGACGCCGGGCCCTCCTCGCTCACCC
>NZ_JAHWGT010000664.1 GCF_020873895.1 Streptomyces sp. DH12 | reverse complement strand
CTCCATGGCGACCACCACGCCGACCCGGGACCCGGGCAGTTCGTCCGCCTTGACCCCGGGCGGCGGGGCGTCGCGCCCGGCGTCCGCCAACGCCTGCTCCGCCGCCTCGAACAGCGCCAGGTGCTGCGGGTTGGCCTGGGCCAGCTCGTTCGGCGGGATGCGGTAGGTGCGCGGACGCACGTCCACGGCGTCGACGTAGCCGCCGGCCGGGTCGGCGCCCTCGGCCACGGTCCCGGCCAGCGGACCGCCCGGCACCTGCTCGGCGCCGTACCAGCGGTTCGCGGGCCGTCCGGTCAGCGCCGGCCGTCCCGACCGCGCCGCGCGCGCCAGCTCACCGGTGCCGGTGAGCGGCCCGAGCCGCGACCCGAGCCCCACCACCGCGAGCCGCGGCTGCCGCACCGGCCGCGCACCGGCGGCACCGGACTCCTCGCCGGGCTTCGGCCCCACGGCGGAGGAGGAGCCGGTCAGCGCCCGGGGCCCGGTCAGCACCGCGTGCGCGTTGGTGCCGCCGAAGCCGAACGCGGACAC
>NZ_JAHWGT010000663.1 GCF_020873895.1 Streptomyces sp. DH12 | reverse complement strand
ACCTCGCCGGACCGCGCGGCCCCCGCCGAGTCCATCGCTGCCCGCCGTGGCAGCCGGAGCCGGGGACCCACCGAGACCTGGGGTGAATCGGCCCACGCCCGCAGGGAGCGGCCGTAGGGCAACCCTTCCGAACCACCCGCCCGAACCCGACAGCTAACCCGGTAGGCGGAGCACTGGAAGGAGTCGCCTCCCTTGGCGTCGCACCGCAAGTCGCGCACCCCCGGCACGCGCGTGGCAGGCATACGCACCCCGGCCCTGGCCACGGCCGCGCTCACCTCCGTGGCCCTGCTCTCCCAGACCGCCGACGCCGCTCCCGGCGACGACCGGCCGAGCCTGGAGGAGGTCGAGAAGAAGGTCGGCGACCTCTACCGTCAGGCCGAGTCGGCGACCGAGAAGTACAACGCGGCCAAGGAGAAGACCACCAAGCAGCGCAAACGCGTCGACACCCTCCTCGACGACGTGGCGCAGCGCACACAGAAGCTGAACGAGGCGCGCGCGGAGCTGGGCTCCTACGCGGCCGCCCAGTAC
>NZ_JAHWGT010000662.1 GCF_020873895.1 Streptomyces sp. DH12 | reverse complement strand
GCCCACGCGGGCCGGGTGGCGTACGCGGCGGGCTACACCGGGCTCGGCGTGGGAGCGACGCGGTTCGGCGCGGAGGTGATGCTGGACCTGCTGGCGGGGGAGCGGACCGAGCGCACGGAGCTGGAGATGGTGCGCAGCAAACCGCTGCCGTTCCCGCCCGAGCCGTTCGCCTGGACCGGCATCGCCCTCACCAAGTGGTCGCTGGCCAGGGCGGACGCCCGGGGCGGACGGCGCAATCTGTGGCTGCGGACGATGGACCGGCTGGGGCTGGGCTTCGACAGCTGAGCCTCTGCGGAGCCGGGCAGGGGCGTGCGGGGACGCTGCGCGGGGTCTTGACAACCGAATTGGTCTGGACCAAATTGAGCGCGCTCCACCCCTCCAACTCCCCCCTGCCCGGAGGCCCTTGTGGACCGCGCCAGACCGATCGTCCGCCGCCCCCTCGCCGCCCTGCTCACCGCCACCGCCGTCGCCGCGGCCGGCGTCACCGCCCTGACGCCGGACGCCCGCGCGGCCGACGCCGACCTCGCC
>NZ_JAHWGT010000661.1 GCF_020873895.1 Streptomyces sp. DH12 | reverse complement strand
GCTGACCATGACCCACTGCGTGCCCGACGAGCGGCACGTGGTGACCCGCTGAGGACCCCGCCGGGGATCACAGCGACAGGGCGGACCGGGCGGCGGCGAGCGCCTGCCCGGCGTAGCCCCGGCCGAACAGCACGGCGTGCACCAGCAGCGGGAACAGCTGGTGCACGCCGGCGCGTGCCCGCCACCCCGCGGCGAGCGGCGCCACGCTCAGCTCCGGGGTCGGCTCCTGCCCGGAGACGGTGATGACGGCGGTGCTCTCCACGGGCTTGCCGTCGACGGCCCACACGGACCCGTCGTCGGCGTACAGCCGCGCGGTGACCTGGTGGGTGCCGCGAGGGAAGGCGCCGGGGGCGAGGTGGTACTCGGGGGTGCGCAGCACGGCGACGCGGCGGCCGTTCACCTCCAGGTGCGCCAGACCCCGGCCGGCCTCGGCGCGGCGGCCCGTGCCGTCGGGTGAGAAGCGGAAGTTCCGCACCCGCAGCCGTACGTCCCAGCCGCCCTCGGCGTCGGGGGCGACCTCCACGGTGAC
>NZ_JAHWGT010000660.1 GCF_020873895.1 Streptomyces sp. DH12 | reverse complement strand
AAGGAACGCCACCCCGGGGTCTCGTACACGTACGGCCGTCCGCTGGGCCCACACCCCGCGCTGTTGCGGGTGCTGGAGCGGCGGCTCGCGGAGGCGGTGGACCCGTCCTGGGACCCCGCCGGGGTGACGGTGCTGCTGGTGGGGCGCGGGTCGACGGACCCGGACGCCAACGCCGAGGTGTTCAAGGCGGCCCGGCTGCTGTGGGAGGGACGCGGATACGCGGGCGTGGAGACGGCGTTCGTGTCGCTGGCGAAGCCGGACGTGCCGGGCGAGCGGGAGGCCCTGGCCGGGCGGACGGACGTCCCGGGGCTCGTGGTGCTGCGCAGCCTGACCAAGACATGGGGCCTGGCGGGCCTGCGCATCGGGTACGTGTTGGCAGCCCCGGAGACCGTCGCCCGGCTGGAGCGGGCGCAGCCGCTGTGGCCGGTGTCGACGCCGGCGCTGGCGGCGGCGGAGGCGTGCGTGTCGCCTGCGGCGCTCGCGGAGGCGGTGGAGGCGGCGCGCGGCATCGCGGCGGACCGCGCGCTCG
>NZ_JAHWGT010000659.1 GCF_020873895.1 Streptomyces sp. DH12 | reverse complement strand
CCGATACCGGCTCCCTGCCTGTACCCCCACTTCCACGATGCACGCACTTCATCGACGAATTTTTCGCAGGAGGCGTACGAGGGCGAAAGCGACGGTCAGGCGCCGTCCACGGTCCCTCAGCCCTCCGCGACCACGACCGCCGAGGCCACCCCGGCGTCGTGGCTGAGGGAGATGTGCCAGGAGCGCACGCCCAGTTCCTCCGCGCGGGCGGCGACGGTCCCCTTGACCCGCAGCCGGGGCTGCCCGCTGTCCTCGCACCACACCTCGGCGTCGGTCCAGTACAGCCCCGCGGGCGCCCCGAGCGCCTTGGCCAGCGCCTCCTTGGCGGCGAACCGCGCCGCCAGGGAGGCGATGCCGCGCCGGTCCCCGCTGGGCAGCAGCAGTTCGCTCTCCACGAAGAGCCGCTGTGCCAGCCCGGGCGTGCGTTCCAGCGACGCGGCGAACCGCTCGATCTCGGCGACGTCGATCCCGACTCCGATGATGCTCATGCGGGCAGCCTAGATCGACCGGGCCCGCACGCCCCCTTACTC
>NZ_JAHWGT010000658.1 GCF_020873895.1 Streptomyces sp. DH12 | reverse complement strand
GCCCCATGAAGGCGGCCGCCTCGATGTTGTGCCCCTGCACGTCGCCGATCGACAGGCCGATCCTGCCGTCGGGCATGGTGAACGCGTCGTACCAGTCGCCGCCCACGTTGAGGCCCTGGTTGGCGGGCACGTACCGCACCGCGAGCCGTACGCCGTCACCGGTGGGCAGTCCCCTCGGCAGCATCCCGCGCTGCAGGGCGACGGCCAGCTCCACGCGCGAGCGCTGCACCTCAGCCGCCGCACGCGCCTGGGCCGTCAGCGTCCCGAGCCTGGTCAGCAGCTCGTCGCCGTGGTCACGGGAACCGGTGCGGGACATGGATCACTCACTCGGGCGGGGACACTCCGGGTCCACCCCCGGCAGGGACAAACCATATGAAATCCACATTCACCAGGATGATAGGCAGAACGCGTTTGGCCGGGCCAGTCGGTGTGAAGGCTGGCCGCATGGAGCAGCGCGAGATCATGCAGCGGAGCGTCGGCATCCTCACGGAGGCCCTGGAGATGCGGCGCCGTCTGCGGGCCGACCCGGAC
>NZ_JAHWGT010000657.1 GCF_020873895.1 Streptomyces sp. DH12 | reverse complement strand
CCCTCATGGCGATCCTCGGCATCGGGTTCGTCGTCACCCGCAAGCGCAACGCCAAGTTCGCGGCGCGGCTCCAGGCGGCCGGTTTCGCACCGGTGGCGGACGAGACGGGCCGCGTGCGCTACCTGCCTCCGGGCTCCGGCACGCCCTACGGAGGCGGCCCGTACGGGCCGTACGGCGCGCAGGCCCAGGGCGCGCCGCCGTTCCCGCAACAGCAGCCCGCCCCGGGATACGCCCCGCAGCCTCCGGCGTACGGCCAGCCCTTCCCGCAGCAGCCCGCCACGGGGTACGCGCAGCCCGGCCCGTACGCCCAGCAGCCGCCCGCCCACGGCCAGCCGGGTCCGTACGGCGCCCCGCCGCAGCAGGCGCCCGGCCCCTACGGGCAGCCCCCGCAGCACTGACCCTCACCACGCCCCCGGTGACCGGTGACGGACACCTCTCACCCCGCCCCCGCCCAGGGTGAGAGCAACGTTCCCTGCCGGTCACCGCGTGCCACAGGCCGGAAACGCTCCCTCCCTACCTTCGGGACCAGCC
>NZ_JAHWGT010000065.1 GCF_020873895.1 Streptomyces sp. DH12 | reverse complement strand
AGCCTTTCAGCGCCGATGGTACTGCAGGGGGGACCCTGTGGGAGAGTAGGACACCGCCGAACAATTTTTGAATGGGGAAGCCCCGCACCGTATGGTGCGGGGCTTTCCGCATTTCCGGGCCCCTTTTCCCATCGGAGGGTGGTGTCCGCCGGCCCGCCCGGCGGGCGCCTGAGAACATCCCGGGAGGGGGCTCAGGCGTCTCGCGTCAGAGGCGGCCGGCGGCCTTCAGATCCAGATAGGCGTCGGCGAGAGCAGGAGCCAGGTTCTCCGGGGTGGCGTCCACGACGGTGACGCCGTGGCGTTGCAGCTGCTCCGCCGTCATGCGCCTCTGGGCCTGCGCCTGCGCGCCCGCAGCCGCCTCGTACACCGCCCGGGCCGAGCCACGCGATCGCGTCATCTCCTGCACCCGAGGATCCGACACGGACGCGACGACGACCGTGTGGCGCTGGGTGAGCTGCGGCAGCACCGGCAGGAGACCCTCCTCCACAGGAGCGGCCTCCAGACTCGTCAACAGCACGACCAGCGACCGGCGCGGCGCTCCCGCGAGGGCCGCGGCACCCAAGGCGCGGGCGTCCGTCTCGACCAGTTCCGGTTCCAAGGTCGCCATCGCGGCCACCATGGCCGGCAGGACATCGCCCGCGGCACGGCCCTGCACCCGGGCCCGCACACGGCGGTCGTACGCCAGCAGGTCCACCCGGTCGCCGGCGCGTGACGCCAGCGCCGTCAGCAGCAGCGCCGCGTCCATCGCGGCGTCCAGCCGCGGAACGTCACCGACACGGCCCGCCGACGTCCGGCCCGTGTCCAGGACCAGCAGGATGTGCCGATCGCGTTCCGGGCGCCACGTGCGGACCGCGACGCTCGCCTGCCGGGCCGTCGCACGCCAATCGATCGAGCGCGTGTCATCACCCGGTACGTACTCGCGGAGGCTGTCGAACTCGGTGCCCTCTCCGCGCGTCAGCACGCTCGTCCGGCCGTCCAGCTCCCGCAGGCGCGCCAACCTCGACGGCAGGTGCTTGCGGCTCGTGAAAGGCGGCAGGACCCGGACCGTCCACGGCACCCGGTGGCTGCCCTGGCGGGCGGCCAGGCCCAACGGGCCGAAGGAACGCACGGTCACCCGATCCGCCTGCCGGTCCCCGCGGCGCGAAGGACGCAGACGCGTCGTCAACCGCCTGCGTTCCCCCGCGGGGACGGTGACCTCGTGCCGGGACACCGTCCCGTCCGATCCGGCCGTCCAACTGCTCGGCGGCCACGCGTCACGGACATGTGCCCTCAATCGGCGCCGCGAAGGGTTGCCCACGGTCAACTCGACCGCTGCGGCCTCACCGAGTCGAACACTCGTGTCACCACTTCGGGTGAACTGGAGCGTTCGCACTGGCGCGGCCAACGCGTAGTCGCACAGAATTGCGAGGGAGAGGGGGGCGTTGACTGCCAGCATCCCCGTCCAGCTGGGGGCCAGGATCCCGACAGGCAGCGAGCCGATCGCCGCCAGGAGAGCGGTACGTCCGGTCAGGGCCATGGGTCACTGCCTCAGTGAGGGCGCGGGTACGTGGGCGAGGATCGCGTTGATGACCGAGTCGGCCGTCACGCCTTCCATCTCCGCCTCCGGTCGGAGCTGGACCCGGTGGCGGAGCGTGGGCAGGGCGAGGGCCTTCACGTCGTCGGGGGTGACGTAGTCGCGGCCCGTGAGCCAGGCCCAGGCGCGGGCGGTGGAGAGCAGGGCGGTGGCGCCTCGGGGAGAGACGCCGAGGGCGAGCGAGGGGGATTCACGCGTGGCACGACAGATATCGACGACATAGCCGGCGATCTCCGGGGACACCGACGTCCCGGCGACCGCACGGCGGGCGGCCTCCAGATCCGCGAGGCCCGCGACCGGGCGTACCCCGGCGGCGTGCAGATCCCTCGGGTTGAAGCCCTCCGCGTGCCGGGTCAACACGTTGATCTCGTCGTCGCGGGAAGGCAGCGGCACCGTCAGCTTCAGCAGGAAGCGGTCCAGCTGCGCTTCCGGCAGCGGATAGGTGCCCTCGTACTCGACCGGGTTCTGCGTCGCGGCGACCAGGAACGGCTCCGGGAGCGGACGCGGGGTGCCGTCCACCGTGACCTGCCGCTCCTCCATCGCCTCCAGGAGCGAGGACTGCGTCTTCGGCGGCGTGCGGTTGATCTCATCGGCGAGCAGCAGGTTCGTGAACACCGGCCCCTGCTGGAAGGAGAACTCCGAGGTACGGGTGTCGTAGACGAGTGAACCCGTCACATCGCTCGGCATCAGGTCCGGGGTGAACTGCACACGCTTCGTGTCCAGTTCCAACGACGCCGCCAAGGCGCGCACCAGGAGCGTCTTGGCGACGCCGGGCACGCCCTCAAGGAGGACGTGCCCCCGGCACAGCAGAGCGACGACGAGCCCGGTGACAGCGGGATCCTGCCCGACCACGGCCTTGGCGATCTCGGTGCGCAGGGCCTCCAGGGAGGCGCGGGCGCGGTCCGAGTTCTCAGCGGTCTCGGGGGTCGGGGCACTCATGAGGTGCGTACCTCTCTTTCGAGGGCGTCGAGTTGGTCGGTGAGGAGGACGAGCGCGGCGTCACTGACGGGAGCCGGGCCGAACAGCAGGTCCCGCGGATCCGCCCCACCAGGGGAGAGACGGGCCGACAGGGCCGGGAGCAGGGCGTCGGGGGAGTGGGCCTCCCTCGTCGGAACGCCCACGAGAGGAGCGAGTCGCACTCGGGCCGCCGAGCGCAGCACGACGGCGGCACGGTCCCGAGCGTCGGCGCGGAAGTACAGGCGGGCGCGGCCCTCCGTCGCCTCCGACGCGCGGACGGCCACCGGCAGCCGCTCCGTGACGAGCGGCCCGAGACGGCGCGCACGCCAGACCGCGGCGAGGGCCGCGGCCACGGCGAGCTGCAGCGTGCCCCACAGCCAGCCCGGCGGGACCAGGCTGAGGAAGTCGCCTTCCTCCTCGCCGCGGCCCGCCTCACCCGGCCCGCCGCCCTCGGCGGAGGACGGGTCCGACAGCGAAGGGAGGTACCAGACGAGATGGGTCCGGGAACCGAGGAGTTGCAGGGCGAGCGAAGCGTTCCCCTCGTGCGCGAGACGCTGGTTGAACAGCAGATCCGCGGCGCCCAGCAGGACGGTGTCGCCGCCGGCGGAGTTCCGCACCCGCACCAGGGTGGGCAGGCCGTCACGGAAGTAGCAGGACTCCGCGGAGGCGGAGCCGACCGTCACGTACCGCTCGCCGCCGAGGTGCACCGCACCCGCGCGACGGGCCTCCGGCACGGCACAGCCCGGTTCGAGGACGCGGACCGTGTCGGGCAGATCCGTGGACACCCCCGGGGCCAGCGTGGACAGCGCCGGCGCGTCCGGGGCCAGCAGGACGGTACGGCCGCCGGACGTGTCGGCGAGAGTGCGCAGCACGGTCCGCTGCCGGCCGCTCAGCAGGTTCGGGGCCGTGACCAGGACGGTCGTGTCCGGGCCCGCCGCGGCGGTGACCTCCGGCAGGGTCGTGGCGACCCGGACGGACACACCGCGCTCCCGCAGCAGCTCGGCGACCGCCATGCTGCCGTTCGGGTCCGCGGAACGCGGATCCAGCCGGCCGTGGTGCCCGCCCGTCTGCACCAGGGCCAGCGCGACACCGGCCACGACGAGCAGCGCCACGGCGAACAGGACTCCCCGTGCCCGCACCCACACGTGCCGCGGGTCCCGGGACAGGGACGTCGTACCGGCGGACGTCACTCGGTGCCTCCCCCGACCGCCGCGCCCCACCGGGGCTTCGCCCGCTCAAGCGCGGCGTCGAGCTCCTTGACGCGCTGGTACGCGCGCTGGTCGGCGGTGCGCCCGCCGTACGTGACGTCGTCGAAGTCGCGGGCCGCGGCGCGCAGCGCGTCGGCGTGGCCGGGCAGGACCCGCCCCGCCTCCGCGGCGGCCTCGTCGGCCGTGCGGCCCGGTCGGGGATCGAGAAGCGTGCGCTCCTCCAAGGAGCGCACCACGGCCCGCATCCGTTCCTGGACGGCCTGGTTCCAGCGGCCCGCCGCGGCATGCCGGTCAGCGGCGGCACGATGGGCCGCCGCGGTGCGGGGCCCCTCCTCGAACAGCGAGTCCGCCACCGGCGCCGCGCGGTACGGCCTGCCCAGCCGCCACCACAGCGCGGCCACCAGGCCCACCACGAGGACGACGATCACCACGACGCCCAGCCAGCCGCCCGGAGCGGCGCCCGCGGCGGCGTCGAAGAGACCGCCGAGCCAGTCGAAGAACGCGTCCATGGCGCGCAGCAGGACGTTCGGCTCCTCCTGGCCGTACACCGGTCGGGACAGCTCGCGCTCCGCGGCCTCACGGGCGGGCAGCCGCGGCACGTCCAGCGGCGGCCCGTCACCCGTGCCGGCCGCCCGCCACGCCGCCGCACCCCCCGTGATCGGCACCGCATCAGCTCCCAGGGGTCGCGTCGCCCGGCGCGGCGGTGCCGTAACCGGGCACGCCCGCCGCACGGGCCAGTTCGAGGTCCAGCGCCTCACGTCGGATGCGCTGGTCCACGTAGAGGAGGACCGCCACACCCGCCGAGATCGGGTACATGATCGCCGATGCGATGACCGAACCGATACCCGTGATCGTCAGGAACGTCCAGCCGATCGGCTCACCGCCCCCGGAGAACAGGGAGCTGACCCCGTCGCCGTCCACCGCGTACGCGAGGATCGCGAACGGCACGGCGACGATCATCGTCACCACGAACGTCAGCAGCGCCGTCAGCAGCAGGATCCCGAAGATCCGCCACCAGGCGCCCCGCACCAGCTTCGCGGAACGCCGCAGCGACGCGATCACGCCCTGGCGCTCCAGCATCAGCACCGAGTAGGAGAGGCTGAAGCGCACGGTCAGCCACAGGGTCACCGCCAGGGCGCCCGAGCCGCCCAGGAACACCAGCAGCGCGCCCACACCGGACCCGACCAGCAGACCCGGGACGATGCCGACCGCCACGATCGCGACGACGAGCAGCGGCACCAGCAGTGTCAGGCCCAGCAGCGGCAGCAACCGCGGCCGGGCGTCGCGCCACACGTCGGAGAACGACACGGGGCGCCCCAGCACCGACCGGCTCACCACGAACGTCAGCAGCGCCGTCGTCACGAACGTCGCCGTCAGCCCCAGCAGCGTGGCCGGCGCGGCGGAGACCATGCTCACCCGCAGCGACTCGCCGACCTGCTCCAGCTGCTCCGACGGGCTCGCGTCCGGATTGATCTGCGGCTGCTGCGGCAGCACGAAACGCTGCAGGAGGATCTGCGCCAGCTGCACGACCGCGGAGACCGTGAGGGTGATGCCCAGCACGGTCCGCCAGTGCGCGCGCAAGGTGGACACCGACCCGTCGAGGATCTCCCCGACGCCCAGCGGACGCAGCGGGATCACCCCGGGCTTCGGCGCCGCCGGCCGGCCCCAGCCGCCGTACGGCGCGCCGCCCCAGCCCGGCGGGGGACCTTGCGGCGGGACCGGCCCGCCAGGAAGCGGCCCACCGGGGCCGAACCCGCCCGGACCCGGCGCGGCCGGCGGCGACCACTGGCCCGGCGGCGGCTGGTTCCCGGACCAGCCCGGAGCGGGATCCGGCTCACCGGCGGGACGCGGCACGCCGCCGTCCCGGCCGTCGGACGGGGAGGGGGATCCGGGCGAAGCCCAGCCCGGAGAGTCGTTCACGGTCGTCCACCTCGTGGCTTGGTCGCGGGGCCCGCTGATCGAGCCGTCTCGGTCACGGAGCCTGGCCACCGCACCCGGCGGCAGGTCGGCAGCCATCGTGCCACGGGCCGCCTGCCCCGGGGCCAGAGCCCCGGCGACTTCAATGCCCCAGTCGAGACCTTCATTGTCGCCGACTCAGCGGGCAGACTGGGCGAATGGCTGATCAGTACGCAGGAACGGACCTCGGCGAACAGCCGCCCACACCGCCCCCGCTGCCCGTGCTGCGCTGGGCGGAGCCACCGGAAGGCCCCGTCGTGGTGCTCCTCGACCAGACTCGACTGCCCGCCGAGGAGGTCGAGACCGTCTGCACCGACGTACCGGCGCTCGTGCGGGCCATCCAGACGCTCGCCGTCCGCGGGGCACCCCTCCTCGGCATCACCGGCGCCTACGGCGTGGCCCTCGCCGCCGCCCGCGGCTTCGACGTGGACGCGGCAGCCGCGCAGCTCGCGGAAGCCCGACCCACCGCCGTCAACCTCGCCCACGGAGTCCGGCGCGCCCTCGACGCCCACCGCGCCGCCACCGACAAGGGCGCCACACCCGAGGAAGCCGCCACCGCCGCCCTCGTCGAAGCCCGGCGACTGCACACCGAAGACGCCGAGGCCAGCGCCACCATGGCCACCGCGGGCCTCGCCCTCCTCGACGAACTGCTGCCCGGAGGCAGCCACCGCGTCCTCACCCACTGCAACACCGGCGCCCTGGTCTCCGGCGGCGAGGGAACCGCGTTCGCCGTCGCCCTCGCCGCCCACCGCGCCGGCCGGCTCCGCCGACTGTGGGTCGACGAGACCCGGCCCCTCATGCAGGGCGCCCGCCTCACCGCGTACGAAGCCGCCCGCAACGGCCTCCCCTACACCCTCCTCACCGACAACGCCGCCGGCAGCCTCTTCGCCGCCGGAGAGGTCGACGCCGTCCTCGTCGGCGCCGACCGCGTCGCCGCCGACGGCTCCGTCGCCAACAAGATCGGCACCTACCCGCTCGCCGTCCTCGCCAAGTACCACCACGTACCCTTCATCGTCGTCGCCCCCGCGACCACGATCGACCCCCACACCCCTGACGGAGCGGCCACGGAGATCGAACACCGCCCCGGAAGCGAGGTGACGCAGTTCACAACCCCTACCCCGGGTGCCGCCGCCGGTACGGGCACTGCGGGAGGCGCACCCCTCGCCCCGCTCGGAACGCAGGCCTACAACCCCGCGTTTGACATCACGCCGCCCGAGTTGGTCACCGCACTCGTCACCGAGGCCGGAGTGGTCTCACCGGTGACCCGAGGAGGAATCGAAGAGCTGTGTGCCAGGTCACGCCAGGTAACGATTAGCTAATGGGATGATGTCGAATATGAAGGGACGCGTCCTTGTCGTCGACGACGACACCGCACTCGCCGAAATGCTCGGCATCGTGCTCCGTGGTGAAGGGTTCGAGCCGTCGTTCGTAGCGGACGGCGACAAGGCACTCGCCGCTTTCCGGGAGGCCAAGCCCGACCTGGTCCTCCTCGACCTCATGCTGCCCGGACGGGACGGCATCGAGGTGTGCAGGCTGATCCGCGCCGAGTCCGGCGTGCCGATCGTCATGCTCACCGCCAAGAGCGACACCGTGGACGTCGTCGTGGGCCTCGAGTCCGGCGCCGACGACTACATCGTCAAACCGTTCAAACCCAAGGAGCTCGTCGCCCGCATCCGGGCCCGGCTCCGCAGGTCGGAGGAGCCCGCACCCGAACAGCTCACCATCGGCGACCTCGTCATCGACGTCGCCGGCCACTCCGTGAAGCGCGACGGCCAGTCCATCGCCCTCACCCCCCTCGAGTTCGACCTCCTCGTCGCCCTCGCCCGCAAGCCCTGGCAGGTCTTCACCCGCGAAGTCCTCCTCGAACAGGTCTGGGGCTACCGGCACGCCGCCGACACCCGCCTCGTCAACGTCCACGTCCAGCGGCTCCGCTCCAAGGTCGAGAAGGACCCCGAGCGACCCGAGATCGTCGTGACCGTCCGAGGCGTCGGCTACAAGGCGGGACCGAACTGACATGACCCGAGGCAGCGCTGCTCCGAAGCCCGGGAAGCCGGGAGTCCGTCCGGAGCGGGCTGCCGGACCGGAGAACGGCCCCGCCCGCCGGGGCCGCCTCCTCGACGGCGCACGACTGCTCCAGGACGGAGCACCGGGAGGCCCGGTGCTCCGCCTCCTGGCCCGCTGGATCCGCCGCCCCCTCCTCCCCGCCCTGCGGCTGTGGCGCCGCAACATCCAGCTGCGCGTCGTCGTCGCCACCCTCCTGATGTCCCTCGGCGTCGTCCTCCTCCTCGGCTTCGTCGTCATCGGCCAGGTACGCAACGGCCTCCTCGACACCAAGGAACGCGCCGCCCAGAGCCAGGCCGCCGGAGGGTTCGCCGCCGCTCAGGACGAAGCCGCCGCCACCACCGGCTCCGGACCCGCCGGCACAGACGGCGCCGGCACCTCGCGCTCCCTGCTCAACTGGCGCTCCGACCTCGTCGTCCAACTCGCCAGCGGCGGCGCCGGCGCCTTCGACGTCGTCGCCCTCAGCTCCGACACCACCGGCACCGCGCCCAGCCGCGGCGCCCGCGCCTCCGGCGGCGTCAAAGTCGAGAGCATCCCCCTCGACCTGCGCCGCGACGTCGCCCAGGGCACCGGCACCTTCCAGACGTACACCCGCATCCAGTACGCCGACGGCCAGCACTCCGAAGCCGGACTCGTCATCGGCAAACGCCTCAACGACGTCGAGGGCAACACCTACGAGCTGTACTACCTCTTCCCGTTCACCCAGGAAGAAGCCTCCCTCACCCTCGTCAAGACGACCATCGCCACCGCCGGGCTCTTCGTCGTCGTCCTCCTCGGCGCCATCGCCTGGCTCGTCGTCCGCCAGGTCGTCACCCCCGTCCGCATGGCCGCCGGCGTCGCCGAACGCCTCTCCGCCGGACGCCTCCAGGAGCGCATGAAGGTCACCGGCGAAGACGACATCGCCCGCCTCGGCGAAGCGTTCAACAAGATGGCCCAGAACCTCCAGCACAAGATCCAGCAGCTGGAGGACCTCTCCCGGATGCAGCGCCGCTTCGTCTCCGACGTCTCCCACGAACTGCGCACCCCCCTCACCACCGTCCGCATGGCCGCCGACGTCATCTACGAGGCCCGCGACGACTTCGACCCCGTCACCGCGCGCTCCGCCGAACTCCTCGGCGACCAGCTCGACCGGTTCGAATCCCTCCTCGCCGACCTCCTGGAGATCAGCCGCTTCGACGCCGGGGCGGCCGCGCTGGAGGCCGAACCCATAGACCTCCGCGACGTCGTCCACCGCGTCATCGGCGGCGCCGAACCCCTCGCCCGGCACAAGGGCGGTCACATCCGCGTCATCGGCGACGAACAGCCCGTCATCGCCGAAGCCGACGCCCGCCGCGTCGAACGCGTCCTGCGCAACCTCGTCGTCAACGCCGTCGAACACGGCGAAGGCCGCGATGTCGTGGTGCGCCTCGCCGCCGCCGGCGGCGCCGTCGCCGTCGCCGTCCGCGACTACGGCGTCGGCCTCAAACCCGGCGAGGCCACCCGCGTCTTCAACCGCTTCTGGCGCGCCGACCCCGCGCGCGCCCGCACCACCGGCGGCACCGGCCTCGGCCTGTCCATCGCCCTCGAGGACGCCCGCCTGCACGGCGGCTGGCTCCAGGCCTGGGGCGAACCCGGTGGCGGCTCCCAGTTCCGCCTCACCCTGCCCCGTACCGCCGACGAACCCCTCCGCGGGTCACCCATACCGCTGGAACCCGAGGACTCCCGCCGCAACCGGCAACGCGCCGCGGCCGACCAGGCACAGCCCCCGGCCCGGCCGGCCGGCGTACCGGGACAGACCCAGGCCGGCAGCGGCACCGCCCGCACCCTGCCCGTGGCGCCCCGCTCGGCCGTGCCCCCGCGCCAGAGCCGTGCCGCCACCGCCGACCCCACCGCCCTCCCCGGCAACGGGAACCGCGTCGTCCCCCGCGGCCACACCGACCACACCGGCCACACGGAGCGCCCCGACCGATCCGACCTGTCCGACCACACCGACCGGTCAGACCACACCCAGCGTCCCGGCCGCAGCGACCGCGCCGAGCAGACGGCCGGCACCGGTGCCGGCACGCAGCCCGACCACGACCACGACCACGACCACATGAAGCGGAAGGACACCACCCGTGGCCGCTGACCGCCGCAGCCCCCTCGGCCGTCACCCCCACGGACGCACGGCACCCGGCACCGCACCCGGTACCGCCCGCGCCACAGCCGCCCGCGCCACCGCCGCCCTCGCCTGCGCCGCGCTCCTCGCCGGCTGCGCCTCCATGCCCGACAGCGGTGACGTCAGCAGCGTCAAAGCCACCAGACAGGGCGACTCCCAGGTACGCGTCTACCCCGTCCCACCCCGCGAGAGCGCCGACCCCGCCGAAATCGTCGAAGGCTTCCTCGAAGCCATGACCGG
The DNA here is from genome assembly GCF_020873895.1 of Streptomyces sp. DH12. Lineage (GTDB taxonomy): Bacteria > Actinomycetota > Actinomycetes > Streptomycetales > Streptomycetaceae > Streptomyces. Next base: position 2,096 of record NZ_JAHWGT010000065.1, on the reverse strand, counting down.
CGACGACCCCAACTTCGCGACCGCCCGCAAGTACCTCACCAAGCAGGCCGCCCGCACCTGGAAGCCCGAGGAACGCACCACCGTCCTCAGCTCCGCCCCCGTACCCCGCCAAGGCAGCCCCGCCCGGCAGGACCACGGCGCACCCGCCGACACCCAGACCCTCGTCTACCGCCTGTCCGGACAGAAGGTGGCCACCGTCGACGACCGGCACGCCTACCAGCCCCTCGGCGCGGACACGTACGACGAGACCATCGAACTCGTCCAGCAGCGCTCCACCGACGGCAAGCACAAGGAATGGCGGATCGACGCCCTCCCCCAAGGGCTCCTCCTCAGCGAATCCGACTTCCAACGCAACTACCGCTCCGTCAACAAGTACTACTTCGCCGCCGGTCGGAACTGGGTCGTCGCCGACCCCGTCCACATCCGCAAGCGCCAGGACCCCGTCACCCGGATGGACTCCCTGACCCAGACCGTGCAGGCCCTCCTCGAAGGACCGACGAACTGGCTCAAGCCCGCCGTCGACTCCCGCTTCCCCGCCGGAACGGAACTGAGGAAGGACACCACCTCCCTCACCACCGACGACCGGGACACCCTCAAGGTGCCGCTCAACGCCAAGGCCGACACGGTCGACCGCGAGCAGTGCCACAAGATGGCCGCCCAGATCCTCTTCACCGTCGGCGACCTCGCCTCCACCCGCGTCCAGCAGGTCGAACTCCTACGCGCCGACGGCCGCTCCCTGTGCGTGCTCGGGGAGGATCGGAAGGCCGACTTCATGGCCGACCCCACCCCCGGCCTGCGCGAGACCCCCTACTACGTCGACGCCAACGGCACCCTCACCCGACTCCACACCGCCACCAAGGACACCGTCGAACCCCGCCCCGTCCACGGGCCCTTCGGCACCGGAGCCGTCAAGGTCGAAACCGTCGCCGTCGCCCGCGACGAGCAGCACGCCGCCGCCGTCTCCGAGAACGGCCGCAGCCTGCGCGTCGCCTCCATCGAGAACGACGCCGAACTCCCCGAACCCCTCGTCACCAGCCGCGGCGCCCGGCCCACCGACCGCCTCTCCGCCCCGAGCTGGGACGGACGCGGCGACGTGTGGGTCGCCGACCGCAACCCCCAGGCACCCCGCCTCCTCCTCATCCCCGGAGGCACCGGCAAAGCCACCACCGTCACCACCCCCTGGCTCACCGACCGCGTACGCATCGAGGAGATCCGCCTCTCCGAGGACGGCGTACGCATCGCCCTGCGCCTCACCGAGAACGGCAGGACCACCCTCCAGATCGGCCGCGTCGAACGCCAGGGCAGCGGCGATCGACAGAAGGCCTCCGTCGTCGACCTCCAAGCCGTGGCGCCCCACATGGAGTCGGTGACGTCCGTCTCCTGGGCCGGCCCCAGCCGCCTCGTCGTCCTCGGCAAACAAGCCGGCGGCGTCCAACAGGTCCGCTACCTCCAGACCGACGGCTCCGCCTCCGCCTCGACGATCCCCGGCCTCAACCAGGTCAAGGCCGTCGCCGCCGCCAACGACGAACGCGCACCCCTCGTCGCCGCGGCCGACGACGGCATCGTCCGCCTCCACTCCGGCGTCAACTGGCAACCCGTCGCCGACAAGGGCAGCTCACCCGTATACCCCGGCTGACCAGCCCCCGGGGCCTTTTCCCACCCCCTCCACACGTGCCCTCCGCCCGCCGCGCCCGCACCCCCGGCCCGCGGTTGTCCACAGGGGTGGCAGACCCGCCCACGCCGCGACACAGTGGACCCATGCGGGGATGGTGGCAGGAGATCACCGGGCTCGTACTCCCCGTGGCCTGCGCAGGCTGCGGCCGACCGCGCACCACCCTCTGCGACACCTGCACCACGTCGCTCCACGGGCAGCCGGCCACACGAGTACGACCCGAACCGGAACCCGCCGGGCTCCCCGACGTGTGGGCAGCCGCGCCGTACGCCGACGCCGTACGCGCGGCCCTGCTCGCCCACAAGGAGCGCGGCGCACTCGCCCTGGCCGAGCCCCTCGGCCGCGCCGTGGCAGGCGCTGTCAGGGCCGCCGCCGGGGCGGACGACGAGGCGAGGCGGGAGGAGCGGGGGGAGGGGGTGGGTGG
>NZ_JAHWGT010000656.1 GCF_020873895.1 Streptomyces sp. DH12 | reverse complement strand
CGGCCGTGGGCATGGTGCTCGTCGCGGAGCGCCACTCCCGTCAAGGCCTCGGACGCCGGCTGATGCGTCACGTCGTCGAGGGGGCGGGAACCACTCCCCTCACCCTGCACGCCACACCCCTGGGCCGGCCCCTCTACGAGGAGCTCGGTTTCAAGGTGACCGGGCAGGCCGAGATGGTGCGCGGCCACTTCGTCCCGTCCGGGCGGCCGGACATCCTGACCCGCACGGCCACGGCCGACCACCTCCCCGCGATCCTGCGGCTCGACGAGGAGGTCTTCGGCACGGACCGGACCCACATCGTGACCCGCCTGCCCGCCTTCGCGGACCAGCTGCGGGTGGCCGAGGAGGACGGACGGATCATCGGCTACGCCGCCGCCTGGCCCAACATGGACACCCATGTCGTGGGTCCGCTGATCGCCCGGGACACCGCGACCGCCCAGGCGCTCATCGCCTCACTGGCCGCCCACACCAACCGGCCGCTGCGCACCGACATCGACGTCCGGCACCACGAGCTGCTGGACTGGGTGAAGG
>NZ_JAHWGT010000655.1 GCF_020873895.1 Streptomyces sp. DH12 | reverse complement strand
ACTCTCCGGCCGCCGCTGGGCCCACAGCCCTCGGACCCGCCGGCCGAAGGCGCCCGACCCGCCCGACCCGCGGTGCCCGTGCACCCGCGGGTCGTCGGTGACGTCGTACCGCTTCACGTACGCGCCGAGGAACGCCTGGAGCGTGGCGACGGCCGGGATGGCGATCAGGGCGCCGACCGCGCCGAGCAGAGCCGTGCCCGTGACGACCGACCCGAAGGCGACCGCCGGATGGATGTCGACGGTCCGGGAGGTCAGCTTGGGCTGCAGCACGTAGTTCTCGAACTGCTGGTAGACCACCACGAACACCAGCACCCACACCGCGTACCAGGGCGCGACCGTGAAGGCGATCAGCATGGGCAGCGCGCCCGCCAGATACGTGCCGATGGTGGGGATGAACTGCGAGACCAGACCGACCCACACGGCCAGCACGGGGGCGTAAGGCACGTCGAGGAACTCGAGCAGGACGTAGTGCGCGAGGCCCGAGATGAGGGCCATCAGGCCACGGGAGTAGAGGTAGCCGCCGGTCTTGTTC
>NZ_JAHWGT010000654.1 GCF_020873895.1 Streptomyces sp. DH12 | reverse complement strand
CCCTCCGCCGTGGAGGGCTGGGGTCTCGTCGTCACCGAGGCGGCGGCCCGTCAGACCCCGGCGGTCGCCTTCGACGTGCCCGGACTGCGCGACTCCGTGCGGGACGGCGAGACGGGGGTGCTCGCCCGCGGCGAGTCCTCCTTCGCCGCCGCGTGGATCTCCCTCACCCTGGCCGCGGACCGGCGCGCCCACATGGGCAAGGCGGCACGGGACGTCGCCGCCCGCTACCGGTGGGAGCACACCGTGCGTCAGTTCCGGGCCGTCGCCCGGGAGGCCGCACGGTGACGCGGTCCCGCCCTCCGTACAACGACCCCTCCCTGCGGCGCTCCCTCGCGCTGTTCCGCGCCTTCCTGCGCGAGCAGGACGACCCGGACGCCTGCTACGCCCTCCTCGCCCGTGACGCCGTCGACCAGGTGGAGGCGTACCACGGGCCGGTGACCGGGCGGGTCGTCGCGGACGTCGGCGGCGGCAGCGGGTACTTCACCCGCGAGTTCCGCGCCCGGGGCGCGGAACTCGCGGGTGAAGTACCCGC
>NZ_JAHWGT010000653.1 GCF_020873895.1 Streptomyces sp. DH12 | reverse complement strand
CACTGAGCGGCAACTGACGTCAACATGTCGTGACGGTCGGCTTGACCGGCTTCCGTCGGTCTTGGCAGCATCGGCGGTAGCAAACACAACACGGTGCATATGGCTGCACCAGGTCCTGGGGCCGCTCCTTCGGGAGCGGCCCGAGTGTTTTTCGGGAGGGATCGTTGTACCTGTGCTACATCGACGAGGCGGGCAACGGCCAGACGCTCGACCCTGCCAGACCGGACGCCCCGCCGGTTCTCGTCGTCGGTGGTTTCACCATTCACGACTCCCACATCAAGCAGCTGACGTGGGACTTCCTCAACATTAAGAAGACGTACCGGCCGCAGCTGCGCCGCTCCCTGCACCTCTCCGAAGTGATCCACACGGAGATCAAGGGTTCCGACGTCCGCAAGGACGTCCGCGTGGGGAACCGTGATCAGCGCCGGGCGGCGATGCTCCTGGTCGACTCGATCCTCGGCTTACTGCAGCGCTACCACGCACGCCTTCTGGCCCGTGTGTGGGTGAAGCAGGAGGGACTCGCCTTCAACGA
>NZ_JAHWGT010000652.1 GCF_020873895.1 Streptomyces sp. DH12 | reverse complement strand
CTGCCCGGAGTTCGACGTCGTCGGCCTCGCCGTGCCCGGCGTCCCCGGCATCGCCCACTTCGGCCACACCGGCACGGTCGCCTGGGCCATCACCAACGCCATGGCGGACTACCAGGACCTCTACCGCGAGCGGCTGCGCCGCACCGGCGCCGGGATCGAGGCGCTCGGCCCGGACGGCGTGTGGCGGCGGGCCGCCCGGCACACCGAGACCGTCGAGGTCGCGGGCGAGGAGCCCGTCGAGGTGGAGGTCGTCGAGACCGACCGCGGGCCCGTCGTCATCGGCGGCCCCGAGGGCCTCGACGGCGGAGTGCCGGAGCCCGGCGAACCCCCGCTCGCCGTCGCCCTGCGGTACCCGCCCCGCGTCACCGGCGACCTCGGCTTCGGCGCCCTGCTGCCGCTGCTGCGGGCGCGCCGCGTCGCCGATGTGGACCGCGCCGCCGACCTGTGGGCCGAGCCCGTCAACGTCGTCCTCGCCGCCGACACCGAGGGCGGCACCCTGCACCGGGTGGCCGGCCGCGTCCCGGTGCAGGGT
>NZ_JAHWGT010000651.1 GCF_020873895.1 Streptomyces sp. DH12 | reverse complement strand
GGTCACCAACCGCACCAACGCCGTTGCCCTGGTGATCCCGGAGTCCGAGAGCCGGCTCGGCTCGGAGCCGTTCTTCGCCGCGCTGATCCGCGGTGTGAGCGGCGCGCTCGCCGAGAGCGGCACCCAGCTGCAGCTGATGCTGGTGCGTGACCAGGCCGAACGCGACCAGCTCACCGAGTCGGTGGCCACCCGCCGGGTGGACGGCGTGCTGCTGGTCTCCGTGCACGCCGAGGACCGGCTGCCCGGCATCCTGGCCGAGGTGGGCCTGCCCACCGTGCTCGCCGGCCGCCGCGACGCGGGCGAGCAGCTGAGCTACGTCAACTCCGACAACGCCGGCGGCGCCACCGAGGCCGTACGGCATCTGCTGGGCCGCGGGCGCAGGCGGATCGCGACGATCACCGGCCCGCAGGACATGGACGTGGGCCGCGCCCGCCTCGCGGGGTGGCACGCCGCGCACCAGGAGGCGGGCGTCCCGGCGGACGAACTGCTGCTGGAGGCAGGGGACTTCTCCGAGGACAGCGGTGGCCGTGCCA
>NZ_JAHWGT010000650.1 GCF_020873895.1 Streptomyces sp. DH12 | reverse complement strand
AATAATAGAGATAAATATAATATTAATAAAAAATAAATTAGAATTAGATAAAATAAATCAATCATTAAATAAAGCTAATCCATCATTTATTGAGAATAAAGTATATGAGGAATTAAATAAGAATAATGATATAAATAAAAGTATTAAAGTAATACGATTAATAATTAAAGGAGAAGAATAAGTGGAAAAGACTAATAAAGATAAAAATGCGATTAAAAGCATATGGATTAATAGGATTCGAACCTATATGTTAACATCCGTATTGTTATATATTAACCATTATATGATAATCCAATCGGATAACCAGTGAATCGAACACTGAGAATAAAAATTACTATATAGCAAATAGCTTGGCTTACCAATGCCGAATTATCCGCGACCTAAAACAGATTCGAACTGTCATAATCTTCATTGACAATAAAGGGCTTTACCAATTAAGCTATTAGGACGTGAGTTGGCATGATTCGAACATACATAAACCTAGCTCAAATCTAGGGGACTTGCCGATTAGTCAACAACTCATTAGTTTAATG
>NZ_JAHWGT010000649.1 GCF_020873895.1 Streptomyces sp. DH12 | reverse complement strand
GTCAACGTGCCGTGGCTGAGCAGCAGTTCGGACGGGGCGAGGTCCTCGTGCGCGTTGCGCGCCGCCTCGAACAGGCCGTCCGCCACCGCCTCGAAGGTCGCCCGGTGGAAACCGAACGTCGTGGTGTTGTAGAGGAGATGGTGCGAGTAGCCGCCGGGGCCCGCGTGGGTGTGGGTGGCGGTGATGAGGACGTTCCGCTCGGTGTACAGAGCGCCGTACGCCTGCCTCAGCCGCCTGAGCACCGCCCGGTGCACACTCTCGAAGATCATGGGGGAGTCGGCGACGATCAGCAGCACACGGCGCCCGCCCGCCTGCTCGGCCACGACGAACGCCCGCGCCCGCAGCCGGGTGTGCAGACCGGCCGCCTGCTGGTCGAAGCGGCCGTAGCCCATCATGCCGACCTCGGCGACCTCGCCGGTGGCGTCGGAGATCCCCCGGCCGACCAGATACCCGCCGCCGCCTCCCGGGGCGGCGGCCGCGGCGCCCGGGGCGACCAGACGGGCGCCCGCGAGGCCCAGGCCGGTGACGGCGCC
>NZ_JAHWGT010000648.1 GCF_020873895.1 Streptomyces sp. DH12 | reverse complement strand
GGAGATGGACGGAGCGGAAGCGGGGTCCGACCACGTTCCAGTGGATCTGCTTGGCCACCAGGGAGAGGTCGATCAGATCGACCAGGGCGCCCTGCAGTGCCTCAGAAACGGTCTTCAGGTTCTCGTCGGACAACGGGCTCTTCACGACGTACATCCGCACCTCCGTGGCTGATCCCCCGCCTCCGTCTCCACGATGACGGCCCGCCGCCACACCGGCAAACGCAGCCCGCCCCGCTCCCCCCGACTCCGCGGGCATGCGAAAACCCCGGCGGCACCCCTCCGGAATTCTCCGGAGGAGCCCTCACCGGGGCATCTCACATCCTCATACCGCGCGGGCGCCGGACACCGGGCTCAGGCGGCGACGACGTCCACCGCCTCGGCGGGCGCCTTGATGGTCACCCGTTCCGGTGGCACACCGGTCACCGACACGGAACCCAGCATCGGTCGAACCGGCGTGGGTACGGGCTCGCTGGGGGTCGCTGCAGCAGACTGGGCCAGCTCGGCGAGAGCGAGTTCGTCGCTCACCTCCCGCA
>NZ_JAHWGT010000647.1 GCF_020873895.1 Streptomyces sp. DH12 | reverse complement strand
GTTGTTGAACATGCCGCCCGAGGAGGCGCAGACCCCCATGGAGATCACCCACTTGGGGTTCGGCATCTGGTCGTAGACCTGCCGGAGCACCGGCGCCATCTTCTGGCTGACCCGCCCGGCGACGATCATGAGGTCCGCCTGCCGCGGCGAGCCGCGGAAGACCTCCATGCCGAAGCGCGCCAGGTCGTAGCGGCCCGCGCCGGTGGTCATCATCTCGATGGCGCAGCAGGCGAGGCCGAACGTGGCGGGGAAGACGGACGACTTGCGCACCCAGCCCGCGGCCTGCTCGACGGTGGTCAGCAGGAATCCGCTCGGCAGCTTTTCTTCGAGTCCCATGACTTATGGCCCCTCAGTCCCATTCCAGGCCGCCGCGCCGCCATACGTACGCGTACGCGACGAAGACGGTGAGCACGAAGAGCAGCATCTCCACGAGCCCGAAAATCCCCAGGGCGTCGAAGGTGACGGCCCAGGGGTAGAGGAAGACGATCTCGATATCGAAGATGATGAAGAGCATCGCCGTCAGGTAGTACTTG
>NZ_JAHWGT010000064.1 GCF_020873895.1 Streptomyces sp. DH12 | reverse complement strand
GCCGTGTCGGGGGAGCCCAGGGCCCCCGGGGCGGGCCGGCCCCGGGGAGGCTCAGTCCACGTGGGCGTCGGCCGCCTCGACCTCTTCGCGGGTGACGCCCAGCAGGTACAGCACGGTGTCCAGGAACGGTACGTTCACGGCCGTGTCGGCCGCCTCGCGCACCAGGGGCTTGGCGTTGAAGGCCACGCCGAGGCCCGCCGCGTTCAGCATGTCGAGGTCGTTCGCCCCGTCACCCACCGCCACCGTCTGCGCCAGCGGGACGCCCGCCTCCGCGGCGAACCGGCGCAGCAGCCGCGCCTTGCCCGCCCGGTCCACGATCTCGCCGGTGACCCGGCCGGTCAGCCGGCCGTCCACGATCTCCAGCGTGTTGGCGGAGGCGAAGTCCAGCCCGAGCCGCACCTTCAGGTCGTCCGTGACCTGCGTGAACCCGCCCGACACCACGCCCACCTGGTACCCGAGCCGCTTCAGCGTGCGGATCAGCGTCCGCGCCCCCGGCGTCAGCCGTACCTCGGCCCGCACCTTGTCGACGACCGACTCGTCCAGCCCCTCCAGCAGCGCCACGCGCGCGTGCAGCGACTGCTCGAAGTCCAGCTCGCCGCGCATCGCCGCGGCGGTGATCTCCGCGACCCGGTCCTCGCACCCCGCGTGGGCGGCGAACAGCTCGATGACCTCGTCCTGGATGAGCGTGGAGTCGACGTCCATGACCACCAACCGCTGCGCCCGCCGGTGCAGGCCCGCCGACACCACGGCCACGTCCACGCCGAGCGAGTGCGACTCGGTGGCGAGCACCGTCCGCAGCGGTTCCGTCTCCGTGCCGGACACGGCGAACTCCACCGCCGTCACCGGGTACTTGGCCAGCCGGAACACCCGGTCGATGTTGCCGCCGGTACGGGTGATGGCGGCCGCTATGGCCGCCGTGTTCTCGGCGGTCAGCGGGTTGCCGAGCACGGTCACGTGGGAGCGGCCGTGGCCGCGCGGCCGGTTGTCCCCGGTCCCGGAGATGATCTCCGCCTGGAGCTTCAGCGACTCCGCCCAGCTGTGCACGGTGGCCCGCAGCTCGCCCTCCGTGCTGACGGTCGGCTCGGTGACGAGGGCGCACAGGACGATGCGGCCACGGGTGACGACCTGCTCGATGTCGACGACGTCGACGGCGAACGCGGCGAGGGTGTCGAACAGCCCGGCGGTGATCCCGGGGCGGTCCTTCCCGAAGATCTTGACGAGAAGGGTGGGGACGTCAGAGGTCTGTGATGCGCTCATGGTCCTCCCACCGTATCGGCCCCGCCCCGCCCGAGCCGCCCCCGTCCCGCCCTGCGGACACCGGCGGAAGCCCGCCCGCACTCCCCGGCCCCGGGGGGCCCGACCGCCCCGGCCCCGGGGGCCCGCACTCCCGGCCCCGGGGGCCCGAGCGCCCTCTCGATCCGGACGTCCGACCGCCCCCGCCGATCCGGACGTCCGCCTTCCCGGGGCATCCGGGCACCCGCTCGCCACCCCCGGCTCCGGAGGGCGCCGCTCCGCCGGGACGCGGCGCCCCACCGCGCCCGTCCCGCCACCGGCGGGGGAGTCCAGGATCACACCGGCGCCTCCCGGTGGCCGGATCTCGTCCCTTCCGGGCCCCCTGCGCCGTTCGTCCCCGTCAGGAACCCGGCCTATGCGGCGGCTTGTCCCGTTGTCGGCTCATCGGCGGCGTCCCGGCAGGTTGTGTGGCCATCCGGACGGGTTTCTCCACCCCCGTGCGGTCACGCGCGCACGGCCGGCACGGCCCCGCGCGGGGTCTTCACACCGCCCGACTTTCGGATAGGGGACCGGTCCTGAAATAGTTCCCCCTCGATGATTCGCCACCCCTGCACTCCCAGCGACGGGGGAGCTCGGGGGACAACAACGTGGGGCATGGAGTGCCGGAACTCGTACTGGAACTGAACGGAAGGACCTGGACCCTCGATCCGTCCAGGTCGTACACCCTCGGGCGGGACCCGCAGGGTGACGTGGTGATCGACGACGCCAGGGTCTCGTGGCGGCACGCCACGGTGAGCTGGGGTGGCCGCAGTTGGGTCATCGAGGACCACGGCTCCACGAACGGCACTTACGTGCAGGGGCAGCGGATCCACCAGCTGGAGATCGGCCCGGGTGCCACCGTGCACCTGGGCAACGCCACCGACGGCCCGCGGCTCGACTTCGCCGGGGCGGCCGCGCCCGCCGCGGCGGCGCCCGCCGGCGCGTACGACGCCCGGGCGTCGCAGGCCCCGCAGCAGGCGTGGCCGGGCCGGCAGGCGCCCGCCCCGCAGCAGCACCAGCAGCAGGTACCGCAGCACCAGCCGACGCCGCAGCACCAGCAGCCGCAACAGGCCGGCTGGCAGCAGCAGCCCCAGCAGCAGATCCCGCACCAGCAGGGACCCGCCGCCCACCAGGCACCCGCCGCGCACCAGGGACCGGCGGCCGCCCACCAGGCGCCCTCGGCCCCCGCGTACGGGGACCGCAGCCCCACCACGTTCCACCAGCTGGCCCTGGGCCGGGTCATGCGCATCGGCCGTGCGCTCGAGAACGAACTGGTCGTCTCCGACCTCCAGGTCTCGCGCCACCACGCCGAGTTCACCGCGCACCCCGACGGCCGCTTCGAACTGCGCGACCTCGGCTCGCACAACGGCACGTACGTCAACGGCCAGCCGATCACCAAGTCGGGCACCGTCCTCATCAGCCCTAACGACATCGTGGGCGTCGGTCACTCGACGTTCCGGCTCGTCGGCGACCGCCTCGAGGAGTTCGTCGACACCGGTGAGGTCTCCTTCTCGGCGCGGCACCTCACGGTCACCGTCGACGGCGGCAAGCAGATCCTGAAGGACGTCTCGTTCGGCGTCCCGGAGAAGTCGCTGATCGGCGTCATCGGCCCCTCGGGCTCCGGCAAGTCGACGCTCCTCAAGGCGCTGACCGGCTACCGCCCCGCCGACCAGGGCGACGTCCTGTACGACAACCGCAGCCTCTACAAGCAGTTCGCCGAGCTGCGCCAGCGCATCGGCCTGGTCCCGCAGGACGACATCCTCCACAAGGAGCTGACCGTCCAGAAGGCCCTGCGCTACGCCGCGAAGCTCCGCTTCCCCGGCGACACCGCGACGGCCGAGCGCGAGGCCCGCATCGACGAGGTGCTGCGCGAGCTCAAGCTCGACATCCACAAGGAGAAGAAGGTCACCTCCCTCTCCGGTGGCCAGCGCAAGCGCGTCTCCGTCGCCCTGGAGCTGCTGACCAAGCCGTCCCTGATCTTCCTGGACGAGCCGACCTCCGGCCTCGACCCGGGCATGGACCGCGACGTCATGCAGCTCCTGCGCGGCCTGGCCGACGACGGCCGCACGGTCCTCGTCGTCACGCACTCGGTCGCCGAGCTGGGCCTGTGCGACAAGCTGCTCGTGATGGCGCCCGGCGGCTCCGTGGCCTACTTCGGGCCGCCCGAGGAGGCGCTGAACTTCTTCGGGTACGAGACGTGGGCGGACGTCTTCTCCGCCTTCGAGAACTACCGCGACTACGACTGGGCCGGCCGCTGGAAGGGCTCCCAGCACTACCAGCTGTACGCGGCGGACATCGACGCCGTCGCCGCGCAGCACGTCCAGATGCCGGTGCAGTCCGCCGCCAGGCCGCCCAAGCCGCAGAGCTGGGGCGCCCAGCTGTGGACCCTGATCCGCCGCTACGTCTCGGTGATCGCCTCCGACAAGGGCTTCCTGGGCCTGATGGTGATGCTCCCCGCGGTGCTCGGCGCGGTCTCCGTCGTCATCCCCGCCGACTTCGGCCTCGCCCCGCCCACCCCGCCGTCCCGGTTCAACGGCGACGCGGGCACGATCATGCTGATCCTCGCGGTCGGCATGTGCTTCTCGGGCGCCGCCAACTCCGTCCGAGAGCTGATCAAGGAACGGGTCATCTACGAGCGGGAGCGCGCCACCGGCCTGTCCCGCTCGGCGTACCTGATGTCCAAGGTGATCGTCCTCGGCCTCATCACGGCCTTCCAGGGCGTGATCATCTGCGCGATCGGCTTCACCCCGCGCGAGCTGCCCGCCGAGGGCCTGATCATGCCGCCGGCCGTCGAGCTGTGCGTCGTCGTGATCGCGCTCGGCCTGACCTCGATGATGGTCGGCCTGGTCATCTCGTCGCTGGTGAAGACCGCCGAGAAGACCATGCCGCTGCTGGTCATGTTCGCGATCGTGCAGGTCGTCTTCACCGGCATCCTGTTCAAGGTGTACGGCTCGCCCGGCCTGGAGCAGTTCGCCTGGCTCATGCCGTCCCGCTGGGCCATCGCCGGCGCGGGGTCGACGCTGGACCTGGCACACCTGATGCCGCCGTGGGACCACAAGGACCCGACCAACCTCGACCCGCTGTGGGAGAACACCGCCGGCCAGTGGGGCATGAACCTCGCGGTCCTGCTCGCCATGGCCGTGGCCCTGGGCTTCGTCGTGGCGCGGCTGCTGCGGCGCCACGAGCCGGAGGTCATGCGCAAGTGACCGGCGCCCCGCGCGCCTGAGAGGGCGGCGCCACACGCGCGAAGGGCGGCACCCCGCACGGGGTGCCGCCCTTTCGTCGCGCTGGTCCGGCGCGGCCCGGGGGGCCGCGGCTCAGTAGGCGCTGTTGACGTTGTCCATCGAGCCGTAGCGGTCGGCCGCGTAGTTGCAGGCGGCGACGATGTTGGCGACCGGGTCCCACTGGCTCTTCTTGGTGCCGGGGACGTGGTACGCGTCGAACGTCGGCTTGATGACCTGGAGCAGGCCGATCGACGGGACGCCGTTCTTGGCGTTGATGTCCCAGTTGTTGATCGCGCTCGGGTTGCCGCTGGACTCCCGGATGATGTTGCGGTGGATGCCCTCGTAGGTACCCGGGATGTCGTGCTTCTTCATGATGTGGAGCGCCTCGCGGATCCAGCCGTCGAGGTTGTTCGCGAACACCGGCGTGCGGGCGGCGGCGCGGCTCGCGGCGGCCTTCACGGCGGCGCGCCTCTCCGCCTCGGCCTGGGCCTTCGCCTTGGCCTTCGCGGCGGCGGCGGCCTTCGCCTTCGCCTGGGCCTTCGCCTCGGCCTTGGCCGCGGCGGCGGCCTTCGCCTTGGCGGCGGCCTCGGCCTTCGCCTCGGCCGCGGCCTTCAGCTCGAACGCCGTCTTCTGCCCGGCGATGCCGGCCTGCAGCTCCGCGGTCCGGTAGCCGCTCCAGGCGGCGGCCGGAGCGGCGGCCACCTCCTTGACCTCGGCTTCGGCCGTGGCGTTGCCCGGCACCAGGCTGAGGGAGACGGCTGCGGCGCCGATGACGGCGACGCCGGCAAGGGAGAGCTTCTGGTTCTTCTTGAGACGGCTGAGACCAGGGGTGCTGGACGGGGACATACAGTCGTACCTCTTCGAATCGCGGAAGTCGCACGCCGGGCGGCGTTGCGCCTGGCTCGGCGGGCGACGGCTGCAATTCTTAGCGGCCGCAAAATCGCTAGGCAAAGGTGTGACGTACGACCCCGGATAGTGGATCAGCGGCTGCGGCACGACGCGTCACCGCACCCTATGCACGCTCTCCACCAGCATTGATCCGATCCTTATCCCGGCTACTAGGCGCTCTCGTAAGTGACCTGGGTCCTATGTGCGGGCTCACATCGGTCAGGTGACAAGCTCACCGCCTGTTGCGTCGGCAACGCACCGTGTGAAGCCGTGTCGAGGGGCGCCGACACGGGGCCGGGTCCGGGCCCCGCCCGGGGGCGCCGCGGGCCCTCGCCGCCGCCCCCGGCCGGGTACAAGGACCTAGGCCGGGGGCCGTACGCGCCGCCGTCCACAGGCGGATACGGACGGTCATCCTCCGTGGGTAACGTGAACGCATGACCGATCGACCCCGCTCCGGCCTCGCCGCGGTGAGCACGGCGCTCCTGGAGATGAGCAGGCAGCTGGAGGTCCGCGACGTCCTCAAGACGATCGTGGCCTCCGCCCGCGACCTGCTCGACGCGGAGTACGCCGCCCTGGGCGTCCCGGACGACCACGGCGGCTTCGCCCAGTTCGTGGTGGACGGCGTCAGCGACGACCAGTGGAAGGCGATCGGCCCCCTGCCCCGGCAGCACGGCATCCTCGCCGCGATGCTCCACGACGAGGAGCCGCAGCGCCTCGCCGACGTCCGCGAGGACCCCCGCTTCGAGGGCTGGCCCTCCAGCCACCCCGAGATGTCCGACTTCCTCGGCCTGCCCGTGCGCGACGGGGACGAGACGATCGCCGCCCTCTTCCTCGCCAACAAGCGCTGCCCCGCCCCCGGCGGCGGCTGCGGCTTCACCGCGGAGGACGAGGAGCTCCTCGGCATCCTCGCCCAGCACGCCGCCATCGCCCTGACGAACGCCCGGCTCTACGAGCGCAGCCGCGAGCTCACCATCGCCGAGGAGCGCTCCCGCCTCGCCCACGAGCTGCACGACGCCGTCAGCCAGAAGCTGTTCTCCCTCCGTCTCACCGCCCAGGCCGCCGCCCGCCTCGTCGACCGCGACCCGGCCCGCGCCAAGGGCGAGCTCCAGCAGGTCGCCGCCCTCGCCGCCGAGGCCGCCGACGAGCTGCGGGCCGCCGTCGTCGAGCTGCGCCCGGCCGGCCTCGACGAGGACGGCCTCGTGCACACCCTGCGCACCCACGTACAGGTCCTCGACCGGGCCCACGGCGCCCGCGTCACCTTCGAGGGCGGCGGGCTGCGCGCGCTGCCCGCGGCGCAGGAGGAAGCGCTCCTGCGCGTCGCCCAGGAAGCCCTGCACAACGCCCTGCGCCACTCCGGCGCGGCCGAGGTCGGCGTCCGGCTCGCGCGCCACGGGCCGGGGGCGCGCCTCACCGTCACCGACGACGGCGGGGGCTTCGACCCGCGCGCCGTCCGCCGCGCCGGACGCCACCTCGGACTGGTCTCCATGCGGGACCGGGCGGGCGGCGTCGGCGGCACACTCACCGTGCGCTCGGCACCCGGCGAGGGCACCACGATCGAGATGGAGGTCCCCGGTGGCTGACAAGGACGGCGGCACGGGCCGCCCCGCGGGCAGAGCGGACACCGGCACCGAGGCGGGGCGCGGCCGCGCGATCCGTGTCCTCCTCGTCGACGACCACCAGGTCGTCCGGCGCGGACTGCGCACCTTCCTGGAGGTCCAGGACGACATCGAGGTCGTCGGGGAGGCCGCCGACGGCGCCGAGGGCGTCGCCCGCACGGAGGAGCTGCGCCCGGATGTCGTCCTCATGGACGTGAAGATGCCCGGCACCGACGGCATCGAGGCCCTGCGCCGGCTGCGCGAGCTCGACAACCCGGCCAGGGTCCTGATCGTCACCAGCTTCACCGAGCAGCGCACGGTGGTGCCCGCCCTGCGCGCCGGCGCGGCCGGGTACGTCTACAAGGACGTGGACCCGGACGCCCTCGCCGGCGCCATCCGCTCGGTGCACGCGGGCCACGTGCTGCTCCAGCCGGAGGTGGCCGGCGCCCTGCTCAGCCAGGAGGAGGCGAACGGCGCGTCCGGCAGCGGCCGCAGCGGGAGCCTCACGGAGCGGGAGCGGGAGGTCCTCGGCCTGATCGCCGACGGCCGCTCCAACCGGGAGATCGCCCGCGCGCTCGTCCTCTCCGAGAAGACGGTCAAGACGCACGTGTCGAACATCCTCATGAAGCTCGACCTCGCGGACCGCACCCAGGCCGCCCTCTGGGCCGTCCGCCACGGCCTCACGGACTGACCCGGGGCCGGGCGGGGACGGGGAGGAGACGGGGACGGCAGACCCTCGGGCCAACCACCGGGCCGCCCCGGCCCCGCCGACCACCAACCGCCCCGCCCCGCCCCGCCCCGCCGACCACCGGGGCGGCCCCGGCCTCCGTCAGGGCCGTCCCCGCTCCCGCCCCTCCACATACGCGTTGAACGCGGCCACCTGCGCCCGCCGCGCCACCCGCTCCACCGGTCGCAGCGCCTCCACCCGCGCCGCCATCTCCGACGCGCTCACCGCACCGCCCGGCCCGTGTCCGTACGCGAGCGTCACCAGCAGCGCCACCCGCCGTGCCAGCTCCAGCACCCGCACGGCACGCGGCGGGTACCCCGGCGCCAGCGGCGGCTCGTCCCCCGCGTGCGCCCGCGCCCGGTACGCGTCCAGCGCGGCCTCGGCCACCGGCCCCGACGCCGCCACGTTCAGCCGTGTCAGCGCCACGGTCGCCTCCCGCAGCGCCTCCGCCAGCTCCCGCTCGGCCTCGCCCAGCGACGGCACGTCCGCCGGCGGCGCCTGCCGCACCGGCAGGCAGTGCCACACCACCTCCACGTGCACGTCCCCCGCGGGGCCTGCCTCCGTCACCTCCGGTACGAGCCCGAACCCGGCCCCGTACCCGACGACCGCCTCCTGCGCGTCGAGCGCCCGCGCGTTGAACTCGGGCGGACCGCTCAACCCCAGCGGATGCCCCGGCGCGGGCAGCGCGACCCGCCACCCGGTGACCCCCAGCGACCGCAGCCGGCCCAGCGCCAGCGTCAGCCCGACCGGCCCCGCCTCACCCGGCAGCCCCTCCACACGGTGCCGAGCGTCGTCGCCGACGATCGCGGCCACCGCCTCGTCCGGCGACACCGAACCGGCCAGCAGGGCGTTCCCCCATGCGGCCAACCGTCCTGAACGTGGTTCCCACAGCATGCCCCCCACCCTAGGTACTGGGGCCTCCACCAGTGGCGTAGGTTTTCCCTGGGAACCCGTGCCCGCCGCACCGGCGGCGGACCGCGCGGGCGACGACGACGAAGACTCGACCGCAAGGGGAGACAACGCGCTCATGAGCGATGTACTGGAGCTGGTGGACGTATCCGTGGTCCGCGACGGACGGGCTCTGGTGGACGACGTCTCCTGGTCGGTCAAGGAAGGCGAGCGCTGGGCCATCCTCGGACCGAACGGCGCGGGCAAGACCACCCTCCTGAACGTCGCCTCCACCTACCTCTTCCCCACCCGCGGCACCGCCCGGATCCTCGGCGAGCGGCTCGGCGCGGTCGACGTCTTCGACCTCCGCCCCCGCGTCAGCATGGCCGGCATCGCCATGGCCGAGAAGCTCCCCAAGAGCCAGACCGTCCTGCAGACCGTGCTCACCGCCGCGTACGGCATGACCGCCACCTGGCAGGAGGACTACGACGCCGTCGACGAGGACCGCGCCCGCGCCTTCCTCGACCGCCTCGGCATGTCCGACTTCCTCGACCGGAAGTTCGGCACCCTCTCCGAGGGCGAACGCAAGCGCACCCTCATCGCCCGCGCGCTCATGACCGACCCCGAGCTGCTCCTCCTCGACGAGCCCGCCGCCGGCCTCGACCTCGGCGGCCGCGAGGACCTCGTCCGCCGCCTCGGCCGCCTCGCCCGGGACCCGTACGCCCCCTCCATGATCATGGTGACCCACCACGTCGAGGAGATCCCGCCCGGCTTCACCCACGTCCTGATGATCCGTCAGGGCAAGGTCCTCGCCGCGGGGCCGGTCGAGACCGAGCTCACCTCCCGCAACCTCTCCCGCTGCTTCGGCCTGCCGCTCGTCGTCGAGCACCGCGGCGACCGCTACACCGCCCAGGGCCTGCCTCTCTCCTGACCCCGCCCCGACCGCCCCCCCCCGACGCCCCATCCGCGCCCCTTTCCCGGCGCCCCGTCCGCGCCCCGCTCCCGGCGGCCCGGGCCAACGGCCGTCCCCCGCCGCCCCCTTCGCGCCCTGTCCCCGACAGCCCGCGCGGGCCTACCATGACCACGTGGACATCGACGCATGGGTGTGGTGGCTGATCGCGGCGGTGGGGCTCGGCATCCCGCTCGTCCTCACCGCGATGCCGGAGTTCGGCATGTTCTCCGTCGGAGCGGTGGCGGGCGCCGCCACCGCGGGACTCGGCTTCGGCGTGGTGGCCCAGGTGGTCGTCTTCGTCGCCGTCTCCGTGGCCCTCGTCGCCGTGGTCCGGCCCATCGCGGCCCGGCACCGCGAGGACCGGCCCCAACACGCCAGTGGCATCGACGCGTTGAAGGGCCGTCAAGCCACCGTCCTCGAACGGGTCGACGGCGCCGGCGGCCGCGTGAAGCTCGCCGGCGAGGTCTGGTCCGCCCGCTCCTACGCCCCCGACCAGGTCTTCGACGTCGGGGAACAGGTCGACGTGGTCGACATCGACGGGGCGACGGCACTCGTCATGTGACGAGAAGCCGGCCGAGCACCGGGAACGCCCGGCGCGACAGCCCGCAGTCTGGGAAGATCGATCACCGACATCCATTGGCAGCCGAGGGCACGGGGAGCACGATGCCATCCGTCATCATCGTTCTGATCATCCTGGTGGTGCTCGTCTTCATCGCCCTGATCAAGACGATCCAGGTCATCCCACAGGCCAGCGCCGCCATCGTCGAACGCTTCGGGCGCTACACCCGCACGCTGAACGCGGGCCTCAACATCGTCGTCCCGTTCATCGACACCATCCGCAACCGGATCGACCTCCGCGAGCAGGTCGTCCCCTTCCCGCCCCAGCCGGTCATCACCCAGGACAACCTCGTCGTCAACATCGACACGGTGATCTACTACCAGGTGACCGACGCCCGCGCCGCCACCTACGAGGTCGCCAGCTACATCCAGGCGATCGAGCAGCTCACCGTCACCACGCTGCGCAACATCATCGGCGGCATGGACCTGGAGCGGACCCTCACCTCCCGCGAGGAGATCAACGCCGCCCTCCGCGGCGTCCTGGACGAGGCGACCGGCAAGTGGGGCATCCGCGTCAACCGCGTCGAGCTCAAGGCCATCGAACCGCCCACCTCCATCCAGGACTCGATGGAGAAGCAGATGCGCGCCGACCGTGACAAGCGGGCCGCGATCCTCACCGCCGAGGGCATCCGCCAGTCGCAGATCCTGACCGCCGAGGGCGAGAAGCAGTCCGCGATCCTGCGCGCCGAGGGCGAGGCGAAGGCCGCCGCCCTGCGCGCCGAAGGCGAGGCCCAGGCCGTCCGCACGGTCTTCGAGGCCATCCACGCCGGAGACCCCGACCAGAAGCTGCTCTCCTACCAGTACCTCCAGATGCTCCCGAAGATCGCCGAGGGCGACGCCAACAAGCTCTGGATCGTGCCCAGCGAGATCGGCGACGCCCTCAAGGGCCTCTCCGGCGCCTTCGGCAACCTCGGCAACGGCGCCCCCGGCTTCAACACCGGCAAGGACACCCGCCGGGACGACCACCCGACCGACTGACCCCGACCGGCCCACCCCGCTCGACGACGCCCCCGCCCGACACGAGCCGGCCCGACGCGAGCCCACCCGCGGGACCCGGCTCGACGGGACCCCCGGTCGACTCACACCCCCGCCCTCGTGCATGATCGGTTCACTCACCACCGATCCCGCACGGGGGCACAGTGACGATCTGGGAAATGCTCGCCGTCTTCGCGGCGGGGATCGGCGCCGGCACCATCAACACCATCGTCGGCTCGGGGACGCTCATCACCTTCCCCGTCCTGCTGGCGACCGGCCTGCCCCCCGTCACCGCCACCGTCTCCAACGCCCTCGGCCTCATCCCCGGCTCCATCAGCGGAGCCATCGGCTACCGGGCCGAACTCGCCGGCCAGCGCCCCCGCGTCCTGCGCCTGGCCGTCGCCGCCGCCATCGGCGGCCTGTGCGGCGCGGTCCTCCTCACGCTGCTCCCCTCCACCGCGTTCGAGACGATCGTCCCCGTCCTCGTCGCCCTGGCCCTGGTCCTCGTCGTCCTGCAACCCCGCATCACCCGGGCCGTGCAGCGCCGCCGCGACCGCGACGGCCGCACCACCACCCCCGGCGACCGCGGCGGCCCCCTCCTCTTCGCCGGACTGCTCCTCGCCAGCGTCTACGGCGGCTACTTCACCGCCGCCCAGGGGATCGTCTACCTCTCCCTCATGGGCATCCTGCTCGACGACACCCTCCAGCGCCTCAACGCCGCCAAGAACGTCCTCGCCGCCGTCGTCAACTCCGTCGCGGCTCTCTTCTTCGTCTTCGCCGCCCACTTCGACTGGACCGCCGTCGCCCTCATCGCCGTGGGCTCCACCATCGGCGGCCAGCTCGGCGCGCGGATAGGCCGCAGACTCCCCCCGCGGGTGCTGCGGGTCCTGATCGTCGTCATCGGCAGCGCGGCGATCCTCCAGCTCCTCACCCGATGACCAACGGCCCGCCCCCGGCACGAGCCGGGGACGGGCCGCCGCCCACCCACATGCGTCAGGCCGCCGCCGGAGCCCACCGGTCCGTCAGCCACTGCGGCAGCTCCGAGCGCTCACCCGCCCGCAGCGCCAGCAGCATCGCGTCCGCCGGAGTCGGCACGAACGGCTGGAACAGCAGCGGCATCCCCGCCTCCTCCGGAGTCCGGTCCGCCTTGCGGTGGTTGTCCTCCGCGCACGACGCGACCGTGTTCAGCCAGCTGTCCGCACCCCCCTGCGACCGCGGCAGCACGTGGTCCACGGTCGACGCCCGCCGCCCGCAGTAGGCGCACCGGTGCTGGTCCCGCGCCAACACCCCCCGCCGCGACCACGGCGCGTGTCTTCGGAACGGCACCCGGACGTACCGGCACAACCTGATCACCCGCGGCACCGGGAGCTCCACCGCGGCCGCGCGCACCCGCAACCCGGGATGGGCGTGCTCGACGACCGCCTTGCCCTGCAACACCAGCACGACGGCCCGGTGCAGCGACACCGTCGACAGCGGCTCGAAGCTCGCGTTGAGAACCAGCGTGTCCCGCATGTCCGCCCACCTCCGTGTGCCGGCCGTCCCCCTGACGTGCCTGGACCAACTGTGGCGGGGCCGCACCGGACGGGACAACGCAATATCCGGAAGCAGAAAATGCCCGCTCCCGGCCTCGTACGGGCCAGGAGCGGGCGAACGGCAGGCGAACGTTCAGCTCTCCGCGGGTGTCTCGTACTCCCCGATCAGCTGCGCACGCGCCAGGGTGTGGAACCGCAGGTTGAACCCGACCACCGCGGGCGAAGCCCCGTCGTCCGGCCCCAGCTTCTCCGTGTCGACGGCGTACACGGTGAACACGTACCGGTGCGGGCCGTCACCGGGAGGCGGCGCCGCACCGCCGAAGTCCTTCGACCCGTAGTCGTTGCGGACGTGCACCGCACCCTCGGGCAGCCCCTCGAAGCCACCGCTCCCCGCACCGGCGGGCAGCTCCGTCACCGACGCCGGGACGTCGAACAGCACCCAGTGCCAGAAGCCGCTGCCGGTCGGCGCGTCCGGGTCGAAGCACGTCACGGCGAAGCTCTTCGTCTCCGCCGGGAAGCCCTCCCACCGCAGGTGCGGCGAGGTGTTCCCCTTCGCGTACACCTGCCCGTCCGCCAGTACGGCCCCCGGCGCCACATCGTCGCTCACCACGGTGAAGGACGGCACCCGCGGGTGGAAGTCGTGGGGGAGCGGCGCCCTCTTCGCTTCGGTCACGTCAGAACCTCCGATTCGCATGATCCTCGGTCGGGGAACCGAGCCTAGAGCCAGTTGCGGCGCCCACCGACGTCGGCGAGCCACTGGTTCAGGTACGCGGTCCAGTCGGTGGACCGGAAGTCGTCGAGCCCGACCACGAAGGAGCGGAACGAGTCGCTGCCCTCGCTGAACAGCCCCGCCTTCTTGTCCATCTCCAGGACGACGTCCATCTCGCGCCCGTCGGCGACGAACGTCAGCTCCACCTGGTTGAGCCCCCGGTACTGCTGCGGGGGCAGGAACTCGATCTCCTGGTAGAACGGCAGCCGCTGCCGCGTCCCCCGAATGTGCCCGCGCTCCATGTCGGCGCTCTTGAACCGGAACCCGAGCTGCACGAAGGCGTCGAGGATCGCCTGCTGGGCCGGCAGCGGATGCACGTTGACCGGGTCCAGGTCCGAGGAGTCGACGGCCCGCGCGATGGCCAGCTCGGTGGTCACCCCGATGTGCATCCCGTGCAGCTGCTGCCCGGAGATGCACGTCACCGGCGTCTCCCAGGGGATCTCCAGGCCGAACGGCACGACGTGCACGGCCCCGGCCTGCACGGTGAAGGCCCCGCCGAGCTGCACCTTGGTGAACTCGATGTCCTGCTTCACCTCCTGCTCGCCGCCCTCGACCTCGACCCGCGCCTGAAGCCCGAGGGACAGGCCCTGGATGTCCTGCGGCACCGAACCGCCCTCGATGCGCACCTCGCCCTGGACGACGCCACCGGGCAGCACGTTCGCCTCGGTCAGCACCGTCTCGACGTTCGCGCCACCCGCGCCCAGACTCGCGAGCATCTTCTTGAAACCCATGTCCCACTCCCTTGTCGGTCTGCGTCACGTACGCCTACGCGCGGAAGACGGTAGCCGGTTCCGCACGCCACCCCGGTACGCTCGTACAACATGATCGAAAGCCCCGACCGTACGCCGCTGCCCCGGGAGTTCTTCGACCGCCCCGTGCTGGAGGTGGCCCGCGACCTGCTGGGCCGGACCCTGGTGCGCCGGACGGACGACGGCCCCATCGAAGTGCGCCTCACGGAAGTCGAGGCGTACGCCGGGGAGATCGACCCCGGCTCCCACGCCTACCGGGGCCGCACGGCGAGGAACGCCGTGATGTTCGGCCCGCCGGGTCACGCGTACGTGTACTTCACCTACGGGATGTGGCACTGCCTGAACCTGGTGTGCTGCCCCGAGGGCACCGCGAGCGGGGTCCTGCTCCGCGCCGGCGAGATCGGCACCGGCCGGCACCTCGCCCGGAGGCACCGCCCCACGGCCCGCCACGACCGGGAGCTGGCCAAGGGCCCGGCCCGCCTCGCCACCGCTCTGGACGTGGACCGCACCCTGGACGGCACGGACGCCTGCGCGGGCGCGGACTCCCCGCTGTCGGTGCTGGCCGGGAGCCCGGTCACCCCCGAACAGGTCTGCAGCGGCCCGCGCACCGGCGTCGGCGGGGAAGGGGCCGCCCACCCGTGGCGCTTCTGGATCGACGGGGACCCGACGGTCAGCCCCTACCGCGCGCACGCGCCGCGCAAGCGGAGGACTTGACGCGGGGCGGGCAACCGCCTAATGTCGATGAAGCCATGGAGCCGGGGCACGCTGTAGCAGCACCCCTGGCGCGGCCAACCCACTACTGAACGATCACCCCGGACGGGGTCCATTTCGGTTTTCCGAAAGGCATCCCTAAGGGCTCGATTATGAGCACCGCGGGAGATCGGCTAACGTAGCGGCAGCCGAAAGGCAAAAGGCCCCCGACGGCCATCGGAAACAGAATCCGGACCGGAAACGGAACGGAAAACGGATCTGATAGAGTCGGAATCGCCGGAAAGGGAAACGCGAAAGCGGAGAACGGCCCGGCAGCCCGCTCCAGCGGGTGGCAGAGA
>NZ_JAHWGT010000646.1 GCF_020873895.1 Streptomyces sp. DH12 | reverse complement strand
GTGATCAACGGGCTCAAGGAGCTCGGCGCCCTCGGCATGAAGATCGACATCAAGTACGGCGGCCTCGGCCTCACCCAGGTGTACTACAACAAGGCCCTCGCCCTGGTCGGCTCCGCCAGCCCCGCCATCGGCGCCCTGCTCTCCGCGCACCAGTCGATCGGCGTCCCCCAGCCGCTGAAGATCTTCGGCACGCGCGAGCAGAAGGAGACGTTCCTGCCGCGCTGCGCCCGCACCGACATCTCCGCCTTCCTGCTCACCGAGCCCGACGTCGGCTCCGACCCGGCCCGCCTCGCCACCACCGCCGTACCCGAGGGCGACGACTACGTGCTCGACGGCGTGAAGCTGTGGACCACCAACGGCGTGGTCGCCGACCTGCTCGTCGTCATGGCCCGCGTCCCCAGGTCCGAGGGCCACCGGGGCGGCATCACCGCCTTCGTCGTGGAGGCGGACTCCGAGGGCGTCACCGTGGAGAACCGCAACGCCTTCATGGGGCTGCGCGGCCTGGAGAACGGCGTCACCCGCTTCCACCGCGTC
>NZ_JAHWGT010000645.1 GCF_020873895.1 Streptomyces sp. DH12 | reverse complement strand
GTCGCGGAAGAAGTCGTCCGGGTCGGCGCTGGCGGCGAGCGGTCCTGCGAGCAGGGCGCTGTGCGCGGCGAGGGCCTCGGGCAGTTCGGCGACGACGGCGGGGGTGCCGGACAGTTCGGCGAGCGCGGCGGCGAAGCGCCGGCCCGCCGGTCCGGCCGAGACGCCCTCCGTCCAGACGATGGGCAGCGCGTCGGCGAGTTCGGCGGCGAGGGTCTTGGCCGCGTTGCTGTACGTGGCGACGGCGGGCCCGCAGCGTTCGGCGACGGCGTCGAGGCGGTCGGCGACCTTCTGCAGGGCGTCCGGCGGGGCGGTGAGCAGGCCGGTGCGGTCCAGCAGGGCGAGCAGCGGGGTGAGCAGCGCCCACAGCACGCCGGGCGCGGAGGCGGCGAGGGGTTCGTCGTGGTCGTAGGGCGCGGTGGCCACGGGGACGAACAGGCCGCGGCTGCCGGAGACGGCCTCGGCGAGCGGGGTGCCGGCGGGGGCGACGGCGACGACGTTGAGGCCGCGCCGGTAGGCCTGCTCGGAGAGCAGGGAC
>NZ_JAHWGT010000644.1 GCF_020873895.1 Streptomyces sp. DH12 | reverse complement strand
CCCCCGGCGTCCGCCCACATTCCCGTCACGCCGTCGGGTCCCGAGAAGCTCGGGACGAACCCGTTCTCGTCGGTCGTGATCGTCGAGGCGGTGGCGCCGCTGCCGTCGAGGAGATCGGTGTACTGGGTGCCGCCGTCCGCTGAGGACCAGAACGTCAGCGCGGCCCCGGGGGCGACTCCCCAGAGTCCGTCGGTCGGCTGGACGACGTAGTCGGCGAGGGTCGCTCCGTACAGATACCGCGCCACGTCACACCGTCCAATTCATGGTCACGCTGTTGATGTTCTGGCCGGCGTTCACGCCGGGGTGCTGCGTCAGCCACACCTGCCCGGCGCGCGCGTGGTTGGCGGGGTAGACCGTGACGTTTCCGATCCGGGCGCCCGTGAGGTACACGGGGAACTGGTGCTGAAGGAAGGGGTGCACCGCGCTCGCAGGCATGAGCACGGGCAGCCGGGAGTCCGTCCCCGCGGCAAGGTTGGACCCCTTCCGCTCGAACGTGCCCGCACGCAGCGTGACCGACCTGCCGTCCCGGTCGTAC
>NZ_JAHWGT010000643.1 GCF_020873895.1 Streptomyces sp. DH12 | reverse complement strand
GTGAGGGACTTGGTGGCCGCGTCGGCGACGTCCAGCATCTTCGACGGGCTGCTGAGCGTGTCCTCCTTGAGCCGGCGCAGCATCGACGCGACGAACTTCTGCTGCATCCCGATCCGGTCCAGGTCGCTCTCGTTCTTCAGTCCGTGCCGGTTGCGCAGGAACGACAGGGCCTCCTCGCCCTGGATGGTGCTCTTTCCTTCCGGGAGGTCGAGGTTCGTGCCGCCGTCCGTGTCCTTCAGCGGCTTCTCCAGGCACACCTCGACGCCGCCGACCGCCGTGGACAGCGTCTTGACGGCGTTGAAGTCGAACATCATGAAGTGGTCCACGTCCAGGCCGGTCAGCTCCTCGACCGTGCGCATGGTGCAGCCGGGGTCGCGGCCCCCGACGCCGTAGGACTCGTTGAACCGGGTGGTGCCCTCCGAGCCGGGGATCGTCTTCGTCGAGCCGTCGGACTGCCGGGTCTCGCAGTCCGGTATCCCGGTCATCAGGTCCCGGGGGATGCTCACCACCGTGGCGTTGGACCGGTCCCCCGCGA
>NZ_JAHWGT010000642.1 GCF_020873895.1 Streptomyces sp. DH12 | reverse complement strand
GCCTTCTTGGCCGCGGCGGGCTTCCGGGCAGCCGCCTTCTTGGAAGGGGCGGCCTTCTTCGCGGCGGAGGCGGAGGCGCCCGTCCCGGCGGCAGCCGTCCTCGCGGCTCCCGCGGTCTTCCTACCGCCATCGGAGCCCTGTTCGCCCACAGCGGAATCGCGTTCTGCACTCACCCGCGCAGCCCCCTCGGCCTGTGCTCTCACCGGCGATTTGGACACCCGGCCAGCCTACGACCCGGCACGGACATCCGCCCCGGCCCCAGAAGATCGGCGTCCAATTGGACCCCTGCCGCATACCCCGGCCGACCTGTGCGGCATCCTTGTGACAGATCACACTGTTTGGACGGTCCGGCAAAATGGGAACCACGGTCCCCTGGCACGCAGGGGAACCAAGATCCCCTGAGCAGGTCGAAGAGGAGAGAACTCGTGGACGACGTTCTGCGGCGGAACCCGCTTTTCGCGGCGCTCGATGACGAGCAGGCCGCGGAGCTTCGCGCCTCCATGAGTGAGGTGACCCTGGCACGGGGCGACTCACTG
>NZ_JAHWGT010000641.1 GCF_020873895.1 Streptomyces sp. DH12 | reverse complement strand
TGCTGCGGGGCGTGCTCGTCGGCCTCCGCGGGCTGCTCGCCCGCCAGCGCGTTGACCGCCTCGGAGGCGGCGAGGATCGCCTCGTGCATCGCCTGCTGCGGGTGCGTGCCGCGCGGCAGCGCGTCGAGCAGGGACGCGTTCGCCGCGCGGGAGGCGGCGAGTGACGCCTCGTCGGGGCGGGTCGCCGAGGAGACGCCGTCACAGACGACCGCCACGGACACGGGGGAGCCGTCGGGCAGCGCGGTCGTGCCGACGGCGAAGGCGTCCTCGTTGCGGTGGTGCCGCAGACCGCGGTCGCTGACCGCGGCGACGGGGCCGCATTCCTGTTCCATGTGGTCCCGTTCGCGCGGCTGGGCGTGGCCGCAGTTCTCGCAGTATCCGTCGTCGTCCACCCGCCCGGCCCGGCACGCCACGCACACGGCGGCGGGAGGAGCGGAACCCTGGCCCCCGGAGAGTACCCAGTCCAGTCCGCAACCGAGGACCTCCGCCGCCAACAGCTCGCGGCGCGCCGGGTCCAGACCGTACGACTCCAGAGC
>NZ_JAHWGT010000640.1 GCF_020873895.1 Streptomyces sp. DH12 | reverse complement strand
CTCCCGCACCGCGCCGGTCACCGCCTTCTCCACGGCCAACCCGGCGTCCCGGACGTTGACCAGCAGGGCGTCCAGGTCGGCGAGGGTGGGCTGCGGGGCGTCGGGGGCCTCGTAGTCCTCGGCGCGGACCACGCCGAGGATGCGGCGCAGCTCGGTGAGGGCGGCGACGGCGTTCTCCCGGATGGTGGCGAAGGCGCGCTCCAGCTCCTCCGGCGGGTTCTCCACCCGGTACGGCGCGGCCTCGGCCTGGATGGCGACCACCGACATGTGGTGGGCCACCACGTCGTGCAGCTCACGGGCGATGGTGGTGCGCTCCTCCAGCAGGGTGCGCCGGGACCGCTCCTGCGCGGTGACCGTCTGCTGCGCGGTCACCTCCTGCTGGGCGGTGTGCCGGACGTGCCAGAGACAGACCACGAGCAGGGCGAACGCCGACGTGACCAGCATCGGCCCGCCGTTGGTGTAGTAGTACGACCCGCCGATGAAGATGTCCGAGAGGATCGCGTACGCGGCGGTGACGACCCACGTCCAGACGGCGG
>NZ_JAHWGT010000639.1 GCF_020873895.1 Streptomyces sp. DH12 | reverse complement strand
ACCGTGCGGTCGGCGAGGAGGCGGGAGACGTTGGCGAGCAGCCGCACCGACTCCAGCACGTTCTTGGCGATCACCGGCAGCATCACGTTGAGCTCGAAGTTGCCGGACGCGCCGGCCGCGGCGACGGTCGCGTCGTTGCCCGTGACCTGCGCGCACACCATCAGCACGGCCTCCGGGATCACCGGGTTGACCTTGCCGGGCATGATCGAGGAGCCGGGCTGGAGGTCGGGCAGGGCGATCTCGGCGAGGCCGGTGCGCGGACCGGACGCCATCCACCGCAGATCGTTCGCGATCTTCGTCAGGCCGACGGCGATCGTGCGCAGCTGCCCGCTGGTCTCGACCACGCCGTCCCGGGCGCCCTGCGCCTCGAAGTGGTTGCGCGCCTCGGTCAGCGGCAGCCCGGTCGCCCGCGCCACCTCCTCGATGACGGCGGCGGAGAACCCGGGCGGGGTGTTGATGCCGGTGCCGACGGCGGTTCCGCCCAGCGGCAGTTCGGCCAGCCGGGGCAGCGAGGCGTGCAGCCGCTCCACGCCGTA
>NZ_JAHWGT010000638.1 GCF_020873895.1 Streptomyces sp. DH12 | reverse complement strand
CCACCCCGACGATCATCTGCGGGACCAACAGCCCCGCCATCAGCGCGATCGCCAGCCCCCAGCCCCCGCTGTGCTGGTACAGCACGCCCACCAGCAGAGGCCCGGGGATGGAGATCAGATAGCCGGTGCTCTGCGCGAACGCGGACAGCTGGGCCACGCCCGCGCCCGTCCGCGCCCGCATGCCGACCATGGTGAGCGCGAGCGGGAAGGCGCAGTTGGCGATGCCCACCAGCACCGCCCAGGCCCACGCGCCGGCGGCCGGGGCGAAGTAGAGGCCGGCGTATCCGAGCAGGCCGCTGACGCCCAGCACGAGCACGATCGGGCCTTGGCGGGGCAGCCGGGCGGCGAGGCGCGGGATGACGAACGCCAGAGGGACGCCCATCACCATGGTGACGGCGAGCAGCAGTCCGGCCCGGCCCGCGGGGACGCCCGCGTCACGGAAGATCTGCGCCATCCAGCCCATGCTGATGTAGGCGGCGGTGGCCTGGAGCCCGAAGAACACGGCCAGCGCCCACGCCGTGCGACTGCGGGTGATG
>NZ_JAHWGT010000637.1 GCF_020873895.1 Streptomyces sp. DH12 | reverse complement strand
GTCACCTGCCACGTCACGGACCTGGACGTGACGTGGCAGGTGACCGACCGCTCCATCGAGGCCGCCGCACGGACGGCGCCCTCGGCGTCGCCCATGCTGTCCGACAGCTTGTCGAGTGCCGCACGGCACTCCTCGATCGTGGTCATCGCGCACGACGGTACCCCAGCCGTTCGCGGTAGCGTCGGGGCATGAACGACGCAGTGCCGAAGGCGGCGGACACGAAGCCGGACCCCGGGGCCACGCGGGACGGGCCGCCGGAGCAGGCCGCGGCGCAGCCGCCGTACGACGACGGGCCCGCCGGTCCCGCACCGCTGGGCGTGCCGCGCACCCCGACCGGGAACGCCGAGGTCGACGCCCAGGTGGAACGGCTGGCCGACGCCGACCACCTCACCACCGACGGCCATCTCGAGGTGTACGAGGATGTACACCGGGGGCTGCGCGACGCGCTCACCGCGCTCGACGCCCGCCCGGGTCCCTCGCCCGCGGCCCCGCACCGGGGGACGCCGGGGCACCCGTCCCAGTCGGCACACGTACAC
>NZ_JAHWGT010000063.1 GCF_020873895.1 Streptomyces sp. DH12 | reverse complement strand
GCGCAATCCGGCGACCGGCCCCGTTTCGCCCTCCACCTCGGCCGCGGGGCGAGGCGGCGCCGTTTCGCTACCCCACGCGCCGGAATCCGTCAAGACCGCGTGTGGATTTTCCACCCGGCCGCCGGAATTTCCGCAATACTTGACGGACAACCGAATTCCGCCGGAAAGGCCACTCCGCACCCCCGGCCGCCCCCAGCCGAGGGGAGCCCGCCGATCCGTTTCCACGACCGGAGCGGCCATCTGCGGTAATAATCCCTTTCGGACCTTATCCCTTACGCTGGGTCCGTCGACTCCCCGGACCGCTCTTGTAAGGACGACAAGTGGAACTGGCCTATTACTCGGACTACGCCGTGCAGCTGGTGAACACCGAGGAGCCGGCGCGCGGCAAGGACGCGCTCACCTCCGTCGAGGCGGTGCGGGAGCTGTTCGTCGGGATGACGCAGATGGCGCGGCGCGTGACCGACGCGGACGTCACCCGGTTCCGCTCGGTGCGGGCGCGGCTGCGGGCGGTCTTCACCGCCGCCGACGAGGGCGATCAGGCACGCGCCGTGGACCTGCTGAACTCACTGCTGCTGGAGTTCCCCGTGAGCCCGCAGATCTCCGGCCACGACCAGTTGGACGACGAGGGCCGGCCGCGCTGGCACATGCACCTCGCCGAGCACCCGTCGAACGCGACCGCCGGGTACGCCGCGATCGCCGCCATGGGACTCGCCTTCCACCTCACCGAGTTCGGCGCCGACCGGCTCGGCCTGTGCCAGGCGGCCCCCTGCCGCAACGCCTACCTGGACACGTCCACCAACCGCTCCCGCCGCTACTGCTCCGACCGCTGCGCCACCCGCGCGAACGTGGCCGCCTACCGGGCCCGCAAGCGCCTGGAGAGCGAGCGGTCGGCCGACACCGGCCGCACCGCCGAGACGAGCCACGCCAGCACGGCGCCGAGCGAGCGCTGACGCCCCGGGCGCATCCCCCGGTACCGCACCCGCGCCAGGCCCAGCACGAGGTCGGCGGGGACCTCCCCGAACGCCCTGCTGTCGACGGCCTCCGCGCCGGTGTTGTCGCCCAGCACCCACCAGCCGCCGTCCCGCAGCTCGACGAGCCGCTTCACGAGCAGCAGGTCCTGCTGGAGCGGATGGCGCAGCACGGCCACGGCGCCCGCGCGCGGCGGGGCCCCGTACCGCACCAGCAACCGGTCGCCGTGGCGCAGCGTGGGCACCATGGACGGCCCCGTCACCTCGGCGACCCCGTACGGGAGCAGGGGCCCGCGCCCTCGGTCCGTCATCTTCCTCCACCACCTGCCGGGCGTCGTGCGCGCGGTTCCTCCACGAGTCCCATGATCCCCCTGGACTTTCGTCCTAAGCCCCGGGGGCTGCCCGCGAAAACCGGCCTGTCACCGAGTAATGTCCCACCTTGAGAAGACGATCACGAGGAAGGACAGCAGCATGCTCTCCCGCCTGTTCGCCCCCAAGGTGAAGGTCAGCGCCCACTGCGACCTGCCGTGCGGCGTGTACGACCCGGCCCAGGCCCGCATCGAGGCCGAGTCGGTCAAGGCCGTCCAGGACAAGATGGCCGCGAACGACGACCCGCACTTCCAGGCCCGCGCCACGGTCATCAAGGAGCAGCGCGCCGAGCTGGCGAAGCACCACGTCTCCGTGCTGTGGAGCGACTACTTCAAGCCGCCGCACTTCGAGAAGTACCCGGAGCTGCACCAGCTGGTCAACGACACCTTGAAGGCCCTCTCGGCCGCCAAGGCGTCGACCGACCCGGCGACGGGCCAGAAGGCCCTGGACTACATCGCCCAGATCGACAAGATCTTCTGGGAGACGAAGAAGGCCTGACCCGACCGGTCCGGCCACGTCCGGCCGGTGGCACCCGTCCACCGGCCGGACACCCCCGCACCCGGTCCCGCGCCCGCCCACCCGGCGGCCGCGGGGCCGGGTGCGGGCATTTGCGCGGGGGCGGGGCGCCGCTCGGGCCGTGTGCGGCTGTCGGTGGGGGTCAGCCGGGGCACGGCAGGGGGGTGCCGTGGCGGAGGAGCCAGTGGCGGTACGCGGAGGTGCGCAGGGCCGCCTCGCGGTAGGCGGCGGCGAGCGCGGCGTAGGCCGTCCCGTACAGGGCGGCGCCGTCGTCGCCCCGCCGGTGGTAGAGCAGCAGCCGTACGGCGAGGGGGTCGTCCCGCAGCGGGCGGATCGCCATGTCGTCGCGCGGGCCGGAGGTGGGCTGGCAGGGGGCGACGGCCTCGCCGACGACGATGAGGGACGCCGCCGTGTGGTAGTCGGCGTGCATCAGCGGCGGGTCGATGCCGGCGGCGCCCAGGACGCGGCGCAGCCCGTCCCACTCCCCGTCGACGGTCGGGTCGACCATCCAGCGGTCCTCCGCCAGGTCGGCGATGTCGACGACGGCCGCGGCGGCGGCCGGGTGGTCGCGGGCCATGGAGACGAACTGCGGCTCCCGCTCGACGAGTACGCGCCGCTCCAGCCCGTCGGGGACGCGCAGCGGGCAGCCCTCGACCTCGTGCACGAAGGCCACGTCGAGCTGGCCGGCGGCCAGGGCGCGCAGCAGGGCGTTGGCGGAGACGTCCATGTGCAGGGTGATGTCCGTGCCGGGCAGCCGCTGCCGCAGCCGCCGCAGCCAGCCGGCGAGGGCGCGGCTGGCGGTGGAGCCGATGCGCAGCCGGGCCCCGTCGGCGCGGGCGGCGGCCGCGCGTGCCTCCCCGACGAGGAGCGCCATCTGGGCGACCAGCGGGCGGGCGCGGCTCAGCACGGCCCGGCCCAGGGGGGTCGGCCGGCAGCCGGTGCGGCCGCGGGTGAACAGCTCCGCGCCGAGCGCCTGCTCGATGCGGCGCAGCTGGGTGGTGAGCGAGGGCTGGCTCATGCCCAGGAGCCGGGCGGCCTTGTGCAGGCTGCCCGTGTCGGCGATGGCGCACAGCGCCCGCAGGTGCCTCACCTCCAGCTCCATGTCCCGAGCGTAGGGCGCTCACCACGCACCGCACCAGACACCGTGAGCCCGTGAATTTCCCCCAGCCTGAAGGGAGTTGTCGAGGGTGATGCGGCCGTGCTATCGCCCTCTGACATCATCCGCGGGCACCGGGGGCTCCCCGACACTTTCGTCCAACCGAACGCGTCCCCCCAACCGTTCAGGACGAGTAGGAGCCCCCCATGAAGCACCCCAGGGCCGTGCTGGCCGCCGCGCTGAGCGTCGCCGCCGCTCTCGCCGCCGTGCCCGCCGCGACCACCGCCGCCGCGCAGGCGCCCGTCGCCCCGGCCGCCGACCGGAGCGCCGCGGGCGCCCCGTACGCCGCGTACGCCGGTTCGTCGGAGGAGGCCGCGGCCAACCGCGCCTTCTTCGAGGCGGTCATGGACTCCGTGGCGCGCAAGCGGGCCGCGACCCCCGGCACGCAGGCGGTCACGGTCGTGTACTCGGCGGCCAACGCCCCGACCTTCCGCACGCAGATAGCCCGCTCGACGCAGATCTGGAACAGCTCGGTCGTCAACGTGCGGCTGCAGGAGGGCAGCAACCCCGACTTCCGGTACTACGAGGGCAACGACGCGCGCGGCTCGTACGCCAGCACCGACGGCCGCGGCCGCGGCTACATCTTCCTCGACTACCGGCAGAACCAGACGTACAACTCCACCCGGGTCACGTCCCACGAGACGGGGCACGTGCTCGGCCTGCCGGACCGCTACTCGGGCCCGTGCAGCGAGCTGATGTCGGGCGGTGGGCCCGGCCCGTCCTGCCAGAACGCGACCCCGAACGCGCAGGAGCGCTCCCGGGTCGACTCGCTGTGGCGCAACGGCCTGGCCGCGGCCGTCGCCCGCGTGTCCTGACCCGACCCGGGCCGTACGCACCCGACCGGGGCCGTACGCCCCCGACCGGACCGCGCGCGCCCGACCGGGGCCGTGGGCACGCGGTCCGGGCCGTACGCGCCGGCGCCCCGCGGGAGGACCGCGGGGCGTCGGCGCGTCCGCACGCGGTCGCCGGGGGTGCGGGGAGGGCTCAGGCCGCCTGGAGCAGGTCGCGGGCGAACCGCGTGCCGGGGGGCAGCTGCCGCAGGATCCGGTCGAGGGCCTGCTCGAAGTCGCCCCCGGTGACACCCGACTCGTACGCCGCTCCGCCGCAGTGCAGGGTGAGTTGGAGGTCCACCCGCTCGGGCGAGCCGTCGGGCAGTGCCTCACCGAGCGCCAACAGGCAGCTGAGGGTGGCTTGTCGAGCCGCACCGTCGGTGACGACCGGCAGCGGGAGGTCCCACTCCAGCACGCAGCCCGCCAGTGGCAGGCCGCCGTTCTCCTCCGCCGCCCGCAGCGCGGCGAAGCCGCCGCCGTACAGCACGCCCCTGATGCGGGTGCTGACGCCCCGGCCCTCCGACGTGACGACGATCGATTCCGCACCCCGGCGGTCCCGGTACCAACCGGTCCAGACTTCAGTCGACTCCGATGACATGGCGCGGACTGTAGCGGTACGGCCGCCTCCGGCGTGACGCCGGACACCCTCCGGGCCGGAGTTCGGCCGATCTCGGCGCTGTTGCCCGGCTCGTCCCCGGGCGGCGGCCCGCCCGGTACCCCGCCGGCCGCGCTCCCGGAACCCCCGCCGGCCGGACCGCCGGGCCGCGCAACCGGCCGCGCGACCCGCCCCGGCCGCCCGTGGGGCTCAGTACGAGCGCCGGGTGACGAACTCCGCCAGCGACAGCAGCTCGCCGGCCGCCGTCAGGTCGGGCACCGCGCGGGACAGCTCGTCGACCGCCCGCGCCATCCGGTCGGCGGCCTCCGCCTGGGCCCAGTCCCGCCCGCCGGCCCGCTCCACGGCCCGGGCCGCGCGGGCCACGTGCTCCTCGGTCGGCGCGGGCCGCCGGTACAGCTCGGCCAGCTCCGCGCCCTCCGCCGTGCCGGAGGTGAGCGCGGCCACGACGGGCAGCGACTTCTTCAGCGCGACCAGGTCCGCACCGGCCGGCTTGCCGGTGTGCCGCGGGTCGCCCCAGATGCCGATGAGGTCGTCGATCAGCTGGAACGCCAGCCCGGCCTGCCGGCCGAACGCGTCCATCGCCGCGACCTCCGCCTCGCCCGCGCCCGCGTACAGGGCGCCGAGCGCGCAGGAGCAGCCGAGCAGCGCCCCCGTCTTGGCCTCCGCCATCGACAGGCACTCGTCGAGCGACACGTCGAGCGGGCCGCGCTCCTCGAAGGCGCAGTCCGCCTGCTGGCCGGCGCACAGCTCGACCACGCAGGCGCCGAGCCGGGCCGCCGCCGCGGGCGCGGCGGGGTGCCCCTCGGCGACGAGCGCGCCCAGGGCCAGGGCCTGCAGCGCGTCCCCGGCGACGAGGGCGTCGGGCACGCCGAACACCGTCCAGGCGGTGGGCCGGTCCCTGCGGGTGCGGTCCTCGTCGACGATGTCGTCGTGGAGCAGCGTGAAGTTGTGCACCAGCTCCACGGCGGCGGCCGCCCCCACGGCGACGGCCGGGTCCCCGCCGAGCGCGCGGGCCGAGGCCAGGACGAGGGCCGGGCGGATCGCCTTGCCGGGGCGGCCGGAGGCGGGCGTCCCGTCGGCGTGCTCCCAGCCGAAGTGGTACATGGCCACCCGCCGCAGCGGGCCGGGCAGCGAGTCCAGGCCGGCACGCAGCCGGGGGGTGACGGCGGCATGGGTGCGGTCGAGGAGCGCGACCGCGTCCCGGCCGTCGCCCTCGTGCCGGGTGCCGGTCCCGTCCGTGTGGGTCATCGTCACGGTTCCTCCTCCGCTCCTGGAGCGTGCGTCCTGTTTCCGGGCAGGGGTACGGGCGGGGGCGCCGGTGCAGGGCGCCCCCGCCCGTACCCGGTCCTCACCTCCAGCGGCTGACTTCGACGTTCTCCAGGACGCCCAGGGCGTCGGGCACGAGGATGGCGGCGGAGTAGTACGCCGTGACCAGGTACGAGATGATGGCCTGTTCGTCGATACCCATGAACCGCACCGACATACTCGGCTCGATCTCGTCCGGGATGCCGGTCTGGTGCAGACCGATCACGCCCTGGTCCGCCTCCCCGGTGCGCAGGCACAGGATGGAGGTGGTCCGAGCGTCGCTGATCGGGATCTTGTTGCAGGGGTAGATGGGAACGCCGCGCCAGGTCGGGATGCGGTGGCCGCCGACGTCGATGGTCTCGGGCACCAGCCCGCGCCGGTTGCACTCGCGGCCGAAGGCGGCGATGGCCTTGGGGTGGGCGAGGAAGAGCTTGCTGCCCCGGCGGCGGGAGAGCAGCTCGTCCATGTCGTCCGGGCCGGGCACCCCGTCGTGCGGCTGGATCCGCTGGCCGTAGTCGGCGTTGGAGAGCAGGCCGAACTCGCGGTTGTTGATGAGCTCGTGCTCCTGGCGCTCGCGCAGCGCCTCGACCGTCAGCCGCAGCTGCTGCTCGGTCTGGTTCATCGGCTGGTTGTAGAGGTCGGCGACGCGGGTGTGGACCTTCAGCACCGTCTGCGCGACGCTCAGCTCGTACTCGCGCGGGGCCGGGTCGTAGTCGACGTAGGTGTGCGGGATGACCGGCTCGCCGCTGTGGCCGGAGGAGAGGTCGATCGCCTTCTCGCCGTGCCGGTTGGTCCGCTGGTGCGGGATGGACGCCATCCCGGCGAGGTGGGCGGAGAGGGAGTCGGCGCGCTCGGCCAGGTTGAGGACGTCGGCGCGGGTCAGCTCCAGCAGCACGCAGGCCGTGGCGGCCCGGTGGGTGTGCTCCCAGGTGCACTCGCCGTCGAGGAGGGCGCCGTCGCCGAAGTACGCGCCGTCGGCCAGGACGTCGACGACGGCCTCGTCGCCGTAGGGGCCCGTGCCGACCTGCTCGACCTTGCCGTGCGCGAGGAGGAAGACCCGGTCCGCGGGCGTGCCGGCCTCGACGATGACGTCACCGGGGGCGACGTCGCGCTGGGAGCAGCGCTGGGCGAGCTCCGTGAGGGCGGCCTGGTCGTCGTACCCGCGCAAAGGCGGCAGCTCGCACAGCTCGGCCGGGATCACCTCGACCCGTCCGCCGGTCTGCACGAAGGTCACGCGCCCGTCGCCGACGGCGTAGGTGAGCCTCCGGTTCACCCGGTAGGCGCCGCCCTGCACCTGCACCCACGGCAGCATCTTCAGGAGCCACCGGGAGGTGATCTCCTGCATCTGGGGTGCTGACTTGGTGGTGGTGGCCAGGTTCCGCGCCGCCGCGGTGCCGAGGCTCTGCTGCGGAGGCACCTGCTCCGCCCGCACCTCGTCGCCGACCGAACCAACCGAACCAACCGACATGGACGTCCCTCTCGATCTTTCTGAACGGACCTGCGGCAGAAGCCTTTCAGCACGTGGCGTGAGTACGCCATTACACAAATGAGTGGGACTGGATGAAGATAAGGCTGGGCAGCTACAGATCATTTTCGACTCGGGCGGGTGACGGGGCCGCACAATGGGCGGGTGACGTCCCGCGATCCCGCCGCCGCCCTGGAGCCGCGGCTGCCCTCCCCGCTGCTGCCGGCCGACGACGACCGGTTCACCCGGCGCGGCCTGCGGCTGCTGCTCAAGCGGGACGACCTCGTCCACCCGGACCTGGTGGGCAACAAGTGGCGCAAGCTCGCCCCGAACCTGGCCGCGGCGGCCGGACGCCCGGTGCTGACCTTCGGCGGTGCCTACTCCAACCACCTGCGCGCGACCGCGGCGGCCGGGCGGCTGCTCGGCTTCCCGACGGTCGGTGTCGTGCGGGGCGACGAGCTGGCCGGCCGGCCGCTGAACCCGTCGCTGGAGCGGTGCGCGGCGGACGGGATGCGCCTGGTCTTCGTCGACCGGGCGACGTACCGAGCCAAGGACGACCCGGCGGTGCTGGCGCGGCTGCTGCGGGACGCGCCCGAGGGCGCGGTGGTCGTCCCGGAGGGCGGCAGCAACGCGGCGGCGGTGCGCGGCTGCGCGGCGCTGGGCGGGGAGCTGCGCGGCCGGGCGGACGTCGTGGCGGTGGCGTGCGGCACCGGCGGGACCCTGGCCGGGCTGGCGGCGGGCCTCGGGCCGCGGCAGCGCGCGCTGGGCGTGCCGGTGCTGCGGGGCGGCTTCCTGGGCGACGCGGTACGGGACCTGCAGGAGCGGGCCTTCGGCGGGCCGGCCGGCCGCTGGGAGCTGGACGAGCGCTTCCACTTCGGCGGGTACGCCCGCGGCGGCCCGGCGCTGGAGGAGTTCGCCGAGGACTTCGGGGCGCGGCACGGGTTGGCGGTGGAACGCGTGTACGTCGCCAAGATGCTGTACGCGCTGGTCACCCTGGCGGAGGAGGGCGCCTTCGCGCCGGGTACGACCGTGGCCGCGGTGGTGACGGGCCGCCCGGAACCGGCCGGGGGCGACCCCGGCTGAGAACGCGACGGTTCGACACCCCGGCACCTGGGTACGTCAACCCTCCGCCGGATTCTCCGGATTGGCCGCCGCAGAACACTAGCCACTGTCCGTACTCATGTGCTTACCATGAGTGACAGCCGTCGGACCCGGGGGCCCCGGCGACACGGCACCATGGATCGCGATAGCGTCACCGCGACTACGCATTCCTGCGTACCGCACGGTTCCGGGGGGATCTTCCACCTCCGGTTCCCGAACGAGTTTGTGCCACCTTGGAGGTGAGGGTGTCCCAGATCGCAGGCGAGCCCGGGACCCAGGACTTCGTGGAAGTCCGGCTGCCCGCTGCGGGTGCCTACCTGTCCGTGTTGCGTACGGCCACGGCCGGCCTGGCGGCGCGTTTGGACTTCACCCTCGACGAGATCGAGGACCTGCGCATCGCGGTGGACGAGGCGTGCGCGATCCTGCTGCAACAGGCCGTCGCCGGCTCCGTCCTCAGCTGCGTCTTCCGGCTGATCGACGACTCCCTGGAGGTCACGGTGTCGGCGCCCACGACCGACGGTCGCGCGCCGGAGCGGGACACCTTCGCCTGGACGGTGCTGTCCGCCCTGGCGGGCAAGGTGGACTCCTCGGTGGCGGACGACCGCACGGTCTCGATCAGCCTGTACAAACAGCGCGGCGCGGGACCCGGGCCGGCGTGAGGGACGGGGACGGTCCGGTGCGGAACGAGGAGCGCGGCCCCCGGGCCTTCAGCGCGGCGGAGGGCATCGAGGGCATCCCGGAACAGCAGGCGCGGCCGCACCCGGTGGACGGTCTGGTGGAGGCGCCGGAGCAGGCGCGGGCAGAGCGGGCGGCCAAGATGAGCGAACACGAGCACGAGCGGCGGAAGAGGACCCAGCACGACCCGCAGGACCGCAGCGGGGCGAAGGCGATGTTCGTCCGGCTGCGCGACCTGCCGGACGGCTCCCCGGAGCGGGCGGAGCTGCGCAACCAGCTCGTCCGCATGCACCTGCCGCTGGTCGAGCACCTGGCCCGCCGCTTCCGCAACCGCGGCGAGCCGCTGGACGACCTGACGCAGGTCGCGACCATCGGCCTGATCAAGTCGGTGGACCGCTTCGACCCGGAGCGGGGCGTCGAGTTCTCGACGTACGCGACGCCGACGGTCGTGGGCGAGATCAAGCGCCACTTCCGCGACAAGGGCTGGGCGGTGCGGGTGCCCCGCCGCCTCCAGGAGCTGCGCCTCTCCCTCACCACGGCGACGGCGGAGCTGTCCCAGCTGCACGGGCGCTCCCCCACGGTGCACGAGCTGGCCGAGAAGCTCGGCATCTCGGAGGAGGAGGTGCTGGAGGGACTGGAGTCCGCCAACGCCTACTCGACGCTCTCCCTGGACGTCCCCGACACGGACGACGAGTCGCCGGCCGTCGCGGACACGCTGGGCGCCGAGGACGAGGCGCTGGAGGGGGTCGAGTACCGGGAGTCGCTGAAGCCGCTGCTGGAGGACCTGCCCCCGCGCGAGAAGCGGATCCTGCTGCTGCGGTTCTTCGGGAACATGACCCAGTCGCAGATCGCGCAGGAGGTCGGCATCTCCCAGATGCACGTGTCCCGGCTGCTGGCCCGGACGCTGGCGCAGCTGCGCGAGAAGCTGCTGGTCGAGGAGTAGCCGCCCGGCACCGCCCCGCACCGCCCGCACCGCCGTGACGTGCGTGGCGTCCGTGGCCGTGCGGGGCGGCGGACCGCCGGGGCCCGCCCGGGGCTCCGTTCGCGCGCCGGGCGGCGCGGGTGGCCGGACGGTACCGCTGCGCGGGTGCTCGGGCGGCGCGGGTGCGCGAGGGGCTCAGGCGCTGCCGCGGCCGATGCCGAGGGCCTGGGTCGTCGCGGGGTGCACGAGGCAGACCAGCCCGGTGATCGCCGCCGCGGCCAGCGCGATGCCCGCCGGGATCGCCGCGCCGGTCGCCGTGAGCAGGGTGTAGGCGACGGG
Source organism: Streptomyces sp. DH12 (assembly GCF_020873895.1). GTDB lineage: Bacteria > Actinomycetota > Actinomycetes > Streptomycetales > Streptomycetaceae > Streptomyces. The sequence continues at coordinate 7,111 of NZ_JAHWGT010000063.1, read as the reverse complement.
CAGCGCCATGATCTGCGTGACGATCGCCGGCCCCCGGCTCCAGCTGCGGCAGCGCAGCAGCCCCCGCGCGGCGAGCAGCGGGATGAGGCCGAGCGCGACGAGGGTCGCGCCGCCGGTGAGGGCCTGGGTGACGCCGTCGGGCGTGCCGGTCAGGGTGTTCACGAGGACGTAGACGCCCCCGGCGAAGAGGGCCAGCGCCTCCAGGCCGGCCACCGCGGCGGCGGCCGTCACGCGGGTGGGACGGGTCCGGGGGGCGGGGTGCTGTTCGCTGCTGCTCACCCCAGCAGGGTAGCCGCCCGCCCCCGGCCCCCCTGGGCGCGGTACCGCGCGGTAGGTAACCTGGCGGGCATGCGCGCACTCCTCGTGGTCAACCCGGCAGCCACCACCACGAGTGCCCGCACCCGTGACGTACTGATCCACGCCCTGGCCAGCGAGATGAAGCTGGACGCGGTGACGACGGAGTACCGGGGCCACGCCCGGGACCTGGCCCGGCGGGCGGCCGACTCCGACGACGTGGACCTCGTCGTGGCGCTCGGCGGGGACGGCACGGTCAACGAGGTTGTCAACGGCCTGCTGCACCGGGGCCCGGACCCGGACCGGCTGCCGCGGCTCGCGGTGGTGCCGGGCGGGTCGACGAACGTCTTCGCCCGTGCGCTGGGCCTGCCCAACGACGCCGTCGAGGCGACCGGCGCCATCCTGGACGCGCTGGCCGAGCGCCGCAGCCGTACGGTCGGCCTCGGGCTGGCGGCCGGCACGCCGGGTACGGAGGACGAGGCGGTCCCGCCTCGCTGGTTCACCTTCTGCGCGGGCCTCGGCTTCGACGCCGGGGTGGTCGGCCGCGTCGAACAGCAGCGGGAGCGGGGCAAGCGGTCGACGCACGCGCTGTACCTGCGGCAGGTGGTCCGCCAGCTGCTGGACGACCCGCACCGCCGGCACGGCACGATCACCCTGGAGCGGCCGGGGCACGACCCCGTGCGGGAGCTGGTGCTGTCGATAGTCTGCAACACCTCACCGTGGACGTACCTGGGCAACCGTCCGGTGTACGCCTCACCGGAGGCGTCCTTCGACACGGCGCTCGACGTGCTCGCCCTGAGCCGGCTGTCGACGGCCGCCGTCGCCCGGTACGCCACCCAGCTGCTGACCTCGACGCCGGAGCGCGGCCCGCACGGCAAGCACGCGGTGACCTTGCACGACCAGACGGACTTCGCCTTGCATTCGAAGGTGCCGCTCCCGTTCCAGATGGACGGAGACCACCTGGGGCTCCGCACGAGCGTGACGTTCACAGGCGTTCGCCGAGCACTGGGTGTGATTGTGTGAGTGGAAGGGCCCTTGGCCCTTTATCTCGAACGTATGGGCTGGGGTCCACCCCATAGAAGTACGGCTGTGACCTAGCCGACACCGAGGAATCAAAAAAAACTTTCCGGAAGGGGTTGTATCCGCCGCCGAGGTTTGCGAGTCTCTACGTGGCGATCGGGACAGCCCGCAACACCGGCACTCCACTGAAAGCCAGAACCCCTCCTCAGTCCAGGACCACACCAGTTCGTCTGGCCGTCGGCCCTTCCCTTGTGGGGGGATTCGTGAAAGCGTTCACATTCACAAGCAACTTGCATGCAACACCAAGGAGAGGTAGCAGCCATGGACTGGCGTCACAACGCCGTTTGTCGTGAGGAAGACCCCGAGCTGTTCTTCCCCATCGGCAACACCGGTCCTGCGCTGCTGCAGATCGAGGAAGCCAAGGCCGTCTGCCGACGCTGCCCCGTGATGGAGCAGTGCCTGCAGTGGGCGCTCGAGTCCGGTCAGGACTCCGGCGTCTGGGGTGGCCTCAGCGAGGACGAGCGCCGCGCGATGAAGCGCCGCGCCGCCCGTAACCGGGCGCGCAACGCCAGCGCCTGAGCACCGCCACCGCGCCTCCCGAGTAGCAGCGCGCAGCAGTAACCCACAGCGTTCGAGCCCCGGACCGTGCCTACACGGACCGGGGCTCGCTGCTGTGCCCGCACACCACCGAGCCCGCGTCGGGCGCCGGCGGTGAAGCCGACAGCGGTGACGGTGACGCAGAGTGGGCGCCGCCTCGCGCGCCCACCGGGCCGGCGGGGCTACTTGTGGGCGCGGACCGGCACGTCGAGCACGACGCGCGTACCGCGCTCCGGGGCCGGGCGCATGTCGAACGTACCGCCCAACTCCCCCTCCACCAGGGTGCGGACGATCTGGAGGCCGAGGTTCCCGGTGCGCTGCGGATCGAAGCCGGGAGGCAGGCCGCGACCGTCGTCCTGGACGGTGATGAGCAGCCGCGCCTCGGCCACCCGCCCGTCGCCGCGGACCGCCGTCACCTCGACGGTGCCCTGCTCACCGGGGGCGAAGGCGTGCTCCAGGGCGTTTTGGAGGACCTCGGTCAGCACCATGGACAGGGGCGTGGCGACCTCGGCGTCCAGTATGCCGAAGCGGCCGTTGCGCCGGCAGACCACCCCGCCCGGGGAGATCTCGGCGACCATCGAGATGACGCGGTCGGCGATGTCGTCGAACTCGACGCGCTCGTCGAGATTCTGGGAGAGCGTCTCGTGGACGATGGCGATCGAGCCGACCCGCCGCACCGCCTCGTTCAGTGCCTCCCGCCCCTGGTCGGAGTCCATCCGGCGGGCCTGGAGGCGCAGCAGCGCGGCCACCGTCTGGAGGTTGTTCTTCACCCGGTGGTGGATCTCCCGGATGGTCGCGTCCTTCGTGATCAACTCCCTTTCGCGGCGCCGGAGTTCGGTCACATCGCGGAGGAGGACGAGCGAACCGATCCGGGCGCCCTTCGGCTTGAGGGGGATGGCGCGCAGCTGGATCACGCCGCCGTTGCCCTCCACCTCCGCCTCGCGCGGGGCGTAACCGCTGGCCAGCTTGACCAGCGCCTCGTCGACGGGGCCGCGGGAGGGCGCGAGTTCGGCGGTGATCTGGCCGAGGTGCTGGCCGACGAGGTCGGCGGCGAGCCCCAGGCGGTGGTAGGCGGAGAGGGCGTTCGGCGAGGCGTACTGCACGACGCCCTCGGCGTCGAGCCTGATCAGGCCGTCGCCGGCGCGCGGCGACGCGTCCATGTCGACCTGCTGCTCCGGGAACGGGAAGCTGCCCGCGGCGATCATCTGCGCGAGGTCCGAGGCGGACTGGAGGTAGGTGAGCTCCAGACGGGAGGGCGTACGGACGGTGAGCAGATTGGTGTTGCGGGCGATGACGCCGAGGACGCGGCCCTCCCGGCGCACCGGGATCGACTCGACGCGCACGGGCACCTCCTCCCGCCACTCCGGGTCGCCCTCGCGCACGATCCGGCCCTCGTCGAGAGCGGCGTCGAGCAGCGGGCGGCGGCCGCGGGGGACGAGGTGGCCGACCATGTCGTCCTGGTAGGAGGTGGGCCCGGTGTTGGGGCGCATCTGCGCGACCGAGACGTACCGGGTCCCGTCGCGGGTCGGCACCCACAGCACGAGATCGGCGAAGGACAGGTCGGAGAGCAGCTGCCACTCCGAGACCAGCAGGTGGAGCCACTCGAGGTCGGACTCGCCGAGGGCGGTGTGCTGGCGGACGAGGTCGTTCATGGACGGCACATCCGCGAGCGTACCCGGGGCCCGAACCTGGTGCTTTACCCGTCCGTGGTGGAGGATGGGCCGGGAAAGCCGCCGTCATGTGGATGGACAGCGCCAAATGGTCTAGTCCACAATGGCGGGTGAAGACCTCCACCCTCCCCGCACAGGAGGGTGGACCGGGGTACCGGCGCTCTCTGCCCTGACTGCGCCGGCGCCTCACCCGCGGCCGCGGGACCGCACACCCGTCGGCCGCTGCTACTCCGGGCTGCGGTGCCGGACGGGTTGAGGGTCCCGTCGCGGCGCCGCGGCCCGCGGGTGTCTCCGGGGCCGGTGCGAGCCTCCCGGGCCTGTTCCGTTCTCCGGGCGGGCCGCCCGTCGCGGGCCGTACGCTGCGCGCCTACGCCCCCGGACGATGCGGGCCGCGGCCGTTACGGTGCGGGCCGCGCGTCAGGGCGCTTCGGCCGCCGGGGACGCCTGGGCCCGCCGGGCCGCGTCGGCCGTCCGGCCCGCGTCGGCCGTCTGCTCGGGCCAGGCCCGCATGGCCGCCTCCGCCACCGCCTCCAGCTCCTCCCGCGTCGCGCCGTCGCGCGCCTGCTGCGACATGCCCTGGAGCACCGCCCCGCTGAAGCGGGCGAGCGCGCGGGCGTCCGTACCGGCCGGGAGCAGGCCCGCCTCGACGTCCGCGCGGATGCGCGCCTCCATGCCGGCCAGGTTGGCGTTGCGCCGGTCGCGCAGCGAGTCGGCCACGTCGGGGGTGGCGCAGTTGGCCGCGGCGGAGATCACCAGGCAGCCGCGTGGATGCGCCGGGTCGGTGAACTCGCTCGCCGCCTCCCGCAGCATCCGCCCTATCCCGGCGCGCGCGGTGGGTTCGGCGTCGAGCGCGCGCGCCCCGAAGGAGCCGTGCGACCGGACGTACCCGGTCACGACCTCCTCGAAGAGGGACCGCTTGTCGCCGAAGGCGGCGTACAGGCTCGGCGCGCCGATGCCCATCGCCCGCGTCAATTCCGCGACCGAGGTCGTCTCGTACCCGTGCTCCCAGAAGGCCATCGTGGCGCGCTCCAGGGCCGTCGCCCGGTCGAAGGAGCGGGGCCTGCCGCGCTGCGTCGTCGCCATGGCGCCATTTTATAGCGCCCACTAGGGAATGGTGCTACGGTTCTTTCTGTAACGCTCACTAGAGAAAAAGGGGGGCGCCTTCCATGGGCACGCTCACGGGCAGGACGGCATTGGTCACGGGCGGCAGCAGGGGCATCGGGCGGGCCGTGGCCGAACGCCTCGGCCGGGAGGGCGCGCGGGTCGGCGTGCACTACGGGGCGAACGAGACCGCCGCCAAGGAGACCGTCACCGCGATCGAGACGGCCGGCGGTTCGGCGTTCGCGATCCGGCAGGAACTGGGCGTGCCGGGGGACGCCGAGGGCCTGTGGACGGAGTTCGACCGGCACGCGGACGGGCTGGACATCCTCGTGAACAACGCGGGCATCGCGGCGCCGGCGGCCTTCGGCGAGGTGGAGGAGGAGGCGTACGACAGGCTCTTCGCGGTCAACACCAAGGCGCCGTTCTTCGTGACGCAGGCCGGGCTCGGCCGGCTGCGCGACGGCGGCCGGGTCGTCAACGTCTCCACCGGCCTGTCGCGGGCGGCCCTGATGCCGGAGCACATGGCGTACGCGATGAGCAAGGGCGCGCTGGACCTGTTCACCTCCTACCTGTCGAAGGTCCTCGGCAAGCGGGGCATCACCGTCAACACCGTGGCGCCCGGCATCGTCGACACGGACATCAACGCCGGCTGGCTGCGGGAGAGCGACGAGGCGTGGGCCGGGGCGGCGGCCATCTCCGCCCTGGGCAAGGTGGGCCGACCGTCGGACATAGCCGACGTGGTGGCGTTCCTGGCGTCGGACGACGCGCGGGCGGTCACCGGCCACTGGATCGACGCGACGAACGGCTCGATGCCGTAGGGGTGCCCCGGTCGACGGCTCACCGTCGCGGCCGCCGTGGGCTGCGTGCCCGACGCGACCGGCACAGGGGCGTCCTCGTCGGCGGCGCGGGCCGTGCCGACTGGGGCGGCCCGTGCGGTGGCCCGCGCGGTGGCCGTCGGCGGCTTCCCGCGTCAGCGCGTCTCGGTGACCTTCGCGAGAGCCCTCGGCGCGTCCGGGTCCTGGCCCCGCGCGATGGTCACCTCGTAGGCGAGCTGCTGCAGCGGCAGGATCTCCAGGACCGGCTGGAGTTCCTCCGGCACGCCGTCGACCGGCAGGACGAAGCCGGCCGAGGCCGCCTCCACCTGCGCCCGCGGGCCGACGACGAACAGGTCGGCGCCCCGGCCGCGCAGCCGGTCCAGCACCGGTTGCAGCGCCTCGCCACCGCGGCCCTCGGTGACCACCGCGATGACCGGCGACACGTTGTCGACCATGGCCAGCGGCCCGTGCAGCAGGTCGGCTCCGGAGTAGGCGAGCGCCGGGACGTAACTGGTCTCCATCAGCTTCAGGGCGGCCTCGCGGGCCGTCGGGTAGCCGTAACCACGGGAGGTGAGCACCATCCGCTCGGCGAAGCGGTAGCGCGCGGCGAGGGTGCGCACCTCGTCGCGGCGGGCGAGGATCCGCTCGGCGATGTCGGGCAGGGCGTGCGCGGCGGCGCCGTCACCGCCCCGCAGCCCCTCCACCAGGAGGTAGAGGGCGAGCAGCGAGGCGGTGTACGTCTTGGTGGCGGGCAGCGCCCGTTCGGGGCCGGCCAGCACGTCGACGTGGTACTCGGACACGGCGGCCAGCGGGGAGTCCGGGTTGTTCGTCACGGCGAGGGTGACCGCGCCGGCCTCCCTGGCCGCCCGGGTGGAGGCCACCAGGTCGGGCGAACCGCCGGACTGGCTGACGATGATCACCAGCACGTCGGTCAGGTCCGGTCGGGCGCCGTAGGCCGTGGTCGTCGACATGGAGGTGAGGCCGCAGGGCATACCGAGGCGGATCTCCAGCAGGTACTTGGCGTACAGCGCGGCGTTGTCGGAGGTGCCGCGTCCGGTCAGCAGCACGAAGCGGGGTCCGCGCGCGGCGACTGCCCGTGCGACGGCCTGGATCTGCGGCGCCCCGCGCTCCAGGATGCGGCGCAGCACGGCGGGCTGCTCCGCCATCTCCCCCGCCATGATCCGGCCAGGCTCGTCGCTCATGGGTCCCAGTCGACCAGGCATCGCGCCGACCCGCCAGCGGTGACCGGGCAGTGGGGGCGAGGGTGCGGCGGGGCGGGCTGGGCGGTCGGGTCCGCCGGGTAGCAGGGGCCGGCGGCCGAGGGCGCGGTGGGCGGTGGGGTACACCCGGGTCCTTGGGGGCGCGGGCGGGCGGTGGGCCGGGCCGGCTACACCCGGGGGCTTGGGGCGCGGGGTCGGACGCGGGCGGGCGGTGGGGGTGTCCGCCGCGGAACGGGACCGGCGGCCGAGGGTGAGGGCCGCGGGCGGCGGGCCGGGTGGGGTACGCCCGGGGGTCGGGGCACGGGGTCGGGCGCGGGCGGGCGGTGGGGCCCACCGCGGAAAGGGGCCGGCGGTTGAGGGTGAGGGCCGGCGGGCGGTGGGCGGTGAGGTACAC
>NZ_JAHWGT010000636.1 GCF_020873895.1 Streptomyces sp. DH12 | reverse complement strand
CGAAGCGCTCGGACAGCACCGTGGAGCTCCCCGCTGCGGCGACGAACGTGACCCGGAGTGCCATGCGGCGATGGTCAGCCGCCGGGGTCGGCTGGTCAAGAGGTGCCGGCCGGCCATGACGCATGGTGGCGTGGCCCTCACCCTCCGGCGGGGACGTAGGGAACGAATCCGCCCGGAACGCCCGCGGGAGCGCGTTCTACGACTCCTGGAAGATCAGCGCCATCCACTGGTCGGGCCGCTCCAGTGGCCGGAACCCGAGCGGCGCGTACACCTCGTGCGCGTCGTGCGTGGCGAGCAGGACGCGCCGCACGCCGTAGTCGCGCACGTCGTCCCGTACGGCGGTGACCAGCGCGGTGCCGAGGCCCTTGCCGCGGACGGCGGGGTCCACGTACACGTCGCACAGCCAGGCGAAGGTGGCCCGGTCGGTGATGACGCGGGCGTACGCCACCTGCGCGCCGGTGACCGTGTCGTACACACCGAAGTTGAGGGAGCCGCCGATCGCCCGGTCCTGTGTGTCGCGGGGGCGGCCGAGGGCCC
>NZ_JAHWGT010000635.1 GCF_020873895.1 Streptomyces sp. DH12 | reverse complement strand
CTGTTCGGTCCCGGCGCACCGGTCATCAATGACGGATCGGGTCCGGATCTTGGTGACGGATCCCTCGCGTCTAAGGAAGACCTGGGGACTGACCGACGTGACGAGACGAAGCCCGTGGGGGTTGCCCGCCGTAGGCGAGGTGACCGTAAGTGGGTCGCCGCCCCTGTGGATAACTCCCTTGTGCCGGACACGTTCGGGCCTGGAACGTCTCGCGCTCCGCGCGGCAACCGCTCCTCTGCCACGCCCCGCCAGCACCTGAACAGCCACACCCCCGGCAGCTACAGCGGGCCGGAACTGCGCTGGACCCCCCGTATCCACACCGCGCTGGCCCCAGTCCGCCACGAACTCGACGGCATCCGCCGGTTCGTGCTGCGCCGCATCGCCCGCGAGATCGCCGCCCAGCTCGACACCGGCATCAGCCCCGAGCGCATGGCCCACCGCATCCGCACCCGCTACACCGCCCAAGCCCGCGCCGACATCCGCGACATCGGCTCCTGGCTCCTGGCCGTCGGCATCCGGCACAAGGGCTGCGGCGTGC
>NZ_JAHWGT010000634.1 GCF_020873895.1 Streptomyces sp. DH12 | reverse complement strand
AGCGGGACACCCGTGGAGCCGAGGCGGAGGGCAGACAGCGGCGCGCACGGCATGAGGCGCCGCGTGATGAGAGGGGCGAGGCGAGCGATGCGTGCACTGACCGTGCGGCCCGGCGAGAAGAATTCCCTGGAGGTGCGGGAGGTGTCCGACCCCGTCCCCGCCGACGGCGAGCTGCTGGTGCGGGGTCTGGCGGTGGGGGTGTGCGGAACGGACAGGGAGATCGTCCGGGGCGAGTACGGCTGGGCCCCGCCGGACCGTGAACGGCTCGTGCTGGGGCACGTGTCCCTCGGGCGGGTGCGGCAGGCGCCGCCCGGCAGCGGCTTCTCGGCCGGTGACCTCGTCGCCGGGGTGGTGCGCCGGCCGGACCCCGAACCGTGCGGGGCCTGCGCCCGTGGGGAGTTCGACATGTGCCGGAACGGCCGCTACACCGAACGCGGCATCAAGGAGATCGACGGTTACGGCGCACAGGCGTGGTGCGTGGAAGCAGACTACGCGGTGAAGCTTGACCCGCGCCTGGAACGCGTCGGCGTGCTCATGG
>NZ_JAHWGT010000633.1 GCF_020873895.1 Streptomyces sp. DH12 | reverse complement strand
GCGCGGCGCTCGCCATGGCGGCCGTGATGAACCTGGCCGGCGCCTTCCTGGGGTCCGGCGTCGCCAAGACCGTCAGTGAGGGGCTGATCCAGACGCCCGAGGGGTCGAAGGGGATGGGGATCCTCTTCGCCGCCCTGATCGGCGCCATCGTCTGGAACCTGATCACCTGGTACTTCGGCCTGCCTTCGTCGTCGTCCCACGCCCTGTTCGGCGGCATGGTCGGCGCCGCGCTGGCCGGTGGGACGACGGTGTACTGGCACGGCGTCGTCGACAAGGTCGTCATCCCGATGTTCGTGTCGCCGGTGGTCGGTCTGATCGCCGGTTATCTGGTGATGACGGCGATCATGTGGATGTTCCGGCGGGCCAACCCGCACAAGGCCAAGCGCGGCTTCCGCATCGCCCAGACGGTGTCCGCGGCCGGCATGGCCCTCGGCCATGGTCTCCAGGACGCCCAGAAGACGATGGGCATCGTGGTGATGGCCCTGGTCATCGCCGACGTGGAGGACTACGGCGACCCGATCCCGGTGTGGGTGAAGAT
>NZ_JAHWGT010000632.1 GCF_020873895.1 Streptomyces sp. DH12 | reverse complement strand
TCGCGGCTCACCGACGCGGGCGCCCTGGTCACCGACTGGGCCCTGCGGATCGTCGAGGCGGCCGAGGCGTTCGACGCGGGCGCGCAGGCGCTGCGGGACCGCAGGGACTCACGGCTGCGGGTGGCGGCGAGCATGACGATCGCCGAGTACCTGCTGCCGGGGTGGCTGGTCGCGCTGCGCGCGCAGCGGCCGGACACGGCGGTGTCCCTGCTCGCCGGCAACTCCACGGCGGTCGCGGAACGGCTGCTGGCGGGGGAGGCGGACCTCGGCTTCGTGGAAGGGCTGACGGTGCCGGCCGGACTGGACTCCGCGGTGATCGCCCACGACCGGCTGGTCGTGGTCACGGCCCCCTCGCACCCCTGGGCCCGCCGCAGGCGCCCCCTCGCGGCGGAGGAACTGGCGGTCACGCCGCTGGTCCTGCGGGAGGAGGGCTCCGGCACGCGGCAGGTGCTGGACGCGGCGCTCGGCGGGCTGGCCCGCCCGCTGATCGAGCTGTCATCGACGACGGCGGTCAAGGCGGCGGCCGTCGGCGGCGCGG
>NZ_JAHWGT010000631.1 GCF_020873895.1 Streptomyces sp. DH12 | reverse complement strand
ACCCCGCGTGGCACGACGCGCCGAAGGGCCGCGACGAGCACTGAGCCGACGCCTCACCAGCGGGTCGGCGGCGGGGCGGTGAGCAGGTCGGCCAGCCGGGACAGCCGGTCCCGGACACGGCGGCGGCCCCGGCGGGCGGGCAGCGCGTTCTCCCCGGCCGCCGCGCTCACCAGGTGCTGCACGGTGTCCAGGTCCAGCTCGGAGCCGTCCGGGACGGGCAGCACCTCGTGCGCCAGCGCCGGCAGCTCACCCGCCTCCGGACCCAGCGACAGCAGCGTCGCCCCGGCGCGGCGGGCGTCCGACACCCGCTCCAGCAGCGCCGCAGGCGGCTCGCCGGGCGCCACCACCAGCAGCGTCTCGCCCCGCCGTGCCGCCTCCAGCCGGCCCAGGCCCACCGCCAGGTGCGCCGGGTCCGTGGCGCGCGCGCCGTGCCGCACCAGCGTCGGCGCCAGCTCCGGGGTGCCCGACCAGGCCGCCTCGTCCACCAGGTGCGCCGCCAGGTGCCACGGCTCGTACTCCGGCGTGCCCACCAGCAGCAG
>NZ_JAHWGT010000630.1 GCF_020873895.1 Streptomyces sp. DH12 | reverse complement strand
AGGCGAGAGAGGCCGCCGAGGTGTCGGTCACCGGCCCGCTCGACCGGCTGGCCCACGAACTGGCCGACGTCGTCTACGTCGCCTACGGCACCGCCCTGGTCCACGGCATCGACCTCGACGCGGTCATCGCCGAGATCCACCGCTCCAACATGACCAAGCGGGGACCCGACGGCCAGGTGAGCCGCCGCGCCGACGGCAAGGTCCTCAAGGGCGACCACTACCAGGCGCCGGACGTGGGGGCGGTGCTGCGGCGGCAGGGGTGGCCGGGCCGGCCGTAGAGGGCGGAGGGGGAACACCGGGCGGAACCGCTCGGGGAAACGCCTACCCTTGTTGCCATGACCAGCAGCAGTGACCGGAGCCCCGCCGTGGACGTTCTCTCGACCAGGACCTACGAGATTCGCACCTACGGGTGTCAGATGAACGTCCACGACTCCGAGCGCCTCGCCGGGCTGCTGGAGGACGCCGGGTACGTCCGCGCCCCCGGGGGCTCCGACGGCGAGGCCGACGTCGTCGTGTTCAACACCTGCGCCGTGCGCGAG
>NZ_JAHWGT010000629.1 GCF_020873895.1 Streptomyces sp. DH12 | reverse complement strand
CTCCAGCACCTCACGGCTGCCCGGCGAGAACGCCTCCGGGTAGTACGCGACGTTCTCCTCGTCCAGCACGAAGAGCGCCGTGTCCAGGTGGTAGAAGTACGGGTCCACCAGGGTCAGGCCGATCACCGGCACCCCGAAGAACTCCTGCGCCTCCCGGTGCGCCTCGGGCGTGGTGCGGAAGCCGGTCCCGGCGAGGATCCAGCGTCCGGCGGGCACCAGGTCGCCCTCGCCCTCGCACACCGACTCCGGGTGCTGGACGTCGAATCCGTGCGCCTAGTACCAGGCCGCGTACGGCACCGACTCCGGACGCCGCTCCGGCGCGTGGAACCGGGATCCGAACACACGCCCGTCCACGACGACCGCCGCGTTCGCGGCGAACACCATGTCGGGCAGACCGGGCAGCGGCTCCACGGTCTCCACGGTATGGCCGTGGCGGTGGTAGGCGTCGACCAGCGACAGCCACTGCCGCCGGGCGAGTGAGACGTCGACGGGACGGTCCGGACGCATCCAGGGATTGATCGCGTACCGCACGGCGAAGA
>NZ_JAHWGT010000628.1 GCF_020873895.1 Streptomyces sp. DH12 | reverse complement strand
CCCCGGTTCACCAGCTCCTGGTAGCCGTCCTCGTAGTACAGCTGCGGGTCCCGCTCGAACGTCGCCTTCAACGCGTCCGCCAGCTCGGCCGCCGCCCCGCCCTCGATCAGCGTCACGCCGATGTACTCACCCGTCGCCTCCGCCGGGTCCATCAGCTTCGTGATCCGCGTCATCCCCCTCCCGGGGTCGACGACGACCTTCATCTCCTCGTCGGCGAGCTTCTTCACCGTGTCCAGCGCCAGAATGATCCGCTTGCCGTCACCACGCGCCTCCAGCAGCGTCCGCTCCACCGACACCGGATGCACCGTGTCACCGTTGGCGAGGATCACACCGTCCTTCAGGGCGTCCCGCGCGCACCACAGCGAGTAGGCGTTGTTCCACTCCTCCGCCTTGTCGTTGTCGATCAGCGTCAGCTTCAGCCCGTACTTCGCCTCCAGCGCCGCCTGCCGCTCGTACACGGCCTCCTTGCGGTAGCCGACCACGACACCCACCTCGGTCAGCCCGATCTCCGCGAAGTTCGCCAGCGTGAGGTCGAGGAC
>NZ_JAHWGT010000627.1 GCF_020873895.1 Streptomyces sp. DH12 | reverse complement strand
GCGCCGCGGTTCGAGCTCCCCGGCCCGCAGCGCCCTGCGCTGCTGGTGCACCCACCGCCCGAGGGGGAACGCCTTCGTGACGCCAACCTCGACCTCGGTGTCATACGGAACGGCGTACAGGCCGGTGATCTTGTTCTCCTTCCGCCACCGCAGCAGCGCCTGGTAGCCCTGCAGCCACACCAGGGACTCCGGCCGGTAGACCCGGGCGCGCAGGAACGCGGCGATGGCCGCTGGGTCGCGCGGCGTGGAGAAGTGCAGCAGGGCCGCTTCGGCGGCTGCCTGCGTGTCCTCGCCGTCGCCCGCGCCGTCGGCCCCGACGATCCGTCCTTCCTCATCGCGCTGGAGGTGGACCTTGCGTTTGCCGCTGGTGAGGGCGCGGGAGGCGAGCTGCTCGACGAGTCGTTCGTCATGCGAGCGCAGGCCCTGAAGGACCCCTACAAGGGGCCGGAACGAGGCGCTGGCGACCATGTCGGTCGGGTCTTCGCCGGGCTGAAGGAACACCGGCACAATGATCCGCGCGACCTTCGTGGAGCCGTCCT
>NZ_JAHWGT010000062.1 GCF_020873895.1 Streptomyces sp. DH12 | reverse complement strand
CGCCCGTGGCGCGCGGGGCGACCGGGGCGGTGACGTACGTGGGGAGGGGGACCGGGACGGGGTCCCAGCTGTCGCCGCGGGCCGGGCCGCGCTCGCGCTGCTGGTCGACCCACTCGGCGTGGTCGGTCTGCTCGACGAGCGCGCGGCGGCCGGCCTCCGCCGGGGAGACCGACGGGGTGGGCTCGGGGTGCGCGGCGGCCTCGTCGTCCTGGTACGGGGCGGTGGGTCGGCCGCGGCGGGAGCGGTTCTCGCGGAGCCGCTGGGCGGCGGCCTCGGCGCGGCGGCGGTCCATCACGTAGACGAAGCGGCGGCGCTCCTGGCGGCGCAGGTAGGCGATGTAGCCGCTGAGCAGGACGGCGGGGGCGGCGGGGGCCCAGAGGAAGGCGAGGCCGCCCACGGCGGCGGCGACGGCGCCGATCGTGAAGGCGAGGAAGAGCAGGACCGTGGTGCGGCGGCGGCGGGCGAGGACGCGGGAGCGGCGGGCGCGTTCGGCGGCGGCGCGGCTCACGGCGGGTCCGGCCGGCCGGCGGGGGCCCGGGTGCGGTCCGCCGGCGGCCGGGGCCCCGGCGGACGGCGAGCCCGCGGACGGGGCGGCCGGGGCGGGGGCGCCGGGGAGTTCCAGGCGGGCCTCGGTGTGGTCCGGGGGCGCGGCGAAGGCCCGGACGTCGACCGAGTCGATCTGCTCGGTCTCGGCGTCCGGGTCCACGTCGGGTACCCGCCGGTCCTCGTCGCCGCCGCGTGCGCGGAGCTCCTTGGCGTACCGGCGCTCCATCGCCGCCCGTCCGGACAGGAGCCGGATGGCGGTGCTGAAGCGTTCCGTCGGTCGAGCCTCGTTCAGCTCGTCCTGCCTGCGGAGCCACATCGGCACCAGGTAGGCGGCCCAGGCTCCGACGATGACTGCGTAGATGAGGCCGCTGCTGCTCACGTCTCACACGGTAGAGGTGTTCGCGCGGGGCCATCCGCCAATTGGGCCGGTGTGTCGCACGATCTGGCTGATATCACTGACATTTTTTGTGATTGATCAGACCGAATCTGTTCAACCGACTCGCTATTCGAACAAATGAATTATTTTCTCTGGTGTTCACGGCGTGACCTGTGCCAGCGCCGCAGCAGACCTTCGGGGACTTCCTCCGCGGTGAGGGCGAAGACCAGGTGGTCACGCCACGCGCCGTCGATGTGGAGGTAGCGCGGCCGCACGCCCTCCTCGCGGAATCCGAGTTTCTCCACGACGCGGCGGCTGGGCCCGTTCTCGGGGCGGATGCACACCTCGATCCGGTGCAGGCCGAGGGAGCGGAAGCAGTGGTCGACGGCGAGGGCGACCGCCGTCGGCATCACCCCGCGCCCGGCCACCTCCTGGTCGACCCAGTAGCCGACGTGCCCCGAGCACATGGAGCCCCAGGTGATCCCGGCGACGGTCAGCTGGCCGACGAGCCGGCCCCGGTACTCGATGACGAACGGCAGCATCCGACCGGCGTTGGCCTCGGCCCGCAGGTGCCGCACCATCTGCCGGTACGTGGGGCGCTGCACGGGGGGCGCGCCCGGCGCGGGCGGCGGGACGGTGGCCTCCCAGGGGCGCAGCCAGTCGCGGTTGCGCCGGTTGACCTCGCGCCACGCCTTGTGGTCGCGGGCCCTTATCGGGCGGAGCACCACGTCGCCGTCGACGAGCGACGCGGGCCAGGCGGGGTTCATGACGCTGGTCTCGGGTGGTCGCCGCCGCGCAGCTGGTCCACCGCGTGGACGAGGAGGTCGCCGAGGACCGCCAGACCGTCCCGGACGCCACCGGGAGAGCCCGGCAGGTTCACCACGAGGGTGCGGCCCGCGACGCCGGCCAGCCCGCGGGAGAGCGACGCCGTGGGGACCTTGCCCCGGCCGTACGCGCGGATGGCCTCGGGGATGCCGGGCACCTCGTGGTCGAGGACGCGGCGGGTGGCCTCCGGGGTGGCGTCGGTGGGCGACAGGCCGGTGCCGCCGGTGGTGAGGATGACGTCGTACCCGGCGCCGATCCCGTCGCGCAGGGCCGCCTCGACGGGGTCGCCGTCGGGGACGACGCGCGGGCCGTCGACGGCGAAACCGAGCGCGGTGAGGCCCTCGACGAGCAGGGGCCCGCCGCGGTCCTCGTACACCCCGGCGGAGGCGCGGTTCGACGCGGTGATCACCAGGGCCCGGTACGTCACGCCCGGCTCCAGTCCCCGGACTTGCCGCCCGTCTTCTCCTCCACCCGCACGTCGGTGATGACGGCCGCCTTGTCGACCGCCTTGACCATGTCGACGACGGTGAGGGCCGCGACGGACACCGCGGTGAGGGCCTCCATCTCGACGCCGGTGCGGTCGGTGGTGCGGACGGTCGCGCCGATCTCCACGGCGTCGTCGGCGACGGACAGGTCGACCGTCACACCGGAGACGGCCAGCGGGTGGCAGAGCGGGATCAGGTCGGGCGTCCGCTTGGCACCCATGATCCCGGCGATGCGGGCCGTCGCCAGGGCGTCGCCCTTCGGCACGCCCTCGCCGCGCAGCAGCTCCACCACCCGCGGGGAGACCAGGACGCGGCCGGTGGCGCGGGCGGTGCGCGCCGTGACGTCCTTCCCTGAGACGTCCACCATGCGGGCAGCGCCCGCCTCGTCGATGTGGGTCAGGCTGCCTTGCGTACTCACTGCACTCCGCCTCGCGATCCTGGCGCCGGTTGACTTGTCGGCACGGGGGCAGACACCGTACCGCCACGGCCGCGGCCGGTGGGCCGTCGGCTCAGCCGATGAGCACCACCTCCAGCTCCGCGCCGGGCTCCACGCTCGTGGCGTCCTCGGGGACGACGAGGAGGGCGTCGGCCCGCGCGAGGGCGGCGACCAGGTGCGATCCGGCGCCTCCCACAGGAGTGACGGTACCCGCCGCGGCGTCGTACGTCCCGCGCAGGAACTGGCGCTTGCCGGCGGGGGAGGTCAGCGGCCCGTCCGCGCTGAGGGCGGCGCGCACGCGCGGGCGGTGCAGGTCGGGCAGGCCCATGAGGGCGCGGATCGCGGGCCGGACGAACAGCTCGAAGGAGACGTACGAGGAGACGGGGTTGCCCGGGAGGGCGAGGAGCGGGGTGTGGTCGGGGCCGACGGTGCCGAACCCCTGCGGCTTGCCCGGCTGCATGGCGAGCTTGCGGAAGTCGACGCCGCCGCCCGTCTCGTCCGCGTCGGACGCCGCGGTCAGGGCCTCCTTGACGACGTCGTACGCGCCGACGCTGACGCCGCCCGTCGTCACCAGGAGGTCGGCGCGGACCAGCTGGTCCTCGATGGTCGCGCGGAGGGTGTCGGCGTCGTCGGTGACGGCGCCCACGCGGTAGGTGATGGCGCCGGCGTCCCGGGCGGCGGCGGCCAGGGCGAAGCTGTTGGAGTCGTAGATCCGGCCGGGGCCGAGCTCCTCGCCCGGCTGGACCAGCTCGCTGCCCGTGGAGAGCACGACCACGCGCGGGCGGGGCCGCACGCGGACCGTGGCGCGGCCGATGGCGGCGAGCAGGCCGATCTGGGGCGGGCCGAGGACCGTACCCGCCGGGAGGGCGAGGTCGCCGGCGGCGACGTCGCTGCCGCGCGCGCGGACGTGGGCGCGGGGCGCGACCGGGCGGTGGACGCGGACCTCGCCGCTCGCGCCCTCGGGGGCGGCGCTCGCCGCGCGCATGGCGGTGGCGGCGCCGGCGCCGCTGCCGCCGTCGGTCCACTCGACCGGGACCACCGCCTCGGCGCCGGGCGGGAGCGGGGCGCCGGTCATGATGCGGGCGGCCTGGCCGGGCCCGACGGTGGGCGGCCCCTCCTCGCCGCCCGCGGCGACGTCCCCGACGACCGTGAGGACGGCCGGGTACTCCTCGCCGGCCCCGGCGACGTCGGCGACGCGCACCGCGTAGCCGTCCATGGAGCTGTTGTCGAAGGGCGGCAGCGCCACGGGCACCGTGACGTCCTCGACGAGCACGCAGCCCTGGGCGTCGGGCAGCCGCAGCTCGATGGGGTCGAGCGGCCGCACGGCGGCGAGCACGTCCTCCAGGTGCTCGTCCACCGACCAGACGGTCCTCTCCGCGCTCTGCGGGCTCACGGGGTCGCTCACGGCGTCTGCATCTCCTCGGTGACGTAGCGGCGGA
The DNA here is from genome assembly GCF_020873895.1 of Streptomyces sp. DH12. Classification (GTDB taxonomy): domain Bacteria; phylum Actinomycetota; class Actinomycetes; order Streptomycetales; family Streptomycetaceae; genus Streptomyces. The sequence continues at coordinate 13,537 of NZ_JAHWGT010000062.1, read as the reverse complement.
GCCAGGATCGGAACTCCGGTCCCAGATCCTCACGTTCGCACGCGAGTCTGACAATGGCCCTCAGGTAGTCGCCCCGGTCACCGGTGTCGTACCGGCGGCCCTTGAAGACCACGCCGTGCACGGGTCCGCCCGCTCCCTGGTCGACGGCGAGCTTGTGCAGGGCGTCCGTCAGCTGGATCTCCCCGCCGCGGCCGGGGCGCGTCTCGCGCAGTATCCCGAAGACGGCCGGGTCCAGGACGTACCGGCCGATGACGGCGTAGTTGCTGGGGGCGTCGGCCGGCTCGGGCTTCTCCACGAGGTCGGTCACCCGGACCACGTCGGCCTCGCCGGTGGGCTCGACCGCGGCGCAGCCGTAGAGGTGGACCTGCGAGGGGTCGACCTCCATGAGGGCGACGACGCTGCCGCCCTCGCGCTCGCGGACCTCGACCATGCGGGAGAGCAGCGCGTCGCGCGGGTCGATGAGGTCGTCGCCGAGGAGCACCGCGAAGGGCTGGTCCCCCACGTGCGGGGCGGCGCACAGCACCGCGTGGCCGAGGCCGCGCGGGTCGCCCTGCCGGACGTAGTGCATGGTCGCCAGGTCGTTGGAGGCCCTGACCCGGTCGAGGCGCTCGTCGTCGCCCTTGCGGTTCAGCGCCTCCTCCAGCTCGTAGTTCCGGTCGAAGTGGTCCTCCAGGGGGCGCTTGTTGCGACCCGTGATCATCAGCACGTCGTGCAGCCCGGCGCCCACCGCCTCCTCCACCACGTACTGGATGGCGGGCTTGTCGACGACGGGCAGCATCTCCTTCGGAGTGGCCTTCGTGGCGGGCAGGAACCGGGTGCCGAGTCCCGCGGCGGGGATGACAGCCTTGGTGATCCCGGGGTGCGACTGAGTCATGCCGAGCACCATATCCGGTTGGTATGGGAGGAAGATGAGACTTCATTTAACTTCCTCCCTATATAGGGCGTTACGGGACTTTTGAGGAGTGGTGGGAGGCGTGGTGACGGACCATCGGGCGGCGCGTGCCGGGGACGGCGGGGACTCGGGGGGCGCCGGCGGACCCGCGCCGGCGGCGACCGCGGGGGCGCAGGCGGGGCGGGACGCGGTCACGGGGGCCGCGGCCGGGCGGGAGGCGGCGCCGGGGCCGGACAAGGCGGGGCTGCGGAGCCGGCTGCTCGCCGCGCGGACGCTGCTGACGACGGAGGACGTCCGCCGGGCCGCCGCCGAGCTGGCCGGCGCCGCGCTGGAGCTGCCCGAACTGGCGGCGGCCGGGACCGTGGCCGCGTACGTCTCCGTGGGGCGCGAGCCCGGCACGCGCGCGCTGATCGACGCGCTGCGGGCGCGGGGGGTGCGGGTGCTGCTGCCCGTGCTGATGGCCGACAACGACCTGGACTGGGCCGTGTACGAGGGCCCCGACGGCCTCGTACGGGCTCGGCTGGGGCTGCTGGAGCCCTCGGGGCCCCGGCTCGGCCCGGACGCCGTCGTGGCGGCCGACACGGTGCTGCTGCCCGGCCTCGCCGTGGACGCGCGGGGCGTGCGGCTGGGCCGGGGCGGCGGCTCGTACGACCGGGTGCTGGCCCGCCTGACGCGGGCGGGCGCGGACCCGGCGCTCGTCGTCCTCCTCTACGCGCACGAGGTGGTCGCCCGGGTCCCGGAGGAACCGCACGACCACCCCGTGCACGCGGTGGTGACCCCCGGGGGCGTGCGGCGCCTCAGCCCGCCCCGGGGTACCTGATCACGGCTTGAGGACCAGGTGGTCGACCTTCCGCGCCTCCACCGCCGCGTCGCCGAACGGCCAGTCCAGGAGCTCGCCTCTGGCCCACAGGTCGGTCTGGTCCGTGTAGTGCGGGTGGTAGGCGTGGCCGGAGGCACCGGTGAGGTTGATCCAGCGGGACTTGTCCCAGTCGCCGACGTTCACGACCATCCGCATGGACGGCACCCAGACCACCTCGTACCCGCCCGCGGCGTTCCAGCCGGTGGCGTTGACGGCGGCCTCGCCGCCCGCGAGGTTCCACGGGCCGCGGTTGAGCAGGTGCTTCACGATGCCGGGGCCGCCGGTACCGAGCGTCTGGTTGCGCAGGTTCAGCTGGTGCAGCCGGCCCCAGCTCCAGGTGGAGACGTCCTTGCCGAGCTCGGCCGTCAGCTCCCAGCGGGCGTCCTTCATGGCGCGGGCGAGCAGCTGGTCGCGGGTCTGCGTCGCGGCGTCCAGGCGGTTGGCCGGGGTGTGCCACCACGGGTTCGCCTCGTCCTTCAGCAGCGGGCGGACGACCTCGTACCAGCGGTCGCCGCCGTCGGGCTGCGCCTGGTCCGCGTCCCGCTGGCCGCACTCGCGCACGAGGCGGTCGCGCTGGTCCTCCGGGACGTTGGGGTCGGCCGGCGCCACGTTGAGGCACTCGCCCTTGACGCGCAGCTCCTTGGGGAGCTTGTCGCCGAAGGCCAGCTTGAGGACGTTGCGCCAGACGGCGTTGAAGTACGCGGCGGCCGCGGAGTCCGCCTCCTGGGTGTAGTCCCAGCCCTCCAGCAGCTTCTGCGCCTCGCGGACGTACGGGTCCGACACGTCGATCTTCAGCAGGAGCGGCGTCAGCAGCTTGGCGATCTCGCTGCTGTTGTCCATCTGCATGGTGCGCATGTCGTCGGTGGAGATCTTCCCGCCGTCCTTGGTCTTCGACTCGATGAGGTCGTTGATCCGCTGGCTGCGGGAGCCGTAGCCCCAGTCCTCGGTGAGGCGGTGCGGGTAGCCCTCGCCGTTCACGACGGCCTGGTTCGCGGTGACGATGTAACCGCGCGCCGGGTCCTGCTCGTACGGCAGCTCGTCGAAGGGGACGTACTCCTTCTTCCAGTCGTACGCGGCGTCCCAGCCGGGGGCCGGGAGAGTGCCGTCGTGCTTCTCGGAGCGGACGGGGATCCTGCCCGGGGCCTGGTAGCCGATGTGGCCCTCGGCGCCCTTGGCGTCGGCGTAGATCAGGTTCTGGGACGGCACCTCGAAGTCGCGGGCGGCGTCGCGGAAGTCCTTGAAGTCGCGGGCGCGGTTCATCTTGAACACCGCGTCCATCGAGCGGCCCGGCTCCAGGGCCGTCCAGCGCAGGGCCACCCCGTAGCCGTCGCCGCGGTCGGGCGCGGAGTTGGTGACGGGGGCCTTCTGGCCGACCTTCTCCGCCTCGCCGCTGCGGTCGGAGATGAGCGGGCCGTTGTTGGTGGTGCGCACGGTGATGGTGCGGCTGCTGCCGCCGGCGACCTTGATGACCTCCTCCCGGGTCTCGAACGGCACCTCCTTGGTGCCGCGCAGGTACCCGCGGTCGGTGACCTTCTGGAGGTACAGGTCGGTGACGTCGGCGCCGAGGTTGGTGAAGCCCCAGGCGATGTCCTGGTTGTGGCCGATGATGACGCCGGGCATGCCGGCGAAGGTGTAGCCGGAGACGTCGTAGCGGCACTTGTCGGACACGGCGCGGCAGTGCAGGCCCATCTGGTACCAGAGGGACGGCAGCTGCGGGGCGAGGTGCGGGTCGTTCGCGAGGAGCGGCTTGCCGGTCGTCGTGTACTTGCCGGCGACGACCCACGAGTTGGAGCCGATGCCGTGCCCGTTCGGGCCGAGGAGGGCGGGGACCTCCGACAGGGCCTCGGAGACGGCCGCGAGCTGGCTCTGGAAGCCGCTCAGCGCGCCGGCGCCGGGGCCGGCCGCGCCCTGGGTGCCTTGGGCGCCTTGAGTGCCCTGGGTGCCCTGGCCGCCCTGGGTGTCGGAGCCGCCGTTCTGGCCGCTCTGGCCGTTCTGGTTGCTGCTCTGGCCGCTCTGGCCGTTCTGGGAGCCGTCACCCTCGCCGTCCTCGCCGTCGCCGGACGCCTTGAAGCCCTCGACGATCGGGCGGTGCAGCGCGTACGGGTAGTCCGGGTACAGCTGCTCGATCTGCTGCGGGCTGAGGCGGCTCGTCATCAGCGAGCGGTCGATCTCGTCCTGCATGTTGCCGCGCAGGTCCCAGGCCATGGCCTTGAGCCAGGCGATCGAGTCGACGGGCGTCCACGGCTCGATGGTGTAGTCGTGCGAGAAGGCGAGGGCGGAGTACTCGACGGAGACGTCGCCGGGCTCCTTGCCCTTCAGGTACGCGTTGACGCCCTCCGCGTACGCCTGGAGGTTCTTCTTCGTCTCGGCCGACAGCACGGTGTCGTACTCCTGCTGCGCGACGCGGTGCCAGCCGAGGGTGCGGAGGAAGGCGTCCGAGTCGACCAGGTCCTTGCCGAGCATCTCGGAGAGGCGGCCCGCCGTCATGTGCCGGCGGACGTCCATCTCGTAGAACCGGTCCTGCGCCTGCACGTACCCCTGCGCGCGGAAGAGGTCGGCATCGGTCGACGCGTAGATCTGCGGGACGCCGTAGCCGTCGCGCTTCACGTCGACCGGCCCGGAGAGCCCGGCCAGCTGCAGCGTGCCGGTGGTCTGCGGGTAGGGCGCGCGCACGGTGCTGACGCCCCAGTAGGCGCCGTAGCCGACGCCCGCGACGAGCGCCAGCACCAGGGCGATCACGAGCAGGCGGGCACGTCGCCCCTTCTTCTTGGGGGAAGAGACGGTGGTGTTGGCGGGCATCGCTGTCCTTCGAGGCGCAGGCTTGGTCCAGGAGTGCTGGGAGCAACCATAGGCGCAGCGCTCGGCCGGTCCGGACGCGGTGTCAGTGAGGAGACCGCCCGCGGGCGTCGACGGAGGCGTTAGGAGAACGTTAAAGATTAGGTAAGGTAACGAAGTACTGGGCGTCGCACGCCCGGCGGATCACCGGACATGCCCGGCATGTCGCCACGCGGTCGAGGGCCGGACAGCCCGAAACGCCCGCGGGGCGGCCCGACCGTCCCGCCCGGACGGTCACCGGCCCGCGGCACCCGGTGCCGGCACCGGCGACCGGAACCAGCCCACGCGGCCGGTTCCCGGCACCCGTCGCGACCGCGTCGAACAGGCCCCGCGGCCGGCCCGACGGGACCGGCACCGGCACCCCGGTGGACCGGCTCCAGGGCCGGGCGGGCGCCACGCGCGCGGGTCCGGCACCACGCGCGCGGGGGCGGGTCCTCCGGCGCCGCGGGGGCCCGGTGCGGGTCCGGGTTCGGGTGCCGGTGCGGGTCCGGGTGCCGGTGCGGGTCCGGGCGTGGATGCCGGGCCCGAGAACAACTGAAGACGACCGCGCACGCACACTCTCCGGAAGGTTCGGCCCCTGACTGTCCACCAGCTCAACGAACTCCTGCTCATCGGCTCGCTCGTGCTGCTCGTCGCCGTCGTCGCGGTGCGCGTCTCCTCACGCAGCGGCCTCCCCAGCCTGCTCCTGTACCTCGGCATCGGGGTCGCCATGGGCCAGGACGGCATCGGCAACATCACCTTCGACAACGCCGAGCTCACCCAGGTCATCGGGTACGGCGCGCTCGTCGTGATCCTCGCCGAGGGCGGCCTGGGGACGAAATGGGGGCACATCAGACCCGCGCTGCCCGCGGCGGCCGCGCTGGCGACCGTCGGCGTCGCGGTGAGCGTGGGCGTCACGGCGGCCGCCGCGCACTACCTCGTGGGCCTGGAGTGGCGCCAGGCACTGCTGATCGGCGCGGTCGTCTCCTCGACGGACGCCGCGGCCGTCTTCTCCGTGCTGCGCAAGATCCCCCTGCCGAGCCGGGTGACCGGCACGCTGGAGGCCGAGTCGGGCTTCAACGACGCCCCCGTCGTCATCCTCGTCGTCGCCTTCTCCACGACGGGCCCGGTCGACAGCTGGTACCTCCTCGTCGGGAAGATCGCGCTGGAGCTCGCCATCGGCGCGGCCATCGGCCTCGCGGTCGGCTTCCTCGGCGCGTACGGCCTCAAGCGCGTCGCCCTGCCGGCCTCCGGCCTGTACCCGATCGCCGTGATGGCCATCGCCGTCACCGCGTACGCGGCCGGCGCGCTCGCCCACGGCAGCGGCTTCCTCGCCGTCTACCTGGCCTCCGTGGTGCTCGGCAACGTGAAGCTGCCGCACCAGCCGGCCACCCGCGGGTTCGCCGAGGGGCTCGGCTGGATCGCCCAGATCGGGATGTTCGTCCTCCTGGGGCTGCTGGTGACCCCGCACGAGCTCGTCCACGACTTCTGGCCCGCCGTCGCCATCGGACTCGCCCTGACGGCCGTCGCCCGGCCGGTGTCCGTGCTGCTCAGCCTGCTGCCGTTCCGCATCCCCTGGCAGGAGCAGGCCCTCATGTCGTGGGCCGGGCTGCGCGGCGCGGTGCCCGTCATCCTCGCGACCATCCCCATGGTGTCCGGGATCGAGGGCAGCCGAAAGGTCTTCAACATCGTCTTCGTGCTCGTCGTCGTCTACACGCTCGTCCAGGGGCCGACACTGCCCTGGCTGGCCAAGGCGCTGCGGCTCGGCGACCAGGACGGGGCCACCGACCTGGGCGTCGAGTCCGCACCCCTGGAGCGCCTGCGCGGCCACCTGCTGTCGCTGTCCGTCCCGGAGCAGTCGCGGATGCACGGCGTGGAGGTCGCGGAACTGCGGCTGCCGCCGGGCGCCGCGGTCACCCTCGTCGTACGGGAGGGGCGCAGCTTCGTCCCGTCCCCGGCGACGGTGCTGCGGCGCGGCGACGAGCTGCTCGTCGTGGCGACGGACCAGGTACGGGACGCGACGGAACGCCGGCTGCGGGCCGTCGGCCGCGGCGGCAAGCTCGCGGGCTGGCTGGGGACGGGCGGGTCGCCGTAGGGGCGGGCGGGGCGCGGAGGACATCCGTAGGCGGGGCGTGGGCCCCCGTAGGCGCGGCGTGGCGGGCCGGGCCGGGGCGCTGACGGGCGGTGCGCCGTACGGGCGGGGCGCCGTACGGCATCGCGGGCCGGGCGGGGCTCCAGTGGGCCCGCCCCGTACCGCCCGCCGCCCGCCGCGCCGCTCAACTGGGCGGTCCACCTGCGCGGTCCACCTGGGCGCCGCCGAATCGCAGGGTCCGGTCCGCCGGGTCGCGCATTTCACAGGTGCCGCACCGGCACCGCCCTGTACCATGAAGGCACACTGATCGACCAACTCTGCCTGACGCAGGGCTGGCGCGACCGTATGGCGGCCGGTTCCCCCCTCCGCGGGACCCAGGTATCTACCGCGCTTCCGCGCAAGAGGACAGCCCTCGGCGGTTCCCGTCACCCACGGGAGCGCGCTACCAGGCGGCAGAAAGGCACGGGCCGTGGCATCCACGGTCACCTCCGACGACGCTGTGAAGCGTCCCGGATACGGGCAGCTCCTGCGCACACCCGGCGCGTGGACGTTCCTGCTGCCCGGCTTCGCGGCACGCCAGCCCTTCGCGATGCTCACCATCGGCATCGTCCTGCTGGTCCAGCACACCACCGGCTCGTACGGCACCGCCGGTGCCGTCGCCGCCGTCACCGGCGTCTCCATGGCGCTGTTCGCGCCGCAGAGCGGCAAGCTCGCGGACCGCTTCGGCCAGCGCGCCGTCCTCCTCCCCGGTGTCCTGGTGCACGCCGCGTCCGTCTCCCTCCTGACGACCCTGGCCCTCGCGGACGCGCCCCTGTGGGCGCTGTTCGCCGCGGCCGTCCCCAGTGGCGCGTCCGTCCCGCAGATCGGCCCCATGGTGAGGGCCCGCTGGGCGGCCCGGCTCGACGGCTCACCGCTGATGTCGACGGCGGCGGCGTTCGAGTCCGTCACCGACGAGTTCACCTTCGTCGTCGGTCCGGTCCTGGCGACGGCGCTGTGCACCGGCGTGCACCCGGCGGCCGGTCTGGTCGCCGAGGCCGGCCTCACCCTGTTCGGCGGTCTGCTCTTCGCCGCGCAGAAGGGCACCCAGCCCGTCCACGGGACGCACTCCTCGCAGGCCGGCTCGCCCGCGCGCGTGTCGGCGCTCTCGGTGCCGGGCGTGCGGGTGCTGGCCGTGGCGTTCCTCGGCATCGGCTCCGTCTTCGGCGGCATGCAGGTCTCCCTGACCGCGTTCTCCGAGGAGATCGGCAACCCGGGCGCCAACGGCCTGCTGTACGGCCTCTTCGCCGCCGGCAACATGCTGGCCGGTGTCGCCGTCGGCGCCATCGCCTGGAAGTCCGGGCCGCGCCGCCGCCTCATCGTCGGCTACACCGCCCTGACCATGACCGCCGCCCTGCTGTGGACCGCCCACTCCGTGGTGCTGCTGGGTCTGCTGGGCCTCGTCGTCGGCCTGTGCATCGCGCCCGCGCTGATCACCGGCTACACGCTCGTCGAGTCGCTGGTGCCCGCCACCGCCCGCACCGAGGCGTTCACCTGGCTGACCGGCGCCGTCGCGCTGGGCCAGGCCGCCGCCGTGACGGTCGCGGGGCAGCTCGCCGACACGTACGGCTCGACCGCCGGCTTCCTCGTGCCGCTGGGCGGCACGGCCCTGGCCCTGGTCACCCTGGTGGCGCTCCGCTCGCGGCTCGTCGCCCGGCCCGCCGGGCGGACCGTCGCGCGTGGTATGGGTCACCGCGTGCCCGTGGCGGTGGACTGACGCGACGGAATGCGTCACTATTGTTCGTCGTTAGCACTCATCGAGTGAGAGTGCCAGGAGGAAGACAAGTGCCGACCTACCAGTACCAGTGCACCGAGTGCGGCGAGGGCCTCGAGGCGGTGCAGAAGTTCACCGATGACGCCCTGACCGAGTGCCCGAGCTGCCAGGGACGCCTGAAGAAGGTGTTCTCGGCCGTCGGCATCGTCTTCAAGGGCTCCGGCTTCTACCGCAACGACAGCCGCGGCGCGTCGTCGAGCAGCTCGCCCGCGTCGTCGACCTCTTCCTCGGCGTCCTCCACGGCGTCGACCTCATCGTCCGCGTCCTCGTCGTCGACGTCGTCCGCGTCGTCCTCGGGCGCGAAGCCGGCGGCGTCGAGCACCGGCGGCGGCAGCAGCACCTCCGCGGCCTGACCACGTCCACGTCCTGAAGGCCCCGCCGTCCCGTACGGCGGGGCCTTCGGCGTGCCCGGGGTGCGGCCAGGGCTTCCCAGAGCCGCTGCCGCCCTCGGGAGTTTCGGGGGCTCCCGGGGCCGGGGCGGGGCCTCCCCCGGGCGGGGCCGGGGCCTCCCCCGGGCCGTGTCGGGGCCGCGTCTAGGGTGAGCCGCATGGCGACGAACGCAGAGATCGGTGTGATCGGTGGCTCCGGCTTCTACTCCTTCCTGGAGGACGTGACGGAGGTCGAGCTCAGCACCCCGTACGGCAGCCCCAGCGACTCCCTGTTCCTCGGTGAGGTGGCCGGCCGCCGGGTCGCGTTCCTGCCCCGGCACGGCCGCGGCCACCGGCTGCCGCCGCACCGCATCAACTACCGGGCCAACCTCTGGGCGCTCCGCTCCGTCGGCGTGCGCCAGGTCCTCGGCCCGTGCGCGGTCGGCGGCCTGCGCGCCGAGCACGGGCCCGGCACGCTGCTCGTACCCGACCAGCTGGTCGACCGTACGAAGACGCGCGCGCAGACGTACTTCGACGGCGAGCCCCTTCCGGACGGCACGGTGCCGAACGTCGTCCACATGACGTTCGCCGACCCCTACTGCCCGGTCGGGCGCGAGGCCGCGCTGACGGCCGCGCGGGGTCGGGAGTGGGAGGCGGTGGACGGCGGCACGATGGTCGTCGTGGAGGGCCCGCGCTTCTCGACCCGAGCCGAGTCGCGGTGGCACGCGGCCATGGGCTGGTCCGTCGTCGGCATGACCGGCCACCCGGAGGCGGTCCTCGCCCGCGAGCTGGGCCTCTGCTACACGTCGATGGCCCTGGTGACGGACCTCGACGCGGGCGCCGAGACGGGCGAGGGCGTGTCGCACACGGACGTCCTGCGGGTGTTCGGGGAGAACGTCGAGCGACTGCGGGGCGTCCTGTTCGACGCCGTCGGGGCGCTGCCGGCCACGGAGGACCGGACCTGCCTGTGCACGCACGCCCACGACGGCTGGGACCTGGGCATCGCCCTGCCGTGACACCCGGGCGGGCGGCGTGACGACGGGTGGCGAGGCTTCGGGCGGCGGGGCGTTCGGCGTCGGGCGGCGCCGTGGGGCATGCGGGGGGGGGGCGGCGTGGGGCATGCGCGGCGGGGCGGCCTGGAGCCGTGCGGCGGGGGCCGGGCGGCGTGGGGCGGGGCGTGGGCGTGCGGCGGGGCGACGTGGGGCGGGACGGCGTGGGGCCGTGCGGGGCGGAGCGGTGGGGTGTCGGTGAGGGCGGCCGCCCGCTCGCGGCTCGGTTTCACCCCTGGAGGTGAGCGGGTTTTCCCCAGGTGAGACCCCTGTCCACAGGCCCGAGCGTGCCGGACGGAAACGCGGCAGGGTGGGGCAGGTCGGTGATCCGCCGACGGTCTCCCGTACGACAGGTGGTGTCCACCCATGACGTCCTCCCGCACCCGCCCGCATCCGCCCACGCCGAGCCGGCCCGCGGTCCGACCGCCGAGCCCGGCCGCGGCCCGACCGCTGGACCGGCCCCCGGCCGAGCCGTCGGCGGCGGCCCTTCGCACGACGTCCTACGCCCGAAGGGCCGCCCAAGGGGGTGTAGCGGCACCCCGTGAGGCCGCGGACCGCCCGCCGGCCCCCTCGATCCCTCCCCCGGCCCCTCCTCCTCGCTCCGCTCCCCCGCTCCCCTCCCTCTCCTCCTCCCCTCCGGCGATCACGTCGGTGCCGGAGACGTGCGCGGTGCCGCCCTTCCCGCCGGTGCGGGTGCGCGGCGGCCGGTACGGGCTGCGGAGGGCGGTACGGCGCAGGCGGCGGGCGCTGGCGGCCGGGCTCGCCATGACCGCGGCCGCGCTCGCCGCGTCGGGTTTCCGGGGGCCCGCGGCAGGCGGGCGGCCGGCGGCGGAGGGGACCCGCGCGGTAGCGGTGACGGCGCCCACTCCCGACCGGGCGCCGGCCGGGGCGGACGACTCGCGGGCCGGGCCCGACCGGGTCGCGCCACCGCCCGGCCCACGCGTACGGCTGCCGGGAGGGGCGACGACGCTGGTGTCGGCGCCGGTGCGGATCGCCGACGCGGCGACGGTGCGGCTGCTCCGCCCGGGCGACCGGGTGGACGTGATCGCCGCGCCGTTCACCGCCGCGGGCACGGCGGCGGAGGACGGCGGCCCCCCGGCCCGGGTGGTCGCGTCGGGCGTCCGCGTGACGGAGGTCCCGAGCCCGCGGGACGCGCCGGTGGACGGGGCGGAGGGCGAGTGGGCCGGCGGTGTGCCGGTCGGCGGCGCCCTGCTCGTCGTGGCGGTGCCGCGCCCGACGGCGACCGCGCTCGCCGCCGCGGCCGCCACTTCGCGGCTGGTGGTGACCCTGTGCTGACCATGCTGACCACTCCGTCCACCCGACTGCCCACTCATACGGTCGGGCAGCCCCGTCACCGGTCCGTGTGTACGGATTGGACGGGCACCCTCCGGTCACGGCGTAATGGCTCCGCCCACACGACACGCGACGAAAGGCACCGGAGTGAGCCAGGAGAACAGGACCAGCCTGCTGGAGGGGTTCAAGGCGTTCCTGATGCGCGGGAACGTGGTCGATCTGGCGGTGGCCGTCGTGATCGGCGCCGCGTTCACCAACATCGTGAACAGCATCGTGAAGGGTGTCATCAGCCCCATCGTGGGCGCCTTCGGCACCCAGAACCTGGAGGGCTACCGGGCCTGCCTGAAGGGGCCCTGCGTGGTGCAGGGCGGCGAGGTCACCGGTGTCGCCATCCTGTGGGGCTCGGTGCTCAGCTCGACGCTCAGCTTCCTGATCACCGCCGCGGTGGTCTACTTCCTGATGGTGCTGCCCATGGCCAAGTACCTGGCGCGGAAGGCCGCGCGGGAGAAGCAGCTGCACGGCGAGCAGGACGCCGCGGACGTGACCGAGCTGGACGTGCTCAAGGACATCCGCGAGGCGCTCGTCGCCCAGCGCGGCGACGCGGGCGGCCCGACGGGGGTCCGTACCCCGTAACGGCCACCGGCGCGGCGGCTCAGAGGTGGTGCGGCGGCTTCTCGTCGAGGAAGCGGGCCAGATCGGCGGCCCCGCCGTCACCACCCGGAGCCCGCTCGCCCCACCCACGGTCCGTATCGTCCGCGGACTGCTGGTCCAGCGGATCATCGAAGATCAGCGCCGGCTTCTTCTTCGGCGCGGGCTGGTTCTCCGCATCGCGCGGGCCGGGGGCGGGGGCGGTACTCATACGTTCAGCGTACGCCCGGCGCCACGGGCCGCGCCGCCCACGGAGCAGCGCGTCACAGCCGTCGCCGGCGTCCGCCCTCTGCTGTGCTGTCCCCCATGACGCACGAGCCCACCCCCGCCACACGAACGCCGCGGCCCCTCGGTCCGCTACGGCCACTGGTCGCACGCGACCCCGACCAGGAACACCGCGCGGCCACTCCCCTGGAGCTCTTCTTCGACCTGTGCTTCGTCGTGGCGGTGGCACAGGCCGGCCTGCAACTGGTGCACGCGGTCGCCGAGGGCCATGCGGGCGCGGGCGTCCGGGACTACGCCATGGTGTTCTTCGCCATCTGGTGGGCGTGGATGAACTTCACCTGGTTCGCGTCCGCCTACGACAACGACGACGCCCTCTACCGCCTGGTGACGCTCCTCCAGATCACCGGCGTCCTGATCCTCGCGGCCGGGATCTCCGACGCGTTCGCCGCCCACGACTACCTGCTGGTGTGGCTGGGATACGCGGTGATGCGCGTCGCCCTCGCCTCCCAGTGGCTGCGCGCCGCCCGGCACGCGTCCGGACCCGAACGGAACACCGCACTGCGCTACGCGGGCGGGGTACTGGCCTGCCAGGTCGGATGGAGCGCGCTGCTCTTCGCGCCGGGCCCGGCCAGGCCGTGGGTGTTCCTGGTGATGGCGTGCGCCGAGATGACCGTGCCGCTCCTCGCGGAGCGCGGACACCCCACCGACTGGCACGCCCACCACATCGCGGAGCGGTACGGGCTGTTCACGATCATCGTGCTCGGCGAGAGCATCGCGGCGGCGACCGTCGCCGTGAAGACGGGCACCGCGCAGAATGACGCACAGGACGACCTCCTGCCCATCGCGGTGGGCGGGCTGCTCCTCGTCTTCGCCGCCTGGTGGGTCTACTTCGTCGTCCCCGCGCACGCACGGCTGCACACCACCCGGCGCGGATTCGTGTGGGGGTACGGGCACTACCTGATCTTCGCTGCGGCGGCCGCGGTCGGCGCCGGCATCGAGGTGGCGGTGGAGCAGGCCGTCGGCAAGGCCCACATTTCCGTCACCGCGGCGGCCGCGGCGGTGACCCTGCCGGCGGCGCTCTACCTGCTGCTGGTGTGGGCGCTGCACGCCCGGTACTTCAAGTTCGGCATCGCCCGGCAACTGGTCCTGCCGACCGCGGCGCTGGCCGTGCTGCTCTGCACCTTCGCCGGCGAATGGGCGGTGCTCGCCGCGGGCCTGGTCGCGACCGCGGCGATCGTCACCGGCGTGGCCCTGAACGCCCGCTCGGCCACCCACCAGCCGGGCAGGGCCTGACAGCCCGCACGACCACGGAATGGGGGGAGGAGACGCTGCGGAGGGCGGCTGACCGGCCGCGGGGCACGGTTGGGGAGCGGTGGGTTCGACACGGCGGGTGGGACGAGGCCGGGGCACGGGCGACCGGCCTGCCGGGGCGGGAGGCGGGCCTGTCAGGGCGGCCGGGGCCGACCGGGGTGGGTGCGACGTGATGG
>NZ_JAHWGT010000626.1 GCF_020873895.1 Streptomyces sp. DH12 | reverse complement strand
CAGCACCGCCTCCTCCTCGTAGACCTGTGCCAACGCGGCGGCGTCGCCGCTGTTGAACCGCTCGGCGAACACCGCGGGCACCTCTTCGGGCCGATCGGCCAAGGCTCGCATGATCGACAGACGTCCTTCCGGGCCGGGAGAATCGAAGTGCCCCACACGCTAGGAGGCGATCTCGTGACTGACCGAACGGTTGGTCACCCGGCAGGGCTCCCCGACGACCCGCGCGCGAACGTCACCGCACCTACCCCCGAGTGCCCGGTGGAGATCACGCTGGCGGCACTGCACGGCCGCTGGACGACGCTGGTGGTTCGCGAACTGCTGCGCGGTGACCGCTCCTACAGCGAGCTGCGCGCGGCCCTGCCCATGTTGTCGGACAAGGTGCTGTCCGACCGGTTGGCACAGCTAGGCCAGACCGGAGTGGTCAAACGCGACCGTCGACCGGGCTGGCCGCCGCGAGTGCGCTACACGCTCACCCCGAGTGGACACCGCCTCGGCCCTGTCCTCCAGGCTCTGTGGGACTGGGGAGCGGAGGCGTCAGC
>NZ_JAHWGT010000625.1 GCF_020873895.1 Streptomyces sp. DH12 | reverse complement strand
GCCGGGTCCGGTGCGCAGCCGGTGGTACCAGCGGGTCGTGGCGTCGTAGCGCACGAGCGGTTCCCACTGGGCGCGGTCGGCGGCGATGGTGCGGGCCAGGCCGGCGAACTCGGCCACGGTGGACGGGTGTTCACGCTCGGGCTGGAGCAGGTGCGGGACTTCGAGGATGTCGCCGGCGATCTGGAGGTCGCTGTCGCTGTTCATGGGGTACGGAGGTCCTCGGCACGATGAGGCGGGGCGGTGGGGGTGTCGCCGCGCGATGGCCCGGGTCGCGGGCGGGCGGCAGTGGGCGCCCCGGTGGGAGCGGATTCAGCAGGCGGAGACCGGGTCCGGCAGGGACGCGGCGGCGGGAGCGCGGTGGCTCAACAGCCGGTACAGCGACAGCTACAGCGAGCGCGGGCAGCACCGAGGAACCCGGCGGAGCGGGTCGAGGTGAGTGCCGGATTCGCGAGCATGCCCACAAGGAGAGCGGTTCACACCCCTGAAGTCAACTCGACGCCCGGTATGTGGGACCGGGTTCACCTCATCCGGTTCATCTGA
>NZ_JAHWGT010000624.1 GCF_020873895.1 Streptomyces sp. DH12 | reverse complement strand
GAGCGCGCCCGGATCGGATCCGCGCTCAGCCTGGCGCCGGCGGACCTCGTCACCGTCTCCTACGTGCTCAACGAACTCACCGCCCCCGACCGCGCCGCCCTCGTCGACGCCGCCGCCGACGCCGCGCAGGCCGTGGTGATCGTGGAGCCCGGCACCCCCGACGGCTACGCCCGCGTGATCGAGGCCCGCGACCGTCTGATCGCCGCCGGCTTCCACGTGGCCGCGCCCTGCCCGCACAGCGCGGCCTGCCCGATCGTGCCCGGCACGGACTGGTGTCACTTCTCGGCGCGGGTCAGCCGTTCCTCGCTGCACCGCCAGATCAAGGGCGGCACCCTCGCCTACGAGGACGAGAAGTTCAGCTACGTCGCCGCGACCCGCCGGCCGGTCACCCCGGCCCCCGCCCGCGTCGAGATTCTCACGGGCCCCCGACCGGCCACCACGACCACGACCGACGACATGGGCCGCTTCACGGCGACGGTGACCCCGTCGGGCCCCTTCGCCCTGCGGCTGCACACACCCGACGAGGTGGTCATGACGGAGT
>NZ_JAHWGT010000623.1 GCF_020873895.1 Streptomyces sp. DH12 | reverse complement strand
GAACCCGGGTGGCCCGGGGTGACACGAGGCTGTGCAGCAGGACGAGCCCCTTGTCCGTGAGGACGGCTGTGCCCCAGCCGTCGTGGTAGACGGCCCGCACTCTCTCGCCCGGTCGCAGTTCCGCTGCCAGCACGCCCTTGTGGCTGTCCGGAACCCTGTCGGTCCCGACGGCGTCCGCCGGCGCGGCGGTGGGGTCGTGGGCCGGCGGGACGTCACCCGGCGCCGCCGCCCGGACGAGAAGGTCTCCGGTCTTGTCGACCTGCGACCCCCAGAGGGTGACGTACTGTCCGTACACCGACACGTCGACGTTGTGCCGTGCGCCGTGGGCCGGGCCCCGGATCTCCAGCGGCCGGGGCACTCGTGTCACGGTGCTCCGGTTCAGCAGGATCAGCGCGTCCGCGGTCAGCGCGGCATGCCCCGGACCCTGGCGGTACAGGGCCAGCACGGTCTCCTTGGCGCCCAAGGCGCGCAACAGGGCCTCCGCCTCAGGGACCGGAATCGGGGGGAACTGGCGGGCCGCGGCGGTCGCGGTCCGTGGGTC
>NZ_JAHWGT010000622.1 GCF_020873895.1 Streptomyces sp. DH12 | reverse complement strand
GGACCGAGCGCAGCCACAGCGTGTAGCGCTCCCAGGCCGTCCACTCCCGCACCCGCCGGTCCGTCAGCGCCACGCGGCGCGGGCCGAGGCGGTGCGCCTCCACCGTCCGCCCGGCGTCCACGGTCTCGGCGAGCGCGGCGGCCACCGCCGCGTACCCGGCCGCCTCCGAGCGGTACGCGCCCGGCGCCCGGCGGAAGTACCAGCGGCATCCGGCCACCAGCAGCGGCACGGCGACCTGCACCGCCGGCGCCAGTTCCGGCGCGGTGACGTCCAGGCCGCCGAGCAGCAGGGCCGCCCACACCACGCCGATCGCCAGCTGGGGCACGGCCTCGCGCATGGCGTTGCCGAGCCGGTCGATGTCGGTCGTGATCCGCGAGAGCAGGTCGCCGGTGCCGGCCCGTTCCAGCACGCCCGGCGGCAGTCCGACGGACCGCACCAGGAAGTCCTCGCGCAGGTCGGCGCGCATCCGTTCGCCGAGCATCGCCCCGCGCAGCCGCACCTGCCGGCCGAACCCGGCGTGGACCACCAGGGCGGCCCCGAAC
>NZ_JAHWGT010000621.1 GCF_020873895.1 Streptomyces sp. DH12 | reverse complement strand
GAGGAACAGGAAGGTCTCCCCCTCCGGCGTCCCCCAGCGCTGCTCCCAGTTGACGACGGCGTCCATAAGCCTGGGCAGTTCCGTGTCGTCCAGCGGCGCGGTGCTCTGCGTGTAGGCGGTGCGGAGCAGGCGGCCCAGTGCGCGGTCGTCGAACGCGTCGGGGGCCGGCAGCAGGTCGTGCTGATCGAGGTACTCGAACATCCGGCGCGGGCTCAGGTCCTCGGCCTCCGCCTCCAGGACGGCCCGGGCGTCCCGCGGGGAGACGCCGGGGTCGGCGGGGAGCGCCGCCATGCGGGCATCGACGTACCGCTTCATCAGTTCGGCGGGGTCGAGGGCCTCGGGGACAAGGGGGCGCCGGACGCCGTGGTGGGCGAGGAGGGCGAGCCTCTCGGCCCGGTCCATGCCCTGGACCCGTGCGGCGAACGCGTCGGCGGCCGTCCGCCGGAACTGGCCGACGATCTGCGGATGCAGCCGTCCCTCGCTGCGGGCCACGTAGTTCTCCAGATGGGACCGCATGGCACGGAGCGCGGCCGGTACGGGAC
>NZ_JAHWGT010000620.1 GCF_020873895.1 Streptomyces sp. DH12 | reverse complement strand
GTCGAACACGAACGGACCCGGTGCCTGCGGAGCCGTTGCCGTGCAGGTGATCGTGATGAAGCCGAAGGCCGTCACCTTGAGGGTGCCGCCGAAGGCTTCCAGGGTGTCGCCGGGGGCGACCGTGCCGGAGAGGGGGCCCACCTCGAGGGCGTCGCCCGTGGACATCGCCGGGTTCTTCGTGCCCTTGAAGACGACGGTGCCGCCGCCCTCCTTCACCATCGTCAACTGCGAGACCAGGGAGTCCTGGCCGATGGAGACCGGGGCGGTGACCGAGGAGGTCTTGAGCGTGATCGTCGCGGACGTGCCGCTCTGCGTGGCCGTGAGGGTGGCGTCACCGCCGCCGTAGCTGCCGCAGTCGGCGTTGACGGTCGCCGTTCCGGGCGCCACGGCCGCGGCGGTGGGGGCGAACGCCAGGCCGCAGACGGCCAGTGCGCCCGCGGCCAGGGACAGACCTGTTCCGAATCGCTTGCCTCTCATTGGATTCCGGCTCCCTTTCGGTGTGGGGGGCAGATGGGGGTCCGGACCCGCTGCGTGTCCATTGA
>NZ_JAHWGT010000619.1 GCF_020873895.1 Streptomyces sp. DH12 | reverse complement strand
CCGCGTCGCGCCCGAGCACAAGGTCTCCATCGTCCGCGCCCTCTCCCGGCGCGGGCACATCGTGGCCATGACCGGCGACGGCGTCAACGACGCGGCCGCCCTGCGCGCCGCGCACATCGGCGTCGCCATGGGCGTCACCGGCACCGACGTCGCCAAGGAAGCCGCCGACATGGTGCTCACGGACGACGACTTCTCCACCATCGTGCGCGCGGTCCGAGAGGGCCGTTCCATCTACGACAACATCGTCACGTTCGTGCGCTTCCAGCTGTCCACCAACATCGGCGCCATCCTCACCCTGCTCGCCACCGTGCTGGCCGGACTGCCCGCCCCCATGTCGGCGATCCAGCTGCTGTGGGTCAACATCATCATGGACGGACCGCCCGCCATGGCGCTCGGAATCGACCCGCCACGGGACGACGTGATGCGGCGTCCTCCCCGTCCGCCCGGCGAGCGCATCCTCAACGGCCGACGCCTGATCGCCATCACACGCTCCGGCGTGGTCATGGCCGCCGGCACCGTGGCCGTGTTCGCCTCCGCCCGTG
>NZ_JAHWGT010000618.1 GCF_020873895.1 Streptomyces sp. DH12 | reverse complement strand
CGTCCGGTAGGGGTCGTACCGGACAAACCCGTCTGGCAGGCGTCGTTCCGGTGCGCACACGACACCGCCGTGTATGCGCCAACCCCGATCTCCGCGAAGTTCCGCAGGCTGTCCGTGCCGGGCACGAAGTACCCGGCGTGCCCCTTGGCGTCACGGGCCGACAGCACGCGGGCGCCGAACCCGTCGGCCACCGGGTCGGCCCCGTGGCCCAGTCCGCCGAGCTCCAGGTGGGGCACGTCCTGGATCCAGTCGTCGGCGTCCCGCATCGCCCACACCCGCGCGGTGGTGCGCAGGTGGGAGGCGTGCTCCACCCGCATCCCCGGGCTGCCGGCCACGGCGATGTCGGAGACCCGCTCCGGCAGTCCCCGTGCGGCCAGTCCGCAGACCACCGAGCCGTAGCTGTGGCAGAACAGCGAGACCGGGGCGAGCCCGGGCAGCCCCCGCACCATCGCGTCCAGCCGGTCCGCGCCGTCCTCCGCGCGCATCGCCGTGGCCGCGTCCATGCCGAGCCCGCTGGGCGCGGTGTAGTCGGCCCAGGCGATC
>NZ_JAHWGT010000617.1 GCF_020873895.1 Streptomyces sp. DH12 | reverse complement strand
AAGGAACAGTGCGGGCACTCGCTGGGCTCACGACGCAGTGCCCGAACGCTACGAGGAGGCGTGTTCCGTGAGTGCCGGTGAGAAGGCCAAGGCGAAGACCGAGCAGGCGCAGGGCAAGGCCCAGGAGGCCCTGGGGCGCGCCACCGGGGACGACCGCATGGAGGCGCAGGGCCAGGCCACGAAGAGCAAGGGCGACGCCCGCGAGGCCAAGGAGAAGACGAAGGACGCGTTCAAGCACTGACCTGCTTCGACGCGCCCCGCGTGGGGTCACCCCGGTTGTGCACCGGGGTGACCCCACGCGGGCGTGTGCGGTTCAGGTGCGCCGGGTGTTGAGCCGGTAGATGCCGTAGGTGATGCCGAGGATGACGTCGACGGCGGCCCAGAGGGCGATGACGAGCCCGACACCGATGGCGGTCCCCGCGTCACTCGCGGAGTCGCAGAGGTCCAGGTCGTCACCGGTGCGCCCGCGGCACTGCTCGGGTGTCCCGCCGCCCTGGGCGATCCCCCAGATCACCCAGATCAGGAACACGACCAGGATCGCGA
>NZ_JAHWGT010000061.1 GCF_020873895.1 Streptomyces sp. DH12 | reverse complement strand
GTCGGCGGCTAGGTAGTGCGCGCGCAGTGGGGCGCCGTACTCACTGACCAGCAACGGAACCCCGAAGAAGCGTTTGGCCACCAAGCCGGGGAGAGCCGTCGCGCCACCGGAAGGGGTGAATGCACGTAACTTTCGCCCACCGGTCGCGTTCCGTCGCGCTAGGGCGCCAAGTGGTTACGGAACGTCAGGCTTCGGCCAGGTGGTAGGGCGTCACTCGCCCGGGTACACCCAGGGGTTGGGCCGGCACCGGATGCCGTCGATGCGCAGCGACTTGGTCTGCTGCTGCATCACGGGCGCGGGGGCGCCGGGCGTCGTGCAGGCGCGGTGGTCGTGTCCGAGCCGGTGCCCGACCTCGTGGTTGATCAGCATCTGCCGGTACGCGTGCATCGCCTTGGGGCCGTACGTGTCGGCGCCCTGTGCCCAGCGGTAGGCGTTGAACATCACCCGGTCGGTGGAGGCGGAGTCGCAGGAGACGTTGTCGACCGTCGTGTCGAGGCCCGACTTGGCGCACCAGACGCCGGTCGTCCCGGGGCTGGCCAGGGTGACGACGAAGTCCGGGCGGCCGGTGGAGATCCGCTCGAACGTCATGGCGCCGCCGTGCGCCCAGCTGCGGGAGTCGTTGAGGGTCTTCTGGACGGCCGTCGCGAACAGCTTGCCGTCGAGCCCCAGCCCCTTCTCCACGTCGACGCGGTAGCGGACCTTCCGCCCCTTGCCGGGCGCCGGGTCGGCCCCGGGGACGGCCTCGAACACGCCGGGCCCCTTGAGCGTCGGGGACAGCGGGAACTGGCGGGCCATCAGCTGCTCGTACGTCGGCGGCAGGAGGGGCGCGACGGGTCGGGACGGCACCGTCAGGGGCGGGGTGGCCCGCTGGTCGGAACGGGACGCCGCGTCCTCGCCGGGCCGTACCTCCGGCGTGTCGGCGGCCTGCCCGGCGCGGCCGTCCCGCCCGTCCTCGGCGACCTGGCCGGCGACGACGACCGCGAGGACGGTGGTGACGGCGGCCGCGGCGATCCCGGTGTACGTACGGCCCCGGCCGCCCCTGCGGTCGACGCCCGGGGTGCCGTCGCGCCCGTCCCCGGTGTCGCCGTGCGGGACGTCCGGGCCGCCACCGTCGCCGGTGGCCTCCCGGCCGGTGGCGGCCGGGGCGGTACCGGTGGTCGGGGGCGTACCGGCGATCCGGTCCCCGCCGCGCCGGTGTCCGCCGCGCCGGCGCTCTTCGGCGACGCCCACGCCGCCGCCGTCACCGGTGCCGTCGCCCTCGCGGGGCCCCTGCGGCACGGGCGCGTCGAATGCGTCGACGAACTCCCGGCGGGGCCCCGGCACCCGCGGCGCCGCCTGCGCGATCCGCGGTCGCGGCGCGCCGGCCGGCTGCTCCGCGGCGGCGTGCGGGGCGGCGTACGGGGCGGTGCCCCAGCCGCCGCCCGGCTCGCGCTGCTCGGGGTGCCCGCCGCGCGCGTCGCGGGGCGGGGAGTAGGGGGCCGCGGTGCCGTGCGCCGTGGCGCCCTGGTCACGGCCGGATCCGAAACCGGGGTCGAAGCCGTACGCCCCGGGCGCCTGCTGCGGCTGGGGCCGGCCCTCGGCCGGCTGGCGCCGCGCCCGGGACGCGGCCGGGGCCACCGGTGCGGCCGGGGGTCCGGCCTGGGGTGCGGTCTGCCGCGGTGCCGGGGACTGGGCCGGTGGCTGGGCCGGTCCCCTGCGGCGCCGGCCGCCGCCCTGCGCGGGGGCGGCCGCGGTACTCCGGTCGGCCCCCCGGTCGGTGGGTGCGGGGCCTTTGCGGCTGTGTCGTCCCACGCCCCGGATCAGCTCCCCGCGCCGTCGTGCCGCCGCTCGCCGCCGCCGTGCGGCCCGGCCTCCCGCCGTACGTCGACGCCGCCCGGCCCGGCCTCCCGCCGGTCGCCGTCACCGCCGCCGCCGTCCCGGTCGGCCGGCACCGGATCGCCGGGGAGCCCGTGCGTGACGAGCTCGCGCACCGCGCGCGCCACCGCCTCGGGGTACTCCATCATCGCCACGTGCCCGGCGTCCGGCAGCGTCAGGAGGCGGGCGTCCCGGAAGGACGCGGCGGCCTTGCGGGCCATGCGGTACGACACGAGCCGGTCGCGCCCGCCGTAGACGAGCAGCGTCGGGGCGAGGACGCGCTCGGCCTGGCGCCACAGGTTGTGCTGGCCGCCGAGGGTGTAGGCGTCGACGATGCCCCGCGCGGAACGGCTCATCGCGTCCCAGAAGTACGGCAGCTGCAGGCGGCGCTCCATCTCCTCGACGGCGGCGCGCAGCCCGTCCTCGGTGACGGTGCGCGGGTCGCCGTAGCAGAGGCCGAGGACGCCCCGGACGCGCTGCTCGGGCGTCCAGTCGCGGGTGACGCGCGCGAACAGCCGGGCCACACCGGGGACTGCCAGCAGCCCGGTGGGCCACGCGCTGCGCTGCGCCCGCAGCTCGGGCAGCGCGGGCGAGACCAGCGTCAGCGTGCGGACGAGGTCGGGGCGGACGGCGGCCACCCGGGTGGCGACCGCGCCGCCCAGGGAGTTGCCGATCAGGTGCACGGGGCCGCGGGCGCCGGCGTCGAGGAGCCGGATGACGGCTCGGGCGTGGCCCGTCACGGAGTAGTTGCCGTCGTCGGGCGGCGGGGAGTCGCCGAAGCCCGGCAGGTCGACGGCCTCGCCGTCCAGGACGTCGGCGAGCAGCGGCATGAGCGCCGACCAGTTCTGCGAGGAGCCGCCGAGCCCGTGCACGTACAGCGCGGGAGCCCTGCCGGCCGTGTCGTCGGACGGCCGGTGGCGGACGTTCAGCGTCAGCCCAGGCAGCGTCACGCGGCGCAACCGCTCCCCCGCGGCGACCCGTACGGCACCCACCCGGGGCGCCGCCGCGGCGGCCGTCGGGGACGCGGGCAGCTCGGTCGAAGACATGCGCCAATGTTACGAGACGATCACGTCCGGAACGGTGTGTTCGCCGTCACAGGATCGCATAGCGCGGGAATGGGCAACCTTCTAGGCTCGTAGCGAGGGCAGAAGCCCGCGAGGAAGGGGAGCTCATGACCGTCGACCCCACCGATCCCGAGACGCTGGCGGAGCTGGCCCGGGAGAACGGCACGACCGCGACCGCACGACTGGACGAGGAGACGCCCGAGGCGGACGCCGCCGAGCAGCACACGGAGCTGGTGCCGCAGACGGACGATCCGCTGTCGCGGATCGACCCCGAGGTGGCGAACGAGGCGGACGCGGTGGAGCAGGCGCGGGTGGTCGAGCTGGACGAGGACGACTACCGCGACGCCTGACGCCGGCCGGCCCACCAGCCCGCCAGCCCGCTCGAGCGCCGGCCCGACCGTCCGCCCGCCCGTCTCGCGGCGCGGCAGGGTCGCGGCGCGGCGCGGGAGACCGGGTTCGACCGCCTTCCACCGGGTCAGATTCGTTCAAACTTGAAGCTCCGGGTACCGCGGGCGTCCGGTACGTGAAATTCTGCGCTCGCACCGCGCACAGCCGGGTTACCCAAAAGTACGATGGCGGCGCTGCGCACAGCGCATTCGGATCGAATATGGGAGGCGGCGTGACAGCCATCGAGCAGACAGAGGCGGCGCGCCCGAGGGGCACACGCCTGCCGCGCCGAGCCCGACGCAACCAGCTCCTGGGCGCGGCCCAGCAGGTCTTCGTCGCCCAGGGTTACCACGCGGCCGCGATGGACGACATCGCGGAGCGGGCGGGGGTCAGCAAGCCCGTCCTGTACCAGCACTTCCCCGGCAAGCTGGAGCTGTACCTGGCACTGCTCGACCAGCACTGCGAGTCACTGCTGCACGCGGTCCGGACGGCGCTCGCCTCCACCAGCGACAACAAGCAGCGCGTCGCCGCCACCATGGACGCCTACTTCGCCTACGTCGAGGACGAGGGCGGCGCGTTCCGCCTGGTCTTCGAGTCGGACCTGACGAACGAGCCGGCGGTGCGCGAGCGCGTCGAGCGGGTCTCCCTGCAGTGCGCCGAGGCCATCTCCGACGTGATCGCCGAGGACACGGGGCTCTCCCCGGACGAGTCGATGCTGCTCGCGGTGGGTCTGGGCGGGGTGTCGCAGGTCGTCGCCCGGCACTGGCTGGCCAGTGACTCGCCCGTACCGCGCGACACGGCCGTGCAGTTGCTGACGTCGCTCGCCTGGCGCGGCATCGCCGGCTTTCCGCTGCACGCGGCCGAGGGCCACTGACGCCGGACGGCGTCCCGGGGGCCTGTTCGCTCCTGGCGTGCGCCACCCGGCCGTGGCGGGTCGCCTCTCCGGGCTAATGTGTGCAGCGTACGGCGCGGTGATCGCGCAACGCTGACCGTTCGGAGGGACATAGCCGTGGAGGTCAAGATCGGCGTGCAGCACGCGCCCCGGGAGATCGTTCTGGAGAGCGGGCAGTCCGCCGAGGACGTCGAGCGCGCGGTGGCCGACGCGCTGGGCGGCACGTCGAAGCTGCTCAGCCTGGCGGACGACAAGGGCCGCAAGGTCCTCGTGCCGGCCGACCGGATCGCGTACGTCGAGATCGGCGAGCCGGCGGTTCGCCGGGTCGGTTTCGGCGCGCTGTGACGACGTAGCGCGACAGCGACAGCCGGAGGCCCGGCGGGGGCGACCCCGCCGGGCCTCCGCCATGTCCGCGCCCCTCCCGGCGCCCGCCCGCGCGGCAGGGGGCGCACGGCGGGACGGTGGTCGCGAAGGGGTGTTCGGGTGTGGCGGTCCCCCGGGGGCCGTCGGGGCGCGCGGGAGGGTTGCGTTCCACGGGGCAGGGGTAGGACCGGGACGACCGCTCTGCCCGCCCCGCCGTCCGCGAGGTGATGTGCTGTGTTCTGGGAAGCTCTCGGCTCCGTCCTGCTCGGACTCGCCCTGTCCTGGGCCGTCCTCCACCGGCTGGCCGACCGGCTCCCGCCGCGTCGTACGGTGCTGGTCACCGGCACGCTCGGCGCGCTGTTCGGCGCGCTCGTCACCCACGCGGCGCTCGGCCCCGGGATGGTGCTCGGCACGCTGCTGGGCGCCGCCGCCATCAGCGCCGTCCTGCTGTCCCTGCTGATCCGCCCGGCGGCCCGCCGGTTGCGCCGATCAGCGGCGGCGTGAACCACGCCGCCGCCCCCCACCCGACACGCACGGCCCCCGGCCCGCCCGGGACGACCGGCGTGACCCGGACGGCCGGAAGGACCGGGACGGCCGCTAGGCCGCGAGGCCCAGCGCCGCCATCCGCTTCGTGTGCGCCTTGGTGATGCGCGAGAACATCTCGCCGACCGCCGCCAGGTCGAAGCCGTCCGCGACACCGCCGACGAGCATCGTCGACAGGGCGTCCCGCTCCGCCACGACCCGCTGGGCCTGCGACAGGGCCTCGCCCATCAGCCGCCGCGCCCACAGCGCGAGCCGCCCGCCGAGGCGCGGGTCCGCCTCGATCGCGGCGCGGACCTTCTCCACGGCGAAGTTCCCGTGCCCCGTGTCGTCCAGCACGGCCAGCACCAGCGCGCGCGTGTCCGAGTCGAGCCGCACGGCGACCTCGCGGTAGAAGTCGCTGGCGATCGAGTCGCCCACGTACGCCTTGACCAGGCCCTCCAGCCAGTCCGACGGGGCCGTCTGGCGGTGGAAGTCGTCCAGCGCCTTCGCGAACGGCTCCATCGCGGCGGTCGGCTCCACGTCGATCGCGGCGAGCCGCCCGCGCAACTGCTCGAAGTGGTGGAACTCGGCGGACGCCATCTTCGCCAGCTCCGCCTTGTCGCCCAGCGTCGGAGCCAGCTTCGCGTCCTCGGCGAGCCGCTCGAAGGCCGCGAGCTCCCCGTAGGCGAGGGCGCCCAGCAGGTCCACGACGGCCGCGCGGTACTGCGGCTCCGCGGAGGCGGCCGCCCAGTCGAGTGCGGCGATCCCGGTCGGTTCTTCGGCGGCAGTGGCGTTGTCAGGCGTCTCCATGAACCGCACAATAGCCCGCCCGCGGCACCCGGTAAGGCGCTGGTCAGTGGCGGCGGCATCCCCCTCCCCCGGGTGTGACGTCCCCCTCCTTGTGAATCGTCACGACACTCCTGCGGGAATCCGGGGTACAGTGGTAAAGCGCCCTGTCGAGTATGCGGACACTTCCGTACGCGCTCGGGGGGCGGTTCCATGAATGAGGATGCCCGGTCGGTGGCCCGATCGGCTCCGACCCGACAGCCCTCCGTGCGCCACCGCACATGAGGGGCCCCTCAGCGGTATGACGCTCGAGCGACGGCAGTGGTCCCGCGCCACCCGGCTGTGATGCCACAGTGCGGCCGGACAGTGATCCGGCGCGGTAAGACCCCCAGCGTTCGCCTCGTACCGCGGCTCACAGAAGAGGCGACACCCTGACTACGCAGGCCATGACTTTCCGAGAGCTCGGGATCCTCCCCGAGACCGCCGAGGCCCTTGAGGCCGTCGGCATCGTCAACCCCTTCCCCATCCAGGAGATGACCCTCCCGGTCGCCCTCTCGGGCAGCGATGTCATCGGGCAGGCCAAGACCGGCACCGGCAAGACGCTGGGCTTCGGCCTGCCGCTGCTGGAGGCCGTCACCGTCCCGGCCGACGTCGAGGCGGGCCGCTCCCGCCCCGACCAGCTGACGGACGCCCCGCAGGCCCTGGTCGTCGTCCCGACCCGCGAGCTGTGCACGCAGGTCACCAACGACCTCCTGACCGCCGGCAAGGTCCGCAACGTCCGCGTCCTCGCGATCTACGGCGGCCGCGCCTACGAGCCGCAGGTCGAGGCGCTGAAGAAGGGCGTCGACGTGGTCGTCGGCACCCCCGGCCGCCTGCTCGACCTGGCCGGTCAGCGCAAGCTCGACCTGTCCCACATCCGCACGCTCGTGCTGGACGAGGCCGACGAGATGCTCGACCTGGGCTTCCTGCCCGACGTCGAGAAGATCATCAACATGCTGCCGGCGAAGCGCCAGACGATGCTGTTCTCGGCGACCATGCCGGGCGCCGTCATCGGCCTCGCCCGCCGGTACATGTCGCAGCCCACGCACATCCGCGCCACCGCCCCGGACGACCAGGGCGCGACGGTCGCGAACATCAAGCAGCACATCTACCGCGCCCACTCCATGGACAAGCCGGAGCTGGTCTCCCGCATCCTGCAGGCCAGGGGCCGCGGACTCGCGATGATCTTCTGCCGTACGAAGCGCACGGCGGCCGACATCGCCGAGCAGCTGGAGCGGCGCGGCTTCGCGTCCGGCGCCGTCCACGGCGACCTCGGCCAGGGCGCCCGCGAGCAGGCGCTGCGCGCCTTCCGCAACGGCAAGGTCGACGTCCTCGTCTGCACCGACGTCGCCGCGCGCGGCATCGACGTCGAGGGCGTCACCCACGTGATCAACTACCAGTCGCCGGAGGACGAGAAGACGTACCTCCACCGGGTCGGCCGCACGGGCCGCGCCGGGGCGTCCGGTACGGCGATCACGCTGGTCGACTGGGACGACATCCCGCGCTGGCAGCTGATCAACAAGGCGCTGGAGCTCGACTTCAGCGACCCCGTCGAGACGTACTCGACCTCCCCGCACCTCTACAGCGACCTGGACATCCCGGAGGGCACGAAGGGCGTCCTGCCGCGTACCGAGCGCACCCGGGCCGGGCTCGGCGCGGAGGAGCTGGAGGACCTGGGCGAGCCGGGCGGGCGCAAGCCCCGCGGCCGCGGGCGCCGTGAGGAGGAGCGTTCGGAGCAGCGCCCCGCCCCCCGTACGCCGCGCCAGCGCCGCCGCACCCGCGGCGGGACCCCGCTCGACGAGGCGGCCGCCGCGCAGACGCCGGTCGCGACGGCGGACCACACGGCGGGCACCGCGACGGACGGCACCGCGGACGGCACGGCTCCGGCCGAGCGCCGCACGCCCCGCCGGCGGCGCCGTACCCGTGCGGGCGCGACGGCGGAGGCCGCCGCGCCGGTGACCCCGGTCGCGCAGGCCCCGGAAGCGGTGGCGCCCGCCGCCGTGGAGGCGCCCGCCGCCGCCGTGGAGACGGCCGTCGCCCCGGAGGCGGAGGCCGCGCCGCGCCGCCGCACCCGCAAGGCCGCCGAGGCGAAGGCCGACGAGGCCGTCGCCACCGCCGAGGGCACCGCGCCCGACGCCGAGGCCAAGCCCCGCCGCCGCACCCGCAAGGCCACCCCGGCCCCCGAGGCCACCGACGCCACCGACGCCGGGACCGAGACGGCGGAGGCCGCGCCGCGCCGCCGCACCCGCAAGGCCGCCGAGGCGAAGGCCGACGAGGCCGTCGCCACCGCCGAGGGCACCGCGCCCGACGCCGAGGCCAAGCCCCGCCGCCGCACCCGCAAGGCCACCCCGGCCCCCGAGGCCACCGACGCCGGAGCCGAGGCCGTGGAGGCCGCCCCGCGCCGCCGCACCCGCAAGGCCGCCGCGTCCGCCGACACCGCGGCGGTCCCGGCGCAGGCGACGACCGAGGCGAAGCCGAGGCGCCGTCGTACGACCAAGGCGGCCGCGGCGCCCGTCGAGGCCTGACCGATCCGCCGAAGGCCCCGCCACCCTCCCGGTGGCGGGGCCTTCGCACGTCCCCGCGTCCGCGCCGGTACGCGCCGGGTCGGGGGGAGGCGTTCCGGGCCGCTAGCCTCGTCCCATGAGCCGGCCGCCCACCTTCGTCCCGCCGCCCTGTGCCCGCGCCCGCGTCCTCGTGACCGCCCGCGGCCCCTTCGCCGTGCTGGACGCGGCGCCGCCCGCCGACCGCCCGCCCGCGGGGACCGCGCTGCTCCTGCCCGGGTACACCGGCAGCAAGGAGGACTTCGTCGCCCTGCTGGAGCCCCTCACGGCGGCGGGGTACCGGGTCGTGGCGGTGGACGGGCGCGGGCAGTACGAGACGTCCGGGCCGAGCGTCCCGGAGGCGTACGCGCGGGTCGAGCTGGCGCGGGACGTACTGGCGCAGGCCGAGGCCGTCGGCGGGGACGGCCCGGTGCACCTGCTGGGCCACTCGCTCGGCGGGCAGATCGCGCGGGCCGCGGTGCTGACGGACCCCGCTCCGTTCCGCACGCTCACCCTGATGTCGTCAGGCCCCGCCGAGGTCGCCCCCGAGCAGCGGCAGAAGATCAAGCTGCTGAGCGACGCCCTCGCCGTGATGGACATGGAGCAGGTGTGGCAGGCGATGCGGGCGCTGGAGCCGCCCGAGGACGCGGGCGACCCGCGGCGCGGTGAGCGGGAGGACCTGCGCCGCCGCTGGCTGCTGCACAACCCGGCGCAGCTCGTCGCGACGGGCGGCCAGCTGATCGCGGAGCCGGACCGGGTGGCGGAGCTGGCCGCGCTGGAGCCGCCGCTGCCGGTGCACGTGCTCTCCGGTGAGCGCGACGACACCTGGCCGGTCCCGCTGCTGGACGCGATGGCCGAGCGGCTGGGCGCGCACCGCACGCGGATCGCCGGCGCCGAGCACTCCCCGAACACCGACCGCCCGGCGGAGACGGCGGCAGCGATCGCGGCCTTCTGGGACCGGTACTGAGCCGCGGACCGGGCAGGCGCTCTCAGAGGGTGTCTCGTCGATCGTGCCGGGCTCCCGGCCTGATCGCCAAGACACCCCCTAGAACCGCGACTGGAGGTGCTGCCAGAAGCCCTCGCGCAGGGAGCGGCGCAGCAGGGCGTGGCCTCGCAGGGAGCGGCTGAGGACGCGCTCGGCCTCCAGCAGCAGGTCCTGGTCGACGCCGGCCGGCAGGTAGGGGCGGCCGGGCAGCAGCTCCGCCATCTGCTCGGTGCCGCGTTCGGCGAGCCAGGTCGCGGCGATCTGGGCGCCGACGAACCGGGCCTCGTCGCGGGACGGCGGGGGCTCGCCCTCGTTCTCGTACGTGGTCACCGGCCGGCGGGTGATGTAGGGGCGGCAGAAGTCCAGGTCGAAGACGCGCTGGCTGTCGACCTCCCACAGCAGGGGCTCGGCCTGGTTGCGGCCCTCGGCGGACTCGATGCCCCACAGGTGGACGCGGGCCCCGTACCCCTGGGCGGCCTCCACGGCGGAGACGAGGTCCTCGTCGCCGCCGACGAGGGCGGCGTCGCTGATGGCGCGGTGGCGGGCGAGTGACTCCAGGTCGGAACGGATGAGGGAGTCGACGCCCTTCTGCTGGTTGTTGGCGTTGAGGTTGCCCAGGCGGACCTTGACGTCGGGCAGCTCCGCGATGGTCTGCTGCTCGGCGGTGTGGATGCGGCGGCGGGCGCCGTCGTACCAGTAGACGCGCAGCAGCCTGCTGTCGGCGAAGATCGTGCGGGCGGTGTCGATGAAGGCGTCGATGAGCCCTTCGGCGTCGAGGTCGAAGGCGCGCCGGTCCTCGGTGCCCGCGACCAGCAATCCGGCGGAAGCATAGACGTAACCGGCGTCGACGAAGATGGCGTGGGTGGAGGGCGTCTTGGCGACCTCCGCCAGCATGCGTCGCAGGAGCTCGTTGGTGCGCTCCAGGCGCCGGGCGATGGACTCGTCGTTCATAGGGGCCTCATTGTCCGTGGCGGGCGTTCCCTTTGCCAGCCGCTCCTTGTTCGACGATCGAAGAATTTCCTTAGTTTAGGGAATGTTTGGGTAGTGCACCTGGTTGCAGGTGGTACGAACACACTCCGACGAAGGGAGAAGCCATGCGCTTCGAGATCATGCGACTCGACGACGTCGACGGCCTCGCCGTGGACAGCACCGTCGTGGACGCCGCCTCCGTCAACCGGATCGTGCAGCACGCCGCGGCCACCGGCCAGCGGGTCTACATCCGCCCCGCCGCCGCGTCGTGACGCACACACCCGTGACGCACACACCCGTGACGCACACGCCGTGACGCACGCGCCGTGAGGTGCGGACGACCGCGCCCCCGCACCGACGATCGGTGCGGGGGCGCGGTCGCGTCCCGGCCGGCGGGGGCCGGGGATCGGGCGGCTCAGGCGCCCTGGATCACCTGTGTCACCCCGTTGATGATCTGCTGCACCGCGATGGCGGAGAGCATCATGCCGGCGAGCCGGGTCACCAGCACCACACCGCCGTCCTTGATCACTCGGATGATCACCAGCGAGTAGCGCATGGTCAGCCACAGCACGAGGTGCATGGCGCCGATCGCCGCCCACACCGAGACCTGCCCGCGCACGCCGTCGGCGTGCTGCACGGCGAGGATCACCGAGACGATCGCGCCCGGGCCGGCCAGCAGCGGCATGCCGAGCGGGACGAGGGCGACGTTCACGTCCTTGGTCTGCTGAGGCTCGTCGGTCTTGCCCGTGAGCAGGTCGAGCGCGATGAGCAGCAGCAGGAGACCACCGGCGATCATCAGCGCCGGAACCGAGACGTGCAGGTAGTCGAGGATCTGCTGGCCGAGGAGGCCGAAGACGGTGATCACGCCGAAGGCGACGGCGACGGCCTGCCAGGCCATGCGGCGCTGCACCTTGGCCGGCCGGCCGGAGGTCAGGGCCAGGAAGATCGGGGTGATCCCCGGGGGGTCCATGATGACGAAGAGGGTCAGGAAGAGGGAGCCGAAGACGGCGACGTCGAACACAGTGAGCCTTGCGAGGAGGTGGTACGGAAGGACGCGCGGCGGAGCCGGGCGGGGAGTCGTACGGCGGGGCGCCGGACGGCGGAGGTGCGGGTGGGCGGCCGCGTCGGCCGCGGCCGACGGGCGAGCCGGGGCCACGGGCCGCCCGGGGTCACGGGCGGGCCGGGGTCACGGGCGTCCGCCCGTGCCGGGTACCGGGAAGGCCCCGGTGGCGCGCCGGGTGATCTCGCCGTAGATCTCCGGGTCGGTGGTGTACTCCCCGAGCCGGCACGTCTTGCGGCTGCCGTGGTAGTCGCTGGAGCCGGTGGTCAGCAGGCCGAGCTCGCGCGCGAGACCGCGCAGCCGGGCCCGGGCCGGCTCGTCGTGGTCCATGTGGTCGACCTCGACGCCGTCGAGGCCGCTCGCCGCGAGGTCCGCCAGGGCCGCGTCGGACAGGGTCCGGCCGCGCTTGGCGGCGCCGGGGTGCGCGAGGACGGCGACCCCGCCGGCGGCCTTGACAAGGCTCACGGCGGTGAACGGGTCCAGCTCGTGCTTCTCCACGTGCGCGCGCCCGCCGTCGGCGAGCCACTCCGGTGTGAACGCGCCGGAGACGTCCGGGACGACGCCCAGCTCGACGAGGGCCTGCGCGACGTGCGGGCGGCCGACGGAGCCGTTCCCGGCGATGGCGGCGACCCGCTCCCACGTGACGGGCACTCCCAGGCCGCGGAGCCGTCCGACCATGGCGCGGGCCCGCGGCACCCGGTCGTCGCGCACCAGCTCGCGCTCCCGCGCCAGCTCCGGCTCGTCCGGGTCGAAGAGGTA
Organism: Streptomyces sp. DH12; assembly: GCF_020873895.1. GTDB lineage: Bacteria > Actinomycetota > Actinomycetes > Streptomycetales > Streptomycetaceae > Streptomyces. Next base: position 8,283 of record NZ_JAHWGT010000061.1, on the reverse strand, counting down.
GGCCAGCAGGTGGACGCCCATGCCGTCGACGCGGCACGACAGCTCGGCGCCGGTGACGAGGGTCAGCCCCTCGGGCAGCGCGGCCAGGGCCTCGGCGTGGCCGCGCGTGGTGTCGTGGTCGGTCAGCGCGACGACGTCGAGCCCCTCCGCGGCGGCGGCGCGCACCAGCTCGGCGGGGGTGTCCGTACCGTCCGAGGCCGTGGAGTGGGTGTGCAGGTCGATGCGCACGACGCGTGACTCCGGGGCTCGCTGCGGACGGGGGACACCCAAGGATAACGGCCCCGCGCACCCGCCCCGCCCGCCACGGACCCGCCCCCACGGACCGGCCCGCCCGCGCCCTGCGGGACCGCGCGCCGCCCGCCCGGACCGCGCGGTCAGCTCCCGCGCGGTCCGCCCGCGGCCGGGTCCGGGGTCAGGACAGCAGGCGCGGCGAGAGCGCCCCGCACGGCACCATGTCGACCTCGGGACCCGCCTCGCGCAGATCGGTGAGGACCAGCTCGTCGTAGAGGAGCAGTCCCGCGTGCTCCGGCCAGGCGACGGCCCACAGCCACAGGCCGCGCGCCTCGCCGGCGAAGACGGCCCGCCCCTCGGGGACGTCGGCGACGTGCCACAGCGGGGTCAGCCGGCCGCCGGCCAGGACCTTGGCGTGCGGCGCCTTGTCCTGGCACAGGTGCGGGCCGGGGTCGGGGCCCTCCAGGCCGGCGTACCGCGCGCCCAGCCCGACGCCCAGCTCCTCGGCGACCAGCAGCAGCTCGCCGACACCGCCGAGCGGCCCCGGGCCCGAGCAGGCGACGGCGGTGGCGCGTCCGCCGCTGCGGTCGTCCCCGGCGTGCGCGACGCCCGTGAAGAGCCAGCCGATCGGCAGGGGCCAGGGCATCCACACGGGTACCTGAGCCCGGTTCACGACGACGTGGAGCGCTTCCAGGCTGGGCGGCACCACGGGCTGCAGCGGGTACACGGCGCCGTGCGCGCCGCACTGCCAGCGGTCGGAGAAGAGGCCGGGCGCCCTGACCCTGCCTCCGCACTTCGGGCACGTGGGTTCGCCCCTCATAGGGTTCAACGGTCCTCCCCGACCGTCGCCGCGTCAAGGACGATCACCCGTCCGGTGTGCCGCGGGGCAGGCGGCGTCCCCGGCGCTCCGCCCGGCCGCTCGGTTCCGGCCAGTCGGCTCCGGGCGCTCGGCCCAGGCCCTCGGCCGGGGGCCGCTCAGTCCAGACGCACGGCGGGGCGCAGGGGGTCGCGCAGGTCGGTCTGGGCGCCCAGCCAGCGCTCCTCCAGCGCCTGCGCGCCGTGGACGCGCTTCCAGGCCGCCTCGTTCGGCGTCATCGGCAGCAGGGGCAGGAAGCGGACCGGGTCCATCCCCTCCCCCGGCTCCAGGTCCGGCACCAGACCGCCCGGCTCGGCGACGAGGACCGACGTGAAGGGCGCGCCCGGCCAGAGCGGCTCCCCGGTGTCCAGCGACGCCCCGGGCGCCACGACGAGGCCCTCGACCTGGGGCGAGGCGGCCAGCACCGCCAGCGGGCGGAGGACCTTGTCGGTGTCGGCGACGCCGGCCCGCACGGTCAGGACGAGTTCGGCGCGCGGACCCGCCACGGGGTCCGCGACCACCGACGTCGGGTCGGTCATGGGACGGGCCGACATGCCGAGCGTGGCGTACCGCACCACGGGCCTGTCCCCGCCGTTCTCGGTGTCCGAGAAGCGCAGGACCTCGATCCGGTCCGTGCCGAGGAAGGTCACGGAAGCCCGCGCGTCGGGTTCCCCGAGCGCCGAGCGCAGCCGCGCCTCGACCAGCGCGAGAACTTTTTCCATACGGCGAGCATAGGCCGGGTCCGGAGCGGGCAGGGAACAGGATTGACCCTCAGTCGGCTGATAGGGTGGGCCGCTGGTCGGGACGGAGCGCCGAGCGCGCCTTCCGGTCCCGACGACACGTCATCCCCCACGGGGGACCGGCCGGAGGAGGTGGGGCTGCGGTGGATCGAAGTCGACCGTGCAGTACCAACCGCTCTTCCGCGCCGCGCGGGCCGCTCCCGCCGCGCACCCCTTGCGTCCGCCCCGCCTCCCGTACGTCTTCTCGTACGGGCGTCTGAGGCGTTTCCGCCCGTACTCCGCACGCCGGGCACCGCGCACGACGGAAGAGCACGTCGTCCCTGCCTGTCTGTAGCGAACCGCGAACAGCGAACTCCGTCACCGCGATCCGCGGTGCCGCCCGCTTTGCGGACGTACGCAACGCCACGTCCCCATTCCGGGCTGTGCCTCGCCTCGCCGACGGCTTCTTGCGTGAAGGAGCCTGCCATGTCGATGATCCGTGACCTGCGTGCCGTCGTACGCCCGTCGCTGCGCAAGCGCGCCCCCTACCAGCCGTACAGCGCGTACGACGCGACACGCGACCCCTCCGCGTCCACCGCCGTCGTCGACTGCGCCGTGTACCGGGACGGGCGGCGCGTGGCGGACGAGGGGTGCCTGACGCCCCGGGAGGCGATGCGGCGCGTCCGCGAGGGCGGCGGCTTCGCCTGGATCGGGCTGCACGAGCCGACCGAGGCCGAGTTCGCGGGCATCGCCGCCGAGTTCGGGCTCCACCCGCTGGCGGTGGAGGACGCCGTCCACGCCCACCAGCGGCCGAAGTTGGAGCGGTACGACGACACGCTGTTCACGGTCTTCAAGACGATCCACTACGTGGAGCACGCCGAACTCACCGCGACCAGCGAGGTCGTGGAGACGGGCGAGGTGATGTGCTTCACCGGGCGGGACTTCGTGATCACCGTCCGGCACGGCGGCCAGGGCTCGCTGCGCAACCTGCGCCACCGGCTGGAGTCGGAGCCCGAGTTGCTGGAGAAGGGCCCGTCCGCCGTCCTGCACGCCATCGCCGACCACGTCGTCGACGGGTACATCGCGGTCGCGGACGCCGTCGAGATCGACATCGACCAGATCGAGATCGACGTCTTCTCGCCCCCGGCGAAGGGCGGCACGCGCGGCACCGACACCGGCCGCATCTACCAGCTGAAGCGCGAGGTCCTGGAGTTCAAGCGGGCGGTGACGCCGCTGATGCGGCCCATGCAGCTGCTGAGCGAGCGGCCGATGCGGCTGGTCGACCCGGACATCCAGAAGTACTTCCGCGACGTCGCCGACCACCTGGCCCGCGTCCAGGAGCAGGTCGTGGGCTTCGACGAGCTGCTGAACTCGATCCTCCAGGCGAACCTCGCCCAGGCGACGGTCACGCAGAACGAGGACATGCGCAAGATCACCAGTTGGGCGGCGATCATCGCCGTGCCGACGGCGGTGTGCGGGGTGTACGGCATGAACTTCGACCACATGCCGGAGCTCCAGTGGAAGTACGGCTACCCGATGGTCCTGACGGCGATCATCGGCATCTGCTTCGCCATCCACCGCACGCTCAAGCGCAACGGCTGGCTGTAGGGGGCGTCTCGTCGATCATGCCGGGCTCCCGACGCCCGGTGCCGCACCTCGCCGCGTCGTCGTCGGCCGCGGCGCCGAAGGGCCGCCGGGCACGGGGGCGTGGGGGCGGGGCGCGCTGGCTAAGCTGCGGGGCATGACTGACGACTCGCTGCTCGGCCACGCCCTCGTCGAGGAGGCCACGAAGAAGTCCGGCCTCATCTGGGTGCGCGGCGAGGGACCCGCGCGGGCCCTGTGGCACGTGTGGCACGACGGCGCCGCGTACGTCGTCGGGGGCGGGCCCGGGGAGCAGCCGCTGCCCGGCGGCCTCACCGACGGCGCGAGCGTCGAGGTCACCGTGCGCAGCAAGGACAAGGGCGGGCGCGTCGTCGCCTGGACGGCGCTGGTGGGCGAGCCCGTGCCCGGTTCCGAGGCGTGGACCGCGGCGGCCGACGAGCTGAAGGGGAAGCGGCTGAACGCCCCGGACGCCGAGACGATGACCGAGCGCTGGGCCCGCGAGTGCCGGCTGCTGCGGCTCACGCCCCGCGAGGCCGTCACCGAGCTGCCGCAGGGCTCGCTGTCGGCCGTGCCGCTGCCGACGCCGGCGACCACGCGCCGGCCGGTGCCGCCGGCGCTCCCCCGGCTGCTCCTGCGCCGCCGCGGGCGCTGACGCCCCGCCGGCACCCGACCGCGACCGCCGCGGCCCGACGCCGCGTTCCCGACTCGGCGTTCCCGACGCCGCGGGCCGGGTGGGCCGCCGCCCCGCTCCGCCGCGCGCGGCCGGACCGCCGCCCGCGGTCAGTCGCTGGTGCGGGGGAGTTGGCGGCCGTAGTCGACGGTGTCCTCCTTGGCCGGCTCCTCCAGCGGGAAGTCCCGGTTCCAGTCGGAGAGGACCACGGCGCCGCCGCCGCCGCCCCGGGCGAAGCGGAGCGGGTACGGCGTGCCGTCGAGGGCCACGTCGAGCGTGCCGCCCGCGCCGTGTTCGCCGCCCGACACCTTGATGGTGCGCAGGCCGGCGACCTTGTCGCGGTCGCCCTTGTGCACCTCGCCGTGCAGCTCCAGCAGGCCGCCGAGGAGGACGTTCATCTCGGTGAAGCCGCGCAGCCGCTTGTACGAGGGGTCGTCCTGGGGCACCTTGACGTACTTCCCGTCGAGCTTGTCCGCCGCCTCGATGTCGGCCTCGGTCGGCTCGTCGGACCCCTCGGCGTGGCGCCAGAACGCCGCCCCCGCCTTGAGGAAGAGGGCGTCCTGGACGCGCAGCAGCTCGAACGTCGACGTCCTGGTGGTGACGGAGCCGGTCGCGCCCGCGCCCTTGAGCCGCATGTTCAGCTTGTACGTGCCGGACTTGCTGACCAGGGTGCCCGCGAGGCGCACGGACGCCGCGGCCTTCGCCTCCGTGCGGGCCTTGGTCTCGATCTCCTTCGCGGAGAGTCTGCCGACGCCGTTCGTGCCCTCGTCCGGGTCCTCCTTGGCGCAGGAGGTCACTGCCGCGGCCAGCCCGACGCAGAGCGCGACGGGGAGCGCGGCGCGGCGGGTTCGCCGAGCCGGGGGGAGAGCGGTCACCAGCGCTGCCTCTCGTGTCGCACATGGGGGGACGGCAGACGGCAGCGTACCGGGACCGGGTGGCGGGGTCCGCACGGAGCCGTACGGACGCCCTACCCGGGCGACCCCGACCATGACGAGCTAGCCTGAAACACCGCACCGCACGGACGTGCGGACACGGCGCACGTGGCGGACGACGGAGGAGGAGGCGCTGGGCATGGCAGGTGTCGCCCCCCGCATCTTCGTCTCGCACCTCGCCGGCGCGCCCGTCTTCGACCCAAGCGGCGACCAGGTCGGCCGGGTGCGGGACATCGTCGCCATGCTGCGCGTGGGCCGGCGGCCGCCCCGGGTGCTCGGGCTGGTCGTCGAGGTGATCGGCCGCCGCCGGATCTTCCTGCCGATGACCCGGGTGACGGGGATGGAGTCCGGCCACGTCATCACCACCGGCGTGCTGAACGTCCGCCGCTTCGAGCAGCGTCCCACCGAGCGGCTCGTCCTCGGCGAGCTCCTCGACCGCCGGGTCCGGCTGGTCGACGGCGGGGACGAGGTGACCGTCCTCGACGTCGCCATGCGCCAGCTGCCCGCCCGCCGCGACTGGGAGATCGACAAGGTCTTCGTCCGCCGGGGCGGCGGCGGGGCGCTGCGCCGCCGCGGCGAGACGCTCACCGTGGAGTGGTCGGCGGTCACCGGCTTCTCCCTGGAGGAGAGCGGGCAGGGCGCCGAGAACCTGCTCGCCACCTTCGAGCGGATGCGCCCCGCCGACGTCGCCAACGCCCTTCACCACCTCACCCCCAAGCGCCGGGCCGAGGTGGCCGCCGCGCTCCACGACGACCGGCTCGCCGACGTCCTGGAGGAGCTGCCCGAGGACGACCAGGTCGAGATCCTCGGCAAGCTCAAGGCGGAGCGCGCCGCGGACGTGCTGGAGGCGATGGACCCGGACGACGCCGCGGACCTGCTCTCGGAGCTGCCGGAGGACGAGAAGGAGCGGCTGCTCACGCTGATGCGCCCCGACGACGCGGCGGACGTGCGGCGGCTCATGTCGTACGAGGAGCGCACCGCGGGCGGTCTGATGACGACCGAGCCGATCGTGCTGCGCCCGGACGCCACGGTCGCCGACGCCCTGGCCCGGGTGCGCCAGCAGGACCTCTCCCCCGCGCTGGCGGCGCAGGTGTACGTGTGCCGCCCGCCGGACGAGACGCCCACCGGGAAGTTCCTCGGGACGGTGCACTTCCAGCGGCTGCTGCGGGACCCGCCGTTCACGCTGGTCTCGGCGATCGTCGACACCGACCTGGAGCCGCTCGGCCCGGACACCCCGCTGTCCGCCGTCACCAGCCACCTCGCCGCGTACAACCTGGTCGCCGCGCCCGTCGTGGACGACAGCGGGTCGCTGCTCGGCGCGGTCACCGTCGACGACGTGCTGGACCACCTGCTGCCGGACGACTGGCGGGAGACGGAGTTCGAGCCGGACGAGGAGCGGGGGGCCGCGCATGGTGCCTGACCGCACCCCGGAGCGGGGCGCCGGTCGCGAGCGCGCCGGGCAGCGCGAGCGGGCGGCCCCGCGCGAGCGCCCCGCGCCCCGCACCCGGCTCGACCAGCCGCTGGACCAGCCGCGGGTCCGGCGGTTCCGGCTGCTGCCCGAGTACGACCCGGAGGCGTTCGGGCGGCTGTCGGAGCGGATCGCCCGGTTCCTGGGGACGGGCCGGTTCATCGTCTGGATGACGGTGGCCATCATCACGTGGCTGATCTGGAACGTCTCCATGCCGGACGAGCTGCGGTTCGACCCGTACCCGTTCATCTTCCTGACGCTGATGCTGTCGCTCCAGGCGTCGTACGCGGCCCCGCTGATCCTGCTCGCCCAGAACCGGCAGGACGACCGGGACCGGGTCAACCTGGAGCAGGACCGGGCGCAGAACGAGCGGTCCATCGCCGACACCGAGTACCTGACCCGGGAGATCGCGGCGCTGCGGATGGGGCTGGGCGAGGTCGCCACCCGCGACTGGATCCGCTCGGAGCTGGAGGACCTGGTGCGGGAGCTGGAGGAGCGCGGAGCCGCCGCTCCGCGCGCCGCCGCCCCGGGACGTGACGAAGGCGACCGCTGACGGGCTTTCCGGACGCCGCGGTCAGCGCCGTACCATCGTCCGTATGACGACGGAAGACGCGGTGCGTGAAGCACTGGCGACGGTGAACGACCCCGAGATCCATCGACCGATCACCGAACTCGGCATGGTCAAGTCAGTCGAGATCGGTGCCGACGGCGCGGTGGCGGTCGCCGTGTACCTGACGGTCTCCGGCTGCCCGATGCGCGAGACGATCACGAAGAACGTGAGTGAGGCGGTCTCCCGGGTCGAGGGCGTCACCCGCGTCGACGTGTCGCTGGACGTGATGAGCGACGAGCAGCGCAAGGAGCTGGCGGCCGCGCTGCGCGGCACCACCGCCGAGCGCGAGGTGCCGTTCGCCAAGCCCGGCTCGCTGACCCGTGTGTACGCGGTCGCCTCCGGCAAGGGCGGTGTCGGCAAGTCGTCCGTGACCGTGAACCTCGCCGCCGCGATGGCCGCCGACGGGTTGAAGGTCGGCGTCGTGGACGCCGACATCTACGGCCACAGCGTGCCCCGCATGCTGGGCGCCGACGGCCGGCCCACCCAGGTCGAGAACATGATCATGCCGCCGTCCGCGCACGGGGTGAAGGTCATTTCCATCGGCATGTTCACGCCGGGCAACGCGCCGGTGGTGTGGCGCGGCCCGATGCTCCACCGCGCCCTCCAGCAGTTCCTGGCGGACGTGTACTGGGGCGACCTGGACGTGCTGCTGCTGGATCTGCCGCCCGGCACCGGCGACATCGCGATCTCGGTGGCGCAGCTGGTGCCGAACGCCGAGATCCTGGTGGTCACCACCCCGCAGCAGGCCGCGGCCGAGGTCGCCGAGCGGGCGGGGTCGATCGCCGTGCAGACCCACCAGAAGATCGTCGGCGTCGTCGAGAACATGTCGGGCCTGCCGTGCCCGCACTGCGACGAGATGGTCGACGTGTTCGGCACGGGCGGCGGCCAGAAGGTCGCCGACGGCCTGACGAAGACCACCGGCGCGTCCGTGCCCGTGCTCGGCTCCATCCCGATCGACGTGCGGCTGCGCGAGGGCGGCGACGAGGGCAAGCCGGTCGTCCTGACCGACCCGGAGTCACCGGCGGGCGCGGCGCTGCGCGCCATCGCGGGCAAGCTCGGCGGCCGTCAGCGCGGCCTGTCGGGCATGTCGCTGGGGATCACCCCGCGCAACAAGTTCTGACGTCCCGGCTCCCGGACCCCCGGGGGCGCGGGTACGCCGTCGCGTCCGTGACGGGGGAGGGGCGCCGCTCGACAC
>NZ_JAHWGT010000616.1 GCF_020873895.1 Streptomyces sp. DH12 | reverse complement strand
GGCCGACGTCGTGAGCGGCGCCCCGCAGGCCGGCGCGTCCGCGACCCCCGCCGCCGTCGAACGGGTCTCCCCCACGATCGCGCACGCCTCCGACGCGGGCCCGCGCGGCGTCAACATCACCATCGACGACGGCCCCGACCCCCGCTGGACGCCCCAGGTGCTGGAGCTGCTGCGCGAGGAGGGCGTGAAGGCCACGTTCTGCCTCACCGGGATCCAGGCGCAAGCGCACCCCGGCCTGGTCAAGGAGATCGTCGCGGACGGGCACGTGCTGTGCGACCACTCCGTGTCCCACGACACCGCCATGGACCGGAAGTCCGAGGCGTACCAGTCGAAGGAGATCCTCGACGCCGAGCGCATGATCACCGAGGCGTCCGGCGGCGTCCGTCCCCTCTACTACCGCGCGCCCGGCGGGGCGTTCACCCCGCACAGCCGCGCGGTCGCCGCCTCCCGCGGCATGCGCCCGCTGGGCTGGAACGTCGACACCAAGGACTTCGAGCAGCCGGGCGCGGACTCCATCGTCGAGACCGTGCAGCGGGAGCTGCCC
>NZ_JAHWGT010000615.1 GCF_020873895.1 Streptomyces sp. DH12 | reverse complement strand
CCCGGCAGCGGCGCCGAGCGCGCCGCGCCGCTGCCGGGTCTCCGCCTCCATCGTCTCGATCAGCGCCTCGATGCCGTCGAGGTGGCGCAGCCGGCTGGGCGCGAGGGCCGTGAGGTCCTCGCCGAACCCGACGAGGGTGATGGTCATGCGGTCCGACCAGCCGTTGGTGGCCAGTTCGGCGGCCACGGACGCGAACACCGCCGCCCGGTCCTCCTCACGGCCGCTCAGCGACACGATGCCGGGGACCGACTCCAGGTTGAGCAGCAGCCGGGAGTCGTCCATGGTGCCGAGGCTGACCAGGCCGGGATAGGGCGCGGCCGTGTCGGCGTCCTCGTACGTCTCGGCGTCGGCTCGGGCCAGCATCCAGAACGTCTGGTCCTGCCCGAGCTGCCACGGGGACGGCGGCTTGCCGGACGGCTGGGCGAGCTGGAGGTGCAGGTCGCCGTTGCTCATCCAGGCCGCGTAGACCGTGGGCAGCGGACGGGACTCGTCGGCCAGCGACGCGGCGAGCCCGCGCAGCGACCGGTCCAGCAGCCGTACGCCC
>NZ_JAHWGT010000614.1 GCF_020873895.1 Streptomyces sp. DH12 | reverse complement strand
GCAGCAGGATCATGCAGACGGTCGTCAGGCCGACGGCGGCGCCGAAGCTGATGAAGCCGGCGAACCAGGGATGCCCGGTGGCCTTGAACGCGTCCGCGAGCGGGGCGTCCACGGACAGTTCGGAGTAGTGCTGCATTCCGGTGACGACGAGCGACACCAGGACGTACAGCACGGTGCAGATGAACAGCGAACCGAGGATGCCGCGGGGCATGTCGCGCTGCGGGTTGCGGGTCTCCTCGGCGGCCGTGGCGACGATGTCGAAGCCGATGAACGCGAAGAACACCACCGAGGCGGCGGTGAAGATGCCCATCACGCCGAAGTTGGCCGGGGCCCAGCCGAACATGAGCTGGATGAGGGGCGAGTCGAGGCTGTCACCGGCCGGCACGGGCTGGGAGTCCGGGATGAACGGGTCGTAGTTGTCGGCGGTGATGAAGAAGGCGCCGGCGATGATCACGACCAGGACGACGGTCACCTTGATGGCGACGACGACCGAGGTGACCCGGGCGGACAGCTTCATGCCGAGGACGAGGATGCCGGTGAGCAC
>NZ_JAHWGT010000613.1 GCF_020873895.1 Streptomyces sp. DH12 | reverse complement strand
CTACCCGGCCGACGAACTCCTCGCGGCCCGCAGCGCCGAGGCGCGCAACAAGCGGACGCTGCCGTCGGCCGGCTGCTGCTGACGCGCTCCGGTCGGCGGGGTCAGCCGACCGCCGCCGCCGACGCCTGCGCCTCGCCCCTGCGCCGGATCTGACGGTACGTGAACTCCTGGAGGTCGTCGCCGGTCTTGAAGACGGCCTTGTCCTTCTCCGTCACGTCCTTGCCACTGGTGAAGCCGGCCAGCGTGAAGTAGGCGTAGCGGCCGTAGGCGTTGGTGGTGGAGCGGCAGACCGCGCCGACGCAGAAGTCCTTCACCCCGCCCCCGGACAGCGACTTGACGATGCTTTTGGCGTCCGCCTGCTGCTTGGCCTTCGTCGCCTGCGCCTCGGTCGCGAAGACCGCCACGCCGACCGTGACCGCCACGCCGTCCCGGCTGTAGGTGACGCGGATCAGCCGCGTGCAGTCGTTGCCGGTGAGGACCTTGGGGAGCGTGGCCTTCGCCGCGGACGCGCAGTCCTTGGTGTCCGCCGTCGGGCCCTTCTTGT
>NZ_JAHWGT010000612.1 GCF_020873895.1 Streptomyces sp. DH12 | reverse complement strand
GACGGCGAGGTAGCGGGTGACGCCGCCGAGCTCGACGGCTTTGTGGTCGGGGTCGGGCTCGTGCTCGGGGTCGCGCGGGGCGGGTTCGGGCGGTGTGGCGCCGCGCTGGGCCGCCGCCCGGCGCACGGCTTCGGCCAGCCGTTCCCTGCGGACGGGTTTGAGCACGTAGTCGACGGCCTTGAGGTCGAAGGCCTGGACGGCGAAGTCCTCGTGGGCGGTGACGAACACCACGAGCGGCGGCCGGGCGAATCCGCTGAGCAGCCGGGCGAGGTCCAGTCCGTCGAGGCCGGGCATCTGGATGTCGAGGAAGACGACGTCGATGGCGTCGGGCCCGTCGGGTCCCGACTCCAGGGCGCGGTTGATGCGGCGCAGGGCCTCGGTGGCGTCGCCGGCGCCTTCCGCGCTCCCGATGCGGGGGTCGGCGTTCAGCAGGTAGAGCAGCTCCTCGAGCGAGGGGCGTTCGTCGTCGACGGCGAGGGCGCGCAGCATGAACGTGGAGTGTAGGGGGGATCTCCGGGTCGGGACTACGTGCCGGACAAGGGCG
>NZ_JAHWGT010000611.1 GCF_020873895.1 Streptomyces sp. DH12 | reverse complement strand
CATCGCATCGGTGCGGTTCGGCAGACCGGACTCGCGGACCACCCGCACGGCGTCGGCGACGTACTCCCCCACGTCCTCGCCGACGCCCAGCGGCGTCACGGAAAAGGCGACGATCACGCGTTCACGACCCCTTCCTTGCGGGCGCGGGAGGCGATCACCGCGTCCTCGGCCTCATGCTTGAGCCGCCGCTCGGCGAAGAAGCCGCCGGTGGGCAGCACCGACATCACGAAGTAGTAGGCGGCGGTGCCCAGCGACCACTTCGCACGGTTCCAGGCGTCGGCCCAGAAGAGCACGTAGAGGACGAAGAGGAAGCCGTGGACCGCGCCCATGACCGGCACGGCGTTGAAGTCGGTGGTCCGCTTCAGGACCGAGCAGACGAGCAGCAGCAGGAACGAGATCGCTTCGGGGCCCGAGACCAGGCGGAGGCGGCGGAGTGCGGAGGCGGTCTTGATGTCCACGGGTCACCTTCGGAAGGGAGAGACGTCGGCGTCGACGGTGCGGTCGGCTTGTGAACGCGCGCACAAGCGTAGCCATTGTGGCAAAC
>NZ_JAHWGT010000610.1 GCF_020873895.1 Streptomyces sp. DH12 | reverse complement strand
ACGATCAGGTCCGCCTTGCGCAGGTGCCGCATCAGCGGAGGCATGGTCTCGGCGGGGTTGGCGCCGGCGAGCAGGATCGTGTCCGCCGCGTCGAGGTCGGCGACGGGGAACGGCAGTCCGCGGTCCAGGCCGAAGGCGGCGTTGCCGGCCGCGGCGGCCGAGGACATGCAGAACCGGCCGTTGTAGTCGATCTGGCTGGTGCCGAGGGCGAGCCGGGCGAACTTGCCCAGCAGGTAGGCCTTCTCGTTGGTGAGGCCGCCCCCGCCGAACACGGCGAGCGCGTCCGGGCCGTGCTCGTCGCGGATGCGCCGCAGCCGTGTGGCGACCGTGTCCAGGGCGGTGTCCCAGTCGGCCGGGGCGAGACGGCCGTCCGGGCCCCGCAGCAGCGGCCGGCGCAGCCGGTCCGGGACGTCGAGCACCGCGGGCGCGGTCCAGCCCTTCTGGCACAGACTGCCGTCGTTGACGGGGAAGTCGGAGGGTTCCACCACGGTTCCCGAGGCGCCGTGGCCGAGGCGGGTGCCGCACTGCAGGGCGCAGTACGGGCAG
>NZ_JAHWGT010000609.1 GCF_020873895.1 Streptomyces sp. DH12 | reverse complement strand
TGATCGAGGCGTTCGAGGAGCTGGGGATGCGGGTCCCCGGCGATCTGTCCCTGACCGCCGTCTGCCCGGCCCCGGTCGCCGCGGCGGCCCGCGTCCCGGTCACCTCGGTGGCCGTGCCGGCCGCCGAGCTGGGCGCCCGCGCGGTGCATCTGCTGGTGCGGAAGCTGTCCGGGGCCCCCGTACCGGGCACCACCCTGCTGCCGCCCCGGCTGACGGAGCGGGCGAGCACGGCGCCGCGCGGGCACTGACACTCAGCCGAGCTGCCAGGCCTTCCCCAGCCGGTAGGCGGCGCACAGGTTCACGTCCAGGAAGTACGCCCCGGCCGCCCCGCACTGCGCGTCCCCGGTCCCGGGGTCGACGGGCTGGCCGTGCCCCATCCCGGTGAGGCTGTACGTCTCCACGACGGCGTTCCCGCCGGGGCCGCGGTAGACGCGGTGCGGGTGGCCGGCGACGGTGTCGGCGACGTCGGCGGTGCGGTCGGCGCCGTGCACGTTCGTCCACTGGTCCACCAGGGCGGTCATGTTGACCGGCTTCACCGTGTAGTCG
>NZ_JAHWGT010000608.1 GCF_020873895.1 Streptomyces sp. DH12 | reverse complement strand
CGCCCCTGGGACTTCGTCGAGTCCGGCGACCCGCGCACCACGGCCGACCTCGTCACGCCCCAGGGCCTGAAGGAGATCGCCTCCTACGCGCAGGGCATCGGCCCCACCCTGAACCTGATCATCCCGCGCGACTCCGCGGGCCGGCTCCGCGACCCCGCCGGACGGCGCCGGCACCCCGTGGAAGGCCGCCGCGCCCGAGCCGGACGACGGCGGCGCCGCCCGTAAGGGCGGGCTGGCGCCCCTCCCCCGGCGGGTGCCGCAGACCAGCCTCGCCGCCGAGCTGCTCGAGGAGCCCGCGGCCGCCGACCCGCGCGACGACGAGTTCACCGCCGAGCACGCCGCCTCCTCCCTGGCCTGTTTCCAGCAGGGCACGCTCCGGGCGCGGGACGCCGTCGGCGACGTGCCCGAGGACGGGCCGCCCCGCGTGCCCGCGCCCGCCTCCGGGCACCCGACCGCCGAAGCCGACCGCTGACCGCCGACCGCCGACCGCTGACGAAGGAACGCCTCCATGACACGCCCCCTGCCCGCCACCCACACCCAGCTGGAC
>NZ_JAHWGT010000607.1 GCF_020873895.1 Streptomyces sp. DH12 | reverse complement strand
CTCGGATGGGAGCGCATCTACGTCAAGCGCGACGGGATCGGGCTCAGCCGCCACGTTGCCGAGCATGATCCGGCGCGGGTGCTGCGCGAGATCAACGCCAAGCGGCGGATCATCGAACTGTGCGCGCCGCCGCTCGTCGAGGTCACCGGGCCCGGTGATATGGAGCGCTCGTTCGTGCCCGGCGAGGGCTCGCCCTGGGGCCTGGACATCCTCAAGCTACTCGCTCTGCCCTACGCAGACAGGCCCGGCTACCGCGAGGACTGGCGTCCGTAGCCCGCTCACGACGGAGGCCCTCGCCGGGATAATCGGCGGGGGCCTCCGCGCTGTTCAGCCTATCTCCGCGTGCGCCCGCCCGGCCATGCCCGCAGGCTGGGCGGTATGGCCGTACCGCCCGTGGTGATCTACCCGCCCGACGACGACGGGGGCCGGCGTGTCCGCATCGACGGCGAGATCGTCGGCCGCGCGTTCTCAGTCCTGGAAGTGGCGCGGTATCTCCAGGAGGCCGGTCTGCCGGAGGACGACGAGATTGACGTGGTCCGGTCGATGC
>NZ_JAHWGT010000060.1 GCF_020873895.1 Streptomyces sp. DH12 | reverse complement strand
CCCCCCGCCCCCCGCCCGTCGGGATCCCGGAGGGGTCAGCTCAGGAAGGGATCGACCGCGACCGCCACGAAGAGCAGCGAGACGTAGGTGATCGACCAGTGGAAGAGCCGCATCTCCTTCAGCTTGGCGCCGGTCTCGCCGGCCCGGGCGCGGTGCTGGAGGGCGTGCGCCTCCCACAGCCACCAGCCGCCGGTCGCCAGCGCCACGGCCGTGTAGAACCAGCCGGTGAAGCCGAGCGGCTGGAGCAGCAGCGACACCCCCACCATGACCCAGCTGTAGAGGACGATCTGCCGTGCCACGACCCGGTTGGAGGCGATGACCGGCAGCATCGGCACGCCGACGCGCGCGTAGTCCTCCTTCACCTTCATGGAGAGCGGCCAGTAGTGCGGCGGCGTCCAGAAGAAGATGACGAGGAAGAGGATGACCGCGGCCCACGACATGGAGTTCGTGACCGAGGACCAGCCGATGAGCACCGGCATGCAGCCGGCGATGCCGCCCCACACGATGTTCTGCGCCGTGCGGCGCTTGAGGATCATCGTGTAGACGACCACGTAGAAGAGGAGGGCGCCGAGGCCGAGCCAGGCGGACAGCCAGTTGACGAACAGCCCGAACCAGAGCGTCGACACCACGCCGAGGACGAGTCCGAAGACCAGTCCCTCGCGGGGCGAGACGATGCCCGTGACCAGGGGGCGCTGCGACGTGCGGTCCATCAGCGCGTCGATGTCCCGGTCGATGTACATGTTCAACGCGTTCGCGCCGCCCGCCGAGAGGTACCCGGCGAAACACGTGTGGATCACGAGCCACAGATCGGGGACGCCCTGTTCCGCGAGGAACATGACCGGCACCGTGGTGATCAGCAGAAGTTCGATGATCCGCGGCTTGGTCAGCGCCACGAAGCCCTTGGCGCGGGCCCCGAATGGCCGATGGGCTGGGCTCGTCCCGAGCACACCGGCTGGACGGGATTCGACGGCCGTCACGCACACCCCTGACAGAGACATCCCTGCGAGCCCGCCCCCGGACGTGATGGGCCGGTCATGGCTCGCGCGTACCACGCCACTGTAGACGTTGCCCATACTCCGTCCTTCGCGGGGGTGGGTCGTGTTGGACCGCCCTGGTGGGAGGGGTGGGCCGGGGGTGCGCAGACGGGCGGCACCCCTACTCGTCGGAGCGCTCGGATGAGCGGTGAACGGGGGGTCGACCGTCGTATGAGCGATCGGATGAGCGGCCTCGCATACAGGTGGTGCACGGCGGCGGTCGCGGGTGGCGACGCCCGGTGAAGAGCCGGAAAATCGGCCCTGGTGACGGGATAGGCTCGGCAGCGGCCGGTGCACCGATGTCATCGGCCCGCGACATGTGGAGAGGAGCCCTGACCGAGGGTGAGCACCAAGCCGACCACCACAGAGTTCGAGTGGACCGCATTGGACCAGCGTGCCGTCGACACCGCCCGTGTCCTGGCCGCGGACGCCGTACAGAAGGTCGGCAACGGCCATCCTGGTACGGCCATGAGCCTGGCGCCGGCGGCGTACACGCTCTTCCAGAAGGTCATGCGCCACGACCCGGCCGACCCGGAGTGGACCGGTCGCGACCGGTTCGTGCTGTCCGCGGGGCACTCGTCCCTGACCCTCTACACCCAGCTGTACCTGGCCGGCTTCGGCCTGGAGCTGGACGACCTCAAGGCGTTCCGCACCTGGGGCTCGAAGACCCCGGGCCACCCGGAGTACGGCCACACCAAGGGCGTCGAGACGACGACCGGCCCGCTGGGCCAGGGCGTCGCCAACGCCGTCGGCATGGCCATGGCCGCCCGGTACGAGCGCGGCCTGTTCGACCCGGAGGCGGCGCCCGGCACTTCGCCGTTCGACCACTTCGTGTACGTCGTCGCCGGTGACGGCTGCCTCCAGGAGGGCATCTCCGCGGAGGCGTCCTCCATGGCGGGCCACCAGAAGCTCGGCAACCTGATCATGCTGTGGGACGACAACCACATCTCGATCGAGGGCGACACCGAGACGGCCGTGTCCGAGGACACGCTGAAGCGGTACGAGTCGTACGGCTGGCACGTGCAGCGCGTCGCGCAGCAGGAGAACGGCGACCTGGACCCGGCCGCCCTGTACGCGGCGATCCAGGCCGCGAAGGCGGAGACGGACCGTCCGTCGTTCATCGCGATGCGTTCGATCATCGCCTGGCCGGCCCCGAACGCGCAGAACACCGAGGCCGCCCACGGCTCGGCGCTGGGCGACGAGGAGGTCGCGGCCACCAAGCGCGTCCTCGGCTTCGACCCGGAGCGGAGCTTCGAGGTCTCCGACGAGGTCATCGCACACACCCGCGAGGCCCTGGACCGGGGCCGCGAGGCCCGCGCCGCCTGGGAGAAGGACCTCCAGGAGTGGCGTACCGCCAACCCCGAGCGCGCCGCCGACTTCGACCGGATCTCCGCGGGCGAGCTGCCCGAGGGGTGGGAGGCGAAGCTCCCCGTCTTCGAGGCGGGCAAGGGCGTCGCCACCCGCGCCGCGTCCGGCAAGGTCCTCCAGGCGCTCGGCGGGGTCATCCCGGAGCTGTGGGGCGGCTCGGCCGACCTGGCCGGCTCGAACAACACGACCATCGACAAGACGTCGTCGTTCCTGCCGGTGGGCAACCCGCTGCCGGAGGCCGACCCGTACGGCCGCACGATCCACTTCGGCATCCGCGAGCACGCGATGGCGGCCGAGATGAACGGCATCGCGCTGCACGGCAACACCCGGATCTACGGCGGCACCTTCCTGGTGTTCTCCGACTACATGCGCAACGCGGTCCGCCTCTCCGCCCTGATGCACCTGCCGGTGACGTACGTGTGGACGCACGACTCGATCGGTCTCGGCGAGGACGGCCCGACGCACCAGCCGGTGGAGCACCTGGCGTCGCTGCGCGCGATCCCGGGCCTGAACGTGGTCCGCCCGGCCGACGCCAACGAGACGGCCCTCGCCTGGCGCGAGATCCTGCGCCGCTGGACCAAGGAGTTCGGCAAGGGCGCTCCGCACGGCCTCGCGCTGACCCGCCAGGGCGTGCCGACGTACGCGCCGAACGAGGGCACCGCCAGGGGCGGGTACGTGCTGGCCGACGCCGAGGGCGGCGAGCCGCAGGTCGTGCTGATCGCCACCGGCTCCGAGGTGCACCTGGCCGTGGAGGCGCGCGAGCGGCTCCAGGAGTCGGGCGTGCCGACCCGCGTGGTGTCGATGCCGTGCGTCGAGTGGTTCGAGGAGCAGGACCAGGGGTACCGGGACTCGGTGCTGCCGCCGTCGGTCACGGCGCGCGTGGCGGTCGAGGCCGGCATCGGTCTGACGTGGCACCGGTACGTCGGTGACGCGGGCAGGATCGTGTCGCTGGAGCACTTCGGTGCGTCGGCCGACGGGAAGCTGCTGTTCCGCGAGTTCGGCTTCACGCCGGAGGCCATCGCCGCCGCCGCCCGGGAATCGCTCGCGGCCGCGGCGCGCTGACGCCAACACAAGCACGTTTAGGGAGATGCAACCCTCATGACAGACGCACTCAAGCGCCTCTCCGACGAAGGCGTCGCGATCTGGCTCGACGACCTGTCCCGCAGCCGGATCACCTCGGGCAACCTCGCCGAGCTGATCGACCAGCAGCACGTGGTGGGTGTCACCACCAACCCGTCGATCTTCCAGAAGGCGATCTCCGAGGGCCACGGCTACGACGTCCAGCTGACCGACCTCGCGGCCCGCAGGGTCACCGTCGAGGAGGCCATCCGCATGATCACGACGGCGGACGTCCGGGACGCCGCCGACATCCTGCGGCCGGTCTTCGACGCGACGCAGGGCCAGGACGGCCGGGTCTCCATCGAGGTGGACCCGCGCCTGGCGCACGACACCCGGGCGACGGTCGCCGAGGCCAAGCAGCTGGCGTGGCTGGTGGACCGGCCGAACACGCTCATCAAGATCCCGGCCACCGAGGCGGGTCTGCCCGCCATCGCGGAGGTCATCGGCCTGGGCATCAGCGTCAACGTGACGCTGATCTTCTCGCTGGAGCGCTACCGCCGGGTGATGGAGGCCTACCTCATCGGCCTGGAGAAGGCCAAGGAGCGGGGCCTGGACCTGTCGAAGATCCACTCCGTGGCGTCCTTCTTCGTCTCCCGCGTGGACACCGAGATCGACAAGCGCCTGGACGGCATCGGCACGGACGAGGCGAAGGCGCTGCGCGGCAAGGCCGCCCTCGCCAACGCCCGGCTGGCCTACCAGGCGTACGAGGAGGTCTTCTCCTCCGAGCGCTGGGCGGCGCTGGACCGGGCGCAGGCCAACCGGCAGCGCCCGCTGTGGGCGTCGACCGGCGTGAAGGACCCGGCGTACAAGGACACGATGTACGTGGACGAGCTGGTCGCTCCGGGCAGCGTCAACACCATGCCGGAGGCGACGCTGGAGGCCACCGCCGCGCGCGGCGACATCCGCGGGAACACCGTCGCCGGCACGTACGAGCAGGCGCGGGCGGACCTGGACGCGCTGGAGAAGCTGGGCATCGGCTACGACGAGGTCGTCCAGCTCCTGGAGGACGAGGGCGTCGACAAGTTCGAGGCGTCCTGGAACGACCTGCTGGCTTCGACCGAGGCGGAGCTCAAGCGCCTCGCCCCCGCGGAGGCGTAGACCTTGCACAGCAGCAATCCGCTGCGTGACGCCGCGGACCGACGGCTCCCGCGCATCGCGGGGCCGTCGGGCCTGGTGATCTTCGGCGTCACGGGCGATTTGTCACGGAAAAAGCTAATGCCGGCCGTCTACGACCTGGCCAACCGGGGGCTGCTGCCGCCGGGCTTCGCGCTGATCGGCTTCGCCCGCCGCGAGTGGCAGGACGAGGACTTCGCGCAGGTCGTGCACGACGCCGTCAAGCAGCACGCGCGCACCCCGTTCCGCGAGGAGGTGTGGCAGCAGCTGATCCAGGGGATGCGGTTCGTCCAGGGCGACTTCGACGACGACACCGCCTTCGAGCAGCTGAAGTCCACCATGGACGAGCTGGACAAGGCGCAGGGCACCGGCGGCAACTTCGCCTTCTACCTGTCCGTGCCGCCCAAGTTCTTCCCGGTCGTCGTCCAGCAGCTGAAGCAGCATGGGCTGGCCGAGCAGAAGCAGGGCGGCTGCTGGCGCCGCGCGGTCATCGAGAAGCCGTTCGGCCACGACCTGGCGTCGGCGCAGGAGCTGAACGCGATCGTCCACGAGGTGTTCACCCCGGACCAGGTGTTCCGGATCGACCACTACCTCGGCAAGGAGACGGTCCAGAACATCCTGGCGCTGCGCTTCGCCAACACCCTCTTCGAGCCGATCTGGAACCGGTCGTACGTCGACCACGTGCAGATCACCATGGCCGAGGACATCGGCATCGGCGGCCGCGCCGGCTACTACGACGGCATCGGCGCCGCCCGCGACGTCATCCAGAACCACCTGCTCCAGCTGCTCGCGCTGACCGCGATGGAGGAGCCCGCCTCCTTCGACGCGGACGCGCTCGCCGCCGAGAAGACCAAGGTGCTGGGCGCCGTGCGGCTCCCCCGCGACCTCGGCGCCTCGACGGTGCGCGGCCAGTACGCGGCCGGGTGGCAGGGCGGCGCGCAGGCCGTCGGGTACCTGGAGGAGGAGGGCATCGACCCCGCCTCCAAGACCGACACGTACGCCGCGATCAAGGTGGAGATCGACAACCGCCGCTGGGCGGGCGTCCCCTTCTACCTGCGGACCGGCAAGCGCCTGGGCCGCCGGGTGACGGAGATCGCGGTCGTCTTCCAGCGGGCCCCGCACTCCCCCTTCGACCACACGGCGACGGAGGAGCTGGGGCAGAACGCCCTGGTCATCCGCGTCCAGCCGGACGAGGGCGTGACCATGCGGTTCGGCTCGAAGGTGCCCGGCACCTCGATGGAGGTGCGGGACGTCTCGATGGACTTCGCCTACGGCGAGTCCTTCACCGAGTCCAGCCCCGAGGCGTACGAGCGGCTCATCCTCGACGTCCTCCTCGGCGACGCCAACCTCTTCCCGCGCGTGGAGGAGGTCGAGCTGTCCTGGCGGATCCTCGACCCGATCGAGCGGTACTGGGACGAGCACGGCAAGCCCGCGCAGTACCAGGCGGGCACATGGGGTCCGGCCGAGGCGGACGAAATGCTCGCACGAGACGGACGGAGCTGGCGCCGGCCATGAAGATCGACCTTACGGACACCACCTCCAGCAAGATCAACAAGGCCCTGGTCCAGGGGCGGCGGGCCATCGGCACGCCCGCCGTGGGCATGGTGCTGACCCTGGTCATCGTCACGGACGAGGAGAACGCCTACGACGCGCTCCGGGCCGCCAACGAGGCGTCCCGCGAGCACCCCTCGCGCAAGCTCGTCGTCATCAAGCGGGTCTCGCGCTCCCCCCGGGACCGGGCGAAGGCCCGCCTGGACGCGGAGGTGCGGGTCGGCGCGGACGCGGGCACCGGTGAGACGGTCATCCTGCGGCTGCGGGGCGAGGTCATCGACCACGCCCAGTCCGTCGTGCTGCCGCTGCTGCTGCCCGACGCGCCCGTCGTGGTGTGGTGGCCGGTGAACGCGCCGACCGACCCCGCCAACGACCCGCTGGGCGCGCTCGCCCAGCGCCGGGTGACGGACACGTACAACTGCGAGGACCCGATCGCCGAGCTGGCGGCGCGCGCCGAGGCGTACACGCCGGGCGACACCGACCTGGCCTGGACGCGGATCACTCCGTGGCGTTCGATGCTCGCCGCGGCCCTCGACCAGATCACCTGCCAGGTGGCGTCGGCCGAGGTGGAGGGCGAGGAGTTCAACCCCAGCGTGGAACTGCTGGCCATGTGGCTGGCGGACCGGCTGGACGTGACGGTGCGCCGCTCGCCGTCGGCGGGCCCGGGGCTGACCGCGGTGCGGCTGGCGACGGACTGCGGGCCGATCGTGCTCGACCGGCCGGACGGCTCGCTCGCCACGCTCGCGGTGGAGGGGCAGCCGAACCGGGCGGTCGCGCTGAAGCGCCGCGAGACGGCCGAGCTGATCGCGGAGGAGCTCCGGCGCCTCGACCCGGACGACACCTACGCGTCGGCGCTGCGCTTCGGCGTAGGCCGGCTGGAGCGCGGGTCGGCGGGCGGCTCCGGCGGTCCGTCGGCCTCCGCGCCCGCCGTGGATCCGGACGCGGAGGCGGCGGCCGACTCGGCTTCCGACTCCGGTACGGGCGCGGGCGCGGAACCGGGTGACGCCGGCAAGGAGGCGGGGCCGGCCGACGGGGCGGGCGCCGCCGCGCCGGCGAAGTCCGCCGCGAAGAAGCCGGCCAGGAAGGCGGCGGCGAAGTGAGCGACCCCCGGCTCGTCGTCCACCGCGACAAGGAGCTGATGGCGCAGGCCGCCGCGGCCCGCCTCATCACCCGGATCGTCGACGCGCAGGCCGACCGCGGCACCGCTTCGGTGGTGCTGACCGGCGGCCGCAACGGCAACGGCCTGCTCGCCGCGCTGCGTTCGGCGCCCGCCCGCGACGCGGTCGACTGGTCGCGGCTCGACCTGTGGTGGGGCGACGAGCGGTTCCTCCCCGAGGGCGACCCCGACCGCAACGACACCCAGGCGCGGGCCGCGCTGCTCGACAGCGTCCCGCTGGACCCGGCGCGGGTGCACACCATGCCGGTGTCCGGCGGCGTCCACGGCACCGACGTGGACGCGGCGGCCGCGGCGTACGCGGAGGAGCTCGCCGCGGCGGTGGGCCCGGACGAGACCGGCGCCGTGCCGGTGTTCGACGTCCTGATGCTCGGCGTCGGGCCCGACACGCACGTCGCCTCGCTCTTCCCGGAGCACCCGGCCGTGCGGGAGACCGAGCGCACGGTGGTGGGCGTCCACGGGGCGCCCAAGCCGCCGCCGACGCGCATCTCGCTGACCCTGCCGGCGATCCGGTCCGCCCGCGAGGTATGGCTGCTCGCGGCGGGTGAGGACAAGGCGCAGGCGGCGGCGATCGCCCTGTCGGGCGCCGGCGAGGAGCAGGCCCCGGCGGCGGGCGCCCGCGGTCGGTCGCGGACGCTGTGGCTGCTGGACGCCGCCGCGGCGGCCCGGCTGCCCCGCGCGCCCCAGCCGGTGCCCTCCCCCTGAGGGAACGTCACCGCACGGTGCAGGCCCGGTCCGCGGAGGTACGCGGTCCGGGCCTGCGCCGTGTCGCGGGCGGTACGGCCCCTCCGCGTCGGCCGACCCCTCGCGCCCCGGCGGTGGAGGGGGAGCGCACGGTCAGTCGGCCGGTTCCAGGAACGGTTCCAGCAGGCCGGGGACGGCGGTGGCCGCGCAGTGCAGGCCCTCGCTCCCGTCCGCGTCGTACACGTGGTAGGCACCGTCCCCGGCCGCCGTGGTCGCCGTGAGCGTGAGGAGCCCGGCGCGGCGCTGGAAGTACGACTGCTTCACGGTCCACCCGATGACGCCCCCGCGTTGGAGGGCGACGGTGGAGCGCCGCACCGTCCCCGCACGCGTCACGAGGTACCCGCCGGCCAGGCCGTGGCCGAGGTTGCGGTAGGCGTCGAGGGCGAGCAGCACCGCCGTCACGGCCAGCACGGGGGCGCAGGCCGCCGCCGTGTACAGCAGGGCCGGGACGCCCAGTGCCGCGCCCAGCCCGGCGAGGACGGCCACGGGTAGCGCCGCCGTGGTCAGCGCCCAGCGCAGCCGCCGGGCACGGGCGGCGCGGGGGTGCGGCGTGAGCCGGGCGCTCGTGGGCGGCACCGGTTCGCGCAGGACGCGCGCGGCGACCTCGTCGGCCCGGGCGCGGGGCACGGCGGGCAGCAGCGACTTGTGGCTGTCGTGCTTGTCGTCCTTCCCCTTGACCAGGCCGGTGGCTATGGCGTCGACCCGGGCGGCGCCGCAGAGCCGCACGCCGAGCGGCTCGACCAGTTCGACGCCGCGCAGCCGGCGCTCCTCCACGGAGAGCGAACGCGCGGTGAGCAGCCCGCGCCGGACGCGCAGGGTCCCGCCGGGCTCGCGCTCCAGCCGGTAGTTCCACCACATCTCGACCCACAGGGCCAGTGCCCCGACGACCCCGGCGAGCAGGGTCGCCGTCACGAGCGTGAGGACGACCCAGACGAGCGGTGTGGTGCGGAAGACCTCCCCGACGCGGTCGATGACCTCGCGTTGCACCCCGAACCACTCGCTGACCTGCATGACGGCGCCGACCGCCGCGCCACCGAGGAGCGGGGCGACGAAGGTGAGCGGCGCGTACCGGATCCAGGACGGGTCCAGGGCGGCCAGTTCGCCGTCGTGGCGGGCGGTGGCGTCCGGTCCGGCGGCGCGGCGGAGCAGTTCCCGGCGCAGCCTCTCCCCCTCGGCCCGGCTGACGGCGTCCAGTTCGAGCGTCGACTCGCCGCCGGCGGTCTTCTCGCCGGTGCCGATGCGGACCTTGACGAGTCCCAGTATCCGCAGCAGCGGATGGGCCGTCAGGTCGACGCTGCGGATGCGCTCGCGGGGCAGCGAGCGGCGCCGCTCGACGACGAAGAGCCGGGCGTGGAGCTCGACCCGCTCGCCGCCGACGCGGTAGCGCGTCCGGTGCCAGCGGACCTGGGCGAGCGCGCCGCCGCCGAGGACGAGGAGCAGGGCGCCCGCGGCCACCACCAGGAGCGCGACCCACCAGGCGAGGACACCGACCAGGCCGAGGAAGGCGGGCAGGGCGCCACCGGCCGCGACGCCCGCGGCCGCCACGGCGGCCACCAGCACCGTACGCCGGTCGAGCCGCCGCCACTCCTCGCTTTCGCCCTCGACCACGCCGTCGCCCGCGCCGATGCCACCACCGCCGCCCTCGTCGACGCCGTCGCCCGCGCCGATGCCACCACCGCGGCCGTCGCCGTGGCTGTCACCGGCCTGCTCGGGGCCCCCGCCCGGGAGCGGGACGCCCTCCCCGCCCACCCCGACCGGGCCACCCGAGGCGGCAGGGCCCCCGGGGGCAGCCGGGCCGTCGGGGTGCGCCTGCCCGCCCGGGTGCGCCGGGCGGTCGGGGTGCGCCGGGTCGTGGCGGTGCGATGGCCCGTCGGGGTGCGCGGTCACGTCGCGTCCCCCGGGGTGTCGCGGGTGATCAGTGTCAGCCGCTCGGCGAGGTCGGCCGCCACCTGGTGGTGGAGGCCCGCCAGTGTGACCGCGCCCTTCGCGGACGCCGTGGTGACCGTGACCGTGGCGAGCCGGAACACCTGCTCCAGCGGCCCGCGTATCGTGTCGACGGTCTGGATGCGGGACATCGGGGCGATCCGCCACTCCTGCCAGAAGAAGCCCGTGCGGACGTAGACGGCCTCGTCCGTGACCTCCCACCGGTGCACCCGGAACCACCAGCGCGGGAAGAACGCGGTACAGGCGAGCCCCACCACCGCCACCGCCCCGGCCAGGGTCAGCAGCCACGTCCTGGCGGGCTCCAGGAAGCCGCCCAGGACGGCGAGGGTGGCCGCCGGCACAGCCGTCGTCAGCAGCCACTGGGCCCGCCACCAGCCGATCGCCCGCGGGTCCAGCGTGTTCCTGGGCGGCCGCAGCCGCACCGCGTTCTCCCCCCGCATCAGGTCACCGCCCCCGCAGCGCCCGGTAGGCGGCGGCGAGCGCCGCGGTGGAGCTGTCGAGCTCCTCCCCGCCCGTGCCCTGCGTCAGGACCGGCTCGATGCGCTTGGCGAGCACCTTGCCGAGTTCGACGCCCCACTGGTCGAAGGAGTCGATGTTCCACACCGCGCCCTGGACGAACACCTTGTGCTCGTAGAGGGCGATCAGCTGGCCCAGCACGGACGGGGTCAGCTCGTCGGCGAGGATGGTGGTCGTCGGGTGGTTGCCGCGGAACGTCTTGTGCGGGACCAGCTCCTCCGGGACGCCCTCCGCCCGTACCTCCTCGGGGGTCTTGCCGAAGGCCAGGGCCTGCGTCTGCGCGAAGAAGTTGGCCATGAGCAGGTCGTGCTGGGCCGTCAGGTCGGGGCCCAGGCCGGCGACGGGCCTGGCGAAGCCGATGAAGTCCGCCGGGATGGTCTTGGTGCCCTGGTGGATGAGCTGGAAGTAGGCGTGCTGGCCGTTCGTCCCCGGCGTGCCCCAGACGACGGGGCCGGTCTGCCAGTCGACCTCGGCGCCGTCCCGGTCCACGGACTTGCCGTTCGACTCCATGTCGAGCTGCTGGAGGTACGCCGTGAACTTGGACAGGTAGTGCGAGTACGGCAGCACCGCGTGCGACTGGGCGTCGAAGAACGCGCCGTACCAGACGCCGAGGAGGCCGAGGAGGAGCGGGGCGTTCTCCTCGGCCGGGGCGGTGCGGAAGTGCTCGTCCACCAGCCGGAAGCCGTCGAGCATCTCGCGGAACCCGTCCGGGCCGATGGCGATCATCAGGGAGAGGCCGATGGCGGAGTCGAAGGAGTACCGGCCGCCGACCCAGTCCCAGAACTCGAACATGTTGGCCGTGTCGATGCCGAAGTCCCCGACCTTGCCGGCGTTCGTCGACAGGGCCACGAAGTGGCGGGCGACGGCCTCAGGCCCGGCCTTCAGCTCGCCGAGGAGCCACTCACGGGCCGAGGTGGCGTTGGTGATGGTCTCGATGGTGGTGAACGTCTTCGACGCGATGACGAAGAGCGTCTCCTCCGCGTCGAGGTCGTGGAGCGCCTCGTGGAGGTCGGCGCCGTCCACGTTCGAGACGAAACGGAACGTCAGGTCGCGCCGGGCGAAGGAGCGCAGCGCCTCGTAGGCCATCGCCGGACCGAGGTCGGAGCCGCCGATGCCGATGTTGACGACGTTCTTGATGGGCTTGCCGGTGTGGCCCTTCCACTCCCCCGAGCGGATCCGCTCGGAGAAGGCGGCCATCCGGTCGAGGACGGCGTGCACGCCGGGCACCACGTCCTCGCCGTCGACCTCCACGACGGTCCCGCGCGGTGCGCGCAGCGCGGTGTGGAGGACGGCGCGGTCCTCCGTGGTGTTGATCTTCTCGCCGCGGAACATCGCGTCCCGCAGCTCCGCCACCCCGGTGGCCTCGGCCAGCCGGCGCAGCAGCGTCAGCGTCTCGTCCGTGACGAGCTGCTTGGAGTAGTCCAGATACAGGTCGCCGACCCGCAGGGTGTAGCCGGTGCCGCGCTCGGGGTCGGCGGCGAACAGCTCGCGCAGGTGCGTCCGGCCGAACCGCTCGCGGTGCTCGGCCAGGGCGGCCCACTCGGGCGTGCGGTCCAGCCTCGGGCGGCTGCTTTCTGCGTTCATGTTGGACATCAGCCCACTTCTTCTCGTACCTGCCTGCTTGCCCCGCTGCCCTTCCAACCTAATTGATCTGACGGCCCCCAACGGACTTGTCCACAGGCCGAAAAACCGCCCGGGTGCGCGGAGCCCGGCCCCGCCGCGGCGCCCGGGCGCGCTTGGCCGCCCCGGGTACAGGCGACGCGGGCGTCCCCCGGTACACGCGACGCGGGCGTCCCCGGGTACACGAAAAGGGCCCCGCTCGCGGGGACCCTCTCGGGTCTCGCGGGCAGGGCCCGTGCTGCGGGTGCGGGGAGAACGCTCAGATCTCGCCGCGCAGTTTGGCGAGCGCCTCGGCCAGGATCGCCTCGCCGTCGGCGTCGCTGCGCCGCTCCCGCACGTACGCCAGGTGCGTCTTGTAGGGCTCGGTGCGCGGCGGGTCCGGCGGGTTGTCCCGGTCCTGACCGGCCGGGAAGCCGCACCGGGGGCAGTCCCACGTGTCGGGGACCTGTGCGTCACTGGCGAAGCTCGGCTGCGTCTCGTGCCCGTTGGAGCACCAGAAGGAGATGCGGAGCCGGGGCGCGGACTCACCGCGCTCGGCCTCCCCCATCGGCCCCGCTCCGACCCGGCTTCCCCGGATCGCGTTGCCACTTGCCACGGTCGTCACTCCCTGCGTGATGGTGCTCGAGGATGCCCCAGTCTACGTAAGGCCCAACGCACGTCCAGTGACGGGAGTTACCCGCCGCCCGAAGGCGGGACGCGGTCGCGGGACGGCCCGGTCAGCCGTCCAGCTTGATGAGCAGGCCCACGACGACGATGCAGGCGACCCAGAGCAGGGCGATGACGACGGTGATGCGGTCGAGATTGCGCTCGGCGACGGAGGAGCCGCCGACGGAGGACTGCATACCGCCACCGAACATGTCGGAGAGACCGCCGCCCTTCCCCTTGTGCATCAGCACCAGCAGCATCAGCAGCAGGCTGAACACGATCAGGGCGATCGAGAACCCCATAATCACGGCTGGACCCTACTTCCTGGCAATTCTCAAGGACTGGATGGACGACGGGGGCCCCGGCCGACGAAAAGCCCGGGCCCCCGCAAGGGTACGACGATTCCGCCCTACCGCATACTCACTGGTCGCGGAAGCGGACGATCTTGACGAACTCCTCGGCGTCCAGTGCCGCGCCGCCGACGAGGGCGCCGTCGACGTCGGGCTGCGCCATGATCGCGGCCACGTTCGAGGCCTTCACGGAGCCGCCGTACTGGATGCGGACCTTGTCGGCCAGCTCCTGGGAGTACAGCTCGGCCAGGCGACCACGGATGGCGCCGCAGACCTCCTGCGCGTCCTCGGGCGTGGCGACCTCGCCGGTGCCGATGGCCCACACCGGCTCGTAGGCGATCACGACGGACTCGGCCTGCTCGGCGGGGACGTCCTTCAGTCCGCCGTCGAGCTGGGCGAGGGTGTGGGCGACCTGCTCGCCGGCCTTGCGGACGTCGAGGCCCTCGCCGACGCAGAGGATCGGGGTCAGGCCGTGCCGGAAGGCCGCCTTCACCTTGTCGTTGCAGATCGCGTCGGTCTCGCCGTGGTACTGGCGGCGCTCGGAGTGGCCCACGGTGACGAAGGCGCACTTCAGCTTGGCCAGCATCGCGCCGGAGACCTCGCCGGTGTACGCGCCGGAGTCGTGGGCGGAGAGGTCCTGGGCGCCGTACTTGATCCGCAGCTTGTCGCCGTCCACCAGGGTCTGCACGGAGCGCAGGTCGGTGAAGGGCGGCAGCACGGCGACCTCGACGGCGTCGTGGTCCTTGTCGGTCAGGGCGAAGGCGAGCTTCTGGACGTGGGCGATGGCCTCGAGGTGGTTGAGGTTCATCTTCCAGTTGCCCGCCATCAGCGGGGTGCGTGCGGTCACGGTGGTTCAGTCCTCCAGTGCGGCGAGGCCGGGAAGCGTCTTGCCCTCGAGGTACTCGAGGCTCGCGCCGCCGCCGGTCGAGATGTGGCCGAATGCGTTCTCGTCGAAGCCCAGGGTGCGGACGGCCGCGGCGGAGTCGCCGCCTCCGACCACGCTGAAGGCCGGGGAGTCGACGAGCGCCTGGGCGACGGCCTTGGTGCCCTCGGCGTAGTCGGGGTGCTCGAAGACGCCCATGGGACCGTTCCAGAAGACGGTCGCGGCGTCGGCGAGCTTCGCGGCGTAGAGCTCGCGGGTCTTCGGGCCGATGTCCAGGCCCTCCTGGTCGGCCGGGATGGCGTCCGCGGCGACCGTGGTGGGGTGGGCGGGGGCCTTGGTCTTCAGGTCGGGGAACTCCGGGGAGACCAGGACGTCGACGGGGAGGACGAACTCCACGCCGCGCGCCTCGGCCCGGGCCAGGTACTCCCGGCACGCCGGGACCTGGTCCTCCTGGAGCAGGGAGATGCCGACCTCGTGGCCCTTGGCCTTGAGGAAGGTGTACGCCATGCCGCCGCCGATCAGGATGCGGTCGGCCCGCTCCAGCAGGTGGTCGATGACGCCGAGCTTGTCGGAGACCTTGGCGCCGCCGAGGACCACCGCGTACGGCCGCTTCACGTCGTCGGTGAGCTTGCGCAGGACGCCGACCTCGGTGGCGATGAGGTGGCCGGCGTAGGCGGGCAGCAGCTTCGGCAGGTCGAAGACCGAGGCGTGCTTGCGGTGCACGGCACCGAAGCCGTCGCCGACGTACACGTCGGTGAGGGCGGCGAGGCGGGCGGCGAACTCGGCGCGCTCGGCGTCGTCCTTCGACGTCTCGCCCGGGTTGAAGCGGAGGTTCTCCACGACGGCCACGTGGCCCGGCTCCAGGGCGGCGACCGCGGCGTGCGCCTCGCTGCCGACGGTGTCGCCGGCGAACGCCACGGGCGCGCCGAGCAGCTCGGCCAGGCGCGCGGCGGCGGGCCGGAGCGAGAAGGCCGGGTCGGGGGCGCCCTTGGGGCGGCCGAGGTGCGAGGCCACGACCACCTTGGCGCCGGCGTCGGTGAGCGCCTTGACGGTGGGCAGGACGGCGCGGATGCGGCCGTCGTCGGTGATGGTCGTGCCGTCGAGCGGCACGTTGAGGTCGGCGCGTACGAAGACCCGCTTGCCGTCGACCCCTTGCTGGAGAAGTGCGTCGATCGTCTTCATCGGTTGGTGCTCCTTGGAGAGACTTCGGTCGGCGCAAGCGTCAGGGCCCGTACAGCGCGGCGTTGCGCTGCCCGAGCCCTGTGCTCACATCGAGGTGCCCGCCCTGCTGTCTATCAGAGCCGGCCGCCCACGAAGACGGTGAGGTCGACCAGGCGGTTGGAGTAGCCCCACTCGTTGTCGTACCAGCCGACGACCTTGACCTGCTTGCCCTGGACCATCGTCAGCGACGAGTCGAAGGTGCAGGAGGCAGGCCAGTTGACGATGTCGGAGGAGACGATCGGGTCCTCGGTGTAGTCGAGGACGCCCTTCAGCTGGCCCTCCGCGGCCTTCTGGAAGGCGGTGTTGATCTCGTCCCTGGTGACCTCGCGGTCCAGCTCCAGGACGAGGTCGGTGACCGAGCCGGTCGGGACGGGGACGCGCATCGCGATGCCGTCGAGCTTGCCCTTGAGCTGCGGGAGGACCAGCGCGGTGGCCTTGGCGGCGCCCGTGGAGGTCGGGATGATGTTCTCCGCGGCGGCGCGGGCGCGGCGCAGGTCCTTGTGCGGGAAGTCCAGGATGCGCTGGTCGTTGGTGTAGGCGTGGACCGTCGTCATCATGCCCTTGACGATGCCGAAGTTCTCGTCGAGGACCTTGGCCATCGGCGCCACGCAGTTGGTGGTGCAGGACGCGTTGGAGATGACGTGGTGGTTGGCCGCGTCGTACTTGTCCTGGTTGACGCCCATGACGATGGTGATGTCCTCGTCGCTGGCCGGAGCCGAGATGAGGACCTTCTTGGCGCCGCCGGCGATGTGCTTCTCGGCGTCGGCCTTCTTGGTGAAGATGCCGGTCGACTCGATGACGATGTCGACGCCCAGCTCGCCCCACGGGATGTCGGCGGGGTTGCGCTCGGAGAGCACCTTGACGGTGTGGCCGTCGACCGTGATCGTGTCGGCGGTGTGGCTGACGTCCGCCTTCAGGCGGCCCATGATGGTGTCGTACTTCAGCAGGTGAGCGGTGGTCGCGGTGTCACCCAGGTCGTTGACAGCCACGATCTCGATGTCTGCACCCTGCTCCAGCAGCGCGCGGAAGTAGTTACGACCGATGCGGCCAAAGCCGTTGATGCCTACGCGGATCGTCACGAACCGATCTCCTCGTTGGTACGCCGGCTCGATGCCGGCGAGCTGTATTGGGATGTCCCCGACCGCTTACGACCCTACCCCGCTCGGGCCCGCGCAGTGACATCGAGCGCACCCGTACGACGACGCCCCCGCAACCTACCGACGGGTAGCTCGCGGGGGCGTACGGCAACCCCCGCCGGGCGCCCGGAGGTCGGGGCCCGGCGGGGGTCGGAGGCGTCGTGCGGGGCGGCTCGTCAGCCGACCAGGCCGTCGGCCATCTCCTCGGACAGGTTGGACTCCGTGCCCGGGATGCCGAGGTCCTGGGCGCGCTTGTCGGCCATGGCGAGGAGGCGCCGGATGCGGCCGGCGACGGCGTCCTTGGTCAGCGGCGGGTCGGCCAGGGCGCCGAGCTCCTCCAGGGAGGCCTGCTTGTGCTCCATGCGCAGCCGGCCCGCCGCCGCGAGGTGCTCGGGCACCTCCTCGCCGAGGATCTCCAGGGCGCGCTGCACGCGGGCGCCGGCCGCGACGGCCGCGCGGGCCGAGCGGCGCAGGTTGGCGTCGTCGAAGTTGGCCAGCCGGTTGGCGGTGGCGCGGACCTCGCGGCGCATCCGCCGCTCCTCCCAGGCCAGTACCGAGTCGTGCGCGCCGAGCCGGGTCAGCAGCGCGCCGATCGCGTCGCCGTCGCGGACCACGACCCGGTCCACGCCCCGCACCTCGCGCGCCTTGGCCGGGATCGAGAGCCGGCGGGCGGCCCCCACCAGCGCGAGCGCGGCCTCCGGGCCGGGGCAGGTGACCTCCAGCGAGGAGGACCGGCCCGGCTCGGTGAGCGAGCCGTGCGCCAGGAACGCGCCGCGCCAGGCGGCCTCCGCGTCACAGGTGGCGCCCGACACGACCTGCGGGGGCAGCCCGCGGATGGGGCGGCCGCGGCCGTCCACCAGGCCGGTCTGCCGCGCCAGCTGGTCCCCGCCCGCCACCACCCGCACCACGAACCGGGAGCCGCGCCGCAGCCCGCCCGGGGCCATGACGATGAGCTCCGAGCCGTGTCCGAAGATCTCCGCGATGTCCCGCTTCAGGCGGCGTGCCGCCATCGCCGTGTCCAGCTCGGCCTCGATCACGATCCGGCCGCTCACCAGGTGCAGGCCGCCGGCGAACCGGAGGATCGACGACACCTCGGCCTTTCTGCAGCAGGTGCGGGTGACGGGGAGCCGGGAGATCTCGTCCTTCACCGCTGCCGTCATCGCCATGGGCCGATCCTTCCATGCATCCGAAAAATACGGTCGTACGCGGCGGCCAGCTGCTCCGGGTCGTGCTTGGGCAGGCCGTCCTTCCTGGCCACCGGGGCCAGTTCGACCGCTGCGCCGAGCCGCTTCGCGGCATCCGCCAGCGACTCGCGGTCAGGTACGGCGGCCTCGTCGGCCAGCACCACGTCCAGGGCGAGTTTAGGGGCGTGTCGGGCCAAAACCTCCAAATGACGCTGCGGAGAGAACCCGGCGGTTTCGCCGGGTTGCGGCGCGAGGTTCAGTGAGAGCACCCGGCGGGCCTTCGTCTCGACCAGCGCGTCGAGCAGCTCGGGCACCAGCAGGTGCGGGATCACGGAGGAGAACCACGACCCCGGACCGAGGACCACCCAGTCGGCGTCGAGCACGGCGGCGACCGCCTCGGGCACGGCCGGCGGGTCGTGCGGCACCAGGTGCACCGACTGCACCTCGCCGGGCGTGAGCGCCACGGTCGCCTGGCCGCGGACGGTGTCGACGTCCTCGGGGCGCGCCGGATCGTGCCCCCTGACCAGGGCCTGGAGCTCCAGGGGCACGGCGGACATCGGCAGCACCCGGCCGTGCGCGCCCAGCAGCCTGCCCACCAGGTCGAGTGCCTGGACGTGGTCGCCGAGCTGCTCCCACAGGGCGACGATCAGGAGGTTGCCCACGGCGTGCTCGTGCAGGTCGCCCTGGGACTGGAAGCGGTGCTGGATGACCCGGGCCCAGGTCTGGCCCCAGTCGTCGTCACCGCAGAGGGCGGCGAGCGCCTTGCGCAGGTCGCCCGGGGGCAGCACGCCGAGCTCCTCGCGGAGCCGGCCGCTGGAGCCGCCGTCGTCGGCGACGGTGACCACGGCGGTCAGGTCGCCGGTGATCCGGCGCAGGGCGGCGAGGGAGGCGGACAGGCCCATGCCCCCGCCGAGCGCGACGACCTTCGGCTGCGTGCCGCGTCTGCGCAGCGCGCGAGCCGACAGGGTGCTCGCGCGCCGCGGATACGGGCGCCTCACTCGCGCCCCATGTCCCGGTGCACGACGACGGTCTCGACCCCTTCCGAGGCGAGCCGGGCGGCGAGCTTCTCGGACATGGCGACCGAGCGGTGCTTGCCGCCCGTGCAGCCGACGGCGATGGTCACGTACCGCTTGCCCTCGCGGCGGTAGCCGGCGGCGATCAGTTCGAGCAGCTCGGTGTACCGGTCGAGGAACTCCTTGGCGCCCGGCTGGTTGAAGACGTAGCCGGACACCTCCTCGTTCAGGCCGGTGTAGGGACGCAGCTCGGGCACCCAGTGCGGGTTGGGCAGGAAACGGCAGTCGACGACCAGGTCGGCGTCGACGGGCAGGCCGTACTTGTAGCCGAAGGACATCACCGTGGCCCGCAGCTCCGGCTCCTCGTCGCCGGCGAACTGGGCGTCCATCTTGGCGCGCAGCTCGTGGACGTTGAGGCTGGAGGTGTCGATCACCAGGTCGGAGTCGCCGCGCAGCTCGCGCAGCAGGTCCCGCTCGGCGGCGATGCCGTCGACGATGCGACCGTCGCCCTGCAGCGGGTGCGGGCGGCGCACGGACTCGAAGCGGCGCACGAGCGCCTCGTCGGACGACTCCAGGAAGACGATGCGCCGGGTGACCTGCTTGGCGTCCAGGTCGGCGAGCGACTCGCGCAGGGCGTCGAAGAACTGCCGGCCGCGGACGTCGACGACGACGGCGATCCGGGCGACGTTGCCCTGGGAGCGGGCACCGAGCTCCACCATGGTGGGGATCAGGGCGGGCGGGAGGTTGTCGACGACGAACCAGCCGAGGTCCTCCAGGCACTTCGCGGCGGTGCTGCGTCCGGCGCCGGACATGCCGGAGATGATCACCAGCTCGGGGATGGCCGCCTCGGCGGCCTCGCCGGCCTCGATCGTCGTGCCCGTACTCACGTCTGCTGCTCCGTCCTCTGCTCTGTCGTCGTGGGCGGTGTGGTCATTCATGTCCGGATCCCCGTCCATGCGTGGTCCCCCCGTCGTCGTCTTCAATGATCTCTCCTGTCGCCGTGTTCACGGCGGGAGCGGCCGGGGCGGCCTGGGCGAGCGCCACGGCGACCGCCTCGGCGGTCTTGCGGCCGAACCCCGGAACCTCGCAGATCTGGTCGATTGTCGCCTGCCGGAGTCGTTTCACCGAACCGAAATGCTTGATCAACGCCCGTTTGCGCGCGTCACCGAGGCCCGGGACGTCGTCCAGGGGGCTGGTGCGCAGGCGCTTGGCGCGCTTGCTCCGCTGGTAGCGGATGGCGAAGTCGTGCGCGGTGTCCCGGACCCGCTGGAGGAGGTACAGCCCCTCGCTGGTGCGGGGCAGGACGACCGGGTCGTCCTCGCCGGGCAGCCAGACCTCCTCCAGGCGCTTGGCCAGGCCGCAGACGGCGACGTCGTCGATGCCGAGCTCGTCCAGGGCGCGGCGGGCCGCCTCCACCTGGGGCCTGCCGCCGTCGACGACGACGAGCTGGGGCGGGTAGGCGAACTTCCGCGGCCGGCCGTCCTCCTCGGCGGCCACCGCGTCGAGCTCCTCGACCGTGATCCCGGCGGCCGGGGGCGTGAGGCCGTCGGTCGTGAGGCCGTCGGCCGGGGACGCGAGGCCGGCGGCCGGGAGGCCGTCGGCGGGGGCCGGGGCGCCGTCGGCCGCGGTGGGGGTCTCGCCGTCGCCGCCCACCCACTCGCCGGTCCTCTCCTTCTCCGCGAGGTAGCGCCGGAAGCGGCGGCTGACCACCTCGTGCATGGAGCGGACGTCGTCCTGCCCCTGGCCGTGCCAGACCTGCGTGTCCCCGACGCGGCCCTTGATCTGGAAGCGGCGGTACTCGCTCTTGCGGGGCAGCCCGTCCTCGAAGACGACCATGGAGGCGACGACGTCGTCGCCCTGGAGGTGGGAGACGTCGAAGCACTCGATGCGCAGCGGGGCCTCGTCCAGGCCGAGCGCGTCGGCGATCTCCTCCAGGGCCCGGGAGCGGGTGGTGAGGTCGCTGGCACGCTTGGTCTTGTGCAGTACGAGGGCCTGCTGGGCGTTGCGCCCGACGGTCTCCATCAGGTCCTTCTTGTCGCCGCGCTGCGGGATGCGCAGGGACACCTGGGAGCCGCGGCGGGCGCCGAGCCACTGGGTGACGGCGTCGAGGTCCTCGGGGAGGGCCGGGACGAGGACCTCCTTGGGCACGGCGTCGCCGCTCTCCTCGCCGTACAGCTGCTGGAGGGCGTGCTCGACGAGGCCGGCGGTGTCGACCGCCTCCACCTTGTCGGTGACCCAGCCGCGCTGGCCGCGCACGCGCCCGCCGCGGACGTGGAAGATCTGGACGGCCGCCTCCAGCTCGTCCTCGGCGACGGCGATGAGGTCGGCGTCGGTGGCGTCGGCGAGGACGACGGCGTTCTTCTCCATGGCCCGGCGCAGGGCGCCTATGTCGTCGCGGAGGCGGGCGGCCCGCTCGTACTCCATGTCGTCGGCCGCCGCCATCATGTCCTTCTCCAGGCGGCGGATGTACGTGCCGGTCCGGCCGGCCATGAAGTCGCAGAACTCCTCGGCCAGTTCGCGGTGGTCCTCGGGGGTGATGCGGCCCACGCACGGGGCGGCGCACTTGCCGATGTACCCCAGCAGGCAGGGGCGGCCGGTACGGGTGGCGTTGCGGAACACGCCGGAGGTGCAGGTGCGGACGGGGAAGACGCGCAGGAGCAGGTCGACGGTCTCGCGGATGGCCCACGCGTGCGCGTACGGCCCGAAGTAGCGCACGCCCTTCTGCTTGTGGCCGCGCATGACCTGGACGCGGGGGAACTCGTCGCCGAGGGTGACCGCGAGATACGGGTAGCTCTTGTCGTCGCGGTACTTGACGTTGAAGCGGGGGTCGTACTCCTTGATCCAGGAGTACTCCAGCTGGAGGGCCTCCACCTCCGTGGAGACCACCGTCCACTCCACGGACGCCGCCGTGGTGACCATCGTCCGGGTGCGCGGGTGCAGGCCGGCGAGGTCCTGGAAGTAGCTGCCGAGGCGCTGGCGCAGGGACTTGGCCTTGCCGACGTAGATCACCCGGCGGTGTTCGTCGC
Source organism: Streptomyces sp. DH12 (assembly GCF_020873895.1). Taxonomy (GTDB): domain Bacteria; phylum Actinomycetota; class Actinomycetes; order Streptomycetales; family Streptomycetaceae; genus Streptomyces. Next base: position 175 of record NZ_JAHWGT010000060.1, on the reverse strand, counting down.
GGAACTTGTAGACCCCCGGCGAGTCGGGGATCTGTCCCGGCTTGGGGCGGTAGCTGGAGGGGTCGGCCATACCTGACACCCTACTGGCGCCCGCCGACAGCCCGGGGCGGAGCGGTGGTGGTCGCGGCGGGGGCGGGGGGCGGCGCGGGGCCGCCGGGCCGGGCCGGTCGGTCGG
>NZ_JAHWGT010000606.1 GCF_020873895.1 Streptomyces sp. DH12 | reverse complement strand
GACTCGGAGAGCGATGAGCAGCCTCTTTGACGACAGCTTCCTGGCGGACCTCCAGGCCCAGCGCGGCCCGGCGGACGAGCCCCCGCCGCCACCCGAGGACGAGCACGCCCCGGAGCCCCTCCCGGACGACCTGTTCGGCGGGAAGTTCGACGTGCCCCCGGAGCGGGACGCCTACTACCGGGACGGCGCCCCGCGCCCGGTGATCGACTCCGCCGCGCTGCTGGAGGGGCTCAACGACAACCAGCGCGCCGCGGTGGTGCACTCCGGCTCCCCCTTGCTCATCGTCGCCGGAGCCGGTTCCGGCAAGACCCGCGTGCTCACCCACCGCATCGCCTACCTGCTCGCCGAGCGGGGCGTGCACCCGGGCCAGATCCTCGCGATCACCTTCACCAACAAGGCCGCGGGCGAGATGAAGGAGCGCGTCGAGCAGCTCGTCGGCCCCCGGGCGAACGCGATGTGGGTCATGACCTTCCACAGCGCGTGCGTCCGCATCCTGCGCCGCGAGTCCAAGAAGCTGGGCTTCACGTCGTCCTTCTCGATCTACGAC
>NZ_JAHWGT010000605.1 GCF_020873895.1 Streptomyces sp. DH12 | reverse complement strand
GGACCGAGCCGATGACGATGACGTCGCGGACGTCCGTCGGGGCGCTCATGACCGCGGCTCCGGCGGGGCGCGATCTCCTTGCTCAGACCCCCGGCGCGATCTCCTTGATCAGCCCCTCCACCAGCCCCTTGATCTCGTCGCGGATCGGGCGGACGGCCTCGACGCCCTGGCCGGCCGGGTCGTCCAGCTGCCAGTCCAGGTACCGCTTGCCCGGGAAGACCGGGCAGGTGTCGCCGCAGCCCATGGTGATGCAGACGTCGGACTCCTTGACCGCGTCCACGGTCAGCATCTTCGGCACCTCGGCGGAGATGTCGATGCCGACCTCGCGCATCGCCTCGACGGCGGCGGGGTTGACGTTGTCGCCCGGGTTCGAGCCGGCGGAACGGACCTCGACGCGGTCCCCGGCCAGGTGGGTCAGCCACGCGGCGGCCATCTGCGAGCGGCCGGCGTTGTGGACACAGACGAACAGCACGGAGGGCTTGTCGGACATCAGGAGGTCTCTCTTGTCTCGCGACGGCATCGGGCGCTCATGAGGTCAGCACCTGGT
>NZ_JAHWGT010000604.1 GCF_020873895.1 Streptomyces sp. DH12 | reverse complement strand
CCTCATTGACCGCCGTCCGGAGCAACTCCTCCCCGCGCAACCCCTCGGAGAGCCTGCGGCGGATCATCTCCACCATGCCGTCCTGGCCCAGCCGCTCCCCGGTGTCGCCGACCCGGCCCTCGATCAGGCCGTCGGTGTAGAGCATCAGGCTCCACTCGGCGCCCAGCTCCACCTGCATCCGCGGCCAGCGGGCGCCCGGCAGCAGCCCGAGCGCCGGGCCGTTGTTCTCGTACGGCAGCAGCCGCGCCGGCATGCCGGGGCGGGCCAGCAGCGGCGACGGGTGGCCTGCCAGGCAGAGCCCGGCCCGGCGGCCGTCCGGCGCGATGTCCACCGTGCACAGCGTCGCGAAGATCTCGTCGTCCGGCCGCTCGTGCTCCAGCACCTGCTGCAGCGTGCTCAGCAGCTGGTCCCCGCACAGCCCGGCCAGGGTCAGCGCCCGCCAGGCGATGCGCAGCTCCACGCCGAGCGCCGCCTCGTCCGGGCCGTGCCCGCAGACGTCGCCGATCATGGCGTGCACGGTCCCGTCGGGCGTGCGGACCACGTCGTAG
>NZ_JAHWGT010000603.1 GCF_020873895.1 Streptomyces sp. DH12 | reverse complement strand
CGCAGGTTCGTGTCCTGCCGGGGGCGCCACTCTCCCCTCCGCGCCCGGACCGGCAGCCGACTGGACGGAGGGCCGGGCCGTTCGGCGCGGAGTGTAACGGCGGTCTTCCCTCGCACCGTCCGACGCAACACCCACTCAGGCCCCCGCGGCCTCGGGCCGACTCCGCCCCGCAGGCCCTGGCCAGGGAACTTTTCCTCTGCGCGTGACGTGGCACGGCGAGGGACCCGACCGCACGATTACTCCATTCGAGTGATCCTCATGAACGGTCGCTTGTCACTCGACTGGAGGTATGGGTCACTAAGAGTACGAACCGGCGGGCTGCCCATCCCTGCACCGGGGAACGTTCAGACAGGCAGCGATCTGCCGGTTTTCTCTTGCCCAGGAGAGCTCCGGCCGGTCCCTGTGTGGCCGAAGCAGGGCACGAAGAAGTGCGCTGGTTCGCCTCACCGGAAGCAGAGCAGAGCACGACGGCCGGGGGCGAAGGGCGACCTTCGCTCTTCTCGGCGGCGATGCCGCTCTGACGACGCGCCGTCCTGTCAAGGATTCCC
>NZ_JAHWGT010000602.1 GCF_020873895.1 Streptomyces sp. DH12 | reverse complement strand
GTCCGAGCCCATGTCGCGCTGTGCTGCGACGAGTGCTCCCGCGTCACGGACCACGGGCCAGATGGGCCATCCGTGCAACGCCACCAAGCGGTCGCCACGCCGGGCGGCCTCTGCGAAACCGAAGTCGAGGAGGGAGGCGCAGTCGTGGTGGATGTCCAGGCCCACGATCACGTCGCGAGTCGGAACGTCGGGGGCTGACTGCCGGGGCGTGGCCGGTTGACCGGTGACTCGCACCAGCACGACGGGCGTCTGCGTCGAGCTGACCGTCTCCCTCGCGACCGACCCGAGCAGGAAGCCCATGGTGCCGCTCAGGCCACGCGAGCCGAGAACCAGGAGGTCGGTGCCGGCGGCCGCGCCGGTCAGGACGGTGGCCGCCCGCCCGAGCAGCAGCCGTGTGCTGACCCGCAAGGAGGGGTGGTTCCGCCGCACTGTACGGGCGGTATCGGCCAGGAACTCCTCTGCCTGATGACGTACGGCACTGGCGTCGACGGCATCCGCAGCCGCTGGACGCGGCCCCTCGTGAACGTGGACGAGGCACAGGGGTACAC
>NZ_JAHWGT010000601.1 GCF_020873895.1 Streptomyces sp. DH12 | reverse complement strand
CCGTGTAGCGGCGGACCACCGTGTCCCGCAGGGCGCGGGTCGAGGCGGGATGCAGGTACGCGCGCACATCGGCCAGCCGCCGCAGCCGCTCCCGTTCGTCCAGCGAGGCGTCCGGCCAGGCGGGTGCGGCCAGGTTCGGCCCGTACCCGGCGATGGCGTGGACGGCGTAGTAGCCGTCGGTGATCACCACCTCCCCCGGGGCGATGTGCCGCGCGGCCCAGTCGTACGCCGGCCAGTCCGGGGGCTGCCGGAAGCCGACCGGGTCCGCCGCCGGGGGCACCAGCGCCCCGGCGTGCACGGTCAGGAACCCGGCCGCGGCCCCCGCCGCCGCGGCCCCGCCCAGCAGCCGCCGCCACACCGGCCACGGGCGGGGCGCCGCCAGCTCCACCGCCAGGGCTAGCTGCAACGGCAGCAGCGTCAGACCCAGGGCCCGCCCGTAGGTGTAGTGGCCGCTCACCCAGCCGTACGCCACGACCGCGCAGTCCAGGGCGAACATCAGCACCAGCGGGTCCCGCCGTGAGCGCCGGGCCCGCAGCCACAGGGCCGGCA
>NZ_JAHWGT010000600.1 GCF_020873895.1 Streptomyces sp. DH12 | reverse complement strand
TAGCGCGCCGCCGACTCCGGCATCGTGGTGTGGAACGCGGTGTCGAAGACGGCGACCTGCGGCAGGTCCGGGCGCAGCGCCGTCGCCGTGCGGATGCCGGTGAGGTTGGCCGGGTTGTGCAGCGGCGCCACCGGGACCAGCCGCTCGATCTCGGCGAGCACCCGCTCGTCGATCACCGTCGGCTCGGTGAAGTGCTTGCCGCCGTGCACCACCCGGTGGCCGATGGCGAGCAGTTCGGGGGAGTCCAGGCCGAGGCCGTCGGCGGCCAGTTCCTCGGCCATCGCCTTCAGCGCGGCGTCGTGGTCGGCGACCGGCCCGGTCCGCTCGCGGGTCTCCCCGCCGGACGCCAGCGGGGTGTGGCGCACCAGGGAGGTGCGCTCGCCGATCCGCTCGACGAGACCGGAGGCCAGCCGGCTGCTGTCGCTCATGTCCAGCAGCTGGTACTTCACCGAAGAGGAGCCGGAGTTGAGGACGAGGACGCGGGACGGACTCACTGGGCGGCTGCCTTCTCGCTCGGGGCCGGGGACTGCGCCTGGATGGCGGTGATCG
>NZ_JAHWGT010000599.1 GCF_020873895.1 Streptomyces sp. DH12 | reverse complement strand
CGACGTCGCCCGTGCTTCCTTCCTCATGCATACCCCAGGCCATGCGCCACTTCCGGTGAAACTACAGGTCTTCGGTGCGCATCAGGTGTCGAATGCGCTGGCCGCCGCGGCCGCCGCCATCGAGCTGGGGCTAAGCGCTGAACTCGTGGCAAACGCGTTGTCTGGACACCGCATTGCGTCGGAGCACCGCATGGACGTGCGCAACCGCCGCGACGGAGTCACCCTGATTGATGATTCCTATAACGCAAACCCGGATTCCATGCGTGCGGCCATCGCAGCGCTGGCATACACGGCCACTGCGCGTCCCGACGCACGTTCTATTGCCGTGCTCGGCGAGATGGGTGAGCTGGGCGACGACGCCCTCGACGCACACCGTCAGCTGGGCGCAGAGCTCGCGAAGTACCACGTAGACCATCTGGTTGCTGTAGGCAGCAGCCCCAATACGCGGGCGATGGCTGAAGCTGCACAGGCAAAGGGTATAAATACTAGTGTCAGTGCCGATGTTGATGAGGCCGCAAAGATTGTTGATAGTCTCCTCCGTACCCCGCC
>NZ_JAHWGT010000598.1 GCF_020873895.1 Streptomyces sp. DH12 | reverse complement strand
CTCCACCGCTGTGGTGGAGAACGAACTGGTCGGCGGCGAGTGCTCCTACTGGGCCTGCATGCCCAGCAAGGCCCTGCTGCGCCCGGTCCTCGCCCGGGCCGACGCCCGCCGCCTGCCAGGGCTGAGCGCATCCGTCGAGGGTCCCCTGGACACCGCCGCCGTGCTCGCCCGCCGCGACGCCTTCACCTCCGGCTGGAAGGACGACGGCCAGGTCCGGTGGCTGGAGGGCACCGGCGCCGACCTCCACCGCGGGCGGGGACGCCTCAGCGGCCCGCGCACCGTCACCGTCACCGGCCCCGACGGCCGGGAGAGCGTCCTCACCGCCCGGCACGCCGTCGCCGTCTGCACCGGCAGCCGCGCCCAGCTCCCCGACCTGCCAGGACTCGACGAGGTCCGCCCCTGGACCAGCCGCGAGGCCACCAGCGCCCGCTCCGCGCCCGGCCGGCTGGTCGTGGTGGGCGGCGGGGCGTCCGGCACCCAGCATCTGCTGGAGATCGCTCCGTACGCGGCGGCCACCACCTGGGTGACGCGGCGGCCGCCCGTCTGGCGG
>NZ_JAHWGT010000597.1 GCF_020873895.1 Streptomyces sp. DH12 | reverse complement strand
GACCCTTGAGGTAGGGGTCGTCGGGCAGCGAGGTGTGCAGCAGCTCGTCGGCGACGGTGATCTTCGTGTACGCCAGCAGCACCGCCGTCTCCGGCCCGGTCAGGCCCTGCCCGGTGGCGAGCCGCTCGCGGATCTGCCGGTCGGTGGGCAGGAACTCCAGCGCCCGGTCCAGGTCGCCGCGAAGGTGTCCTGGAAGCGCTCGCGGGCGTCGTCGCCGAGGTAGTCCACCCCGCCGCCGGGCGCCTGCGGCATGCGCAGGCCGAAGTCGTAGATGTAGGCGACACTGCGGTCGTCGCACCGCAGTTCGTACGGCCGCTCGTCGACGACCTCGACGCCGAGACGCTGCAGCACGGGCAGCACCGCGGACAGGGAGACGGCCTCGGTCGTGCGGTAGATCTTGAAGCGGCGCTCGTCGGGGGCCGCGCCCACCGGCTCGTACAGGCTGAGCGCGAAGTTCCGCTCCTCGTCCAGCTCCTCGAGGCGCACCAGGTCGGCCACGGCGCTGCGCGGGGAGTGGTCGGCCTTGTAGCCCTCGGGGAAGGCTCCGGCG
>NZ_JAHWGT010000005.1 GCF_020873895.1 Streptomyces sp. DH12 | reverse complement strand
GTCTGAGCGCACCGGGCGTACTGCGCCGGTGTCGTCGTCCTGGCCGGTGTGGCGGTACGCGCGGACGCGGTTCGCCCGGACGCGGGAGTCGTCGCCCACCTTGGCGAACGCGTCCTGGAAACGGCGCGTGGCGCGGGGTACCGACGGCGCGGCGCGGCCGCCAGACTCAAAGGCGCCACCCGGCGACAGGCGGCGGCACGAGCAGCGGACGACCGCGGCGCGCAACCGGAGAGTGGTGGGTGAAACGGCGACCCGGCGGGCCCCGAGGCTACCGCGGCGGTACAGCGGTCGGCCGGCCGGGCGTAGCAGAGTCGGAATGCTTAAGCGGCGGGAGACCGGACCGCGAGATGGCAACCGACGCGCGGCCGGTGCGCGGCGGGGGCTATCCGGCGGCGCGACCGGGGAGCGGAGCAGGACGCCGCGGAGCGGTGGCGGGCGGCGGAACGGCGGCGCGCGACCGGGAAGCGGAGTGGCGGCCGGGCGGGCTACCGCGGCGGTGAGGCACCCCCGGCAGGAAGCCGGACTGCGGACGGACGGCGGACGGCGGACGGCGGACGGACTGCGGACGGACGGCGACAGCACGGCGCGCAGGCGCCGGAACGGCTCGGGGCACGGCCGGCGCGGGACCGGAGCTCAACGGCTCAGCGGCTCAACGGCCCGGCGGCCGGACCGGCGGACGGCGGCGCGGTGACGGCGGCACGGCCGGGGAACGGCAACGAGCCGCCACACCGCCGCGCCGACGCCATGCTCCTGGAGCTGCTCCACGGTAGTGACGACGACGGGCACCGCCTGGCTGTAGTCCTTCGCCGTGATCCCCCGGTGGATGGTCTGGTACCGGCGCGGCGGCCGTACGGCGGAGTGGTCCGGGGGCCTGAGGCGACCTCGGCCGTACGGTGACCTCGGCCAGCGGCCGTACGACGGCCGGAGCCGGGGCGTGACCGAGGGTTCGGCGGGTACACGCGGTCGCACACGACGAAGCGTCAGCGCACCACCGAGGAAGTGGGGTCCAACCATGATGATCGCCGGGATCATTGCCGTCTGCGTCATACTCGCCGTTCTGGCGTTCTTCCTGCCCCGCCTCTCCAAGCACCCTGAGCGCGGTACTCAGAAGACCCTCGGCCTGGGTTCCCGCGCGGGCGGCAAGGCCCCCGGCCCGCTGGGCCGCCTCTTCAGCAAGCCGTTCAGCAGCAGCTCGAAGGCGGTCGGCAAGAGTGGCACGGCCGGCCGCCGCATGCGGGGCCACATGCCCTTCTGACCCCACGTCCCACTCGGCCCGGCACGCAATCTCCGTTGGCGGCCGGGCCGCGGTGTGTCTGCGAGGGCGAGCAGCAGGGTCTGCCCGCGCTGCTCGATCTCCTCGCTCGGCTGGGAGAGGCAATCGGCGGCTTCGCAGAGAATGCCGTCGGCGAGGGCGCCGCGGCCGTCGTTCTTCGGCAGGGTGGCAGCGTGGCGCTGGTCGTCAGTGGCAAGCGCGCGGGCGTGGCCGGTGAGCTGGAGGGCGAGCTGCTCCAAGTCGCTGGCGGTGAGGGTGTCCTGGTCGGTCCACGCGAGGACGGCCTTGACGAGGCACTCGTACGGTTCGCGATCGAGCGGGAGCCCGGCTCGATCAGGCCGTCGGCGTCATACAGGACCGTGTGGGTGCTGGTGGGTAGCAGTGGACATGAAGGTTTCCCTCCCAAAGTAGGGGCCCGCGGGCGGTCCGCGGACTGAACACGGCAACGCCCGGCACCGGACCATCTGCGCGGTCAGGTGCCGGACGGACGGCAGGGTGCGACCACACCCCCTTAGACACGCGAAGGCCCCACACAAAGACCCCGCCCCAAGCTCCGACCAGCACATCCGACTGGCCTACAGCTCATGGACAAGGCCCAAGCGAGGTTCCCTGGTACTGGAGGTTATGGACAGGCGAACGGGATTTGTGACAGTGGGGGCGTGCCGATCGGCCGGTCCGGCGCCCAACGGCCCAGCGCCCGGCCCCCGCGCACCGCAGCACCACGGCGTCGGGCGAGACCGGGCGGGACGAGACCGGCTACTCGGAGCGCGGTGTCGTGGGCGTCGGGCGCGGGTGGGCAGTGGAGCGGGTGGGCGGCGGCGCAGGTCCTCCACGTCGGGCAGGAGCACCATGTGAAGATCGAAGCAGGCCGCGGGATGAGCTCTGTGTTCTGGTTCTCGCCGCCTCCGGTAGTGCCTTCTACGGGGTTCGCCTTCCGTTGGTCCAGACGCCGAAGAGGCCGGCGATGGCGACGGTGTAGGCGGCGAGTTCCTCGGTCGTCAGGTGGCCGAAGACGACCAGGAGGGCGCCGATGCTGAGGACGGCCGCGAAGGCGGTCAGGTCCGGGAAGCGTGGCGGCTGGTTTCGGCTGGGCATGCTTTGCCTCTCTCAAGTCGGTGGAAACAGGTACTGCCGGTCGGCTGCTGTTCCACACTGAGCGAGCAGCGTTTTGTTACGGAAGACACCAAGATCGTGTTGCTGGGAATGCTTCCTGCGCAACAACTCGGTGGGGGGCTGGAGTGGCGGGTGGTGGAAAGCCGGGCAGGCCCGGTTGGCGTGGCGAGGTGAACGGCCAGCGGCCAGCGTGGGAGCCCAAGGAGGGCAACCCGGGTGGTTCAGAGCTGGTGGCGTGGGTGGAGCATCTGCGGGATCTGTTGGCGTCGTTTCCCACGGATCAGGAAGCGGCCACTGCGCTTCGCACGGACAAGGGGAAGGTCTCCACCTACGTCAACGGCCTTGAGGTGCCGACCCTGGAGTTCGTCAAGCGGTTGCTGAGGGAGGCTCGTCCAAACGGGAACCAGGTCACCGAGGAGGTACGCACGGTGACCCGCGCCCTGCACGTGGAGGCGGTGAAGGCGTTCAGCCCCAACCGGGCCAAGAAGTACCAGGACGCCTACATGTACGAAGACCTCTCTCAAGAGGTCGGCGTGCTGAAGGAAGAGCGGCGCCTGCTACGGCGGGAGCTCGATGCCGTCAGACAGCGGGCCGCGGAGAAGGCTCAGTGGCTTCGAGCGCAGCACTCGCAGGAGAAGGCACGGCTCGCCGAGGAAGTCGAACTGGCCCAGGACCAGGTGCGTGCTCTTGAACAGCGCCTGGCGGATGCGGAACAGCGGATCGACCAGGCCCGTGAGGAGACGGCTGTTGCCCGGCGGGAGCTGGTGGAATTCCGCAGTGCGGCAGGTATGGAGCTGGTCGTCGCCAGGCGGCAGGTCCGCGAGCTGCAGGATCAGGCCGCAGCAAGGGAACGCGTTCACCGGCTGCAGCAGCGGGAACTGTCCGAGGCGGCGCAGGAGAAGATCACCGCTTTGGAGGAGGAGCTGGCCCATACGCGGCAGGAACTTGCCGTGGCCGAGGAGCGGGCCGACGAGATCCTTGGGCGCCTGGTGGAGTCGCGAGCGGAGATCGAGCGTATCCGCACGGCGGAAGACCACAGGACCGCGGCGGAGCAGGCGGTCGCCGAAGCGCTGGACGTCGTCGACGACGCATACGCCCGTCAACAGGCAGACGCCCCACGGCTCGATGAAGGAACCGAGCCGCCGAAGTCGCTTGTTACTGTCACGGCAACAATAGCCACGACTGCCGAAGCAGGTCGGCCACCAGGCCGAACCGCACCAGCCGGCCCCGGCGTCCCTGCGGGCGCCGGCCGACTGAGATCGCCCAAGAGCCCTGCGGCGGACTCGGACAAGCATCTCTCCTTCGCCGACGTACTTCAGATCGGCGCCTGCGTCCTCGCACTCGCGGCCATCGTGCTGGGAATCATCCAGGCGGTGGACGCCCATGCCGAGACCGTCGCAGACCTCCACGCACCCGTCTGCCCTTCAGGGGTCACGGCAACAGCACAGCAAAACTGCGTCGGGAGAGAAACCGGCCAAGTGGTGCAAAAAATGCGCTCCTTGGGTGAGAACATGGACCGCCTCAATGTCAAGCGCCCCTCTGGCGCCACCGAAATCCAGCAGGTCGAGTTTGACATCTACCGCGCGGTACGCGAAGGCTCGACGGTGGACCTCACCGTTTGGAAAGGCGACATCGTCGCAGTCAGCGCGGCAGGCAAAACAACGAGGATTCGTCCGCTACCGCACTTGTCCCTGCTATGGATAGCGCTCCTGATCGGCCTCGGAACAGTCGCAATCCCCTGCGCTCTCAAGGGATCGGCGACCCCATGGAAAACAGCCGCATGGGTGGCACTCGGGTGCTGCTTTGAGACTTATATCTCCGTTGGGTTCGTCGTCGAGTCCCCCTACTGGTGGCTACAACTGATCGGTGTGCTCTTCTGCCTCATCGGCGCCGCTGTCACCTTCATCATCGTCATAACTTTCGAGGACTGACCAGCCGCGACACCCGCAGCGATGCAGACCCGGCAAGCGACGGCCCGTCCTGGACACGGCGAGCCACCGCGCACCGGGACGAGACGGCGCGGTCGCTGGTCGGGTGGCGACGCTGCGGTGTGGGGGCCCACCGGCGCCGCCGTTGGCCGAACACCGCGAACCTCCACCTACTGATCAACAACCAGACCGCCAACACGACCAGCCGGGCCAGCAATCACTGGATCAGTGCACCTATGCGCGGACAGGACGCCACGCTGGAGCGGCTCCGCGTCGACCGACAACTCGAAGAACCCCTGACCCACGGGCCCGACCCGCTCCACCTCGCCGAGGTGTTCGGGCTCGATGAGAAGACCGCCATGCGCTACGCGGACTCCGCACGGCGCCTCCTGGAAACCAATGCCGAATCGTGGAACGTCGTGACAGCATCGGTGGATGATCAACGCTGAGGACCTGGTCGGAAGGCGCCTGCTGAAGGTGACGACATCCTGGCACCACTACCAGGAGACCGAGTCTTCCCTCCTGCACATGTGGCTGCACATGGACGGCCTCGGCCCCGTCCGGTTCCACACACCGGGCGACGGGTTGTCCCTGGAGATCGACCAGCCCCACGGCCCCTACGACATGGACGAGTGCGGCCACACCACGGTCGAGGACGACCTGCCCGAGTTCCCCATGACCCGGTTGATCGGCCAGCGGATCCTCTCCGTCCGGGAGATCCGCTACCAGCACGGCAACTACGACTTCGCCGTCGGCATCACCGTCCAGTTCCCCGAAGGCACCATCCGCATCCTCAACCTCGCGGACGAGATCGTCCTGGCCCATGACCAGCACCTGGGTCCGGTTGAGGAACATCTCCACGAGGCGACGATGCCCACGGGCCAGGACGCCTCGCCGTGAGTTGGCAAGGAACTCGGGGGCCGACCCCCACAGAGCACAGCTTGCGACCCGCGGGTTCGCGCTGAAGAGCCTTCAGTTTCCCTGAACCCACGGGGCTCCACGGCCTCGGGGAGCATCGGTACAGCGGTGGGCGCTAAGAACGATCATGGACGATTAGCACACCGGCTGGGGGTTCCGCGGAGGGGAATCGTTAGGCCGCATGCGCGTGCCTTGAACCGTCTCGTGATCGTTCGACTGGTTGTGAAGAGATTTCGTGTGATCTCCCTGGTCCTTTTCGCCGCCGGGCTCGTCGGCGTAGCCACGGAACCGGCCATGGCTGACACCATCATCGGCTTCGGCAACGCGGCTCATGACAACAGCTGCGCCAATCATGGTGGAACGCGAAACGAGGCGGCCACAACTCAGCACCCGGGCACGGCTTCCGGTCTCCAGGCCATCGCCCCATCCGCTGCCCCGGCCAACCAGTGCGGCAATCTCGGCGTCCTCAGCAAGATCAAAGGCTTGCTCAGCGGCCATGAAGACCAGGTGAAAGAAGGGGTTCTTAGTGTTCTCGAAGAGTGATGTCGGTGCCGGTCGGTCCAGCCAGTCAGCCTGACTAACCCGCCCGCCCCGGCCCTGCGACGGGCCTTCGTCACCCCAGGGCGTCCCATCCGGTGGCCCGCGACGGGATGAGGTCGAGCGGGACGTCGCCGGGGCGGCGCACCTCCAGGACGGTCCAGGCATAGTGTTTAGCGGTCATGTGGGGCTGACTCCTTCGGGGCGGTGACCGGCACGCTGCGGCGGCCCCACGTGCTCGTGCTGGGCCGCTACGACTCCGGCGGCCGACTGCGGCCGATCGGCCGCACCACCCCGCTGTCCGCCGAGCCGCTGCCAACCGCTCGACGGCGCCCAGGGCGTCCCTGCCGTCCCTGCCCAGCGCAAGGCCCGCCGCGAGTACGAGAACCGCGTCACCGGCCTCAGAACTCCGGCCTGAAGATCACCGGCTTAGCGCCAACGGCTGTACCGATGTTCCCCGAGGCCGAACCACCAGCGAGGGGCTGGTTCCCAACCCGTTCCGGGGGATTTTGAGCTGCAAGGCTCCCTTATTTTAGTCAAGAATCTATAGGACACCGGGCCGGGTCAGGCGGGCATCAACTCCCGGATCCCGGCGACGATCCGGCGTGAGAGCTAGACGTGGCCAGCGTCGGTCGGGTGGACGCCGTCGGCCCCGACGTACGCGGCCGTGTTCCCCGCGGTGATCCATGGGCCGTGCGTCACCATCAGGGCGCCCGCCGAGTCGTCCACCGACCCCGTCACCGGCGAGACGAACGGGTAGCCGGCGGCGGCCGCCGCGGTGCGCACCGTGGTGTCGGTGTTCGTGATCGAGGCGCCCGGGCTCCCGTTCGGGGACCAACAGCCGAGCACGTACACCTCTCGGGCGGTTTCGGCAACCCGACGGGGCACGGCCAGGCAGCGGCGGCACGTCGGGGCGTGGGTTGCTGACGGCAGGCGGCCGCGGCCAGACCTGCAGGCGCCGTACCGGCGCCGCGACGGCGCAGGACCGAGGCTCGGCGGCGCCGGCGCCACGGCAGCACCCGGCGGCCGAAGGACCATACGCCCGGTCCACGGGCTGCCCGGTGCCCACTTGGCGTACAGGTCGACCGTGTCGGTGACGTCCTCGTCCAGTCCCGCCGGACGCTGAACGCATTTTGCGGAACCTTTGCCTGGAGGTAGCCGTTGGTCAAGTGAACGCGCGAACGGAATCGCGACCGGCTCAGAGGAATACCGAGGGCGACGTCAATGGCAATGTGGGACCGACTCAAGGACCAGGCCCAGACTCTCCAGCAGGCCCAGCGCGGGCGCGGTGCAACCCCCGGCCCGAACCGCGGCGGAATGTCCAGCGGCGGCCCACGCGCCCAGCTGGTAAGCGTATTGAAGACCCAGCTCGGGTCCCTCAAGACGGAGCTGAAGAGCGGTGCGTACCGGGACGCGAGCATGGCGATGTGCGCTCTGGTCGCGGCTGCGGACGGGCAGGTGGATCCGGCCGAGCGGCAGCACGTCGAGTCGATGATCCTCAGCAATGAGGTGCTGCAGAACTTCCCGCCGGAGCAGTTGCGCGAACGCTTCAACAAGCATGTGGACCAGCTGACTCGCAACTTCCAGCAGGGCAAGGCCGAGGCGATGCAGGACATTGCCAAGGCCGCCAAGAAGCCGACTGAGGCGAGGGCGGTGATCCAGACCGGCATCGTCATCGCCGGGGCTGACGGTGATGTCTCCCAGCCCGAGCAAATGATCATCCGGGAAGCCTGCGCAGCGCTGGGAGTGTCTCCCGCCGAGTTCCAGCTCTGATCTGTCCGTGGTCCGGATCGCCTCGGCTGAGTGCACGGCCACATCAGCGGAACCGGACGGCCAGCATGCCGTCCAGTGGCCAGAAACGGCGCTCGGGAGGCCGGGGTCTGGTCCATCACGGACGCCACCAAGAACCTCCGACGATCCAACCGCGGCACCCGAGGGCGAGCAGCCGAAACCGGCCAGAAGGGCGGTATGAGTCACCGTGCCGGCCGTCAAAGCTGTCTGCTGCTATGGGACATCGCCCTCAGCCCGCTGGTCGGCCTCCTCACCGAGGCCGACCGGCACACCGTGCTCTCCGACCTCGACCGGCTTCCCGTCGGAGCCCGCACCAAATGGGGCCGCCTCCTGCTGGACATGCTCGGCGATGTTCCCCAGGTCCCTGACGAGGAGGCGAAGTGGCGCTTTCGGCGCCAGCTCGACGCGGGCGGAACCCAGCAGCTCATCGTCGGCGCCGCCAGCCGCTTCGACGACGACATCCGGGCCGCGTTCACCGCCTTCGTGCAGTTGCGCCACCATGAGGTGACCTTCCGCACCGGCAGGGCCGAGAGGTCCTCCGCACTCGGCATCCTGCTCACCCCCCGCCACGATGGGCTGAGGCCCTGGGACACCACCACCGTCCGCGGCCACGGCGATCTGAACCTGTCCGATGAAGACCTGCGGGTCTACAGCAAGCTGTGGAACCGGGCCGCCGAGGACGGCTCGGTCGGCACCCAGGACTGAGACTGCCGCCCCGCTCGGCCATGCGGCCGGCAGCGGCCGGACAGTAGGGCGCAGGCGGCCCGGCGGGCAACCGCAGCAGCGAGGCACCCGCGGCAGCAGGACGCCCGAGAGGGCGGCGGGCAGGCGGCGACGCGACGCGTGGGATGACGGGACGGCAGCACGCGAGGCAGCAGCGGGCAAGCGGCCGAGGCGCGAACGACAGGCGGCGACGCAAAGGTGAGCGGCTGGGAGCAGCGGCATGTGGCGGCCCGGCCCGCCGACGGCGCAGCAGAGGGCGGCGGGCCGGCGGTCGCCCGGCGGCAGCGCGGCTGCCAGGGGGCCTCCGGGCCCGGACTCCCGGCCGCAGCACGGTGGAGGGTGATCGGCCGGCCCCGGCAAGGGAGTCTCGGTACGGAGCAGCAGGACAGCGGCGGGGCGACGCCGGAGGCGAGCGGCTTCTGCACCCGACCGACTGGCCGGTGGCCACCGGGGCCTGGACGGCGGCACGCGGCCGGGCCGGGGCTCAAGGCGCGGCAACGTTGCAGCGGCGAAGCCACGGCGGGCCGACCGCAGCGGCAATGCCGTGGCCCACCGGACGGGGAACGGGCGTGGTGGCGCACGGCAGGACGCCGCGGAGCGGCGGCGGGCGGCGGGCGCCGTCGGGGAGCGGCACAGCAACCGAACAGTGGCCCGGCGGGCAACAGCGGAGGCGAGGCCCCCGGAAGCGACCGTCGCCGGACTGCGGCCGGACTGCGGCCGCGACGCTGGTTCGGCACGCGCAGCAGACGGCGGCATCAGGACGAACACGGCGGGAAGCCACCCGGCGGCAGGACAGCGGCACACACGACGGCGGGCTGGCGGCGGCACAGGACACACGCGGCGCCGACGGAGAACGGGAGGGCGGCAGGCGGCAGGGCGACGGCGTGCCCGGAGGGAGACCAGGCAGCGGACCCCCTCGGGCCCCAGCCATGCAATGGCACCGGCACCGAGCGACGCCGGAAGCCGGCGACCGCCAGGCGGGGTAGCCGTGACAGCGGCGGCGGCACGGCGGGGCCCTGGAGCGGCGGCAGTGCGGCGGCGGGGGCTTGCGAACCCGGGCTCGCGACGCCACGGCGGTCACCGGTCGGCCGCAGCAGAATTAGGATGCCCCGGGAGACCGGACGGCGAGACAGCGACCAGCGCGCAGTCGGGGAGCGGCGGCCACCCGACGGTGCACGACGGCCTGGCGGCGGGGCGGTACGGCGGCGGACCGGGCGGTGTAGGCAAACATCCGGGCAGCACGGTCCGGCGACGGCCGGCCCAGCAACGGGGCTGGGCCGCGACGGGCGCAGGACGGCGGCATGACTGAGATTGGCGCACGGCAGGGAAGCGGCGGGCGGCAGCGCGACGGCGAGCGGCGGCCCCAACGCCGGGGAGCGGCAAAGCGACCGAGTAGAGCGGCGGACGGCCCGGCGGGCAACCGGGGCGGCGTAACACCCGCGGCAGGAGGCCGGAGTGCGGCCGCGTCGCTGGCTCGGAACGTCGCGGCGGAGAGCGGGCGGCAGGATGAGTACGGCGGGAAGCGGCCCGGCCCCGCGCCCAGCCAGCGGAGAGGCGGACAAGCCAAGAAGCAGGAACCGCGGTGACCAGGCGCGGCTGGGCCTACGGTGAGTTCATGCCTCACGACATCACACGCTTACATCACGTCGGTCACGTCGTCAGCGACATGACACAGGCCACAGCGCTCTACCAACGACTCGGATTTCACGTTCCGCCGCCCGGCGTTCCGGCACTGGCGCCCAGTGAGGGCGCCGCACCTGAGCCCTTCGGTGCGGCGAACACCCACGCCGACCTCTCCCGGAGCTTCATCGAGTTGGTGACCCCCGTGAAGCCTGGGAATGTGGCATGCCTGCCACCTGACGCGCGGATCGTTCCGCTCCAGGCGCCTCCGGAGAAGCTGCCCCTGGTCCTGTCGCGGATCGAGGCGACCAGCGCCCGGCTTGCCGGGTGGCGTGATCGCTTCGAGGGGCTCCACATCCTGATGTTCTCCTCGCCGGACGTGGACGGCACGGGGCACCGGCTCACCGCTGCCGGTGTCGAGCACGGAGGGGTGAACACCGTCGGCCGACCGGTCGAGACCCCGAACGGCATGCGCACGGAACCCGTCCGCTATCTGGAGATCGACGGTGCGCCTGAGGGCCGGGTCGGCGTCGTTGCCGACGTGGACCCGAAATTCCAGCACACCCGTCGCCTCGACCACCCCAACGGCGCCCAGGAGCTTGTCGAGGCGGTGCTGTGCGTACCTGACGGACAACTCCCCCTGGTGCGCGAGCGGTACGAGCGGTATCTGGGTCGGCCGATCTCCGCAGAGGGGCCGGTTACCCTCGTGGCTGAGGCCGACCTCCCGGATCTGCTACCAGGTGAGCTTGCGCCTGCGCTCCCGGCGCTTGTCGCCTGCACAGTTGCCGTCCCTGACATCGCTCGGACGCGTGCGCTGCTTGCAGAGAACGGGCTGCCCGTACGCGAGACGGCCCGGGGGGAGATCTTCGTTCCGGCCGAAGCAGCTCTGGGTGCAGCTCTGATCTTCCGGGAGATCTGCGCGGGGGCATGAGGGTTCCCGAAGGTGTGCCTCGTTGTCAGGGGACGTCAGAGCTGCGTGGTTCCGCCTCGCCCCGGCCTGGTATGGCTGGGAAGTCAACATGAGCAGGTCTGCGCACCCTCTGAGCAGAGGGTGGGCAGGCGTTCAGCCGCTTGTCGATCACCTTCCTTGCCCGCCGAGGCGGCGGCCGGCGCGGGCACCGCCTCCGCCGCAGGGGCCAGACACACCAGGAAGGCCGTCACCGCGGCGGCCGCCGTCATCGTTCGTCGTCGCATCCCCGGCCCAACACCCGCCCCCGCAGACGCGGTACGGGCCCGGCGCGCGGTTCTCCCGGTCGAGCACCCCGCCCCGGGGAGTCAGTCCGGGCGGTGGCCGACATCGAGGAGGGCTCCCGGCGGGACGCCGTCCCGCATCCGCCCGAATGCGACCGCGCCGACCATGCCGCCCCGGCCGTGGAGGATCGGGCCGCCGCTCCGCCCCATCAGCGCGCGGGCGACGTCCGGGACCATCGGCAGGCCCAGGTAGGCCGCGCCCGGCTCCGCCCCCCTCCACATAGACCAGGTCCTCACCCGACCCGCACGCCCACAACACCGACTCGGTGAAGCTCCCGCCCGGCGCACCGGGCGGACGGGCCTCGGGCCACGGTGCCGGGGTGAACAGCTGGCCGTGGGCCAGGAGGAGGGGCCACGGGGAGGCGTACGCCCACCCCTCCCACCCCACCCCGCCAGCGCACCGTGTCCACCAGCCACCCGGCCGACTCCCGCACTGTCACCGCCACGTCGTCCACCACACCGGCAGTCTCCCGGCGCCGACAGGCTGTCCGCCCGCGGGTCAGGTGAGGCGGTCACCGGTCGCCGCGTCCACCACGGACCCGTCCGGAGACAGGCGCAGGGTCTGCACGGTCCCTGTGCCGCCCTTCTTCCAGCTCTTCCCGCCCCCCGCGACACGCACCGCCACATCCGCCAGCGAGTCATCGACCGGCACCACGACTTCGGGGTCCACGGGGTACGGCCCCACTTCCCGCACGCCGGTCGCGGACTCCCCCGACACCTCCAGCCGCAGGTACTGAGCATCCGGATCGAACCCGCTGCTCAGTTGGAGCATGACGCGCTTGTCCTTGGTCCAGCGCGCCTCAACGTGGGCGTTGACCCCATCGACTCCCATCCGCCTGCGCCCTGCCCTTGTAGGCGGCGGCCTTCGCCCTGCGGTCCTCGGCCACCTGCGTCTCCCGCGACTCCTGCCACACACCCGCCGGCGGATCGGGGAATAGCGGCGGCGGGGGGCCGCTGTGCCACGCCGGCTCGGCGCAGTCGGGCTGCTCGAACCAGTCGGGGTCGGGGTTCTTGCCCATGCGGGCGACGGTAGCGCGCAGCCGCGCGGCCTGGTCGCGGTCCCCGAGCAGATCAGCCATCCGGGCACGCGTCACCAGCCACGCCGCCGCCTCGTCCGAGACGATGCCTACCGACAAGCTCGCGATCCTGGCCGGCCTCGGGCTGGAGTGGGCGGCAGAGGAAGTCACGGCGTTGTGACGTGCCCGTGGGTCTCGGGGCAGCTCTACCCATACGTAGGGGCGGCCGCCTCTTCACTCTGTCAGCGGGGAGCCTGCCGCCTCATGCGGTATCCAAACTCTGATCGGGGCGTTATACCTTGCGCCCGAACGACCTCGCCCCAGAGGACCACCGCATGAGCTCTTCTCACGTCACCCGTGTCGTGACCGTCACCCTCACCGCCGCTACCGCTTTCGCAGGAGCGTCCGCGACCGCTTCGGCGACGTCGATCATCGGTTTCGGGAACTCGGCGCACAACAACACCTGCATCAACGCTGGCTCAGCTGTCGCGCGCGGCCTGACCGCCCTCCACCCCGGCATCGCCACGGCCCTGAATGCGGCGGTCCCGTTCGACGGACCCACCAATCAGTGCGGCGGCTTGGGAGCCAATTACAAGCCCCTGGGCGACCGGCTGATTGTCAGGGCCATCGAAGAGTAGTCCAGCGGCACAGGTGATCCACTCGTCCGGCCTCAGCGGCAGAGGCAGCCACGGCGGAGTGACGTGACCGTGTGATCACGGGGGCGGTGCTACCCATACGTAGGGGCCACCGCCCCTCCACTCGATCAGCGGGGAGCGCGCCGCCTCGTACTCGGAGACCTCCAGGCCCGCCCGGCGCAGGAACTCCACGACGTCCGCGAGGCTGTGCGCGAGTCCCAGGATCTCCCCGTCCGCGCGTACCCGCCGGTCCCCTGTGGGGGACGGCGGGTAGGCGATCACAGACGGGTGTCCGACCATGCCCCCTAGCCTCCGCTGGCGCCGGCGGCCGTGTTCTGTTCGCCGGTTGCATCACTGGACCGGCCAGGACGCTGACCTGCGAACCGGGCAGTCAGGCTCTGTTGCCAGCGGATCCGGTCCGGTCGAGGTGACCGGTCCGCGTGATGGCTCGTTACCTGAGGTATGGCATTCGAACGAACCTTGACCACTCTCGGTGCGACCGCCACCTTGCTCGGCGCCGGACTGGCCGGCGCCGCGCCTGCCGCGGCCGGTGGTGTCGGCGACTTCCTCAGCCCGGCATTCGGCACCGCATGCGCAAACCTCAACAACGGCGCCCACGCCGACGGAGCCACCAGCCATGGCACCGGCACCGGCGGAAGCAACGTGGCAGGCGTCCCACTGAGCAACGCACTCAACCAATGCGGAGGAGCCGACGCCCCTTTCGTCGGCTCGTTTGCCAGCTTGGCTAAACGGGGCCTCCCTACCAGCGCGGCAGTATTTGGTCTCGGCCCTGGATTCAGCGAGTGAGAAGGCCTCACGACCGCCCGTGGGCCGCTCCTGGGGCCCGTTCCGCCCGTGGCGGTTCTCCCAAGCGTGCCCTGTGCAAGGGTCAGGACATCCGGTCTGAACTGTGCTTCCCCAGCGGCCGGCGGCCGGTCGGCGGTTGTGCCGGTCGTCGTTCCACGAGTTGCACCCAGTCGCCCGCGGCCGCGCGCTCGGCGGCTGTGCGCGTGCGCGGATTGCGCTCCGGGATGGTGGCGGCGGCCTTGCGGGCCCTGGCCCGGACCTGGGGTGACCAAGGGTGAGCGAGGCCCGTTTACCGGCCGTGTCTATGCGTAAAGCAGCGACCGCGTTCCTACTCGCCACAGCAACCGCCGGGACAGCATTCGCCACGACCTCACCGACCTGAGCGCGTCGCTGGAGGAGTGGACGCAGCAGGCACGGCGGGCCGGGGACTGGTGGCAGAGCCAGGCGAAGGCGGACGTGAGGGACGGGGCTGACCTGTGACGACTCACGAAGCGGGCGGGACGGGGCTGACCTGTGACGACTCACGAAGCGGGCGGGACGGGGCTGACCTGTGACGACTCACGAAGCGGGCGGGACGGGGCTGACCTGTGACGACTCACGAAGCGGGCGGGACGGTGAACGCCGACGCGGTGGCGCTGCATGCCTGGGTGGGGTCCAACCCGCACACCCGAGCCCGCATGCCGTGCTGGCTGGCCTATCCGGTCGTGCCGGACGGGGCGGCGGGCGGCCCGGGCCGGACGCCGCCCGGATGCTGGCGGACGTCATCCAGCGGGATTGGGGCCCGCGCCTGGGCGACATGCACACCGCCACGCCCGCCGTGGGCAGTCATCGGCCGGCCATGATGGTGGGGCAGGACGGGTCCAGCTGGCTGCACCTGCGCGGCCTGCCCCTGCGCCTGACCGGCGCCCCGCGGTGGGCGACGCTGCCGCGGGAGCGGGGGCATGCCTGCGTGTGCGTCACCACCCGGACCGCCCCTCCGGTCGCCCCTCTCCTGGCCCGCCATGGAGTGGTGGCGGGAAGAGCTGGAGACGGCCCACCTGGGGGTCGCCATGCTGGTCCCGCTGTACGGGCGGACCATCCCGACCACGACCTGTCCCCTGCGGCCGGCAGGACCGGCGCCCCGCTGACCGACCCGCAAGAGTTCCGGACGGAGGCACGGCGGGCAGCGCGGGTCCCGGGAGAGCTGCGGGTGTCGATGGGCGACGCTCACGCGGCGATCCACCCCGGGACGGGCGCCTACTCCGGCCTGGCGGCCGCACGGATGCCGCGCGGCCTCACCTGCGTGGGCCCGCAGAGCGGGACGTGCTACTCCTGCGGCCTGGCGGACGACGACGATCACGCCTGCTGAAGCGCGCCTGCGGTGCGCACGCGGAGGCGTGCGCACCGCAGACGTTCCGGCTATCCGGCCTTCCGGCGCCGGGCCGGGGCCGCGGCCTTCTTCCCCGCGGCCTTCTTCCCCGCGGCCGCCTTCTTCGCCGGGGCCTTCTTCTTCGGGCGCTGCGGCATCTCGTGCACGGTGGCGTGCTCATCGTCCCCGCGGGCGGCGCGGCCTGCTCCATGGAGGCGTTGAGGTCGACCACCTGCCCGGGCGGCTCCGCCTCCGCGCCGACCGGCGCCGGCCGCCGGTCCTCGGCCTTCGCGGTGATGACCTCCGCCAGGGCGTCGTGGTACCGGTCGGCGAGGTCCAGGTCATCGAGGCGGGCGACGGTCAGGGCGTCCATGAGGGCGAGCGCACCGTCCACCTCCGCGTCGCCGACGTCGGTCGGCGCCGGCGCGAGTTCGGCGGGGTCGCGGAGGGCGGAGGGAGCTGCTGACGTGTCGGCAGCGGGATGCTCTGCCGGGTGAGCATCTGCTGGGGGGTGGTGTGGAAGGGGACGCGGGCGTATCAGCAGGCGCCGTCGTCGGCGGACGCGTTCGTGTGGCTGCGCCTGCGGCCGCCAGCGCGGCGCGCGAAAGCCGCTGGCCGCGGCCGCACCGGCACTGCAGTGCGCTGACGCCACTCTGTGCCGAACGCCCACGCGGGCGCCCTCGTCGAGGAGGGCGGGACAGGACTCGGCGCCAAGCTCGGCTGCCGCTGCGGCTGCGGCTGCGGCTGCGGGGCGATGCCACTGGCAGATACCGCCTCCGACACACGGCACGATCCCTCTGTCGACGGGGAGCGCGCGCTCATGCCGGCCCCGCACGGTCCCACGCAGCAAACCAGGCCCCGCAGGAGAGACATCGTGATCACTTTCGAGGTGCCCGCGCGCTACTGCCCCCTGCCTCCTTCCGTTCCTCATCCGGAGGAGCCGCCTCAGCCGGTGAGCAGACGGGAACGAGCAGCGGGGCCGGGCAGGGTGATCCTGTCCGGCCCCGCTGTCGTCGGGTCAGCCGAAGTCGAGCGTGTCCTGGGCGAAGTCGGCCGGGGCCGGGGTCGGCGGGGGTGCCGGCGGTCCGTCCGGGCGGGCGGCCTCCCAGCGTTCGGCCAGCTCGTCCTTCCAGCCCTTCGGCGGGGGCCACGGAACGCCCCAGGCGGTGAGCTGGTCGCGCTTCCAGCCGCCGGCGGGCGTGCGGGCGGCTTCGACCTCTTCGGGCGAGGGCAGGTCGGTCATGGTCAGCGGCCGCCCATGAGGAACAGGGCCGATGCCGGGTTGGCGAGGCTCTTGCCCAGCTGCTCGTTGTCGGCCGCGACCGTCCGAAGTTCCACGGCGGTCGTGACCACCTCGGTCTTCACGTCACCCTGCTCGACCGTGACCTTCTCGCTCTTGGCCAGGAGCTCCAGAACGTCGGCGGTCTGCTCGAACGCCTGCGGGAGCCGCTCAACCAACGACTTCAGCACCTGGGTGGACTCCGACAGCGCGGGCGCGGACAGCTCCTGCGCGTCGTCCAGCACCACGCGGTTGAACTCTTCGATCACGTCCCGGGCCTGACGCACCAACTGCGCCGGATCCGTCTTCGCCGCCATGTTCTCGCCCCTCGCCGCTGGAATGGTGGCCCTCAGTCTCCCCCACCACCGGCGGCCGGGCGGACCGGTACGTGTACCCACCGCCCGGCCGCCAGCGGCGTACCGGCTCAGAACCCGTCTCAGAACCCGCAATAGCGGTTCCAAGACGGGTTCTTACAGGGCCCGTCTGCGGTTTCGTGAACGGGTCTATCTGGGATTACGTCGGCGGGGCTATCGGGGTCGGCGGGAGACCGCGGGCCGGTGCGCGGAGGTGGTGACGTCAGGTGGCGCGCCGGTAGATGGGGAGCACCGTCTTGTGCAGTTTGGTCTGCTGGCTGGCGTCGGCGCAGCCCCAGACGTAGCGGTAGAGGTTGAGTTCGCTGGTGGGCACGGTGTGGGTGAGCTGGCCGCCGGTGGCGTTGAGCGAGCCGAAAGGCTTATGGACCGTGTGGTGGTGGGAGGCTGCTGTCCGCCAGCGGTCCGCGCGGGTGTCGTAGCGCTCCAGGGCGCTGGTGATGTGGATGTCGGTGGCGCTGGGGTCCGATATGAATCCCAGGTCCCAGGAGACGGTGACCTCGGTGCTGACCTCGGTCTCGGTGGCCGAGGCGCGACGGGTCGTGATCTGCGCGAAGGCCTCCATATGGTGCGCGGTGGTACGGCTGTCACCTGTGCTGTGGTGGCGTCCGCTGCGCGGGTCGCGCAGCGTGCCGAACTCCATGCCCTGCATCGAGGGCGGGACGAAGAGCACCCGGCGGCCGTGGACGCGGGCGCCGAGGACCAGGCTGGAGCCCTCGTGTCCGTCGGCACCGAAGGTCCACTGGAAGGCGTAGTCGCCCAGCCGGTCCGCGTCCACCGTCGCGGACAGCGTGACCGGGACCACCGGCTCCGGGCCGGGATTGTCCCGAAAGCTCTCCGCTTCGTCGACCACGATGGCGAAGTGGCCGTTGGTGTCCCGCCGCAGCAGCTTGAGCCAGCCCTGCGCCCGGTAGGTACCGGTGCGCTTCCACGGTGCGCCGCCGGTCTCGCGGACGCGGTGGTGGGCTATGCCCCGCACCTGGCCCCGCACCTGGAGCTTGCCGTCGCCGCCCGGCTCGTCGATGTCGACCACCAGGTGTGCGTCAGCGCGATAGCGGCCCACCGCGTTGGAGCCGCCGATGCGGTGCCAGCCCAGCCGCGCCCGGTCCTCCGCCGGATCGCACAGGCGGATCACACCCGGCCCGGCCGGCTCCGGCGCCTCGATCGGCACCTCGGCCTCGGTGCCGTCCTGCACCTGCTGTGTCTGCGTCGTCATGCCGCCTCCGTCCGGTTGCGTACGAAAGATCACACAACGACGCCTGCTCTGCTCAGCCGCCACTCACGCGTCGCTTTTCAGCCCCACCCCATTCACAGTGCTCGCATGCCAGGGCAGCACTCGCGCCACGACTCAGCCGCGGCCCTATGACATGTCGGCATCACAGTCAGGTTCTCAGCGGCGCAGGCGCGAGGGCCAGCCGGTTGCCTTCTGCTCGGGCACGGCCGGTTCCTGCTCCTGGTGGCGCTCCTCCTGCCGGGGGCTCACACCCCAGGCCAGGTCCATGTCGGCCTCGAACCGCTGGTCGCAGTCCCCGCACAGAGACGGGCGCTTCGCCAGGGAAGCAGTCCAGCCGACGGACTTGGTCGCCTTCCATCGTTCATCGGTGAACGCGGCACCGCACTCGGTGCAGACGGGCCGCTCGGGGGCGGGCCAGAAGTCGTCCGACCCGGCCTCACCGCGTACCGGCTCCTGGCGCTCCTGCGTGCCAGCCGCTGGGCTGACGACGGCGCCGGCCTTCTGCATGCAGTCGTCGCACAGGTGCGGGTGGGAGTCCTTCGGGGTGCCCCAAACCGTCGCCTGTGCCACCCTCCACCGTTCGTCGGTGAACTTCGCCCCGCAGCCGGCGCACACGGGACGGCGCGCCTCACGCTCGGCTGCCTGCTTCGCGGCCTGCTCCAGCGCCGCGCGCTGCACCTTCGCCTGGTACTCCGCCTCTGTACGGCGCGGTCTCTTCCCGGGCGCGGGCGTCGGCGGCCTCGCGACAGGGGTTGCCGATCGCCTCCAGGGGCGGCTCCAGGTTGTCACGGCCGAAGCGGATGAACACCCGGCCGGCCGGTCCATGCGCACGAAGGTTCTTCAGTGGTTGTTTCTGAACTTAGAAGCCGCAGGCAAACCTGTCAGTGTCCGGAACGCGAAGTTCGTCGAAGCGTTCGCAGAGCGGTCACCGTGACCGTTCGGCGAACCGAACCGCTGGGGCGAGTGGGGCGGGGCGGGGTGTTGTCCATGGAGTACACGCCCCAGGGGCCAGCGGGTCTGTCGGCGGACCGACCCTGCTGTGATCATTCGGCAAGTGGTGGCCACGACCTCAGCCCGGAACCCACCTTGGAATCAGGCTGCCGAAGCCGCCGACTCTCAGAAGCAGGCAGTCAACGACACACATCAACCCGATGATCGGTCCACCAACACCTTTAACCGATCTCCGTCACCGTTCTCCAATATGTGCGAAAGTGGCGAACCCGTTACCGCACCTCACACGCACTGCTGGTTCTGTCGGTCTGAAAGAATGTCGTGAACTCCGACGTTGACCAGTGCAACGATGTTTCGCACGTCTTCCACTGGTAGAGCGACGCACGGCTTCAACAGTTTGTCTGCCTCTGGGAGGTCCGCGCCGCCGCATTGGTTGAGGGCGCTGCCGAGGGGGAGCCCGGCGAGGTTGCCGTTGGCTGCTCCGGTGCCGTGGGTCGTCGCCCCTTCCGCGCGGGCGCCCGTATGGTGGTTGGCGCAGCTGGTGCCGAAGGCTGGGGACAGGAAGTCGCCCACTCCTCCGGCCGTTGCCGGCGAGGTCGTGGCAAGGATCGTTCCCGCGGCTGTTGCCGTGAGAACGAATGCGGTGGCTGTCTTACGCATGGTCACGACCGGCAAACGGTCATGGGCTCCGCCTGGTCACTTGCAGGGGTTCAGAAACAGGCAATCAGCGAGACCGCGACGATGGGGATCTTCCCGTCGTAGAGGTGGTGGCCGCCGCCGCGTTGCCGCTCCCCCTGCCACAGGTGGCGGGTCAGCTCTTGCAGGCGCGGGATGGCGTGGAGGGAGTTGCGCGCTCGCCGATCCGGTTGAACACCAGCAGCACGGGCGGGTGCGTCCTGTCCCCGGACCGGTTGTCCGGCGCCGTCCAGCGGGTGCGCCACATCGGACGCTCCTTGCCGTCGGTGTCCTTACCTTCCGCCGGAAGAACCGGGCGTACTTCTCCAGCTTGTCGGCGAGCTCCTCGGCGGTCTCGTGGCAGTTGTCGACCTCGATGAACAGCAGCGGCACCCCGTCCTGCGGGGCGGTCAGCACGATGTCGGCCTGGGCGCCGCCCTTTCCCGGCGCGTTCCACGTGCCGGTGGCGGGCAGCGACACCTCGGTCCAGCACGAGGCGATGGTGCCGATGCCGTCCGGTACGTCGACGGCGGCCTGGACGGCGGCCTGGACGTGCGGCGGGCCGACGGTGAGTCTGGCCATGTTCGGCTTCGGGCACAGCATCGCGATCACCGTCTCGTTGACGGCCATCGGGTGGGAGGCCCCGCTGGAGCCCGCCCCGCGCGCGGTGGAGCCCCATCTCTGTCACCGGCCGGTTCAGCTCGTAGGAGGCGGGGGAAGGCCCTTCGGGGTCAGGTTGCGCAGGGCGTCGCCCGTCCCGGTGGAGCCGCCGTTCTCGGACAGGCCGTGCCCCGCATGTCGGAGAGCGCGGCCGTGTGCGAGGCGGTCCGGGCCTGCTTCCGCTTCGACGGGGTCGGCTGGTCGGCGTGCCGAAACGTCAGATGCGGGGCGCCGATCCGCTGGATCTGATCCGTCGTGGCGACCTTCAGCGCTCCGAGCACGCGCAGCACGTCGCCGCGGTAGCTGTTCGTCGACCCCGCCGGGTTGTTCTTCCGCTTCCCCGCCATCAGCTCTGCTCCCTCGTCGCTCGCGACCGGCCGCCGGCCGCCGGCTGGCCGCCGCCGCTGCGGCTGCGGCTGCGGCTGCGGCTGCTGGCGCTGGCCGCGCCCGGCCGGGGAGGGCGTCCGGGCCCCCCGGAACCCGATGCTCTCCTCCACTACGGACAACAAGAGGAGAGAAGAGGGTTGTGACGGCGCAGTTTTCGCGCCCATTCCCGCGCTGACAAGGGGTTTTCCTCCGGCCGTGGGTGCCGGGCACCAAAGGGGGTTCCCAAGCGCCTTTCGAAGGGGGCGCCCAGGGATCCCCCTTGAGCCTGCCCGCCAGGCGCCGGCCTTCCGGTGTGATCGGCCCGAGCGATGCCGCTACCCGGCCCCCGGGTGAGTGCTCGTCATCGTCTGCTCTCCTTCGCCCCGGCCGGGGCGGTCGGGGCGAAGGAGCAGCGTGCACGGACCCCCCTTGTCCGCGGTCTAACCGTGGCCAGGTCAAGGAGAAACACGGCAGCGGTCAGGCGGTAGCAGAGGTGGAAAAGGGGGCAGGGCCGGATTCGCGGTCGGATCGGCCCTGCCGGACAAGGGGGTTCGGTTTGGCCCTTGCAGACCCGATTCGCCGGTTTTGGCTCGGGGGAGAAATCTCCGTCCCTCTGTCCACAGGGCAGCGCGCCCACCCTACGAAGACGACGCCGTGAGCCGCACGGCGGTCATCGTGAGGAGAGCTTCATGCCGTACCTGATCCCGACCCGTACGCCGCTGATGCCCGAGCAGGTGGAGCAGGGCTTCGACTACCTCCTGGCGCTGCAGACGGGCGGCGGTACCTACGCCGCTGGGTGGGTGGAGGCGATCCCGGAGCTGGCGTTCACCCTGCTGCGGCTCGCCGAGGACATCATCTGGCCCGTCACGGCCGTGGACGGAGAGGCCGACCCACGCGCGGACTCCGCGCTGGACGAGGTCGGGGTCGTGCTGCTCTCCGCGCTGCGGGACTGTGCGCGGAACTCCCCCACCACGGCGGTGCCCGGCATCGCCCGCAGCATCACCCGCTTCGTCGAGAACGTGATCCCGGACCCCGACGGCCATGGAGACACCTGCGCCACCCTGGAGGCCATGCGCGACGAGCACCTGGTGCTGGCGCACGCGGTGCACTCCGCACCGGGTGCGCACCTCTGACCGCACCACCGCACCACCGCACCACCGCACCGGGTGGGAACGCGCCGGGTGGGAACGCGCCGGTGCGGTGGAGCGCACCTACCCGGTGCGCATCGGTGCGGTGGAGCGCCCATCCAGTGCGCACCGAGCCCATCCGGTGCGCACCACGATGCGCACCACCGTCCATCCGGTGTGCTCCACTCGGTGGGCGGTGCGCGCACCGGTGCGGCCGGCGCGCGGGAGTGGTGCGCACCGAGTGGACGCGGTGCGGTGGAGTCGGCCCGGGTGGAGGCGGTGGAGGCGGTGCGTTTCTCCTTGACCTGATCCGAGGTCAAGGAGAAACGCACCGGGTGGCGCAGCCCCCACTCCCGTCGATGGCGTCCACTTCCACCCGGTGGGCTCCACTCGGTGGAGTGGAAGCCGAGCACGGTGGCGTCCACTCCCGCACAGTGGACTCCACTCGGTGGAGTGGGGGCGGGGCGTCGTCGGTGCACACCACCGCACCGGGTGCGCGTCATCAGGTCCACTCAGTGGCCGGCCTCCCGGCCGCGGTGCGGTCCGGGTTGCTGTGGGCGGTGCGCCTGCTGGTCGTCCGGGCGCACCACGTCGGGGTCAGCCTGTGCGGCGGTGCGGTCCGCGAGGACGCGGTCGGCGCGGGCGCGGGCGTCGTTGACCATCTCGGTGGCCGTTTCCTGGAAGCGGCGCAGTCGGTCGGCGGTGAGATCGAGGGCTTCCACGTCCGTGCGGGATGCCCGCAAGGCCCGCAGCGCCATCAGGTCGATCGCTTCCCCGCGACCGGCCTTCTGCTCCTGGTCGTCGTGCTCGGGGTCGGCCGGCTCGGACGCGAGCAGCTGCTCGGGCATCGCCGCCTGCTGGTGGGCGACGACGTCGTACGCCCAGCCCCGCACGGCGTGGTGGTGCGCAGCTTCTCGCGGAGCACCGCGCCGGCGAGGACGGCGTGCTCGTACTGGAGCGGGATGCGGGGGATCTCCCACTCCCCCGCGTCCTGGCCCGGGGGCCGGAGCGAGGCTGGCTCGCCGGGATCGGCTGGCGGTTGCCGGCCCGGGTCCGGGCCGGGCACGGCGGGTGGGCGGCGCCGGGCGGGGAGGTCGGACAGGGACCACCGGGCGGTGTGAAGGCGGTAGTCCGACAGCGGGCCGATCGTGGTTGTCGGCTCGCTGATGTCCAGGCAGTGGGTGAAGATGGCGGCGGCCACGACCTGGTCGTCCAGGCCGGGGTCGCGGCGGCGGCCGCGCAGGACGAGGGCGAGGTGGCGGCGGGCTTCGGCGAGCAGGTGCCGGCGGTGGAAACAGCCGCCGTCGTTCATCACGAACACCGCCGCGGTGACGTCGACGGCCGCCAGGGCGACGTCGACCACGGCGGCGACCTGGTCCCGGATCGCCGCGGCCGCGGCGCGGGCGTGCTCGAGGAGGGAGGTGATGACGTCGGCGGCGACACCGGAGGTGAGAATCGCGCTCGCCCTTCCACCACACTCGCAGCTGCGCGAGCGGCCGGGCCGACTGCTTGGGCGGGCGGGTCTTGCGGGCGGCGATCTGGTTCAGCTTGGCGCGGGCCCTCTCGGAGACCACGGGCAGGAACTGCAGCTCGCCGTCGTCGTCGACGGCGGTGACGTGCTCGTGCTCCAGCTCGGCCAGGCAGGCGGCGATCTGGTCACTGCGCCGGGAGGTCCAGCGAATCAGCTCGTGCGGCACGCCGGCAATCTCCATCACCGGCCGGCGCCCCGGAGTGACGATGCGCGGCTCGGTCGCCAGCCCCAGCGCCTCGCAGACCTCAGCGGCCACCAGCTCGTTGTAGAGCGCGGATGCGGCCACGGTGTTCTCGTGCAGGGCGGTGGTGTGGATGGAGCCCCACTTCCCGTCCAGGCGCTGCCCCTTCACGCTCAGAAGCAGATGGTCATGGAGCAAGGGCCGCCCGGAGCGCGCCTCGTAGTGGCGGAAGCGCGCGGCGACCAGGCCGCCGGGCGGCCGCACCCGGTAGATCCCGTCCTTGCCGTACCGGATCACCGCGACCTCGTCCTCGATCCACTCCAGCACCCGCTCAATCGCGTACTCGTGCGCGGCCTCGATCACCCGCCGCGTCTCCTCATCCCCCAACGCCCATAGGAGGTAGATCGTCGGCTGCGGCCGGAACACGAGATCCACACCTGTGACCGTGACCCGGCGTCCGGGGCGTCGGCCCTGAACGCCTTCTTCGCCGACTCGCGCTTGGCGAGCCGGTCGGCCTCGATGCGGTCCGCGTACGGGTGGCGGCCCCGCTCGCCGAACAGGTTCCGCAGCTGCACCTCGGTGACCTCCTCGCCCGGCGCGAGTCCGAGCGCGGCCAGGCCGCGGCCCATCCAGCGCCCGGACGGGACCCCCGGCCTCCTCCTGGGCAGTGCGCAGCGGCGTGCCCGCGGGGCGGCGACCGTCACCGACAACGGTCTCGCGCAGGTAGTGGCAGTACATCTGACCGGCCCGGATCACCCTGATATCCACTGTCATGCAGACCACGCCACACGGCTCTGATCTGCAAGAAAAGGCCAATCAGCGGCCCCTCCCGCCAGGCGGGAGCAGCGGGCGAACTTTCTTCACCGCATCCCGCCGGGCGGGAAACGGCTCCGGGCCGGACGTGCATGTCATCACTCTCCGGCAGCACGCACACCACGACCCGGACGACACCATCCAGAACCGCTGAGCATCACCACGCCAAAGGAACGAGCGCCACCAACGAGCACCGCCTACAGCAGCCTCCGGCAACCGCGGGGGGCTTCGTCGTGCTCCCCGGAGGACCACCGTGCCCACCTTCGAGACCCTCCCCCGCTGCACCACCTCACCCCCGCGCCGCGGAGCTTGGTGGCGGTCCACTCGGCGGTGTAGCGGCAGTGGACCTGGGTTTCGAGAGGCATCCAGGTGGCGGGGTCCCGGTCGGCCTTCTGCCGGTTTGAAGCCAGCGGCCGCCCGGCGGGGCAGCCGGGCAGCAGCGGCGGAAACGGCCGCTCCTGGCAGGCCGTGCGGGATGCGCGACCGACTGGGCCACGGCATCCGGCGATGCGACCGTGATCACCTTCAGTGCCTGCGCGGCTAGCGACTCCGGCTCACTGTGACCAGCCGCCACCCGGACGAGGCCCGGGGCGCCATCCGCATCGACCGCCTGGAGACACCGGCCGTCAGACCCCTCGCGCGCAGCGGGCCGGACGGAGCCGGTGACGGCCGGTCCTGTCCGGGCCGTTGACGGGACGTCACAGCGGCACAACCATGGCATGCGTCAGCTTCTGGGAGCGCTCCCACGCCGAGCGTCACCCTCCCCTCCGCCAGAGGAGCCCAGTCGTGAAACGACGCAGAACCGCCCTGCTGTCCCTGTCGGCCCTGCTGGCGACGGCGCTCACCGCGCTGCCCTCGGCACCGGCCGGGGCGGAAGAGACCGAGCAGGTCAGGAACGGCACCTTCGACACCACCACCGATCCGTGGTGGACGACCCCCAACGTCACCGCCGGCCTGTCCGACGGCCGGCTCTGCGCCGACGTCCCCGGCGGCACCACCAACCGCTGGGACGCCGCCGTCGGGCAGAACGACATCACCCTCGTGAAGGGGGAGTCCTACCGCTTCTCCTTCAGCGCGACCGGGACACCCACCGGACACGTGGTCCGGGCGATCGTGGGCCTGTCGGTGGAA
The DNA here is from genome assembly GCF_020873895.1 of Streptomyces sp. DH12. Classification (GTDB taxonomy): domain Bacteria; phylum Actinomycetota; class Actinomycetes; order Streptomycetales; family Streptomycetaceae; genus Streptomyces. The sequence goes on along the minus strand of NZ_JAHWGT010000005.1, from coordinate 235,543 downwards.
CCGTACGACACGTACCACGAGGTGACACCGCAGCTCAGCGTCTCCGGCGACACCTACTCCTACACCTTCACCTCGCCCGTCGACACCGACCGGGGCCAAGTCGGCTTCCAGCTCGGCGGCAGCGCGGACGCCTGGCGCTTCTGCATGGACGACGTCTCGCTGCTGGGCGGGGTGGCGCCGGAACCGTACGAGCCCGACACCGGGCCCCGGGTCCGCGTCAACCAGGTCGCCTACCTGCCCGCCGGGCCGAAGAACGCCACGTTGGTCACCGATGCCACGGCGAAGCTGCCCTGGGAGCTCAAGAACTCCGGCGGGACGGTGGTCGCCCGGGGCACGACCGTGCCGCGCGGCCTCGACGCCTCCTCCGGGCAGAACGTCCACTCGATCGACTTCGGCGCGTACCGCAAGAAGGGCTCGGGCCTCACCCTCGTCGCCGACGGCGAGACCAGCCGGCCCTTCGACATCGACGCGAGCGCCTACGAGCGGCTCCGGCTCGACTCGGCGAAGTACTACTACACCCAGCGCAGCGGCATCGCGATACGCGACGACCTGCGGCCCGGCTACGGCCGCCCGGCCGGGCACGTGGGCGTGGCACCCAACAAGGGCGACACCGACGTGTCGTGTCAGCCCGGTGTCTGCGACTACTCGCTGGACGTCAGCGGCGGCTGGTACGACGCCGGCGATCACGGCAAGTACGTCGTCAACGGCGGCATATCCACCTGGGAGCTGCTGAGCACCTACGAGCGCGCGCTGCACGCCCGTACCGGCGACGCCGGCAAGCTCGGCGATGGCACGCTGGACATCCCCGAGAGCGGCAACAGGGTGCCGGACCTCCTCGACGAGGCGCGCTGGGAGCTGGACTTCCTGCTCAGGATGCAGGTGCCGGACGGCAAGCCGCTGGCCGGCATGGCCCACCACAAGATGCACGACGAGCAGTGGACAGGCCTGCCGCTGCTGCCCAGCGACGACCCGCAGAAGCGCGAACTGCACCCGCCGTCCACCGCCGCCACCCTGAACCTGGCCGCGACGGCCGCGCAGGCGGCCCGCCTGTACCGGCCCTACGACAAGGCGTTCGCCGGCCGAGCCCTGGCGGCCGCCCGCAAGGCCTGGTCGGCGGCGGTCGCCCACCCCGACCGCTATGCCTCCGAGAACGACGGCATCGGCGGCGGTGCCTACCCCGACCGTGACGTCGCCGACGACTTCTACTGGGCGGCCGCCGAGCTGTACCTCTCCACGGAGGAGAGGCAGTTCCGGGAGTACGTCCTGAAGTCTCCGGTCCACGGGGCCGACCTCTTCCAGCCCCTCGGCTTCGACTGGGCTCGCACCGGGGCCGCGGGACGCCTCGACCTCGCGACGGTGCCGAACAAGCTGCCAGGCCGGGACACGGTGCGCCAGTCCGTCGTCAAGGGCGCCGACCGCTATCTGGCGACCCTGAAGGCACACCCCTACGGCATGCCGTACGCGCCGGACGGCAACGTCTACGACTGGGGCTCCAGTCACCAGGTCCTCAACATCGCCGTCGTCCTCGCCACCGCGTACGACATCACCGGCGCCTCGAAGTACCGCGACGGCGCGTTGCAGAGCATGGACTACATCCTGGGCCGCAACGCCCTGAACATCTCCTACGTCACCGGCTACGGCGAGGTGAGCGCGCAGAACCAGCACAGCCGCTGGTACGCCCGCCAGCTCGACCCGAACCAGCCCAACCCGCCGAAGGGCACCCTCGCTGGCGGGCCGAACTCGAGCATCCAGGACCCCTACGCGCAGAGCAAACTGCAGGGCTGTGTCGGCCAGTTCTGCTACATCGACGACATCCAGTCCTGGTCGACCAACGAGCACACGATCAACTGGAACGCCGCCCTGACCCGCATGGCCTCCTTCGTGGCGGACCAGGGGTAGGCAGCGGCGACCGGCCGTGTGCCGGGGGAGTCCGCCGACAGGACGCCCCCGGCACGCGCGCGTAGCCTGGTGGCCTGCCAGCGGTGCGGGTCGAGCAGCGGTGGCGGGCGAGTGGCGGCGGCCCGGCGGCCACCCGGCAGCCGGTGGGGGCGCCAGCACAGCGACGGCGACGCGGCGGCGACGCGGCGGACAGGCGGCAGGACGGCGGCGGACGAACGCAGCAGGAGCCCGGCCAGCCACCCGTCAGTGCGCTGCCGGAGCACGGCCGGGGCGCAGTAGCCGCACACGCGACGACGGCGGGACACGGCGGGACCTGTAGCGGCAGCTCGGCGGAACCCGGCAGCCCGGAACGGCCAATGGCGTCGTGCGGTCCGGCGGTCCGGTGGGCAACCGTGGCGGCAAAGCACCCTGCGGCAGGAGGCCGGCCGGCAGCCGGACCGTGACCGGACTGCGGCGGGCTGCGGCCGCGACGCCAATTCGGGACGCGGCGGCGGCAGGACGAGCACAGCGGGAAGCGGCCCAGCGGTGTGCTCGGGCAGCGCAGGGGCGGACGAGCCGAGGGGTAGGGACCGGCGGCCACAGGCGCGGCTCGGCGGCAGGACAGCGGGCTGGCGGCGCCACAGCGGACGCGCAGCGCCCGCCGACCGGAGGGCGGCGGCGCAACGGCGATCCGGCAGGGCCCCGAGGCGACCGCGGCGAAACGGCGGGGCCGGTCGACTGCAGCACAGTCAGGACGCCGCAGCGGCGGGAGACCGGACGGCGAGACAGCGACCGACGCGGAGCCGGGTGGCGGCGGCCACCCGACCGCGCGCGACGGCCCAGCGGCACACGACCGGAGAGCGGGGCGACACAGCGACGGACCACCACACCGCCCCCGCGGGGCAGCGCGGCACGACAGGGCGTCCGGCACGGCGAAATCTGGAGATCGGCCATTCGGCGGCGCGCGGTCGGTAAGCGGACGGCCGAGAAGCCAGGCGGCTGCCCGACGACACCCGGCGGGGGCGGAACGCCGGCGCGGTCGGGGCGCGCCGCGAGGACGTCCGGGTCGAGTTCGAGGCGGTCGACGATTCCGACGGCCGACGGGGATGATCCACCAGTCCGACAACAGAGTGGACCGCTGCCGAGCGGCCAGGGCCCGTCGCTGTCCGTGTCACCATGGCCGGCGGTGCTCGCGCCGTCGATTCCGACGCGCCCGTCGTGCCAGCCGCTGTCCCGCCGCCATGCCACGGGCCGTCTGGTACCGCCCCACCGAGCCGACGGAGAGCGCGGAGCGAAGGGAGCCGACCGAGAGGAACGAGCCGACGGAGCCGACCGAGAGCATCGAACCGGCCGATCCGACGGACAGGAACGAGTCGCGCGACCGGAGGGACAGGCACGAACCGGACGAAGCGCGGCGAGGGGTCATACGGCGAGCGTAGGGCGGCTCACCGCTCTCCCTGCCCCCGGCGGAGAGGGCGTGTCAGACCCCTGTGGCACGGTGGTTCCCGAGGCGGGAGAGCCGTCCTCGACGGATCCCGGAGAAGACCCCAAGAGAACCCAGGGAGCAGCACGTGAACGACGCCGCCGGCGCCCCCGCCGCCCGCCGCCGCGCGGCGCGCGGACGGCCCTCGGACCTCGCCCTGATCACGGCCTGGTGGCAGGGGCTCGGCGGCGACGGGTTCCTCGTGCTCCCGCCGCCGAACCGGGGCCGCTACACGCAGTCCGACGGCCACGAGGACGCCGCCGAGGTCCACGCGGAGCGCGGGCTCACCGGCCCCGTCTCCTTCGCGTACTGGCACTGGCAGTCCCACGGGCGGGCCTTCGGCCGTTCCAGCGCACTGAAGGGCGAACTGCTGTTGCACTGGGGCGGCGACCACGCCACCGTCGCCGCCGGGCTCGGTGAGGGGCCGGCCGGTTTCCGGGTCGTGGACGGCGGTCCTCAGGGCGCCTTCCGGCTTGACCGGATCACCGACCGGGACGAGGCGGGACTGCCCGATCCCGCTGACCCTGACGGCGTACGGCAGTTCCTCGACGCGCTCGACGAGCCAGTGGACCGCAGCGTTTCCCCGCTCCGGTACCGGCCCTTGTCCCCGGTCGAGGCCGCTTGGCTCCACGAACGGCTGGACGACCCCCAGGACCTCGCCGCCGCGACCCGGTTCGCGGTCTCGCTGGAGCACAGGGACGGGCTCACGCCTGACGAGACGGAGCGGCTGCTGCGCGCCTGGCGTGCGGAGTACGAAGGGCGGCTCACGGCGTGGGGCGCCTGGGCGGAGCTGCTCCACGCGCTGCTGCGCCACGGCCACGCGGAGGCGTGGGGGACGGTCGACGCCCTCGGCGTCGGCGACCCCCGGGTGGCCGCCGTCGTGTCCGGCATGCCGTCGGAGCGGGGCCTGGCCGTCGTGCGGGAGGCCGCGCTCGCGGGCCATCGTGCCCCGGTGCACGCCTGGCTCGCGCTGCACCGGTCGCTCCGCGAGCCCGACGCGGTACGGGCCGCGGCGGTCCTCGCGGCGGAACTGGCCGCGCATGACCTGCCGGAGACCTCGCTGCACGGGCTGTACGGCGCGCTGATCGAGGCCGTCACCGCCGACTGGCGCCGGGAGACGGGGGCGGGCTACCACGCCGGCCGGTCGTACGCCGGGCTCGCGGCGGTCCGCTTCGCCACCGACGACAGACTGCCGCGGGTGCTGCGCGTCCTCGCCGCGGACGCGGCCCGCGAACAGGTGGGGCACATCCGGGAGGAGGCGCTCCGGCCCGGCCAGACCGACCTCGAGGGGGTCGGCACCGCCGACGTACTAGCCGCCGTGGACCGTTACGAGGCCGCCAGGGAGGGACTCCTTTCCGGTACCGGCCCCGAACTCACCGACTCCGAGACCAAGCTCGCCGACGTGTGGCACCGGTACCGGGCGCTCACCGACGTCGACGCGCGCTGGCTGCGGGACCGGGTGGCCGACCCGACGACCGGCCTGCAGGGGCTCGGGTTCTGCCTCGAACTCCTCGTCGCCCACGGTCTGGCCACCGCGTCCGACGTCGAGGCCCTGCTGCCGCGCCGGCTGAAGGATCTCACCAAGAAGTACCGGACCACGTACACCGAATGGCGCCACCCGCTGGTCACCCTGACCTGTCTCGCCCTCGACCTGGACCACCCGGCCGCGGGGAAACTGGTCTCCTGGTGGAACGCGGCCCGGCCGCTGTGGAAGGACGAACTGCGGCTCCTCACCCACCTCGGCGCCCCCGACGAGGCCAAGGCCGCCGAACTGTGGGACTTCGTCACCTCGCCCGCCCACGACGTGGGCCAGCTGATGACCTGGGTGCTGGTCCGGGCCCGCCTCGACGGGGAGCACCCGCTGCTCGTCGCCGACCGGCTGATCGGCAACCCGGACATCCGCGAGTACGTGCTGCGCAGGGTGCTGATCGGCGTGGCGGACCCCGAGCAGCCGCTGTGGCACTACGCCGTCGACCCGAGAAGCGTGTGCTGGTGGCGGCGTGCCCAGGAGGTCGCCGAGCACCCCGGCCTCTCCCCTGAGGCCCGTGCCGTCGGCCTGAGCGTCGCCCGCGAGCACTACCTCATCCGCCACCCGGACCAGGTGAGCCCCGCGCCGACGGAGGCGGACCGCGCGAAGGCCGTGGCCTGGCTCGCCGAGCAGGACACCCCCAAGCCCTAAAGCGTGTTGCAGAAGGTTGCGTCCGGGCAGGTCAGGGGCGGTTCTGTGATCGGTCTGGTCATGCGGCGAGGGTGAGGTTGTGCAGGTGGGCGACGGCTTGGACGGCGTGGTGGAGTCCGTTGCCGCGCTGTCGGCAGTCGCGCAGGATCTTGTAGTGCTGCATGCGGGCGAAGGCGTACTCGACACGGGCCCGCACCCGTCGGTGCTCGGCATTGTCCTCCTCCTCGCCGGGCAGCAGGGCCCATCCGGGGCGTTTGCGGTGCGGGACGACGAGCCCGGTGTCAAGGTAGGCACCGTCGCCCAGCACCGTCACGCCTTCGCAGGCAGCGGCCAGGCCGGACTCCCGCCAGGCCTTCGCGTCCGCGGTGGTGCCGGGCACCGGCCGGGCCGCGGCGATCACCAGCTTGGTGTCGGCGACGATGACGACCTGCACGTTCGCCGAGAACCGGTAGTTGCGTGAGGACGCCCCGACCTTGCGGTCGCGGACCGGGATCAGGGTGCCATCCACGATCCACAGCCGCTCGACCGCGTCAGCCGGACGGGTGGCCGGCTCGATCGCGAGCAGCGGCCGCAGCCGCTGGATCACCCGGCAGACCGTCGCCGGCGAGCAGCCGAAGAGCGGCGCGAGCTGCCGCATGGTGAGGTTCGTGCGGTAGTACACGGCCACCAGCAGCACCCGGTCCGCCAACGGCAGACACCACGGGCGACCACCGCCGGGCCCGTTCCCGCCCCGTTCCCACACGACCTTCACCAGCCGTTCGAACTGCCGCATCCGCAGCCCCGCGAACGTCTCCACCCACAACGGCTCAGACCTCAACACCCCACCCATACAGCGGAAATGCCAGCGTCACAGCCTTCTGCAACACGCTTTAGGGACTGTCTCCTTGAAAGGCTACGGGCGCCATTCCTGCTGGTAGTCGGGGTGCTCGGTGTAGGACTGGCCAAGGACTCGCAGCGCGTATGCTGGGCCGGCCGAGCGGGAGTCTGAGGGATCCATGGCTTTGTAGTCGTTCGCCAGTTGCTCGATCAGGTCGAGCATGGGGAGGTGGCTGTCGAGAGGGCCTCGCCGCCCAGGGTGCCGGCCACGTAGGCGTAAGCGTGGTTGTCGTCGTTGATGTGTGCGATGAGGAACTCCACAAGATCGTCCATGTGGCCATCTTCGCCGGGCAGCGTGCTTGGGCAGTCAAGCGGCTGTCCGGATGAGAATGGCGGCGAGGTGGAGTGCGGCCTGGTAGGCGATGGCGAGCTTGTCCGTTCGCATGGCCATGCCGCGCCACTGCTTGAGTCGGCTGATGCATCGTTCGGCCGAGTTGCGCTGCTTGTATGCCTCTGTGCCGAAGGGGGTTGGGTTGGGTGCCCTCCGTTGCGGCCTCGCCGCAGCCGGTGGCCGACCTGGTCGGACGGCTGGGGGATGACAGCGCGGATTCCGCGTCGCCGGAGGTGATTGCGGATCGCGCGTGATGATTACGCACGGTCAGCCAGAACGGCGTCGGGCCGGGTTCCGGGTCGTCCAGGTCCGCTTCGCGGAACACGGATACCTGCCATGACGGCCGGGGCGTCGCCCGCCTGGCCTGCGGTGACACGAAGGACCAAGTTGCCCCCGCCAGCCGAGGATGCACGGCGTACGGCCGCACACCACCTCCGGCGGCAGCACGGCGACGATGCCGTACGACGGCCGGCCGTAACCCGGCCAGCACGCCGGAGCCGGACGGCGCCGTGTCGAGGGCCGGAACGGCACCATACGGAGCGACCAGCGCGACGACTCCGACAGCGACCACAAAGGCCCGGCGGCACGGTGATGGACAAACGAGTGCGCAATCACTGTCGTCCCGGTCGCCGCGGCCGGCAGGTCGAAGTCGCGCCAGACGTGGGCGTCGGCCTTGATCCCGGGCGCCGGACGGGCCGAGGCGACGACCAGGCGGGGGCGGCGTCGACGATGACCTGCACGTTCGGCGAGAACCGGTAGTCGCGGCTCGAGGCGCCGACCTGCCGGTCGCGGACCGGGACCAGGATGCCGTCCACGATCCACAACCGCTCGACATCGGCGACCGGCCGCGGAGCCGGCTCCAGAGCGAGCAACGGCCGCAGGCGCCGGATGACCCGGCAGACGGTGGCCGGCGAAACCCCGAAGAGCGGGGCGAGCTGCCGCATCGTGAGGTTCGTGTGGTAATACACCACCACCAACAGCACCGGGTCGACCAGCGGCAGGCACCACGGCCGGCCGCCACCTGGACCGTTCCCCCCCCCCCGTTTCCCGGACAACCTTCACCAGCTTCGCGAACCGGTCCATCCGCAAGCCCGTGGACGTCTCCACCCACGCCGGCTCAGCCCGCAACACCCCACCCAACAGACAAAACGCCCAAGACAAATCTTTCTGCAACCCTTTTCAGGGACAAGGCGACGCCCTCGCAGGCAAAATCGGCGCCCGCGTGCTCGGGCGGCGGTCGACCGAGTGGCCGCCCCCGCCGAGGCCTGACGGAGCGCAGGCTCTCGGACGAGGCTCGGCCGTCCCGCTCGCGCCGCGGGTGGCGAGGGATCGGTGCGGCCGGGACCCGCAGGGGTACAAGGGCACCATGGACGGCTCTTCCTGGCTCGTGGTGGCCGTGATTCTCGCTCTCGTCGTGGCCGCGGGCGCGGCGATTCTGCTCGTACGTGTCTTCCGGGCGCGCCGACTGCTGCTGGACGCCGGGGTGCCGTTGCAGTCGAAGGCCCTGTTCTGGGCGGCCGTGGCCTACACGGTGTCGCCGGTGGACCTGATCCCCGACCCTGTCTACCTGGACGACATCGGCGTCCTCCTGGTGGCACTGCGGGCGCTGCACGCGGCCGCAGCCAGGAGCGGGGCGGATCGTAAGGAACTGCCGCACTGAAGAGCCGGCTCCGCGCCGCCAGCAGGTGGTCGTGCCGTCGGCGAGGACTGCGGCGGACGGGGTGGCCGCTGTGGATCCCTTCGTCTCCATACGCCGTCCAGACGTTCCCGTCGGCATCGGTGATCAGCACGGGGATGCCGCCACCCACGCAGAACCCGGCTGCGGGTGTTCCCGATGGGGAGAACACCACGACGTCCGGCGCCCGGAGGTCCCCGCTACCGCGCGACGGTCCGTACGGTCGGCCGGCAAGGGGCGGGAATCAGGGGGAGAGCCAGGGGGCTCTGCCGCACCCGGGTCTCCTCCGCCCGTGTGCTCCGCTCCTCCACCCCGTGACGATGACCAGTTTTGAAGGGAAGGCGCCGCCCCCACCCGATCCCCCCTGGGCACAGCGGCTGCGGTCGAGAGGGCGCCGGTGGACCCAGCAGGGCTGCCGGCTCCCCTGCGGGGCCGGCGGTCCCCCACAGAGGCCGCCACCCCTGCGGGTCGTCGGTGACGGCGACGACGGACGGCCGACTCGGGAAGGCACGGGTGGTGCGGTGCGGCGGCCGGCAGTCGGGAGAGGATCCGACGGCCAGGGGGCAGGACGGCGGATCGCGGGAGGCCTCACCGCAGTCCACCCGCCCCTTCCAGGCAGCCGCAGCCTCAGCCCCTCGGCACTCAGGACAGGCGAAGCGTGCCTGCGCTGCTGCATCTGCGCGTCCTGCCTTCCGTATGGGGTGGCGCTCGGCCAGTGAAGGGCCGGAAAGCGCCGCGATTGGAGTAATCGTGGGGAGATACGCACGGGTCATAGCCGTGAGTAACTAGGTGGTCACGTGTGGTGGAAACGGGAGTTCGATGATTGAGACAGGCTGGCGAAGGAGGTGCAGGCGGAACTGGCCCGTCTGCGTGTGCAGGTGCAGCGCCTCGATGACGAGACGGTCGGGCTGACCGCCCTGCACGACGGGATCCTGCAGGGCCGGCTCAAGATCCAGGAGGTCGTCCAGGCGGGCGTCACCGGGCTGCGTGAGGAGAACCGGGAGGTACGCCGCCGCCAGGACCGGATGATCAGCGACCTGCACGAGACCCGGGGAGAACTGCTCGTCGACCCGCGCGCCGGACGGGCCCGTCCCATCGTGCTCAACGACGGCGACCTCCCCTTCGCCGGGGCGTTCAGCCGGGATGGCACCCGCTTCGCCGTCAGCGACGGCACGGGACGGGTGACCCTGTGGGACGGCGACCTGCGCCGCCGACTCGGTGTGATCAACGGCACCTCCACCGTCGACCACGAAAGCGAGCGGGACTCGCCGGCCGCGCTGGCCTTCTCCCCCGACGGCACCACGCTCGCCGTCGTGGGCACCGCCTCCGTCCAACTGTGGGACGTCGCCTCAGGACGCCCCCTGGGCTCCCCTCTGCCCACCTCCGGCCAGCCCCTCTCCAGCGTCGCCTTCTCCGACGACGGCACCACCCTGTACACATCCGGCACCTGGAACCCGGCCGAGCGGATCGACCTCGACCCCTCCCGTCTCGTACGCCGGGTCTACGCCCGCACCGGGTCGGGGCTGACACGCACGGACTGGCGGCTCCACCTACCCGACATCCCCTACCGCACGACGTGCTGAGCAGCGACTCGACCTCTTCGGCCGGCGGTCCCGTACCCGCCGGGAGCCAGCCGGGCCGCGTCGCAGTGGTGGTTGGGCTCATCTGGCGTAGGCGGTACGCGACGGCCAGGTACGCCCCTGCCCCCTGCCCCGCGTGAACCAGGGCCGGACAGCCGCCGCCCTCATCCGGTGAAGCTGCTCAGGGGAGTCGGATCACGGCTTCCGAAACGAACCACTGGACGATCGTCGCGGCGAGGTGGACGGCGGCGCGGGCGGCCTCCAGCGCCTCGGGCGAGGTGGGCTCCTGTCTGCCGTGGCGGGAGGTCTGCCCTTGCCACAGGGCGCGCATCATCGCTTCGACGGGGGCGACGGGGTCGTTCCCGGCCGGTGTGGAGAGCGTGGTGGCGAACTTGTGCCGGGCGTTGTTGATCTCACCGATCATGGTGCCGAGGGTGGCCCTGGGCTTGTTCGGCTGGACGATGGCATGGGCCGCGGCCTCCGCGGCCTCGATGGCTTCGCTGTACGCGCGCACCGCATCCGGGCTGCGCCCGTACGCTGCCTGCCATGCGGCGGCAAGGTGGTCGGCGGCGGGGAGCCGGCGGACTGCCCGGCCGCCGCGTCCGCGATCGTGTGGCGCACCGCGTCGCGAACGGCCGGAGTGACCCGCTCCTCCAACCCGTCCGCGGCCTCGTTGACCCGGTAGGCAGATCCAGCGTCGTCGAGTAGTTGGTGGAGTGTCTCGACTTCCCATTCGAGTGCGGTCCGGGAACGGAGAACCTCGTCCACCACATCGAGCAACCGGGGCTTCGACTTCGCCGTGCGGGCACCGTTCTTCTTCGCCGCCTCCCGGGCGGCGACCAGGGCCTGGCGCGCGAGGTCGACACCGGACATTTCGCTGCCGCTCATGCTTATCCTCACAGGATGTGGCAGAGGTTCAGGTGGCCGAGGCCGGCAAGGCGCTGCACCTGGTCCACGAACCTGCTGGTGAACAGTCTCCTGCCCGACGTCTCGCCGTATCGGTCGATGTGGTCGAACACCAGCTGGTGGTCGTGGGCGGCGCGAGCGCGCCAGTCGATGACCTGTTCGCGGGTCAGGTCCTCGAGATCGAGCTGCTGCTCCTGGCCGACGTCGTCGTCGACGTCGGCGCACTCCGGCTGCGGAACGGGAACGACGGCGACTGGACGGGGCTCGGGCAATACGACCGGGTAGCCGAGCTGTTCCAAAGATCCGCATCGTCTCCTCGTACAGGGCGAGTTCGCGCCGGGTGTCGTCGAGGGTGCGTTCGAAGCGGTGGCGGGTGCAGCGGGCGTGGACGGTTCGGGCGTCGGTGAGGAGGACGACGGCGAGGTCGGGGACGGGGACGTCCTTGTTGATGGTGAGGAGGAAGTCGGTGTCGACTCCGTCCTTGCGCTGCAGGACGGGGGTGGAGGGCAGGTACCGGGTTCAGCAGCACGGTGTGGCCGGCGCCGAGCGCGGGCCGGATCTCGGCGTCGAGCTGGTGGTGGCGGTCGGCGGCGAGCGCAAGGACGCGGCCGGTCAGCTCCCCTGTGCCGCCCAGCGTGCGGACGCTCTGCCCAAAGGAGCTGCGGGAGGGTTGGACGGTGGCGTGGACCTGGTGGCCGGCCAGGAGCAGGGCTTGGGCGAGGGCCTGGTGGGTGGTGGTCTCGCCTACGCCGCCGGGTCCGTCGAGAGTGAGGAGCAGACCGCGGGTGTTCAGGCGCTCACGTCCTGGCGGGCGTGGAGGGTGCGGTCGTACTGCTCGCGGGAGATGGCGGCGAGATCCGGCTGAGGTCGTCGAGGGCGACCGTGCCGAACTGCTGGCTGGTGGTGAAGTTGAACTCGTCGCGTTGGCGCATCGCCTCGTCGGCGCCGTGTTCGGTCAGGTCGACGTCGCTGTAGGTCTGCATCGCGACCGGGTCGTAGCCCTGCTGGACGAGGTCGTTGAAGATCGGGCTGCCCGGGTAGGGCGGAAGACGAAGGCGGAGGCCCGGAAGTGCCGAGCAGCCGGTCGGACAGTGCCCACAGGTCCTTGATGTGTCGCAGGGACTGTTCGGCCTCCTCGTGGGTCTCGCCGGGGCAGCCGAGGATGAAGTGGCCCTGGACGCTGATGCCGTGCTGGAGGAGGCGGCGGGTGACGGACAGTGTCATCTGGGGGGTGATGCGCTTGTCCATCGCCGTGAGATTTCTGGGGGCCCCGGACTCGATGCCGAGGGCGGCCTCCCGCAGGCCGTCGGCTCGTAACGCAGCCAGGAAGCCGTCGTCTTCACGGTCCAGGATGTTGATGCGGCCGGTCGCGTCCCACACACCGCTCCCCGATGCGGGCGTCGGCGAACGCCTTGAGAGCGGGGCGGATGACACGGCGAGCGCCGAGGAAGAGGTCATCGAATGCGCGGAACGCCGTCACCCCGTACTCCTCGTGGAGCTGGTCCATCTCGTCGATGATGTTGTGCGGGTCCCGGGTGCGGATGGTCACGTCGGGGTTCATGGACGCCGCCGCCCCGCAGAAGGTGCACTCGCACGGGCAGCCACGCGAGCACACCAAGTTCGCCTCGAGGCGGCCGTCCTCGGCGCGGTAGGGGTCCTGGGGCAGGAAGCGGCGGTCGACGAACGGCAGGGTGTCGATGTCGGGCGCCAGCCATGACCGGGTGGCACCGTGGGCGATGCTGTACTTGGGGAGCTTGCGGCCGGCGTCGCGCCACACCACCTGGGGCAGGCCCTGGCGGCGCTGGACGTCGCGGAGGATCCCCTGGCCCCGATCTCGCCCTCACCGACGATCATGGCGGCGATGTTGTGGAACACACACGACGCCCATCAGCGGGGCGTTGCGTGTCCGAGGCTCAGGGGCGCCGCTCCTGGCAGGCCTGCACGAACTTGATACAGACCCACACGGCCATGGTGAGGACGCCGGCCAGGACGACGCTGGCGACAAGGAAGGGAGCGGTCATGTCGCAAGCATCTCAGGCGATCAACCAGCAACCTGCAGTGGCCCGACCACTGCCCCAGGACGCCGCTGTGCTGAACGGTCGCTCCCTGTGTCACGGCCCTTCGCTTGTCGGCGCAGGTCACGAGGCAGGTCGACAGACGTCTCATGACCCGTCCGACGTGTGACGTCCTCGAAGTAGGGCCACGGGCGCTGCGGGGACGAGCGGAGGCGGGCCCGGGTGCCTCTTCTGCCGTGCCGTCCGGTTCTATTCCGCCGTCCGGCCTTGGTCGAGGGAAGACGGCCGGACGAGGGAAAGCACGCTCGTACGGTGTCCCGTCTCGCGGTTCCCGTACGCGGGCATGACGACTTGCAAGGCAGCCGGAGTATGGGCGCTGATGACAGCAGTCATGGGGGTCACGCTGAGCACGGCCGCACCGGCAACGGCGGGTGGTGTCGGTGATTTCCTCTCACCGGCCTTCGGTAACGGCTGCGCCAACGACCACGGCACCCACGCCGCAGGAGCGACCAGCCAGAGCACCGGCACTCGGAGGCAACATCGCCGGACTACCGATCGGCAGTCCGACCAATCATTGCGGAGGCGCAGATCTGCCTGAGGCGGATTGGGCCTTCTTCAACGCGTTCGGCGTTGATGATGACTGACTTCCTGAGTCGGGACGGACAGAAGTACCCCCACGACCGCGGGCCGCTGCGGGTGTGACTGAGCGCTTCAGTTGGCCGGTCGAGTGCGAGGCTCGTGCGAACCTGGCACGATCCACGTCATCGCCTTGGGGCGGTCAACGTCCAGCCGAGGCGAGAAGGAACATTGATCTCTGACTACCAGCGGCGTCTGCGAGAGCAGTTTCTGTCCGTCCCTGTCGTTGCGCCGCCTGTCCCGTGGCACCCGGTCCCGACCGGGCTCATCCCCATCGGTGGCCTGCTCGGCGTCGGCTTCGCTCTCGCTCCCGACGATGGCCGCGACCTGGTCATGGTTGTCTCCGTCGACGGCCACGGGCTCTTCGACACCGTCACCGGCGAGAAGATCGCCCGGGACCGTGACCCTGACCCCGACGGCGGCACCCCGGACGCAGTGCCAGATCTCTCCTGCCCAGGGCTCGGCCCCATCGCCTCGACCCGAGTACGCATCGCGGGACTCTTCGGAGGCGGCCTGCACACCACCACCGAGGACGGCTGGACCCTGGAGGTGGTCAGCCCAGAGTGGCCGCACGATCGCGTCCTGCTGTCCGCGGACGGAGGCATCCCCCACGACGGACCGCACGGCGAAAGCTGGTGGCACATCTTCGACTCCAACTACTCTGAACTGCGAGCCGCCGGCTTCTCGCCGTCCGGACGCACCCTCGCCGTCGCCACCAGCAGCGACCTCACCCTCTGGACCCGCCAGGCGCCTGACATCGAACGCTCGGCCGGCCAACTCGGCCGCTCACCGGCCGACTGAAGCGCTCAGTCACAGCGGGGGCGGGGCGGGCCCGGCTACCCCGCTTCTACAGCTCGCACGGGCCCCGGGTGCGCCATGGGCCGCCGCCCCCGGGGCCCGCCGGAGCGGGTCCCGGGGAGAGCGGGGCTCAGCGCGGATTGTTGACCATGTGGTCGAGGTCGAGGGTGAGCTGGAGGGCGTCCAGCACACTCGCGGGGGCGATCTGGTTGTCTGCTGCACCGCGCACCACGTCCAGGACGTGGCCGATCATGGCGGTGTACTGGTCGGCGTCCGGCAGCTGGAGCTCGTGCGCGCCCTCGGCGGTGTAGGCGGTGACGGTGCCGGAGGGTTTGCCGTCGAAGCCCATCGTGGATGTGGCGTCCAGTACGCCGTGCTGGAAGGTGGCGGTGTAGCCGCCGCGGGCCCCCCACGCCTGGGGCATCAGTGAGGAGATGGAGCTACGCGCCGCCGCGCCGTCGAAGCGGAAGGCCGCGTCGATGGCCCCGGAGTCCTCACCGCGCGCCACGGTGGTGACGGTGGTGGCCTGGGGCAGGCCGAGGGTGCGGGTGATGATGTCCATGTCGCTGTGCATGGCCTCCATCGGCAGCACCTTCAGCCCCAGCGAGGCGCCCGGCCACAGGTGCGCTGTCAGGTTCCACAGCGTCAGCTGCTCCAAGCGTCCGTAGGTGCGCTGCTTCACCGCGTCGAACAGGGCCTGGTTGGCCGGGATGAAGCGCTCGAACATGTCGACGAACACGTGCTTGTCGCTGCGGGCGGCGGCCTCGGCCACCCGCTTCGCGTCCTCGATGTCATCGGCCAGCGGCAGCTCGACCAGCGCGTGCTTGCCCGCCTTGAGGGCGCGCAGTACGAACTCGGCGTGCAGCGGGAGCGGCAGGCAGATGTCCACCAGGTCGAAGGAGCCGTCCTCGAACGCGGCGTCCATGTCCGTCGAGGAGGCGACCCCGAACCGGCTCGCTGCTTTCGCGGTCTTGGCCGCGTCCCGGCCGAACATCACCACCTCCACATCGTCACGAGCGGCGTAGACGGCGGCGTGCGCCTGCCCGAAACCGGTTCCCAGCAGTGCGATCTTCATCTCTTGTCTCCTTTGCGGTGGGTGAGGCGGCGGCCGGACCCCGGCCGCTCCGGCCGATGGCGCGCGGGCGGGGGTGGCCGGGAGGGCAGGGTTCAGCGGGTCAGGGGAGGGGCGAACTGGGAGAGGAGGCCGAAGCGGTTGCCGCGGGGGTCGCGGATACGGGCGCGGACCGGGCCTGCGGGCGCGGAGTGCGGCTGCTGCTCCACTCGTGCGCCTCCCTCCTGCGCTGCCGTGGCGGTGGCGGCGACGTCGGTGACCAGGAAGGTGGGCGCGGCGTAATCCGCCGCGCTGACGGTCTCGGCGCTGTGATCCCACAACAGGCCGGAGGGGTGATCGGCGCCGGGCCCGAAGACGGCCAGACCGGGCACGCCGCCGATGGTGTCGTCCTTCTCGAACCGCCAGCCGAAGCCCTGGGTGTAGAAGTCGATGGTGGCCCGGACGTCGGTGGTGCCGATCTCGAATCCGGCCATGGTCCCGGGCTTCGGGGCGTCGGCGGCCTGCCGCATGTACTCCTCGGTCCCGGCGATGCGCTCCTCGAAGCGCTGGGAGGCGGACTGGGAGAAGAGAGAGAACAGGTTGCCGCGCGGGTCCCTCAGCCGGGCGAAGACCGTCACGTCCCCCACCGGTGTGGCCGGTACGACGATCTTGGCGCCCAGCCCGGTGAGCCTGTCGACGTCCCGGTGGACGTCGGTGGAGAGGATGGAGAGGTTGATCGCCTCCTCGCCGGTGTCGCCCTGCTGGATCGCGCCCATCGGCCATGGCGCGCCGGGTGCGAGGATCCGGATGTAGGTGCGGCCGTCGATGGAGGAATCCGCATCGACCTCGAACCTCCAGCCAAGGAGGGAACCGTAGAAGTCGGTGACGGCCTCGGGGGCCGTAGTGCCGATCTCGAACCAGACGACCTGGCCGGGAGACATGAAGCGCATGATGTTCCTTTCGTGTGACCGCGAACACGGCAGGTGTCGCGGGCCGGGGTCCTTCGTGTCGAGGCTGTCCCGCAGCGCAGGGGCGGGCCCGCGTACAGGGCCGGTTGAGTGCCCCGCGGGGCCTGCGGCGGGTCAGGCCACGGGGACTGTGGCGTCATGTTGATCGGACCGCCTGGCCGGGGCAGCGGCCGGCTTCTTGGTTCCGGCGGTGCGGGGCAGGGTGGACAGCAGGGCGAACGCGGCGACGAACGCGGCCGTCACGTACCACAGGGAGCCGGTGAAGGCGTGCGGCATCTTCGCGGCCTGGGTGGCGGGGTCGCCGTGGCCCAGGCGGGCGAAGAAGACCACCGAGGACAGGGCGACACCGACGGCTTGGCCGAGCTGGATGGTGGTGTTGGTCAGCCCGGACGCGGACCCGGCGTGCTCGTCGGGGACCTCGGAGAGGATCACGTCGGTCAGCGGAGCGATGATCAGGCCCATGCCCAGGCCCATCGGGATGAGCGGAACGATGGCCTGCCACGTCGCGATGTCGCTGCCGTAGTGCTGGGCCAGACAGGCGAACAGCACCATGCCCGCCGCCGCCAGCAGGGCGCCGACCTGCAGCACCACGCGGCCGAAACGGGGCACCAGAACCTGCATGGACATCCCGGCACCGGCCATCATCGCCGCCGACAGCGGCAGCCCCGACAGCCCGGCCTTCAGCGGCGAGAAGCCCAGCCCCAGCTGGAGGTAGAGGGTCCAGGCCAGGAAGAACACCCCCGAGGCGAGGCCGAACATCAGCTGTACGCCCTGCCCGCCGGCGAAACTGCGCCGGGCGAACAGCGACAGCACCACCAGCGGCGAGCCGCCCCGCCGTAGCAGGCGCCGTTCCCAGGCGATGAAAAGTGCCAGCACCGGCACGGAGGCGGCCATCGATACGTAGGTCCAGGCGGGCCAGCCCAGCTCACGGCCCTGGGTCAGCGGCAGCACCAGCGCCAGCAGCCCGGCACTGGCCAGCACCACTCCGACCAGGTCCAGGCGGGCGGCGCGCCCGGCCCGCGACTCGCTGATCACCAGGGCGCCGGCGATCAGCCCCGCGACGCCCAGCGGCAGATTGACCAGGAAGATCGGCCGCCAGCCCAGCCCGAACAGATCCCCCTGCACGAGCAGCGCGCTGACCAGGGGGCCGGCGATCGTCCCCAGCGACATCACCGCGCCGTAAATGCCGAAGACCTTGCCGCGCTCACGCTCGGGAAACGTGACGTGGATGATCGACAGCACCTGCGGCACCATGAGGGCCGCCATCGCGCCCTGCGCGATGCGCCCGGCCAGCAGCATCTCCGCGTTCCCTGCGACGCCGCAGACCAGCGAGGTGACGGTGAACCCGACGACGCCGAGCAGGAAGACGCGCTTGCGGCCGAACAGGTCGCCCAGGCGGCCACCGGTGATCAGCCCAAGCGCGAACGCCAGCGCATACCCGCCGGTGACCCACTGCACCTGCGCCGACGAAGCACCGATGTCCTGCTGGATATGCGGAACGGCCATGTGGACGACCGTGACGTCGACCGCGTCCATGAAGGAGGCGATGAGGACCACGGCCAGCGCGGCCCACCGGCGCGGATCGACCGCATTCATGGTGTTTCGGGGATGTTTGTTCTCGGACATGCCGTCCAAGCTAGGGCCCTTTTAGGACACCTCACGTCCGTAAAGCGGGGCAATCTGGAGAGCATGACGACCGACCTCCCCGCCCGTATGCTGCGCCTGCTGTCCCTGCTGCAGACCCGCCGCGAATGGTCCGGCACCGAACTCGCCGAACGTCTAGGCGTCACCGGCCGTACCATCCGCCGCGACATCGACCGCCTGCGCGACCTGGGCTACCCCGTCGAAGGCACCACCGGCCACGCCGGCGGCTACCGCCTCGCCTCCGGCACCGCCATGCCCCCGCTGATCCTGGGCGACGACGAGGCCATCGCCATCGCTGTCGCCCTGCGCACCGCCGCCGGCCATCTCACCGGCATGGAGGAAACCTCACTGCGTGCCCTGGCCAAACTCGAACAGGTCCTGCCCGCCCGGTTGCGCACCAAGGTCGCGGCCGTACAGCAGACGACGGCCACCATCGGCTGGGAAACCCGCGGCCCGCGCGCCGACCCCGAGCTGCTGGGCAGCCTGGCCGCCGCCTGCCGCGACCACGAAACCGTCACCTTCGACTACACCACCCGCCACGGGACCTGCGCCTCCCGCCGCGTCGAACCCCATCACCTCATCGCCTCCGGCGGCCTGTGGTACCTCCTCGCCCACGACACCGACAAGGAGGACTGGCGCATCTACCGCCTCGACCGCATCACCAATCCGGCCCCCACCCGCCACCACTTCATCCCCCGCCCCGTCCCCGGCGACGACCCGGCCGCCTACGTCGCGGACAAGATCGCCACCGCCCCGACCCGCCACCGTGCGATCGCCACCGTGCACGCTCCCGCCGAAACCGTCCGCCGCCGCACCTGGGCTCTGGCCTCCCGCATCCGTCCCCGCGACGAGGCCACGTGCACCGTCGACTGCTCCGGCAACCTCCTGCCCGGCATCGCCCAGACCCTCGCCGCCCTCGACGCCGACTACACCCTCGACGCCGACCCGGAGGTGATCGCCTACCTCCACCAGGCCGCCGTCCGCATGCAGCACGCCACCACCCCATGACGCCTGACCGACCCCGCGGCCTCCGACCGGCAGACGCGGTCACCGGCGTGTCCCGCGGGAGACGTACTTCGCCGCCGGGAGCCAGCCGGTCACCAGGCGGAGCAACCGGAACGGCGGCGGCACGGCAGGGGCCCGGGCGGCGGCAACACGCCGGTGGGGCTTCTGGACCCGGAGGTCGCGGCAGCGGTACGGCGATGACCAACCGGCCGCAGCAGCACAGCGGCGCGCGGCCCCACGAGGGCGGGGCGGGCGCGGCCGGCACGCGACGACGGCCCAGGCGTGCAGGCGGCAAAAAAACGTCCGCGTCGGGGCTCGCGCGGCGGCAACACGGCGGCGGTGACCGGCCTGCCCGGTAGAAGAGTCAGCACGCAGCACCCTCACGGCGGCAGGACGGCGGCAGCGGCGGCGAAGGGGCGGACCTGAGCACGACCGACTGGCCGGTGGCCAGCGGGGCGGCGGCCGGACGGCACGCGCCCGGGCCAGCACCCACGCAGCGCGACAACACGGCAGCGGCCCGGCAACGCCGGGCGCACGCAGCGGCGGTGGCACGCCGGGGGCGGGTGCGACGGCGGCGCGGGGCGGCCAGACCAGCAGACGCCGTACAGGCGCCGCCGGGCCGAGCGCATGGCGGTCACCGACCGCACAGTGCGCCGGGACATCGCCCGCCTGCGGCACCTCGGCTACGGAGTCGAGTCGACGCCCGGCCCCTGGGGCGGCTACCGGCTCAGCCCCGGCGCCCGGATGCCGCCGCTGGTCCTGGACGACGAGGAAGCCCTCGCTGTCGCTGTCGCCCTGCGCGAAGCCGCGCTCAGCGGAGTCCTCGGCACCGGGGCAAGCGGCCCTCGCCGCTCTGCTCAAACTCCGTCAGAGCCTGCCCCCACGCCTCTCGGACCAGCTGAGCGCACTGGACGGCGCCCTCGAACACACCCCCCGCTCCGGCGGATCGCAGATCGACACGCTCGTGCTGCTGGAACTCGCGCAGGCCTGCCACGGCGCACTGCGCACAACCCTCTCCTACCGGGACCATGCCGGCCGGGCCTCTGTACGGGCCATCGACCCGTACCGCCTGGTCCATACCGGCATGCGCTGGTACCTGGTCGCCCGGGACGTGACCAAACAACAATGGCGCACCTTCCGCGCCGACCGCGTGGTGAACGTGCGCTGCACCACCGAACCGGCCGACCTGACCGATCCGCCCGACGCCGCAGCGCTGGTCTCCAGCGGGATCGCAAACGTCGTCTACCCGGTGTACACGACGATTCGCCTTCCGCTGCCCTTGGCGGACGCCCTGCACAAGGTTCCGCCCACCATCGGCACGCACCCGCCCCGACGGACCCGAAGCGACCGTGGTCCGGATCGGCGGCAACAGCACCGACTGCCTCGCCACCTACCTCCTCAGCCTGGCCTTACCCCTCACTGTGCTGTCCCCGGACGAGGTACGCCAGGCACTCCTTCGACGCGCCCAGGCCCTCCTGACGGCCAATCGCTCAAGGCGACGCACGCCACCGCGGCTCTCCGTCATCGTCGACGGCGGTGACGTGCTCGTGCTCCAGCGGTCAAGCAGGCGAAGCTGATCGGCTCACGCCGGGGGTGCGGCCGAAGTCCGGCGCGAAGATGACGTTCCAGGGCCGCGAGTACAACGACTGGGCCTCCTCCATCAAGGCCAGCAAGTAACAACCGAAAGCCCTCCGGCCCATCACGCCGGACGGGTGAGCGCCCCGGCCAGGTCCTCACCGTCCGGGGCTACCCGGTCGACAGCGCCTCGCTACGCGGAATCGGAGGAGCGCGCTGCACGTGTTCCTTCTCCGGCGCTACAGGTCCGCCGGCCGCGGCCACGAGCTCGGGGAAGCGGCTCCCTACGGCTGCCACGGTGGGACCGCAGCAGCAGTGGGCCAGGTGCCGGCCACGGAGTGAAGGCGAGCGCCCGGTAGCGTCCATCTTCGGCTTGAGGCGCGGCTCACCAAGCAGCGCGCACCACGCGAGCACCGTGTCAAGGGCCTGCGCCAGCATCGATTCCACCGGCGGCCGAAGCACCATACGCCCGGTCCACGGCCTGCCCGGTGCCTGCGCGGCGAGCGCGCCGGACCGGCTGGAGCCGGAACGGGCGAGTCGGGCGGCGGCAGGCCGGTACAAGCGCGGCGCTACGCCAGGCACTCGCCGCTCACGGCCTCGTCCGGAAGCGTGTCCACCAGCTCGGGACCATGCTGGTCACGGTGGCGCTGGACGCGGCCGAGGCGTAAGCCCGGGCCGTACTCCTCAGCCGACACGGTGCTCCTCCCCCGCCGGACGGCACCGGAGACCCGCAGCCGCCCGGCGGTGCCCGGTAGGACAACGGCGGCAGCACGGGGGCCCGGGCGGCGGCAACACGGCGACGGGTGGCTTCCGTACCCGGGCTGGCGGCAGTCGGGACCCAGCACAACCGCACGGCAACAGGACAGCGACGGCGAAGAGGCGGCTCTGCACCCGATCGACCACGCCGGTGACCGGCGTGGCCTGGGCGGCAGCGGCAGGATGGCGCGCGACCGACGGCGCTCACGCGGCGCGGCGACAAGGCGACGACTCAGAGAACGGTGGGCGCACCGCGGCAACAGCGGCAGGTGGGTGGGGCCTCGGACGGACGACGGCAGCACGGCAGAAAGCACCGGGGCGGCGGATGGGGCTGGGCCGGCGGAAAGCCACGGCGACAGGGCGGCAACCCGACGGCGCGGCGAGCGGACGGCGACAGGGGATGGCGCAGCCGGAGACCGTGCGGCGGCACCCGGAGGTGGCGGACGCCTGCACGGAAGACCGCTCCGGAACCGGAGCGGCAGGCCGTCGGGGGGGCGGCACAGCGGCACGACGCCGGTAGGAGTGGCGTTGACCGGCGGTGGCGCGGCCGGTGCACAGCCGGGCGACGGGTGCGACACGGTGGCAGCACGATGCGTCCGGGGGCGAGCAGTGCCCAGGAGGTCTTCGAGCGGTGTCATGGGGTGGGTCCTCGGTCCGGGGCGGCAGCTCGATGGTGTCGTCCCGAGGAGACGTATCCTGGCTGGTCGTGCGTGTGGCCGGGTGCCGAGAGGCGTCTCCTGGCGGCCGGCCCTGCCTGGCCTCGAAGGGGACCGGGCCGGTTTGCGGCTGTTTCGGCGCCGGCAGGCTGGCGGTTGCCGCCGTGGCTCCGGCCAGCTTGGGTCGTGTGCCGTCACCGACGCTAAGGTATGCCGCCGTACTCGGCGGATCGCTCCCTTGAAGGGGTGGGAATGGCACTCATGGACGCGGACCAGGCGAAGCTGGTCGTCGCGGCGCAGGCCGGTGACGACCGAGCGCGCGAGAGACTGATCGCCGCGTACCTGCCGCTGCTCTACAACATCGTCGGCCGAGCGCTCAGCGGACATGCCGACGTGGACGACGTCGTCCAGGAGACCCTGCTGCGCGTGGTGCGCGACCTGCCCGCCCTGCGTGCCCCGGAGAGCTTCCGCTCCTGGCTGGTGTCCATCACGCTCCGCCAGATCAACACCCACTGGCACCGGCAGCGCGTTCTCGCCGACCGGACCACGGTCATCGACGAGGCCCTCCGGGTACCGAACGCCGGTGCCCCGCTCGAGGACGTGACCATCCTGCGCCTGTACATGTCGGACGAGCGCCGTCAGGTGGTCGAAGCCGGACGGTGGCTCGACCCGGACCACCGGACGCTGCTGTCGCTGGGGTGGCAGGAGTGCGCCGGCCTGCTGAGCCGTCAGGACATCGCCGAGGCGACGGGGCTCAGCGTTGCCCACGCCGGAGTGCGCCTGCAGCGCATGCGCGAGCAACTGGACCTGAGCCGGACGGTCGTCGCCGCTCTGGGGGCGGACCCGCGCTGCCCGAGGCTGGACGAGACCGTCGCCGGCTGGGACGGCGCGCGGACATCGGTATGGCGCAAGCGGATCGCGCGGCACGCCCGCGAATGCCCGATCTGCACGGCGGCGACGGCGCAGCGGGTTCCGGCCGAGCTCCTGCTCCTCGGCGTCGCGCCGCTGGTTGTCCCCGCCGCGCTCGTCGCGGCGCTGACCGCCAAGGGCCTGTTGTCGGGTACGGCGGCGAGCGCCGCCGGGCTGGCCGCGGCGCCCGTCGTCGCCGGCGCGTCGGCGGGCGGCGGCGGTCTGCACGGCTCGCTGCTCGGCAAACTCCACGCGGTGACCGCCCACCCGGTGTTGGGCCTCGCCACCGGCGCGGTGCTCATCGCCGGGGCGACCACCTACGCGGCCTGGCCCGAACCGGCGCCTCGGGTGCCCGGCGTCACCGCCGCTCCCACGGGCGGTGCGCACACGAGTGGTACGCCCCCGATGGGTACTCCCACGCCGATTCCGTCGCCCACAACCCCGCCCACCACACCGCCGGCCCCACCGTCCCCGGCGGGCCCGTCCGACGCCACGGGCACTGTTCCGCTGGGCGCGCGGTCCCTGGAGTCCGTGGACCGGCCCGGCCTGTACGTCACGTACGACGGCGACTTCGCGGCGCTCGGCCCGGTCTCCTCGTCCAGCGGCGAGCCGGCACGGCGACGGGTCACCTTCACGGTCGTCGGGGGGCTGGCCGACACTCGGTGCGTCACCTTCCGCGCCACGGACGGCCGGTACCTTCGCCACCACTACCTGCGGCTACGGCTGAGCACCGACGACGGCAGCGCACTGTTCCGGGAGGACGCCACCTTCTGTCCGCGCCCCGGGGCGGCCGCCGGGTCCGTGACCCTGCACGCGCACAACTACCCCGGATCGGTCATCCGCCACCGCGACGGCGGCATCTGGCTCGACGGCTTCGACGGCACCCGGGCCTTGGCCGGCCAGGCTTCCTTCGTCATCCGCGGGCCCTGGGCCTGAGAACCGCTCCCCGCTCAGCGCGGGCCGCGGGCCGGATCGCACGGCGACAGCGGTGACCCCGAACCACGCGGCACGGTCCCGCACGGTGCCCTCCTCCACCCGGGGGTGAGCCGGGTGGGGCGCCCGGGCCCGGCGCCTCTCCGCATGCCGTCGAACGCTGCCTCGCGCTGGGCGCATGTCCGTCATCGACAGGGGTGCGGTGCGCCCTTCACGGAGGGGCGACCGGATCGCGGGGCCTGACATAACGCTTTTCGCCTGCGAGATGCATCACCGAGGCAATCGCCGGGACGGCGCGACTTTTCCGTTACGGGACGGCGGGTCGCCAAGCCTCCACTTCAGGGGTGCCCTTCCCGCCGTTCACGTCGACGCGTCGATGTGGCGGGTCGCCCGGCCCCCACGACCTGTCCCCTGGAGAAGGCCACTGCCATGACCCGACACACCGCCGGTCCCGCGTCGACCGGTGCGCGGGAACGGATACGCGTCCCGCACCCGACCCGCCCCGCCGCGGACCAGGCCGCCCTGGCCGACGCGCGCACGATCACGGCACCCGGGATGACCCGCGACCTCCGAGGAGAATCATGAAGGGCCTGCACCGCCTGCCCCGGCGTCGCCGGACACTGATGACAGGGCTGTCCGCCACGGCGCTCGTGGCCGGCGTCGTGACGTTCCTCCCCAACTCCGCCGGAGCCGCGGGCCTGGGCACCCAGGCGGCCCCCTCGGGCAGGTACTTCGGCACCGCCGTGGCCGCGGGCCGGCTCGGCGACCCGGCGTACACCGCGATCGCGGACCGGGAGTTCAACATGATCACCCCGGAGAACGAGATGAAGTGGGACGCCATCGAACCGTCCCGCGGCAACTTCCACTTCGGTCCCGCGGACCGGATCGTCAACCGCGCACTGGAACGGGGCCAGCGCCTGCGCGGCCACACCACGGTCTGGCACTCGCAGCTCCCCGCCTGGGTCGACGCCATCCGCGACGCGGGCACCCTGCGCAGCGTGATGAACCACCACATCACCACCCAGATGAAGCACTACAAGGGCAAGATCTACGCCTGGGACGTGGTCAACGAGGCGTTCGCCGACGGCGGCAGCGGCCGGCTCCGCGACTCGGTCTTCCGGAAGGTGCTGGGCGACGGCTTCATCGAGGAGGCGTTCCGCACCGCCCGCGCCGCCGACTCCTCGGCCAAGCTCTGCTACAACGACTACAACATCGAGAACTGGTCGGACGCCAAGACGCAGGGCGTCTACCGCATGGTCAAGGACTTCAAGTCCCGCGGCGTACCCATCGACTGCGTCGGCTTCCAGAGCCACTTCGGCGCGGGCGGCCCGCCGGCGAGCTTCAGGACCACCCTCGCCGGCTTCGCGGCCCTCGGCGTCGATGTGCAGATCACCGAGCTGGACATCGCTCAGGCGTCACCCGCCCACTACGCGAACGCGGTCACCGCCTGCCTGTCGGTGGCCCGGTGCACCGGCATCACGGTGTGGGGCGTCCGCGACAGCGACTCCTGGCGCAGCGACGAGAACCCCCTGCTGTTCGACGGCAACGGCAAGCCCAAGCCCGCGTACACCGCCGTCATGAGAGCCCTCGACTCCGGCTCGGGCACCACCCCGACCCGGCCGGCCGGCGGTACCGGGGAGATCAAGGGTGCGGTCTCCGGGCGCTGCCTGGACATCCCCGGCTCCGCCACGGCCAACGGCGCCCGGGCGCAGCTGTGGGACTGCAGCGGACAGGTCGGCCAGCGCTGGACCCGCACCGCGGCCAAGGAGCTGAGGATCCACGGGAACAAGTGCCTGGACGCCAAGAGCAAGGGCACAACCAACGGCACCCAGGTGGTCGTCTGGGACTGCAACGGCGGTGTCAACCAGAAGTGGGACGTCAACACGAACGGCACGATCACCGGCGTCCACTCCGGCCTGTGCCTCGACGCGGTCGGCGCGGCCACCGCGAACGGCACCACGATCCAGCTGTACACCTGCGCGGCCGTCGGAAACCAGAAGTGGACGGCCCCATCCGGATCGGACGGCGGCACCGCGTGTGCTCTGCCCTCGACGTACAAGTGGAGTTCGACCGGTCCGCTCGCGCAGCCGTCGAACGGGTGGGCCGCCCTGAAGGACTTCACCCACGTGACGCACAACGGCAAGCACCTGGTCTACGCGTCGAGCGCGTCCGGGACCTCCTACGGCTCGATGGCGTTCAGCCCCTTCACCGACTGGTCGGACATGGCGTCGGCCAGGCAGATCCGGATGAACCAGAACGCGGTGGCGCCCACGCTGTTCTACTTCGCGCCCAGGAAGATCTGGGTGCTGGCGTACCAGTGGGGGGCATCGCCCTTCAGCTACCGCACGTCGACCGACCCCACCGACCCCAACGGCTGGTCCACGCCGCAGCCGTTGTTCACCGGCACCCTCCCCGACTCCGGCACCGGTCCGATCGACCAGACCCTGATCGGTGACGAGAAGAACATGTACCTCTTCTTCGCCGGGGACAACGGCAAGATCTACCGGGCGACCATGCCGATCGGGAACTTCCCGGGCAACTTCGGCTCCTCGTACACGACGGTCATGACCGACACGGCGAAGAACCTGTTCGAGGCGCCGCAGGTCTACAAGGTCCAGGGCCGGAACCAGTACCTCATGACCGTCGAGGCCCGGGGTGCGGACGAACGTCGCTACTTCCGGTCCTTCACGGCCTCCAGTCTGAGCGGAGCGTGGACCCCGCAGGCCGCCACCGAGAGCAACCCCTTCGCGGGCAAGGCCAACAGCGGAGCCACCTGGACCGACGACATCAGCCACGGTGAACTGATCCGCACCAGCCCCGATCAGACGATGACCATCGACCCCTGCAACCTCCGGTTCCTGTACCAGGGCAAGGACCCGCGGGCGGGCGGCCCCTACGACCAGCTGCCGTACCGGCCGGGTGTCCTCACCCTGCGGCGCTGAGCCGCCCGGTCCACGGTGACACCCAACCGTGCGGCGCGCTGAGCGTCGATCCACGGTGACACGCAAGGAGCAAACTCCCCATGAACCACCCCACCCGCGGCCGACGCCGAGGACGGCACCGCCGCCGCTGGAGCGCCACAGCCCTGCTGCTCGCGGTGCCCGCCGCAGCCGTGCCGTACCTCCTGTTCGCCCAGGACGACTCGCAGGCCGCGACGATCGACGGCGACGCCTACTACCGGCTGGTGTCCGTGCACAGCGGCAAGGTGATGGACGTCAACGCGTTCTCCACCGCCGACGGCACCCGCATCCAGCAGTGGACCGACCAGAACACCGCCAACCAGCAGTGGCGGCTGCGGCCCACCGGGAACGGCTACCACGAGCTGGTGAACCGCAACAGTGGCAAGGTGCTGGGCATAACGGGCGGCTCGACCGCCCGGTCGGCCGTCGCCGAGCAGCAGACAGACAGTCCGTCGCCCTCCCAGGAGTGGCGGATCGACGCGGTGAGCGGTACCGACGCCGTCACCTTCACCTCCCGCGCCAGCGGCCTGGTCCTGGACGTCTCCGGAAGTTCCACGGCCAGGGGCGCGGCGATCATCCAGTTCCCCGGCAGGGGCAGCGCCAACCAGCGATGGAGGCTGGTGAAGGTGGCGGACGGACAGGCGGCGGCCGCGGCCGGGCCGTACCGATGGAGGAACGCCCAGGTGGTCGGTGGCGGATACGTCACCGGGCTGGTGTTCAACCCCCGGGAGAAGGGCCTGCTGTACGCGCGCACCGACATGGGCGGGGCCTACCGCTGGGACGTCGCGGCAGAGCAGTGGATCCCGCTGACCGACTGGCTCGGCGAGAGGGACTGGAACCTGCTGGGCATCGATGCGCTGGCCACCGACCCCGTCGACCCCGCGCGGCTCTACCTCGCGACGGGCACCTACACCAACGACTGGGCCGGCAACGGCGCGCTCCTGCGCTCCACCGACCGCGGCCGCACCTTCCAACGCACCGACCTGCCGTTCAAGCTGGGCGGCAACGAGGACGGCCGCGGGGCGGGCGAACGGCTCGTGGTCGACCCCTCGGACAACCGCACCCTGCTGCTGGGCACCCGCAAGAACGGCCTGTGGCGCAGCACCGACCACGGCGCGACATGGCGGCAGGTCTCCTCGTTCCCCGTCAAAGACGGGGCGAGCAGCGGCGCGGGCATCTCCTTCGTCACGTGCGGCCCGGCCGGCAGCAAGACGATCTACGTGGGCGTCGCCGACAGGTCCACCTCCCTGTACCGCTCCACCGACGGCGGCGGCAGCTGGCAGGTCGTCTCCGGGCAGCCCACCGGTCAGCTGCCGCAACACGGGGTGCTCTCCGGCGACGGCTCGCTGTACCTGACGTACACCGACAACCTCGGACCCAACGGCGTGACGGCGGGCTCGGTGTGGAAGCACACGCCGGCCGGCGGGGCGTGGAGGAACGTCTCCCCGTCCCGGGGCGGCTACGGCTTCTCCGGTCTGGCCGTCGACCCGCGCGAGCCCTCCACGGTGATGGTCACCACCCTCGGCCGCTGGTGGCCCGAGGACGAGATCCACCGCAGCACCGACGGCGGCACCACCTGGAAGGCACTGGCCGGGAAGTCGGTGCGGAACGCCTCGGCCGCTCCGTACATCGGCACCCACACCGGGCACTGGATGACCGCCCTGGCCATCGACCCCTTCGACTCCGGGCACGTGCTGTACGGCACCGGCAACGGCATCTGGCGCAGCAAGGACGCCACCGCCACCGACACCGGCGGCACCAGCCACTGGACCGTCGGCGCTCGGGGCCTTGAGGAGACCGCGCTGATGGACGCCATCGCTCCGCCCGGCGGCGCCACCGTCATCACCGCCATGGGCGATCAGGGCGGCTTCCGCCACGACGACCTGACCAAGGTCCCCGCCGGGCGGCTGGACAACCCGCTGATGACCAACAGCACCGACATCGACTTCGCCCAGGCGACCCCCTCGCTGATGGTCCGCGTCGGCCGGGGCGGCGCGCAGGACGGCGCCTACTCCACCGACGGCGGCCGCCACTGGCGCGGCTTCACGTCGGAGCCGGTGGCCGGCGCCCAGGACGGCCACGTCGCGCTCGCGGCGGACGGCTCCACGATCGTCTGGACCCAGGCCGGCCAGGTCCCCTACCGCTCGACCGACAAGGGCGCGAGTTGGTCGAAGGTCAGCGGCCTGGGCACCGGCGCCGTGGTCGTCGCCGACCGCTCCTCGGCCAGGACGTTCTACTCGCTGTCCGGCGGCACGCTGTACGCCAGCACCGACGGCGGTGCGACCTTCACCCCCCGCGCCACCGACCTGCCCGCCGGCCGCCTCGCGGCCGTCCCCGGCGTCGCCGGGGACCTGTGGATCGCCGGCAGCACCAAGGGGCTCCTGCACTCCACCGACGGCGGCCGCACCTTCACCGCGCTCACCACGGTGAAGTCCGCCTCGGCCATCGGCTTCGGCAAGGCCGCACCGGGCGCCTCCTACCAGGCGCTGTACCTGATCGGCACCGTCAAGGACGTCACCGGCGTCTTCCGCTCAACCGACAAGGGCGCCACCTGGCTCCGCGTCAACGACGACAGCCACCAGTGGGGCGCCATCGGCGGCGTCGGCGTCATCACCGGCGACCCCGACACCTACGGGCGCGTCTACGTAGGCACCAACGGACGCGGCCTCCAGTACGGCGACCCGTCCTGACCCCGACACCGGAGCGGACGCACATCCGACGTCCGAGCTGACGTGATGTCCGCAAGGGAACGCCGCCCTCTTGACCGATGCGACACCTGGTCGGAGGGCGGCCTTCCGGCGCAGCGGAACGACATGACCGGCACCTACCCGCATCGGTACCTGACGTGGACACGAGGTGGTCTCGGAAGGTGTCCGGTGCTCTTCCCGCAGCCCGTGCTGCGCCGCGCCCCGCCCTGGCCGTCAGGGCGCTTCGATGACGAGGGTGGCGTTCTGGCCCCCGAAGCCCGCCGAGTTGCTGAGCACCGTCTCCATGCGCACCGGACGCGGCACCTTCGCGACGATGTCCAGGTGGATGCGCTCGTCCAGGTGGTCGAGGTTGGCCGTGGGCGGGATGGTCTGGTGCCGCAGGGACAGGACGCCGATCGCCGCCTCGATGGCGCCCGCCCCTCCGATGGCGTGGCCGATGATGCTCTTGTTCGCCGTGACGGGAGGGGGCGCGGTGAACACCTCGTTCAGTGCCTGGGCCTCGCTGAGGTCGTTGGCCGGCGTGGAGGTGCCGTGGGCGTTGACGTGGTGGATGTCGTGCGGTTCCATGCCGGCGTCGTCCAGCGCCGCGCGCATCGAGGCCACCAGGCCGGCTCCGGTGGGATGGGGACGGGTGGGATGGGCGGCGTCGGCGGACTGCCCGAATCCCGACAGCCTGGCGTGGACGACCGCCCCTCGGGCGCGGGCGTGCTCCTCCCGCTCGAGTACGAGCACTCCCGCGCCTTCGCCGAGGACGAAACCGTCCCGGTGGGCGTCGAAGGGGCGCGAGGCGCCACCGGGATCGTGGTGCCGCCGGGAGAGGGCCGTCATACGGGAGAAGCAGAGGCTGGTCATCGCCGAGGCGCGGGGGGACTCGCTGCCACCGGCGATGACGACGTCGCAGGCGCCGGCCTGCAGGAGCAGTTTCGCCATGCCGATGGCCGTGGCACCGGAGGCGCAGGCGGTGCTCACCCCCAGGCTCGGTCCGTTCGCGCGCAGGTCGATGCTCACCTCGCCGGCCGCCATGTTCGGCACGCTGCGAGGGATCAGGAGCGGGGAGACGCTGAGGTTCCCCTCCCCCACCTTGTGGAACTCCGGCCCCCAGGACTCCATGCTGGCCGACCCCACCCCCAATACCACGCCCACCCGCGCGCCGTCCCAGGCCGACGGATCGAGACCCGCGTCGGTGACGGCCTGCCGGGCGGCGAACAGTGCCAGCTGGGTGAAGCGGTCCATGCGCCAGGCATGGCGCCCCACGTCCCGCACGGGGTCGAAGTCCCCGATGTGGCAGGAGAAGTCGACCGGCATGCCGTGCAGGTGGGGATCCGTACGCGTCGTGCTGATGCCGGCGAGGAGGGTCCGCCAGGTCTCGGCGCAGCTCAGGCCGCCGGGCGTGGCCAGTCCCAGCCCCGTGATCGCGACCGGCCGGCGCCTCACGCGCCGGCTCGTCCGGCCGGCAGGGCGTGCGGGCGGTGGCTCCGCCCCGAGGGGTCCTCGGCGGAGATCACCCGGTCCACCCAGTCGGCGACCTGCTGCATCGTCGCGTCACCGCGGGGGTGGTCGGGGCGGTCGATGAGGGTGACGCCGTGCCGCTCCTCCAGGATCGTGACGAGTTCGAGCATGGCCAGGGAGTCCAGGTCCGCCTGGTCCACGGTGGTGTGCGGCGTCAGACTGCCCGGAGGGGCCTGGAAGTGTTCGATCAGGTCCTTCTCGATGGCACGGTACGTCTCGGACATGCAGACTCCTCTGGTCATGGAGTGCGGTGGGCCTGCGAAGCGGTGCGATGTGCGTCGCGTGGGGTGCGCACTCCACCGGGACGTTCCGTCGGACCCGGCCGGCGGCGGGCGGGAGTGCGGTGGGCACGGTGGACGCTCTCGGGAAGAGTGCAGGACCGGCGCCCGGGAACCGGGCAGCAGCGCGTACGTCCTCGGCCGTTCCGGTCGTTACTGTTTCTGTCGGATTTACCGCACCCCCGTACCGGACGCGGCACCGGGAGCACCGTCGACGTCTCGTCTCGTCGCCGTCTCCTCCCGACGGTCGCCGCGCGCCGTGCCGGCCTGCCGCAGCAGGCCGGGCGCCATCGTCGCCGGGCCGGGCCCCGTCGTGAGGCCGGGCCGGCGCTTCCACCCCTCGACGACCATGGGCAGTCGGTCGGGCCGGACGGCGATCCACGCCTGCTTGCGGACCCGGCTGCCGGGCGCGGGACGGAGGCGCCAGCGCCGCAGGACGGCGCACACGGCGACCTTGATGAGCGCCACGGCGAGGGTGTCGCCGACGCACTTGTACGCGCCGAGCCCGAACGGCAGGAAGGCCCCCTGGGGGACGCGCGCCGCACGGGCGGGCAGCCACCGGTCGGGGTCGAACCGCTCGGGGTCGGGGAACCACCGGGGGTCGTGGTGCAGCGCGTAGGGGCTGTAGGAGACCTCGGCGCCGGCCGGCAGCGTGAGCGTCCCGAACGTCAGCGGGCCGCACGTGCGGCGCATGCCGAACCAGGGCGCGTACAGTCGCAGCACCTCCGAGACGCACCGCCCGGTGAGCCGCAGCGCCGCGAGGTCCTCGTACGCGAGGCTGTCGCGCCCGCCCAGCACGTCGAGGACCTCGGCGCGTACCAGGTCCTGGGTCCTCTGATCCTCGCCCAGCTCATGGAGGAGCCAGGCCAGCGCGGGGGCCGTGGTCTCCACCCCGGCGACCGCGAACGAGATGGTGTGGTCGCGGACCAGTTCATCGGTGAGGGACCCGAGGCGGCGCAGACGCAGCAGCGTGGAGAGGAGGTCGTCGCCCGTGGCGTCGCCGTCCCACCGGCTGATCGCCCGGTCGACCACCGAGCGGACCGTGTCGGCGACCCGGTCGTACCGCCGGCCGCTGCCCGGCAGGGCGAAACACCAGTCGGGCAGCAGGATGCGGGCCAGCAGCCCGCGGGAGAGGACCGGTACGGCCCGGCGGATGTCGTCGGCGCCCGCGGTGAGGAAGTCCGCCGGGAAGAGCGCCGTCAGCAGCATGGTGTGGGTGAGTTCGTCCACCGCCCGGTCGACGCGGACGACCCGGCCGGCGGGCCACGAGGCGGTGAGCGCGTCGGCGACGGGGGCCATCGCCTGCGCGCAGCCCGCGACGCGGGCGTGGTGGAAGGCGGGTTGGAGGGCGCGCCGCTGCTGCCGGTGGGCCGCCCCGCTGAAGGAGAACAGGCCCTGTCCGGTGAACTTCTCGAAGAACCGTCCGCGCTCCACCATCCGGGCGTCGGTGACGAGCAGCCGGTGCACGTGCGCGGGGTGGGTGAGCGCGTGGACCGGGACGTTCCCCAGCCGCAGCCGGACGATGTCCCCTTGCCCGGCGAGGGAGGTGGCGAAGGACAGCGGCTGCCTCAGCATCCGCCAGGCGTGTCCGGCGACGGGCACGGCTCCGGGCGCCGTGGGGACCGGGTCGGCCTGCTGCCGCATGCGCATGTGCCGTCTCGCTTCCTTCGGTGGTCGGGCTCGGTGCCGGCCCGCCCGCCGGTGGGCGGAGCGGGGCGGTGCGGGGCGCGGGCCGGCCCGGGGGTGTCACAGTTCTCCGGTCTCCAACCCGGCCAGTACGGAGCTGCCGGCGTACACCTCCCTGCCGTCCCGCCGGACCCGCACGCGCAGGTTGCCCGCCATGTGCTGGAGCGAGTGGCCGAAGCGGTGCGGCTGGAGCAGGGGAATCGGCAGGGGCAGAGCCGGGCTGCCGTCCGTCTCTCCCGTCAGGTCGACCTGGTGGCGGGCGCTACGGCCGCTGAGGCGCCAGACGCCGTCCCGCGCGCTGCCCCGCACCAGCGCGACGGGCGGGACCAGGCTGAGCACGTGGTCGTCGACGGTGAGTACGAGACCGCTGACCTTCACGGTGGCAGGCCCGCGACCCAGGAGCCCCCCGGCGAACGCCACGCACACGTCCGGTCTGTCAAAGCCGTGGGCCTGGCCCCACCACCAGGACCGGGGGAAGCCGCGGCCCCACGACTTCTCGGCGTAGACCCGGCAGGTGGACAGGTCCCAGGTGTCCCCGGCGAGCCGTGCCGTCCCCTCCGCCTTCGCGTCGAAGAGATGCGGGTGCCAGTAGTGGTTGAGGCCCGGAACGAGGGAGAAGACGCCGCTGCCGTGCAGCAGACGCCGTGGCGGCCAGGTCCGCACGGGGTCGAGCGCGCAGTTGATGTCGACGTCCTCGCCGATCCGCACCCGCAGCCGGTTCGCGCCGAGCCGGAAGATCGGCGGCGCGGAGACCTCGTAGGCGGTCGTACTCGCACGGGCCCCGTCGACACTGGCCGAGCGCACCAGCCCGGAAGGGTGAGCGGCGACCACGACCGTGCCCCAGGGGTGGCGGCGATGGTGGTTGACGCCGCAGGCGACGAGCAGGACCCTGCCGCGTGCCGGGTCGGTGAAGCGCCAGAGGTACCCCTCCATCGGGGCCTGGTGCGAGAGCAGCGGGTCCCCTCCGGGCAGGTCGGCCCCGGTCCTGCGCCAGTGGTCGCGCAGGAGCGCGGCGACGGACGCGGTGCGGTCGGCCGGTGGGCGCGGGGCACCGGGCCCCGGGCGGCCGTTCACCTCTTCCGGCCCCTCGGGTGGTACGCCGTCGCAGGCCCTTCACCGGTGCGCACGGTCGGGAACGGGACGCCCGGGCGTTCGCG
Organism: Streptomyces sp. DH12; assembly: GCF_020873895.1. Lineage (GTDB taxonomy): Bacteria > Actinomycetota > Actinomycetes > Streptomycetales > Streptomycetaceae > Streptomyces. Next base: position 201,391 of record NZ_JAHWGT010000005.1, on the reverse strand, counting down.
GGGCCTGGCGGCGGCGGTGCGCTGGAGCCACAGCAGGAACAGCGCGGTGGTCAGTCCCGCGATGGCGAGCCAGGCCGGGGGGACCGGGCGGCCCTGACGCATCATCTCGGCGAGCGCGGCCACCATGGTCGAACAGGTGGTGAGGGGGAGTTGCATGGACGACCAGAAGGTGACGTCGCCGCGGCGGCCGGGATCGTCCATCGCGCCGGTGAGGAGGCTGCGCGCCACGAACAGCCCGACCGGCGCCACCACGAGCTGCGCCAGCGCCACCGGCGGGGGGAGGGCACCGACCGACGCCAGCAGGACCACGCCGAGGTACAGGCCCGTCTGTCCGACCGCGTAGACGTGGGCCAGCCGACGCGGTCCGACCACGCATGCGAGGGTCCTTTTGCCGACGAGGGTGTCGCCCTCGATGTCGGCCAGGTTCATGATCAGGCAGCGGAGCACCTGGAGGGCGGTGACGAGAGCGGTGCTCCACAGCAGGAGCGCGCTGAACCGCCCGGCCTGCAGGTGGGCCGCGAGCAGCGGGCCCATCCCGTACAGGACGGCGGCGCAGCTGACCTCTCCCAGCGCGCGGTAGTTCAGGCGCAGCGGCGGGGCCGTGTAGAACCAGGCGAGCGCGGTGAGCGCGCAGGCCAGCAGCCGTGCGAACAACGTCGGCATGGCGGCGATGAGCGCCATGGAGACGAACAGCAGGACGAAGGCCGCGCCGATGCTGGTGGCCGGGGTGAGGAGCCCGTCGACGAGGACGCGGCTGCCGCCGGTCCAGGCGGTGGGCCGGGGGTTCGCCCGGTCCGCCTCCAGGTCGAAGTATTCGTTGCAGAAGTGGGTCATCAGGTGCGTCGACCAGGCGAAGGCCAGCGTCAGCACATACCACGGCGCGGAGAACGCACCGGTCGTGTAGACGGAGAGACCGACGCCGAAGCCCGTCACCATCATGCTCTGGAAGAGGAACTTGACGCGGGCCAGCCGGACGAAGGCGGCCGGTGAGCCGGGCCGCGGGGACGCCGTCACCGCCTGCAAGGCGCTCAACCGCCGCGCTTGTAGGCGATGATGATGCCGTGCGGCGTCCAGCCGGGCACGGGGACGCGTTGGATGTCGGAGAAGCCGGCTTCGCGCAGGCAGCGCTCGTGGAGACGCCAGGGGTAGATCATGCCGCCCTCGGCCGGCAGGGTGGCGAAGTAGACGCTGTCGAGCGCCGCGACCAGGGGACCGTCGCCCTCGTCGTCGGACATCGAGTTGAAGATGACCACGCGCCCGCCGGGGACGAGGGCGTCATGGGCCTTGCGGAGCAGCGCGGTGTTCTCCTCCGGGGTCCAGATGACGAGCTGGTGGGCGAAGAGGACGCAGTCGTTGCCCGAGGGGAAGGCGTCGGCGAACATGTCGCAGGGGAGGACGGAGACGCGGTCGCTCAGGCCGGCTTCGGCGATCCGCTTCTCCGTGAGCGTGGCCGAGGCGGGAATCTCCAGGACGGTCGCCCGCAGGTGCGGGTTGCTCTGGGCGAGGGCGCAGGCGTTGACGGCGTCTCCGCCGCCGCAGTCGAGGAGCCGCGTGGCATCGGCGAGGTCCAGGGCCGCCACCAGGTGGTCGTTGGCCAACTGCGACCAGGAGCGCATGTACCGGTAGAAGACCCCCTCCAGCCGCGGGTGCCGGCTGAAGCGGTGGTAGAGGTCCGGGTGGTCGCCCGGGATGTGCCGCAGTCCGACGTTGGTGTTCTCCCGCAGCGACGCGACGAAGTCGACCTGGCCCTGGTAGACGATGTGCTGCTCGAACGCGACGGTGTCCTTGATCTTGCTCCAGGTCCCTTCCGCGGCGAGTGCGGTGATCAGCGGGGCCACGCGGTAGCGGTCGCCCTCCTTGCATGTCAGCCCGAGGGCGGTGCATCCCAGCAGCAGGATGTCGGCCGCCCGCTCGGCCAGGCGCAGTTCGTCGCGGATCTCGTCGGCGGTCAGCGGTTCGCGTTCCATGAGCAGGTCCAGCAGCTCCAGCTCACAGGCGGCGTTGAGGTACTGGAAGGCGGCGTGCCCGAAGAGGAGGAGGGACAGCCGGTCCATGTCGAGTCCGGCCGGCTGCGCTGAGCCGGAGGTGGTTGAAGGACGCACCGGAGAGCCCGTCACGTGGGTTGTCATACATTCCCTCTGCTCATCGCTCGTGGACCGTGGCGGGACCCCGCCCGCCGGGTGCCGACGTGCGGCAAGTGACCCTGGCGACCGGCGAACCGAAACGCACAATCACTATACGCACTGGCGCTGTCACGTATAGTGATGACGCGCGTCGCTTCCCGGCGGCCACGTCACCCATTCCCTCCGCATGGGACATCGCCTTGGAACCCACGACACTTGTTTCGGCTTCGGCCACGGACCCGCCCCCATGCCCCACGCGGGCCTGGGACATCGCGGGCATCGACCACATCCGGGTCTGTGTGGGAAACGCCCTCCAGGCAGCGCACTTCTACGTCTGCGTCTTCGGCATGGAGATCGCCGCGTGCCGCCGCCCGGAGACGTCGCCGCACGGCCACGCTGAATACGTCCTCGCCTCGGGCGGCGTGCGGTTCGTCGTGACGGGCGGTGCCGAACCGGACAGCCCCGCCGCCCGGTGGGCGGCCACGCACGGCGACGGAGTGAGCGACATCGCCCTGGAGGTGCGGAACTTGGAGGAAGGGCTCGCTCACGCCGTGGCCGCCGGCGCGCGGGTCCTGCAGGAACCCCGGCGGGAACAGGACCGGTTCGGTGAGGTGCGCACCGCGGCCATCGCCACCTACGGCGAGCTGCGCCACACGGTCGTCGAACGCGGCTCCTACCGAGGGCCCTTCCTCCCCGGCTTCGAGCCACCCGCCCCGGGTGGCCCCCGGCCGACCGGCCCCCCGCTCTTCCACGGCATCGATCACGTCGTCGGGTGCGTCGAACTCGGCCTGCTGGACGAGTGGGTCGACTTCTACCGGCGCACCATGGGGTTCTCCCTGATGGCCGAGTTCGTCGGCGAGGACATCTCGACCACCTACTCGGCCCTGATGAGCAAGGTCGTCGCCGACGGCACCCGCAAGGTCAAACTGCCGCTGAACGAACCGGCCGTCGGTGCGCGCAGGTCACAGATCGACGAGTACCTCGCCTACCACCGGGGCCCCGGCACCCAGCACATCGCCCTGGAGACGGACGACATCGTCGCCGCGACGGACGCGCTGCGGGCCGCCGGCGTCGCCTTCCTGCCCACCCCGAACACCTACTACGACGATCCGCGGCTGCGGACGCGGATCGGTTCCGTGCGCGTGGACATCGCCGAACTGCGGTCGCGAGGAATCCTGGTGGACCGGGACGCGGACGGCTACCTCCTCCAGATCTTCACCCGCCCCCTGGTGGATCGACCGACGTTCTTCGTCGAACTCATCGAACGCCACGGCAGCCAGGGCTTCGGCAAGGGCAACTTCAAGGCGCTCTTCGAGGCCGTGGAACGCGAACAGGAACGACGCGGCAACCTTTGACCACGGGCCCGGACGGCCCAGGACGGCAGGAGCACTCATGTCGAGGGCGACGCTCGCCAGACAACCCGACGCCGTGACCCGCATGTTCGACCAGGCGGCACACCGCTACGACATCACCAACACCGTCCTTTCCGCGGGGCAGGACCGGATCTGGCGGGCCCGTACCCGCCAGGCACTCGCGCTGCGCCCCGGAGAGCGGTGCCTGGACGTGGCGTGCGGCACCGGCGTCTCGACCGAAGCCCTGGCACGCTCGGGCGCGACCGTGGTCGGCATCGACCGTTCGCCCGGGATGGTGGGCCGGGGCGCGCACCGGGACGTCACCCTCCAGGTGGGTGACGCTCTTTCCCTCCCCTTCGAGGACGCGCGGTTCGACGCGGTGACCATCATGTTCGGGTTGCGCAACGTCGTGGACGCACCCACCGCGCTGCGCGAGATGAGCAGGGTCGTACGGCCCGGGGGACGGCTGGTGGTCTGCGAGTTCAGCCACCCCACGTGGGAGCCGTTCCGCACCGTCTACCTGCGCTACCTGATGGGGGGACTGCCCCGTATCGCCCGCTGGACGTCGAGCAACCCCGACGCCTACACCTACCTCGCGGACACCATCCGCGCCTGGCACGACCAGCGCGCGCTCGCCGACGTGATCGCCCGCTCGGGCTGGACCCGCGTGTCATGGCGGAACCTCACCGGCGGCGTCGTCGCCCTGCACCGCGCCACGCGCCCCGCCTCCCCGCCCGAGGAGGCCGGCGCATGAGCGCCTCACGGACGACGGAGGCGCAGGTCATCGTGGTGGGCGCGGGCCCCGGAGGGTCCACCGCCGCCTACCACCTGGCACGCCAGGGTCTGGACGTCGTCGTGCTGGAGAAGGCGCGCTTCCCCAGGGAGAAGGTCTGCGGCGACGGCCTGACGCCCCGCGCCGTACAGCAGCTGGTGCGCATGGGTGTCGACACCACCGCGTCGGGATGGACACGCAACCGGGGCCTGCGCTTCGTCTCCCGCGGGCACACGCTGGAAATGGACTGGCCCGAGTGCGGACGGTTCCCCGGTTACGGCCTCACCCGCGCCCGGGACGACTTCGACGACCTCCTCGCCCGACACGCCGCGGCGGCCGGGGCCCGGCTGCACACCGGCACGAAGGTCACGCGGCCCCTGCTCGACCGCGCCGGGCGGGTCGTCGGCGTCCTCGCGACCGGCGAGGACGGCCGGTCCGAAACCTTCACCGCGCCCCTGGTCATCGCAGCCGACGGCGTCGCCGGGCGCCTCGCCGTGGCCGTCGGGATCGAGCGGCTGAAGAAACGCCCACTCGGCACCGCCGTCCGGCGGTACTTCCGCAGTCCCGCCAAGCACCAGGACGCCTATCTGGAGACCTGGCTGGACCTGCGCCGCCACGACGGCCGCATCCTCCCGGGATACGCGTGGATCTTCCCCATGGGCGACGGCCGGGTCAACGTCGGCCTCGGCGTCCTCAACGACTCCCGGACCGGCTCCATGGAGATGTCCGGGCTCCTCGACGCCTGGCTGGCCCGCACTCCGGTCGCGTGGGGACTGCGCGACGCGGGCAACGCGGAGGGCCCGCTGCGCGGCGCGGCCCTGCCGATGGGGTTCAACCGGCTCCCCCACTACCGGCCGGGGCTGATGCTGATCGGTGACGCCGGAGGCATGGTCAACCCGTGCAACGGTGAGGGCATCGCCTACGCCATGGAGTCCGCGGAGCTCGCCGCCGAGGTCGCCGCCCAGGCCCTGGCCCGCTCCGCCGGCCCGTCCCGGGACCGCGCCATGGAGCACTATCCACGCGAGATGGCCCACCGGCTGGGCCGCTACTACCGTGTCGGCCGGGGCTTCTCCGCCCTCATGGCCCGGCCCGCCTTCACCGCGCTGGTCACCCAGAACGCCGTCCGGTCGCCCCGCGCCATGCGCTTCATGGTCCGGCTCCTGTCCAACCTGACCGACGCCCCCGCGTCCGACGTCATGGACCACGTCATCAACACCGTGGTCCGCCTGACACCGGCCGGGACGACCCGCGGAGCCGCCCGCCCGGTCACCGCCCGTACCCCGGCGCCGCCCGGACGCGGCGAGGGAAGCGACGGCCGTGGCGACTGAAGCGGTCGACCGGCTGGAGCACGAGGGGTTCGCGTACTACCGCCGCGTGCTCGCCCACGCCCGGTCGCGCACGGCCCCTGTGCTCTTCCTCGGCGGCGCGTTCCAGGACATGCGCTCATGGCGGCGCCACGAGTCCGTCTTCCGGCGGCACACCACGGTCGTCACGCTCGACCTGCCCGGGTACGGGATGGCCGACGAACTCCCCGCGCACCACGGCATCGACTTCCTCGCCGTGGCGGCGCACCACGCGATGCGCACGGCGGGTTTCGAGCGGTACGACCTGGTGGGGGTCTCCTACGGCGCGCTCGTCGCCCATCGGCTGGCGCAGCGGTACGGGTCGGACGTCGTGCGCAGCCTGGTGTTGACCGGGGCGGCCGATCCGCGGCAGCCGCTGCGGGAGGAGGAGGTGGCCGCTCTACGTCACTTCACAGACCTCCTGAAGGCCAGCGACGTAGAGTCGTTCGCCCGGATGGCGGTCGACCACCTCTCCCCCGCCTGCCCGCCCGGGCCCGTGCACCGGCATGCCGCGGTGCGCCGGATGGTCCACGGGGCGCTGGTGCGCGTACCGCGACAGGCACGGTCCAAGATCATTTCCAACACGCGCCGGCTCTACACCTCGCAGGTCTCCTACGACGGCCCGCTGCCGGACACGCCCACACTCGTGTGCACCGGCGAGTTCGACACCCTGACGCCTCCCGAGGGCGGGCGCCGGCTGGCCACCGCCTACCCCCGGGGCACCTGCGTCACGATCGCGGAGACCGACCACCTGTCCTTCGTGCAGCGCGACCGCGAGTACGCGCAGCTGCTCCTCACCCACTTCCGAGGCGAGGACTGCGCGCGTCTGCCGTACTGCCGCCGCCTCCCCCACACCCACGACGGCCCCCGGCCGGGTGTGCCGGCCGCGTCGGCGCACCCGGCGGCCTGACCACCGAGGATCGAAGAGTCCATGCCCATTCGCTGGTCCGCCACCCCGGCGTACGCCCCGTCCCCCGGACGCGGACGGAAACGTCCCCGCCCCGCCTGGACGGCTGCCGTCGCCGGAGCGGTCTGCGTGGTGACCGTGTCGTCCGGGGCCTTCGCCACACAACCCGCCACCACTCCCCCGGCCGTCGACGCGGTGTCGCCCCGCCCGGCCGACCACCGCATCACGACCGAGCCGGGTGTCGCGCTCAGCGCCACCGTCCACGTCCCACGGCGGGCGGCGGCCGGGGAGCGTCCGCCGCTCCTGGTGATGCCGGGCACCTGGGCGTTCGGCAAGGCTCCGTACAACACCGAGGCGCGCCACTACGCCGACGCCGGGTACCTGGTGGTCACGTACTCGCCGCGGGGTTGGGGTGCCTCCACGGGGCGCATCGACTCCGCCGGCCCCCGCGACGTCCACGACCTGTCGTCCGTCATCACCTGGGCGGGTCGCCGTCTGGGCGTCGACCTGCGGCGCGTCGGCGTCCTCGGATACTCCTACGGGGCCGGCATCGGGTTGCTCGGCGCGGCGTCCGACCCGCGGATCGACGCCGTGGCCGCCATGGACGGCTGGGCGGACCTGGAGGACACGTTCTTCCGCCATGACACCCCAGCGGCCTTCAAGGCGTCCACGCAGCACGGCTTCGCCCGGTTGCTCGGCAAGCCGTCCGATGAGATGGTCGAGATGAAACGCGCCCTGTTCTCCGGCCGCGTCCCCGAGCACGTGCGGGCATGGGCCCGCCAGCGGTCCCCCCAGCAGTACGTGGCCGCCCTCAACGCCCACCGGACAGCGGTGTTCCTGGTCAACCACTGGACGGACACGCTGCTGGCACCACCGGATCAGATCGGTCACCTCTTCGACTCCCTCGACGGCCCCAGGCATCTGGAGATGCGGCCCGGCGAACACGCCGAACACGGCATCTACTGCCTCACCGGCGTGCGCATCGACGTCTGCCGCAGGACACAGCGGTGGCTCGACGACCACGTGCGTGACCAGCGCACCGCCGTCGAGGACGCCGCTCCCTTCCTCCTGCGGCCGCGCCAGGGGAACGCGGAGGAGCGGCACGCCGACTGGCGCTCCATGACCGCGCGGCGTGAACGGTCGGAGCTTCTTCACCATGGGCCCGTCACCATCCGCACGGGGCACGGCGCGGGCGCCGACACCGGGCTGCCCCTCCTCTCACCGGCCCTGGACAAGCGCGGCCTGCCACCCCTGGCGGTGCTGCCGCTGCTGCCCCGCACCACCACCGCCGTCTGGCACGCGGCGGGCTTCACCACCGCCCCCACACCCCTGCGCGGCACCACCCGTGTCACCGTGCCGGTGACGCCCAGCGCCTCCACCGGCACCTTCTTCGTCTACCTCTACGAACAGGACGCCCTCGGTGTGGGCCGTCTCATCAGCCACGCGCCCTACACCTTCACCGACCGTGCCCCCGGCCACCGGTTCACCGTCACCCTGGACATGCACGCCACCGCCTACGACGTCCCCCGCGGTCGTCGACTCGCCGTGGTCATCGACACGGAGGACCTGGTCTATCGCTCGGCCAACCCCGCCGGAGCGCGTCTGACCTTCGGACACCCCCGCCTCTCCCTGCCTCTCGGTCCCTGAGCGGGCCCCCTCGCCTCCCCGTCGCGGGCGTACCTCTCGCGCAGCAACAGATCGTGGTGAGGTGCGTTTCTCGCGCAGGTCGGCGCGAACGCGCTGGTAGCTGCCCTTGTACCGTAACCATGCGCGCGACCGTGGACGGCTGCGACGCAACGGACGCCAGGGCTGGGTCGATCACGGCGGCGATCCGGGCCCGGGTCGCCGCAGCCGCAGCCGCAGCGCGGGCGTGCTTGAGGGTGCCGTCGGCCATCCGGGTTTCGGCAGCACCGAGAGTCGGAGCGCGAGGTCGGAGTGCGCTCGGGCTCAGCCGCCGGGCCGGACTGCCTGACCTGGATGGGGCGCAGTTCCCATGTCGGCGTTCCCTCCCGGTACAACCCCGCCCTTCGGGCGCGAAAAGGGAGAAATTGGCGCTATTCGGGGCGCAATCGGGATCCGTATCGGTGCGCCGTAAGCGACGAACAGGGTCAGGCCCATACAAGGAGGTGCTGCGCCTGCCGCGGCGGGCGGGACGGGACACTCGCTCCTGCCGGGAACGCAGCGGGCGACCACCCCTCGCTCCATCCTCCAGGAGGCATCGCACCGTGCTGTCCGGACCGCCTGCTGCGCCACCCCGTCGACTGCGACTCGGGGCGGTCGACGCCGTGCTTCATGCCGGGGCCGGCCACCAGTCGAGACCCGTGTGCTACCTCCTTGATTTCGAAGGCACTGCCCCGGAACCGACCGCGTTGGGTGTGCGCGTCGCGGAACGGGCCTTCCGCCTGCCCGCACTGCGCTACCGCGTCGAGGCCGGCGGACGTAGCGCGCTCCTGACTCCCCCGCCCGTCGCCGACCACCACGTCTTCGCTGTGGACCTGCCCGGTGACAAGGACGCCACCCAGGCCGCCGAGTCGATGCTCAGCCGTCCTCTGCCACCCGCTCCCGCGCCCACGTGGGACGTCTGGCTGATCCGGCGCGCTCGCGGCTCCCACACCCTGTGCTTCCGTATCGATCACGTCCTACTGGACGGTACCGGCGCCTGCCGTATCGCCCGGGACCTGCTCGAGGACCAGCCCGCCCCCGCCGGTGCCCTGCCGCGCCTGCACACCCCCCGACCCGTGCGGGCCCGGGGCATGGCCTCCGCGTGCAAGGACGTGGCCCTGGCCATGCGCCCGCCGCGGCTGGGCCCAGCTTTCAGCGGCCAGGCCACCGGTGTCGCCCGCCTCGCCCACACCGATGTGCCCTTGCGCACCCTGCGCACGATCGGCCGAAACCTCGGGGCCACGATCAACGACGTGCACCTGGGGGCTCTCGCCCTCGCCGTGGGACGCCTCCATCGGCAGCTCGCCGGAGAGCCTCACCCTGCGGTACGCGTCTCCGTGCCGCTGTCGATCCGCACACCCGAACGCGCCGACGCTCCCCTCAACGACGTGGTCAGCTCACTGCTCACGCTGCCCTGTGACGCCGTCTCACCCCTGCAGGCGCTGACCCGGGTGACCGCCCAGACAGCGCGGCTGCGCGAAAGCGGGCACCGGGACGCCGCCCGCCTCCTGCTGGCGGCCGTACCGCTACGGCTGGCAGCGGCTTTCGGCGCGCGCGTGGCCTCGGTCTGTCCGGTCGCCATGGACTGCTCCAACGTCAATGTCGGCCCCGCCCTGCTGCACCAAGGCGCCCGCGCCACACACGGCGCCATTGTCACCCCGCTGATCAGAAACCAGCTCTGCCACATCGCCCTCACCGGCTACGACGACACCGCCCGCCTGACCGTCCTCGCCGACGACGCGTTGACCGGTGCGGACGGCCTGGGAGAACACTGGCTCGCCGCCCTGCATGACCTCGCCGACTACGCCCGCTGAGGGCCCGCGGACCGAAGTCGCCGAACCGCACGACCCCTCCGGCAGTGTCGACGATCCATCCCGGGTTCGAGGGCGAGGCTCCTCTTGTGCGTGGCTCCGATCTCTTCAGGAGGTGCCCGGGTCTGTGACCACGCCCACCCGCCGCCGGTCTCCCCTGCGGCCGGCCACCGGCACTGCCCGGTGAGACGCGGCGGGCACGTTGACCACCGCCCACCGTGTGGTGTTTCCCTGTCACCTCGATGACCCGGGCACCCACCGCATACACGAGCAGATCAGGGCCCTGCGCGCCAGGGGTGCCCCTCGCTGTCGTGGCCGCGGCCTGCGGTGGTGACACGACCAGCGTGTGCTTCCGCATCGAGACGGCTTCGCCCGGCGCCGACAGCCTCCCCGGTCTCCGGCGACAGGCCCTGGCCGATCCGATGGTCCAGGTCCCGCATGCGGCGACGGACGATCCCCCGCCCGCCGGCTGTCCTTCGGCCGGGCAGACCATGTAGGTGGTGCGTTCGCCGGTCACCTGGCTCGCTCGATGCTCCACAGCGGCAGCTGTTCGAAGAAGCCGACTGCCTCGTCCCGCCACCGAGGCCGCCAGCCGGTGGCCACCGCCGATGCCTGCTGCGCGTAGCGGCGCATGTCCGCACGCATCCGGTCGGCCACGCCGCGGCGTTCGCCGATCTCACGGACGGCGGCGATCGTCTCGGGCGTGCAGGTCGCATCGCCGAGCGCGGCCTCCACCACGCGCCGCTCGGCGTCGTCGACGGCCGCGAGGAGCGCACGGACGGTGTAGCTGTGCTTGCCGTCGCGCAGGTCGGTGCCGGTCGGCTTGCCCATGGTGTCCGCGTCCCCGAACAGGTCCAGGAAGTCGTCGCGCATCTGCGCGCTGATCCCGACGAGCCTTGCGTACTCGCGCAGTTCTCCGTCGAAGCGCTGCGGCTGTTCGCCCGCGGCCAGGAGGCCGAGCTGAAGGGGCGCGAGGATCGAGTAGCGGGCGGACTTGTAGTCGGCCACGCAGTGCAGGGTCCCTTCGTCCGGTGCGCCGGCGAAGTCGCGTTCCAGGTCGACGATCTGGCCCAGGAACGTGTCGGCCGCCGCCCGCGTCTGCACCTCCACCATGGCCTGCCGCACCCCGGCAGGCGCCGTGGACTCCAGCAGTACCCGCAGCGACAGGGCCAGGGCGAGGTCGCCCGCGAGGACGGTCAGGCCCAGGGCTGTCCGCGGGTGGTCGGGGAACTGCCGGCGGTAGGCGTAGTAGGTGGACGGGCCGCCGCGGCGGACGGGGCTGTCGTCGATGAGGTCGTCGTGCACCAGGCCGTGGGTCTGCAGCAGCTCGATGCTCAGCGCGGCGGCGTCCAGCCCCTCGGCGGGCCCGTCCGTCACCAGACGCGCCGCTTCATGCAGCAGCACGACCCGCATCCGCTTCCCGCCGCGCAGGGACAACTCCCGCAGAAGGGCGAGGCACTCCGGGGTGAACCGGCTGAACGACGGCACATCGAGTGCAGCGCTCAACGTGTCGAAGTACTCCTCGAACAGCGTGTTGAACCGACGCTCGTACCCGCTGACACGCTCAAGGATCTGCTGGGTCATGACACATGCTTCCTGCTTGGGGATCGGGCGACGCCACGGTGGAAGTGCGACGTTAACGACCCCGAGGGCGCCGGCCCGCGGCCGGGGTCAGGACGTCTCGGTTCGCTCCCACAGCGCCCGGGCTGACAGCCCTGTGACCTTGCTCACGGTCAATGAAAAGGGCTGCTTGTACCCCGTACACACGGTTCCATGCGCGCGGTACGGAAGGGGGCGCACTCGTCTGTGTGTAGCCTTCGTGCGCGCGTGGATGCCGTGGCCGGCGGATGCGCGGCTGGTCGCGGTTTTCGTTTGCGAGGGGTGGGGGCTGCGTGAAGCGGCGTCGGATAGTGGTGGCGGCGAGTGCCGCCGTGGCGGGTGTCACCGGTGTACTGGTCCTCCAGGGGGTGACAGGGACGGAGGCGACCACCGAGGCGGTGGACGGCAAGCCTCGTCCGGTGGTGGCGGAGGCGCGTACGGAGCCGATCATGGCCGCTGCCGACGGTCGTTCGGCGGCGCTGAAGGAGGAGGGCACCCGGCCGTTCAGCATGCTGGGCGTGACGTGGACGGAGCCGTCGGCGCGGGTCGCCGGGACGGTCGAGGTCCGTACGCGTGCGGCCGGTTCGGGGCGGTGGTCGTCGTGGCTGCGGCTGGAGGGCGACAGCGGCCAGGGCGAGGACGGCGCCGCGCGCGGGGGTACCGAGCCCGCGTGGGTGGGCCCGTCCGACGGTGTCGAGGTGCGGCTGCGTGCGGGCGGGACGACGTCGGGCAAGCTGCCGGCCGGGCTGCGGCTGGACATGGTGGACCCCAAGACGGGTGGCGTGAGGGGCATGGCTCCGGCGGCGTTCGCTCTGGAGGAGACCGAGCCGCCCACCCCGGCGGAGACCACGCCCGCGCCGGGAGGGAGCGAGCCGGAGCCGGAGCCGGTGGTGTCGGTGACGCCCAGCGGGGAACCGGTCACGACGCCGCCGGTCAGCCAGGAGCCGACCGGCGAACCCACGACGAGCGCTCCGCCCTCGCCGTCGGCCTCCGTGCCGTCCACCCCGCCGGCGAGCCCCAGCGCCGGCGTGAGCCCGAGCCCGAGTACGACGGTGACGGTGCCGCCGGCGCCGCCGTCGACGATGCCGCGCCCGCCGATCACCCACCGGGCGGACTGGGGCGCGGACGAGTCGATCAGCCCCGAGGCCCCCGGTTACCTGCCGGGCGGGCAGGTCAAGGCCGTGGTGGTGCACCACACCGCCGAGTCCAACACCTACACGTGCGAGCAGGCGCCCGCGGTGGTGCGCGGCATCTACGCGTACCACGTCAAGCAGCTGGGCTGGAAGGACATCGGCTACAACTTCCTCGTCGACAAGTGCGGCACCGTCTACGAGGGCCGCAAGGGCGGCGTGGACCAACCGGTGCAGGGTGCGCACGCCTACGGTTTCAACGCCGAGACGACCGGCATCTCCGTCCTGGGCACCTACACCGACACCGCTCCCTCGCAGGCCGCGATGACCGCCGTCGCGCGGGTCGCGGCGTGGAAGCTGGGCCAGTACGGCGTCGACCCGGCCGGCACCACCACCCTCACCGCCGGTGACGGCGGGCGCAGCTTCTTCGGCAGGACGTGGGCCAAGGGCGCGCAGGTGTCGTTCCCGGTGATCCACGGCCACCGCGACGGCTACAACACCCAGTGCCCGGGCGACGCCTTCTACGGTCAACTGCCCACCCTGCGCTCCTGGGCGGCCGGCCCGGTGGCCGGGCTCGCCATCAAGTCGATCACCGGGGCGAACCTGTCGGGCACGACGTACTACACGAAGTCGTCCCTCACGGTGAACTGGACCTCCACCACTCCCTCCACCCTGGTCAAGAGCCACGACCTGCTCGTCGACGGCCAGGTCGCCGCCACCGCCACCGGCTCGGCGACCTCCGCCACGACGGCGCTCCCGCCCGGCACCCGCAAGGTCCAGGTCCGCGCCGTCCACCACTCCGGCCGCACCACGACCACCCCGGCCGCGACCGTGGTCGCCGAGACCACCGCGCCGGTCTTCACCACCAGGCCCGCGCTCGCCCTGCGCGCCGGCACCGTCGACACCACCGCCGTCCCGCTCACCCTCAGCTGGAAGGCCACCGACACCACCGCGCTGAAGGAGGTGCGCCTGACGAGCCCCGTGGCCAGGACGTACGGCCCGAGCGTCTACTCCGCCGCTCACACGGCCAAGTCCGGCGCGGCCACGACCTGGAGCCTGACCGCCCACGACCGGGCCGGCAACACCGCCGGCGCCTCCGTCTCCGGTACCCACGTCATCCTCCAGGAGACCGCCGCCACGAAGTCCGGCACCTGGGCGGCGAAGTCCTCCACCAGCTACCTCGGTGGCAAGTCCCTGGCGTCCTCCACCAAGAACGCCAGTCTGACCTGGACCTTCACCGGCCGCTCCGCCGCCTGGGTCGTCTCCCGCGCCGCGAACTCCGGCCAGGCGTACGTGTACGTCGACGGCGTCAAGGCCGCCACCGTCGACCTGAAGTCGGCCACCACCAAGTACCGCGACGCCATCTGGACCAAGACCTGGGCCACCAGCGCCAAGCACACGGTCAGGATCGTGGTCGTCGGCACCGCAGGCCGCCCCGCCATCACCACCGACGGTCTCGTCTACCTCAAGTAACACCAGCCCCTACAGAGGCGACCCGCAACCACGCCCCTCGGGCCGGGAAGAACCCAGCCCGGGGGGCGTTGGTCATCTCGGGGTGCAGGTGCGGGCAGTACGCGGCCCCGCTGTGGCCCGCGCCGGCGGTCGGCTGACACCCGAAGCGGGCGCCGTCGGAAGGGGGGGCCGTCGGAAGCGGGGGCCGTCGAGGGTGTCGAGGCGGAGGAAGCGTTGGCGAGTTGGCGTCAGGTGCGATGCCGGCGGGTTCCGCGCCGGTGGGGCCGCGCATAAGACAGAGGGGCGGGGAGTTCGCGCGAGATCGTCCACCCCGCCTTTTCTTTTTTCCTGCCGATTCCCCCCTGTCCGGGACGCGTATGTTCGATGTGGCGATCGTGGGTGCCCGGTGCGCGGGATCGACCACGGCGATGCTTTTGGCGAGGCGTGGGTATCGCGTACTGCTGCTGGAAAGGTCCGCCTTTCCGCATGACACCCTGTCCACGTTGTTCATTCATCTGCGCGGCATGGAACTCCTGGCGCAGTGGGAGCTTTTGCCGGATGTGCTGGCCACCGGGTGCCCGCCTCTGACGACGCTGTCGTTCACGGGCGCCGGGATACGTGTGGAGGGGCCGCTACCGGCGGCCGACGGGGAGCCTCGCATGGTCTGCGCGCCCCGGCGGTACGTACTGGACGACGTCCTGGCCCGGGGCGCGGTCCGGGCGGGCGTCGAGTTCCGCCAGGGGGTCTCCGTCACGGGGCTCCACTGGGAGGACGGCTCGGTCGCCGGCGTGGTGTGCCGGGCGCCCGACGGCCGGGCCCGGGTCGAGCGGGCCCGCCTGGTCATCGGAGCGGATGGGCGCCGTTCGACGGTGGCGCGCCTGGCCGACGCCCCGTACACGCGGTGGGACGGCAGGCTCACCCGGGCGTGGTACACGTACTGGGACGGTCTGGATGACCCGTCCCTGCGGCTCTTCCTCGGTCAGGGCGTCGGTGCGGCCGCGATCCCGACGCACGACGGCCTGACGCTGGTCAACGTCCAGTTCCCCGTTGACCATCCGCTCGGGGAGCGCCGCGACCGCGAGCGGCTGTACCTCGACCTGGTCGGGCGGGCGGCGCCCGGACTGCGGGAGGCGGTGGCGGGCGCCCGCCGGGCGGACCGCCTCCACTGCTGCGGGGACCTGCCCAACTTCTTCCGCCGGTCGACCGGACCGGGATGGGCGCTGGTCGGGGACGCCGCGCTCCACAAGGACCCCCTCGGCGCGCAGGGCATCGCCGACGCCTTCGAGCAGGCGGCACTGCTCGACGAGTGCCTCGGCGACGGCTTGGGCGACCGCGGTCGGACAGCGGCGGCGCTGGAGCGGTACGCCGCCGCGCTGGAGAGCCGCTTCACCCCGCCGTACGAGGAGAACCTCCGCCACGCGAGGCTCTCGGACGCCGAGCGGCACATGGCGGCGCTTCAGGAGTTCCGGCATCACCCCGGTTTCCGGCAAGGGTTTCTGCGGGCGCTTTCCGGGGCGCGCACGCGCGGAGAAACGCACCGAACGGCGTGACGACGCCACGTGGCTTTCCGGCGCGCGGCTCGGGGGCATGCACTGGGCGACCGACGCGTGTCGCGTTTTCGGCGCGCCACGCACGACCTTCCACGAAATGAGGCAAGGCGATGGAAGACATCCAAGACATGTTCGAGGAAATGGCCGTTCCGGAGCCCGAGGTGGCGGCCGGTTGTACCTGCTGCCACTCCGCGGCGGTGTCGGACGAGGAATACGAGATCGACTAGCCGCTCGAGAGGCGCCCCGCCCCCGCCGGGGGCGGGGCACACCCTTCTCGCCGTCCGACCACGCCGAAGGTGGGCCGTCATGAACGCGCAGCCGAGCCAGCCGCCCTCCCCCGCCCCGTCGATCGTCACCCGCCCCGACGTCCGCCTCCTCGCCCGGTCCGGTCTGCTGTACGTCTGTGCCAGCACCGGCACGCTCCGGCTTCGCGGAGCCACCCCGGAGCAGCTGGACGGGAGCGACGGTTTCGTGCGCCCGGACGCCCTGCCGGAACCGGCCGTGACGGGGCTGCGCCGGCGCGGTCTGCTCGCCGAGAGCGGCCCCGTGCCGACCCACCCGCTGTACGACGCGGCGGGCGTGGCCGACGGCACCGTACTGACCGTCGGGCGGGGCCCGCTTCAGGAGGCCGTCCGCCGGCTGCTCGCGGCGGCGGGAGCACGGGTCGAGGACACCGGGATCCCCCCTGCCGTCGAGGGAGCCGGCCGCGCGGCGGCACTGGTGCCGCTGTCGGCGGACGAGACCGAACTGGGCGCCTGGGCACGGTGGTCGGCCGAGACCGGTGGCGCGCTGGTGGCGTATCTGAGCACGCCCACCCGGCTGCTGTTCACCCGGCTGGCCTCGCCGACGACCCCGTGCCCGGTGTGCCTGGTCCGACGCCTGCGCGCCAACCACACCTGGCAGGCGATCGCGGACCTGCCTCTGGAGACACTGATGGGCGCGGCGGACAGCTCCCCCTGGCCCACCACGGCCGTCGCCGCCGGCACCCTCGCCCATGAACTGCTGCGGGCCCTGCCCGACTCGGCGCCCCACGACCCGCCTTACCTGCTGGAAGTGGACCACGCGTCGCTGGAGCGCACCCGGCACCGCCTGCTGCACACGCCGCACTGCCCGGGGTGTCCCGCAGGCGTCCGCCCCACGCCCCGCGCCGACGCGCTGCCCGAGGCCGCTGCCGCCGAGACCGAGCACGGCAGCGGCGCCGACTGGGAGCGCATGCGCCATGCCGTGAGCCCGCTGACCGGAATCGTCGGCGGCATGCGCGTGCTCGAGGACGACCAGCCGGGTGCCACCACCAGCGCCTACACCACCGGAATGCCGACCACGACCTGGTTCTCACCGGTCAAGGCCCAGCCGCAGGGCGCCGCGAACAAGTGGGACCCCGACACCGCCCGGGTGTGCGCCCTCGGGGAGACGATGGAGCGGTACGCGGCGGGCGTGTACGACCCGGCGAACCTGGTCCGCTCCACCCTGTCCGCGCTGGGCGAGGCGGCGGTCGACCCCCGCACGCTGCCCTTGGGGTCGGACGCGGAGTACGCACGTCTGCCCCGCCTCGGCCCGTTCGACCCGGACGCCGAGATCGACTGGGTGCGGGGCGTCTCCCTGACGACCCGGCGCCCGCGCTACGTACCCGCCTGTGCCGTCTACCTCCCGTACCGTTTCCCGCGGGGGCACAAGCCCTGGTTCAACCCCATCTCCAACGGGCTGGCGGCCGGGCGCGACGCCGCCCACGCGGCCCTGGGCGGCCTGCTGGAGCTGGTGGAGCGTGACGCGACCGTCATCGCCTGGTCCAACCGGCTCACCCTGCCCACCCTGGACCTGTCCCTCCTCGGCGACGGCCCGGCCCGCGACATGGCGGAGCGGCTCGCGGCGGACGAGGGCCGCGTCCTGTGCAAGGACCTCACCACCGACCTCGGCATTCCGGTGGTGGGGGTGCAGGTGGTGACCGGCACCCCTGACGAGCCCGTCGTCAGCCACGCGGCCCGGGCGGCCCTCGACGTGCACGAGGCGCTCCAGGGAGCCCTGGAGGAGGCGTGTCTGTGCCTTGAAGCCGTGCGGGGCACACTGCCCACCGAAGGCGTGCCCCACCCCGACGCGGACCTGCGTACGGTCACGGACTTCGGCCGCTACTACTGCAGCCCGGACCGCCTCGGCCACCTGCGGTTCTTGCAGGACGGCCCGTTGCACCCCCTGCCCGCCCCCCGGGCCGCCGGGCGATCCCGGCACGCCCGACTCACCGAGGCCGTCGGGCGGCTGGCCGCCGCCGGGTACGAGACCATCACCGTCGACATCACCCCGATCGACGTGCGGGAGTGCGGTGTCTCCGTCGTGCGGACGATCGTGCCCGGCCTGTGTCCGATCACCCTGCGCCGCGACTTCCACCGCCTCGGCGGCCCGCGCGTCTTCCGAGCGCCCGTGGCCATGGGGCTGCGCGGCGCTCCGCTCACCGAGGGGCAGCTCAACCGCTTGCCCCTCCCGTTCCTCTGACGGCTTTCGGAGGCCCCGCATGAACGACCACCGGCACTACCGCCGCAACCCCGACGTGATCCCCGAATGGGGAGCCGAAGGCGGTCTGGTCCTGCGCGACTGCCGCCACTGGCGGCAGTTCGCCATCCGCCCGGCCCTCGTCACCCTGCTGTCCCACCTCGACCGGCCCCGCACCGCCGAGGAGCTGCACGGCCTGTGGGAACGGTCGCCCGGCCCCGGCCCCGTGGCGGCCCTCCTGGAGAGGCTGGCCGACGCCGGCGTCGTCCGGCGATGCCCGCCCGACGACAAGGACGCGCCGGACGACGGGTGGAGCCCGTACGAACTGGCCGTGCACCGGCAGGCGGGTACCGCGGGGCTCGGCGGGCGGGACCTCGCGGCCTCACCGCCCGCCCGCCTCCGCCACGACGAGGCGACCGCCACCATCCAACTGCCCGAGCCCGCCGGTGCGGGCAGCCGTGCCCTGGCCGCGGTGCTGGCCGAGCGGCGCACCGTCCGCCACTACGCGGCCGAGCCGGTGCCCCTGACCGCCCTGGCCCTCCTCCTGGAGCGGGCCGCCCGGGTCCGCGGTCACCTGCCGCCGCTCGCGTACCAGCAGACGCAGCGGCCGGCACCGTCGGGAGGCGCACGGCACAGTCTGGAGGTATACGTCCTGGCCCGGAGCGTGGACGGCCTCGAACCCGGCGCCTACCACTACGACCCCTTCGGCCACCGTCTCGACGAACTGGCGCCCTGGGACGAGGCCCTGACCGCACTGCAGCAGCGGTTCGTCGTCGCGCCGGCCGGGATGGACGCGCCACCGCCGGTCAGCCTCTACCTCACCTCGTGCGCGCAGCGCACCACCTGGAAGTACTCCCGCCTGGCGCTCGCCCTGATCTACCGCGACACCGGCTGCCTCATGCAGACCCTCTGCCTGACCGCCACGGATCTGGGGCTGGCCGCCTGCCCCGTAGGCGCCATCGACTCCGCGCTGAGCGCCCCCTTCCTCGCCGCGTACCGCGACCGTCTGTTCCACGTCGGCGGAGTGGCGCTCGGGCTGCCCGCCTCGGACCGGCCCCCGGTGGCCGTACTCCCCCTCCCCCGGGGCGAGCGACCTGGCTGACCCGGAGGCTTCCTCCAGGCAAGCGGCGGGAGTGCGTCGCCCTCGGGGCGCCCGGCTGGTCCGGGTAGTGGCGGGCGCCCGGCCCTCGCCACGGCCGGCGCCCTCCCGGACCGCCAAGGCCGTCGGCCCGGGTTGCGGGACAGCGGACGGAGGTACGGCCTGGTCCTCTGTGTGGCGTCGGTACCGGGCGCGCAGGACGGCGGTCATCATCCATCGGCCGGCCGTGACCAGGTCCGGCTGGTGGGGCCGGCCGCGCAGGACGTCGGAGACGTGGCGGCGGGCCTCGGCGGGCGGATGCCGGCGGGTGACCGCACCGCGCATCACGTACACCACGGCGAGGACGTCGACGGCCTCCCAGTACGATCAGCCGGTCCCTCGCCGCCCGAAAGGAGCCCGGACCGTTGGCTGCCGTCATCCCGCCGCCCCGTGCCGCCGGTGTCCTGTCCCTGCAGCGGCTGGTCCGGGTCGAGGACGGCGAGCGGCTGCACGCCCTGCTGTGGCGTGCGGGCCCGGGTTGGCGCATGATCAGCAGCGCGGTCCTCGGCGGGGGCATCGGGGAGCGCGCCTGGGTCCTGAACGCCCAGGTCTCGCACGGCTACCGGCGTACCGACCCGGACCGGCACCTGGCCGCCCTCGCCCGCGATGCCGGCGCCCGGGGGGCGGGGGTCGGGCTGATGACGGCCGCTGACGTCTCCCGTCACGCCGTCGCAGACGACGGCGGCACCGAAGCGGTCGCGACCGCGGGCGTGACGGTCCGCGGGTGGGCCGCGTCCCCGGCGGAGGGCACCCACGGGCCGGCAGCGCCCGGCACGATCAACGTGATCGCCGCGCTCCCCGTGGCGCTGACCGACGCGGCCCTCGTCAACGCGGTGGCCACCGCCACCGAAGCCAAGGTCCAAGCCCTGCTCGACGCCGGATACGACTGCTCCGGCACTCCCACCGACGCCATCGTCATCGCCGCGCGCAGTCCGCGCCCCGGCCGGGAGCTCCATTCCTTCGCGGGGCCGCGGTCGGTATGGGGCGCCCGCCTGGCACGCACCGTCCACCACGCCGTACGGGCCGCCGTACCCCCGCCGTGACGCCCCGCCACGGTCGCCCGCCGGCGCCGCAGGCCGACGGCCACCACGCACGGCACGTCACGAGCGGAAGCGGCTGTCCCTCGCCCCCCTCGCTTGTGGCCTGAGTGCCTCGTGGGCCCCGAGCCCGGATACGGCGGGTGCGGCGACGGCGCAGGCGCCGAGCCCGCCGGCGGGTGGTCCGCCCCTGCCCTCCGCCTCCGACGTGGCGCGACAGTCCGAGGGGCCGCTGACGCTCCGGGCGGCGGGGCCGTTCGCCGCCCACCCGGTCGGCCCGGGACGGGCGCCGGCCCACCGCGTCCGAGCGCGCCAGCCGATTGTTGCGCGTCCTCGCGTGGGAAGACGCCGGGTGGCGGACAGCTGCTCGTTCACGGGGCTGTCCGGGCGGGCAGCCACTCCAGGCGCTGACCGTGCGGGCCGGTGCGGGCGAGCGGGTGCTCGTTCAGGGCGAGGGTGAACAGCAGACGGTCGGAGGGAGGACCGGCGGGCAGCCGGCGGTCCACGGTCGGGAGGACGCCGGGGGCCTCGTTGGAGATCCAGGGGCAGCCCAGCTCCCGCATGGTGGCGGTGAAGGTCTCGCGTTCCTCGGGCGGCAGGTAGGCGAGGACCGCGCTGTGGAGGACGACCGGGGTGGCTTCCCCCGGGGCGGCGGCGACCAGGTCGCGGATGGTCCCGTTGAGGTCGCCGCGGACCAGAGTCGGGGGCTCGACGCGCGCGATCCGCAGGGCGTCCCGCAGCCGGGCCAGTCGCTGGTGCTGCTCGGGCCAGACCAGGCACTCCAGCCAGCGGGCGTCCTGGGGATCGGCCACGTCGAGCGGATTCAGGTCGACACCGGCTCGCCAGACGACCTCCGGCAGTGTGGCGGGCAGCGGAACGGCGCCGGTCGTGTCGCATTCCAGGACGACCGCGCTGTCCGACGGGCCGAGCGCGGTGCCCCCGTCGTAGCGGTAGCGGTAGCGGTCGGGGTAGAGGCAGAGCCCGGCCGAGGCACCGACCTCGATGAGGGCCAGCGGCTGGGGCAGACGGGCCAGCACGGGAAGGAGGACGGAACACCTGCCCGGCTCGTTGGTCTGGGTCCGCCGCTCCAGCATCGTGGCGCGGACCCGGGCCCAGTGGACTCGGGTCCACTCCCGGAAGGCGGCGACGTCATCGACCGGGCCGCCCAGAAAACGCACCGCGGCCAGCAGCAGATTGGGCTGCCGCCTGGCGGGCGGCAGTTCGTCGATGAGCGCCAACAGGTCCGGGAGATCAGCGATCGCGGTGGCCAGCCGCTCGTACGTCGGGGAATGACCCCGCGCCTCCGCCGTCGCGAATCGCCGGTACCGCTCCGCCGTGTCCACCACCGCACTCCCTTTCTCGCCGACCGAACGGCAGCCTAGGGGGTGTCCCCGCTGCCGTGCGCCGACCGGCGGCCGGAGGCAGCCCCGCTCCGACTCTCGCGGGTCCGACGGCGGCACCTGCTGACCCGTGGTCGTCGTGTACGGCATCTGACGTGGCAGCAGGCTCGCATGGAGCGTCGCGGCGCGGCCAGGGAGCGCGGTGACGGCGGGAGTGTCACTGCCGGCCGGGGCGCTCGTCCGCGCCATGGCGGCGGGACGGCGGCAGCCAGGCGGCGAGGAGTGGGCAGGACGTACCGGCGCGGGTCGGGCCGTCTCCCGGGCACAGGGGGCCGCGCGGGCGGTCCTCGCGCGAACCGCCGCCTCCTCGCCGCAGAGCCCGGTCAGTACGCGGTGGGCCAGCCCCCGCTCCACTTCAACAGGTTGACCCCGAGCTTGGGGGCGCCCTTGTCCCTGCCGTCGTAGTAGTGGTAGACGAGCAGGTCCTTGCCGCCGTCGCGCAGGATGTCCTGCCCGCCGGGGCCGATCACGGATCCGTGTGACGCCATGACCACGGTGCCGCCGTCCTTGTTCATCGCCACGCCGTCGCGGTCGTGGTAGGGCCCGGTGGGCTTGGTGGCCCGACCGACCTTGATCTTGTAGGTGGAGGCGGTACCGGCGCAGCAGGTGTCGTACGAGGCGAAGAGGTAGTAGTAGCCGTTCCGCTTGACCACGGTCGGGCCTTCCACCGCCCTCGGCGCCTCGGAGCGCGAGGCGAGCGCGTGGCGGGTGGTGTCGCCCGGGTGCTGCTTGCCGGTCCGCGGGTCGAGGCGGATCATCTTGATCCCGCTCCAGTGGGAGCCGAAGGCCAGCCACCACGTGCCGTCGTCGTCGACGAACAGGTCGGGGTCGATGGCGTTGTAGTCGCTGCCGGCCGTGGAGGAGTGGACGATGCCCTGGTCCTTCCAGCTGCCCGGCGTGCCGGTCGTGGAGGTGGCGAGGCCGATGGCCGAGGCGTTGGAATGGAACGTGGAGACGGAGTAGTACATCAGGTACCGGCCCCCGTGATGGGAGAGGTCGGGTGCCCACGGGTCGTTCTCGGCCGAGTAGCGCGACCACCAACGGGGCGGCTTGGTGAAGGCGTTTCCGTCGCGGCTGAAGGAGACCCGGTCGGTGGAGGTGCGGACCTCCAGGTAGCCGTGGGTGGAGTGGAGCAGGTAGCGCCCGCCGGGGGCCCGCAGCATGGTCGGGTCGTGGACGACGACGTCGCCGGTCACCCGCCCGGGACCGGGCTGGGCGGGCGCGCTCGGCGGCGCCGCCGCGGCCTTCGGTCGCGCGTCCTCCCCGAACGCCCCGAAAGCCGTGCCGTAGGCCATGGCCCCCGCGGCGACCAGCGCCAGCGGGATCCCTGACAGCAGGACCGTCCTCTTTCTGCGGTGCCGCGCCTTGCCGTGGCCGTGCAGCTGTGTCATGCGTGATTCCCAATCTGTACGGGTGTGGGGGGTGCCCGTGAGGGACGGGCTGCTCGACAGTTGCCGCTGAGTCGAGAACGGTTGCCGCCCCGCCGGTACTCGGCCCTGCCGGAGCCCGACCGCGTACCCGTACGCGGCGCCCGCCGGGGCGGCCCTCCCCGGGCCGCTCCGGATGCGCCCGAGGGTGCGGCGGCGCACACTTCGGTATACGAGCCCCGCGTCCCCGGCGCGGGCCATGACGAGGGTGTTCGGTGTGCTTGAGGTCCCGCTGTGGCTGTGGGGGGCTTTCGCCGCGACCGTGGTGGTGTCACTGGCGGTGGATCTGCTGTCCCACCGCACGGCGCATGTCATCGGCTTCAAGGAGGCCGCCGCCTGGAGCGGCCTGTGGGTGGGCCTGGCCCTGGTCTTCGGCGCCGTCGTCTTCCTCGTCCTCGGCACGACGGCGGGCACCGAGTACACGACGGCCTGGCTGCTGGAGAAGAGCCTGTCCGTCGACAACCTCTTCGTCTTCGCCGTGATCTTCGCCTACTTCAAGGTGCCCCGCGCCTACCAGCACCGGGTGCTCTTCCTCGGCGTCATGGGCGCCCTGGTCTTCCGCGGCGTCTTCCTCACCCTCGGCGTCGCCGTCGTCAGCCGCTTCACCGCGGTGCTGTTCGCCTTCGCCGCGGTCCTCTTCTACAGCACGTACAAGCTCCTCAGGGACGAGGAGGAGAGCTTCGACCCGGGCAACAGCTTCGCCGTACGGATGCTCCGCAAGATCGTCCCCGTCTCGGACCAGTACGCCGGGACGAAGTTCTTCGTCAAGGAAGCCGGCAGACGCGTGGCGACCCCGCTGCTCGCGGTGGTCGCGGCGATCGAGGCCGCCGACCTGATCTTCGCCGTCGACAGCGTGCCGGCCGTCCTCGCGGTCAGCGACGACGCCTTCATCGTCTACACCAGCAACGCCTTCGCGATTCTCGGCCTGCGTGCCCTGTACTTCATGCTCGCCGGGCTCCTGGACCGCTTCCACTACCTGAGCAAGGGCCTGGCGATCATCCTCGCCTTCATCGGGGTCAAGCTCATCCTGCAGGCGTCCCACAAGGTGGTCAGCCCGGACATCCCGGAGATCCCCTCGCCGATCAGCCTCGCCGTCATCGTCGTCGTCCTGGCGGCCTCCGTCGTGCTCAGCCTCACCAGGCCGCCTCCGGCCGCCACTCCGCAGGGCGGCGACGACCGGCGGGACGCCTCCGCGGCCGCAGGGGGCGGCCCGGCGGGTGGTGCGCCCGCCGTGGCGGACGCGGACGCCTCCCGACCGCCCGGGGCTCGGCCGGCCCAGCGCCCCAGGGCGCTGGCACCGCCGGAGACGCCGGAGAGGCCGGGGCAGTCGGAGGAGTCGGAGGAGTCAGAGGAGTCGGAGGGGTCGGACGGATTCGAGGGGCGCGAAGGGCGACCACTTTCCGTGGCGGCAAATCCGGCATATCGTAAAGAAATGGTCAAGACGAATCGTAAGGTCGACACGTACACGTGCCCGACGTGCCAGCAGTCCGTCCCCGCCGCGGTCCACCGCCACAAGACCCTCGGCGTCTTCGTTCCGGAATGGGGCCCCGGCGCGTGCCAGAACCGCGACTGTCCCGACTACCGGCTGGACCCCCGGCGCAAACACCCACCGACCAGGTAAGCGGACCACGCCACGATGACGTGCCTGCTCACACCCGGGTCGGTGCCGGCGCCGGTTCCCCGGGAGGCCTGACGTCGCGGCTCCAGGGCGGGCGGCAGCCGGCCGCGCGGCCCCCTACGCCGCCCGGCGGTAGGAGGGTGCGGCACCGGCGTGCGGGCATGACAGGCGCCGGCAGCCGTGGTCCTGCCGGGGCACCCCAGGCGCGGGAGGGCCCCAGGTGGCGCCGGGACGCCCGACGCATACGATCGTCGGGCTGGTCGTCATGGCGCACCGCTGCGCCGGTCACTGTGCGTGGAGCCACGGGGGTTCGACGCACGACCGACGCCGACACCCTGCCCAGGGCGGCCGCATCCGCCACTGTCCTCCGTTCCGGAAAAGGGGACTTGTGAAGATCCGCCGTGCCGTCACGACGGCCGTCACCTGCGCCGCCGTCACGCCCGTGCTGCTGCTCTGCGCCGCGCCCGCGTTCGCGGACCCGGGCTCCTTCGTCGCCGTGTCCCGGGTCGCCACCGCCACTGCGGCGTCCGTCGCGGAGCTGGAACAGGCCGTCGTCCAGGCCGAGAAGGGGTACGACGCCGCCCTCGCCGCCGAAGCCGAGTACCAGAGGGTCCTCGACGCCGAGCTCGACGACGCCACCCACCCGCTCGCCGTCGCGGCCACCGCGGCGCGCGCGCACGCCGGGAGGGCCGCCGCGACGAAGAGCGCCGCGGACAAGGCCGTCACCGATGCCCAGGGCGCCGTCGAGGCGATCGTCGAGGACCCGAACGCCACGGAGGACCAGAGGGTCGCCGCCTTCAAGGCCCACGACGACGCGCGGAAGGCCGCCGAGGCCGCCGCCGCGGCGAAGACCGCCGCCGACGCCAGGAGCACCGCCGCCCGGAGCGCGTTGTCCGACTACCGCGTGCGGCTCGTCCAGCAGCTTCCCGTCCTCAAGAAGACCACCAAGGACGCGCTCACCGCGCTCCAGGCCGCCGAGAAGGCCCTGGAGGACGCCAGGAAGGCCGGCAGCGGCGGCACCGGCGGTACGCCCGCGCCGTCGCCCGGCACCCCCGGCGCCGGCGCCACGCCGACCGCACCCGCCACCGCCACCGCCGCGCCCGCGCCCGCGCCCGCCACGAGCGTGCCGTCCACTTCCGGCAGCACCCCGCAGAGCGGTGCGAGCCCCGCCGCGGCCGGTGCCTCGAACGGCGAGACGGACGGCTCCCTCGCCGAGACTGGTTCCTCCTCGGTGCTGCCCCGGTTCGCCCTCGCGGGCGCCGCCGCCGTGGCCTCGGGCGCCGGGGCGGTGTTCGTCGTCCGCCGTCGCCGGACCGCCGGGCGCAACAGCGCCTGACCCTCACGCGGTGAGGGCGGCCGAACCCTGGCCGGGGGTCGTCGTCGCTCGGTCAGGACTCCGCCGCCGGCAGCCCCAGCGCATCGAGCAGAGCTGCCAGGTGCACCCGGTCACTCGTCTGTCGGGGGGCCGAGGCGCGGCTCTCGGGTGAGCCCGACGCCTCGGGGCCCACCCCATGGTGAAAAGTCCGGAAAGGGCGTTGCAGGCCGCCCTCGTACCGTCTGACAATGCCACGGTCGCCACGGAGGCGGCAGCCGGGACCGGCACCGAGCTGACGGTGTCCCCCGCTCCGTGACGGAGGTCTGTGGTGCTGCGCATCCATTTCACCGCGGAGGATCTTGCCCGCACCCGGGTGGCCAGTACCATCGGGGCCGCCGCGGAGACGTATTACAGCCTGGAGATGCTGGGTCGGCGTTCCGTCCCGTTGCCCTTTCGACGGTGGCGCGCCACGGTGGCCGGCCGGCTCGGTGAGGACGCCGGGCCGCTCACGACGCTGCTGCCGGCGCGGGGCCCGGGCCTCGACCTGCTGGCGCTCGCCGGGGACTCGCCCGACATCGACCACGCGGCGGAGGCTCTGCTGCGGGCTCCGCGCACCCGGGTTCGCCGCGAGCTGGAGCCCGTCGCGGTCGGATCGGCCCACATGCCATGGGCGCGGGCCGTCGCCGAGGGGGACGCCGAGGCCCGGCGGTTGCTGGCGGCCGGCCTCGTGGCGTGTCACCGGGTGGCCGTCGCACCGTACTGGGCGGCTTCCCGGTCGCGACTGGACGCCGTACGGGCGCAGTACGCCCGCACGTTCCTGGACGGGGGCGTCGAGGCTGTGCTGACTGCTCTGAGCCCTCCGCTGGTCCGCTGGCGCCCGCCCGTGCTGGAGGTCCGCTACCCGCGCCCGGTCGAGGTCCACCTGGGCGGCAGGGGGTTGGTCCTGGTGCCGACCCTGTTCTCCTGGCGTGAGTTCAGCCTGCTGTACGACCCGTACGACGACACCTCGGTGCCGCGGCTCACGGTGCCCGCGGTGACCGACCCGGCCACCGGTGCCGCGCTGTGGCATCCCGGGGGTTCCGTGACCGACGATCGGCTGGGCGCCCTGCTCGGACGTACCCGGGCCGCCGCGTTGCGCGTGGCCGCCGACGGTTGCAGTACCACTGGACTGGCCGCGCGACTCGGTGTCTCCCTGGCGGCCGCCAGCCAGCACACCAAGGCGTTGCGCGACGCGCGCCTCATCACCACCAGCCGGCGCGGTGGTTCCGTACTGCACCTGGCCACTGCCCTGGGCCGGGAACTGCTGGCCGGAAACGAGTAGCGGCGCGCAGCGCGGCCGGAGGCCCTTAAGTCATTGCTTAAGGGCGTGGCCGCCGGTGCCGGCAGCCCGGAGCATTCATGGCGTTCGGCGTGTCCGGGAGGGGGTCCCCGCCCGGGAAACCCGGCACGCACAGGGGACGCGTCCTCCGGATCTCCCAGGGGCGCGGAACGTCGCAGACCGTCGGGGCGGCGGGGCGTATCGCGGACGAACTCCCGTCGGGTGGTGCATCCAGCACCGCCCGGCCGGGGTCGCCCGCGGAAAGCCCCGGAAACCGGCGGTCCAACATCGAGGAGTCCCGAGTTGAAGGCAAGCAAGCCCATGCGCACACTCCTGGTCGCCGGCGTCCTGACGTTGGCCACCCTGGGCACCACCCAGACCGCGCAGGCGGTTCCGAGCACCACGAACGCGGTGTGCCCCTCCAACGCGATCTGCCTGTGGACCGGTGTCTCCTACTCCGGCGCTCAGTACAACTGGACGGGGGGATACGTCGACCTGCCTGGGTCCTGGCGCGATCACACCTACTCCTTCATCGCGAACCGGTCCGGCGCCTTCATCGACTGGAGTGGCGGGCAGAAGACCTGCCGCACGGTCAGCAAGGGGCACTACGCCGCCCGCTACGACACCGGATTCGGGAAGAAGATCGACGCCGTCGGCGACAAGTGCTGAGGTCTTGACAGGGGCCCGCACGGCGCGTTCAGCGCCGCCGTGCGGGCCCCCCGGCTGACGGCACCGGGAGGTGGTGCCCCGCGCCGCCTTCCGGCGGGCCCGGATCGCCCCGGGTCGCCCGGCAGGGATGGTCGCCGCCGGCACCCGTTCGGACGTGGGCGGGCCGCCGTCCGGCTCCCGGTACGCCGTGGCGACTTCGACCACATGGTGCGGGCCCGGCGGGGTCCGGTCCGCGGAGTCGTTCCGGGTCCGCTCCGGCACGAGCCGGGGGGCGTCGCCGTGTCAGCCGGTGCTGGTCTTGTAGGTGCTGTCGCCGGAGGCGAAGACCGGCGACCCGAAGGCGAAGGTCGCCTTCAGGTCGGTACCGACCGGCAGGCCCGTGTCGACCTTGACCGAAGCCCACACCTGGGCCTGCTCGCCAGGCGCGAGGTTCAGCTCCACCTTGTCGCAGGTCAGGGTCGTCTTGTCCGCGGAGCGGGTGCAGTCGGCAGTGTGGGTGGCGCCGTTCGCCCACCAGCCGATGCGCGACGAGGAGATCTTCGTACCCCGCCCCGCGGTGACCGTCACCCGCTCGGCGCCGATCAGGGTCTTCCCGGTGTTCTCCAGCTTCACCGCGGGAGTGGCGAAACCACCCGCGACCACCTTCGCTCCGGCACCGGCCGAGACCACCCTCGCGGTGTGGGCGGCCGACAGGACATGGGTGATCCGCCACAGCGTGCCGGTCTGGCGGTCGGACACCAGTGCCGCACCCGAGGGGTCGAAGTCCAGCGAGTACGGCTTGCCCAGACCCGTGACCAGCGTCTCCGGCGTGACCGGGGCCGGCTTGGAGGGGTCGACGCGTCGGAGACTGCCGCCCTCGTTGTTGGTGACGTAATGGATCCGGCCTGCGCTGTCCGTCTTCATGACGAAGTTGGCGTAGACACCGTCGGCGATCTTCGTCTTGCGGCCGGTCTCCAGCGACACCCGGTACAGCACGTCACTTTCCCGCTCGTTCACATAGGCGTTGCCCCTGCCGTCCAGTACCACCGCGCCGAGGCTGCGTTCCGCCACGAAGACCTCGGACGCCTTCCCGGTGGCGAGGTCGACCTCGAAGAGCGTCCTGGAGCCCTGCTGGGTGACCACGTACGCCTTGCCCTTGCCGTCGAGGGTCAGGTCGATGGGGTTGAGTAGGGTGGCGACCTCGGTCTTGCGGCCCGTCTCCAGGTCGACCCGCCACAGCTTGTCCGGGCCGAACGCGACCGTGTACGCGGTGCGGTCGTCGGCCAGTTCGATGGCGCTGCCGACGTCGGTCGCGATCGGGTCGCGGTCCCGTGCCCCGGTCCGCGTGTTCACCCGGTAGAGGTTGTCGTTCTGGCTGTCGTCGATCGCGTAGAGCCACTCCCCCGTGCTGTTCAGGGCCGCCCCGCGCGGAGTACCCAGTTCGGTGGAGACCCGGCGGCAGGCCGCCGACGGGCAGGACAGCGGCGGGTCCGCCTCCGCCACGGCGGCGGCCGGCGACACCGGGGCGGGTCGCGGGGCCGGGGTGGCGGACGCCGAGGCGCCCGCCACCCCGGCCAGCGTCGCGCCGAGCAGCACGACCGCGGCGGTCCGGCGGGCGGGCGAGCCATGCGATGCGGTGGACAGTACGGGTGTGCGCGGGTACATGGTGTGCTCCTCGTCCCGGGCCCGGCGGCGGCGGAACTGTTCCGCCTGGCTCCGCGACGGGCCCGTACGACGAGGGCATGCGTCCGCGAACCGCTCGCCAAGCGCCTCCCCGGCTCGCCTGCTCCACCCTGGCCGAGACACCGGCCACCACCCGGAGGACCCGGGAAGGGGTCCGGAGCTTCGGGCGAAGCCGCCGGCGGCGAGGTTACGCGTCGGCGGGAAGTGGTAGCTCTCGCCGTGTGACCTCACCGACGCTTCTGACCGGCCTCACGGCCGGTGAACTGCTGACGGGCTACGCACGCGGGGACTTCTCGCCGGTGGAAGTGACCCGTGCGGTGCTCGACCGGATCGACGTGGTGCAGCCGCTGGTCAACGCGTTCGCGCGGGTGGATGCGCAGCCGGCGCTCGACATGGCGGCCGCATCCGAGAGGCGCTGGCAGCGCGGTGAGCCGCAGGGGCTGCTCGACGGGGTGCCCGTCTCGGTCAAGGACCTGCTGCTCCAGGCAGGTGGTCCCACCTTGCGCGGTTCGCGGACCCTGTCGCCGCACGGCGCGTGGGACGAGGACGCGCCGTGTGTGACCCGGCTGCGTGCCCACGGGGCGGTACTCCTGGGCAAGACCACGACGTCGGAGTTCGGCTGGAAACCGGTCACCGACTCGCCCCTGACCGGCGTCACCCGCAATCCGTATGACCCGGCGCGCACGTCGGGCGGTTCCAGCGGCGGCTCCGCCGCGGCCGTCGCGCTCGGGGGCGGCCCTCTGTCCGTGGGCACGGACGCCGGCGGATCGATCCGTATCCCCGCGTCGTTCTGCGGCGTCTTCGGCTTCAAGCCCACCTTCGGCAGGGTGCCGCTCCACCCACACAGCCCCTACGGCACCCTCGCGCACCTGGGTCCGATGGCGCGCGACGCGGCGGACGCGGCGCTGCTCCTCGACGTGATCAGCGGTGAGGACTGGCGTGACGGTTCTCAGACCGGGCCCGTGCCAGCCGTGTCCGGCTCCCTGGACCAAGGTGTGGAAGGGCTGCGCATCGCCTACTCGCCGTCGCTCGGCGGTCGGGCAGCGGTGAGCGCCGCGGTCGCCTCCGCGGTACGCGCCGCGGTGGACCATCTGGTCGCCCTCGGCGCGTACGTGGAGGAGGCCGACCCCGATGCCCCGGACCCCACCGAGGCCTTTCGCACCCTGTGGTGCAGCGGATCGGCCCTCGCGACACGCCACCTTGACCAGGACCAGCGCGAGCTCCTCGACCCGGGACTGCGCGGGGCGGCCGAGCGAGGCGCGAACCTCAGTGCGCTGGACTACCTCCAGGCGGACCGGATCCGCTCGGTCCTCGGCTACCGCATGGGGCGCTTCCACACCACCTACGACCTGCTGGTCACCCCGACCCTGCCGCTGACGGCCTTCGAGGCCGGCGTGGACGTGCCGCCGCGGTCCGACTACGCCGACTGGACGAGTTGGACGCCCTTCACCTACCCCTTCAACCTCACCCAGCAGCCCGCCGCGACGCTGCCCTGCGGCCTGGACGACAGCGGCCTCCCCATCGGCCTTCAGCTCGTCGCGGCCCGCCACCAGGACGCCTTGGTCCTGCGCGCCGCACACGCACTGGGCACCGCCCTGCCGTCCCCGCCGCCTCCCGACCTCAGTGTGTGAAGGACGACCGCCACGGCGGTGACGGCTTCCGGGACCGCCTTCGCCGATGGCTCCCAGCGAGGGCCGACCGCGCGGGCGGGCCTGGCCGGTCGGGTGGGACCGGGGGCCGGTCGGGTGGGACCGGGGGGCGGTCGGGTGGGTCCCGGGGGCTCAGAAGAAGACGCCGCAGCGCAGCAGCACGTTCGCGTACGGTCGTGCCTCGCCCGTGCGGACGACGAGCCGGGCCCCCGCCGACAGCTCCTTGAGGCGCTCGTGCGGGACGAGGTGCAGCGCGGGAAAGTGGCCGTCCAGCAGCTTCGACGCCTGCGGATTCGCCCGCCGCACCTCCTCCGCCGCCGTCGCGCCCTCGACGACCAGCTCCGCCAGCAGCCCCTCCACGACCTCCGCGAACGCCGGCACCCCGGCCCGGAAGGACAGGTCCACCACCCGTGGGCCGTCCGGTATGGGCATGCCCGCGTCGCACACCAGCACCTCGTCGCCGTGGCCCAGTTCGGCCAGCGCACCGGCGAGGTGGCGGTTCAGTATCCCGGCCCTCTTCACCGGGCGGCGACCTCCGCCGCCGTCGGGAAGGACGCCTGCGCGCCCTCCTTCGTCACCGTCACCGCCCCGACCCGGGACGCGTACGCCGCCGCCTGGGCCAGGGACTCGCCCGCACCGAGCCGGTAGGCCAGCGCGGCGGTGAACGCGTCGCCCGCGCCCGTCGTGTCGACCGCGTCCACCTTCACGGACGCGACACGGCTGACGCCCTCCGCCGACGCCACCAGCGCGCCCTGCGAGCCCAGCGTCACCACCACCGACCGCGGCCCCTTCGCCAGCAGGATCCGCGCCCAGCCCTCGGGAGCGTCCCCGACGGCGGAGCCGCCCAGGATCACCCTCGCCTCGTGCTCGTTGACGATCAGCGGGTCGCAGGCCGCCAGCACCTCCCGCGGCAGAGGGCGCGGCGGCGAGGGGTTGAGGACGAAGCGGCTGTCCGGCGCCAGGTTCCGTACGACCTCCACGACGGTCTCCAGCGGGATCTCCAGCTGGGCCGAGACCACCCGGGAGCGCTGGAACAGGCCTGCGGCGGCCCGTACGTCCTGCGGGGCGAGCCGGCCGTTCGCGCCCGGCGAGACGACGATGCTGTTGTCCCCGGACGGGTCGACCGTGATCAGCGCGACGCCGGTCGGCGCACCGCCCACCAGGACACCCGCCGTGTCGACGCCGGCCTCACGCTGCGAGTCCAGCAGCAGCCGGCCGTGCGCGTCGTCGCCGACCCGGGCCAGCAGAGCCGTGCGGGCGCCGAGCCTGGCGGCGGCGACCGCCTGGTTCGCGCCCTTGCCGCCCGGGTGGACGGCCAGGTCGGAGCCGAGCACGGTCTCGCCGGCAGCGGGCCGGCGTTCCACGCCGATCACCAGGTCGGCGTTGGCCGACCCCACGACCAGGAGGTCGTAGTCGTACATGCGTTGTCTCCCCATGTGTGTGACCAGGCCGGGCGGTGCCACCCGTGGTGGACGACCGCCCGGCCGTGCCCCGAATGTCAGCCGGCGAAGCCGGCCACGTTCTCCTTCGTGACCACCTTCACCGGCACCTTCACCGTCTCCTCGACCTCCTCGCCCTGGAGCGCCTTCAGGGCGTTGGCCACGGCGATCCTGCCGAGCTGGGACGGCTGCTGCGCCACGGACGCGTACAGCGTGCCGCCTTCGACCGCCTTGAGGCCGTCAGGCGTGCCGTCGAAGCCGACCACCGGGACGGACGTGCCGGCCCTGGAGCCCAGTGCCTTGATCGCGCCGAGGGCCATCTCGTCGTTCGCGGCGATGACGCCCCGGACGTCCGGGTGGGCCTGGAGCAGGTTGGACATCACGTCGAGGCCCTTGGTGCGGTCGAAGTCGGCGGGCTGCTGGGCCACGACCCGAATGCCCGGGTGGGCCTTGAGGCCGTTGGCGAAGCCCTGGGCGCGCTCGCGGGCGGCGGAGGTGCCGGCCTGGCCCTGCAGAATCACGATCTTGCCCTTGCCGCCCAGCTTGTCGGCGATGGTCTTGGCGGCGAGTTCACCGCCGGCGACATTGTCGGAGGCGACGAGCGCGGCCACGGGAGCCTTGTTGACGCCCCGGTCCACCGCGATGACCGGGATCCTCGCCTTGCCGGCCGCGTTCACCGCGTTGCCGGCCGCGTCCGAGTCGACCGGGTTGACGATGATCGCGTCGAGGCCGGCGCTGGTGAAGTTCTGCAGCTGGTTGGCCTGCTGGGAGGCGTCGTTCTGGGCGTCCGTGACGGTCAGGTCCACGCCCCGCTTCTCCGCCTCGGCCTGGGCGCCCGCCCGGATCTGCACGAAGAAGGGGTTGTTGAGCGTGGACAGCGACAGGCCCACCCTCGGGCCGCTCGTGGCGGACGAGCCGTTGTGCAGGAAGGACGTGGCGCCGACGATCGCGACGGTGACCACGGCCGCGAGCGCGTACGTCGCCGCCTGCCTGCCCTTTCCGCCGCCGGCGCCGGCCCCGGACGGCGTCGCCCCGGCCTTGCGGCGGGCGGTGTCGAGCAGCACCGCCAGCGCGATGACGACGCCGATGACGACCTGCTGCCAGAACGCGGAGACGTTCAGCAGGTTCAGCCCGTTGCGCAGCACGGCCAGGATCAGCGCGCCGATCAGCGTGCCGGACGCCTTGCCCGTACCGCCCGCGAGGGAGGCGCCGCCGATGACGACCGCGGCGATCGCGTCCAGTTCGTAGCCGTCGGCGGCCTGCGGCTGCGCGGAGGAGAGCCGGGCGGCGAGGACGACACCGGCGACGGCGGCGAAGACGCCGGAGAAGGCGTAGATGGCGAGCTTCTGCTTCTTCACGCGCAGGCCGGACAGTCGCGCGGCCTCCTCGTTGCCGCCGATCGCGTACATGGAGCGGCCGATGTACGTCCGGCCGAGGACGAAGGCGGCGATCAGGCCCATGACGACCATCACCAGCACCGGCACGGGCAGAAGGCCGCCGAGCGTGTCCCCGAGGTGGGAGACGGAGTCGGGGAAGGCGATCGGGGAGCCCTCGGAGATGACGAGGGACAGGCCGCGGGCCACCGACAGCATGGCCAGCGTCGCGATGAACGGCGGCAGCTTGCCGTAGGAGATCAGGACGCCGTTGACCAGGCCGCAGACGATGCCCGTCGCCACGGCGAGGAGCACGGCGAGGAAGACCGGGACGCCCGCCGAGGTGGCGCTCCAGGCGAGGACCGTGGCCGACAGCGCGGCGACCGAGCCGACCGACAGGTCGATGCCGGCCGAGACGATCACGAAGGTGACGCCGAAGGCGAGGATGGCGGTCACGGCCGCCTGGACGCCGACGTTGAGGAGGTTGTCCGTCGTGAGGAAGTCACCGGACAGCGCCGACATCGCGATGACGAGGACGATGAGCGCGGTGAGGGCGCCGTTGTCGAGCAGGAGGCGGCGCAGGCCCCCCGAGGCGCCACCCGCGCCCGTCGTGCTCTTGAGCGTGTCAGTGGCCACCGGTGGCCTCCGTTCCGGTTGTGTTCGGGGTCGTCGGGGTGCTGACGGCGAGTGCCATCACGGCGTCCTGGGTCGCCTCTTCGGCGGAGAGTTGACCGGCGATCCGGCCCTGGGCCATCACCAGCACCCGGTCGCTCATGCCGAGCACCTCGGGAAGGTCGCTGGAGATCATCAGGACGGCCGCGCCGGCGGCGGTGAGTTCGTTGACGAGCTGGTAGATCTCGACCTTGGCGCCGACGTCGATACCGCGCGTCGGCTCGTCGAGGATCAGCACCCTGGTGTCGGCGAGCAGCCACTTGCCGATGACGACCTTCTGCTGGTTGCCACCGGAGAGCGTCCGCACGTGCTGGCCGAGTCCGGCCATCCGCACGCCGAGTCTCCCGGCGATCCGCGCGGCGGCCTCGCGCCGGCCCTTGCGGTCGACGAGCCCGGCGCGCGTGGCCGACCGCAGCGTCACCAGGCCGAGGTTCTCCTCGACCGACGCGTCCAGCAGCAGGCCCTGCCCCTTGCGGTCCTCCGGGACGAGCCCCATGCCGGCGGTCATCGCCGCGTTGACGTCGCACTTGGCGATCGGGGTGCCGGCGACCCGCACGGTGCCCCGGTCGTACGCGTCGGCCCCGAAGACGGCCCGTACGACCTCCGTACGGCCGGCTCCGACGAGCCCCGCGATGCCGACGACCTCGCCGGCGCGCACCTCGAAGCTGACGTCGTGGAAGGCGCCGTCCCGGGTGAGCCCCTCGACGGACAGCAGCGCGGCGCCCCGGTCGGTCCGTTCGCGCGGGTACTGCTGCTCGATCGAGCGCCCCACCATGAGCCGTACGAGTTCGTCCTCGGGTGTGGAGGCCGGGACCTGCCCGACGCTCCGGCCGTCGCGGATGACGGTCACCCGGTCGCCCAGGGCGGCGATCTCCTCCAGGTGGTGCGTGATGAAGACGATCCCGACGCCGTCCTCACGCAGCCTGCGCACGATCGCGAAGAGCTTGTCGGCCTCCTCGGAGGTGAGCACGGCCGTCGGCTCGTCCATGATCAGCACGCGCGCGTCGAGGCTGAGCGCCTTGGCGATCTCGACCATCTGCAGACGGGCGATGCCGAGTTCCCTCACCCGCGCGCGGGGTGGCACGTTCACGCCCACGCGTGCGAGGAGGGCCTCGGCGTCCGCCTCCATCCTCTTGCGGTCGATCATGCCGAAGCGGCGCGGCTGGCGCCCCAGGAAGATGTTCTCGGCGACCGTCAGGTCGGGTACGAGGTTGAACTCCTGGTGGATGGTGGCGATCCCGAGCCGCTCGGAGTCCTGCGCGCCCCGGATGCGCCTCTCCTCGCCGCCGACCAGGATCCGCCCGGCGTCGGGGGTGTGCGCGCCGGAGAGCACCTTGATGAGGGTGCTCTTCCCCGCGCCGTTCTCACCGAGCAGCACGTGCACCTCGCCCCGACGCAGGTCGAAGTCGACGCCGTCCAGCGCCACGACACCCGGGAAGGTCTTGCGCATGCCCTCGATGCGCAGCAACTCGTCCGCGTCGCTCACGACCGGCTCCTGTTCGTCACGGGGTTCTCACCTGGGTTCTCACCTGGGTTCTCACCTGGGTTCCCGCCTGGGTTCCCGCCGGGGTTCTCGCCGCAGGAGCGGCGTACGACGAGGCGGGCGGGCAGGGTCACCGACTCGCCGGGCCGTCCCTCGATGCGGTCGACCAGGGCCCGTACGGCGGCCCGGCCCAGCTCGCCCGTCGGCTGGGCGATCGCCGTGATCGGCGGATCGGTGTGCACGAACCACGGGATGTCGTCGAACGCGGCCAGCGCGAGGTCGTCCGGTACGCGCAGGCCACGCGCGCGTACCGCGTCCAGTGCGCCGAGCGCCATCAGGTTGTCGGCTGCGAACACGACCTCGGGCGGCTCGGGGAGGGCGAGGAACCCCTCGGTGACCCGGCGACCGCTCTCGGCCTGGAAGTCGCCCTGCCCTGTGTAGGCCTCGGGCAGGTCGAGCCCGTACGCGCCGAGCGCCTCCCGGAAGGCCGCCACGCGCTCCTGGCCGGTCGTGGTCGCCGCCGGGCCCGCGATGATCGCGAGCCGCCGGTGCCCGAGCCCGTGCAGGTGCGCCACGAGGTCCCGCACGGCGGCCCGCCCGTCCGACCGGACGACCGGCACGTCCACGCCCGGGATCCACCGGTCCACGAACACCATGGGCGTCCCGGCCCGGGCGGCGTCCAGCATCAGCGGCGAGCCGCCGTCCGTCGGGGAGACGAGCAGGCCGTCGATCCGGCGGTCCAGGAGGTTGCGTACGTGGTGGTCCTGGAGGTCGGGCCGCTCGTCGGCGTTGCCGATGATGACGCTGTAGCCGAGCGCGCGGGCCTCCTCCTCGACGGAGCGTGCCAGCTCGGTGAAGTACGGGTTCAGCACGTCGCTGATGACCAGGCCCAGGGTGTGCGTCTGGTCGGTGCGCAGGGAGCGTGCGACGGCGTTCGGGCGGTAGCCCAGGGCTTCGACGGCGGCCAGCACGCGGGTGCGTGCGTCGGCGCTGACCGACGGGTGGTCGTTCAGGACGCGCGAGACCGTGGCCGCGGAGACCCCGGCCTCCGCCGCGACGTCCTTGATGCTTGCCATCGCCGCTCCACCTCCTTGTGGATCAGTCGTGCGAGCGCGGGGCCGGCACGTGTGGAATCGATTACACCGACACCAGCATGGAATCGATTCCACGCTGGTGAATCAAGACCCCCGAGACAGCTCTTGACCGGATCGTGATGTCCCCGGGGCGCTCCCGGAGCGGGCGGAAGGACAGCCGGTCACGGCGTCCGGCAGCTGCCGGACGCCGGATGCCGGATGCGGCCGAGTGACTCGGACGTACGAGCCAAGGGTGACGGCCACCGGTTTCGGCCGGTCGGGACCCTCCACGCTGCCAGACTCCCAACGGAGTGGCGCGCGGGGCGCGCGGGGCGAGGCGAGGGCGGCGAGCCGGGGTGGGTGTGACCGAGGACTGGGCGACCGATCGTGTCGCCGCGGACGGGGCTGGGCCAGATTTGACGGACCACGGTATCCAGGCCGTACGCGCGGCGACGGAGGACCGGCCGGGCGGACGGCAGCACGGCGACGGACCCGGCGGGCAGCGGCGGGACGACGGGCCGGCGCGGGCGGTGCCGCGGCACGTGGCCTGCGTGATGGACGGCAACGGCCGCTGGGCGCAGCTGCGCTCGCTTCCCCGCACCGCGGGCCACCGGGCCGCCGAGACCACCGTCATCGACATCATCGAGGCGGCCCGCGGTGCCGGCGTCGGGTGGCTCAGCCTGTACGCCTTCTCCACCGAGAACTGGAACCGCCCCGGTACCGAGGTCGACTACCTGATGCGACTGGTCCGCCAGGTCGTGCGGAAGCACGCGCCGCTGCTGCTCGCGCGCGGCATCCGCTGCCGCTTCCTCGGCGTCGCCGACCCGCGCATCCCCCGTGAGCTGGCCCGCGACTTCGACGACCTGACGACGCTGACCTCCGACAACCGGGGCATGACGCTGACCGTCGCCTTCGACCACGGCGGGCGCCGGGACATCGTCGAGGCCGCGAGGTCGCTGATCCGCAGCGGGACACCCGCCGACGAGGTGACCGAGCGGCTCTTCGCGGACCACCTGCCGTTCCCCGACACGCCCGACGTGGACCTCGTCATCCGCACCTCCGGCGAGCAGCGCATCTCCAACTTCATGCTCTGGCAGGTCGCCTACGCCGAGTGGGTCTTCCCCGAAGTGCTCTGGCCGGACTTCCGGGCCCCCGACTTCCTCTCCTGCCTGCACACCTACCAGCGCCGCGACCGCCGCTTCGGCGGCGTGCCGCCACGGACGAACGGAGCCCCCGCATGACGACCGGAACCACGGGAACGGCCGACGAGGCACCCCTGTTCGGCCCGCAGTCCCAGTTCGCCGCCTTCTTCGACGACCCGCGCTGGGCGCTGGCCATGATCCGCGCCACCGTCCTGGAGGCCGCGCACCCGCAGGTCGGCGCCGCCCTCCTGGACAACTCCACCTTCGTCGCCCACCCCTGGCGCCGGCTCCGCAACACCTTCCTCAGCATGCGGCGCATGTTCGGCGCCGACCCCGCGGTGCGCGAACGGGAGGCCGCCCGGCTCAACCGGCTCCACGCCCGCATGAGCGGCTCCGACTCCCGCGGCCGCCCCTACGACGCGATGGACCGTGCGACCCGCGCCTGGGTGATCGCCACCCTCTTCGAGAGCGCCGTCACCATGTGCAGGCTGAGCGGCCAGCCGCTCGACCAGGACACGATGGAGCGGATGTACGGCGAGTACCGCGCGTACCTGGCCGCGCTCGACGGCGACGCCGGTGAACTCCCCGAAGCGCTCCACGACTTCTGGTCGTACTTCGACCGGGTCGTCGAGAACGAGCTGGAGAACACCGAGGCGGCCCGCGTCATCCTCTACCGGCTCTTCGACAACCTGCCCGCCCCGGCGCTGCTCGACAGCGCGCCCACGCTGTGGGCCGCCGGCCGGGCCGTCGTCGGTCCGCTCCTCGGCGCGATCACCGTCGCCTCGCTCCCCGCGCCGTACCGGCGCCGAGCCGGTCTGCCGGAGATGCCCGGTGCCCCGACCCTCATGCAGGGCGCCTACTTCGCCGCCGGGCTCGCCCGCTTCCTGCCCGAGGGCTGGATCAACGCCGAGAGCATCATCGAAGTCCTCTCCCTCTCGCCCGGCAGCGACGACCCCCGCGCCCGGACCGTGGCGGCCCTGCGCGCCCGCATGAAGCGGGCCTCGGCCCTGCTCCGGCTGCTGACCCCGCTCGGCGCCGACCTCGACGCCGACCCGGCGCCCACGGCTTCGGCGGGTACGGGGCAGGGGCGGCGTTCGGCGGAGGAGTTCTTCCGCCAGGTGCTGGACCAGACCGGTGACGGCCACCTCGACTGGCCCGACCTCGCCGCCATGGCCCGCGAACTCTCCACCCGCCTGGACCTGGACGAACCGGAGGAGACTCGGCTCTACGACGCCTTCGCCGCCTGGTGGCGCGAGCTCCAGGCCGCCCTCGACTCCGACGGCGACGGCCGCGTCAGTGCGCAGGAGTACGCCGCCGCGGTCCCCTCCCTCGCCGGTCCCGCTCTCATCCGCGTCGCCGAAGTGCTCTTCGAAGCGACCGACAAGGACGGCGGGGGGACCATCGACGCGAACGAGTACCGCACGCTCTTCCGCACCGCCTTCCACCGCGACCTCGCCGCCGACGACGGCGGGTACGGCCGCAGCGCCTTCGTGGGCGACTTCGTCGCCTTCATGTCGGGCCGCCGCACGAGCACCCCGTACGACCCCGTCCTCGCCGACGCCTGACCGCGCCGGAGCCGCCCGCCCGACCGCCTGACCGTGCCGGTGCCGCCCGCCTGGCCGCCCGGACGGCCGGACCGGCCAGGCCCCTCGCGACAGGAGGCTGCCCGCGGTTCCGCGGACAGGCAGGGGCCCCATCGTCCCTGGCGGTACGGGAGGGCCGCGCGAGGCCGACTCTGCCGAAACGCCGACACGGCGCCTCCTCCACGGTGGCAGGTGTGCCGAGGGCGCTCCGGCCGGTGTGCCGCCCGCCCACTTCTCGCGGTGGGCGGGCGGGCGTCACGCTCCGCGTAACCTCTTCCTGTGCCAGCCTCCCGTCTGCATCGCGTCGCCGTCCTCGTGCTCGACGGTGCGAAGCCCCTCGACGTCGGCATCCCCGCGCAGGTCTTCACGACCCGCGCGAGCATGCCGTACGAGGTGCGGGTGTGCGGGGCGACACCCGGCCTCGTGACCGGCGGCGACGGCCTCGCGTACGACGTCGCCCACGGTCTCGACGCGCTGGCGTGGGCCGACATCGTCTTCGTCCCCGGTTACCGGTCCCCGGACCGCGAGGATCCGCCGCGGGCCGTCGTCGACGCGCTGATCGCCGCCCACGCCCGGGGCGCGCGGCTCGCCGCCATCTCGACGGGTGCCTTCGCGCTCGCCGCCACGGGCCTGCTCGACGGCAGGCGCGCCACGACCCACTGGCACTACACGCGGGCGCTGACGGCCAGGCATCCGCTCGTCCGGGTCGATGAGAACGTGCTGTTCGTGGACGAGGGGAGCGTGCTCACCTCCGCCGGCGCCGCCTCGGGCATCGACCTGTGTCTGCACATCCTGCGCCGCGACCTCGGAGTGGCCGCGTCCAACCACGCGGCGCGGCGTCTGGTCGCCGCCCCCTACCGCAGCGGCGGCCAGGCCCAGTACGTGCCGCGCAGCGTCCCCGAGCCGCTCGGCGAGCGGTTCGCCGACACCCGCGAGTGGGCGCTGCACCGGCTCGGTGAACCCCTGACCCTCGACGTACTGGCGCGGCAGGCCGGGGTCTCGCCGCGTACGTTCTCCCGCCGCTTCGTCGAGGAGACCGGCTACACACCGATGCAGTGGGTGATGCGCGCCCGCGTCGACCTCGCCCGCGAGCTGCTGGAGCGCTCGCAGCGCGGCGTCGAACAGATCGCCGCCGACGTCGGGCTGGGCACCGGCGCGAACCTGCGCCTGCACTTCCAACGCGTTCTGGGCACCACACCGAGCGAGTACCGGCGCACCTTCACCCGGGGCGGCTGACCCGGGTGAGGCCGGGGCGGGTGAGCCGGGTGGGGCCGGGGTGACCGGTTGATGGGTGACGGGTGGGTGGTCCGCCCGGCGCCGTGTGGCGGGATCCTTGTGAACCGTGGCGATCCCGCCACTGTCACCGGCGCGTACGGCGGGCGAGCCTGGTGGCGAAGGAAGGGACACCACTCATGACTCGTATCGCCATCAACGGTTTCGGCCGCATCGGACGCAACGTGCTGCGCGCACTGCTGGAGCGCGACAGCGCCCTGGAGATCGTCGCCGTCAACG
Organism: Streptomyces sp. DH12; assembly: GCF_020873895.1. Classification (GTDB taxonomy): domain Bacteria; phylum Actinomycetota; class Actinomycetes; order Streptomycetales; family Streptomycetaceae; genus Streptomyces. The sequence continues at coordinate 159,699 of NZ_JAHWGT010000005.1, read as the reverse complement.
ACCTGACGGAGCCCGCCACTCTCGCCCGGCTGCTCGCCTACGACAGCACGGCCGGCCGGCTCGGGCGCCCGGTGACCGCCGACGGGGACACCCTCGTCGTCGACGGCCGTCGGATCACGGTGCTGGCCGAGCGTGAACCGGCGCGGCTGCCGTGGGCCGACCTCGGCGTCGACGTCGTCCTGGAGGCCACCGGCCGCTTCACCTCGGCCAAGGCCGCCCGCGCCCACCTGGACGCGGGCGCGAAGAAGGTGCTCGTCAGCGCGCCGTCGGACGGGGCCGACGTCACGCTCGCGTTCGGGGTCAACACCGACGCCTACGACCCGGCCGTGCACACGATCGTCTCGAACGCCTCCTGCACCACCAACGCGCTCGCGCCGCTGGCCGCCGTCCTCGACGAACTCGCCGGCATCGAGCACGGGTTCATGACGACGGTGCACGCCTACACGCAGGAGCAGAACCTGCAGGACGGTCCGCACCGCGACGCCCGTCGCGCCCGGGCCGCCGGCGTCAACATCGTGCCGACCACGACCGGCGCCGCCAAGGCGATCGGTCTGGTGCTGCCGAACCTCGACGGCAAGCTGTCGGGGGACTCGATCCGCGTGCCGGTGCCGGTGGGCTCGATCGTCGAGCTCAACACGACCGTCGCCCGCGACGTGACACGCGACGACGTGCTGGCGGCGTACCGCGCGGCGGCTCAGGGGCCGCTCGCCGGCATCCTCGAGTACTCCGAGGACCCGCTCGTTTCGTCCGACATCACGGGCAACCCCGCCTCGTCGATCTTCGACTCGGCCCTCACCCGCGTCGAGGGCCGCCACGTCAAGGTGGTGGCGTGGTACGACAACGAGTGGGGCTTCTCGAACCGGGTGATCGACACGCTGGAACTCCTCGCCACCCGCTGACCGGACGCCGGGGTGGCGTCCCGCCTTCGCCGGCCGTCGCGGCCGGCACGTCCTTCGAGCGCTCCGGTCGGCCGTCGGCCGACCGGAGCGCTCGGTGACAGGCTGCGGCCGGCGCGCGACGAAGGCGGGCGGGCGGAGCGCGGACCCGCGAACTCGACGCCCTGCGACGAGGGCCGCCGCGGCCACGGCCCGGCCGGCCCCGCTCCGCGGTGGAGCACGCGTCGGCAGCCGCGGCCGCGCCTGCCGGCTCCGTCAGCCGATGAGGCTGTACGCGTTCCAGCCGCCGCCGACCTGCACCCGGTTCCGAAGGGGCGCGGCGAGGTTGCCGGTGCCCTTGTAGAGCCAGAGGTACCCGGCGGAGTCACGGACGAAGAAGTCCGCCTTGGCGTCGCCGTCGACGTCACCGCTCGCGGCGTAGGCGGTGTAGTTCCAGCCCGTGCCGATCTGCACGCGGTTCTGCCACGGGGTGGCGGCGATGCCGGTGCCCCGGTAGAGCCACAGCCTGCCGTCGGTGTCGCGGGTGAGGAGGTCGGGCTTGCCGTCACCGGTGTAGTCGCCGCTGCCGAACGAGGTCAGGCTGCCCCAGCCGGTGCCCGTCTTGATCCGGGGGTGCAGTCCGCCCCACGGGGCCTTGAAGGGGTAGACCCACTGGACGCCGTCGGCGTCCACCGCGACGATGTCCGGCGAACCGTCGCCGGTCACGTCACCGGGGATCGTGATGGAGCGCATGGCGCCGAACCCGGAGCCGAGCTTCGTCTCATACTCCTCGCGTGCCTCCGGGTAGCCCCACGGGTCGATCTCGACCACCGCCCAGTGGCGCCAGTAGAGGTCGCCCGCCGCGTCGCGGAAGACGTAGTCCTGGGCGCCGTCCCCGTCGAGGTCGGCCTGGCGGAAGCGGGTGTAGGTGGAGGAGAGTCGCGGTTGGCGCACCGGTGCGGACAGGCCGTTGCCGGTGCTGTCGTAGTGGTACGCCGTGCCGTCCGGGGTCATGGCGAACAGGTCGGCCCGGTGGTCGCCGTCGAGGCTGACGGCCTGGATGCGCGGGGCGAGCTCCCCGACGAACGCGCTGACCTTGGTGAACACCGCCTGCCCGCCCTCGGACGTGCACCCGGGCCCGGTACCGCGCGAGAACACGCCCACGAGACGGCCGCCGACGACCAGGGGGCCGCCCTCGTCACCGGTGCACGGCGCGACGGTACCCGTGTCCGCGCCGGTCGCCGGCTCGCCCGCGCAGACCATCCGGCCGGGCTCCCAGGCGGCCCCCACAGCGGTGGCGCACTCCGCGTCGGGGCGGATCGGCAGCGTGGCCTCGCGCACCGAGGGTGCGGGCTGCGACGAGGTACCGCTGGTGCTGCCCCAGCCCCGGAACGTCGCCGGGGTCCCGGGCGCGTACGAGGCGCTGTCGTCGGAGGCCGTCAGCCGGATGGTCTCGTGCGTGTTCAGATGGCCCAGCGCGGCGACCAGCGCCACGTCGTTGCGTCCGGTGGCCGGGTCGTACTGCGGGTGCACCCAGGACAGTTCGGCGTCGGAACCGGCCATGGCCAGGTCCTCGTACTGCGGTGGCCAGTCCGCGTCCCCGGCCAGGCGGGCGATGCCGGAGGCGACGCGTATCTCCTTCGCTCCCGCCACGCACCCCGCCGAGGTGAGCACCTTGAGGTTCCCTCCGACGGCGGCGCCGCCGCAGACCCGCTTCGCGCCGTCGGGGAGGGTGACGTGGACCTGCACCATCCAGTCACCGTCGCCGCCCACCTCTCCACCCCCGACCACGGCGTGCGCGGGCGTCGTGGTCACCATCCCGCCGACGAGGGCGGCCGTGACCGCCGCCACCGGCAGGTACCTGCCGAACAATCTCATCATGTTCCCCTCACATGAGCCGCCAACCGGCCTTCACGATCAAGGACCAGGGAACGGGGCGAAGGGTTGTAGGGGTGCCGGAGGGGCAGCGGCGGGGCAGCGGCGGGACGGGTGCGCGACCGCAGCTCGTCCCAGCTCGTTCCGGCAGCGGAACGGCGGCAGCTCGCCGGCGACCCCGGCCGGGGTCGGGCGACGGTGGTGGGGGCCGGGCGACGGTGGTGGGGGCGACGGTGGCGGGGCAGGCTCGCGGGCGTCGAGACGGCCGGTCAGCCGTGCGGCCGTCGTGCCGTCGCCTGCTCGGCGCGGGACGCGGGGTGGGCAGGGCGATGGTGGCCCGGTCCTCGGGGGTGCCGCAGTGGCCCCGGCAGGCCGGGCCGGGCGGCGGTCCGCCGTTGTCCCGGTGGTGGGGGCGGCGGCGCGGCGAGAGCGTGGGCTCACGGGCCGTCTGCCTGTACCGGGCTCTTCCAGGCCGCTTCGCGCAGCAGGCGCAGGCCGTTGAGGCCGACGATGACGGTGGAGCCCTCGTGGCCGGCGACGCCGAGCGGTAGCGGCAGGGTGCCGAGCAGGTCCCAGGCCACCAGGGCGGCGATGAAGACGCCCGCGATGACGAGGTTCTGGACGACCAGGCGCCGGGCGGTCCGGGAGAGGCCGACCACGGCGGGGATGGTGGCGAGTTCGTCGCGGACCACGACGGCGTCGGCTGTCTCCAGGGCGAGGTCGGAGCCGGCCTTGCCCATGGCGATGCCGCAGTGCGCGGCGGCCAGGGCGGGGGCGTCGTTGACGCCGTCGCCGACGACCAGCACCCTGCGGCCTTCGCTCTCCCACTGCCGTACGGCCGTCACTTTGTCCTGGGGCAGGAGACCGGCCCGGACGTCGGTGATGCCGACCTGGGCGGCCAGGTGCTCGGCGGCCCGCTCGTTGTCGCCGGTGAGCAGGACGGGGGGCCGGCCGGTCAGCGCGGTGAGGGCCGCGACGGTGGCGGCGGCGTCCGGCCGCAGCCGGTCGGCGATGCCGAGCACGCCGACCGGGGTGTCGTCGCGCAGCACCAGCACCGCGGTCCGTCCCGCGTCTTCCACTTCCCGCACCAGTTCCTGTACCGGCCCGGTGGCGGCGGGCTGGAGTCGGGCGGGGGATCCGACGCGGACGGTGTGGCCGTCGACGGTTGCGCTCACTCCCCGACCGGGCGTGGAGGTGAAGTCGGCGGCCGTGGGCAGGGGCAGGTGGCGTTCGCGGGCGGCGTCGACGACCGCGCGGGCGAGGGGGTGTTCGCTCGCGTGCTCGGCTGCGGCCGCCAGGGCCAGCAGTGCCTCCTCGGTCAGGAGGGAGTCGGGCAGGGGGCGCAGGTCGGTGACGCGCGGGGTGCCTTCGGTGAGGGTGCCGGTCTTGTCCAGGGCGACGGTGTCGATCTGTCCAAGGCGCTCCATGACGACGGCGGATTTGGCCAGGACGCCGTGGCGTCCGGCGTTGGCGATGGCGGAGAGCAGCGGCGGCATGGTGGACAGCACCACGGCGCACGGCGAGGCCACGATCATGAAGGTCATCGCCCGCAGCAGCGCGGACCGCAGGTCGCTGCCGAAGGCCAGGGGGACGGCGAAGACGGCCAGGGTCGTGATCACCATGCCGACGGAGTACCGCTGCTCGATCTTCTCGATGAACAGCTGGGTGGGGGCCTTGGTCTCGGAGGCTTCCTCGACCATCCTCACGATCCGGGCGATCACCGAATCCGACGGGTCGCGTTCGACCCGTACGCGGAGGGCGCCGGTGCCGTTGACCGTGCCGGCGAAGACCTGGTCCCCGTGCTGCTTGGCCACGGGGAGCGGCTCACCGGTGATGGTGGCCTGGTCGACGTCGCTCTCTCCGGTGAGTACCCGTCCGTCGGCGCCGACCCGCTCTCCGGGCCGCACCAGGATCGTGTCCCCGACCTTCACCTCCTCGGCCGGGACCGTCTCCTCGCCGCCGTCGGGCAGGAGCCGGGTCGCGGTGGGCGGGGCCAGGTCCAGCAGACCGCGTACCGAATCCGCGGTACGGGCGGTCGCCACCGCCTCCAAGGCGCCGGACGTCGCGAAGATGACGATCAGCAGCGCCCCGTCGAGTACCTGCCCGATGGCTGCGGCACCCAGCGCGGCGACCACCATCAGCAGATCCACGTCGAGCGTCTTGTCCTTCAGCGCCTTCAGCCCCTCCCACCCCGGCTCCCAACCGCCGGTGACGTAGGTGGCGGCGAACAGCGGCCCCCACGTCCACGCCGGGGCACCGAGCAGGTCCAGTGGCAGGGCGGTCAGGAACAGCGCCGACGAGGCCAGCGCCCAGCGCGCCTCGGACAGGGCCAGCACGCGGGTACGGCGCCGCGAAGGAGCCCCGGGGGCCGGCGCGGAGGGCCGCGCGGACCGGTGGTCCAGAACAGAGGACATGACGAAGCAACCCCTCACGGGCGGACGGTGGCAGGGCCCTCACCATACATGAATGACTGAATAGGTCTTCATGTGTGGCGGGTACGATGGCCGTATGGGCCACGGAACCGACACCACCAGCAGCGCAACCGCTCGCGAGCGACTCGACGCGGTCGGAACCGCCGACGTCGCCGCGACCCTGCAGGCCCTGGCCACGCCCTCCCGGCTGTACATCCTGGCCCGACTCCAGGAAGGACCGTGCTCCGTCGGCGACCTGGCGGCCGCCGTCGACATGGAGGCCTCCGCCTGCTCCCACCAGCTGCGCCTCCTGCGCAACCTCGGCCTGGTCACCGGCGAACGGCACGGCCGCTCCATCATCTACGCCCTGTACGACGACCACGTCGCCGAACTCCTCGACCAGGCGCTGTACCACGTCGAACACCTGCGACTCGGAATCCGCGACACCCCCGCCCCCACCCCCGAACCGGTCGACGCCGACTGAGCCGACCACCGGAACAGCCACGCCGTACGCTCCGGGCCTCCCTCACCCCTGCGCCCCACAGGCACCACGCAGACTCGGATGTCGAAGCGCGGGGGAACGTTCGGATTTCACGCCCACCCGGAGTAAGCACCGCCTCGGCATCGTCCAGGACCGCCGCGACGTGCTCGTCGATCAGCCGGGACGCCTCGTCGGCCCCGGCGCCGAGGACCGCCTCGACAGAGCCGAGGGGCATGGCGATCTCACGGAGCCGACGAAGCTCGACAGCCCGTGGCACCTGATCAGCGTCGTAGTAGCGGTAGCCCGAGACCGGGTCGACCGTGCCGGGGGGGCAGCACGCCGGAGTCGGCGTAGAACCGCAAGGCGCTGGAGGTCAGACCAGTGCGCCGGGCGAAGACCCCGATGGGCGTCAATTCAGTGTTCGACACCCCGCCATCGTCGACCTTCAACCGACTCGAAGGTCAACACCGATCACCGCGCCGGCAACCGCTGAGTGCCCGCACCGGCCGACGGTCGCATGGGACCGCCGCCGGTGGGCGCGGGACCGACCGCACCCGCGCTCTGGGGTCAGTGACCACCGCGGTGACGGACCACCATGGGTACCCGGTCGGGGTGGGCCATGGAGGCGGTCGACTCCCTGGGAGGTCGACTGCCCGGGACGGGCGTCAGCTTCCACCGCGGGAGGATGGTGGCCAGGGTGATGGCGGCCTCCATCCACGCGAACTTGTCACCGATGCACTTCCTGCTTCCCGCGCCGAAGGGTACGAAGTGCTCGCGCGGCCGGCCCTCGCTGTTCTCGGGCAACCACCGGTCGGGGTCGAAGCTGTCCTGGTTCGGGTACAGGCCGGGGTGCCGGTGCAGGGCGTAGAGGCTGAGGAGGACCTCGGTGTCCGCCGGAAGCTCATGACCGCCGATCGTGACCGGCTCCACCGTACGGCGCATCAACGTCACGACCCCGTGCAGCCGGATCGCCTCGTCGAGGACGCGGGTGACCGAGGACAGCCGCGGCACGTCGGCGAAGGCCACGGGTCGGTCACCGACGACCTCTGCTATCTCGCTGAGCAGGCGCTCCTCGATGTCGGGTCTCTCGGCGAGGTGGTACAGCGCCCAGGCGAGCGTCGAGGCGATGGTCTCCGTGCCCGCGAAGAGCATGGTGGTGAGCTCGTCCCTCACCTCCTCGTCCGTGAGGCCTTCACCCGCCTCGTCGCGCGCGGACAGCAGCAGGGACAGCAGATCGGTACGGCCCTCGGGATCGGACCTCCGTGTGGTGGTGATGACGTCGTCGATGACCCCGCGCATGCGGCTCACCGCCGTGTCGAAGGAACGCCAGACGGGCAGACCGTCCAGGATCCTCGGGGCCAGGGCCCGGCGCAGCATGTTGCGCAGGATGACCGGCAGGTCCTGGCGGACGGACCGGACGGCCGGCCCGCCGATGTCGGCGCTGAAGAGCGTGGCGCTCAGTGTCTCGATGGCGTAGGTGCCCATGGTCTCGTTGGCGTCGATGACCTGGCCGTCGGTCCACGAGTCCGCGAGGAGCCTGGCACGCTCACTCATGATCTCCGCGTACTCGTTCAGCCTCTCCTTGTAGAACATGGGCTGGATGAGTCGGCGGTTGCGGATGTGCTGCGGTCCGTCGGAGTTGGCGAGGCCGTTGCCGACCAGCGGACGGACACGTTCGAAGAGCCGGCCCTTCTTGAACGACCGGGCGTGCTTGACCAGGATCTCGTTGACCGTCTGCGCGTCGGTCGCCACGATCACCGGCATGGTGCCGATGTCCAGCCGCAGCAGCGGGCCCTCGGTGTGCAGCGACCGGATGACGGTCAGCGGATCACGGAGGAGGCGGGGCACATGGCCGAGGCCGGGGACCCTTCCCCTGGCTCGCGGTATGGCTGTGAGTGACACGAGGTTCCTCTCGAAACGATCGGGCACCGCCCCCGGCGCCGGCCCGACGCGCCGGCCGTGATGGCGCAGGGGGACGGCGACCCCGGAACGATCAACTAAGCGGCACAGTAGTCAAACCGCGATCACCTCGACAGGGCGCTCGACCCTCGGACGTGGATCCGCTGCGGTACGCCCGGGCCGCCGGGATGACGGGCACGCGCGTCCGCTGCCCGGCACGGAGGCGGACCGAGCTCCTCGCGGCCTTGCCGAGCGCCATCGGGCGGCGCTGGACGTTGGTGCGGCGGCCATCTGACGTTCCGTCCGGGCGGCCGTCTCCTAGGGATATGCTGCACCGCGATCTTGATCTTCGCTGCGGTGGGAAGCTCCACGTCCGGCCCCACGCTCCCCCGTCAGCGAAGACCAGCTTGAGTGCCCCGACGGCCTGGGTGACGGGGCGCTCCCTCACCCCCGGAGGCCCGCATGTCCGTCCACCACCCCGCGACCCCGTACGGAGAGCTCCCCCCTCCCGGCTGCCCCGCCCACGGCACCGTGCGTCTGGCCGACGCGACCGACCCGGCGGCGATGTACGAGGAGCTGCGTCGTCAGCACGGACCCGTCGCTCCCGTCCTTCTCCACGGCGACCTGCCCGCCTGGCTGGTCCTCGGCTATCGGGAGAACCTCGAGGTCATGAAGACCCCGAGCAAGTTCTCCCGCGACTCCCGCAGGTGGTCCGCCTTCCGGGACGGACTCGTGCCCGCCGACTCCCCGCTCCTTCCGATGGTGGGTTGGCAGCCGCTGTGCGTCTTCGCCGACGGTGAGGAACACGCACGGCTGCGGGGCGCCGTCGTGGACGGGCTCGCCGGCTTCAACCGCCGCGGCATGCGCAAGTACGTCACCCACCACACCCGGGAACTGGTCCGCGGGTTCGCGCAGTCGGGGACCGCCGACCTGGTCCGCGACTACGCCGAACCCCTGCCCATGCTCGTCGTCAGCCGTCTCCTCGGCATGACACCCGAGGAGGGCCCCGTGCTGGTGGAACCCACGCTCAACCTCATGCGGGGCACCGAGAGCGCCGCGGCCAGCAACGCCATGGTCACCCAGGTCCTGCAGGACCTCGTCGCCCGCAAGAAGGTCGAGCCCGGCCCTGACCTGGCGTCCCGCCTCATATCCCACGAGTCGAACCTCACGGACGCGGAGATCGTCGAACACCTGCGGCTGGTCCTCGTCGCCGCCCACCAGGGCACGGTGAACCTGATCGCCCACACCCTGCGGCTGATGCTGACCGACACCCGGTTCCGGGGGAGCCTCTCCGGCGGCCACATGACCCTTCCGGACGCCCTTGAGCAGGTCATGTGGGACAACCCGTCGATCGACGTCGTTCCCGGCCGGTGGGCCACCGGCAACACCACTCTGGGCGGGCAGGACATCAGAGCGGGCGACATGCTCCTCCTGTGCATCGGGGCGGCCAACGTCGACCCCGAGCAGCGGCCGGACCTGAGCGCCCCCGTGCACGGCAACCGTTCACATCTGGCGCTCAGCGCCGGCCCTCACGAATGCCCCGGTGGCGACATCGGACGTGCGATCGCGGACACCGGCATCGACGAGCTGATGTCGCTGCTACCGGACGTGCGCCTCTCCGTCCTGCCGGACGACATCGGCATCACGGCGGACTGGCTCACCCGGCGCCCGTCGTCGTTGCCCGTGGCCTTCACTCCCCCGCGTTCGCTGACCCCGCCCCTCAGTCAGCCGGCCGCCCCGGAGCGCGCCCAGCCGCTGCCCGAAGCCACGGAACCCGCGGCGAACGGCACCTCGCGCCCGACCCCGCCCGCTGAGAAGACACCGTGGTGGCGCGCCCTCGGCCGGCGTTGAGCGACGACGGGACCGGCACGCACCCCGCTCCGGGCGCTCCTCACCCTCCGCGTACCGGGCAGCGGGCCCCGAGGACGCGCCGAGCGCCTTCTCCACGGCCGGCCGGAGGTCGGCAGCGCGTGGGGGCCCCGAGGGCTTCCCGCAGCAGGTCGCCGAAGCCGGCTGTGGAAGCACCCGGGGCCCCGGGCGGTCGCCGTGGACTGCCGGCGGCGGGGAGCCGTTGCCCGGGGCGGAGCACGGGCCGGAGGCCCGACACCCCGGTCGCGGTACACCTTTCGGCGTTGCGCTCACCGGGGCACCGGCTCCGGGGCGTCGGGCGTGTCGTGGACTTGCTGCCGGATCTGGAGGCCCGGCCGGTGCCGCCGAACGCGCCGCGCCCGCCCGCCGGGGCTCAGCGTACGTTGACCGAGGTCCAGGCCGACTGCACGGTCCTGTACTCGGTGCTGCCGGTCCCGAACAGGTCCTTGGCCGCGTTCAGCGTCGCCGTGCGCGCGGCCTTGTAGTCGGTGGTGGAGGTCATGTAGGTGGTCAGGGCCCGGTACCAGATGGCGGCGGCCTTCTTGTTGCCGATGCCGGTGATGGCGGAGCCGTCGTGGGTGGGGCTGTCATACCGGACGCCCCTGATGGTCTTGGCGCCGCTGCCCTCACTCAGCAGGTAGAAGAAGTGGTTGCCGACGCCCGAGGAGTAGTGGACGTCGAGCCGGCCGACGTTGCGAGACCAGTAGTCGGCTGAGCGCCCGTCGAGGGACGGCTTGTCGAAGCGGCGGGCCCAGGGCGGTGTGGACTGGTCGCTGAACAGGTAGTCGGGCCTGTCGATCGGGTTGTCGGCGTACCACTCGACCATCGTGCCGAAGATGTCGGAGGTCGCCTCGTTGAGCCCGCCGGACTCGCCGACGTACCGCAGGTTCGCCGTGGCGGAGGTGACGCCGTGGGTCATCTCGTGGCCCATGGTGTCCAGGTCGACCTGCTCAGGATGGTTGCGTCCGTCTCCGTCGCCGCTCATCATGCAGAAGCAGTCGTCGTACCACGCGGCGTTGTCCCAGTTGCGGCCGACGTGGACGAAGACGGTGGCGCCCTTGCCGTCGTTCTTGATGCCGTTGCGGCCGAACGACGTCTTGTAGTAGTCGTACGTCCAGGCCGTGTTGGCGTGGGCGTCGACGGCCGCGGTGGTCCGGTCGGTGGAGAACTTCCTGCCGTCGCCCCAGATGTTGACCTTGCGCGTGAAGAGGGCTCCGGACTGGCTCGTCAGGCTGTCATCCGGCTTGTTCAGCGCGTCCTTGGTGACGTGGCCACGTACAGGGTCGCGCAGGGTGAAGGTGCCGTCGGCTCGGAGAGTGGTGTCGAGCTGCACGCTGCCGGTGTACTCGGAGCGCCCCGCCCCCCTGGCCTCGCGTTCGGCGTCGTACTCTTCGATGATCCTGCCTGTGGTGGCGTCCGTGACGATCACTTCCCCGTCCGGCTGGCCGTGGGAACCGACACCGCGGACGGTGGTGCGCCAGGCGAGGCGCGGTGCGCCGTCGGCCGCCCAGACGACGAGCTCGGGGGTCGCCTCGGCGGCGGTGATCCCGGGCGCGTGGCTCAGTGCCGAGGTCTCCGTCCGTGTCGCGGAGACCGTCGGCGTGACCGATCTCAGAGCCACCGCGCCCGCCTTGGCGCGGCTGGCGCCCTTCAGGCGGCCGTCGGCGCCCTGGTGGACGACGAAGTCGCCACCGATCACCGGCAGCCCCCGGTACGTACGGTCGAACCGGACGTGCTCGGTGCCGTCCTGGTCGATGAGGACATCCCTGACCCGCAGTTCCTGTCCGGTACCGAAGCCGAACGTCGCTGGGTGCCGGGTGACGTTGGCCTCGGCCCGGGTGATCGCCTCGTCTTCGCGCGACTGTCTGCCGTCTGCCGCGGTCGGGATCATCGCCCGCGCGGGGGTCGCGACTTGGTGGGCCTGCGCGGGAAGCGTGAGGGTGGCGCAGCACACGACGCCCGTCAGGATCGTGGTCGAGGCGACGAGCATGGGTCGGCGCATGGCGACTCCTTCGGTCTGTGGGGGGTGAGGGCAGCCGATCGCGAGGTCGTGCGACGCTCGCACCGGCCGTACCGCGTGGGGGGGGCAGCGGCTTCCTGGGCGGGCCGTGCCGCCTGCCCGGCTGCTGCTGTCGGGGGGCCTGGTGGGGTAGGGGGACGGATACCGGCGGCCGCACCGGAGCGCAGCGCGGCAAGCCCCGCTGCGCTGGTCGGCAGCCACTTCCCGGTTCACCGGGTGACGTGGCGAACTTAGGGGCGAATCACGAATGTTCCCGACACGACACGGCGGCGCCCCATACCTCATACGAGATGACGGTTCCGCGGCCGAGCACCCGGTTCGGAGCAGGAGCCGGCGGACGACGGCCCCCCGAGGGCGCCCGGGCCCCGCCGACCCGTCCCGGCGGCAGTGCTCGCACGACCCGGCGGGTACTCTCCTCCGGCACGGCGCGGCTCCGCGTCAGGCGGCGGCCCGGGACGCGGGTCGTACGCGCCGTCGGAGGTGAGCGGCAGCCCCCACTCCCGCCGGGCCGGGCCGGGGCGCGGAGGGACTCCGGAGTGGGACGGTCGGCGGGCACCCCGCCCGCGCGTCATGGTCCGGTTCGCGGACCGGTGAGCGCCGTGACGGCGACGGGCCGCCGGTGGGACGGTCGCTGACGCGACCTGCGAGACTGGCCCGCATGGGTTGCCGTCCCGCTCCGAAGTGCCGGAGCGGGGCTCGAAATGGCGTATGGGGTGGGGAATGTCGAAGCACCGGTTGTCCAGGAAGAACCGTTACATCGCCTTGGCCGCTACGGGTGTCGTCGTCGTGGCCGGTGCCGGGGTCGCGGCGCAGACCTCCGTGGCCGCTCCGGCGTGGCCGGCGCAGAAGACCTACACGGGCCGGGCGTTCGACGCCTGCACCGCGCCCTCGCTCACCGCGATGAAGGCATGGAAGAAGGACGCCTACTACGGCGGTGTCGCGGTCTACGTCGGAGGCAAGAACCGCGGCTGCGCCCAGCCCAACCTCACCAGGTCCTGGGTGAAGTCGGTCGACGCCCTCGGCTGGCGGGTCATCCCGCTGTACGTCGGCGCCCAGCCGCCGTGCCAGAAGAGCCGGAACAAGGAGAGGTTCACCGCGGCCACCGCGGCCTCGGTGGGGGTGAGCAACGCCAACGACGCGGTCGCCAAGGCCTCTACGCTCGGCATACGGGCCGGCAGCCCCATCTACCTCAACATGGAGTCGTACGACATCGCCGACAAGGCGTGCAACGACGCCACCCTCGCCTATGTGCGGTCCTTCACCAAGACCCTGCGCGCCAAGACGTACCGCGCCGGCCTCTACGGCTTCAGCAGCTCCAGCGCCAAGGCGATCGCCACCGCCAAGGACCGCACCGATATGCCGGGCAACCTCTGGTACGCCCTGTGGAACGGCCAGGAGACCACCACCAGGGACTGGCCCTGGGACCCGAAGCTGTACACCGGCCACAGCCGCGGCCACCAGTACAAGGCCAACAGCAAGGAGACCCGCGGCGGTCACACCATCAACGTCGACCGCAACGCCTGGGACGCCCCGGTCGCCATCATCGGCTGACCGGTCGCCTCCTCGGCCCGGCGGTCGGCTCGACGGCCTGATCCGCGGTGGGCACAGGGGCGCTGTCGAGGGGTGCGCGTGTCCGGTGGCCGCCCCGGCCGGGGGAGGTGGCGCGCGCCCGGCCGAACCCGGCCGGGCGCGCGCCCACGGGCACGGCGCCGCCCTCGCGGGGCGCGTGCTCACCGGCTGCCCAGCAGGGCGAGGACTCCGACGGGCAGCAGCAGCATCCACTGCGGAAGCCGCAGAAGCGGCCGCGGCCAGTCGGCGGCCAGCGCGACGGTGACGAACACCACCGAGTACGCGAGGTACTGGGCGGCGATGAACAGCACGAGCGCGGTACTCGGTGCTGCCGCGAAGGCGAGAGCCAGCAGCGCTACGGAGCTGATCAGCAGGTCGGCGGTGACCATGTGCCAGACGACGTGCAGGGTGCGCCTGGGCTCGGCGGCCACCTCACTGCCCAGCAGTGGGCGGACGACCGACCGACCGCCGGCGATGACGTGGATCACCGTGGTCACGGCGGCGACGATCCCTGCGGTGAGCAGCCAGCCGTTCACCGGGTCTCGATCCCCTCGGTGATCAGCACGGCGATGCGCCGGGCCAGGTCCGGGCCGGGGGGTTCCCCGATGATGCCCAGGTGGAAGAAGACGGCCCCGGCCAGCGTGTCCAGGACGAGGTCGACCGGCGTGTGCGCGCCGGTCTCGCCGCGCTGCTCGGCCCGTTCGAAGACCGTGACGAGCCGCTCCTTGGCGGGCTGGAGGAAGCGGGAGCGGATCGTCGCGCGCAGTCTCGGGGCGGCGGCGAAGTCGGCGAGGAGGCCGGGGAGGGCCGCCGCAGCCGCCGGTGCGGACAACTCATCGACCAGCGACTGGACCACGGCGGTCAGATCCCCGTGCAGCGTCCCCGTGTCCGGCAGCTCGGCGGTGTCGGCCGCGGTGAACACCGCCTCGTAGACCAGCTCCGGCTTGCCGGACCAGCGGCGGTAGATGGTGTCCTTGCCGACACCGGCCCGCGCGGCGACGGCACCGATGGACGCCGCCGCGTAGCCGCTCTCCGCGACCAGCTCGGCAGCCGCCCGGGTGATCGCCGCACCGGAACGCTCGTCTCTGGGGCGGCCTCGGCCCACAGGGGAGGAAGTCATGCCTCATCTTTACCATACGGGTCGACCCGTATGGAATTTTCTCGGCCGACCCTGCCTGCGGAGGCGCCGACCCGCCCACGGGAGGGGACTTCCTCCCCGTGCACCGCGGCAGCCGTTCCACCGGAGGCCCCGGCCGGGAGGACCGTCCGCAGCACCCGGGCCGACCCGGTTCGCTCAGGCCCGGCGCCGCCGCAGGGCGGTGTACCCGATGCCGACGGCGGCACCCGCGGCCAGGGCCGCACCGACGCCGATCTCGAGCGGGCCGGGCCCGGCCGTACCCCCCACTCCTCCGCGGGCACCGCGCGTGGGCACCGCGCTCGGCCTGACCGGTGCGGGCGTGGCGGCGGCCCCCCTCCTGGGCAGCGCCTCGCAGGCGATCCCGTCATCGGGACCCTGGTCCTCGTCGAGCCGGTGGGGGTCACTGCGGTCGGTGTCGAAGACGGTCTGGGCGTCCTCCTGGAAGCGGAAGTCACGGCAGTCCAGGTCCGTCTGCGCCCGCGCCGTCTCGGACAACGGGGCGACGGAGGCAAGAGCGAGGACTATGCAGGCTACGGCGGTACGACGGTCCATGCGGGCCTCCTCGATCCCCGAGAGGTCGATTCGACCCTAGGGAGGACCGCCGGGAGAGCGCGCCCGGACGTGGGCCGAACGGGTGACCCCGTCGGGAGTCCGCGCCGAGGCAGCGCGTCGGCTGACGATCGATCCCCACGCCGGGGAGAGAGGCGCCCCCGGAGACCGGCCCGGGCGGCCCCGGCGCCGAGGGGCTCCCGGCACGCTCCCTCAAGTAGCCGTGTCCCGCATGCACTTGGGGGTAAGCGGGTGGAGGCCCGGTTCGTCCCTGGATCGGGGCTCAGGGTGATCGTCCCGAAGGAGTGGCAGATGACCACGCAGTACGGCAACCAGTCCACCGGACAGCAACGCGCGTCGGCCAACAACACGCTGAGCATCGTCGCGATCGTGTTGGGTGTGGTCGCCTTGATCTTCCTGCCGATCGTGTTCGGTGTGGTCGGTCTGGTGCTGGCCATCGTCGCCAAGACCGTTCGGCACGAGCGCCTCTCCACGGTCGCCATCGTGGTCAGCGCCCTCGGCCTGGTCGGCGGCATGATCCTCGGCGCCCTGTTCGCCGGCGCGTGAGCGGAGCCCCGCACCGCCGACCGCCTCTGAGTGGCGCCCGGATCCGGGCCGCGCGGGCTCAGCCGCACGGCTTGCGCCTCGACGGGACGCGCCTTCGCGGTGTGCTCGGCCGTCCACTCGTATTCCATCTGGGTGGCGGTGCGGCGGGCGAGGCGGGCGCCGAAGAGGCGGCTCACGATGTGCAGGCTGGCGTCGATGCCCGCGCTGATCCCGGCCGAGGTGACGATGTCGCCGTCGTCGATCCAGCGGACGTCGGTACGCACCCGGATCTCCGGCCAGCGCCGGGCCAGTTCCTCCTGGTCCTCCCAGTGGGTCGTGGCCGGGCGGCCGTCCAGCGCCCCGGTGGCGGCCAGCAGGAACGCCCCCGTGCAGATGCTGAACGTCAGCGCGGAGGTCCGTCGGCGCCGGGCCAACCAGTCGATGACCTCCTCGTCCGCCTCGGCCGCCGTGGTGACGCCGCCGGGGATCACCAGCACGTCGAAGGGCGGGTGCCCGTCGAGGGTGTGGTCCGCCATGACCTTCAGCCCTCCGCGGCAGCGGACGGGGCGGTCGGTCGCCGCGATGGTCAGCACGCGCAGCAGGGGCTCGTCGGCGGCGGTGCGGGCCAGTCGGCCGGCGGTGCTGAAGACCTCGAAGGGGCCGCCCATGTCGAGCACCTCGACCCCGTCGAAGAGCAGCATCCCGAAGGTCAGCGGAACGGTGGTGTCCGGGTTCATGGGACCAGGCTGGCGCTTCGCGGACACCGCCCGGCAGTGTCGGAAACGGCACACGTCGCTAGGATTCCGTCATGCGTCGTCATCGGATCGCCTGCCTCGCCTTCGATGGGATGCCCCCGTTCGAACTTGCCACAGTCGCCGAGGTTTTCGCGGTACCCCGGCCGGAGCTGGACGTGGACTGGTGGTACCGGTTCGAGCTGTGCGCCGAGGCGCCCGGGCCCCACCGGGTGGTGGGCGGCTTCGACATCGTGGTGCACCACGGCCTGGACCGGCTCCGGTACGCCGACACCGTCATCGTCCCGGGCATCCCGGACGTGCGCCGCCCCGTCTCCCCGACGGTCCTGGACGCGCTGCGCGAGGCGTACGCGCGAGGGGCCCGAATGGTGTCCATCTGCAGCGGTGCCTTCGTGCTGGCCGCAGCCGGTCTGCTGGACGACAGGGAGGCGACCACGCACTGGCGGTACGCCCGCCTGCTGCGGGAACGGTATCCGCGGGTGGCGGTCGACGCGTCGGTGCTCTACGTCGACGAGGGATCCGTCATCACCGGTGCCGGCACCGCCGCCGGCATCGACGTCTGCCTGCACCTCATCCGCCGCGACCACAGCGCCGACGTGGCCACGCGCGTGGCCCGCCGCATGGTCGTGGCCTCGCACCGCGAAGGCGGCCAGGCCCAGTTCGCGGAGCACCCGGTGGGCAGGCAGCCGTCCGACGACCCGGTCAGCGGCGCCATGCGGCACGCGCTGGCCAACCTGCATCGGCGTCTGACCGTCGACGAGCTGGCCGGCGTCGCCCACCTGTCGGTGCGCCAGTTCGAACGGCGTTTCGTCGACGCGGTCGGCCTGCCGCCGGGACGCTGGCTCACCCACCAGCGGGTCCGCGCCGGCGCCGCGCTGCTGGAGGCCGCAGAGCATCCGATCGACAACGTCGCCGGCCGGGTGGGCCTGACCGCCGCGGGGTTCCGCCACCACTTCCGGGTGACCATGGGCGTCAGCCCGTCGGCCTACCGGCGCCAGTTCCGGGGCTGACCCGGCACCCGCCCGGACCGTCGGTCGCGCCGTGGCACCACACCGCCGCACCGGGGCCGCCCGCCTTTCGGCTGCCGCCGGTCGACGCGTGCGCGCACGATGGACGGCGCTGCCCGGACCCCGGCCGACGTACGCCCTATGTACGCTCGATGTACGCGATCCGTGCGTCGCTCTCGGATAGGCTGCTGCCGGGAGGTGTTCATGTCCGAGTTGTTCGACGCGGTCGACGCACTGCTCGTGTCCCGTGCCGCGCTGCCGCCTCCGCAGGAGCGCAAGCGGCTGCGGAGAGCCCACGGGCTGACGGTCGACGAGGTGGCCGCCGCACTTCGGGTACGGCGGGCCACCGTCAGCGGCTGGGAGGCCGGCAAGACCGAGCCCCGCCCGCCGGAGCGCGACGCCTACGCCCGCCTCCTCGAAGGACTCGCGAAGCTCTACCCCGCCCCGCCGGAGGACACCACCGCCGCGCCGGACGAGGGCACGGCGGCCCCGCGGACGTGCGACGGCCCGGCGCAGGAAGCGCGGGCCCTGCCGACGGGCCCCGGACCGCAATCCACGCCCCCGACCGGCGCCGAGGACACCCGTACCGCCCCCGCCGTCCCCGCCCCCGCTGCCCGTCCGGCGCGCGCTGCCGGGCGCACGTCGGCGCCCCGCCGCTCCGGCGTACGGGAAGCCGCCGCGGCCGGTGCTCCCCTACAGCCGGCCGACCCACGGTTCGAGCACGGGCCGCTCGCCGTCGTGGACGTCGACGCCGACGGGCGGACCGTGGCGTACTGCGTCGACGGCCTGGTCCTGGAGGTGCCCGCGAAGAGCCTGCCGACCCTCGTGGAATGGGCGGTGAGGGAAGCCGGGCTGGGTCAGCCGAAGCTGTCCGGCCCCGGCAAGGACGGTGACCCGCTCGTCGTCCTCACCACGGCCGCGCTCCAGCGCTACGGCCTGCCGACCGCCCTCAGCGAGGAGGAGCGGCTCGCGGGGAGGATCCCGGAAAGCCACAAGGTCGTCAGGCAGCTGGCCCGCGCCGAGTGGAGGCTGACCAAGCGCGGGTTCGGGCCGTGGGCCCGGATCTACCGCCCCGCGCAGGGCTCGGACCGTCAGTGCGTGCAGCTGTGCGTCCCCGCCTGGCAGGCGCTCGACCCACGGCACTGGGGTGACGCCGCCACGCTCGCGCCGGCGGAACTCGCCCGGCTCCTGGGGGTCTACGCGACGCGGGTGATGACGCCGCGCGGCTCCACCGCGGTGACCGGTCTGGAACTGATGACCGCGCTGCACCCTCCGACGTACGCCGTGCGCGACGTGGCCACCGGCACGTTCCGGCAGGCCGACGGCAAGAACCCGGGGTCCCTGGGCAGCGATCCGGTCGACCCGGCGCCGTGCGAGGCACCCGACGGGCACCCGCTCCTGGCCGGCCTGCCGCGGTTCCACGTCCGCGGCCCCGACGAGAAGCTCTTCGAGGAGGCGTACGACTGGGCTCGGCCGATGACGGACGCCGAGTGCACCCGGCGCCACCTCGTGGGCATCGACGTGAACCTGGCCTTCGCCGCCGGCGCGAACGGCCTGGTGGTCGGTCTCGGCGCGCCCACGCACGTCGAGCAGCCGGTCTTCGACCCGAAGCTCCCCGGCTCGTGGCTGGTGGACCTCTCCCACGTCGACCTGTGCCGTGTGAAGGCCGGCAAGGAGTGGGTGGCGCTGGACGGCTCGCTGCTGCCGAGCCCGTTCACCCCGAGGGGCGACCGGCCGGGGGGTCCGGCCTGGTACGCGACCCCCACCGTGGCGTACGCGGTGGAACTGGGCTACGAGGTGCAGCCCATCGAGGCGTACGTCCGGTACGACAACGGCCGCTACCTGGACGGCTGGTACAACCGGCTGCGCGACGCCTACCTCGCCACGATGGCCGACCTCGGGGTGCGCGCCGACCTGTCGCCGGAGGACTTCCTGGCGGCGATGGACGGCTACCGCAGCCGCGACCCGCAGCTCGCCGTCGTCGTCTCCGCGATCAAGGCCACCGTGAAGGGCGGCCTGGGCAAGCTGCGCGAGCGGCCCCGCGGTGAGGGCTGGCGTCCGGGCGAGCCGTGGCGGGCCCTCGCGCGTCCGACCTGGCGGCCGGACATCCGCGCCGCGGTCATCTCCCGCACCCGCGTCAACCTCCACCGCAAGATCGTCCGTCACGCGGCGGCCACCGGCCAGTACCCCGTGGCCGTCCTGTCCGACTGCGTCGTCTACGCCGCCGACGGCGAGAGTCCGCTGGACTTCCTGCCCTACCGTGACGGCAAGCCGCTGCCGGGCGGTTTCAAGCTCGGTGTCAATCCCGGGCTGGTCAAGTGGGAGGGCACGCAGAGCGTGCTGTGGGGCGAAGGCGTGCGCGAGCAGTTCGGTGCCCCCGACCTCAACCTCGCCCGGTACATCAAGGACGGCACCGTCACCGACGTCGACAGCGGGGAGTAGCAGCGGATGAGCACGGTCGGGGACGGTCTCGACAAGGCGGTGCAGAAGGCGTTCACCCGCCCCGCCCCCAAGTCCGCCGGTGCGCAGATGCGGTACCTGGTCAGGCAGTTGAAGAGCACCAGGGCCGTCGCGGGGATGCTGGGGATCTCCCAGCGCACCGTCGAACGGTATGTGAAGGGCCGGCTCAAGCAGCCGCGTCCGGAGCTGGCCGCCCGGATGGAGGCGGAGGTCAAGAAGCGGTGGCAGCCGCAGGTCCGCGCGAGGGCCAAGAAGAAGGCGGCGACCACCGACGGGATCCTGATCGACACCCGGGCCAGGCTCGGCTACGTCGCGCCGATCGGATCGACCGACGAGGACCGTGTCCGGCACCTGACCGTCGCCCTGCCGCCGCGCCACGCCGCCCGCCTCTTCGAGGCCCGGGACCAGGGCGCCACCGACGACCGCCTCCGGCAGATCACCGCCGAAGCGCTCAAGGAGACGTACTTCCAGGACGGCGGCCGCCGCGCCGGCTCCCTGGAGGAGGTCCGCTTCACCGACATCGAGCACCTGGAGTTCGACCTGTAGGCCGCCCCTGACAGTCCGTGAGCCACCCGCAGCGGAGCCGGAGCACGGCGGCTGTCACCGGGCGGCTTGCCGTCACCGGGTGGGACCGGGCGTTTCACCTCGGACAGTGAGCACCCGAGTCGGCGGCGGGTGGCGCAGCTGACGGGCGGGGCAGATGGGCGGCGCGGGTGGGCGGTGATCAGGCTGTCAGTGTCCGTCCTTAAGGTCGGCCTCATGACAGAAGACCTGGTCCAGGATGCCTGGAACCGTATCGACGAGTGGCTGCGCGAGCATGCACCTCGCACCTTCGCGACGCTCGGGCCGCCCGCGGCGCACGAGGAGATAGCGGCAGCGCAGGAGGAACTGGGCGTCACCTTCCCTCCCGACCTGGTCGCGTCACTGCTCCGGCACAACGGGGCAGTGGACGGCGCGGAGACCTTCCTGTTCCGTACGCACGATCGGCTGCTCGGAGTGGGTGGGATCGTCGAGGACACCAGGTTCATGCGCCACGTCGCCGAAGACCGCGACGAGGAGGACGCCGAGTCCTACTGGCACCACGGCTTCGTGAAGTTCGGTTCCCATGGGGCGACCTCCGACGGTCTCGTGGTCGACTGTCGCCCTGGGCGGGACTCCTTCGGTGCGGTCGGACGGTTCTTCGACGAGACCGGTACCGGTTTCGGGCACGCCGACTCCCTGGGCGGGTATCTGACAGAGTTGGCCGACCAGCTCGAGCGCGGCCGGGACTCGGGCGCCGTCACCTTCAACGGCCGGCTGCTGTGGGAGTGGGCCCGCCCTGCCCGCCCGGAATGGGGCAGCGCCGACGAACCCCTTCCCGGACCCGACGAGCAGCTGCCGGAGCTGGATCTGTCCTGCGGCCCCACCGACCTCCTCCACGCGAGCCTCCTGGACGAATTCGAGGAACTCGGTGCGCTGCTCGCGGTCCTGCCGCGTGAGCGGGTGGCTGAGGCCGCGCGGAAGCAGCTGCGCAGACTGGCCGTCGAAACGGGCCTGCACACGTACCCGGAGATCCGGTCGGCCCTGGACGCGTGGGATCGCGGCGAAGCCCCGCCACGACCGGAACAGACCCACCCGCTGGTCCTGCGCCTGCGCAAGGTGCTGGTGCAGGCGAAGAGCCACCGCGACGACCATCGCAGATGGGCCGCGGAGAAGATGGCCCACGGGATCTGGGGCTCCCCCTACCGATCCGTGTACGAGAGCGCGGGGATCCGCAGCCGCCTCACTGTCGACTGGCGTGCGGACCTGCAC
Source organism: Streptomyces sp. DH12 (assembly GCF_020873895.1). Classification (GTDB taxonomy): domain Bacteria; phylum Actinomycetota; class Actinomycetes; order Streptomycetales; family Streptomycetaceae; genus Streptomyces. The sequence continues at coordinate 138,457 of NZ_JAHWGT010000005.1, read as the reverse complement.
GCTGACCTGGGCGACCCGCCACTGCCACCGATACCCGACGACCGCTTCTGGGGGGCCCTTCGCAACCCCGCCGTCGACTCCGGCTGGTACGCGGCCCAGTACGCCCAGGAGCAGGGCTGACCTCCGGAGGGCGTCGGCGGGAGCGCATCCGGCGGGCGGCGGCCGTCCGTCCCGGCTGAGGGAAAGCGATGGCGGGAGGGCAGCGGGCCGTCGGGCACGGCCGGGTCGCCGGCCCACCGGGCGGGATGGGCCCAGCGCAGCCGTCCCTCGCCGGCCGGGGCACGGAAGGCGGGCGCGGGGCCCGGTCCTCCCCCGGTGGTGGCACCGCCGGGGTAGAGGCCGATGCCCGTGAAGAGGCGCGGGGCAGGATGGTCACGTCCGCCGGACGGGACGGGCGGTCCTCGTGGTACGACACGTCGGCCGGGGCACGCCCGTGCTCGTACATGACGTCGAGCACCCACACCGCGTCGGCCGCGCCGGCTGTGGACTCCCCCGCGAGCGCGGTCCTGCTCCCCCGGGAAGCCCGCTCAGAACTCGTCGTCCATCAGCCCGAAGGTCTCCGGGAACTCTTGCAGGAACTCGCGGCGAGCCGGGTCGCACTCGGCGTCCGCCATGACCCCGACCAGTTCGGTCAGCTCCTGTCGCTGATCGCTCGGCAACGCGCTGATCACGTAGGCGACACCCTCCATGACCTTGACCGCGTCGTCCTGGTCCATCTGCTCGTCATCGCTGCCGTCGACGAAGTGCAGGACATCGACCAGGATCTCGGCCAGCGCGCGGGTCAGGGACGGGTACGAGGGCGTCACAGGGGCCTCCCGGTGGAACGACGGCAGAGTGCGGCCATCCCATCACGCACCACTGACACCGCTGTCCGTGAGCCTCCCCCACGAAGAGAAGAGCTCCGGGCGGCGGGGCCGGGTGGCCCCGCCGCCCGGAGCGGCACGGACACGGGTCAGAGGTCGTCGCCGTCGCCCTCGTAGTCCGCCTCGTCGGTGTCCTGGCCGGTCAGCGGGTCGACGCCGACGCCCGCGAGCATCCAGTACGCGCCGCAGGCCGTGCGCCGTTCGTCCCGGTGGTGCTCGGGGACGAGGATGCCGCCGGTCCTGCCGGACGGGTCGTCGAGCGCGAACAGCGCCTCGTCCAGACCGAGCCGCCCGATCAGCGGCCGGACCGTGGTGAGCAGCACCTCGTCGGGGCGCTCCGCCGGGGCCGGCGGCAGGACCACCATGAGTTCCACGAGGAACCCGTGGCGCAGCCCCGCCGGATCGGCCTGCTCGAAGGCGACGCTCACCGGCGCCAGCTCGGCCACCAGGTCCAGGCACTCGCGCATGGACGCGTCCGCCGTGGCCGCGTCCCGGGTGTTGAGGAACACCCGGGCCACGACGTCCGTCGGCTTGAACAACATCAGTGGGTCACCTTGCCGTCCCTGGAGATGTTCGCGTGGGAGTAGTCCTTGCCCTGGTTCTTGCTGCCCGCGAACGTCTCGAAGCCCTTGCCCTTCGGGATCTGGACGTCCCACTCGTCCTTGCCGTCCTTGGCCCGGGTCCAGATGTTGCCGTACTTGTCCTCGAAGCCGCCGCCCCTGACCTGCGGGCGGTTCACGTCCCAGTCCTTGCGCGGGACGAACGGCACCGGCCCGTTGGTGGGCAGTCCGAACTTGTCGGCGGCCTGCACGTACCGCTTGTTCTGGTACATCTTCGCGGCGTCACCGGACAGCTTGTTCATCTTGGTGAGCGCGTCGTGCCACTGGTTCGGCGAGAGGTGCTTCAGGCTGTGCGCGGCCTTGCCGACCCAGTCGAGGTCGGTGGCGTGCTTGGCGAGGTTCTCGAACTTGTCCAGGTACTTCGCGAACTTCGCCGGCTTGGCGAGCGCGTCGCCCGCGTACGGGATGAGCGCGGCGGCCGACAGGCCCGCGCCCGCGAAGTCGCCGCGGAAGAGGCTGAGCAGCCCCGAGGCGCCGTCGCTGACGGGCGACGGGTCGAAGATGCCGGTGATGTCGAGCACCAGCGTGGCCTTGTCCGCGGCGGACAGGCCGCCCTCACCGGTCAGGTCCTCGCCCTCGCCGGGGTAGTCCTGCTCGCCGGTGCCGATCTCCGTGCCGTCGTCCTTCTTCGCTTCCTCGATGAGCTTCACCACGGCGATGAGGACCGCCTCGTACGCCGCCGCCGCGGCCTCGGCGGCGTCCTTGCCGGCGGCGATGGCGGCGGCCGCGGCACGGTCGGCCTGCTGGTAGGCGTAGTCGGCGGAGGCCGCCGCCCGCACGGCGGAGGCCGCCGCCTCGCTCGCGGAGCGTCCGGCCGCGGCCGCGGCGTCGTTCGCCCGGTCGGCGGCGGCCCTGGCCTGCCGGGCGGACTCGGCCGCCTGCTTGGCGGACGCCTCGGCCTGCTCGGCGGACCGGGCGGCGTCGGCGGCGTACACCTGGGCCGCGTCCGAGGCGGCCTTGGCCTGTCGGGCGTAGCCCGCCGCCGCCTCGGCGGCACCGCGTGCGTCCGCCGCGGCCTTCGCGCCCTCCGCGGCCTGCTGCTCGGCCTTGGCGGCGGACAGCGCCGCGTCGGCGACCAGGCGCCGGACGGACGCCACGTGCATGGCGGTGTCGTAGTCCTTCTTGGCGGCCTTGTGCTGCGCGAACTGGACGAAGGTGCGCAGCAGCGGCGGCGGGCCGGCGAGCGCGATCTCCGCGGCGGCCTTGGTGTGGGCGCCGCCGCCGTTCATGATCCGCAGCGTTTCCGCGCGGTCGTCCTCCTCGCGGGCCCTGTGCTGGCCGGTCTTGATGAAGTCGCGCAGGGCCTCGGTGGTTCCCGAGTCGATCGCGGCGCTGCCCTCGCGCCGTACGGCGGGACCGCCGGTCCGCATGATCTCCAGGGTCCGCACCCGGTAGTCGTCGGCCATGACGGTGTGCTGGCCGGTCTCCAGGAACTCCTTGACGCGTGCGTGGTCCCCGGCGAGCGCGGTCTCGGCGGCCGCCTTCATGGCCTCGTTCCCGGTCAGCAGAAGGTGGGTCACCCGCGCGCGGTCGTCCTGCTCCTCCGCGACCTGGCGGCCCGTCCGTACCCACGTCATGACGGCGGCGTCGCTGCCCGCGAGCGCCTCCTCCGCGGCCTTCCCGGTCCACGGGCCGCTGTCTGCGGCCAGGTTCAGCGCCGCCTTGCGGGCCTTGGCCAGGGCGGCGGCGGGCTCGGTCGACGGCGCGGCGGCGTCGGCGAGGAGCTGCTTGGTCTCCGCGTCGCGCCGGGCGGCCTCGGCCTCGTCCCAGGCGACCTGCGCCTGCTGGGCCTCGTACTTCTTCTTCAGGTCCTCCGCGGTCTGTACGGCCTGGTCCTTGTCGGCGGCCAGCTCCGCGGCCTCCGTCTCGCGGGCCAGCGCCTCCGTCTTGCGGGCCTGGTCGGCGGCGGACCTCGCCTCCTTGGCGGCGGTGAGGGACGCGTTGGCGTGGGCGGTGGCCTTGTTGGCCCAGTCGGCGGCCTGGCCGGCGTGAGCGGCGGCGTCCTCGGCCGCCGCGGCGGCGGCGTCGGCGTGCCTGGCGGCGTTGTCGGCGGCGGTGCGCGCCTCCTGCGCCGCGACGGCGGCCTGGGCGGCCAGCGACTCGGCGCGGTTGGCGGCGCTGTTCGCGATGGAGGCGGCGCGGCGGGCCTCGGCCGCGGCGGCGGCGGCCCGGCGGGCCTCGGCGCCCGCCGTCGCCGAGTGCGTCCCCGCCTCGGCGGCGGCAGCGGCGGCGGCAGCGGCGTTGGCGCCGGCGCTGGCCGCGGCGCGGGCGGAGTTGACCGCCTGGCCGATCGCCTCGATCGCCTTCAGGACGGCGCCCGCCGCGGTACGCGCGCCGGCGGCCGCCGTACGGGCGTCCTGCGCGGCCTGACGGGCGGCTGCGGCCTGTCCCGCGTCCTTCACCGCGGCGCTCGCCGAGTGGTAGGCGCGGGAGGCGGCCTGGCCGGCGGCGGCCGCGGCGGAGGCGGCGGCCGTGGCCGCGTTCGCCGCGATGCGGGCGGCCGAGGTGGCCTGGTTGGCCGCGCCGATCGCGGTACGGGCGGCCTGCGCGGCGCCTTGCGCGGCCTCGGCGGCGCGGCCCGCTGCCCGGCTGGCCTTCTTGGCGTCGTCCTTGGCTGCGGCGGTCTCCTCGGCTGCGCGCACGGCGGCCTTGCGTGCCTCCTCCGCCGCGGCCTGGGCCTTGCTGGAGGCGGCCTTCGCCAGGTCGGTCTCCCGCTTGGCGCGCTTGCTCGCCTCGGCGGCCACCTCGGCGAGCTGGGCGACCGTCATGCTCTCCTGGTCGCGCGCGCGGGCGGCGTGCTGCCCGTTGTCCAGGAACTCCCGGATGTCGGCGGCGCTGCCCGACAGCGCCTCGCCGGCGGCCTGCCGGACGAGGGGGCCGCCGGCGTTCATGATCTGGATGGTGCGGAACCGCTCGTCCTCCTCGCGGGCCTTGTGCTGCCCGGTGTTGAGGAAGGCGCCGAGCGCCTCGGGCGTACCCGCGTCGAGAGCGGCCTGCCCGGCGGTGCGCACGGCGCGGTCACCGGTGTTCATGACGCGCAGGACCTCGGCGCGCTGGTCGTGCTGGAGGGGGCCGGGGATGCCCGACTCCAGGAACGCCCGCAGCGCGGTGGGCGTCCCGCTCAGCGCCTGCTGCGCGGCCTCGCGCACGCCGGGGCCCGCGGTGTTGAGCATCCGCAGGGCCGTCAGGCGGTCGTCCTCCTCGGCCGCGACGCGCATCGCCGTGTCCAGGAACTCCCGGATGTCGGCGTCCGTGCCGACGAGCGCCTGCTCGGCGGCGAGCCGGGTCGCCGGACCCCCCTTCTGCCATGCTTCGACGACCTGGGCACGGCCGCTCGGCGCCGGCTGGTCGGAGCCGGTCCGTGCCGGGGCAGCCCCGGCTGCGGTCGTGCCGAACACGCTCAGGGCCACGGTGAGCGCCGTGGCCGCGAACAACGCGGGCCGCGAACGCCGTCTGCGTGGCGTGGTGATCGGGTCCATGTCCCCCTCTTCCCTCGTGGTCAGGGGGACACCGGTTCTCCCCCGCCCCCCTTTGTGTACCCGGAAAGAATCACACAGGCGAAGGTGGTAAGAGGAGGGGCCCGGCACCGTTGGGTCGCCGTGCGGCCCGGGACCCCTCGCGTCGACCCCCGGCGCCGGAACCGGCGTTCCGTATGACCGCGCGGTTCCCGGGCGCCGGCTGTCATCGAGCACGCGGCCCGGCGCGGCGCGGCGCCGCGTCACGGCAACGAGCGTGTGAGCCATACGTGCTCGCCGCGATCGTCCACGGCCACGTGACGCCGCTCGAAGCCCGGCTTCGCGAGGACGCGGAACGAAGGGGTGTTCCCTGTGCCGACGGTCGCCCAGAGCCGCGTCCGCCCGGTCGCGGCAGCGGCGGCGAGTACCGCGTGGGCCGCTTCGGCGGCGTGGCCGCGCCCGTGCGCGCGCCGGAACAGCTCGTACGCGATCCCAGGCTCCCGCAGGGCGGCGCGGCCGACGGTCAGGCCGCAGTAGCCGATGAAGTCGCCCTCGCCACGGCGCTGGACGGGCAGGAGGGCGATTCCCGTGGCCGCCGTCGCCGTGAGCTGCTTCGCGATGAGCGCCCGGGCGTGCTCGACCGTGGGTGTCCCGTTGCCGCGCTCGGAGTGGAGGGCGCGGAGGTCGTCGGCGTCCGACTCGGCCCAGGGCCGCAGTGTCAGCCGCTCGGTCTCCAGGTGGAGCGACATCGTCTCGTACGTGGACATGGCCCCACTCTTCCTCACGGATCGTCACGGGTCGGCCGGCGTCACGGCTGGAGCACCCGGCGCCGAGCCGGCGTTCGGTGGGCGCACCGGCAGTCCGCGGGCGGGGCGGCAGTCCGGCGGGCGCGGCGGGCGGGACTCGGTCGGGGCCCGGTGGGACTCGGTCGGGGCCCGGTGGGTGAAGGGGGCCGGGACGGGATTAGGGTCGCCGCATGAGCGAGCCGGCCCCCGCCCCGTCCCCGCATGCCCTGAACTCCTTCGAGACGTGGGCGCCGCTGTTGCGCCTGTGGGCGGACGGGGCGCGCGCGGGGGGCGAGGACGGCACCGTGCGCCTCGCCGGCGCCGTGGGGCGGGACGGCTGGAGGTCGTCGTCCGGGGTCCGGCCGCGTGGGCGGGCCTCCGCTGCCGAGCAGGCGGCGATCGAGACCGTGCGGGACGCCCTCGTGGCGGCCGGCGCCGAGTCCGTGACGTTCTCCGCGCGTGTCGCCCCCTCGCGGCGGACGCGGCTGCGGGTGGCGGGCCCCAGCCCCGCCGTGGAGCACGGAGTGTCGGGCGGCGGAGCGCTGCTGCTGGTCGAGGGCGCCGTCCCCGAGCCCTGGCGGCGGCTGCCCGACCCGGCTCCGGACGCGCGGCCGGCCCGGTCGGCGGACCCGGCGGCGTTGACGCGGCGGCTGCGGGAACGGCTGCCCGGCGCCGTGGGGGCCGGCGACGAGGAGATCGCCGCCGCCGAAGCACGTCTGGGACGGACGCTCCCCGACGAGTTGACGGCCCTGTACCGGGTCGTGCGGGGCCGGTGGGAGGACTGGGCGGGGGACGCGGGGACGGGCGACGCGGTGTACGAGGCCGTCGGCTGCGAACTCCTCCCCCTGGACGACGTGTACGTGGCCGACGCCGCGTCCCGGCCGGCCCCGTGGCGGTTCGCCGCCTGCGAGGCGGCCGTCACACCGCCCGACGCCGCCGTCCAGCACCTCGTCGGCTCGCCCGGCTGGATCGTGTTCGGCGACAACGGCGGTGGCGACCGGCTCGCCGTCGACCTGACCCCGGGCCCGGCGGGCCGGACCGGCCAGATCGTGCTGCTGAGCCACGAGGCGTACATCGGCGCCGAGCCGGTCGCCGACTCGCTCACCGACCTGGTACACGGCGTCAGGCCGCGGGGCCGGCGGTACGGGCGGGGCGAGGGGCCGGCCGTGGCCCACGTCAACGTGGCACATCTGCGGAGCGTGGAGGCCGCCGCCCATCCGGAGCTGGAGGTCCTTTCCATCGGGGTGTGGGACGGACCGCCGGTCGACCTCACCCCCGTGGTCGGCCTGCCCCGCCTGCGGACCCTCACGGCCTACCCGGGCACTCTGGCCGACCCTCGGCAGATCGGCCTGCTCACCGGGTTGGAGTATCTGGAAGTCGGGCCGGACGAGTGGCGGGCGCTCCTGGACGCGGGGGCCGTCCCGCGCGGCCTCGCGGCGGCTGACATCACCACGCACGGCCTGCCCGACCACGGGCGGCTCGTGGACCTCTCCAACGAGATCCTGGCCCTGTGGGGCCGCCCACCGATCGTCCGCACCGTCATCGACGGCGACCTCGGCCCGCTGCCACCCGCCTGAGCCCGCGGCGGCCCCCGCCGCGAGCCCGGCATGATCGACGAACACCCCCTAGCGGTGGGCCGGGTGGCCGTCGGTCAGCAGTTCGCCGTAGCCGAGCGCGAACACCGGGAAGCCCAGCTCGTCCAGGCGCCTGCGGCAGGTCTCGACGTCGGGCGGCGTGCCGCCGAAGGCTTCCCGCAGCAGGTCCCGGACGTAGTAGAGGTTGGTGCCGACCAGCGCGTACCAGGCGCGGTTGGGGTTCGGGTACTCGCTGTGGGCGGGTACGAGTCGCGCGGCGGCCTCCCGCACTCGGGCGTGATCGGTTGGGCGGGCGCTGTCGGTGGCGGTGCTCATACGCGGGTGTCCCTGTGAGGTGGTGGTGGACGCCCCCGCGGCTCGGCGGGGCGCGGGTGGTCCGGGCTGCGCGGCGCCGCCCTCGGCCGGGGCCGAAGTTCGGGTGAGGGGCGGCGCCATACCGACAACGCCTCACAGCGGGCCGGGACACGCCCTGCCGCCGGCCCGCCGGGCGCCCCTCCCCCACCGCGCCCGCGCTCGGGACGCGGGCGTTCGGCTCACCGGCCGTTCCGCCGCGGCGCGGGGCAGGTGGCAGGTCCGGTCGGTGGCGCGGTGCGGCCCGGGACGGGCCGCACCGCGCCGCGCTCGCCCGGCTCGCCGGGGGTCACGTCCAGAAGCGGCCGTGGTGCGGGCAGGTCTGGCCGGTGCCGCCGCAGGTGTTGCACGTCCTGCCCCGCTGCCCCCGGCAGTGGGGGCAGTTGACGACCGGTACCCGGTCCTTGCGGCACGTGGCGCCGCTGCCCGACCGTCCCGCGCTGAACAGGCCACCGCCTGTCGTGACGGCCCAGTCCTTGCCGTGGCGCGGGCACCGCTGCCCCGAGGTGCAGCGGCCGCACCCCCGGGAGCAGCACCGTTCCAGCTGCTGACCGCACCTGCACCTGATCTGGCTCATGTCTCCTCCTCCTGGCGTGTCAGGCGATGGTCCAGCCGCGGGTGCGCACGCTGCACCGCTGGAACACCAGCGACAGGCCGCCCGTCAGCCCGATGGCGTTGCCCATCCAGCGGCTGATCGCTCCCATCCGCCGGTCGAAGTACGCCTCGCCGGTGCATCCGCCGGCGGTGGGCGTGAGGTCGACGGAGAAGGCGAAGTAGGTCTCGATCTTGTTGCCGGCGGTCACCGTGATGCCGCTGGTGTCGAAGCGGCTCAGGTAGATCGCGGCTTCCACCCCGGGCGCCGACACGGTCGGCGAGGGGGTGCTGAGCTGCTCGGCCACGCCGTTGAAGAGGACCTGCAGCGTGTCCTCGACCGAGTGCGGCGAGTCGAAGCTCCCGACCCGCTTGCTGAACCTGCCCATGACGTCCTCCCGATGTGGTGGTGGTGCCCTGTGTCGTCGGCTCCCCGTCCCGGCCGTCGTGGCGAACGGCCGCCGTGGGGCGCCGGTTCGCCCACCTTGACGCCCGGGCCGTCCGCCTGTCTGTCCCCGTGGGCGGGGACAGACGCCGGGCGGCGGCGGATGGTAGACCTGGTCCGCGCCGGGCCCGGCCGGGTCCGGCCGGGCGGCCGGCGGGCCGCGAGGAGGGGGACGGTATGGAGGACACACGGTCATCGCGCACCGGCGGCGGCGCCGCGACCGGACCGCGCCTGGCGGCGGTCGACGACCATCCGGTGATCCTGCACGGCATCCGGGCGTGCCTCGCCGGCTCGGCACCCGAGATCGAATGGGTGGGCAGTGCCGGGAGCGTCACCGCACTGCCCTCCCGGGTGACGGCGTCACCCTCGGTCGTCCTGCTGGACATCGAGCTGAACGACGGCAGCGACGTCGCCGCCAACGTCACCCGCCTGCGCGCCTGGGGACCGCGGGTCATGCTGTTCAGCCGCGAGCACCGCCCCGTGGTGGTGCGTCGGGGCATCGAAGCGGGGGCGCTCGGCCTGGTGTTGAAGGAGGACCCGGACGCCCAGCTCGCCGAGGCGATCCGCGCGGCACACGCGGGGGAGGCGTACGTGTCCAGCCGGCTGGCCCACCAGATCGTCCACGACCCGCGCGGCAGGGTGCGGCTGAGCGCGCGACAGCTGGAAGTGGTGGAGCTGCTGGCCCGGGGGTTGAAGCCCGCGGTGATCGCCCGCCGCCTGTACATGAGCGAGGAGACCGTCAGAACCTACCGGCGGCGGGCGATCGAGGCGTTCGCCAAGATCCCGGAGACCCGGCTGGCCAGCGCCTCCGAACTGCTGTACCGCTCGTTGGTGGACGGCCACATCGACCTGGATCCGACCGGTGACGGCCCCGCCACCGTCGCCGACCGCGCGGAAGGCGACGGCACCGGCACCGCTGAGCCCGGTGCTCCGTCCCCGGGTGCCGACGGGTGACCCGGCGCGGTACCCATCGAGCGGGGGTGGAGACCGCCTTCCGCCGCTCCTTCGCCGGGCTCTCCCTGCTGTTCGGGCTCGCGTGGTGGCTCGTGGCTGTCTCGCTGGCCGTCCCGGACGACCGGCACCCGCTGCCGGTGGCGGTCGCGGTGCTGTTCGCCGCGTCCGCGACGGTGTGGGCCTACCGGGGTGCCTTCGTCCGCATCGGTCCGGTCGACGCCCTGTCCGCCGTGGCCGTGGCCGTGGTGGTGCACACTGCCTACGCCACGCACCGGTCCGCCGAGCTGGTGGTGGGCCTGCGCTGCATGGTGACGACCACGGCCGTTCTCGTCGCGGTGGCGTACCTGCCTCCGGCCCGGGGCCGGGCGGCGGCGGTCATCGCGCTCGCCGCGCAGGTGGCCTCCGAGTGGCGGCACGGCGCGGGGGCCGCTCTGGAGGAGGTCTGGCCGGCGTTCGCCGCGGGCGTCGCCGCCGCGGTCCTGGCCCCCGTGCTGCGTGCCGCCGGGGACCGCGCGGACGCGGCCATGCGCGGGGACGAGGACATCAGCGAGGCCGCCGCGCGGGAGCGGGCAGCCCGGCGGGGCCGGCGCGACTTCCAGCGACTGCTGCACGACGACGTCGGGTCGGCACTGCGCGTGGCGGGCATGAGCGGCGTACCCGCCGAGGAGCGGCGCGCCGAGGCCCGCCGCGCGGTGGCCGCGCTGACGGCCGGGGCTGCCGGGGCGGCAGGCGCAGCCGGGGCAGCCGGGGCAGGCCGGGCGGGCCGCGGGGGCGGGGCAGGCAGGGCGGGCGGCGGTGAGCCGGTGGGCGGCGCGGTCACCGACCTCGTGCCGCTGCTGGCCGGGCTGGTGGCGACCTCCGTGGTCGGCTTCCCCCGGCCTCGCCTGACGACGGACTTCGCAGCGGCGCTGCCGGTACCCCACGAGGTGGCCGCCGCGTGCGCGGGAGCCGCCGTGGAGGCGTTGCGCAACGTGCGGTACGCCGGCGCCGCGCACGTAGCGGTCCGCTTGAGCGGGGACCACCGCGGCCTGGAACTGACCGTGGCGGACGACGGCCGCGGGTTCGTCCCGTCCCAGGTGCGCCGGACCGCGCTGGGCCTGCGTGACTCCATCGGCCGGCGGATGACCGACGTCGGCGGCACGGCCGACGTACGCAGCCGGCCCGGGCACGGCACGACGGTGACCCTCCGCTGGAACGCCGTGCCGGACGCGCCCGGCGGCGCGCCGCGGCGTCCACGCGGCCAGGCGGAGACGCTGCGCGCCGCGGTGGGGGACGTGCGCGGCGCGCTGGCGGCGGTGTGCCTGCCGCACCTGGGGGTCATGGCCGTCGTCGGAGCCGTGCAGGCCCGGGGGACGCCGACGCTTCTGGGGCACCTCCTGTGGTACCTCGCCCTGGCAGCCGCCACCTGCGGGCTTCTCTTCCGGGCCGACCGCCGGATCAGCGGGCGGGTGGCCGTCCCCCTGCTGGTCGTCGCGGTCGCCGGTGCGGTGAGCTGCCTGCTGGTGATCCCCCCGGAGGCCATCACGGACTACCGTTCGTGGCCGATCGGCGCGGTGACGCCGCTGCTGACCCTGCTCGTCATCGTGCGCCCGGTCCGCCACGTGATGCTCGCCCTGGTGTGCGAGGAGGTCGGCATCGCCGTCCTGGCCTCCCTGCACCCGCCGGTCGCCGGTTCGGCTGCCGGCTCGGTCGCCATGGTGCTCCCTTCGATGCTCTCCCCGGCGACGGGGGTGGTGATGGGGCTCGTCATCCGGCGCACTCTGGTCACGTTGGGCGGGGCGGTACTGGACGCCCACGAGCACCGCATGGTCGTCGTCGCCGCCGAGTCCGCCGCGCGGGCGAGGGGCGAGCAGCACCGCCGTCGGCTGCGGGAGATCGACGAGCAGATCGTGCCCTTCCTCCGTGCGGTCGCCGACGACCACTCCGGCGGCGGCGGTGACGGGCCCGACTCGGCCGCCGTCCGGGCCCGGGCGGACCGGCTGGCCCAGTCCGTCCGCGACGAACTGCACCTGCCGGGCGTGTTCGACGGCCCGCTGCGGGACCTGGTCGGTCGGGCCCGGGAGGCGGGTTGCGAGGTGACGGTCCACGCCCAGGTCGACGACGATTCGCCGCCGGTCGTCACCCCTGCCCGGGTGGGGCTGCTGAGGGCCGTGCTGACCGCCGCCCTCGTGGACCGGGACGCCCCTGAGGAGCTGGTGCTCGGCGTGCAGGCGGGGCCGCGGGGCCCGACGCTCAGCCTGGTGGCGATGCCGGGCGACCCCGGCCGGGCCGCGGCGGTCCGCGCGGCGCTGAAGCGGACGCCGTACACGGTGACGTACACGTTGGAGGACTCGGCGGACCTGACCTGGGCGGAGGTCGTCCTGCCGGAGTAGCCGCCGCCCGCAAGGGGCGTCAGGGCGACCGCGTACGGCCGGCTCCCCGGTGTCGTCGGTACCGGGGAGCCGGCGGAGTCGGTGTGAGGGTCAGCGGCCGACCGTGCCGTCGCTCCCGTAGGAGCGGCGTACCGCGTCGGCGCCCTTGTCGGTCTGGGCGTCGTACTTGTTGCCCGTACGCTCGTCGATCGCCCGTTCGGCGCCGGCGACTCCCTTGTCGGCCTGGTCGGGGTGGCCCTTCGCCATCTCCTTGGCCTTCTTCGCCATGTCTCCGAACTTGCCCATGGGTACCTCCCGCGATGGTGCGTTGTCGTACCCGGCCGCAGGTACCCGTTCGATCGTGTTTGTCACCTCCGGACCCCCCCGGCCCTCCCCTTCGGCCGCGGCGCGCACCTGCGACGTGGCCTCGCGGCGGGCTGCTGCACGTCCAGGGCGAACATCCAGGGTGGAGGGGACGACCGGGTCCGCGCGCCCCACACCCCGCGGCCGACCGGCCGGCTCGTCGCGGCCGGCGAGGACTGCGAACTGCTCATCGTGCCCGCGCCGCCCGTCGGCCCGGTACTGCCCGGCGGGTCGTTCTGCTGAGCCCGCCCCGGCGCCGTCGGCCACCGCTCCCGCTCCCCCGTGGCGCCGCGGCGGGGACGATCGTCCGCAGGGAACTTCCGTCCAAGACACGGCGCTTGGAGTAGGCGACCGTGAGGGCATGCACAGTCACGACTCAGGGCCGCCGCACGGACCGACGGACCGCCGTACGGAAGAGGGATGGGAGGTCGCCCGCCCGCCCGCCGGCGCGTCGCTCGACGGCGTCCGGATGGCCGGCTTCCGCGACCGCGCCGCCGCCGGGTTCGACCTGCGCGTCCTCCCCCAGCCCGCCGTGATCGTCGTCATCGGCCTCGGGGACGAGCCGTTCGCGGTGGAGAGCGCCACGGGGCACCGGCCCATGCGGAGCATCCTCGCCCCGCTGTCCCCCGGTGCGGTCCGCATCCGCGGTGAACGCGTCGAGTGTGTCGAGTTACGCCTCTCCCCGCGGGCCGCCCACGCGGTTCTGGGCGTCCCCCCACGAGAGCTGAGCGGGTCGCTCGCCTGCCTCGGTGACCTGTGGGGGCGGCAGGAGGCGCGACTGCGCGAGCGGTTGACCGACGCCACGACGTGGCGGGAACGCCTCGCGCTGACCGACGCGTTCCTCGCGGAGCGCTCCGCCGGGGCGCCGCCCATGTCGCCGGAGGTCGCCGCCGTCTGGGAGGCCATCGTGGCCCGCCGGGGCCGCGTACGGGTCGGTGAACTCGCGGCGTCCTGCGGATGGAGCCGCAAGCGGCTGTGGTCCCGCTTCACCGCCCAGGTCGGCCTCACCCCGAAGCGTGCCGCCATGCTGATCCGCTTCGACCACGCGGCGCGGGCGGCACCCCCGGCGAGGTCGCCCCGGCCTGCGGGTACGCCGACCAGTCCCACCTCCACCGCGACGTCCTGGCCCTCGCCGGGTGCACGCCGCGCGCCCTGGCGGGCAGGGCCACGTCCACCGACTGATCACCCCCGCGTCCACGGCACCACCGTGGAGCCGAGTGACCGAGGCCGGGCGGCGGGCACGAGCGCCCGCGCCGGCCCCCGCACGTACGCACCACCACACGAAGGAAAGGGAAGAACCAGTGACGGACACCGGATCACCCGTGGCGCCCCGCGTCGCCGACCCCGAGGGGATCGTCCGGCTCGCGTTCGGGAGCATGGCGGCCCAGACGCTCCGCGCGGCCGTGCGGCTGAGGGTGGTGGAGCTGATCGGCGCCTCCCCCCGCCGGGCCGCCGAGGTCGCCGCCGGGGCGGGCACCGCGACCCAGCCCATGAGACGGCTGCTGCGCGCCCTGACCACCCTCGGTCTGCTGGAGGAACGCGCGGGGGACTCGTTCTCGGTGACCGCGTCCGGCGCCCTCCTCGACCCCGGCCACCCCGACTCGCTCACCTCGTTCGTGCGGATGTTCACCGAGCCGGCCATCGTCCGGGCCTGGGAGCACCTGGACGACAGCGTCCGTACCGGCGAGGTCGCGTTCGACGGGGTCTTCGGCACCGACTTCTTCAGTCATCTCGCCCGGTACCCGGAGCTGTCGGCGGAGTTCAACGCGGCGATGAGCCAGGCCGCGGCGCAGACCGCCGCCGCGCTGCCGGGCGCGTTCGACTTCAGCCGGTTCGGCAGGATCACGGACGTCGGCGGCGGGGACGGCACGCTCCTGGCCGGCCTGCTCGGCGCCCACCCCGGCCTCACCGGTGTCGTCTTCGACACGGCGCAGGGCCTGGCCGAGGCCGCGGGGACACTGGAGCGGCACGGGGTGAGCGACCGCTGCTCCCTGGTCTCGGGGGACTTCTTCCGCGCGGTGCCCGCGGGCTCCGACGTGTACGTGGTGAAGAGCGTCCTGCACGACTGGACGGACGGCCAGGTCGTGACGATCCTCGGCCACTGCCGGTCGGTGCTGCCCCCCGACGGGCTCGTCCTGATCGTGGAGCCCGTACTGCCCGAAGTCGTCGACTCCGGTTCCGCGGCGGAGGTCACCGACGGCGGGACCACCTACCTCAGCGATCTGAACATGCTGGTGAACGTGGGGGGCAGGGAGCGCACCCGCAAGGACTTCGAGGACGTGTGCCGCCGCGCGGGCCTGGTCGTCCCGTCCGTCACCCCCCTCGCGGACGCGGCGCCGTTCTCACTGATCGAGGCCGTGGCCGCCCGGGAGTGAGACGGCGGCGGCCCGGTCACGGGGGGCCGGGCCGCCGCGTGTGGGTGAGGAACCGTGCGGGCGGGGTGGGGGGACGGGCCGGTCAGGGGGTCGGTCGCGCCGACCACCGGCGTGACGGGGACGGGGGCGTCGCGCAGCGCGCCGCGGTCGCCGTCGGCGGCGCGCAGGGCCGCGAGGACGCGCCGGGCGCCGCCCGGTCGGTGCAGCGCCGCTGCCGCGCCGTGGACGGCGGGGCCGAGCGGGACGTGGAGGCGGAGGCGAGGTCCACGGCTGACGTACGGCGCAGGGCGGAGCGGCCTGGCCGGGTGGGGGCGCGCCACCCCCCGTGGGGCCCGGTGCAGCAGACTGACGGCAGGAATCCACGAGAGGGGGCGCCGTGCCCACGGCCGAGGAACTGCTCGACGCGCGCACCATCGGAGCACTGGCCGACGTCATGGCGGCGGCCGGCGCCCCACCGGCCGCCTCGCTCCGCGAGGCCGGCGCCCGCCTGGACGGCCTGTCGTTCAGCGGGCGCGTCGCCGCGGTGCGACAGGCGGTACTGGCCGACCTGCCGGACGACTAGCCGCGCTTCGCCGCCGTCGTCCGCGCGGCTCTGCGGCAGCCCCGCTTCACCGGGTGGATGACCTACCCCGTCTGCGAGGCGGTCGCCGCACGCGCGCTCGCCGAGGGCGTGTTCGAGCCCGCCCTGGACCTCCTCGCGGAACTGACCCCGCTCCTCACGGCGGAGTCCGCGGTACGGCCCTTCCTCCGTCACGACCTCGCCCGGGCACTGGCGACGATCCGGCGGTGGGCCGACCACCCCGATCCGCACGTGCGCCGCCTGGCGAGCGAGGGCACGCGACCGCGCCTGCCCTGGGCGCCCCGGCTGCCCGAACTCGTCACCGACCCCTCCCCCGCCCTGCCCGTCCTGGACGCGCTGCACCGCGACCCGTCCGAGTACGTCCGGCGGTCCGTCGCCAACCACCTCAACGACATCGGCCGCGACCACCCGGCCATCGCCGTCGCCACCGCCGCCCGCTGGCTCGCCGTTCCCGCCGCCACCACACCGGCCGTGGCGCGGCACGGCCTGCGCACGCTCGTCAAGGCCGGTCACCCGGAGGCCCTGCGCCTCCTCGGCCACGACCCGGACGCCTCGCTCCACGTCACCGGCCCCGACGTCCACACGCCGCGGGTACGGAGCGGGGACCACCTCGTCTTCGGCTACGAGGTCAGCAACACCGGCCCGCGCACGGCCGACCTGGCCATCGACTACGTCATCCACCACCGGAAGGCCGACGGGACCCTCACCCGCAAGGTCTTCAAGCTGACCACCCGCAGCCTGGCGCCGCAGGAACGCCGGACCGGTCTGCGCCGCCACTCCTTCCGCCCCCTCAGCACCCGCAGGTACCACCCCGGCCTCCACCGGGTGGAGCTCCAGGTCAACGGACGCCCCTACGGGCCGGTCGACTTCACGCTCACCGGCCCGTGAACGGGAGCGGGGGCCGGAACCGGAACCCGGACCCGGACCTGAGCGCAGGGTGGCGCGTCACCCCGCCAGGGCGGCACGCCCCGGCCGGGCCGCGGTGGTTCGGGGCTCCCCACCGGTAGAGGGTCCTTCCGGCCGGCGCCGAAGCGGACCGGGGTACCGTCGTGCCGGGCCCGCCCGGGCCGGGTGCGCGCACACCGGCGTCAGGGGCGGCACAGGGGGAAGGCGGATCTCGGGTGGACCGCCGTGGGAGGGGTGTGTGTGACGTCATCAGCCGTGGCGCGGCTGCGGGCCGCGGAGCGGAAACTGTCCGAGGCGCCGCCGGCGCGGCTCGACGGGCAGACCGCCATCCGTCTCAGCTGGCACCAGGACGCCCTGTGGGGCGAGGGCGCCGCGGCCGGTGCGGCACCGCGGCCGGCGGAGACGGCGGGCGGCCGGTCCCGGCGACAGCGACAGCCAAAGGACCGCCCGGCGGCGAGGCGCCGGCGGCGCCGCCACTCCTTCGACCACCCGGCCCGCCCGGTCACCCGCCCCCGCCGCGACTACACGACCGGGCGCCGCCTCACCACCGTTCCCCTGGTGGGCGACTACCTCTGATCGGGCGGCGGGCCACGGCCCCGGCTCCGGGGCGTGCCGCGCGGGGCCGGCTCAGACCCCGGTGACCTTGGCGCTCGCCGACAGCTCGTACACCAGGGTGACCGTGCGTCGCCCGCCGGGCGGGAGGGCGACGTCCCAGCGGACGATGCCGTCGGCGTCGACCTCGTCGGGTGGCGGTGAGCACGCCTCGCCCCGCAACCGGACCTCCACCGCCGCCACCTCGGAGACCGGGACGCGCTCCCGCACGACGACCACCCGGTCGCCCTGCTCGCCGGGGGCGGAGAACCGGGACAGGTGCAGGCGCACCGAACGGGTGACCACGGTCCGCTGGGTGAGGCCGGCGGTGTCGCGGGACTCCTCGGTGTGCCGGACCACCCGGTGGTCGTCGCAGCTGCCGAAGGCCAGCTCGACGGGGGCGCCCGGCGCGGTGAAGCCGAGCGTGCCGCGGCCGCTCGACCCGCTGCCCCGGACCAGGTCCACGGGCCCGGCGAGGAGCGCGTGCCCGGACCGGTTCTCGCACCTCACCAGGCGCGTGACCAGCGGCGACAACTCCGGTGAGCAGGCGTACTCGCTGCTCGCCGCCGTGGTGAAGGAGGAGAGCGGCACCCGGTGGGCCCGCCCGTCCGCGCGTACGGAGACCGGCGCCGGCGCCTGCAGCACCCGTGTCCGGCCGCCGTCGTCCACGCCCGGCAGCCCGAGTACCGGCGTCGGGCCGAGGTCTCCGACCTCCTCCTCGCGCAGCTCGACGTCGACCGTGCGGCGCGCCGCGGCGGGTCGGTCGGTGAGCGTCAGCCGGTCCTCCGTCAGCGGCGGCGGATCGGTGGCGAGCGCCGAGCGGGCCGTCGACAGGGTCAGCCGTACGTCGGACCAGTCCTCGCCGGTGCGCTGCCAGACCATCGCGTCGGTCTCCAGCGTCAGGGTGTCGCCGTCGAGCACGGCCCGGTAGGCCGGCCGCCACAGCGCGCACGGGGTGAGGTGGGTCAGGCGCAGCGCGGCCGGTCCCGCGGCCTCGGCGTCCACGGTCAGCTCGATGTGGCCGACGAGTTCCGCGGGGCCCTCCTCGGAGCGCGCCATGGCCTGGCGGACGGCGTCGAGTTCGGCGTCGAGGACGGTCAGCCGGGCGTCCGTCGTGCGCAGCCGCTCGGCGTACGAGGCGCGTTCGCCGTCCACCCGGTCCAGTTCGCGGTTCCAGCGCGCCGTGTCGGTCTCGCCGGCGCCCGCGCCTTCGCGGATGTCCCGCAGGAGGTCGGCGGCGAGGCCGCCGAGCGCGTCGAGACGGGCGTGCAGCCGGTCGCGCCCGCGCTCCAGCTCGCGCCGCTCCTCCCCCAGGGTGTGCTCGCGCAGGCGCAGGGCGGAGTCGTCGGCGGCGGTCGGCACCGGCCCGCGCGGCGTCCAGGTGCGGACGATCCGTACGTCGAGCACGGTCGCGGGCCGGTCGGCGGTCAGCTCGGCGTGGAGGGTGCGGTCGACGACCGGCGCGGCGACCGGTCCGAGGCGCAGCCGCTGGACCCCGGCGCGCAGGTCCACAACGGCGGCGCGCTCGACGTGGGCGCGGTCCTCCAGGCAGGTCACGGCGGTGACGGGGAGGGGGATCGGTTCGGTGCCCGTGGATGGGGACATGGTGGGTCAGCTCCTGCGGTTGCCGCCGACCAGGGCCTTGCCGGCCGGGATGCGGATCTCGTAGCCGCCGTCGAGGGCGGCGGTGCCGCCCGCGGGGAGGTCCACCCGCCGAACGCGGGTGCCCGGGGCGTGGCGGTCGGGCCCCGTGCCGTCGTCGGGCGCGGTCCAGTCGGCCCGCTCCTCGATCCGGACGTCCGGATCGGAGGTGACGGGTACGCGTTCGCGGACCTCGACGGTGACGGGCCTCGGGAGGTTGTTGGCCAGCTCCACGCGGACGCGGTGGTCGAGCACGGTGGTGTTGCCGCGCAGGCGGGGCGTCGACTCGTGGAGGTGGGCCGTGCGGGTGACCCGGACGCCCTGGGCGGGGCCGAGCCCCAGACGCCGGACGCCGCCGGGGGCGAGCGTGGGCAGCGCCGCGGTGAGCAGGAACTCGTCGTCGAGGGTGACGTCCACCGGGCCGGCCAGCAGGGCCTGGTCGGTGGCGTTGGAGAGGACCAGCGTCGCGTACACGGTGGGTTCCACGGACGGCACGCACAGGTACTCGGTGCGCAGGCCCACGGGGATCTCCCCGACGGTGACGGTGTGCCAGGTGCCGTCGGAGGGGACTTCGGCTCGGGCGGCGCAGTCGTAGCGGTGGTCGAAGGAGCCCGCCGATTCTCGGGGCCGCACGGCGTGGCCGGGGAGCGGCAGTGCGCAGACCGCTTCGGCGCGGCGGCGGTACTCGGCCGCCACCGGGTCGGGGGTCGGGTCGGGGAACAGCCGCCCGCGGCGGTTCGGCTGCTCGTCGGGGCCGCACAGGACGAGCGCGGCGTAGTCGAGTTCGGCACCGCTCGGCCGGGGCGGCCCCGCCGCCGGGGCGGGGGGCGGGGGCGGCGCGGCCCATCCGGGAGCGCCGGGGGCCGCGGGCGTCCTGCCGCCGGTGCGCGGCCTGACGTCCGGGCCGGGCCCGCTGCGGGCCGCGGGGGCGGGGGTCGGGGCCGCGCCGGCGAAGGGCTGCGGCACGGCCCCGGCGGGCATCGCGAAGGCGGCGGGCGGCGCGCCGTACCCCTGCGGCGCCGGAGGCGGCGGCGGGCCGGGCGCGGGGCCGGCGGTCGAGGTCGCGGGAGCGGGGACGGCCGCGGCGAACGGCCCCGTGGTCACCACGCCGGTGGTCGCCGAACGCCTCGCCGCCGCGCCCGCCTCGGCGGCGCCTGGTACGGCGGCGCTCACCGCGGCAGGGCGCGGGCCCACCGCGTCGTACCCGGCGAACAGGTCGGCGAGCCCGGCCGGCGGTTCGCGCCAGCCGGACGGCGCGGGAGCCGGCTGGCGGCGTCCGACGCGGATCGAGCGGAGCCGCGGCAGGTCGGTGCCGCGCCGCAGGTCGGCGGTGGCCAGGGCGACGCGCACGCCGGTCCAGTCCTCTCCGGTGCGCTGGGCGACGGCCGCCCGCAGCAGCAGGAGGCCGTCGCTGTCGCCCTGGCGGTACGCGAGGCGGTACGTCGGCACCCAGACGGCTCCGGGCACGCCGTACTCCACCTCCACCTCCACCTCCACCTCGCAGTGGGTGGCTTCGGCGTCGGTGTCCGCGTCGGCGGGGGGCGGGCCGGTGGGGTGGGTGAGGGTGAGCAGCGCCTGGACGGTGGTGTCCACGTGCGCGTCCGGCGCGTCGGTGGAGGCGCGTGCGAGGCGGTCCTCGGCGACGCCGAGTTCGTGCTCGACGCGGCGCAGGTCCTCCTCCGACTCGGCGAGTCCGGTGTGCAGTCGGGTCAGCCGCTCGTCCACGAAGTCGGCGAGCTCCAGCCAGGCGTCGACCGGGGTCCGCCGATGGGGGTCGTCGCGCCTGCGGGCCGGCGGTACCGGGCGCAGAGCCGCGACCTCCTCGATCAGGCCCGCCTGCCGGTCCCGGCGCCCGCGCGCGGCCGTATACGCGTCACGCAGCCGCTCCACCTCCCGCCGCAGGGCCTCGGGCGTCCCCGTACCGGTACCGGTGGCGGGGTGGGACGGTTCGGCGTGGACCTCCACCCGGGCCTCGGTGACGCGCGCTCCGGAAGCGTCCACCACCCGGGCCCGCAGCGAGCCCGGGTCCAGGGCGCGCGGCAGTCCGGTCACCCGCACCCGGCCGTCCGGCGGCACACTGCCACGTGCCAGACGGCGGCAGACCGCGCCGTGCGCGTACACCACGACCGAGTCGAGGACCGAAGTCCACCCCGAAGCCGTACCAGCCGTCATGCGCCCCGCCCCCCACCACCGTGTCCCGTGCTGGGCGAAGCCTACGACGAGGTCCGTCCGCTCGTCCCCGCCTGTCGGAATGCGGGCCCGTCCGAACGCGGGGGTCATCGGCGTCGTGGTCAAGGCCCGCACCCACGACCCCGAAGCGCTGCCGGCCTCGGCACGGCCCACGGCCAGGCAGCGGGATCCGACCCGGGTCCGCGCCGGACGCGACGGTCTCAGTGCGTCAGGGCCGCTGCCCTCTCTTGGCGGGACAGGGCACGGTGCAGGCGTTCGGCGACGCCGTTCAGATGGCCGGCGGCCATGAACTCCATGAGGGGCAGTTCGCAGCCGAAGGTCTGCTGGAGGTGGACCTTGAGCTCGGCTGCCATGAGGGAGTCCAGTCCGAGGTCCGACAGCCCGGCTGAGGGGTTCACTCGTTCCGGCGTGGTGTGGAGTGTGGCGGCCGTCAGTTCGCGCAGTGTCTCCATGATGAGAGCGAGCCGCGCGGTGTCGCTTTCCGCCGCTGCGAGTCGCTGACGCAGGTCGGCCGAGGCTTGTGGATCGCGGGCGCCTGTGGTGCGCCGTAGGAGCGCGCCGAACCGGGGGCCGCCCAGGGCGGGCAGGATGTCGCTGAGGCGTTCCCACTCCATGACGCCGACGGTGACCGATGCCTCTTCGTTCCGGCTGAGGTGGCGGTCGAGCGCCGCCAACGCTGTCCGGGGGTCGATCAGTCCGATGCCTGAACGGTTGATGGTGTCGGCGAGCAGCCTACGGGCGACGTAGCCGGTGTCGCTGATACCGCCCCAGGCCAGTGCCAGGCCCGGTCGCCCTTGTGCGCGTCGGGTTCGCATCAGGCTTTCCAGGTGGAGGTTGGCGGCGGCGTAGGGCGCTTGGTGGATGTTGCCCACCAGCGCGGCGACGGAGGAGTAGACGACGAAGAAGTCCAGCTCACTGTCCCGGCTGAGTTCATCGAGGACTTCCGCGCCTCGCACCTTGGCCGCCAGGACGTCGCCGACCCGGGAGGTGTCGAGTTCGTCCAGTGGTGCGTCGTCCAGTTGCATGGCGGCGTGCACGATGCCGCGCACCGGTCGTCCCTTCCGCGCGGCCTGCTCGAACACGGCGGCGACGGCCTCGCGGTCGGTGATGTCGGCCGCATACGGGGTGACGTCCACGCCCTGTGCCCTGAGTCCGTCCAGCAGGGGGGCGGCTTCGGGGGAGGCGGCCCCGCGCCGGCCGACCAGGGCGAGGGAGCGAGCCCCACGGGCGGCGAGGTGGCGGGCGGTCGCGGCGCCCAGACCGCTGAGTCCGCCGCTGATCAGGTAGGTGGCCTCCGCATGCGGTGGTGGGATGTCGGCGGGACGGGTGAGGACGACCGGTTCCGTGTCCGGGAACGTGATGACGACCTTGCCGAGGTGCCGGGAGTGGCGCAGCGCGGACAGGGCGTCGTCGATGCGGCCGGCCGGGTGGGTCTGGTGGGGCAGGGGCCGGTACACGCCGCTCGTGATGCGGTCGGTGACCTCGGCGAAGGCTTCGGATGCCGTGTCAGGGGTGTCGGCCAGGAGGCGGGTGACGTCGACTGCGAAGTAGGCGAGGTTGTTGCGGAAGGGGGAGAGCAGCAGCGGGCTGTTGGCGTAGATGTCGCGCTTGCCGAGCTCGACGAAGCGGCCTCCGGGCCGCAGGCATTCCAGGCTGCGGCCGACGGCCTCGCCCGCGAGGGAGTTGAGGACGACGTCCACGCCTCCATCGGTGTGCGCGGTGACGTCGTGGGCGAACGACACGCTGCGGGAGTCGAAGACGTGCTCGACGCCGAGGGCGTGCAGCAGGTCCCGCTTTGCGGGGCTGCCCGCTGTGGCGATGACGCGGGCGCCGATGTGCTGCGCGTGGCGCAGTGCGGCCAGTCCGATGCCGCCGGCCCCGCCGTGTACCAGCACGGTCTGCCCCGGCAGCAGGTGTGCGCACCGCTCCAGAGAGTGCAGGACGGTGAGGTAGACGGCGGGCAGCGTCGCGGCCTGCGCGTAGCTCATGGTGCCGGGGATCAGCCCGGTCTGTCGGGCGTCGACGGTGACGTGGGAGGCCAGTGTGCCGTGCCCGAAGGCGTAGACGCGGTCGCCGACGGACCGGGACGTCACTCCCGGTCCGACCGCGACGACGTCGCCGGCGCACTCCAGACCGAGCTGCGGTCCGCCGGCGGTCGCCGGTTCGGCGCCGGGCGGGAGCAGGCCCTGGGCGAGCATCACGTCGCGGTAGTTCAGGGCGGCGGCCCGCACCCGTACCACGATCTCCCCTGCTCCGGGGGTGCGTTCCTGCGCGGGTTCCCAGACCAGGCGGGGTGTGCGGCCGGCCCGTGCGAGGCGCAGACGGTAATGCTCACCTGGACGGGCGGGGGACGCCGGTGGCGGACAGGCGGTCACCCGGGGCACGAAGCGGCCGTGCTCTGCCAGCACCACCTCGTCCTCCTCGTCGGCGCGCAGGAGTTCGCGCACGAGCCGGCCGGCGTCCTCGTCGGGGGTGCCCGTCGGGTGGAGGGCGACTCGACGCACGGTGAGGAGGGGGCGTTCGTTGGCCAGGACGCGGCCGATTCCCCATGCTGCGGCGTGGAGCGGGGAAGCCGTGGTGCTGGTCTCGGGCGCCGGGAAGAGGCCGGTCGGGCCGGTGACCACCCAGAGGGCGGACCGTCCGTCGGATGCCGGGGTGCACAGACCCGCAGCCGTTTTGATCAGGTCGGCGGATCGCGCGATCGTATCGGTGGCGTTCGGTACCTCACCGCCCGCGAGCTCCGGCAGCATGACGACAGCCCGTAGCGGCCCGGGACAGCCTTGCGCTGCCTCCAGGTCGCTGGTTTCCACGTCGGCCGCCGACAGCAGCAGGGACCGGGCGCCGGCACCTTCCAGCGTTTCCTGGATGTGGCGGGCCGCCGGGTGGCCGCCGACGCCGGTGATGAGCAGCCACGTACCGCCATCGGCGCCGGCGGGCGCGGGGGTGGGCCTCGGTACAGGCGTCTGCTGCGCGGTGGCGGCCCGTCGGGCCAGCAGCAAGGAGTAGTCCTCGTCGGCCTCGGCCTGCCGGGTCCCCGTGCGGGTGACGGCCTCGAACCCGGAGGCGGTCAGCACGGCGGGCCAGGCCTCCCGGGACAGGAGCGGTCCCGTGGTGCGCGATTCGGTGTCGGTGAAGGACCAGAACTGCTCCAGCAGGCCGAAGCACGGGCCGAGGATGTCCCCGTCGTGGCTTTCGAGGGCCATCAGGTGCCCGCCGGGAGCCAGCAGGCGGGCGAGACGGGTGCACGCGGCACGCACGTCCCGGGTGGCATGGAGCACGTTGGCCGCCACCACCAGGTCGAACTCGCCGGCGCCGAAGCCCTGGTCGGTCGGGTCGGCGTCGAGGTCGAGGGCGCGGTAGGTGACGAAGTCGTAGGCGGCGAAGCGGGCCTGGGCCCGCGGGAAGTAGCCGGCCGAGACGTCACTGTAGACGTACTCGGTGAGGTGAGCGGGCAGCAGCGGCAGCAGGTGGCCGGTGAGGCCGCCGGTCCCGGCGCCGACCTCGAGGATCCGCAAGGGCCGCCCTCGGGGCCAGTCGCGGAGCATGTGGTCGAGCTGGATCGCTGCGAGACGGCCGTGCAGGCGCAGTTGCGGGCTGTCCGTGTAGAAGGCTTCCGCCAAGTGGCGGTCGGCTTCGCCGAACAGCAGCTCGCGCGCGTCGGTCCGGCCGGTGAGCACGTCGGTGAGGTGGACGCCGCACCGGGCGTAGACGGCGATGGCCGTGATCCAGTCGGGGAACCGGTCGGCCAGGCGCTGGGTCAGCGCCTGCGGTTCGGGCCTCCCGGCCGGTCGCCACCTCGGCTCAAGGGCATCCGGCGCGCGGACCGGTTCCAGCAGGCCGGCCCGTTCGGCCAGCCGGGCCAGCATCCGGGTGTACGGCAGGTGGTGCGGCCGCACGCCGGCGGCCAGCAGCTCGGGAGCGCCGAAGTCCCCGCCGTGCGGCAGCAGGCGCGCGAAGGCGGCCGCCGCCCAGTGACCCGCGGTGAGCTTCACCTCGGGGGCGAAGGCGGAGTAGCCGTCGGTGTGCTCCGCCTCCACGCGGGTGCGCTGCTCCTCGGTCGCGGCCACGGCGTCCCCCGGCGCGGGCCAGGGGCAGCGGTCGCCACGGGGCTCGTGGTGTCCGGCGGCGCGCAGCACCTGCGTCAGCTCCTGGAGGTGGGCCGGGCTCGCGCCTGCCGCCTCGACCCCGCGCAGTCGGCAGCCGGTCAGCTCGGCGCAGACGGTACCGTCCTCGGCCGTGACGCTGATGTCGGCGAGCACGTCCGGCCCGGCCAGCTCGCGGAGCCGGGCGTGTACGAACCCTTCCGCGGGCAGCTGGTGCCAGACCCGGACGGTCGAGAAGCCGGTCGGGAGGAACATCCGCTCGCCCGCCGTCGCGGCCAGCAGGGGCGCCAGAGCCTGCAGCGCGCCGTCCAGGACCACCGGATGCGCCTCGAAGGCGGAGCGGTCGTCGCCCGGAGCCAGTCGGAATCCGGCGAGAACTTCGGCCTCACCCAGGTGCAGCCGGGTGAGGACCCGGAAACGGGCGCCGTAGGCGAGCCCCGCCCGGGCCGTACCGTCGTAGTGGGTGGCGGCATCGACCGCCGGTCCGGACAGGCGCGCACGCACCGCGGCGACGTCGAGCGGGGCGGGGGCCGGTGCCACGCAGCGCCGGACCCGTCCGCGGGCGTGCGCTGTCCAGTCGTCGGTTGCCGTCCTTCGTGAGGCGAACCAGGCGATGCCGTCCTCCGGGGACAGCGACGTCTGCACCGTGACGCTGCTCGGGTCGTCGGCACCGGGCAGCGTCAGGGGGCGCAGGATCATGAGGTCGGTGACCTCGCAGCCGGTCCCCAGCCCACTCCGGCCGGCGGCGAGGAACGCTTCGACGTAGCAGGCCCCGGGCACGACGACACTGCCGTCCACCTGGTGGTCGGCCAGCCAGGCGAGGCGGCTGGTACCGAGGTTCTGGTGCCAGGACGGCTCGGCGACGGCGGCACGCCGACCGAGCAGGGGGTGCACGAGGGTCTTGTCCTGGGGAACGGACACCCACCAGTCGGGACCGCCGTTGTAGCAGCGCTCGCGCTGGAAGGGGTAGGGCGGCAGCGACACGACGCGGCCCTTGCCGGCGGCCTGTCCGCCGGGCCGGTCTCCGGCGGCGATCAGGCGGGTGGCTCCGCGCCGCACCGAGGCGGTGGCGGGCCGGTCACGACGGCACAGCGCCACCGTCGCGTCGGCGCCCACGAGTCGACGCAGGTAGCCGGACAGTACGGTGTGCGGTCCGATCTCCACGAACCGGGTGCAACCGTCGTCGGCCAGTGCACGTACGGCGTCGGCGAACAGCACCGGCTCGCGCACGTTGCGCCACCAGTACGCGGCGTCGAGCAGCTCGCCCTCCGCGGGACCGCCGGTGACGGTGGAGACGAAGTCGCAGCGGTGCGGGGCGGGGCGGAGCCGGCCGAGGCGGTCTGCCAGGTCCTGTCGCACCGTGTCCATGGCCCGGCTGTGGAAGGCGTAGTCGAGGTCGAGCTCACGGAAGAAGACCTCCCGCCCCGCCAATTCCCGTCCGAGCTCGGCGAGGGCCGCGGCGTCTCCGGCGAGCGTGACGTCGTGGCCGCTGTTGACGCCGGCGAGTTCGATACGTCCGTCCCGGGAAGCCAGCTCCTTCCGGGCGTCCTCCAGCCCGAGGCCGACGGCGGCCATGCGTCCCGTCCCCTTGGTGAGTGCCTGGACCTCGCTGCGGGCCACCACCACCCGGCACGCCTGGGCCAAGTCCAGGCAACCGCTCGCGTACGCCGCCGCGATCTCACCGACACTGTGGCCCGTCACAGCGTCCGGCTCGATGCCGTACGACGCCAGCAACCGGACCAGTGCCGCCTGCACCGTGAACAACAGCGGCTGAGCCACCTCGGTCAGATCGAGCCGGGGCGCACCGGCGGCGAGTTCGTCGATCACCGACCAGCCCAGCAGCGGTGCCATCTCCGCGTCGACCCGCTGTGCCGCCGCGGCGAAGACGGGCTCGTCGCGCAGCAGGTCCACGGCCATGCCCGGCCACTGGGCGCCGTTGCCGCTGAAGACGAAGGCCACCTTCCCCGACCGGGCCACCACGTCGGTGACGGCACGGTCGCTCTCCTCCCCCGCGGCCAGGGCGAACAGGGCGTCCGCCGCCTCCCCCGGAGTGGCGGCCAGGACGGCGGCGCGGTGTTCGTGTCGCCGCCGCCGTGCCGTGGCGGTGTAGGCGACGTCCGGGAAGTCTGTGTCCTCGGTGAACTGGAGGTGCTGGGCCAGCCGTTCGCACGACGCCCGCAGTGCCGCGGGTGTGCGGGCCGAGACGACGACGGGCAGGGCCCGTCGGGTGCCGTCACCCTGGTGATCGGGCCGGGTACGGCTGGGGGCGTCAAGGTCCGCGGCTGCCAGCACGACGTGGGCGTTGGCGCCGCCGAACCCGAAGGAGTTCACACCAGCGACGAGCGGACCGCCGCCTTCCAGCGCCTGCGGGCGGGTCACCGGCCGCAGGTTGAGTCCGTCGAAGTCGATGGCCGGGTTGAGTTCGTCCGCGTGCAGCAGGGCGGGCACCTGTCGGTGGCGCAGCACGAGGAGTGCCTTCAGCAGGCCCGCGATGCCGGACGCGGCCTCCAGGTGGCCGATGTTGGTCTTGACCGTGCCGATCGGCAGTGCTCCCCGTCGGCGTCCGGTGCCCAGGGCACGACCGATGGCCAGGGCCTCCAGAGGATCGCCGACGGGAGTACCCGTACCGTGCGCCTCCAGGTAGGACACGTCGTCGGGAGACAGCCCGGCCCGGTCGTACACCTCGCGCAGCAGCGCCTCCTGGGCCTCGCTGCTGGGAAGGGCGAGGCCGGGGGTGCGGCCGTCGTTGTTGGTGCCGCTCGCCACGATCACCCCGTGGACGCGGTCCCCGTCCGCGCGGGCGTCGGACAGCCGCTTGAGCAGCACCAGCCCGCCTCCCTCGGCCCGCACGAACCCGTCGGCGCGCGCCGAGAAGGCCCGGCAGCGACCGGTCGGCGACAGCATGGACGCCGCCGAGAACCCCGCGAAGCCCTGCGGGTTGAGCAGGATGTTGACGCCTCCCGCGACAGCGGCCCCGGCCCGCCCCGCGCGCAGGTGCTCGCACGCCTGATGAACCGCGGTCAGGGCGGAGGAGCAGGCGGTGTCGACCATGACGGACTGCCCGCGCCAGTCGAAGAAGTGCGACAGCCGGTTGGCGGCGATGGCCCCGGCCATGCCGGTGACCGTGTAGGCGTTGCCCGATTCCGGGACGCAGGACTGCAGCTCGCCGTAGTCCCGGCTGGAGCAGCCGATGAAGACGGCGGTGTCGGAACCCTCCAGCCGGGCCGCGTCCACGGCCGCGTCGTCGAGGGCCTCCACGGCCATCTCCAGCAGCAGCCGCTGCTGCGGGTCCATCCGGGCGGCCTCCCGCGGGGAGATCCCCTGGAAGTACGAGGTGTCGAAGCCCGCGATGTCGTCGAGGAAGCCGCCCGCGGCCGTGTACGACCACCCCGGCCGACGCGCCGCGTCCACGAAGTCGCCTACGGGAAAGCGATCGACGGGGACCTCACCGACGACGTCCCGGCCCGCCGACAGGACGGCCCACAGGTCGTCGGGGGTGTGGATGCCACCGGGCAGCCGGCAGGCCGTTCCGACGATGGCGACGGCTTCTTCCGACCAGGCCGGCATGCGCAAGGACACAGAACGACTCCGAAGACGTGCAGAGGGTGGGTGAAAGAAGGGCGACGGGAGTCCGCCGGCGGACCCGGACGGCTCTCGTCAGACGGGCATGCCGGCGTGAGCCGTGAAGCCGAGAGCGCCGCGGAGGAACGCGGCGTCGATGGGCGCGGGCTCCTCGAGAGGGGGTGTCGCGGCGAGCGCGTGGGAGCGGTCGTATGTGCGCTGGTGGCGGCAGTAGCTGAGGAAGCCGGTGAGGTGTGCGGCGATGTGGCGCTCGGCCTCCGTCGCGTCCTGGACGTCACCGGTGACGCACTCGATCCGCAGGCCCGGGTACTGCTGTTCCAGCACGGTGAACAGGTCCTTGACCGTGGTGTTCTGCCCGTGCACCACGTGGAAGGTGCGGGCTCCCCCGCCTCCGTCGTGGTCCGCGTCGTGTCCGATGCGGACCATGGTTTCCGTGGCGTAACGGTCAGGAACGATGTTCAAAGCGGCATCCGGAGAAGCGGCCAGGCGCAGACGTACCTGGGTACCGTGGGGTCGCTGCGCCGGGATGCCGGGCGCGCCGCCTCGCGCCACGGCCTCGACCATCGATCCGAGCACCGAGAGCGGGTGACCCGCCCTGTCGCCCGACTGCGGGCGGTCGTTCGCGACGATGCCGGGCCGCAGCACCACCACCGGCCGCCGGTAGCGGTCCGCCCACTGGCGCACCGCCTTCTCCGCCTCGAACTTCGAGGCGTCGTAATGCGTCTCGAATCCGCACGCGTCCGACAGTTCGCTCTCCGTGACGCGCCCGCCGGGACGGGCACCGGCAACGGCCATCGTGCTCAGGTGGACCAGTCGGCAGTGAGCTGCCGTCAGCTCCATGAAGTCCAGGATGCGCGCCGTGCCGTGCACATTGACCCGGAACAGCCGCTCCCGCTCGCCGGTGAGTGCGATGTCACCCGCGCAGTGCCATACCGCGTCCACCTCATGGGCGATACGCGCGTACAGCGCCGGCGGCAGACCCAGCCACGGTTCGGTGACATCACCACTGACGCACCGCAGACGGGCCGGATGGCCGGCCTCGGCCACGTCCTCACCGTGAGCTTTCAGGGCGTCGAGCACACGGCCGCGAAAGTGGGCCGGAGTTCCGCGGCCCAGGGCGATCACGCTTTCGTCACGGGTGGTCAGGAGGGCATGGGCGACACGGGACCCGAGGAAGCCGGTGGCACCGGTCAGCAGAACCGTCACGACACCCAGCATGATCGATACAGGCGATCCCAGTCAAAACTGACTGTAGTCATGTGACTACGGATTCGCCCATCTGCTCGGCTCCTCCGGCGTCGTGCCACCGACCGGGCAGATGCGGTGGTGTGCGTTGCACAGCCGGCGGCCGGTCGCCGCCGGCAGCGAAAGGTGGCTGTGCCGCAGTCCCCTCCGGCGCGTGCTCATCGCGTGCTCGTGGCGGCGGGAGGCCGCGTCGCTCCGGCCCGCCGACGAGCCGCCGGGGTCCACCAGTTCGCCGGGCCCGCCAGTTGCATCACCGCCGGCACGAGGACACCTCGTACGACGGTGGCGTCGAGGACGACGATGGCGGCCATCGTTGCTCCGAGGACCACCAGCAGGCGGACCTCGGACACCACCAGCGCGCCCATGCTGACGGTCACGACCAGCGCGGCGGCGGTGAACAAGCGACCGGTGTGTTCGATGCCGAACACGATGGAGGCGGTGTTCCGCCCGGTGCGCCGCCACTCCTCGGCCATGCGGGCGACGAGGAAGACCTCGTAGTCCACGCAGAGTCCGAACGCCAGGGCGGCAGCCAGCAGCAGCATGGTGATCTCCAGCGTCCCCTCGCCGCCCCCAGCCGGAGGGCCGAGGAGTTGCAACTGCTGGAAAAGCAGGACCATCAGCCCGAGCGCCGCGCCGATACTCAGCCCGCCGAGGACCGCGGCTTTCACCGCGACCAGGAGGCTTCTGGTGAAGACCAGCAGCATCACGAACACACCGCTGAGCATCAGTGCCGACCACCAGCCGAGCGCGTCGGTCACGGCCTTCCTGGTGTCGGCCAGCTGCACTGCGGTACCCGCCACCTGCGCGGGTCCTGGCGCCGGAGCGGCGCGTACGGCATTGACCAGGTCGGCGGTCTGCCGGGATTGGGTAGGGCCCGCCGTGAACACCATCACCAGCGTGCCATGCTGCTCGGTGGCCTTCTCGGCGCGTCGGGCTTCGATGAGCCTGCCGGCGGCGTAGTCGCCCGCGCCGGTGCTCACCCGGACCGTGCCGGGCAGGGCCGACAGGTGCCTGGCGTAGGCATCCAGATCATTCGCTCGGGCCACCGGGTTCGTACGCGGCAACACGACCGTCAGCTGTCGCTCGGGCGGATGGGGAAAGGCTTCGCGGATGGCCTGTGAGGTGGTCCGCGCCTCGGCATGGGGCGGCAGGATGCTCTCGTCCATCAGGGCGGGCCGCAGCCAGAGGACGGGTGCCGCAAGCCCCAGCAGCAGGACGGAACCGGCCGCAGCCCACACCAAGGGCCGCCCGGTCACGGTGACGGCGATGCGCCGCCAACCCGACCCGGCCGCCGACTTGCCGGCGAACCGACGCCATGGCGGGCGCCGCGACACGGCCAGGCCGTCGATGCGCCCGCCCAGAGCGGCCACCAAGGCAGGAAGCAGGAACAGGGTGCCCACCACGCAGAACACGACGACGATGAGCGAGGCGATGGCCAGCGACCGGATCAGCCCCAGAGGAAAGACGAGCAGCGCAGCCATGCACCACGCCATGGTCATGGCACAGAAGACCACCGCCCGTCCGGTGCTGGACATCGCCCGTCCGACAGCCTCCTCGGCCTCCAGACCACGGGCGCGCTCCTCGCGATACCTGGAGAGAGTGAACAGTGCGTAGTCCACGGCCAGGCCGAAGCCAAGGGCACAGCTGAGATTGACGGCGAAGACCGTCACCGGGGTCAGCTGGGACACGACCGACAGCACCGCCAGCGTTCCCGACGCCGCGGTCGCACCGATCGCCACGGGTACGAGCGTGGCACGCAAGGACCCGAAGGCCAGTGCCAGGACGAGCAGGACCAGAGGCAGGTTGAACAGCTCGGAGTGCAACAAGTCGCGTTGGGCCTGGTCGGTGGCGGTGACGTTGACCCAGGCAGGTCCGCTCGCCGAGATGGTCAGTTCCGGAGCGGCGGCGCGCAAGGACGGCACCACATCACGAGCCGTGCGAGCAGCAGCGGAGTCGTCGCCCTCGAGGTCCATCCGGAGCAGCGCGCCGCGACCGTCGGCCTCGCGCAGCGGGTCCAGCCCAGTGGTCCAGTACGAGAGCGCGGAAGCCACGCCGGGTGACCGCGCGGCGAGCTCGGTCACCCTCCTGCCCTGCCGCGTCACGTCGGGCGAGTCGACCGATCGGCTGGAACGGATGTGGAGGATCAGGTCGGGCGTGCCGGCGGCGTACCGCTGGGCGGTGCGCTCAGCGTCCTGAGCGGCCGTTCCGCCGGCGCTGTAGCCGCCGTTCGACCACCGGTCGCCCGCGCTCACGCCCGTCACGGCGCCCATGACGAGCAGGCAGGCCGCCGCGCCGATCACCCACCAGCGGTGACCGTAGGACCAGCGCGCCACCCTGCCCAGCAGGTCCATCCGCGGCGCGACGGGAGATCCCGGGCGAGCTGCCGCGTGCGGACGGTCCGGGTCGGCGATGGGACCGGAGGGAACCGGCGCCTCGGCACCGGGCGGATCGGTGGTGGGGGACGCCTCGGTGACCCCCGTCTGCCGGGGAGCGGCGGTTCCGACGGGCTTGTCGGTCATCGGGCACGCTGTCCCTTCAGATGGCCGGTACATCAGGGTCGCCTGCTGGGCCTTTCAGGCTCCTGCCCAACGTCGGGCCGAGGCGGTGGACACGGCATCTCACCCGTGCGAGTGCCGCTTCGGCACATCGTCGACGGCTTCCCAAAGCAGCTTGCCGCGACGCTGGTCACCGGATGCGACGGGTCCGGCAGCGGCCCGAAGGCGCCGGGGCGGCGGAGCCATGCCGCGGAGGCGGCGCCCAGGGTGTCGGCGCCCGACGCCACGGAGTTCCCCGGCGCCCTGTGACCTGCCGGCGGGCCGGAGCGGTTCGCGCTCCCGGGCAGTCGGGCGGTGGCCGGAGGGCGGACCGAACCCGACTTTCCGCTCCCCGCACGGATGTCCTCGCCCTGAGGGGGCACGCGTAGTCCGTGCTCGCACACGGGCGGGGCCGCGGCCTGCCGTCCGGCGCCGGGTGCCGCCCGGCCGGTACGCGGTCGGGCGTCGGCCCGGCCCGGCACGGAGATCCGTGGGCGGGCGGCCGGAGGAAGGTGTCAGCGGAACGCAGGGAGCACAGATGAAGGTCCGCCCGTGGTCCATCCGACCGGATCTCCGGCTCACGGCCCACGTGGTCGCCGGCCGCTACCGGCTCGACGACCTGCTCGGGCGCGGTGGTGCGGCGGACGTGTACGAGGGACTGGACCTGCGCCTGCGGCGACCGGTGGCGGTGAAGGTGTTCCGGCCGCAGGACGCGGCCCAGACGGAGGAGCGCTTCGACCACGAAGGCCGTCTGCTGGCCCGGCTGGAGCACCCCGGGCTGGTCACGGTGTACGACTCGGGTCAGGAGGACGGACAACCGTACCTGGTGATGCAGCTCATCAAGGGCACGACGCTGCGCCGGCGCATCGCCGCGGCCCCCCTGACGCCCGGCGAGGCCGCCCGGACCGGCGCCGCCTTGGCCTCGGTCCTGGCGCACATCCACGCGGCCGGTGTCGTGCACCGCGACGTCAAGCCGTCGAACATACTGCTGGACGAGACGGGCTCCCCGCACCTGACCGACTTCGGCATCTCCCGACTGTTGGACACCACCGCCCGCACCACCACCGGCACGCTGGTGGGGACGGCCGCTTACATGGCCCCCGAACAGGTCCTCGGCAGGGGGGCCGGGCCGGCCGCGGACGTCTACAGCCTCGGCCTGGTGCTCCTGGAGGCCCTGAAGGGCGAACTGGAGTACGGGGGCGCCCCGTTGGAGGCCGCGGTCGCGCGGCTGCACCGGCCGCCGGCCATCCCGCCGGACCTGCCGCACGGCCTCGCCGGGCTGCTGGAGGCCATGACGGATCCGGACGAGAACAGCCGGCCGGACGCCGACGCCTGCTCCGGGGCGCTGGCCGCCGTACCGGGCGCGCAGCTGATGCCGTACCTCCCGGACGGCGGACCGCCGGGCGACGACCGGGACCCGGTGGCCGACACCCGGCGGTCGGAGGCCGTGGACGCGCGCACCGGCGGCGCCGCCGTCGCTCCCGTCGCCGCGGCGCCCCCGAGGGGCGGGAACGTGGCGCCGAGGCCGGTTCCCACGGCGTCCGCCGCACCGGCGCCCTCGTCGGCGTTCCGTACCGGCCGGGCCCTGTTGACGGCGGGCGCGGCGCTGGCGGTGCTCGGGGTCACCCTGACCGGGTCGATCGACGGCCGCCCCGCCGAGGGCGAGGACGCGGTGTCTCGGCCACCGCGCCACGCCGTGACGGAGCCGCCGTCGGCGGACGATCCGCGCCCCTCGCCCTCCGCGCCGGTGGTGCCCGCCTCCGACGCGGGCCCGGGGGCGAAGCGCACCGCCGACAGCTTCGCGGGGGCGACCGGAAGGACCGGCGCGACCACCGGCGAGCGCCCCGGTGCCGGCGCCCCTGCCGGCACCGGGGCCGGTGGCGACGGGGCCCGCGCCTCCCACCGGGGCGGGCAGGGCGGTCCGCGGGGCAACGCGGCGGGAGGTCCGGCGCACGACGGCAAGCCGGGCGCGCGGCCGAAGGAGGGCAAGCCGCCGGAGGACGCCGGGGCGTCGGGTCAGGGGCAGGGTCAGGGCCAGGGTCAGGGGAATGGTCGGCAGTCGTCGGCCGGCGGTCAGCGCAGGTAGTTGTAGACGGTGGCCCGGGAGACGCCCAGCAGGTCGGTGAGCGCCTGCACGGAGTGCTTCACCCGCAAGTAGCCCCGGTCCTTGAGCGAACGGACGAGTTCGCGCCGGGCGGCCGCGTCCAGCCCGCGCGGCGTACTGCCCCGGGCGGCGGCGAACTCCTCGACTGCTTCCCGCAGTTCGGCCGTCGTCTGCGCACGCAGGGTCTCCTCCACCGGCTCGTCCCGGAGGTCGGTGCGCACGAGGTTGGCGAGGGTTCGGGCCGCGGTGCCGAGGAGGGACACGTCGAGGTTGAGGCAGATGGCCGCCACGTACTCGCCGCGGCCGTTCTTGAGCCCGATCGACGTGCTCTTGGCGGGCCGGCCGTCGGGGAAGCTGTTGGGGTAGTTCTGGAGGATGCCGGGGTAGTCCGGGTCCTTGACGCGGGCGAGTCCGAGTTCGGTGGCGGCGTCCCCGACCCGCCGGCCGGAGAGGTTGTTCTCGATGGCGCGCACGGCGTGGCGCGGGTCGCGCAGGTCGTGCAGCACCACCTCGCACAGCCCGGGGAACATGCCGCCCAGCGCGGTGACGATCTTCTCGGCCTCGCGCAGCAGCAGGTCGTCCTCACTGATCCGCGGGACGGGTGGGGGCGAGGCGCGTTCCGGCGCGGGTGCGCAGTCGTCGGGGCCGGCCGTCACGCGGCGCCCTCCCCGGCGGTCGGGACACCGGTGTCGGCAGCGGTACCGGCGTGGCCGTCGATGCCGCTGCCCGTCGCGGTCGACGCCAGCAGACGGTCCGTCGCCGCCGGGGCCTTGAGCCCCGAGCCCGTCAGCACCACCACCGTCGTCTCGCCGTCCCGGATCGCTCCCCGCGCCCGGAACAGCGACACCGCGGCGGCGGCGGTGGCGCTGGTGGGTTCCGCGTACAGGCCCGACGCCGCGAGACGCCGGGCGGCGGCCATGATGGCCTCCTCGGACACCGCGACGGTGTCACCTCCCGAGCGGTGGATCGCGTCGAGGACCTCCGACTTCCGCACCGGCTCCCGGATCGACGTTCCCTCGGCGATCGTCGGTCCGAAGGCGGGCGCCGGCAGGCCCTGGAACGCCGCGTGCAGCGGAGCGCAGGCCGCGGGCTGCGCCACGAGCAGTCGGGGCAGCCGGGGGATCCGCCCGGCGGCGAGCAGTTCGGAGAAGCCGAGGTCGCAGCCGAGGACGATGCTGCCGGCCCCCGCGACCGTGACAACGGCGTCGGGGGCCCGGAAGCCGAGGTCCTCCCACAGTTCGTAGGCGAGGGTCTTGGTGCCCTGGAGGAAGAACGGGTGCCAGTTGTGCCCCGCGTAGCAGGTGCCGGCCGATCGGCGCAGGGCCTCGGCGGCGGTCTCGTCGCGGCCGCCCGGCACCGTTTCCACGGCGGCGTCGTACGCCCGGGTCTGGAGGACCTTCGCCGGCGACGTGCCCTCGGGGACGAGGATGGTGACACGGATCCCTGCCGCGGCGCCGTAGGCGGCGACGGACGACCCGCCGTTGCCCGAGCTGTCCTCGACCACCCGGCGCACCCCGCTCGCGGCGAGCGCGGAGACCATGACGCTGCTGCCCCGGTCCTTGAAGCTGCCCGTGGGGCTGAACCACTCCAGCTTGAACAGGACCCGCTCGCCGTCCCAGACCCTTTCGACCAGCGGGGTGAGACCCTCGCCGAGGCTGACGGGCCGCTCCGCGCAGACGGCCGGCAGCGCCGCCCGGTACCGCCAGAGCGAACGGGTGCCGGTGTCGACGTCCGAGGGGGCGAGGCCGGGCAGGGGCGACACGGTCAGCGGCGCGCCGTCGTCGCCGCGCCAGCGCAGCGGGTCCGGCTCGTAGGTACGGCCGGAGCGGGCGTCGACGAGGCGCGGGCTCGTCCCCGGGGGTTCTCGGCGCTGCACGGCGGGCTCCTTCCTCGCGTCGACCGGGCGCCGACGACTTGGACACGCTATCCATCTTTGGACAGAACATCCAAGCCGAGCGGGACATCCAAGCCGAGCGGGACAACCAACCCTCTCCCCCGCCGTCCGGCCGACGGGCGCCCAACAGGAGGGGAGCCCGGGCGACCTCCACCCCGGCCGGCCTGACCGTGCAGAGGCCGCCGCGCTCGGCCCTCACGCCCGTCACCCGAGCCGGGTGCCCGGAGCGGGGAGGCACTCCTCCTCCCCGGTGAAGACGGAGAAGCTCCGGATCCCACGTACGGGAGGCAGGGCACGGCCCTGGTGCGGTCCGGGGAGCGCAGGACGGCGTTGGCCTCCCGGTGGAAGGCGGACTCGCACGTCTGGAGGTGGAGCCCGACGATCGCGTCGGCCGGCAGGCCGCCGACGCCTCGTCCGCGCGCCGCCTGCCGAACCGTCCGGACCGCTCGATGCACCGGCCGAGGCCGGGCAGCACCCGGCCGACCGGGGCGACGGCGTCCCGGAAGTCCGTCAGCGGCGTGTCGAACACACCGGCGATCCCCGGGAGGACGCTGTCGGGGAACGGCCCTTCCCACACCGGGGACGCCAGCGGCCACCGCTGACAACGCCCCGGCGGACAGCGCAGGGTGAGCCGCCGTCACGGCGCGGACTCCGGGCGGACGACAGGCAGCGGTCGGCTGGCCCCGGGGGCCGGCCGGGCAGGTGCCGCGGCGACCTTGAGTCACGGCGGCCCGATGTCGCAGCGGCCGGGGTGTCAGGGGCGGGCGGAGTGGTCCCCCCAGTCGAGGCGGAGCACGGCGAGGTCGTCGGAGTGGCGGCCGGCGTTGAGCTTGTGGGTCCGCTCGATGAGCAGGTCGACGTGGACGGCCGGGTCCGTCGGCGGCAGGTCCTCGATCAGCGCGAGCAGCCCCTCGACGCCGAGCCGTTCGCTGGAGCCCCCGTTGTGGCCCTCGGTGAGGCCGTCGGTGTACAGGGTGAGCGCTCCCGACGGCGGGAGCGGCACCACCGTGGGGGGCCAGCTGCGCAGACCGGGGAGGATGCCCAGGGCGATGCCGTGTGCGGCCGCCACCTCCCGGGTGCCCCCGTCGGTGGTGAGGAGGGGTTCATGGTGGCCCGCGAGGTGGAGGGTCGCGGTGCCGGCGTCCTGGTCGAGGGTGAGGAGGGTGCAGGTGGCGAACATGTGCCGCCCGCCGCGTTCGGCGATGAGGATGCGTTCCATCAGGTGCAGCAGGTCGTCGCCGCGGTGTCCGCCGAGGACGAGGGAGCGCCAGGCGATGCGCAGGCAGACGCCGAGCGCCGCGGCGTCGGGGCCGTGGCCGCTGACGTCGCCCACGACGGCGTGAAGCAGCCCGTCGTCGCCCTCCACCACGTCGAGGAAGTCCCCGCCGAGCAGGGCCATGGCGGCGCCGGGCAGGTAGCGGGAGGTCACTCTCACCGTGGAGGTGTCGAGGATCGGCTGGGGCAGCAGGCCGCGCTCCAGGCGCGCGTTCTCCTCGGCCCGCAGCCGCGCCGCCTGGGCTTCGGCGCTCGCGCGTTCGGTCTTGCTGCGGTAGACGGCGTAGCGGACCGTCCGGTGCAGCAGGTCCGCCTCGACCTTCCCCTTGACGAGGAAGTCCTGGGCACCCGCGGCCATGGCGTCGGTGCCGGCCTGGGCCTCGGACAGCCCCGTCAGCACGATCACCGCGGTGTGCGGGGCCATGCCGCGGACGGCGGCGACCGCGTCGATACCCGACACGTCGGGCAGGTGCAGGTCGAGGAGGATGCAGTCGATCGGCGCGCCGGCGGCGAGCCGGGTGCGGGCCTCGGCGAGGGTCGGCCGGGTCGTCAGTTCGAACCGCAGCCCCGTGTCGTGGAGGAGTTCCTCCACGAGCAGCGCGTCGCCCTCGTCGTCCTCGATGAGGAGGATGCGGTACGTCGTCCCGTCGGGGACCGCGTGCGGTCCGGCGGCCGTGGTGGGGGTCGTCATGCCTGCTCCGTGCCGGCGCGGCTGGCCTCCGGCATGGTCGACGGTCCGGGGTCCTCCGGCGGCCGGGGTGCCAGGGTGAAGGTGATGCGCGCGCCGTCGCGGTATTCCGGGTCGACCGCGATGGTGCCGCCGTGGAACTCGACGATCTTCTTGCACATCGCGAGGCCGATGCCGCTGCCGGAGTAGGTGTCCTTGGTGTGCAGCCGCTGGAAGATCACGAACACCTTGTCGGCGTACTCGGGTGCGATGCCGATGCCGTTGTCGGTGACGGTGAACCGCCACAGGTCCTCTTCCCGGGCGGCCGTGACATGGATCTCGGGCGGCCGGCCCGGGCGGCGGAACTTGACGGCGTTGCCGATCAGGTTCTGCCAGAGCATGCCCATCTGGGTGGGGTCGGCGATCAGGGACGGCAGCGGGTCGTGGGTGATCACCGCTTCGGACTCCTCGATGCCGACGCTCAGCGAGGACAGGGTGCGCTCCAGCACCTCGTCCAGGTCGACCTCCTGGTGGGCGTTGTGCAGGCGGCCCACGCGGGAGAAGTCGAGCAGGTCGTTGATGAGCTTCTGCATGCGGTTCGCCCCGTCGACCGCGAAGTCGATGTACTGGTCCGCCCGGGCGTCCAGCTGTCCTCCGTAGCGCCGCTGGAGGAGCTGGGTGAAACTGGACACCTTCCGCAGCGGCTCCTGCAGGTCGTGCGAGGCGACGTAGGCGAACTGCTCCAGCTCGGCGTTGGACCGCTGGAGGTCGGCGGCCTGCGCGTCGAGGCGCAGGCGTGCCTCCTCACTGAAGGCGAGCTCGCGCACCAGGCGCCTGCGCATGAAGTCGATCTCGCCGCTGAGGTGCCGCAGGTCGGCGGGGCCGGTGGGGGTGATGGGGTGGTCGAAGTCACCCCCGGCGATGGTGCGGGCGTCCGTGCCCAGCTGTTCCAGGGGCTGGTTGATGCCGCGGCGCAGCCCCTCGAAGACGAAGGCGGTGAGGACGGCGATCAGCGCGCCGATGGCGCTGAACACCCAGTTGCGCAGGGCGATCGTGGCCCTCAGGTCGCTCCTCACCCGGTCGAGCTCCGCGCGCAGCCGCTCCTGCTGGCCGCTCAGGGCGACGCGTACGGCGTCGAAGGCTTCCTTGCCCTCCCCCGCCCTGGCGGCGGCCGTGGGCGAGGGCCGGCCCGGGGGCGTGGCCGCGACCGGCCGGGCGATCCTCTCCTGCCACCTCCCCACCCGGTCCTGCACCGCCTCCAGGTCGGCCAGGGCGGCCCGGTCGTCGCGCAGCAGCCGCGACAGTTCCGCCGCGCGCGCTCGCTGCTCGGTGAGGCCCTGCTCGTACGGGGCGATGAACTCGGGGGTGCCGGTGAGCCCGTAGCCGCGGATGCCGGTCTCCTGGTTGAGGATGGCCGTCTCCAGGCGGACCGCGGTGGTCAGGGCGGGGGACCGCACGTCCACGAGGTCCGCGCTGATCGCCTGCGTGCGTGACAGGACCCAGGCCCCCGCCGCTCCCAGCAGGGTCAGGACCACCAGGGACACGGCCGCCCCCACACGAAGCCACCGCCGGGTCGTCCACGTGGAGAGCCCACGCGTACGCGGTTGCTTCTCATCCATGGTCATCCTCTGGGCTCCTCGCTGTGTCCGTCGCCGTGCGCGTGCGGCCGACCCACCTTAATCGGCGACAACGTTTGTTGTCGCACGGCCGTCCCCGGGCCTAGAGTGCCAGGTGTGCCAGGCAAGAACTTCCACATGCGGACCACTCCGCAGGAGACCGCCGGCCTCGCGGAGGCGGCGGTCGGTGACCTCGCGCGCCGCCTCGCCGCCGATCTGTTGGAAGCCTCCTCGCACCCGGCACCGGACGATCCGACGCGGGCCCTGGCCCTGCTGCACGTGCTGGACCACCTCCAGCAGGCCACCGAGCGACTCCAGCGGGAGGCGGCCGTGGCCGCCGCGCGCGCGGGGGCGGGCTATCCGCAGCTCGGTGCCGCCTGCGGCCTGACCCGGCAGGGCGCCCGGCGCCGCTGGCCGGGGATCTTCCACCACTCCCCCGAGCAACCAACGGAGCTTCCGACGATGACCACCCCCGCCCGCCCCTTCGACGTCCTGCTCGTCGAGGACGACGTCGCCGACGCCATGCTCATCGAGGAGGCCCTCTCCGAGCGCGGCGCCCGCAACCTGGTCCGGGTCACCGACGGGGTCGCCGCGCTGGAGCACCTGCGCGCGTCGGACACGGCCCGGCCCGACCTCATCGTCCTGGACCTGAACATGCCGCGGATGAACGGCCGCGAGCTGCTCAAGGTCCTGAAGAGCGACGAGGACCTGCAGACGATCCCCGTGGTCGTCCTCACCACGTCCACCGCCCCGGACGACGTGACCGACGCGTACAGCAGCCACGCCAACGCCTACGTCACCAAGCCGGTCAACCTGGCGGAGTTCGAGCGGGCCGTGCAGAGCATCGACGCCTTCTACCTCGACACCGCCACCCGCCCCCGCCCCTGAACCCGACGGGGGGTGCCCGGGCGGCGGCCTCCCGTCGTCCCGGGGCGTGCGCCCGTGCGGCCCGGTCGTCGCGTACGGCTTCCCTCCTGGTGGGTGATCGCGTTGGATGTGCGGGGAAGCCGACACCGATGAAGGGGACGCGCCGTGGGACGGGGTAGCAGGCAGCTGTGGGTCGGGGCGGGGATCGCCTTCGCGGTGGTGCTGGTGAGCGGGCTGGTGTGGTTCAAGCCCTGGGCGCTCTGGGTGGACGAGACCGTGCACGAGGGGCTTCCCGCCACCACGCCCACCGCCGCGGCGCCGTCGCACGCCCCGTCGGCGGGTGCGTCGGCGAGGCCCTCCCCGAGCGGCCCGACGACCCTGGCGGCCGGGACGTTCATCAGCCACGAGCACGCGACGGCCGGCACGGCGAAGCTCCTGCGCCTCGCGGACGGGACGCACACGCTGCGTCTGGAGGGCCTCGACACCAGCAACGGTCCCGACCTGCGCGTCTGGCTGACGGACGCGCCGGTGAAGGAGGGCAAGGCCGGGTGGGGGGTCTTCGACGACGGGAAGTACGTCAGCCTGGGGAAGCTCAAGGGCAACAAGGGCGACCAGAACTACGTGCTGCCGGCCGACGTCGACCTGCCCGCGTACACGAGCGTCAGCATCTGGTGCGACCGGTTCGACGTGTCCTTCGGGGCGGCCGAACTCGTCCGCGCCTGAGGCGATGCGCGGTAGGGCCGGGGCCGGGGGGCGGGTGACACCGCTCTCCTGGCCCCGGCCCCCTGCTTCTTTCCCCCTGCCGGCCCGCCCGGCCCCACGGCCGGCAGGGGCCGGCCGGCCGGCGACCGGTACCCGGCGCGCAGGACAGGGCTCTAGCCCTCCACGACGCCCAACTGCCGCATGACCCCCATGTCGTCGACGTTCCACCAGCTCTCGGCGATCAACCCGCCGCGGCAGCGGAAGGTCGCGTGCCCGGTGCCGGTGATGTCCCGGCCCGTCGGTTCGACGCCCTGGTAGGGGCCGACGTGGCGGCCCTTGAAGGACATCCGCAGACAGACGGTGTCGCCCTCGGCGACGAGCTCCTCGATGGTGCACGTCGGCCGGAACGCCTCCATGATCTCCCGGTTGGCCTCCTTGGCGGCGGCCAGGTCCACGTCGTACGAGGGCTGGGACGGGTCGTGCTCCCGGTAGTCCGGGGTGCACAGCCGGTCGGCCGCCCCCGAGTCGCCCTTGTTGATCACCTCGTCCACGAAGCTCCGGACGACCAGCTTGTTGAGCTGATCGTCCCGGACGACGTCCAGGTCCGTGAAGGTGGGCTCGCCGTCGCAGAGGGCCACCATCTCCCGGAAGATCCGGTCGGTCTCCGGCAGCTTCGAGTTCTCCATCGCCTCCTCGTACGAGGGGAATTCCACGATCTCCAGCACGTGGGTGGAGTCGGAGCGGTCGCGCGCCATCAGCGAGTGCGTGGCCGTCCGCCTCCCCTTGGTGGCCTCGGCCCAGCTGTCCATCAGCCGGTTCATCTCGTCGATCTTGTCGGTCTTGCAGTCGATGATCTGGACGAATGTCATGACGCCTCCCGCCGTAGGAGCGACTGCGCTGTTCTCAGCCTATGCCGGTCGCCGGTGCCCGGCAGGGGGCGGGGCGGCGCACCGGAAGACCGGGCCGGCCGCCTGCCGGGGGCGGGCCTCCCCCCGGCCGGAGCCGCCCTCCGCCCACCGGGCGCCGGCCCCGTCGGCTCGTCCCTCCGTGTCTAGGCGGGACACGCTCCGCGGTCGGGTGTTGACTGGCCGCCCGGCCGGGGAAGGACCGAGCCGACCGGTGCGGAACGACCCGTGCCGGTGCGGAACGACGACGAGAAGGAGGCCCCTGTGGCCCTCAAGACGGTGACCGACGCCTCGTTCGACGAGGACGTCCTCAAGAGCGACAAGCCCGTCCTGGTGGACTTCTGGGCGGAGTGGTGCGGCCCCTGCCGCCAGATCGCCCCGTCCCTCGAAGCGCTCGCCCAGGAGCACGGCGACAAGATCGAGATCGTGAAGCTCAACATCGACCAGAACCCGACCACGGCGGCCGCCTACGGCGTCATGTCCATCCCCACCCTGCACGTCTACCAGGGCGGCGAAGTGGTGCAGACCATCGTGGGCGCGAAGCCGAAGGCGGCCCTCGAACGGGAGCTGTCGGCCTTCCTCCACGGCTGAGCGCCGCCCCCGCCCGTCCGTGGCCGGCGGGCCCGGGGCCCGGGGCCCGTCGTCGGCGGCGCGTGTCAGCCGACGTAGCGGCGGGCCGTGGAGTGCCGCTGGGCCGACGTCAGCGCCTCCAGCCGGGCCTCCACCTCGGGCGGGACGACGCGCCGCTCGCGCAGCACCCACGGCAGTCCCGCCACGGCCAGTCCGAACGCGCGCAACGACGGGAGGTCGCGCGGGACGGTCCGGGCGAGGAAGAGCGTCCTGCGCAGCGCCGCACCGGCCGGGCGGCGCAGCCAGCAGAACCAGAGGGTGTTGCGCAGGCCGTGGACGCGCCGCAGCGTGGAGTCCCGTGCGAGCGAGGGGGCGTGGTGGACGGTCACGTCACGGGCGTACACCAGCCACCACCCGTGTGACGCCATGTCCGTCGCGAGCAGTTCCTCCTCGCCGCCGAGCCACAGGCGCTCGTCGAAGCCGCCCGCCTGGCGGAACGCTTCGGTCCGCAGCACGGTCGCCGCCGCGAGGAAGGAGCCGAGCGCGGGTCCGGGCAGCCACGCGGGCCCCTCGACGGGCGAGTCGCGCAATTCGGCGACGATCGGGTCCTCCCGGCCGCCCGGTTCGACGAGGATGCGCCCGGTGACGGAGGCGAGCCGCGGGTGCAGGTCCAGCAGGTCGGCGGCCCGGGCCAGCGAGCCGGGCTCCCACCACGAGTCGTCGTCGCAGAAGGCGACGTACGGCGTGGTGGCCTGCGCCACGGCGAGGTTGCGGCCCACCGCCCCCAGGTTCCGTCCGGGCGTCAGCAGGGTCACCTCCGGATGGAGGCGGGCCACGGCCTCGGCGGTGCCGTCGGTGGAGGCGTTGTCGGTGACGATCACCGGCGGGCGTTCGGGG
This sequence comes from Streptomyces sp. DH12, assembly GCF_020873895.1. Classification (GTDB taxonomy): domain Bacteria; phylum Actinomycetota; class Actinomycetes; order Streptomycetales; family Streptomycetaceae; genus Streptomyces. The sequence goes on along the minus strand of NZ_JAHWGT010000005.1, from coordinate 94,840 downwards.
AGCCGCGCCAGTTCGTCCAGGGTGCGCAGCAGCTCGTCACGGCGGTTGTGGGTGATGACGACCACCGTGGTGCGGGGGTCGGGGACCGGGTCGGTGCGGGGGTCGCTTCGGGGGTCGGTGCCGGCGTGGCTCACGGGGGGCTCCTCAGGCGTCGAGGCGGCGGGCCGCGGCCTCCACGGCCGGGGGCAGCGGTCGGCGTTCCCGCAGGGCAGTCGGGAGTCGCCGGAACATCTGGCGCAGCGCGGCCCGGGCGTCCGGGTCGCGGCGGGCCGCCCGGACGAGTTCCCGGGTGTGCCGCAGCGCGACGGGCAGGGGGCGCCGCAGCCAGGACGTCAGGGCGGCGTTGCGGAGCTGGACGGCGGGGCGCCCCGGGCGTACCCCGCCGGTGGGGCTGTGGACGGCGACGACGTCGGGGCAGTGGCACACTCCCCAGCCGCGGGCCGCGAGGTCGTAGGCGAGGAGCGTCTCCTCGCCGCCGAGGAACAGCAGCGGGTGGTATCCGCCCGCTTCCAGGAAGGCTTGCCGCCGAGCCACGGCGGCGCAGGCGAGGAACCCCAGGACCTGGGGGCCGGGGAGGTCCCCGGCCGGGTCGAGGGGCGAGGAGGCGAGCACGTCGTTCAGGGGGTCGGGTTCCGCGTCCGGGCCGACGTGGATCCGTGTCGCGATGAGGCCGAGCCGCTCGTGGCGGTCCAGGATGTCGGCCGCGCGCCGGAGCGAGCCCGGCTCCCACCAGGAGTCGTCGTCGCTGAAGGCCACGTACGGGGTGCGGGCGCGCCGCACGCCCAGGGTGCGGCCCGGCGCGCCGAGGTTGCGGCCCGGGGCGAGGACGACCGTGCGGGGGTGGTGGGCGGCCACGGCTTGCGGGGTGCCGTCGGTCGACGCGTTGTCGACGACGATCACCGGTGGCTCCTCGGGGAGCGCGGCGAGCCGGTCGAGCGAGCGCAGCAGCTGGTCACGGCGGTTGTGGGTGATCATGACGACGGTGGTGCGGGCGTCAGGGCTCACGAGCGGGCCTCCGGGACGTCGGACACAGCCGTCAGCATAAGCAAAACATCACTTGATGCGCTTTTTTTCGCTTTTGCGAGGCGTGTTCGCCCGCGGACGGCCGGCCGCGCGCCGTCGCCCGGGCCGCCGGGTCGGGGTGACGGGTCGGGGTGACGGGACTTCAGGCCGGTGCGTGGGCCCGGGCGCGGTGCTCGGTGGGGCGGACGCCCAGGGTGCGTTTGAAGGCGGTGCTGAGGGCGTACGCGTTGGCATACCCCACCTGGCGGGAGATCGCGTCGACGGTGGCGTCGGTGGTGGCCAGTAGGTCGGCGGCGCGGGAGATCCGCCATTCGGTCAGGTACGCCATCGGCGGCCGGCCGACGACCTCGTGGAAGCGCCGCGCGAACCGGGCCCGGGACATGCCGGCCGCCGCAGCCAGTGAGGCGACGGTCCAGGGGCGGGCCGGGTCGCCGTGGATCAGCCTCAGCGCCGCGCCGATCACGGGGTCGCGGTGGGCGCGGTACCAGGCGGGGGCGTGGGCGTCGGAGCGGTCGAACCAGGCGCGCAGGGCCGAGAGGAGGAGCAGGTCGAGCAGGCGGTCGAGGATGACCTGCCGACCGGGGGTGTCCGCGCGGAGCTCGTGCACGATCATCGCGAGCGGGAGGTGGCCGTCCGCGCCGGCGGGGACCAGGGCCAGGCGCGGCAGGGCGGTGAGCACCCGTTCCGAGACGTGGCCGCGGACCGGGTAGGTGCTCTTGAGGAGGACGGCGCCGGATCCATCCGCGCCGGGCCCGCACATGGGGAGTGTGTCGCCCAGGATGAGGGCCCCGTCGGGCGTGGTGCACCGGTACCCCTCGCCCAACAGGGCCATCGGCGGCGTCTGCGGGGCGTCCGCGACGGTGTAGGGCCCGGGCCCCGTCACGATCGCCACGTCCCCCTGCCGCAGGGGCTGCGCCTCCGCCCCGTCCGCGGTCAGCCAGGCGTCGCCGCTGAGCATCGTCAGCAGGGAGAGCGGCGCCCCGTCGAGGAAGCGCAGCGACCACGGCGGGTTGAGGACCGACTGGTCGAAGAGTGCCCCCTGGGCACGGACGTCCTGCAGCAGTCCGGACAGCGCGTCATCCATGCCTGCCGAGCCTACGGGGAGGCCCGTCGGGGACCGGGCAGGGGGGGAGACGCCCGGACATCAAGACGAGATCATCAGCCATCGTCCGTCTCCTTCCGGTGCCGTGTACTGGGGCACATGATCACTGACAGCACCTCTCGTGTCCCCGCCGCCACCCGCGTCCTCGTCCTCGGCGGCACCGGCAAGTCCGGCACCCGCGTGGCCGCCGCGCTCCGCCGCGGCGGCCTGTCCCCCGCCGTCGCCTCCCGCCGCGGCCCGGTCCGGTTCGACTGGGCCGACCGCTCGACCTGGGAGCCGGCCCTCCCCGGTGTCGACGCCGTCTACGTGGTGGACTCGCAGGGCCCGGACGCGGCCGCCGAGGTCCGCGACTTCGCCGCCACCGCCGCCCGGGCCGGGGTGCGGCGGCTGGTGCTGCTGTCCGCCCGCGTCTGGGGCGAGTCGGACGGCGACCGGCTCGCCACCGAGCGGGCCGTGCGGGCGTCCGGCCTGGAGTGGACGATCCTGCGCCCCACCTGGTTCGCCCAGAACTTCACCGAACTGGACATCCTGGGCTCCCTGCTGGACGGCCCCGGCGAGTTGCGGCTGCCCACCGGGGAGGGCCGGGAGGCGTTCGTGGACCTGGAGGACCTCGCGGACGTGGCGGTGGCGGCGCTGACGCAGGACGGGCACGCGGGACGTACGTACGTCCTGTCGGGTGCGCGCTCCCTGAGCTTCGGCGAGGCGGTCGCGGAGATCGCCCGTGCGACGGGCCGGCCGCTGCGCTTCGTCCCGGTCTCCGAGGACGCCTACCGGGAGGAGTTCACCGCACTCGGCCACCCGGACGACGTGGCCGACGAGATGCTGGCCCTGTACCGGCACATCCGCGAGGAGCGCGGCGCGACGGTCACCGACGGCGTCCGCGAGGCGCTGGGCCGAGCGCCGCGCGACTTCGCGGAGTACGTCGCCCGGACCGACTTCGACGCCGCCCGGACCCGCGCCTGACAGCGGCGGCCCGCGCCGGGCGCCCGGCCCCGGGTATGCGGGTCCCTCCGTCGGGGCAGACGGCAGACACCGCGTCGGAGGGGCGGTCTCGGCCGCCCCTCCTCCGTCCGCGAGGTGGCCCGTCCACCGCGCGGGACGCGGCGGAGGCACGGCCGGGATTCCGGCGGGAGGGACGACATGGGCACGGTCGTGCATGTGCCGCAGACGCGGGACATGGTCGGGGAGGAGCTCTCCGGGGACGAGGCGTTCACCGCGCTGCGGCGGTACGGAGGGCGCGAACTGCTCCTCGACTCGTTCGCCCGCTTCCGGTACGCCGACGGCTTCAGCTCCGCCCGCTCCCTCGCCTACCAGGTGGTCCTCGGCATCGTGCCGTTCACCATCGCCCTCGTCGGGGTGGCGACGACCATGCACACCGAGGGCGTCGGCCGGGTCGTCGAGCTGACGCTGGCACGGATCGTCCCGGGTACCAGCGCGGACCTGGTGCGCCAGGCGCTGTCGGACACTAGGCGCAGCGCCGGCGCGGACGTCGCGGGGGCCGTGGCCATGTGGCTGGGCCTCGGTTTCGCCGTCCTCAACCTCGCCTCCGCCATGGCCCAGATCGAACGCGGGTGCAACCGGATCTACGGCATCGAACGCGACCGGCCCTTCCTCGCCAAGTACGCCCGGGGCGTGGTGCTCGCCGTGTGCGCGGGGCTCCCCCTGGGCGGCGGCTTCCTGGCGATCGTCGCCGGCGGGGACATCGGCGAGTCGGTGGTGCGGGCGCTGCACTGGCCGCCGTCGCTGCTCGGCTGGTGGCAGCCGCTGCACGTCCCGCTCGGCGTGCTGCTCGCGGCGCTGGCGTCGGCCGTGGTCTTCCGCTGGGCGCCCCGCCGCGACCAGCCCGGATACACGTGGCTGGTGTTCGGTTCGGGCGTCCACCTGCTCCTGTGGGTCGTCGCCACCTGGCTGCTCGCCTTGTACGTCGGCGAAAGCGGCTCGTTCGGCGCGGTGTACGGCCCGCTCACCGCGTTCGTGGCGCTGCTGCTGTGGGCCAACGTGACCGGCGTCGCCCTCTTCCTGGGCGTCGCCTTCGCCGCCCAGCTCGAAGCCGCCAGGGCGGGCATCACGGAACCGGTCCACCCCGACCCGGGCCCCGGCGCGTGACGGCACGCCACGCGGGAGGACCCCGTCCGGCTCGACGTACCGGACGGGGTCCCGGCGCTCAGCCGCGGGAGGCGCGCGGTGCGCTCCCGCGCCGAGCGCGGTCGGCTCCGGCGCGCCGTGCGCCGGCCTCGGGCGTCACCCCACGGGGACCGGGCCGGACACCGTCACGCCCGCCGCGCGGAAGTCGTCCAGCGCGGCGGCCGTGGTCTGCGGGGTGACCCCCACCGAGTACTCCAGGAGCACGCGCGTGCGGAACCCCGCCGCTACGGCGTCCAACGCGGTCGCGCGGACGCAGTGTTCGGTGCCGATGCCCACCACGTCGACGTCCCGCACCCCGCGGGCGCGCAGCCAGTCCCCGAGCGGCGTGCCGTCCGCGTCGGCCCCTTCGAAGCCGCTCTTGGAAGCGCTGTGCGCGCCCTTGAGGAAGACGGCGTCGACCTTGCCCGCGGCGACGACCGGGGCGAAGCCGGGGTGGAACTCGCTGCCCGGGTCCCCGGCCAGGCAGTGGACCGGGAAGCTGTCCTGGAAGTCGGGGTCGTCGGAGAAGTGGTCGCCGGGGTCGACGTGGTGGTCGCGCGTGGCGACGACGTACCCGTAGTCACCGCCCGCGGTCCGCTCGACCAGATCGGCGATCGCCGTCGCCAGCCGGGCGCCTCCGGTGACGGGCACGCGGCCCCCTTCACAGAGGTCGTTCTGTACATCCACGACGATCAGACTGCGGCTCACGATGAGAAACCCTTCACCAAAACAAGACGGGGGACATGGCTCCCGCGCACCAGCGCCGTGCCGGTCGCCACACCGGGCGCCGCACCGACGTCCGTGCGCGGGATCAAGCCATCAACCTGACTTGTACCGGCCTATTGACATTCGGCCGAAACCCAACGGCCTTCCGCTCACTCGTCTGGCGGATGAGGTTCACCGCAGGAACGGTTCGCGCCGCCTCCGGCACGGCCTACGGCGAGGGGGCGGCACTGTATCGCCTCGCCCCTCAGCCGTCCCCGTCATCCGCGCCGCCGTCCGCGCGGAGCCGCGCTGACGGCACCCGATCAAGCCGCCGCCGGCAGGGCGCGGGCACCCGGACTGCGGACACCCCGTACGTGTGCGCGCCGTACGCGCGCGCCCGTCCTCAGGCGCGGGGGCCCAGGGGCGCCGTCGTGCGGGTCGCCGAGTCGTGGGTACGGGCGCCGACCCACCGGCCCGCGAGGGAGCCCGGTGCAGCGCCGGGCGCCCCGCCGAAGAGCGCCGGGTCGGGGAGGGGCCAGGTGGCGTCGCGGCCCCGGCCGAGGGTGACGTGGGGGTTCCACCGCGCGGGGTCGTGGAGCGGGTGGAGCCGCCCGCACGTCGGGGTGTCGCGCAGCACGCGCCACACCGCTTCGTGCAGCCGCAGCAGGACGGCGTCCCGGCGGACGGCCCAGGCCAGTACGCGAGTCCGCCCGGTGAACCGGACGCTGCCCTGGAGCACGAGCGGGACCGGGAGGGCGGTGAGCAGCTCGTCCAGGCGGGCGCGGGCCTCGGGCGTGAGGTCGTCCGCCGCGGCGAGGGTGAGGTGCGGGCGGTTGGTCGGGTGCCGGTGGGCGGCCTGGCTGGGCAGCCCTGCCCGCAGCAGGCGGTCCCACACGTCCCGGACGGCCCGCTCGGTCGCCTCGTCGGGCAGCAGCTCCACACTGTGCACCGGGCCAGGGTACGGCCGGGGGGCGCGCCGTCGCGGAACGCGGCTCGCCGGCCGGCGGCGCGGCCCCCGGCCCGCCGGCGGTGCGGTCGCCGTGCCACGCGGTCAGGCTTCGGGCGTCCCTCGGTCGAGTGCCGCCAGCCCCTCGCCCCAGCGGGTGCGGCGCTCCATGTCGTCCTGCTCCCACCAGGGCGTGCCGCGCTCGCCGAGGGCGACCTTCGCCGTGTGCACCCGGGTGCGCGCGGCGCGTTCCGCCTCGGGGTCCCGGGCGCGCCGGGCGGTTCCGACGGCGCGGCGGGCCGCCATCAGGTGGGAGCGCAGGCGGGCGGCCACGTCGTCGGGGATGTCCGGGTCGGTCGCCCGCCAGCGCCTCCCGTCCACGACGATGTACCGCCCGTCGGCTGTGCGCTCGGGCTGCCGCGCCTCACCTGCCATTCCCGCGACACTGCCAGAGCGGCGCGGCGGCCGCGAGGCGGCGCGGCCCCGCCGGGGCGGGTCGTCGCGCCGGGGCGGGTGGTCGCGCCGGAGGCGTGGCCGGGCGCGGGCCGCCGGGGGTACCGTCGTGGCCCGCCTGCCCGCACGGCACGGGATGGGACGGCACGGCACGGAGGAGGACGAGTGAGTCGGGAACCACGGTCCGCGGGTGCGTCCGCCGCCGACGTCTTCGACGCGGTGGGCGCGCGGTACGAGGAGGTCTTCGCCGACGTGCCCGGGCAGCTCGCGGCGTTGGAGTGGCTCACCGGCTGCCTGCCGCCGGGCGCGCGGGTCCTGGACGTGGGCAGCGGCACCGGGCGGCCGGCCGCCGAGCGGCTGGCCCGGGCGGGATTCGCGGTGACCGGGATCGACGTGTCGGCCGAGATGGTGCGGCTGGCCCGGGAGCGGGTGCCGGCCGCTACCTTCCACCAGGCCGACGTACGGACCCACCGGGTCGCGGAGGGCGGGTACGACGCGGTGTGCGCGTTCTTCCCGCTGCTGGTGATGGACCAGCCGGAGGTGGAGCGGTCGCTGGCCCGGATGGCGTCGTGGGTGGCCCCCGGCGGGGCGTTCGCCATGGCGACGGTGCCGGGGGACATCAGGGGGCTGGAGATCGTCTGGATGGGCCACCGGGTCACCGTCAGCAGTCTGGACGTCGATGACCACCTGCGCGTGCTGCGGGAGGCCGGGCTGGAGGTCGTCCACCACCACACCGCGCTCTACCGTCCCCACGGCCCCGGCGCCGAACCCGAACCGCACCTGTACGTCCACGCCCGCCGACCCGGCTAGGGAGTGGTGCCGCCGCGGCGCAGGAACCGCCGCTGGTCCTCCAGGAACCGGTCGGCGAAGAGCGCGCGGGGACGGAAGAGCGCGGTGAGCACCGTGCGGAGCTCCGACCGTTCGACGGAGTACCTGACCATGGCGTGGGTGGCGTCCGGGTAGTGCTCGACGGTCAGCGCGCCGCCAGGGCCCAGTACCTCGCGGTAGACGCGTTCGGTGTCGGCGGTGTCGACGTTGAGGTCGTGGCCCGCCAGGGTGAGCAGCACCGGTACGCCGCGCAGTGCGCGGAGGTCCCGGGTGGCGTCCGCGGTGTGGTTCAGCGAGACGAAGCGCCAGCGGTCGGCGGTCATGCCGCGGGTGTCGCCGCGTACGGCCGCGACGTACTCCTCGAAGGTCGCGCGGCGTTCCAACAGGCGGCGGATGGCGTCGCTCCTGGCGATCTCGGCCTCGACGCGGGCCGGGGGCGCGCCGTCGGCGCGCAGTTCGGCGAGGAGGTGGTGGCGGCCCTGGCGCAGCCAGTTGACGGCCGGTGAGACGGCGATGACGAAGCTCACCGGTGTCCTGGCGGCCACCTTCGGCAGGACCCACCCCGCCTGGCTCGCGCCCCACAGGCCGATCCGGTCACCGTCGACGTCCGGGCGCCGGCGGGCCCAGGCGATGGCGGCGGCGGCTTCGTCGGCGCGGTCGTCCATGGACTGGTGGAGCCAGTTGCCGGGTGCGCCGGCGACGCCGGGCTTGTCCCAGGAGAGGGTGGCGTACCCGGCTTCGGCGTTCGCCTCCCACAGCGGTTCGTACCCGCCGTCGTGGGTGGCGTCGACGGGGCCGTCGCCGTGGAGGTACACGACGAGGCCGTGGCGGGTGCGGCCGTCCAGGGGGGTGGCCAGTACGCCGTTGAGGGTGTGGCCGCCGTGGCGGATCGAGACCCGTTGCAGGTCCATGGCGTAGGAGTGCTGCCACAGCACCACTCCGGCCGATCCGGCGGTCACGACCAGGACGGCGACGAGTGTCCAGAGCGTGGCGCGGAGTGCGCGCCGTGAGGGCCGGGTTTCGGGGCTCATGAGGGCATGACCGCCTTCGCTGTCGGGTGTTCGGGATCGTCGGGGGGGTTGCTCGGTGAGTGATCGGTCGGCGTGGCACCGCCCGCCGTCGGGGGCGGCTCGACGGGAAACTATCATCTCACTTACGATCGTACCGATGCTGATAGTTTCAGCTGTCGTCGAGCGGAGGGACCGAGGCATGAGTGGGAACGCGGTGGGGCCGGGCGGCGGCCCCGGGTCGGTGACCGTCCTGCGGGGCGTGCCGGCGGGCGCGGAGCGGCGGGCGGCCGACCTGTACTGGGAGGCGTTCGGACGCAAGCTCGGCCCCGCCCTCGGCCCGCCCGGGAAGGCGGTGGGCTTCATCGCCGCGCACCTGAACGCCGACCGCGCGGTCTCCGCGCTCCTCGACGGACGGCTCGTCGGCCTCGCCGGCTACCAGCTGGACGGCCGGCCCCTCACCGGGGGTTCGGCGTCCGACGTGCTGCGCGCGTACGGACGTCTGCGGGGGCTGCACCGGCTCGCCTTGCTCGCCCTGTTCGAGCGCCGCCCCGCGCCGGGGCAGCTCGTCATGGACGGCATCGCCGTCGACGCGGCCGCGCGCGGCCGCGGCATCGGGGGGCTGCTCCTGGAGGAGGTGGCCGCCGTCGCGGCCGAGTCGGGGTGCCAGGAGGTCAGGCTGGACGTGATCGACACCAACCCGCGCGCCCGGGCCCTGTACGAGCGGCGCGGCTTCCGAGCCGTGCGGACCGAGCGGACGCCCTACCTGCGCGGGCTGCTCGGGTTCGGCGCGGTGACCACCATGCGACGCGCGGTCCCGACACCGGAGGAGGGCGCGCTGTGAACGCCGGAACCGACCACGTCGAGGTCCCCACCCGCATGCTCGTCCACGCGCTGGTCCGCGAGGACGGCACCGTCGACGCGGACGAGCTGTACACGGTCGCCACCGCCCTCCGCATGAGCGACCAGCAGGTGCGGCTGTGCGTCAAGCGCCTCGTCGCCGAAGGGCGGTTCACCCACGAGGGCCGGGGGCGCCGGGCGACGCTGCACGCGACGGAGGAGACCACGCGCGCCCTCGCCCCCGACGCGGACTTCGTGCGGCACGCCTTCCGGCAGGACGCCGGGCTCGCCCCCTGGGACGGCGTGTGGCACCTGGCCGCCTTCGCGGTGCCGGAGTCGGCCCGCACCGCGCGGGACGCCCTGCGGGAGGCGCTCGTCCACCTGGGCGGAGCCCCGCTCCAAGGCGGCCTGTACGTCTGCGCCAACGCCTGGGAGCCGTACGTCGAGGAGGCCGCCCACCGGCTGGGCGCCCACGACGCGCTCACCCTCCTCACCACGACGGACCTGCGCAGAGGCGACACCAGGGAGCCAGCCGACCTCGCGCGTCACCTGTGGCCCCTGGGGGAGGTCGCCGAGCGCTACCACCGCCTCGAACACGTCGCCCGGCCCCGCCTCGACCGGCTCACCGGCCCCGCCGAGCTCTCGCCGTCCACGCTCCTCACCCTCGCGGTGGAGCTGGCCGCCGAGCTGACCCGCGCCATGCGGCCCGACCCGCTGCTCCCGCCCCAGCTCCTCCCCCAGCCGTGGCCCGGCACCCGGGCCCGCCAGGTCGTCGCGCGGTGCTGGGCGGCCCTGCACGCGCGTGACCGGGGCGGGCCCCGGCCCACGCTGTTCCGCCTCTACGCCGACATCACCCGGGAGGCGGCGGCGCGAGCGACGGGATGACGGGGCGCCGCCGGACCGCCCGCCGCGTCACCCGACGTCATCGGGCACACATCGAGGGCCACCTCGACCAGCCGGTCGACGCGGCCGCGCCGGCGCGCGTCGCGGACGGCGCGCTCCGGCGCGCGATACGTCGGCGCACGGGGGCCGGCCCAGGTCCGGCCCAGGTTCGGCTGGGTGGTCCCAGGACGGGGTTCAGCCGGCGCCGGCGAGTGCGCCGGGGAGGAGCTCCGTGAGGGGCAGGTCGAGGGCTTCGGCGAGTTCGCGCAGCTCCTGCTCGGTGGGAGGGACGGGCCCGCCGGCACCGTCCTGGACGAAGACCCGGACGCGCGGGGTCCGGATGCCGGTGCGGTCGGCGAGCCCCTGCACGCTGAGGTGCCGGCGGCGCATCGCTGCTTTGAGGACGTGCGACAGATCGGCCATTCCTCGCGCCTGCCCCCGGACGCGCGGTTCACACGGGCCCGTCCGGCGGACGCGCCGACCGCGGTGGAGATCCGTCCGGCGGCGCGGGTGCCGTACGGCGCCCACGTCCTTCGTCTCGCCGCCCTTCGGCCGGCTTCCCGGGGCGGTGGGCGGCCCGCCCCGGATCGCCCGGTCAGCCCAGAGGCAGGGTGAGGACCGCGGCGCTGCCGTCGGGGGAGGTGATCGTCGTGGTGCTGCCGTCGACGCTCGCGTCCGAGTAGAGCGGGTCCTTGCTGGTGACGACCAGCATCAGCCGGTGGCCCCCGGCCACGTCGTAGCCGGCGGCCTGCAGTCGCCAGGTGGCGTCGCGGTCCTGGTCGGGGTCGAGGTCGGTGAGGGTGAGCGGTTCGTGGGTGACGATGCGGCCGGTGTCGTCGGGGCCGACGTCGAACAGGTAGGCCACCAGGGTCGTGGCGGGGGCCGTGCTGCGGACGCCGAGGGTGAGTTCGGGGATGCCGCGGATGCGGCGGGCCGCCCCTTCGCCGTCCGCCGTGAGAGGGGCGCTGGTCCAGACGGCGAGGTACTGGCGGTCGAACTTCTCCGTGACGTACGTCTTCGGGGTGCCGTTCCACTCGGCCTGGCCGGTCGTCATCGGGGCGTCCACGGCGACGGCCTCGGTCGGCTGCCCGGCGGTGAACTCCCGCCGCCAGCCCGTCTCCGCCTCGGTGGCCAGACCACCGTCACGGCCGTCGTCCGACGCGGCGGCCGTGAGGTACCACCGTTCGGTGGCGGTGGTGACGGCTTCCCAGGACGGCTTGGGCTCCCGGGCGGCCGGTGCCACGATCTCGGCCTTCCTCGACCGGGGGTCGGTCCGCGTCTCGTAGGTGAACATGATCTGGCTGCTCACCGGGGACCAGCCCGGCACGTCGTTGCCGACGTCGCGCACGTGGTGGTCCAGCCAGGCGAACGCCTCCTCGACCGGTGTGTTCGGCCCGCTGAACGGGATGGTGAGGCCGGCGCCCTCGGGGGCGGCGTGGTCGCCGATCCACAGGTTCAGGTGCTTGGGCACCGTCAGGGCGTCGAAGTGCTCGATGACCTGGTTGGCCGGGAAGAGCGTCTCGTGCCAGGTGTTGGAGAAGAACGTCGGAACCTCGCGGGCGTTGGTCGTGTCGCGGTACGAGGCCGGGCTCCTCTCCTTCAACCACGACTCGACGGCGCCCAGGTTCTCGCCGGCCCGGAAGTCGGCCAGGAGCTGCCGGGTGGGCGCGTCGAACTTCCGCTCCACCGGGCCGCCGGTGAAGTCGACCAGCAGCGTGACGGCCGCCAGGTGCCGGGTGCCGCCCTGGAGGAGGCTCGTGGCCAGGTCGCCCCAGGTGCTGAGGGCCACGACCGCGTCCACCCGCCCGTCCGGGTCCTTCGCCGCGACCAGCTGGCTGATCCCCGAACCGTACGACTCCCCCAGGAAGGCGATCCGGCTCGGGGAGAGGTGCTGCCGGGCGTAGTCGATGACGGTCGAGCCGTCGGCCCAGTCCGCCGGCCCGGCCACGTCGATGGTGCCCCCGGAGGTGAACGGCCCGTCGACGTAGCCCTTGCCCGGCACGAACGTGGTGGTGCCGAGCCCACGGGGGGTGTAGGCCAGCACGTGGTACCCGCGCAGCGCCAGCTGGAGGTACGTGTACGCGAACAGGCCCCAGCCGAACGGCGTCCAGCCCGAGGGGACGATCACCACGGGACGCGGTTCGTCGGTACGGAGCCTGATGCTGAACGCCGACAGCCGCACCCCGTCCCGGGCGGTGATCCGGGGGAAGCCGAGGTCCGCCGCCTGCCGCACCCGCTCCGTCAGCTCCCGGAGGTCCGGGGGCAGCGTCGGCTGCTCGGCCGTGCCGTCCAGGGCGGCGATCAGCGCCTCGGCCAGGTGGACGGCGGCCGGGTCGATCGATGTGGGCGAGGTGTGGATGCCGTGCCGGGCGATCCGGCTCAACTGCGCTGCCGTGAAGGTGCTGACCGCGTCGTCCTGCGGGTTGCTCACGAAGCCCGTCCTCTCGCTGTCTCCGACCGGCCTCGCGGGGCCGGTCGACTCCTGCGGTATGCCGGAGAACTCCGGCAATGCCTGGATCCTTCCGGGCGCTGGGGGGAGGTGCACAGGGCGTCCGGGAGCGCACCCGGGACCTCCCACGCGCCCCGAGCGCCCGGCGCGAGCACCACCCCCGCCCAGCGGCGAAGCCGCTCCCGCCGGGCCCACCGGACTCCGGTCCGACCGCCCGGTTCCGCCCGCGCTGCTCGGCGAGCGTTCCGGCCGGGCCAGGGCCCGCTGCGAGGGCGAGTCCGACGACGTCATCGCCGACAGCCGCACCCGGGACGGCTCCTGATCGGCGCTGCCGATGAGTCACTGCCGACAAGTCAGCTGCGGGCCCTGCTCGACGAGTTCGCGGCGGACCAGGCGGAGCGCCGGGACCGCACCGACACCGAACCCCCCGCGCCCACCGTCGACCCGGCTGGCGCTGACACCGCAGGGCCCCCGTGGGGTCACTCCCGCCGCAGGCGCCACACGTGGTCGTCACGGTGGCCGTCGAGCCCCTCCGGGGACGCGCTCGGCCTGCGCACGGTCTCCCGGGTCACGACGCTCCACTCCCCCTCCGGCAGGGCGAGTTCGGCGAGGAGGCCGTCCAGGGTGGGGAACTCCGTGTCGAAGGGCGGCCTCTCCATCCAGGAGGGCCAGCCCGCGTGCATGACGATCAGCAGGGTCCCCCCGTCCGCGACGGAGCGGGCGGCGCGGCGCAGGACGCCCCGCCGGTCGAGTTCCACCGGCGACTGGAGGTACTGGGCGCTGACCAGGTCGAAGGAGCCGTCCGGGAACGACCGGCCCAGTTCGTGGCGCTCCCAGCAGGTGCGCTCGGCCACCCCGGCCTCGACGGCGTGCCGGGCGGCGCGCTCCAGCGCGGTGGCCGAGACGTCCACGCCGGTGACCCGCCAGCCGGTCGCTGCGAGCCAGATCGCGTCGCCGCCCTCCCCGCACCCCAGGTCCAGGGCGGTGCCGGGCGGCAGGCCCGCCGCCTCCCTGACGAGCAGGTCGTTCGGGCGGCCGCTGAAGAGGCGGGCGGTGTCGCGGTAGCGGGCCTCCCAGAAGTCGGCGGGCCGTTCCGGTGCGGGCGTGGCGTTCATCGGGTGCCTCCGGTGCCGGGCGGTCGTCTGCTCGTCCGGGCGCCCCGCCCCGTACGACGCCCGTTACGGGAAGCCTGCGGCACGACTTCTCCCGGCGGGAAGCGACGGTGCCGGTACGGCAACGACGTCTCCGGCGCCGGGCGGCCGGCGGCGCCCGCGGGGCCGCCCCGCGGGGGTCACCGCGTGAGTCGGCGGGCCTGCTTCACCTCGTGGGAGAGGGCCCACACGTCGGCCACCGGGCCCAGGTGCCGCAGCTTGTCGGGGTTGATGACGGAGCGGATGGTCCGGATCCGCCCCTCGACCACGTCCAGCACCAACGTGTTGAGCACCCTGCCCTCCCGGTCGCGGGAGACGGCTCCCGGCTGGCCGTTGACCTCCCGCGGCTCGAACGTCACCCCGACACGGGCCATCGCGGGAAAGACCGAGGCGAGCAGCCGGGCCACGTTCCCGGCGCCGACGAGGGCCCTCGGCAGTTGCGGGGCCTTGCCGCCGCCGTCCCCCACGAGGTGCACGTCCGCGGCGAGCAGGTCCTGCAGCGCCTCGACGTCCCCGTCCTTCAGCGCGACCAGGAACCGCGTCGCCAGCTCCTGCCTCTCCCGACGGTCCGCCGTGAAGCGGGGCCGCCCGTCCCGCATGTGCCGCCGCGCCCGTACGACCAGCTGCCGGCAGGCCGCCTCCGACCGCCCGACCGCCGAGGCGACCTCCTCGTAGCCGAAGCCGAAGACCTCCCGGAGCACGAACACCGCCCGCTCAAGGGGGCTGAGCCGTTCCAGCAGCAGGAGCGCCGCCATGGAGACGGAGTCGGCGAGCTCCGCCGACCGCGCCGGGTCCTGGTACGGATCGCTCAGCAGCGGCTCGGGGAACCAGGGGCCCACGTACTGCTCCCGCCGCACCCGCGCGGAACGCAGTACGTCGATCGAGACGCGCGTCACCGTCGCCGACAGGAAGGACTTCGTCGACGCGGGCCTGGTCGACGAACCGTCGTACCGCAGCCACGTCTCCTGCACCGCGTCCTCGGCCTCGCCCACACTGCCCAGGATGCGGTAGGCGATCGAGAACAGCAGCGGGCGCAGCCCCTCGAACTCCTCGACCTTGCTCGCGTGGTTCGCCTGGTCCACCTGCACCGAAGTCCTCCCCGGACTCGCTCCCACCCGACCGTACGCGGCGGCGCGGGCGGCTTCCTCTCCGATCGTCGGCCCGCCGGCGGCCCCGCCCATGGCACGGCCGCCAGCGCGCCCGGTCAGTGGGCCAGGCCGGGCGTGTAGGAGCCGGTGGCCGGCTGCCGGGTGATGACGTTCATCCGGTTCGCCGTGTTCATGAAGGAGATCAGCAGCACCAGGGCGACGAGCTGCTCCTCGTCGTGGTGCCGGGCGGCGCGCTCCCACACGGCGTCGGCGACCCCGCCGGCCCCGTCGGCGATGCGGGTGCCCTCCTCCGCCAGCTCCAGCGCGGCCCGCTCGGCCTCGGTGAAGACGGTGGCCTCCCGCCACGCCGCCACCAGGTTCAGCCGCACCGCCGTCTCGCCGGCGGCGACGGCGTCCTTGGTGTGCATGTCGAGGCAGACCGCGCAGCCGTTGATCTGGCTCACGCGCAGCGCCACGAGCTCCTGCGTCGCGGCCGGCAGCGGCGATTCCCTGAGGGCCCGGCCCGCCGTGATGAAGTTCTTCAGGACCTTCCCCGAGCTCTGGTGGGCGAAGAAGTCCAGTCGCGCGTCCATGGTGTGCTCCCTGCGGTGGCGAAGTGGCTTGCACACCCGAGACGGGACAGCCCGACCGCGTGTGACACGGACGGGTGTGACCTGCGTCTCGCGCTCCGGAGCGGGAGCGGAGGAGGCCGGCGCCGGGGCGGAGCACACGGCTCCGCCCCGGCGCCGACCGTGGTGCGGCCGGGCTCGGAGCGTGGCGGCGCTACCGTCCCGGCCCCGCGGTCGCAGTGGCGGGAGCGGTCGCCGCGGCCGCCGGCGCGGACGGCGGTGTGAAGGTCTTGCCGCGCATGAGGAACTCGCCGAGGTAGCCGTCGTGCGGCAGTCCGGGGACCAGTACGTGCGTCGGGTGGTCGCCGACGTGGAGACTGCGGATGGCGGGCTCGTCGAGCAGCTCCTCCACCAGTTCCCCGTCGGACGTCAGGGCGGTGAGCACCACCGTGTCGCGCAGCGGGGCCAGGCCGTCGGCGCGGGTCCAGGGCGCGACCCACACGCAGGGGAAGGGCATCTCCAGGCGGGTCTGGGGCGCGTCGGCGCGGTCCAGCTGGAACACCGCCGGGCGCAGCGCCGCGGAGCCGTCCCCGAGCTCGTCGACGACGGTCTCGCCGCCGAGCCACGCCCTGGCGCCGGCGGCCTCGGAGCGCAGGTACTTGTCCAGGGTGCGGGCCGCGTCGACCTGCCGGACCGGCAGCACGGCCCGGTCGTCCTGCGGCGGCAGCGAGGGGAGGGCGGCGAGACGGCCGGCGATGGCCTCGGCGACCGGCGCCGGGTCCCCCTCGACGAAGACGGCCGTGGCGTTCACACAGGCGGCGCCGGCCTGCCGGCTGATCGAGTCGACGATCGTGTCGAGGTGCCCGGTGGCGTCGGTGTCGGCGGTGACGAGGATCTTGGCGCGTCCCGGCCCGTGCGGCAGCACGGTCGCGTCGGCGCGGTACTTGGCGATGACGTCCTCGCCGCCGTAGACCATGGCGAGGTCGGCGCCGTCCACCAGGTCGTCGGCGACGCCGTGGTCGGTGGGCAGGAGGACGACGTGGTCGGTGCCGAACCCGGCCTCGTGCAGGGCGGTGACCAGGCGGTGCGCGGTCAGCGGCTCGCGGCGGGAGGGCCGCACGGCGAGGCGGTAGCCCAGCGCCAGCGCCTCCACCCACTGCACGTGGATGCCGGGGTGGTTGCCGGCGGTGACGACGGCGAGCACGTCGGCGCGGCGGATCCACACCGCCCGGCCGGCGCCGTGCGAGGTGTCCCGGCTGCCGCGGGGCCTGGCCTGGCCCGCGGAGCCGTACGCGCCGGCCATGCCCGCGGCGGTGGTGGCGGTGGCCTCCCGCACCATGGTGACGGGCAGACCGCTCACGCGGGCCACGGCGTGCTCGTAGGCCTCGACGGACAGGCCGCCGAGGGTGGCCGTGGCGAACAGCCGGCCCGCCTCGGCGAGTGCCGCCGTCCGCTCGTCCGCGGAGAGCGTCCGCGCCCGCTTCAGCGCGGTCAGGGCGCGCCGCACGTACAGGCGCGGGACCATGCTCAGCTCGGCGACCGGCCGGCCGGTGACGTCGGTGACGACCTCCCGCGCCTGCGCCCGGTAGGGGCCGCCGGGGCCGAGGGCGTCGAGGTGGACGACTCCCGGGGAAGCGGGCATCGTCAGTACACCCCCTCGATGACGGTGGTGCCGTCGAACGTCGGGACGGGCTTGATGTCGGCGACCGCGTCCCCGCCGAACCCGGCGGCGGGGGGCCTGCGGATGGCGGTGTCCCGTTCGAGGTTGTTCGGTATGAGCATGCTGCGGCTGACGTGGTTCATGACGACCCGCCCGCGTTCGCCGTACGGCACGCGCTTCCCGGTCTCCGGGTCGACGACGCTCATGCTGACGAACGGGTACGGCGGGTCGAACGTCGACGGTTCGTCCTCGGCGAGGCCCGCCCGCTCGTACATGCCGCAGCCGACCATGGTGCTGCCGTAGAAGCCGAGCAGCTGCGCCTCGGGGAACACCTCGGTGCGGAAGAGGGTGCGGGTGTCGACGTCCATGGAGGCGCCGCCCCAGATGAGGGTGCGGACCTTCCGGTTGACGAGGTCGGCCATCTCCTCGTCGTCGGCCAGCGCCTCCAGCAGGGGCGGGGTGGTGAAGACGACACCGATGTCCTGGCTCCGCAGGATCCACCTGACCTGGTCGAGCACGTGCTCCAGGTACCTCCTGGTGTCGTCCTGGCGGCCCTCCGCGACGCACCTCTTCACCCAGCGGGGGTCGAGGTCGACGGTGAAGGGGTGGCCGCCGCGGCGGTGCGCCAGCGTGCGGCCCATGGGGCCGAACATGTGCGGTCCGCTGGGGCCGATGGTCAGCCAGTTGACGCCCCGGGGGACGCCGCGGTCGTCCAGGACGCCGCAGTGCCACGAGTTCAGCCGGTCGTGCAGGTCGGGCAGCCAGGCGACGCGCTTGGGGGCGCCGGTCGTGCCGCCGCTCTCGAAGACGTCCAGCGGGATCGGCGCCTCCCCGTACCCGCGCGGCACGAGGTCCTCGGCGCGGACGTCGCGCAGCTCGTCGACGACGTTCGGGAACAGCGCCAGGTCGGCTTCGGTCCGGACGTCCTTGCGCGGGTCGAAGTCGAGTGTCCTGGCCCGCTCCAGCCAGAACCGGGAGCCGGTCTTCGGGTCGAAGTGCCACTCCATGGCGGCGGCCAGCAGGTCCGGCATCGACGGTGGCCGTTCCCACGGCGCGTCGAGCACCGACGGCTCGCGGGTCGGCGCGGCGGCCCCGGCGGCGCCGTTCCCGCCGGCGCGCCTGCGGGCGGACCTGTCGGCGTGCTCGGTGAGGGCGTCGGTGACGGCGGTCGCCACCCGGTCCGCTTCGTCGAGCCCCATCACCAGCGGCGGGCTCAGCAGGACGGTGTTCGGGTTGTTGCGGATGACGACGCCGTGGCGCTCCCGGACCAAGGGCGGCACCCACTCGGCGGAGAGCGGCTCACCGGTGGCGGGGTCCGCCGCCAGTTCGATGCCGATCATGAGGCCGATCTGCCGCACCTGGCCGACGGTGGGCAGTTCCTCCAGGCGGCGCAGCTGGGCGCCGAGGTGGTCGCCGACCTTCACGGCGGCCCCGAGCAGGTTCTCCCGCTCCATGATGTCGAGGTTCTCCAGGGCCACCGCGCACCCCGTCGCGTGGCCGCTGTAGGTGTAGCCGCCGATGAACCCCTCGTCCCGGGTGACGACGTCGACGACGTGGTCGGCGACGAGCAGGGCGCCCATCGGGAAGTAGCCGGAGGTCAGCCCCTTGGCCGTGACGATGAAGTCGGGTGTGACGCCCATCCGTTCGGCGGCGAACCAGTGCCCGGTCCTGCCGAACGCGGTGATGACCTCGTCGAGGATGAGGAGGATCCCGTGCTCGGCGAGGAGTTCACGCACTCGCGGCCAGTAGTCGGCCGGCGGTTCGATGACACCGGCGACGCCGAGGATCGGCTCGCCGATCATGACGGCGATGCGGTGGGCGCCGATCTCCTCGATGGTCTCGCGCAGTTCGCGCAGACAGAATTCCGTGGGGTCCTCACCGCCGTACATCTCCGGGTGGAAGGGCATCGGGGGCGTCAGGTGCCGGACGTCGGGCATCATGGGGCCGAAACCCTGGTGGAACATCGGCATTCCGGTCGCCGCGCCGCCGCCGTAGGTGATTCCGTGGTACCCGAAGTTCCGGGCGAGGACCCAGGTGCGCTCGGTCTCGCCGCGCCGGTGGTGGTAGAGCCGGGCCATGCGCAGTGCGGCGTCGACGGATTCCGCGCCGCCACTGGTGAAGTACACGCGCTCCATCGGGGAGGGCGCCAGGCCGATGAGGCGGTCGGCCAGTCTGATCGAGGGTTCGTTGGTGAACTCGTGGAAGCTGCTGAAGTATTCCAGTTTCCCCATCTGCCCGGCCGCGGCCTCGATCATCTCGCGCCGTCCGTGGCCGACGTGCGCGAGCATGAGACCGCCGGTGGCGTCCAGGTATTCGCGGCCGTGCGCGTCGCGTAAGCGGCAACCGGAACCCGCCACCATGACGATGCGGTCGGTGACGTCGCCGGGCAGGTGCGGGTGGATCAAGCGGGAGCGGTCTTTCCTGACCAGGGATTCTGCGTCTACCAGCGGTCCCGTCATCGCGTCCTCACATCGAGAATCGGCCGAAGTTCCCATTCCAGGTGTTCTTCGCCAGGATGCTAGTGCGCGGCGGGGGGAAGAGAAACGCTGTTCAAGTGAAGCGGCTCCCCGGGGGTATGGGCCGGGGACGGGTCGGGCCCGGATCCGGGTCCGGCAGGATTTCCCGATGTGGAATCGGATCTTTCCCCTTTTTCCCGAGGCCCGTCGCGATACCCGGCGGTGAATTCGGCACCCCGGTGAAAAGCGCCCGTTCCAGGGCCCCGGTCAGGGGGCGGGAACGGGTGCGGGTGTCTCACGGCGGCTGCCGGCGTGCGGCCGCCGTGTGGAGGGGCGGCCTGCTCAGGGGTGCGGCGCGTTCGGGTCCTCGTCGGCCGTCGGCAGGCGCGTGTGCCCCTCCGCCCAGTTGTTGACCCAGCCGCAGACCCCACAGGCGTAGCGGCCGTTGAGTCCGGACACCTGCGATCCGCAGGCCTCGCACATCGTCGTCGTGATCTCCGGCGTGGTCAGCCGCGCTCCGGCCGGTTCACGCTCCGGCTCCCACCTGCTACTGGTCATCGCCGCCCGCCCCCGCCGTCGGCGGCGTCGCGCTCGACCAACCGCAGCCCTGGGAGCACGTCCACCGCGGGCCCTGCTGTAACGCCTGCGCACCGCATCGCTGACAGTTCACGTCGGCCCTCCGCTCGGTCGCCGCCGGCCGTACCCGTCCGGTCCCGTCCAGTGTCACAGCACGGCGGCGCGAGGGCGAGGCCGCCCGGCGACGACCACCCTTCCGTGGGTCCGCGCGCCGTCGAGCCGGGGGCACGCGCCGCCCGGGACGCCGGAAAACCCGGTGCGCGGGCGCCCGTCGGGACCCAGGATGTGCGGGGCGACGTCCTCGGTCCGTCACTCTCCCTCCGTCTTGGCAGGAACAGGGCAACCTTTTGAGGCGGGCGCGAGTCTACGTACCGATCACACCTACGAGGAGACCATCATCACCGCCATACGCAAGACCCTCACCGCCACCGCCGTCGTCGGCGCCGTCCTCGCGGGTTCGGCCGCGTGCGGCACCGTGGAGCAGCTGTCCGCCGGGCAGAAGCTCGACCGGGCCTTCGAGAAGCTGAACAAGGAGAAGACGCTCTCCTTCGAGCTCTCCCTCGACACCGACGCCGCCTCGCTCAAGGCGCTGGACGACACGTCGGACCCCGAGAGCGGCGAGGCGATGCCGGACGAGGCGGTGGAACTGCTCCGCGGGGCGAAGGTCAATGTCACCGTGCAGTCGAAGAAGCCGTTCGACGAGTCCGGTGAGAAGGACCTCGACGGCATGGCCATGAAGGTCAGCACCCCTGACGGGGACGTCCTGGAGTACCGGGTCGTCGGCGACCACACCTACTTCCGCACCGACGCGAGCGCCATCGGCAAGGCCATGGGCAGCCCCCTCCCCGAGGCGAAGGACCTGCCCCCGGAGGCCGGCGCGTTGAAGAAGGTGCTGGAGGGCGAGTGGGTGAAGATCGACACCAAGAAGATGGAGGAGCTCGCGGCCGAGAACGGCGGGCAGCCCGGGGCGAAGCCCTCGCCGGCGCCCAGCCTGGACGCCGCGACGCAGAAGAGGCTCGTGGAGGCCCTGCGGGACGTCGTCGCGCGTGAGGTCGACTTCAAGACGGCCGGCGGCGAGGACGGCACGGAGCACATCACCGCCACGGCCCCCTTCCGCACGCTGATCACCGAGATGCTCGGCGAGATCCGCCCGCTGGTGAAGGACCTGCCGCCGGGTGTGGAGCTGCCGGCGGACAAGGACCTGAAGGACGCCCCGAACACCAAGGTGACGGCGGACTTCACCCTGAAGAACGGCGAGCTGAAGGAGGTCCACGTCGACCTCGCGAAGCTCGCGGAGAAGGCCGAGGTCAAGAAGCTCGGCCTCGTGATGCGGGTGAGCGAGGGCGTCAAGCCCACCGCCCCGGCCGGCGCCACGGAGCTGGACGTCCAGGAGCTGATGGAGAACATCTTCGCCGGCGCGGGGATGGGCGCGGAAGGGCCCGCGGGGAGCGACTTCCCCGAGGAGGGTTTCCCGGACGAGGGGTTCGTCGAGGAGACCGCGTAACCCTCCGCTCGGGGCCCGCGCCGCACTGACGCGGGCCCCGGCACGGCGGGGCCGCGGGCCGGGCCGCGACCGGTCGCGGCCCGGCCCGGCATGTCACCGGGTGACGCCGCAGCGGTCGTCGGAGACGGTGTTGCCGCCGAGGTCGACGAACCCGGCGAGCACGGCGCGGCAGTCGTCCGGCCCCGCCAGGCTGGTGTTGCCGGTGACGGTGCTGTTCTTCAGCCGGACGTCGCCGGGGCCGGCGGGCAGGGGCGGGCCGGGCACGTAGGCGAGAGTGATGTTGATGCCGCCGCCGCCCTTGTCGGCGTGGTTGCCGGTCACCTCGCTGTCCACGAGCGTGACGTCGCGGACGCCCCGCACGTCGATGCCGCCGCCGTAGCCGGCGAGTTCGCCGGGGCGGGTCGGGTCGTGGGGGTCGACGACGCGGTTGTCGGTGATCTTCGACCGTTCGACCAGTCCAGCCGAGTCGAAACGGATGCCGCCGGCCTCGCCGGCCTCGTTGTGGTCCACGAGGCTGTCGCGCAGTGTGAGGGAGCTGAACGGGATGTTCTGGACGGCACCGCCGATCCGCCCGGTGTTCCGGGTGAGGTGGACGCGCTCCATCGTCAGGGCGGACGAGTTCAGCACGGCTCCGCCGCCGTAGAGGTTGTAGGGGGACGCCGTGGGTTCCGACCGGCCTCCCGTGATGGTGAGGTCCGTGATCGTCGTCGGCCGCATCGTGGTGAACACCCGGTCGATGCCGTGGCCGTCGATGACCGTCCGGCCCACGCCGGCCCCGGTGATCGTGGTGGGCGCGAAGACCTTCAGGTTGCCGTGTGCCGTGTCGGCCAGGGTGTAGTCGGTGAAGGCCCGTCCGAGGAGGGGCGGGATGCCGAGGTCGTACCGGCCGGCCGGGAGCACGATCGTCGAGCCCGGGTGGGCGTTGGCCTCCATGACCGCCGCCCGCAGCGTGCAACCGCCGCCGGCCGTGCGGCACATGCCGTCGGAGCGGGTCGCGTCGGGCGCGTCGGTGGTGCTGTCGACCACGATCCGCCGGTCCCGGTCGGTCTGCGCGTGTGCGGTGCCCTGGCCGGGCACCAGGGCCGCGGCGAGACCCAGGACCGCGCCGGCCGTCGCCACGGCTCGGGCCTTCCGTGCTGATGTCCGCTTGGTTTCGATCATGGACGGGACGCTAGTCCCCGAAAGCTACCGACAAGTAGGACGAACATCACGGATGGGAATTTTTGGCCATGTATCGCCGCAAAGCGAACACGGTTCTCGTTCGTCGCCGCGCTCCGCCTTCCCCTCCCCCGCTCCCCCACACCCACCGGAGCGGCCTCGTGAGCACGGCCTGCCGGGTCCGCCGCCCGGCCACGCACCGCCGGCGCGGTGGACTGCCGGACACCCGGGTGGGGCAGCCGGCCTGGCGGACCGTCACAGATGCGACACGACGGCCGGGAAGGCGGCCTTGCCCGCCACCCCGTCGCCGGGCGGTGAGCCGGGGCTCCCGCGCTTCACGAGCCGGTTCCGGCAGGGGTGTCGGGACCCTGGGAGGAGAGGCCGGTCAGGTCGGCCGCCGTGTGGGCCGGCTCCAGTTCGGGCCCGATCCACTCGCAGAGCAGGACGGTGGCGTCGTCCTGGAGGTGACCGTCGTGGTAGTCGAGGACGGCGTGGACGAGCCGGCGCAGCGTCTCGGGGACGGGCAGGCCGTCGGCGTGGTGGCGGATGAGGAAGTCGGTGAAGCGTTCCAGGCCGAACTCCGGACCGCCGGGCCGGCGGGCCTCGGTGATGCCGTCGGTGTAGAGCACGATGCGGTCGCCCGGCTGGAGCTGCTCCCGGCACTCGGTGCTGGGCAGCCCGAGGTCGGTGCCCATGGGGTGGCCCGGCGGGCAGGCGAGGTTGGTGGTCCAGCGGTTGTCGCGGATGACGATCGGCGGGTGGTGACCGCGGTTGACCCACCGCAGCAGGCCGGTGCGGGTGTCGAGGGTCGCCAGGATTCCGGTGACGTACCGCCGGCGGTCGTACTGCTCGATGAGCGCGGCCTCGATGGCCTCGGCCCTGCCGACCAGGTCGGCGCCCTCGCGGCGGGCGTTGCGGCACGCACCGAGCGCCAGCGTGCCACAGAGTCCGGCGGCGGTGTCGTGGCCCATCGCGTCGAAGATCGACAGGTGGATCAGCGGCCCGTCCACGGCGTACTCGAACACGTCGCCGCTGATCTGGTACGCGGGCTCCAGCGACGCCGAGATCGCGACCCGCCCGTCCGCGTACGTGCGGGGCGGCAGCAGGTTCCACTGCATCTCCGCGGCGACGCTCATGGGTTCCACGCGCACCAGCTTGGCGAGTGCGTCACTGGTCCCGCGCTTGCTGACGAGGATCAACGCGATGAGCCCGGCCAGCGCCTCCAGGTCGCCACGGACGTCCGGGCCGTCGCGTTCGGCGCCCACCCGGAGCAGGCCGATGCGCTCGGTGCCGTCCAGCAGCGGCACCCACCACTCGAACAGGCCGCCCCCGGCGCCCGGCACGGCGGGCAGGACGTCGCTGTACTGGTAGGCGCGTCCGGCGACGGTGCCCTCGACCGGCACGACGGCCTCGTAGGGCTGGTCCGCCGGCTCCTCGTCCCCGGTGAGCAGGCACAGGACGCTGCGCTGTACGTCCGCCAGGTAGATCGCCACCTGGTGGAAGCCGGCGGCGCGCGCGAACTCGGACGCCTTGACCGGCAGCAGCTCGACGGGCATCAGATGGCTGGCGGCGAGCAGTTCCGCCAGCATGAGCCGTCCGCCCTCGCTGCTCCCTCGCCTCACCGGGCACCTCCGGTCGTCCGCGCCGTCCGCCCGGGACGACTGTCTCCTGTGATGCGGACGCCGTGGGAGGCCCGGTACCCGTGGCCCCGGGCGGCCCCCACCTCCGCCCAGGACCATTACCCCCTCGATGGGGTCTCATCGCCCGGTGCCTCCGTCCGTGCGCCCTGCCGCCGGTACGGAGATGACCGGAAGAGGAGCGTTTGGCATCGCGCCGACTCGCGAGCCCAGGAAGGGACCCCGGCCGGAGGCGGGGCACGCGTCCGGATGAGCGGTCCTCCTTGTGAGGTACTTGCGCGCGCGAGCTTGTGAGGTACCGGCGCGCGCCCCGCCCCGGGCACCGGCCCGCCCACGGCGTCGACGGGCCGGGGCGGCCGTGCCGCCCCGACGACCCGCCGGAAGGGCGGTCCCGGAGGGGTGGCGGGGGATGGCGGGGGGCGGGTGATGGCGGGCGGGTGATCGGGGCAGGCGGGAGTCCATGGACGACACACGGCACCTCCCCGCCTCCGACCTCCATGGACGCGATGGTGTTCCCATGGGACAGACGACGACCGCCGGGATCTTCACCCGCCGGTTCGGGCCCCCGCCGTGCGACGGCGTCCCGGCCGTGGTGCTGGTGCACGGGCTCGGGCTGTCGGGCCGGTACTTCTTGCCGCTCGCGCGGCGGCTGGCGGCGGGCGGGGCGAGCGTGCTCGTACCGGACCTCCCGGGCAACGCGCGGTCGCGGTCCGCCGTGCGCCGCATGCCGGACGTCGGCGCCCTCGCGGAGGCGGTCGGCGACTGGCACCGGGGGCTGTCGCTCGGGCCGTGCACATACGTCGGCAACTCGGTCGGCTGCCAGGTCGTCGCGGCGTTCGCCGCCCGCCACCCCCGGCGGGTGGACCGGGCCGTGATGGTCGGGCCCGCGCTCGAACCGGGGGCGCCCGCCTGGCGCCAGGCGGCGCGGCTCCTCGCGGACGCGCCCCGCGAGCCGCTGCCGCTCCTGGCCGTGGCGACGGCCGACTACCTGCTGACGGGCCCGCTGCGGTTCGCCGCGTCCTTCCGCCACGCCCTGCGGGACGCGGCCACGTCGTTCGAGGCGAACCTCGCCCGGGTCCGGGCGCCGACGCTCGTTGTACGGGGAGCACGCGACCCCCTCGCCTCCGGCGCCTGGGTGCGGCGGGTGGCGCGCACCGTCGCCGACGGGCACCTCGCCGAGGTGCGCGACGCCGCGCACGCGGCCCACTACAGCGCGCCCGATGCCACAGCCGCACTGATCAGGACGTTCGTGACAGGAGGACGCGCGTGAAGCCGTCGAAGACCACCACCCGCACCCCTCGGGCCGGGGAGGAGGGCGGCAAGCCCTCGCCCTGGCTGCGCGTCCTGCCCGGCGTCTCACCGGAGCGACGCGGCCTGGTCCTGGCCTGGTGGGGGTTCGCCCTCACCTTCGGCGGCATGCGGCTGCTCACCTGGCTCATCCACATCGACGTGGCCGGCGTCGGTGACGTCCAGGCCGGCGGGGTGCACCTCCACCACTACGTGTGGGGCATCCTGCTGCTCGCGGCCGTCGGTGTCGCGGGCCTGGTGCAGCGCTCCGCCAGCACGCGCGCGTGGATGGGACTGGCGTACGGGGTCGGCCTGGCGCTCGTGGTGGACGAGGCCGCGCTCCTGATCAGCCTGGAGGACGTCTACTGGGACACCGAGGGCGGGGTGAGCATCGCCCTGGCCATCGCGGTGATCGCCATCGCGGGCGGCGTCCTGGCCGTCACCCGGGACCGCGGGTCGTCGGCGGCGCGCCACCGGGACGGCGGCTGACGACGGCGGGCGCCCCGCCCCCGCCCGGGCGGGGCGACGAAGGCGCGGCGGTGGCGGACGGCCGGGGGGGGGCGGGCGTCTCACCCGTGCCGGTCAGGGGTGGCGGACGAGTTCGTCCGCCAGCACCTCCATGAGCAGCCCGTCGTGCCAGGTGCCGTCCGCTCCGCGCTCGTACTGCCGCATGACGCCCACCGGGCGGAAGCCGACCTTGGTGTAGCAGCGGATCGCCGCCGCGTTGTCGGCCGCCGGGTCGATGACGAGCCGGTGGTGGCCGTGGACGTCGACGAGGTGGCAGGCGAGGGTCCGCACGGCGTCGGTGCCCAGCCCCCTGCCGTGCGTCGCCGGGTCGAGGAAGAGGTCGATCCCGGCGTGCCGGTAGTCCGGCTCCTCCTCGGCGTACCACTGGATCATGCCGACGATCCGCTCCTGGTACTCCACGGTCAGCCACCGGTTGTCCGGGGCGTCGAACTCCCGCGCCATCTCCGCCTCCAGGTCGTCCCCGCCCCTCCACCGGGAGCGGACCTGGGGAGTCGCCCGGATGGCCGCCAGGGCGGGCAGGTCCTCGCGGACGGTGGGGCGGAGGACGACGGAGGCGCCGCGCAGCACGGTCATGGGCGGGAAGGGTACGCCAACGGGCCCGGGCCGCGCCTCGCGATCACGGCAGGTGCGGCGGGACATTGCGCCGGTCGGTGCAGCGCCGGCGCACCGGAGGTGATTTCCGGCCCGCTCCCGGTAACAGTGGGAGAAGGCGCCGACCGCCCTCCCCTCTCGGACCAGCTGCGACGGAGCCCGCTGTGGACACACCCTACGAGCGCTATCTGCGCCTGCCCGCGCTTCTGTCCCTCCAGGATCCACGGACGCCCCGGGACGGTCGGGAACGGTGGGCGGACGAGCACTTCTTCATCGTCGTGCACCAGTCGGCCGAGCTGCTCGTCCGCCAGGCCCTGATCGACCTCGGAACCGCGCTGGAGCACGCCGGGGCGCACCGGGTGCCGGAGACGTGCTCGTCGCTGCGGCGCGTGACCGCCCTGGTCGAGGCCCTCGACCGGCACCTGGCCCTGCTCGACCACCTGGACCCGGCCGACTTCGCCGATTTCCGCCCGCTGCTGGAGGGGGCGAGCGGGGCCCAGTCACCGCAGTTCGCGACCTTGTTCGAGCTGGTCGAAGAGCACGGCGGGGCCTTCTTCCGACACGGCCCGGACACCGGGGGCGCGGCCGGCACGTCCACCGCCCCGGGCGAGGAGCCGCGGGGATCGGAAGACCCGCGGGAGCCGGCCTCGTCCTGGCGGGCCCTGCACAACGCGGTGACCCGGTGGCGCGTCCGCCACCTGCTGATGGTGGAACGCATGATCGGTGAAGAGGCCGGCACGGGAGGCACGACCGGTCTGGAGTACCTGCGCGCCCGGATCGACCTGCCGCCGCGCCGACCCTCCGCCTGAGGGGCCGGGACCGCTCGGCCGCCGGGGGCGGCCAACCGGTGCGGCCGACGGCGGGAGCCGCCGCCCGGCCCTGCGGGCCGCTCGGGCAGGATGGGCCCATGAGCCACGACGAGGCCGCCGGCTTCGCCCTGCCACGCGGAGCGACCGGGTTCTTCCGCCCGGAGGACGGCCCGCTCCCCCGGACCGACCCGCGCGCCTTCCGCCGCGCGCTGCACGCCGCCGCCCGCGCGTCGGGAGGCGCCGTCGGCGAGGTGGAGGAGCAGACGTACCCGCTCACGTTCCACACCGCGGCGGTCACCGAGCGCGGGGGCGAGCGGGTGGTCCTGTGCCACGCCCACCACCCGTGGATCGCCTTCGCCGAGACCCGCAGGAACTGGTACACGGAACAGTTCGCGACCCCGCCCCCATGGGCCCGGTCCTTCTCCGACGCGGGCTTCGTGGTCCTCACCCGCGAACAGCTGACCAGGCCCCTGTCGGACGCCGACATGTCGGCGCTCACCCGGGAGGAACGGCGCCACGCCCGCACCTACGGCGTGGACACGCTGGGCGGACTGCTCTTCAACGCCTGGGCCTGAACAGCCGGTTCCGCGGTACGAGGCCCCCGGGGCGCTTCGGTCGCGGTCGGGCAGGCAGCCGCTCCGGCCACCTCGGCCGGACGTGGCCCCGGGGACGCGGCGCCCAGGGGCAGCAGCCCGCGGCACCGGGCCGGGCCATCGCCGGACCGCGGTCGCTCAGGTCGCGCAGAACTCGTTGCCCTCCGGGTCCCGCATGACCCACCAGTGGCCGGCCGGCCCCTCGTCCACCTCGCGGACCCGGGTCGCCCCCAGCGCCTCCAACCTCGCCACCAGGCCGTCCAGGCCGCCGGGTCCGCTGTGGACGTCCAGGTGCAGGCGGTTCTTCCCGGCCTTGGGCTCCGGCACGTCCTGGAAGAGCAGCCGGCGGCCGTGGCCGACGCCGCTGGTCGCGTCGTAGGGGTCGTCGGGGTGGCGGATGGCGGCGTACCCGCGGAAGATCCGGCGGCCGCGGTGTTCGATGACCGCGTCCTGCGGGAGGTGGCCGGCGGCCGTCAGCTGCTCGACGAGGGGAGTGGGGTCCTCCACCTCGTACTCCAGGGCCGCGGCCCAGAAGTCTGCGAGGGCGGGGGCGTTCGCGCTGTCGATGACGAGCTTCCAGTGCAAGGGCATGGGCTCATCTGACGTTCCGTACGGGTCCCCCCGCAACCCGGTTCCGGCCGACGACCGCCACGGGGCGGCGCCGGCGCGCCCGGCCGATGTTGTCGGGATTGCCGTTGCCGGGGCCGGGGGCGGTGCCGGCGTGGAGCGGGAGGGTTGGCGAAGGGTGGGCACTGAGGTACGGACGAGGGTCTCGGCGTACGCGGTCGCCGTGGACGACGACCGGTTGCTGCTGGCCCGTCTGTCGGAGGCGTCGCCGGTGTTCGCCCCCGGGCTGTGGCACCTTCCCGGCGGTGGCGTCGCCCCGGGCGAGCAGCCCGTGGAGGCGCTGTCCCGCGAGCTCCGCGAGGAGACCGGCCTGGAGTTCTCCGCCGCCCGCCTGCTCGACGCCAGGAGCTACGGGGCGCGGCGGCACGGCGTGCGGTGGCATCTCACGGCGCTGTTCTACGCCGTCGACCTCCCGGGCGGGACGCCGCTGGTGGAGGAGACCGACGGCTCCACCGACGCGGCCGTCTGGGTGCCCCTGGCGGAGCTGTGCCCGTCGACGCTGTCGCCGGTCCGCATGCTCGGGACGCGCCCCGGCCCCGGGTGACGGTGCCGTCGCGCGTGCCGCGGGAGCCGCTCGGGCGGTCCGGCGGCGACGGCGGCAGGCGGGGCCTCGCCACCGGCGCGGATCCTCGTCACCGCCCGCGTACGATGGCGCCATGGCGAGCGCGCGCACCGTGACCAGCAGTCACCCCGTCGGGTGGCTGCCGGCGTCGTTGGTGCTCGCGGTGCTGGCCGGTGTGCTCGGCATGCACGGCCTGGTGCCCGGTTCGCTGCCCGTGGCGGCCGCCGGCACCGGTCACCACGCGGTGCGGGCTCCCGCGTCGGACGTGCCTCGGCTGGACGGTGGCTGCTCGCACTCCGACGGCGGGGCGGGCCACTCGGACCACGCCGACGGGACGTGCGCGGCCGCCGGTACGGGCTCCGCCTACACGCCGCCCGCGCCGGCCCCCGCCCCGTCCGGCGCCCCCGCCGCCGTGGCGCCGGGGAACGGCCTTCCGGCCTCCGCGGTGAGCGGCAGGGGGCCTCCCGACCTGTCCGAGCTGCAACTCCTGCGGATATAGACCGCCGCGCCGCACGTGCGCCCTCCGGCACCGGCCGGTGGAGCGGCGTGCCCCGGTACGTCCTCGTCCGTGACACCCCGCGCGGCGCATGGAGCCGCGCGCGAAGGAGCAGCACCCACATGAACAGCACCCGGTCGAACAGCAGGACTTCCCTCCACCGCCGTACCGCCGCCGCCCTGGCCGCGGGCGCCGCCGCGTTGGTCCTGGCCGCCTGCGGCGGGAGCGACGGCGGATCGGCGGGGCACGCCGGCCACGGCGCCGCCCCCGCGACGGCCTCCACCGCACCGGCCTCGGGGCCGGCGTCGCAGGACCGGCGGCACAACGCCGCGGACGTCGCCTTCGCGCAGGGGATGATCCCGCACCACCGGCAGGCGGTGGAGATGGCGGACCTCGCACCGTCGAGGGCGGGGTCGCCCGAGGTGAGGAAGCTCGCCGAGGACATCAAGAAGGCACAGGACCCGGAGATCAGGACGCTCTCGGAGTGGCTCTCGTCCTGGGGCGAGAAGGTCCCCGCCGAAGGTCCCGCCGACCACGCCCACCACGAGGGCATGGAAGGCATGATGAGCGCCGAGGACATGGCCGAGCTGGGCGAGTCCTCGGGCAGGGCCTTCGACACGGCGTTCCTGGAGATGATGATCAGGCACCACGAGGGAGCCGTGACCATGGCGAAGGCGGAGCGGGCCCAGGGCGCGTACCCGCCGGCCCTGAAGATGGCCGACGCGATCGTGACCTCGCAGAGCGCCGAGATCTCGGAGATGAAGAAGCTGCTGGCCCGCGGCTGAGCCGAGCGGGCCGGGCGGCGGGGTCGGGGCGCGCGGCACCCGACCCCGCCGCGGGCACGGGCCGTCCGCGGCCATGAGGCGCGGGCGGCCCGGCGCCGCCGGGGCGCGGGGCCGTCCGTCAGGATCGCGGCCGCGGGTCCTCCGGCCCGAGCCGTCCGTCGAGGTACCCGACCAGCCGCGTCTCGCTGCGCTCCAGCCGCTCCCGCCGCTCGGCGGGCAGGGGCGCCAGGAGGTCGGCGAGGACGTGGTCCCGGGGGACGCGCACCATGGCGCCCGAGTACACCCGGCAGCGGGAGCACCAGGCCAGTGCGACACACCGTTCGTACATCGGGGAGCCCGGCGGATGGCAGCGGTAGCGGTACGAGCGGACGGCCGTGCCGCAGGTCGCGCAGACCCGCCGGTCCCCGTCCGGGACCGTCTCCCACGTCCCGGACCTGAGCCACCGGTGCGGCCGTCCGCCAGCCGCTCTTCACATCGTCATGCCGGGCATTGTCGCCGACGGACGACCGCCGCGGCAACGGACCGGCTCCCCGCACACGGGCGGAGGCGTCCGGCTCCCCCGGTCACGGCCGGGGGTTGGTCCGCCGCCACGGGGCGGACGCGTCCGTGCCGCGCCGCCCCGCCACGGCGGCACAGCGGTGGCACAGCCGCTGGACCCGGTCGGCGGAGCCACCGGACTCGGGGATCGCGTCTGCCCAGGGGACGTGGGAGAAGCGGGCCAGCTGGGAGCGGCTGAGCGAGAGCCCGCACACCGTCTCGTTCCGGCCGGGTTCCCAGGCGTGGACCTCCCCGGCGGGGAGCCTTCGGCGGAAGCCGTCCTCTTCGTCGGTCCACCGCCCGGAGGCCGCGACCGCGTACTGCCGTCGTCGTGTCGCCATACCCTGCGACTACCCCCGCCGGGGCGTCCCGCACCGGGCCCGCACCCTCCCGGTGTGAGGCGTCGCGCAGGGTGTCGGAGGCGTCCTCTAGAGTGCCACTGTCCCCTACACGTGCCGTGGTGTCGGCCCGGCGGCACGTGCGGATTTCGCCACGGGCCTGACCGAGGAGCAACCGTGACCGGCCTGGCGCCCATGTCCGTCCAGCAGGAGATCGCCCGGGATCTCCACGTGAGCCCGTCCTTCGACGCGCGGGATGAGATCGAACGGCGGGTGGCGTTCCTCGCCGACCGGCTGACCTCCACGGGCCTGCGCGCGCTGGTCCTGGGCATCAGCGGCGGTGTCGACTCCACGACCGCGGGCCGGCTGTGCCAGCTGGCGGTGGAGCGGGTGCGCGCCGCCGGGCACGAGGCGGTGTTCTTCGCGATGCGGCTGCCGTACGGCACCCAGGCGGACGAGGCCGACGCGCAGCTGGCGCTGGAGTTCATCCGCCCCGACCGCGTCCTCACCGTGGACGTGAAGCCCGCGAGCGACGCCGCCCTGGAGGCGCTCCTCGCCGGTGACACCGCCTTCCGCGACGCGCACCACCAGGACTTCGTGCACGGCAACATCAAGGCCCGGCAGCGCATGATCGCCCAGTACGCGGTGGCGGGCGCGCACGACGGCCTCGTCGTGGGCACCGACCACGCCGCCGAGGCGGTCTCCGGTTTCTTCACCAAGTTCGGTGACGGGGCGGCCGACGTGGTGCCGCTGACGGGCCTCACCAAGCGGCGCGTCCGCGCGGTGGCGGAGGCGTTGGGCGCGCCGTCGTCGCTGGTCGGGAAGGTGCCGACCGCGGACCTGGAGAGCCTCAGCCCCGGCAAGCCCGACGAGGAGGCGCTCGGCGTCACCTACGGCGAGATCGACGACTTCCTGGAGGGGAAGCCGGTCGGCGAGGCCGCCTTCGAGGCGATCGTCCGCCGCTACCGCCTGACCGAGCACAAGCGGCAGCTGCCCATCGCCCCCTGACACCCGCCGGCTGCTCCCGGTCCTGACGGGCCGTACAACCATGTGATCGTGTCGAGGGTCGTCTCAGTGCCGGGACCGGCGGCGGACGGCGCCGCCGGCCTGGCGGAACACGAGGGGACCCATGGGCGAGCAGCGACATATCCGGTCGGCGTGGCGGCGGTTGGCCGTCGCCGTGGCGACGTCCACGGCGCTCCTGGCGACCGGCGGCGTCGCGGGCGCGGCGCCGGCGGCCGGCGAGCCGCACCTGCCGTCGTTCTCCATGGACGTACCGGACATCCCGGCCGGCGGCACCGTGACGCACACCGTCGAGGTCGAGGTCTCCGAGCCGGGCCGGGTCACCGTCGACCTGAGGACCGCCGACCACCTGCGGTCCTTCGTCGAACACGAGTGGCGGCAGCTGAACTACGGCGTCCCCGAGGGCGCGGGCAACGCCACCTGCCGGCTGGAGGTGCTGGCCAACGGCGAGCGGCGGCCGGCCTGCGACCTCCGCCCGGGCACGAGCACGATCACGTACACGCTGACGGCCGCCGAGGCCATGGAAGCCTGGGAGATGGACCTGCGGGCCACCTTCGCACCGGCGGCCACCCCTGAGACGTACGGGGCGACGGAGCGCTTCTCGGTGCTGAGCGACGATCCGGTGGAGCTGTCGTACCGCGTCTTCGGGCGGGACCGCGTCGGCAACCTGTGGTCCTACCCCACCCTCACCGACGGCCCGCCGCTCGCCGGCGGCGACGGGCTCGGCTCGGGGTGGAGCGCCTTCGACGCGCTCACCAAGCTGTCCCCGATCGCCACGAACAACCGGGGAGGCGGCGTCGTCGCCCGCGAGCCGTCCGGCACCCTCTGGTACTACCCCGCCCTCGGCCAGCGGTACGGCGCGACCGGGGCGTTCAAGCCGCGCGTGCGCGTCGGCACCGGCTGGAGCATCTACTCCTCCGTACGCGGCACCGGGGACGTCACGGGCGACGGCCACGCCGACCTGATCGCCCGGGACAAGGCGGGCGTGCTGTGGCTGTACCGCGGCACGGGCGTCGAGGCCCGGCCGTTCGCGGCCCGTACCAAGGTGGGTTCCGGTTGGCAGGTGTACAACGCCCTGACCGGGGGTGTGGACGTCACCAGGGACGGCCACGCCGACCTGTACGCCCGCGACACCTCCGGCGTCCTGTGGCTGTACCGGGGCACGGGCGACGCGGCGCGCCCCTACGCCCCCCGCTCGAAGGTCGCCACCGGCTGGGGCGGGTACACGGCGATCATCGCCCCCGGTGAGGGATCGGCCGTCGGCAAGGGCGCGCTGCTGGTCCGCGACAAGGACGGCCGGCTGTGGTGGTTCCGCGGCACGGGCGTCGCGTCGAGCCCCCTCGCGAAGCCGCAGTACGCGGCGGACACCTCCCCGCACATCAACGCCTGGATGTGAGGGACCGCGCGCGGCCGCGGGCGGCCGTCGGGCACCGCCTCACGGGTGCGGTGCGCAGGTGAGGTGCGGCGACAGGGCGCGCAGGAAGTCCGGGGCGTCGAAGGCCGCGCCGGCCGAGGCGACGCCGACCGCCTTGGCGCGTCCCGTGAGGATGCGCTCCACCGCCTCCACCGCGAGGGGCGCGGTCACGGCGTAGATGTCCCGGCCCGTGGCCACGGCGCGGCGTTCGGTGCCGCCTCGGCGTACCACGGTGTCCACGACGAAGGTCTGCTCGGACCGCCCGCGCGCGTCCGCCGCCGACGGCCCCGGGGTGTCCGGGGCGGACACGTCCCCGGCCGCCTCCACCGTCATGTACGTGCGGACCTCCGGGACGGACAGGTGGCTGGGGAGGGTGACGACGTCGGCCATCGTGAACTCGGCGATGACGGCGCGCGGACCGGTGGGGGCGGGGAAGGGCCACTCCACGGTCGGCGCGGGGTCGGTGCGGTACTCCAGGCGGCCGGCGGTGTGGCGGACGCGTCTGCCGTCGCGCCGCCGGCGGGAGACGCGGCCCGCGGCGCGCGTCCCGGGCGTGGGGTGCCAGCTGCTCAGGGCGTACGCGACGTGCGCCTCGTCGGCGTCCGTCCACTCCCCCATCGCGGCGGTCGCCAGCAGGTCGCCGAGGCCGCCGAAGAACGCCATGGCGGGGACGACCGGTACACCGGCGGCGCGGGCCCGGTCCGTGAAGCGGGCGAACGTGTCGACGTTGGCCTCGATCTCGGCCGCCACGTCCACGTACGGGATCCCGGCGCGCAGCGCCGCCTCGACGAGCGGGGCGGCGGTCACGGCGAAGGGCCCGGCGCAGTTGACCACCGCCGCGGCGCCGTCCAGGGCGCGGTCGAGTGCCGCCGCGTCGTCCACCT
The DNA here is from genome assembly GCF_020873895.1 of Streptomyces sp. DH12. Lineage (GTDB taxonomy): Bacteria > Actinomycetota > Actinomycetes > Streptomycetales > Streptomycetaceae > Streptomyces. The sequence goes on along the minus strand of NZ_JAHWGT010000005.1, from coordinate 60,208 downwards.
GCGCCGGGCGGACGGCGGCCCCCGGCGCGGCGGACGCCGCGGCCGCCAGCTTCCGGGCGTCACGGCCGCTGAGGACCGGGAGGAATCCGCGCTCCCGCAGCTCCGCCACCACGAACCGCCCGGTGTGCCCGTACGCGCCGTACACCGCCACCGTCTGCCGCGTCTCCATGACCTCTCCCCACGTCGGATGATCCAGCACGGACATCCTGCCGGGGACGGGCATGCACCGCGAGTGTCCGGAACGACGTGACCCGTACACTTCCGGACATGGGGACTGTCGCGTTGGCCGTCACGGACGGGATGCTGCACTTCGAGCTGGCGGTGGCGTACGAGGTGTTCGGGACCGCGCCGGCGACCGTGGAGGTCCCCTGGTACGACGTGGAGGTGTGCGGGGCCCGGGGCGGTGTCGGGGTCGGCCCGTTCGGCTTGCGGCCCGACCACGGGCTGGACCGGCTGCCGCACGCCGACACCGTGGTCGTCCCCGGCTGGGCGGACGTCGACGCCGATCCGCCGGCGGAGCTGGTCGACGCGGTGCGCGCGGCGCACGAGGCGGGCGCGCGGGTGGCGTCCCTGTGCACGGGCGCGTTCGTGCTGGCCGCCGCCGGTCTGCTGGACGGGAGGCGCGCGACGACGCACTGGGCGCACACGGCGGCGCTGGCCGCCCGTCACCCGGCCGTGGAGGTCGACCCCGACGTGCTGTACGTGGACGGCGGCAGCGTGCTCACGTCCGCCGGGAAGGCCGCCGCGCTGGACCTGTGCCTGCACCTGGTCCGGTCGGACCACGGCCCGGCGGTCGCCAACGCCGTCGCCCGGCGGCTGGTGGTGCCGCCGCACCGGGCGGGCGGTCAGGCGCAGTTCGTCGCCGCGCCGGTGCCCGCGCGGGACGACCACCCGTTGGCCGCGTTGCTCCCGTGGGTGGTCGAACGCCTCGACCGCCCGCTGACCGTGGAGGACATGGCCCGCCGGGCCGGGATGAGTCCGCGGCACCTGGGCCGGCGCTTCAGGGCCGTCACGGGCACGACGCCGCTGCGGTGGCTGCTGACCCAACGGATCCGGCGCGCCCAGGAGTTGCTGGAGGCCACCGACGACAGCGTGGAGGCCGTCGCGGCGGCCACCGGGATGGGCACGGCCACGACGCTGCGCCGGCACTTCCACCGCACGGTCGGCGTGCCGCCCGACACCTACCGTCGCACCTTCCGCTCCCGGCCCGCGGCCGACGACGGCTCAGGTGTACGTCACCGTCACCTGCTCGAACCCCAGTGAGCCGAGCAGCCCCTTCAGCATCGCGGCGGTGTTCCGCTCGGCGCGCGCGGTGAGGCCGCTCTCGGTGGCGGCCTCGCCGATGCGCCGGGCCGCCAGGCGCTGGACCGCGCGTTCGTCGTTGGGGTTGTCGGAGAAGAGGTCGCCGAGCCGGTCCAGCAGGCCGCGCTGCTTGGACACCGCGTAGGACCGCTCCGGGTCCAGGGCGGGCGCGCCCAGCCGGGCGCGCGGCAGCCGGATCACGGCGGACGTGCGCTCCTCGTTCACGGTCACGTCCCTGGGCCCGGTCTTCCCGAGGTCCACGTACGCGCCGACGGTTCCGGCGGCGACGTACAGGGTGCGCGTGCCGCGCAGCGCGTCCGGCAGGAACCTGGCGTCCTTCTCCAGGTCCACCACGATCTGGTAGGAGCCCGCGGCGCCCTCGTAGCGGCTGAGGTCCTGGATCGACCGCAGCAGCGCGGGTCCTGACCTGTCCCGTGTCTCCTCGCCGAAGACGTCGCCCCAGCCGGGGACGATGTCGAACCGTCCCGCGGCGGTGAAGAGGAGCGCCAGGGCCAGCAGGACGGCGGGGACGGTGAACCACCAGGGGGTGCGGCGGCGCTCGGCCGTGGCACGCGGGAGCTTGTCGTCGGAGGTCTCCACGGGGTGCGGATGCCCGCCGCGGCCGGGAGTAGTCGCGCCGGTCGCCCCCGGCGGGCCGGTCGGCCATCCGCCGCCCGGCGCGGAATTGACGTCTCATCAGGAGGTGCGGGGCCGACGGCCCCCGCCGAGGCCTCGGCCGTCGCCGCCACGTTGGTCCGTCCACACGGCTGGACGGGGCATATGGCCCGACGTGCCCGTGTCGAATAATCCTGTTATCGCCCCATGTGTCTATGTTTCTGCCGTAGCCCTTCCCCCCTACACATCTGGGAGAGAGCATGCGTCAGTCCGTACGCATCTGGAGTGCCGGTATCGCCGCCGCGGCCGTGGTGGCCGGTTCGGTCGGCGCGGCGGTCGCCGTCGCCTCACCGACCCCGGTGCGGCACAAGCCGGCCGCCGCGGCCCCGGCCTTCACGGCCAAGGCCTCCACGAAGAGCGTCCGCGCCTGGGAGCAGTTCCGGGTCCGCGGCGTCGCGAAGAACCTCGCCCCCGGCAGCCGGGTCACCCTCCAGCAGAAGCTGAGCGGCCGCTCCTGGACGACCCTGCCCGCGTCCATGAACACCAACTCCCGTTCCATGTACAACATGCGGGTGGTGCTCGGCATGAAGGGGCTCAACAAGCTGCGCCTGGTCGACGACAGCAGGCGGGCCGTGTCCCCGGTCATGGACGTCTGGGTGCGCTGACGCCGGCCGCCGCACGGCACACACGACGGACGCCTCCACCGGTTCCACCGGGAGGAGGCGTCCGTGTCGTCGCGCTCCGTTCGGTCGGCGCGGTCAGCCGCGCGCCAGCTCGTCCACCGTCCGCACGACCGTCTCCCGTGACAGGTCGACGGTCTCGCGGGACGCCTCGCGCGCGCGGCGCAGCCTGGTCCGCCCGTACCGTACGAGCACGGACGCGCCCGTGGCGTACGTCAGGGCCAGCACCCCCGCGGCGATCTCCGGCGACCAGGCCCGGGACAGCCGCTGCTGGATCGCCGCATGGGCGGTCAGCGTGGCGAGCAGGCCGCAGGCGCCACCCGCCGCCAGGGCGGACAGCCCGCCGCGCCCCTCGGTGACGGCCTCCGTCACGGTGTCGCCCAACTCCTCACGCGCACTCATCGCCGACTCGACCACCACGGCCACGACGTTCTCCGCTGCTTCCGACATACCTCGCGCCTACCCGCCCCGCCCCCGCTCATACGGCGCCCCCGTGACCGCCCTCCTGGCCAGGGCGAGGTCGCGGCAAGGAACCCGGCGCTGCCGGGCCGGGGCTCGGTCGGAGGCGCGGGCGTTCGACCGTACGCGCCCCTCCGGTCGGGTAACGGTGGCAGGGCCAAACGGGTGCACGGCCCGTACCATGCGGAGCCGGCCGTCCCGCCGGGAGCGCTGGTCGGAACCGTCAGCGAGCACGTGTCGAGGAAGAGTGGCAGACATCTACGGATCACCAGAGGACAAGCGGATCTCGATCACCCGCACCTCCACCGACGGCATCAGAGTGCTCACCGTGCGCGGCGAGCTCGACCACCACACCGCCCCCGACCTGCGCCGGGCCCTGACGGTGACGGCGGACGACGACCCGCCGACCGCACGGTCCGTCCTGGACCTCAGCGCCGTCACGTTCATGGACTCCAGCGGGATCAACGTCCTCGTCACCGCCCACCAGGAGGCCCACCGGGCAGACGGGTGGCTGCGCCTGGCCGCGCCCTCCGACTCCGTCATGCGGGTCATCGAGCTGGTCGGCCTCGACACCGTCATCACCTGCTACCCCACCCTGCGCCAGGCCCTCCGGCCCTGAGGCCGCCCGCTGCCCCTCCCCCGTTGCGCCACACGGGTGCACCGGCGTGCTCGCCCGTCCCACCGCGTCGTTGTCGGGTCGACCGACCGTGTGCGCCCCGCCTCCCGGTCGGGCCGCCGTCGACCCGAGGAGCAAGCCGTGTCCGTGTCGCCCGTGGTGGTGGACGCCCGCATCGACGTCACCCCCGTCCGTACGCCCGCCGAACGCGCCGCCTTCCTGGAGCTGCCCTACCGGCTCCACCGAGGGCTCCCCCTGTGGGTCCCCCCGCTGCGCGCCGAGCAGCGGGCGCTGCTGAGCGAGCGCCGCAACCCCTTCTTCGCCCACGGCCGGGCCCGGCTGTTCCTCGCTCGCCGCCGCGGGGCGGTCGTGGGGCGGATCGCCGCGCACGTCAACCCGCGCTTCGACGAGCACCACGGGACGGCGGAGGGCTTCTTCGGGTTCTTCGACGCCGAGGACGACCTCGCCGTCGCCCGGGCCCTCACCGCAGCCGCGGCCGACTGGCTGGCCGAGCAGGGCAGGCCCACGATGCTGGGACCGCTGTCGTTCACGACCAACGACGAGTGCGGCGTGCTCGTCGACGGCTTCGACCAGCCGCCGGCCGTCATGATGCCGTACACCCCGCCGTACTACGTCCGGCTGCTGGAGTCATGCGGCTTCACCAAGGCGAAGGACCTCCTGGCGTGGGAGTTCCCCACGACCTTCCATGAGGAGCCCCGGCTGGTGCGCGCCGCCACCCGCCTCTCCGAGCGGGGGGCGCTGACCGTGCGGCCGGTCGACATGCGGCGCTTCGCGGCGGAGGCGCAGCTGATCCGCACCCTCTACAACGCCGCCCTCGGCGACAACTGGGGGTTCTGTCCCATGGACGAGCGCGAGTTCTCCACGTTGGCGCGCCGGCTGAAGCACGTGCTCCAGCCGGACATGGCGGTCATCGGCGAGGTGCGGGGCCGTCCGGTCGGCTTCGCCATCGCCCTGCCCGACCTCGCTCCGGCGTTCGCCGCCGCCCGGGGCCGGCTGTTCACCTGCGGCCTGCCCCTCGGCCTGGCCCGCTTCTGGTCCGCGCAGCGGCGCCTGACGCGCGGGCGGTTGATCGCCATGGGGGTCGGCGAGGAGGACCGCGGGCGGGGTCTGGAGCTGCTGATGTACCTGGCGCTGTCGCGGGCGTGCCACGACCGCGGGCTGGGCGTGGGCGAGGCGTCGTGGGTCCTGGAGGACAACCGGCAGGTCAACGCGGCCACCGCCCGTATCGGAGGCCGCGTCACCAAGCGGTACCGTCTCTACCGGCGCCCGGTCGGCTCCGTCTGAGGGCCGGGGGCCGCCTGGGCGGGTCGGGGGGCCCGGTGGGTCAGGGGCGGCCCGGCGGTCGGGGGCGGCCCGGTGGGTCGGGGGCGGCCCGGTGGGTCGGGGGCGGCCCGGTGGGTCAGGGGCCTGCCATGTCGTGGTCCTCCTGCCGTGCGGGGTGCCGTACGGGCGCGCGTCGCCGGGCGAAGGCCGGTGCCCACCAGTTGGCGTCTCCGGTGAGGCGCATGAAGGCGGGGACCAGGACGCCCCGGATCAGCGTCGCGTCGACCAGCACGGCGAGGGCCAGCCCCACCCCGATGATCTTCAGCGTCACGACGCCCGACGTGGCGAGGCCGGCCATCGCGACGGCGAAGACGAGTGCCGCGACGCTGACGAGGCGTCCGGTGCGGGCGATGCCGGCGACGACGGCCGCGACGTGGTCCCCGTGGGCGGTGTAGTGCTCCTTGATGCGCGCCAGGAGGAACACCTCGTAGTCGATGGTGAGGGCGAAGGCGACGGCGCACAGCAGGGGCGGGACGGTCATGTCCAGCCATCCGGTGGCGGTGAAGTCGCCGACGAGCCAGCGCAGATGGCCGTCCTGGAAGACGTACACCATGGCGCCGAGGCAGGCCGACAGGCTCAGCGCGGCCAGGGCCAGTGTCTTCAGCGGGATGAGGACCGAGCGCGTGTACCGGAACAGCAGCAGGAACGTCGTCACCGCGATGAGGAGCCCCGCCAGCGGAGCCCGCCGTTTCAGGGCGTCCTTGGCGTCGACGTGGCGGGCGGGCGTGCCGCCCACCCAGTGCTCCCCCGGGGCGGGGAGCCCGCGTACGCGGTGGACCAGGTCCTCCGCCGCCTGCGACTGCCCGGCGTACCGGGTGGAGACGGTCAACGAGACGGGGGCCCCGCCCGCGCCGGTGTCCCCGGTACCGGCGCCGGCGCCGGTGTCCGTGCCGGTGCCGGTGTGTGCGCCGGTGGGCGGGGGCAGGCGTTCGCCGTCCTCGTACCGGCCGGTGGGGGCGGTCACGTGGGTGACTCCGGGGAGCGCGGCGACGCTCCGTGCGTACCGGTCCACGGCCCCGGTGCCCGGGGCGCCGGCGAAGACGACCAGGAGTTCGCGGTCGGGCTCGGTGGGGAAGCCGGTACGGATCGTCTCGGCGGTGCGCCGGACCTCCGAGTGCGCCGGCAGCGATCGTTCGTCGGCGAAGCCCCACCGTGCGTGCGTGACGGGCCAGACGAGCCCCGCCAGCAGGACCGCGCAGCCGACGCCGGCGACCCACGGCCTGCGCGTCGCCCACAGCGCGATACGCCGCCAACCGGGGCTCGTGGTCGCCGCGCGGTGGCGCAGCCGGCCGCCGAACAGCGCGAGCAGCGCGGGCAGCACGACGACGCTGCACAGAGCGGACAGCACGACCACCGCGACCCCGGCCAGTGCCATGGACCGCAGCCACGGGAAGGGCATGACCCACACGGCGCAGAACGCCAGGACGACCACGCCCGCCGAGACGGTGACGCTGCGGCCGGCGGTGCCCGCGGCGGCGACGACGGCGGCGGGCCCTGGCAGGCCGCGGCCGCGTTCCTCCCGGTAGCGGGTGACGATGAGCAGCGCGTAGTCCACGGCGAAGCCGAAGCCGAGGGCGGTCGCGATGTTGAGGGAGTACGCCGACACCTCCATCACCTGGTTCAGCAGGTGCAGGGTCGCCCAGGTGCCCGCGACCGTCAGCCCGCCGATCAGCAGCGGGAACATCGCCGCGAGCGCGGACCCGAAGGCGACGACCAGGATGACGAGCGTCACCGGGGCCACCACCGCCTCGGCCACGGCCAGGTCGCGGGCGCCCTGTTCGGCGCCCTGACCGCGGGCCCACGCCCACCCGGCCGCCGTCACCTCCAGGGAGCCCCGCTGCCCGGTCAGGCGCGGGACGAGCCGGGCCGCGGTCCGCGTCTGCTCGGCCTCGTCGCCCGCCAGCCGGACGGTGACCAGGGCGGCCCGCCCGTCGCGGGAGCGCAGGGTCGCCGCGCCGGTCGTCCAGTAGGCGTCGGCCCGTACGACGCCGGTCTCGCCGGTGACCCGCCGGGTCAGCGCCAGGCCGTCGGCGCGGGCCTGCGGCGAGTCGATCGGGCCGTCGGCGCGCGCGTGGAGCAGCAGTCCGGGCGAGGCGCGGCCGGGCTGGCCCGTCAGCTCCGACTCGGCGCGCGCCGACTCGGTGCCGGAGGCGTCGTAGCCGCCCGTCGACATGGGCTGCGGCGACCAGACGATCACGCCGCACACGAGCGTGAGGACGGCGAGGACCGACGCGGCCAACGTGAGCAGGGGGCGCCGCACGCTGTGGTGCGCGATCCCCTCCAGCAGCCCCGTCGAGGCGGCCGCGTGGGCCGGTCGCCGGTCTCGGCGCCGTGCTCGGCCGCGGGTGCGCGGGTCGGCGGATGACGCCTCGGGGGGCTGTTCGGTACTCACAGTGGCCTCCACAACGGGCGGGCGTGTCGGGGCTGCGGGGGTGGGAGCGGGGGCTCGTCCCGGTACGGGCGGCTCGGGATCCCGGTACGGGCGGCTCGGGGTCCGAGGACGAGGCGGTACGGGGGCGGGCGGGCCGCGCGGGGCCGGCGCGTCCGGCGGTGGACCGGACGGGTTGCGGAAGCGACTCGTCCGCCTGGTGTTCGGCACGCCCGGTCGGCGGTGGTCTCAGCAGTGGGGTGTCGTCGCCGCGACGGCGGCGCGCAGTCCGTCCTCGAACTCGACGCGGTGCGCGAACCCCAGTTCCCGGCGCGCCCGCTCCGGCGAGGCCGTCCAGGCGGGGCACACCGCCTCGCGGGCCTTGTCCCGGTTGAACGGCGGTACCTTGCCGAAGGGGAGGGCCGCCGCCTCGGCGAGCGCCCCGGCCGCGCGGACGATCGACGGCGGCACCCTCAGCACGCGTACCGGGCGCCGCCGCAGGGCCGACCCCGCGGCCCGCACGAGGTCCGCGAAGACGTGCTCCCGTCCGTCGGACAGCTGGTAGAGGCCGCTGTGGGGATCCGCCCGATGCGCGGTCCCGCCGGAGACCGCGGCCGCGAGGAGCCCTTCGCACAGGTCGTCGACGTGCAGCAGGGAGTACGTCGTCTCCCCGCCGCCGGGTTGCAGGACCACGCCGGTGCGGGCCATGGCGAGGAGCGAGGGGAGGAACGCCGGGTCGCCGGGCCCGTAGACGATCGGCGGCCGCACGACCACGAGCGGCACGCGGTCGGCGAAGCCGCGGGCGACGTGCTCGGCGGCCAGCTTGCTGCGTCCGTACCGCGACACCGGTGCGGCCGGGTCCTCCTCCCGACGGGGCCTGCCGGGCGTCGAGGGGCCGGCGGCGGCCAGCGACGAGCACAGCACCACGCGGGGCGGTGTGTCGAAGCACGCCACGGCCTCCAGCAGGGTTCGTGTGGTCTGCACGTTGCCGGTCTCGAACCCGGCCCGGCTGCGGGCGCGCACGGCGGCGGCGAGGTGCACCACGGCGTCCACTCCGGCCAGCGCGTCGGCCAGGCCGTCACCCCGTTCGAGGTCGACGGTGGCGAAGCGGACGGGGCAGCCGTCGAGGACGCTCCGGTCGGAGCGTCCCCGCACGACGGCGACGACCTGGCCGCCGGACCGGGTGATGCGGTGGCACAGGCGCCGGCCGATGAATCCGGTGGCACCTGTCACCGCCACGCGCGCGCCGAGCTGCTCCATGGGCCGGGCTCCTTGTCGTCGGAGGAAGGGGTGTGCGGCGAGGCGTCAGGGGGCGCGCAGGACGACGACGGCGTTCATGCCGCCGAAGCCGCAGGCATTGCCGAGGACGGTCCGCAGGCGGGCCGGGCGGGGCGCCTTGGTGACGACGTCGAGGTCGATTTCGGGGTCCTGCTCGTCGAGGTTGACCGTGGGCGGGATCTCCTGGTGCTCCAGGGAGAGCACCGCGCAGGCGGCCTGGACGGCCGCCGCGGCGCCGAGGCCGTGCCCCAGGGCGCCCTTGAGGGCGGTGACGGGCGGGGCTCCGCCCGGGAAGAGGCGGCGCAGGGTGCGGGCCTCGACGAGGTCGCCGACCGGGGTGCCGGTGGCGTGGGCGGTGACGTGGTCGATGTCGGCCGCGTCGAGGCGGGCGTCGGCGAGCGCGGTGGTGACGGCCTGGTGCAGCCCTCGGCCCTCGGGGTGCGGGCCGGCGAAGTGGAAGGCGTCCGTCGAGGCGCCGTACCCGGCGAGGTAGGCCCGGACGCGGGCGCCGCGGGCCCGGGCGTGCGCGGGGCGTTCGAGGACGAGGACGGCGGCGCCCTCACCGAGGACGAAGCCCTCCCGGTCCCGGTCGAAGGGGCGGGACGCGCCGGCGGGGTCGTGCCGGCGGGTGGACAGGGCGCGGGCGCGGGCGAAGGACACGGCGGTGATCTGCGACCGTCCGGACTCGGCGCCGCCGGCCAGGACGACGTCGCACGCGCCGGAGCGGAGCAGGTCGCGGGCGACGCCGAGGGCGTGGTTGCCCGAGGCGCAGGCGCTGGCGACGGTGAAGGCCGGGCCCCGGCAGTCCAGGTGGGTGGCGACCTCTCCGGCGGCCATGTTGGGGACGCTGCGCGGCACGGAGAGCGGGGAGACCAGGCGGGCCCGCCCCGAGCTGATGTGGTCGGACAGGGTGACGTAGGTGAGGAGGCTGTTGCTGCCCACGCCGAGGATGACGCCGACGCGTGCCGGATCGACCCGGCCGTCCAGCCCGGCCTCCTCCGCGGCCTGGCGGGCGGCCACGAGCGCCAGGTGCGCGAACGGGTCGGTGCGCCGCACCAGCGACCGGTCGAGGTGGGCGTACGGGTCGAAGCCGGCCACCGCGCAGGAGAAGTCGACCGGCAGCCCCTCCAGGAGGGGGTCGGTGGCGGCGAACGACCGTCCGGTGCGCAGCCCCTCCCAGGTCGCGCGCGTCCCGACGCCCGCCGGGGTGAGGAGGCCGATGCCGGTGATCGCGACGTCGGACGTCACAGGAGGGCGCCCGAGGACCGTACCCCGCCGGCCGCCCGGTCGGTGTCGACCAGGGCCAGTACGTCGCCGACGGTGGCGTGGGGGCCGAGGGCGAGGTCGGCGTCGTGCGCCGGAGTGATGCCGTGCTTCGCGGCGAGGACGGTCAGGAGTTCCTCGACGAGCAGGGAGTCGAGGCCGAGGTCGGTGAGCGGCGTGTCGGGGGTGAGCCGGTCCGCGGGGGTGCCGGTCAGGTCGGCGAGGGCGTCGGCGACGGCGTCGTGGGGGTGCGGGGGCATGCGCGTCCTTCCCGGAGAGAGGGCCCGGTCCGGTGCTGTCGCACCGCGGGTCCGCGGGCAGTTGCGGGTGGGTCGTCGGATGGCGGCGGCACGGGGCGGGCCGGCGGCGGGCTCGCGTGTCGCCGGCCCGTGTGCCGCGGCCGGCGGCCAGGTCTTCAGGGTGCCGGCGGCGTGCGGTCCGCCGCGGGCACGGTCGCCGTCCGCTGGGGCGGCGCCGCGGGCGGCCGTAGGCCGTGGGCCGCGTCCCCGGTCGCGGGTGCCGGGAGGCAGCGGTCGACGGTGTCGAGGATCCGGTCGATCTGCGCGGGTGTGTGGGCCGCCGACACGGACAGGCGCACGACAGCCTCCGTGCCGGGGACGGCCGGCGGCAGGAACAGGGAGGTGAAGACGCCCGCGTCGAGCAGGTCCTTCCAGATGCGCGTGCCGCGCTCCACCGGCCCGGCGGGCAGCGCGACGGCGGGACCTCGGGAGTCCCCGACGGCGCGCCCCTGTTCGGCCAGCCCCCGGTGGAGACGGTGGACCCCCTCCCACAGCGCCGTTCGTCGCTCGGGCTCGGCGCGCACGACGCGGACCGCGGCGAGCGCCGCCGCGGCGGCGGCGGGCGCCATCGAGGCGGAGTACGTCGTGGCGCGCCCGTAGTGGCGCACCGCGGTGATGGTCTCGGCGTCGCCCGCGACGAACCCGCCGATCGAGCCGAACGCCTTGGAGAAGGTGCCGGTGATGACGTCGACCGCGTCCTCGCAGCCGAAGTGGTCGGCCGCGCCCCGCCCTTCAGGGCCGTACACGCCGATGTCGTGGGCGCTGTCGAGGATCAGCGACGCGCCGTGGCGCCGGGTCTGCTCGGCGATGCGCGGGAGGGGCGCGAGGCCGCCGTCGAGGGAGAACGCCCCCTCGGTGACGACCGTGGCGGGTCGGTGCTCGTCGGCGGCCTCGGCCAGCAGCGAGCCCAGGTGGTCCGCGTCGTTGTGGCGGAAGGTGCGGTTCACGGAGCGGCCGAGGCGCGTGGCGTCGACGAGTGAGGCGTGCGCGTGCCGGTCGGCGACCACCAGGTGGCGGGGGGCGAACAGGCAGGCCAGGGTGAGGTTGGCCTGGAAGCCCGTGGTGGCCAGGAGGACGGAGGGCCGCCGCAGGAAGTCGGCGAGCTCCTCCTCCAGTTCGACGTGGAGGGCCATGGTCCCGGTGAGCAGCGGGGAGCCCGAGCAGGAGGTGCCGAGGTCCCGGGCGGCGCGGGCCGCGGCTTCGCCGAGCCGTGGGTCGCACGCCAGCCCGAGGTAGTCGGCCGACGCGGCGTTGACCACCCGTCTGCCCTCGACGGTCACCTCACCGGGGGCCGTGCGTCCCCCGACGACGCGGAAGTACGGATAGGTGTCCCCGCAGGCGGCGATGACCTCGCCGACGGAAGGGAGAGCGCTGGCCCAAGCAGGCATCGACGTTCGACTTTCGTTCCCGGTCCACATGAGAAACTGACAGTAGCATTTCGATTACTTTCAGCCATGAGGCGTGCGGAGGCCCGGCGTTTCGGCCGTACGTCGACGGCGCGACCGGGGGGTGTTCGGACGACACGCGGGGAGCGCGCAACGGGGCGCGCGACGGGGGCCGTCCACCCGCGGGCCGGTGGCGCGTGCGGCTCAGGGGGTGTCGCCCTGCCAGTCGAACCGGCGCGGATCGCCGGGCCTGGGGCCGTACAGGGCGTGTCCCCCGGGACCGTAGCGGCCGATCTCCGTGCTCAGGGCGACGGCGCCGGCCGGGTCGGCGTCGCCGCGGCCGGTGACGTCCAGGAGGAGGCCGTCGAGGGGGCCGCCGACGAGCTCGGCGTAGTCGCGGCCGGGGCGCGGGCCGGGATCGGGGTCGTCGTGGTCGGCGCCGTAGACGCGCCGCCGCATGATCTGCTCGTCCATACCGGCCAGCGTCGCAGCCGCCACTGACAACGGCCGCCCCTCCGCCGCCTCGCGCATCGGGCCTTGGACACCGGCCCGGCCGCGACCCCGCCCCAAGGGTCCACCGCCGGGCCCCCGACCCCCGGCACCTCGCCGTACGCCGCTCCGGTCGGCGCGCGTGCGCGGTGGCGGGTTCAGCCGTGGGCCGCCCCGGCCGCCTCCGCGGCGGCGACGATCGCCTGCAGGGACGCCAGGTGGTCGGTGAGCGCCTTGTTGCCGGCGCGGGTGGCCGCCAGCCACGTCTTGGGGCGCTTGCCGACGTACCCCTTCTTCACGGTGACGTAGCCGGCTTCCTCCAGCACGGTGGCCGCCTTGCTGAGGACCGAGTCGGACACCTGGCAGTAGTCGCGCACGGCGGAGAACTCCGCCTCGGCGCAGCCGCTGAGGAAGGCCAGCACGGTCAGCCGGGTGGGGTGCTGGAGGAGCGGCTCCAGCGCGGTCACGCGGCGTCCGCCCCGCCGCGCCGGACGCGGGCGTCCAGCAGGGCGCACCCCAGCCAGAACGCGGCGCCCGCGGCCACCCCGGCGGCGCCCGCGATCCACCGCACGTCGCCGCCGGCCACCCACGCGGCACCGGCGGCCAGCCCGCCCGCCGCGAAGACCTGGAGCACCACGAGCACGGAGAACCCGCCGAGCTCCGGCGCCCAGCGCCTGGCCACGCCGCCGCTGCGCACGGCGACCGCCGCGGCGGCCCCGCTCGCCGCGGCGAACACGGCCGCGAGGACGCCCACGAGCCAGCCGTGCCCCGCGCCCAGCGCCTGGCCGACGGCCGTGCCGTAGCCGGAGAAGGCCGCCGCGAAGACGGGGCCGTACCAGCGCGGCGCCGGCCGCGGCGCCCGGGCGGCCGCGCGGGCGCGCTCCGCCAGGGCGAGCGCCTGCGCCGCCGGTACCGCCGCGCCCGAACCGTCGATCGCCATGCTCGTTCCTCCCGTTGATCCGATGATTCCATCATGGCATGTACTTTCCCATTCGGAAAGTACTTTCTCGACGGTTCGGCGATCGGCGCGGGGGCGCTCGGCCCGCTACGGCCCGGCCTCCCCCGCCTCCCAGCGGAGCAAGTCGCCCGGCTGGCAGGCGAGGACCTCGCAGAGCGCGGCGAGCGTGGTGAACCGCACCGCCTTGGCGCGGCCGTTCTTGAGTACGGCGAGGTTGGCGGGGGTGATGCCGACGCGGTCCGCGAGTTCGCCCACCGACATCTTCCGCCGTGCCAGCATCACGTCGATGTCGACGACGATCGGCATCAGATCACCTCGTTCAGCTCGGCCCGCATCCGTGCGGCCTCGACGTCGCGCTCGACCGCCTGGGCGAGCAGCGTGCGGAGCACGACCACGATGAGCGCGACCCCCAGGACCGCCAGAGCGACCCCGCCCAGCAGCAGCACCACGCCCGGCGCGACGGCCTCGCCGGGCGCGAGGACGACTCCGAGCGCGAACACCAGGAGGGCGGCCGCCACGAACCCTCCCGCCACCACGTCGACGTAGCGGAACGCCGCGTCCGAGAACACCGTCCCGCGGCGCACCATCGTCACGAGCCGCCACACGCAGACCAGGACGACCTGCGCCGAGACCAGCCCCAGGAGGGTGATCACGAGGATCGGGACGCGCAGGTGGGCGACGTCCGCGTCGAGTCCCTCCAGGTCCGCGGCGAGCAGCGGCACCATCACCGCCTGGACGAACAGCGATCCCCCGAGCAGCGCCACGAGGACGGCGCGCAGGGCGAGCACGGCGAGCTTTCCCATCATCTTCCCTTCGATCGAACCACGATGGGAATCTATCGAGAAACGATAGATCAGGCAAGGGTGTGGGCCACCCGCCCGGGAGCGGCACCGGGATCGCCGCGTCGTCGGCGGTGGCGGACGCGGATCCGATCGTGTCGGCGGGGCTTGTCGGGGCAGGCGCGCCCCGGGCCGGGCGTCAGGGGTTCCGGCAGAGTCGAGTCCGTGGAGGCTGTCCGTGTTCGAGGGTTTCGCGTTGACGCGCCGTGCGGGTGACGGGGCGGAGTTGAGGGTGCGTCACGGCGGTGACGGGCCCCCCGTGCTGCTGCTGCACGGCCATCCCCGCACGCACGCCACCTGGCACCGCGTCGCGCCGCTGCTGACGGCCGCGGGGTACACCGTGGTCTGCCCCGACCTGCGCGGGTACGGCGGGTCCGCCAAGCCGCCGACCGACGACGCGCACCGCCCGTACGCCAAGCGGGCCATGGCGCGCGACGTCCTGGCGGTCATGCGCGGCCTCGGCCACCAGCGGTTCGCCGTCGTCGGCCACGACCGCGGCGCCTACGTGGCCACCCGCCTGGCCCTGGACCATCCGGAGGCGGTCCGCGCGCTGAGCGTGCTGGACGCCGTGCCCATCGGTGAGGCGCTGCGGCGCTGCGGGCCGGACTTCGCCGCCCGCTGGTGGCACTGGTTCTTCCTCGGGCAGACCGACAAGCCCGCCGAACGGGTCATCGACGCCGACCCCGACGCCTGGTACCGGGGCAGCCCCGACCGGATGGGCGCCGAGGCGTACGAGGACTACCACCGCGCGATCCACGATCCGGCCACCGTGCACGCGATGTGCGAGGACTACCGGGCCGGGCTCGGCGTGGACCGGGAGCACGACGACGCCGACCGGGCGGCCGGGCGCCGCGTCGCCTGCCCCGTCCAGGTGCTGTGGGCCACCCGCGACGACATGGTCGACCTGTACGGCGACGTGCTGGGCGTCTGGCGGGACTGGGCCGGCGACCGGCTGGAAGGCGGCCCCGTGGAGTCGGGGCACCACATGGCGGAGGAGGCCCCCGACGCGCTCGCCGCGGCGCTGCACGGCTTCTGGCGCACCGTCCCGCGGCTGGGGCGGCGCGGCCCCTCACGAGGTGCGGTGGCGCGCCTTCCTGCTGTCCCGCCGCCGTACGACCAGGTACGCCACGAGGGCGAGGGCGGCCAGGGCGAGGACGACCTTGGTGAAGACGCCGACGTAGGTGTCGACGACCGACCACTGGTCGCCCAGCCAGTAGCCGGCCAGGACGAGGACGGAGTTCCAGATCAGGCTGCCGAGCGCGGTCAGCGCGACGAACACGGGCAGCGGCATGCGCTCCACCCCGGCGGGGACGGAGATGAGGCTGCGGAAGACGGGCACCATCCGGCCCAGGAAAACCGCCTTGGTGCCGTGCTTGGCGAACCACTCCTCGGTGCGGTCGAGGTCGGACTTCTTCACGAGCGGCAGCTTCGCCCAGATCGCCCGTACCCGGTCCCGCCCGTAGAGCCGGCCGATCCAGTAGAGCGCGACGGCGCCGACGACGGAGCCGAGGGTCGTCCAGAACAGCGCCGAGGCGACCGAGAGCACGCCGCGGGCGGCGGCGAACCCGGTCAGGGGCAGGATCATCTCGCTGGGCAGGGGCGGGAAGAGGTTCTCCAGCGCGATGGCCAGACCGGCTCCGGGGCCGCCCAACGTGTCGACGAGGTCGACCACCCATCCCGCGACGCCGCCCTCGGGCTGTGCCGCGGCGACGGACGTGTGCTCCATGTGCATCTCCCAGCTGGCTTCCGGTCTCCGGGGCCCCTCGCCCCGATCCGCCTCCCACAGGGGAACGGGCAGGTCGGCGGCGTGTGGGACCGCGCGACGACCCGGTGGCGCGGCCCGTCCCCGGCGGGGCCCCACGGGCTCCCGGGCCCGGACGGGCCGCTGCGCGGGTCGGTGCCCGCGACCCTCGGGTCAGTGCCCGCGGCCCCGCCCGATCCGGCTGCCGCCGATGCCCGCCACGTGCAGGGCGAGCGCCATGAGGCCGAGGAGCATGATATTGCCGGAGGAGAACACGTCGTTCGTCGCGATGTCGGCGGCGTTGATCAGGAAGGCGATGAAGAACAGCACCGCAGCGGCTATACCCAGCATGGGAAACACCCCATTCGTCGTCGTGGTGCTGCTCGTCTTCCCCGGCTTCCGCCGCTCAGACCACCCGCGCCGCTCGTGTCACCGGGAACTCCCGGGCCGCTCCGGCCACTCGGGCCGCTCCGGCCGCTTTGTCCGTACGCGTCCGTGGCCGACCGGTGCGTGCGCCCCGGCGCCCCGAGGGGCCCGGGGCGGTGGCCGTTGGAGGTGCCGGTCCCTGCGATGGCACGGCCGCCGCCCCGGGCCGTGCCCTGTCGGATACCCCATCGTCGGCCGCTTACGGGGGGTGGGCGCGAGACGGCCGGCGTCCGGCCTCCGCGCGAAAGCGCCGCGGCCCGCACTCGAGGGTTCGAGTGCGGGCCGCGGCCTCGGATACGGACGCCGTCTACCAGCGGTACCAGCGTCCGCGCTTGCCGCCGGCGCCTGCCGAGCGCATGACGAAGCCCAGGAGCCACACCACGAGCACGATCACGGCGACCCACCACAGCGCCTCGAGCGCGAAGCCCGCACCGAACAGGACGAGCGCGAGCAGAAGGACAAGAAGCAGGGGAACCATAGTTATCAACCTCCGCTCCCACGTGTGCCCCGCCTGGCCCCATACACACGTTCGGCACCCCGGGGGCGTCCCCCGGGCGGTGCGGGGGCTGCCGGGACGGGCCGGAGCGTCCCGTGGAGAATTTCCTCCTCCAGGCTGTCGATCCCGCCGTGGCGCGTTCGTCGTCATGGTGTGCGGCGCCCGCCGCACGCGAGCCGGTAGGTGACAGGAGTGCGAACCGTGAAGTACATGCTGCTGATCAACGCGGGTGCCGTCGACGAGAGCGGCGCCGCCGCCGGGTGCGACGTCCGGGAGTGGATGGCGTACGACGAGGAGGTGCGGGACGCGGGGATCCTCGTCTCGGGCGAGTCGCTGGCCGACCTGGTCACCGCGACCACGGTCCGGGTCGGCGAGGACGGGCGGCGGTCGGTCGTCGACGGCCCGTTCGCCGAGACCCGCGAGGTGCTGGGCGGTTTCTACGTGATCGACGTGCCGGACCTGGACGTCGCGCTGGACTGGGCGGGGCGCTGCCCCGGCGCGCGCGGCGGGGGCTCGGTCGTGGTGCGGCCGGTCGCGGACTTCGGGGCCTGAGCGCCGTGGCGGACCGGGCGTCCGGAGCGGAACGGGCCGTGGAGGCGGTGTTCCGGGAGGAGCACGGCCGGCTCCTCGCCTCGCTCGTCCGCCGCTTCGGCGACCTCGACCTCGCCGAGGAGGTGGCCTCCGAGGCGATGGAGGCGGCGCTGGTGCACTGGCCGGAGCGCGGCGTCCCGGAGCGGCCGGGCGCCTGGTTGCTGACCACGGCCCGGCGCCGGGCCGTCGACCGGCTGCGGCGGGACCAGGCGTACGCCGCGCGGCTCGGCGTCCTGCGGGCGGAGGCGGAACGGGCGGAACCCGCCCCGCCCGCCGACGCCGGCACCGGGTCGGGCGCCGGTGCGGAGCTGCCCGACGACCGTCTCCAGCTGTTCTTCACGTGCGCCCACCCCGCGCTGCCGGACGAGGTGCGCGGAGCGCTGGTGCTGCGCTTCCTCGCCGGGCTGTCCACGCCGGAGGTCGCACGGGCCTACCTGGTACCGACGGCGACGATGGCGCAGCGGATCGTGCGGGCCAAGAAGAAGATCAGCCAGGCCCGGGTGCCGTTCCGGGTGCCCGCCCCGGACGAACTGCCCGAGCGGCTGCCGGGCGTGCTCCAGGTGCTGTACTCGCTCTTCACGGAGGGGTACGCGGCCAGCTTCGGGGCGGACCTCCAGCGGCCGGACCTCGCCGGGGAGGCGATCCGGCTGGCGCGGATCCTCCGGCGGCTGCTGCCGGCGCAGCGGGAGGTGACCGGGCTGCTGGCGCTGATGCTGCTGGTCCACGCGCGGCGGGAGGCCCGTACGGGGCCGGGCGGGGAGATGGTGCTGCTGGCGGAGCAGGACCGCGGCCGCTGGGACCGCGCGTTGATCGAGGAGGGCCTCGCCCTGGTGCCCGCCGCGCTGACCGGCGGCCCGCCCGGCCCGTACGGGGTGCAGGCGGCCATCGCCGCCCTGCACGACGAGGCGCCGGACCTGGCGGGTACCGACTGGCCGCAGATCGCCGCGCTCTACGACGTGCTGCTCGGTCTGGACCCGTCGCCGGTCGTCGCCCTCAACCGGGCGGTGGCCGTGGCGATGCGCGACGGCCCGGCAGCGGGTCTGGCGCTGCTCGACGCCCTGGTGGACGCCCGGCCCGGCGCCTCGGGTGGGGGCCCGGCGGACGGGCGGCGGCTGAGCGCCTACCACCCCTTCCACGCCGCCCGGGCCGACCTGCTGGAGCGCCTCGGCCGGCGGGCGGAGGCCGCGGAAGGCTACCGCCGGGCGCTCGACCTCGCCGGTACCACCGCGGAACGGGCCCGCCTGCGGCGCGTCCTCGACGCCCTGGAGGCGCCGCCGCGCCGCTGACGGGGCGGACGGCGCGGCTGGTCATTGGGCGGGCGGGTGCCGTCCGGGCGGCGCCTGACGGCGGTCCGGGGGCGTCCGGCGGTCCGGGAGGCGCCTTCACGGGGGTGGCGGCGGTCGCGGCGCTCGCCTTGCCGGCTGGTGGCGGCGGGTGGCGGCGCTCGTCAGTCGAGGAGGCCGAGGCGCACCGCCTGCACGCCCGCCGCGAACCGGCTGTCCGCGCCGAGCTTGGCCACCAGCGCGGTCAGCAGGCGGCGCAGGGTGCGTTCGGAGCAGCCCAGCCGGCGGGCGATCGCCTCGTCCTTCGCGCCGGCGGCGAGCAGGGCCAGCACCTCGCGCTCCCTGGGCGAGTAGTCCTCGGGCGCGGCGCCGGTGCCGTGCGGTCTCACGTCCGTCGCCGCGGGGCGGCCCACCCCCCAGTGGTGGTCGAAGACCCGGGCGAAGCAGTCGGCGAGGCGGGGGCTGTGGAGGATGACGTCGCCCGAGGAGTCGTCCCGGCCCTCCACCGTCCCCACGGCCATGACCGTGACGGTCCGGTCGACGACGTTGAGGTGCAGCGGCACGGTGGAGGCGACGCGCACCTGGGCGCCGTGGTCCATCAGCGCGGAGAGGTAGTGGGCGACACCCGTGCGCCGCAGGGCGCGGGCGGAGACGAGCAGGCGGAGTTCCACACCGCGTTCCAGCATCCGCAGGTCGGCTTCCAGGCCGCTCTCCAGGACGTCCCGTCCGGGGAAGCTGGTGCGCATGCCGAGGACCTGCTCCTGGCAGAGCGCGTCGAGGTCCTCGATCCGCTCGCGCAGTCGGGCCCGGTCGTCGAAGAACTCCGCCTCGACCGTCTCACGCCGCGCCGCGGGCGCCGAGGCGGGGAGGAGGCGCAGGACGTCGTCGAAGGCGTCCAGGCCCCGGTGGAGTTCCTCCCGGTACCGGTCGATCCGCGCCCGGTGCTCGACGAGGAGTTCGTGCAGCGCGCGTTGCGGGGACTGGACGTGCCGGCGCCGCTCGTCGAGCAGGCGCCGCTCGGCCAGCCAGCGCCGCACCTCGGGCGCGAGCAGGTCCGTGTCGCCGGGGGCCGGGGCGGTCGCACGGGGGCCGGTGGCCCGGGCGGACGCCGCCGTGGGGGCGGCGGCATCGACCGCACCGGTGGGAGCGGGCCCCTCGGCGCGCCGGCCCATCCGGCCCTCCCCGTCGGACCGTTCGGACCGTTCGGGCCGGTCCTGCCGCTCGGGCCGGCCGGGTTCACGGCCCGGTTCGGGCGGGCCGGGTTCA
Organism: Streptomyces sp. DH12; assembly: GCF_020873895.1. Classification (GTDB taxonomy): domain Bacteria; phylum Actinomycetota; class Actinomycetes; order Streptomycetales; family Streptomycetaceae; genus Streptomyces. The sequence continues at coordinate 40,510 of NZ_JAHWGT010000005.1, read as the reverse complement.
CGGCCCGGTTCGGGCCGGTCCCTTTCACGGTCCCCGCGGGGCCGGCCGTGTTCGTCGTCCGGGGCGTGCCGGTGCAGGAGCGTCTCGTAGGCGGCTCGGGCCGCCGCCAGTACCTCGCCGTGCCTGGTGGCCGGTTCCACCCGGGGTGCTCCCGGCGCGCCGAAGGGCGCGTCGGGAGGCACGGGCGCCGGCGGTCCGGCCGGCGGTTCCCCGGGGCGGAGGCGGGCGGTCTTGCGTGGCATGGACAGGACCCTAGAGCCGCCGTCGTGCCCTTGGCCATGGGTTCCTGCCCCGCTGATCCCCGTGATGTCCGCCACCGGTCACGCCTGATTCGGCCGTGGTCAACCCGTCGTCCCCGTCGCTATGTTCGGTTCCGCGCCGAGAATCGCGCGGACCGGCCGGGCGGCGACCCCGCCTCGCGGTCCGCCCTCCCGGTGCGTGCCGGCACCGCGACGAGGAGCAGTGCCCGGCCGCCACGGACCCTCGTCCCGTGGTGACGACGCACCCGCTGACGCAATGCCGCACGCCGCACCACAGCCGCACGACGTCCGCCGCCGTGCCGTGCTGTCCATCCCCCGCACGCCCGCCATCCCCGACGGGACGGTCACCCCATGGGCCGCCCGCTCGGCGTCGTGCGCCCCCACACCGGCTGGCACCCCGCAGCCGGCCTCACGATGAGGTGTTCGCTTCCCCATGCGCAGAATTCACATCGCCGCCCTCACCCTCGCGTTCCCCGTGGCCATGATCCCGGCCGCCGCCTCCGCCGCCACGGCCGTGGAGCCCACGCCCGCTCCCCTCACGGTCGCCCAGGCCCCCGCCGCCCAGGAGATCAAGGGCCGCTACATCGTGACCCTCAAGGCGGGCGCCGACCCGTCCGGTCTCGCCAAGGGCGAGTCCGTCCGGACCCGCCACGTGTACCGCAACGTCCTCAACGGCTTCGCCGCCGACCTGAACGCCACCCAGCTGGAGGAGCTGCGGCGGGACTCGCGCGTCCTGTCCATCGAGGAGGACCAGAAGGTCAGCGCCTCGGCCACCCAGACCAACGCCCCCTGGGGCCTGGACCGCATCGACCAGCGCAGCGGCCGCAACGGTACGTACACCTACACCCGCAACGGCTCCGGTGTGACGGCGTACGTCATCGACACCGGCATCGACACGGCCCACAGCGACTTCGGCGGCCGGGCCCGCAACGTCTTCGACGCCTTCGGCGGCAACGGCCAGGACTGCAACGGCCACGGCACGCACGTCGCCGGCACCGTCGGCGGTACGACGTACGGCGTGGCCAAGGGCGTCCAGCTGCGCGGTGTGCGCGTGCTCGACTGCCAGGGCTCCGGTTCGTTCTCCGGCATCATCGCCGGCTTCGACTGGGTGCGGCAGAACGCGGTCAAGCCGGCGGTGGCGAACGCCTCGCTGGGCGGCGGCTACTCCGCCGCCCTCAACAACGCCGCGACCGCCCTGGCCAACTCCGGTGTCCACCTGGCCGTCGCCGCGGGCAACGAGAACCAGGACGCGTGCAACGTCTCCCCCGCCAGCGCCGCGGGCACGATCACGGTCGCCGCGTCGGACTCCTCCGACCGCAAGGCGAACTTCAGCAACTACGGCAGCTGCACCGACCTGTACGCCCCGGGCGTCAGCATCTCCTCGGCGCGGGCCGGCGGCGGCTCCACGGCGATGAGCGGCACCTCGATGGCATCGCCGCACGTCAGCGGCGTGGCGGCCTTGTACAAGTCGACGTACGGCGACGCTTCCAGCTCCAGCGTCAACAACTGGCTCACCAGCAACAGCACCGCCAACGTCATCGGCGGCAACGTCGGCAGCACCCCGAACCGGCTGCTGTTCAAGTCCACGCTCTGAGCCCACGCTTCCCGCTCCCGCCGAAGAGGCCGTCGGCGCGCCCGACCGCGGCGCTTCCGGCGGGGTGAGGGCGGGGCACCGGGCACCGCCCCCTTGGTCAGCCGGTCCGCCGGTCCGTGGCGAAGGGGGCGCACCCGCGTCCCCGCGGTCCGGATGCCGCGCCCGCCCCCAGCGGTGGGGCGGGCGCCGCGGCGGATGGTCGCAGCCACCGCGCTCGACGGCAAGCGGGCCGCGAGGGACGGAACTGACCGACAGGCGCGGTCGGTACGACGGCCCGCCGGCGTCGGCCGTCGGCAACCGCGTGTCCTTCCCCCGCCGACACCGCAGTTCAGCGGCCCGCCCGACACACCGGTGCCGTCCGGCGCGTACCCGGGGCCCCGGGGGCCGGGGAGGGCGGGGCGCCGCTCGTGCGCCGTGTCCTGTGGGACGACCGTGACCGAAGGCCCCGTCGGGGCGGCCGGGCGGTGGCACGATGCTGGGCACCGCGACCGTCACCGGACCGACCGCCGCCGCGCCGCCCGGCACACCCGGGCCCGCGCCGGCAGGGGTGGCCGCCGCGTCCCGTCAGCTCCGCGCACCACCAGGGAGAGTCCATGCCCTCACACCATCACGCGCCCACGACGACCCGCCGTCCCGCCTTACCCGACGTCGCAACAGCTCTACGGGCGGCCCTCGCCGTCCTCCTGATCGTCCTCGTGATCGTCGTCGTGGCCGTCCTCGTCGTCCTGGCCGTCAGCGGCCCGCGGCCCGTGCCTCCCCCGTCCCTGTGGTGCGGCGCCTTCCTGCTGTGGGCGGTCGCGTTCGCACGTCCCGTCGCCGCACCGCCGGCCCGCCGCACCGCGCTCCGACCGCGCCTGACGTGGCGGCTGCGGTTGCGGCTCACGTACGTCACCGAGCCGTTCACCGCGGCCTAGGCCGGTGGCGGGTGTGGCCGGCCGTCGGGGCCGCCCCGTGAAACCCGTGCCACCGGGGCCCGTCGGCGCGTTCGCCGAGCGGCTGCGCCTGGCCCGGCGGTACCGGGGGCTGTCCCGGGATGAGGTGGCCAAGGCGATGGCGTGTTCCCTGGCGACGGTCCGCCGCGCCGAGGCGGGGGACACGCTGCCGCAACTCCCCATCGCCCGCTCGTACGCCGCCGTCTGCGGCATCGATCCGGACGAGGTGGAGGCCCTGTGGAAGCGGGCCCGCCGGGCCGACCGCCGCCGGCCCGGCCCGGCCGCCCCGGACCCGTCCGCGGAGCTGCGCTCGGTGTGCGACTTCGCGGGCCTGGGCGCCCTGCTCGTCGTCGTGTACGAGGAGGCGGGGGCGCCGTCCTACCGGGAGCTGGAGCGGCGGGCCAAGCCGCGTGCCCGTGAACTCGCGCCGCTGCCCCGCTCGACCGTCGGGCGCGTCCTGGCGGGCGCGCCCCTGTCGGAACGGCGCCTGGTGGCCTTCCTCACCGCGTGCGGGGTGCCGGAGGAGACGTTCCCGCTGTGGCTGCGGGCGCGCCGCCGCGCCCACCGCAGCCGTACCCTCGCCAGGCGGCGGCTCAGCAGGGTACGGGCCGCCGAGGCCGCCTGGAGCAGCCGGTCCCGGCTGGAGTACGAACGGGCGCTCGACTCGCTCCGGCCCTCGTGACCGCGCCCGGAGCCGTCCCCGCGACGGCCCGGGGCGCCGGCCCCGGCTTGCCCCGGCCCCCGCCGGCCCCGGGCCCGTCCTCGGCCGGGTCCGGGGGGCTGCCCCGGACCCGGGAGCAGCCCGGCGGATCCGGAGCCCCCCCGCCCCGCCCGGCGCGCGACCGCCGTGCGGGTCGCGCGCTCCCGGCCGCCGGCGGGGGGTCCTCAGCCGTTCGCCGCCCACTGGTGGGTGGCGCCCCGGTGGACGGCGGCGTGGACGCGGTCCCGCAGCCGGTTCGCCTCCCGGTCGGTGAGGGTGCGGTCCAGGTGCCGCAGCACCACCTTCAGCAGGACGTTCTTCTGGTCGGGCCGGGCACCGAGGCGCGCCAGGGCCTGCGGCGGAAGCTCCCGGCAGGGCGTCTCCGCCAGGATCTCCACCGACTCCACGCAGTCGGCGTCGGCGCCGAGCACGTCGCGGACCCGGTCGCCGAGGTCCTCGACGAGGTCGTCGCGGTCCACGGCGACGGAGAGGTCACGGCGGACGGCGGGCATCGCCGACACGGGCCGGTACGGCGCGAGGTCCGTCATCTGCGCGGCGACGGACGGGTCGGCCGACCGCAGCAGGCGGATGTCGGGGATGCCCTTCAGCAGCATCAGGACGCGGTCCAGCCCCATGCCGAGGGCCAGCCCGCTCCACGCGGCGCCCAGGCCGGCGCGGGCGAGCACCCCCGGGTGGGCGAGGCCGCACTCGGCGACCTCGACCCACGCGCCGCCGGAGGCCGCGTCGACCTGCCGGCCGGCCAGGGTGTACGGGTGGACGCGGGGCTCGCAGCGGTGGGCGGAGCCGGGGAGCAACGCGTCGAGGAGCACGGTGACCAGCTCGTCCAGGCCGTCAGGGGTCATGGGGGCGGGGCGGCGGGTGACGCGCCACAGGTCGACTTGGTGCGGGGTGCCGGTGTGCAGGCGGTCGATGGAGTCGCGGCGGTAGACGAGGCCGGGGCAGACGAGCAGCACGTCCTCGGACGGGTCGGCGGCCAGCGCGCGCAGCGCCCCCGGGACGAGCGCGCTGGAGTGGCTGCGCAGCATCCGCCGGTCGTCGACGTACCGGGTGTAACGGGCGTCGCGGGTGATGTCGTCGGGGTCGTAGCCGAGGTGGTCGTAGTTGTCGGTGACGGTGACGATCCGTTCGCCGCGCCACCAGCGGACCTCGCACCCCCAGTGGTCGGCGAGCGCGCCGACGGCGCGTGCGAGGAGCGGTTGGAGGGCGTGCGGGCCGGCGGCGGGGTCGGTGAGGTCGCGGACGGCGAGGTCGTCGGCGAGCCGGTCGGCGGAGAGGTGGGCGTGCATGGTGACTCCCGGGGAGCGGTGACGGATGGCGGATCGGGGTCGCCCCCCGGCCCTGGGTCCACCGCTCGTCGGGTCAGTCCGCCCGGCCCTCCGGCCACGGCGACGTCCGGCCCCTGCGGCGCCCTCGGGGGGCCAGGGGGCCGGTAAATCGGCGGGAGTTCGCCACGACGGCCACGCGCGCAGCGTAGGCACCGGCCCGTCGCCGCCGCCACGGGTTATCGGGTGCCCGTGCCGGCGATCACGGCGTCAGCCGTGGCGGGTGCTGGAAGCCCGGGCGCCGAGCGGGGCCCCGGGCCGTGGTCGGCGCGGGACCCCGCTCGGGGCGGGGTGGCCGTCGTCAGTGGAGGAGGCAGCCCACCTGGGTGAGGAGGAGGGCGTGGGGTTCGGTGAGGTGCTCGGGGGCGTCCTCGGCCGGGTCCGCCCCGTCCAGGGCGCGCGCGACCAGCGCCCGCAGCGCTCCGACCGTGTCGGCCCGCGACGAGACGTCGCACTCCAGGACCGGAACGGACGCGTCGAGCGCCAGCGCCCGCCGGATCCTTGCCAGGGGGTGGCTCGTCCCTCCGCCGGGCCGCAGCACCACGACCACGTAGGGCAGGCCCGCCGCCTCGACCCGGTCCAGGTGGATGAAGCACTCCGTGAGCCGCCGCGTGTCGGCCACGACGACCGCCCCGAGCGCCCCCTCGGCGAGCTCGCACCACCCGCCGGGCCCGGACCGGCAGAGCCGCGCCGGGGAGGCGAACAGGAACAGGTCGAGGTCGCCGGTGAGAGCGATCCGCCCGACAACCGGCGGGTTCGGGCCGCCCCCGGCGGACCGGCCCGTGCCGGCGGCGCCGGCGGACCCGTCCCCCTCCTCCCCCTCCGGCGCCGGAGGGGCGGGCGCGAGTCGGTCGGCGGCCGTCGCCACGAACCCGACCGCTTCCGCGCCCCCCAGGACCAGCATCTTCACGGCGGTACCCGCGGGCGCCTCCTGCGGTTCGCCGGGGGCGGGCGCGGCCATCCACGCCATCAGCTGCTCCAGCCCCGCCTCGACGTCGTCCCCCTCCGCGGCGGGGTCCGCGGGGACGTCCGCGCCGTCGAGCCCGCCCAGCAGGTCCGTCACCGTGGTGAGCCTGCGCGGCCGCGCGTCGTCACCGCCGATGCGGTAGGTAGGGGGCGTCTGCTCGTCACCGCTCACCTGGCCACCTCCTCTCCTGCGGCCGTCTCCCACCAGTCGGACGGGAAGACGACCTCCGTCGCGAACTCCGCGAGCAGCGCCCTGCGGGCGTTCGCCAGGTGCACCCGTACCGTGCTGGGGCTCAGCGACAGGTGCTCGGCGATCTCCGTACTGGTCCACTCCCCCTGCCACCGCAGCAGCGCGACGCGCCGCTGCGCGGGTGGCATCGCGTCCATGACGTCCCAGCACCGCTTCAGCAGCAGACCGGACACCGCCTCGCGGGACGTGTCGTGCGGGGACGCCTCGGACAGCTCCGGCAGGGGTACGTGGCGCCGGGCGCCGCCCCAGTGGTCGTACACCTTGTTCTTCAGGACGCCGAACAGCCACGCGCGCCGCGCGTCCGGGCCGAGCCCCCGCAGCCGGGACCAGGAGAGCGCCGCCGCCTGGAAGACCTCCTGCGTCAGGTCGTGGGCGAGGTGGGCCTCCCCGTGCAGCAGCCGGGTGGCGAACCGCAGGAGGTCGCCCCTGTGCTGCCGGTAGAGGGCGGCCACCTCCGTCCAGTACTCGGGGGGAACCCGGCTCACGAAGGGGCCCGCTCTCCGCCGGCCCCGCGGTCGCCGGGCCGCGCGGGCCCCACGCGCACCCGGAACGCCGGGCCGAACGAGCCGCGGTCCTGGGTGATCCGGGTGCCGGAGGGGGCGCGGGTCGCGACCTCCACCAACGTCCTGCGGCGGGAGCGCTCCGCGAGGAGCCGCAGGGCCCCGCTCAGCAGCACCACGGCCACGACCGGCCACGCCAGGCCGTCGACCGCCAGTTCACTCCACACGGGAGCCTCCGTCCGTCGTGTCCCACTCCATGCCCCTACATCGCCCGGGCGGCCGAAAGCGCTTAGGGACTGCTCGAGGCGCGCTCCGAGCCGCCCCTAACCGCTCGGGGCGCGCTCCGACGCCTCGCGGCCCGGGACGACCAGGCGGTCCGCCAGGCGGTGCGCCTGTACGAGCAGGGTGCCGTAGGTGGCCACCGCGTCGGGGTCGTCCGGCCTCGAACGGACCGCGTCGTCGCGGAGCTCGGCGAGTGAGCGGCGCAGCTCCTCCACGGCCTCGTCGAGTTCCCGCTCGCACCGCTCGTCGAACCGGTTGTGGCCGTAGAGGCGCAGGGTGTGCGCGGTCTGGCGGAGGAAGCCCGCGTAGCGGCGGGCGAGGGCGGGGTGGGGGCGGGCCGCGGCGCGGTCCTCGGATGCGGCGTCGAGGACGGCGCGGGTCACCTCGCTGGTGTGGACGGCGGCGTAGTCGAGGACGAGGACGGCGTCGTCGTAGTCCTTTCCGGGTGTCGCGGCGCCGTAGGCGCGGCGGCGGGGGTTGGCGCGCAGGCTCTCGCGGCTGCGGCCGATCGCCTCGCGGGCCTGGTCGACGAGGCGGTGCAGGTGCAGGGCGCGTTCGTGGCGGGCGTCGGCCTCGTCGGGGTCCCAGCAGTCGGAGTCGAGGCCGTCGGCGACCGCGTGGAGGATGTCGTGGGCCTCGCGGGTGGCGTCCTGGAGCGCGGCGCGCGTGTCGCGCAGGTAGACCGGGGGCCGGACGACGGCGTTGACGGTGATGCCGACCACCGCTCCGAAGAGGGTCTCGACGATCCTGGCCGTGGAGGTGGCCACGCTGACGGACGGCCCGGTCAGGACGAACAGGGCGCCGGTGGCCGCGTAGACGCCCTGGCTGCCGAGGCGCCGCCAGTTGCCGAGCAGGACGACCGTGGGCAGCACCAGGGCCATCGCCGCCATCGTGCTGTCCAGCAGCAGCGCGACCGCGGTGGCCGCGACGGTGCCGGTCGTGATCGCCGCGACCTGCTGGAGGCCGTGGGCGATGGAGCGGTACACGGTCGACTCGACCAGCACGATCGCCACCCACGGCGCGACGAAGGCCATGGGCGCCTCCAGCCACAGGCCCGCTACCGCCCAGGCGATCCAGGCGGCCAGCGCCGCCTTCAGCGCCTGGGCGGCGATGTCGCGTTCCCGGCCGGGCCCGGTGAGAGCCAGGGTGAGGGACCGGCCCGCGGTCTTCAGATGGCGTGCCGGCTGTCGGGCCGCGGCTCGTATCGCATGCATGGGAGTCCGGGTGCCACCGGTACGGGGGACGTATGCGTCCCGGCGGTGTGGGATGCGCGATCGCCACCGCACCGGCACCGGCACCGGGGCGCGGGGTGGCCCCGGTCCGGGGTGGGCACGGGCGGCGGGGGCGCTCACGGGCGGGGCCCGCCGGCTGGGAGGATGGCGGCGCGGTGGCCCGCGCCGCACGCGGCGGAGAGGGGAAACGGTCATGGGGCTGTCGTCGACGGGCAGGCGCGTCCTGGTCAGCGGCGCGTCACGGGGGTTGGGCCGCGCGGTGGCCCGGGCGTTCGCGGCCAACGGCGACCGGGTGGCCGTCCACTTCGGCTCGCGCGCCGAGGAGGCCCGCGCGACGTTCGACTCCCTCGCCGGCGGCGGCCACGCCCTCACCGGCGGCGACCTCGCCGACCCGGCGGGCGCGGCGGCCGTGGTGGACGCGGCGGCCGGGGCGCTCGGCGGGATCGACGTGCTGGTGAACAACGCGGCCGTGAACGTCCGCCATCCGCTGCCGGACACCCCGTACGAGGAGTGGGTGGCGGTGTGGCAGCAGCACGTCGCCGTGAACCTGCTGGCCACGGCGAACCTGAGCCACCTCGCGGCCCGGCGGATGATCGACGGGGGCGGCGGCGGCCGGATCGTCAACGTCGGGTCGCGCGGCGCGTTCCGCGGCGAACCCGACCACCCGGCCTACGGGGCGACGAAGGCGGCCGTCCACGCCCTGGGCCAGTCCCTCGCGGTCTCCCTCGCGCCCTACGGGATCGGGGTCGTCTCGGTCGCCCCCGGGTTCTTCGCGACGGAGCGGGTCTCCGCGCGCCTCGACGGCCCGGAGGGCGCCGTGATCCGCGCCCAGAGCCCCTTCGACCGCGTGGCGACGCCCGAGGAGGTCGCCGCCGCGGTGCTGTGGCTGGCCTCGCCCGCGGCCGAGTGGGCGTCGGGCACCATCCTGGACCTGAACGGCGCCTCGTACCTGCGTAGTTGAGGGCGGCACGGACCGCGGGGGTGTAAGGGGGCGGGGCGCCGGCGGGTCACCCGGTGACCGGCATGCCACCGGGGGCGCTCGGGGCCACCGCCTGGCCGGTCCGGTCGCGGGACAGCCGCCAGACGCGGACCTCGCCGGTCTCCCCCGGCGCGAGGCTCTCCTCGGGCCGGCGGGGCTGCTCGGTGAAGCCGAGACGGAACGGTACGGCGCCGCTGGCGGTGTTGGCCGGAGCGTGGACGATCTCGACGTGGTCGACGCCGGGCAGGCGGAGGGCCTGCTCGGTGAGGGCGCGGGCGGCCCGGGTGGCCACGCCACGACCGGTGGCGGCGGGGTGCAGCCAGTACCCGACCTCGCGCGTGTCGTCCGGGGTGCCGTGCCGCAGCAGCGTGGCGGCGCCGACGAGCGCGCCGTCCAGCACAACGGCGTAGGTGTGCTCCTCGCCGCTCGCCCAGCAGGCGGCGCGTTCGGCCAGGAACCGGGCGGTCCTCGCCCTGCTGTGCTCGCGGACCCAGGGCATCCACGGGCGCAGGTGCTCCAGCGACTCCTCGATGACCCGGAAGAGCTCCGGGAGGTCCGCCTCGCCGTCGAAGGCGCGCAGTGTGAGGTCGCCGAGCTCGATCACCGTGCGGGGAAGGTCCATCCGAGGATGATCGTACGGCTGGCCCGGAGGGGCAACGGCTTTCGCCGTCCCGGGCCCGGAAGGCGGCGCCGTCCGGGCCCGGGGCGGATCGGTCAGCGGTAGGTGATGTCGGAGGCGGCGTACCGGCAGTGGGTGCCGTCGGGGCCGCTGCCGTCGGTCGTCGGCTCCTTGCCGGTGTTGTTGCCGATGTACTTCTGGCAGGGGACGATCTTCCTGCCGGTGTCCCCGACGACGGTGATGTTGCGGAGGGTCGCGGAGTCACCGTAGTTGGTGTTGATGCCGACGATGCGGCTGCCCTTCCAGCTCACCTCGATGGTGTCGAGGTTGATGGTCCGCTTGTGCTGCGTCTTGCAGTTGCCGCAGGAACGGACGAAGGTGCCGAAGTTCTTCACGGCGAAGTCCGACACGTTGAGCGTGCCGGCGCCGTTGAACTGGAACACCTTGTCGGCGGCTTCCTTCGCGCCCCCGCCGTTGATGGTGTACACGCTGGAGGCGGACGTGCCGCGGAACGTGGCCGCGTCCTCGCCGACGTCCTCCCACCAGACGTTCTGCAGGGTGCAGCTGCCGAGGCAGTGGATGCCGTCGGCGGCGGGCGCGCCGATGACGACGTTCTTGAGGACGGTGCCGGGGGCCAGTTGCAGGATCGGCCCCTGGTCCTCGCCCTGGCCTCCCGAGCCCAGGTCGCCCGTGCCGTAGAGGCGCTTCATCCCGTAGTCCTTGCTGCCGGACAGGGAGATGGTGGAGGACACCGCCTGGCTTCCGGTGGGCGTCGGCCAGGTCGCCGCGCTCGCCGGGGACACTCCGCTCGTCATAAGCATGCCAAGGCTGAGCGTGGATGCGGCCGTGACACCGGCCAGCAGGCGCCCACGTCGGCGCGGTCGTACTGCAGACCTCATGGTCCGACTCCTTCTGTCGTCCTGCGTCACTACGGGGGCGGGGCACTGCCGCGCGATCGTTCATGTGCGTGCACAGCGTTCGCCATACGGACGGAGCCGCACCGCCCGGAGATCAGGGCGTGGTGGCCCGCGGCAACTCCTCGGCAGCTTGGGGCACACCCTTCCGCCACCCACCGAGCGACCCGTGGGGGAATCACATTTCTGAACGGAAGGTAGAGTGCAAGCGCTTTCTCGTCAACGCTCCGGACACAACCCGCGGACGGCGCGGGGCGGGGCACCCCCGAGTCGGGACACCCCGCCCTGACGGGTCGGCGGCGGCCGCTACTTGTCCCCGCCCAGGGTGAACAGCAGGTACAGGAAGCCGGAGAACAGATGGCCGGCCACGATGTAGGCGAACAGCCGGAGGACCAGTCCGCGGGGAAAACGGCCGTCTCCGCGTTCGACGCCGGTGTCTTCACGAGGCATGGGTGCCACCTTCGAAGGGGTTGGTGTGCCGCGGCGCGGCACCGGGGAGCGGACGGTCGGCGCCGCCCAGGCACAGGTCGCCGGTGTGGCTCTGCAACAGCGTGTGGACGAAGAGGAGGTCGGCGCCGTCGGGCGGGACGGCGCCCAGGCGGTGGGGGGTGAGGCTGTCGTAGTGGGCGGAGTCCCCCGCCTCCAGCCGGTGTTCCACCCCGCCGAGGAACAGCCGGAGGCGTCCTCGCAGCACGTACAGCCATTCCTCGCCCGGGTGGGAGCGGACCAGCTCGTTCTGCGGACCGCTCGGCGGGACGTGCACCCGCAGTGCCTGCATGGCCCGCCGCGGGCTGCCGGCCTGCCGGTACACCCAGCCGTCCACCTCCACCGGGTCCACGCCGCCCTCGCGGATCACGGGCTCCCGCTCCGGTGCCGACTCGCCGAGCATCTCGGATACCGTGGTGCCGTAGTTCCTGGCGAGCGTCAGCAGCAGGGGCAGCGAGGGCTGCCGCCGGCCGGTCTCCAGCCGGGAGAGGTGGGCCGGCGACATGCCGAGCCGCCTGGCCGCCGCCTCCAAGGTGAGGCCGGTGCGCCGCCGGAGGTCACGCAGCCTGGGCGCGACGCCGGGCAGTTCGCCGCCCGTTCCGGCGGCTTCGTGTTCCATGCCCCCATTGAGCCACGCCCCATGCCGCTGAGGCAAAGAAGTTGCCTGTGAGGCAAAAACTCGGAGGTGCCGCCCGCGCCGGGCCGCCCGGTCGGTCCGTCACCGCCTCCGCGGCAGGCGGTGCAGCCGCACGTCGTCGAGGCGCCCGTCCACGGCCCGCGCCGTCATGTACGTGCAGAACGGCTGGCGCCGCCGGTCGGTCGGCGAGCCCGGGTTGAGCAGCCGCAGGCCGTCGCCCGCCACGGAGTCCCACGGGATGTGGCTGTGCCCGAAGACGAGCACGTCCACGTCGGGGTACCGCTCGGCGCAGCGCCGTTCGCGCCCCTGCGCCGGGCCCGTCTCGTGCACCACGGCGAACCGCACCCCGCCCAGGTCGGCGTACGCGACCTCCGGGAGCCTCGCCCGCAGGGGCGGTCCGTCGTTGTTCCCGTACACGCCGACGAGCCGCTGCGCGCGCTCCTCCAGGAGGTCGAGCGTCGGGGTGTCGATCCAGTCCCCGGCGTGGATCACCACGTCCACGCGGGGCACCAGGTCGAGCAGCTCGGCGGGCAGGGACCTGGCCCGCGCCGGGACGTGCGTGTCGGACATCAGCAGCAGTTCCACCCCGTCGACGGTAGCCGCTCGACGGGACGGCACGCGGCGGCTCGTACTCCGGCGGTACGCCGGCGCGCCGCCTCCGGCCGCCGTCCCGCCCGTGGCCGCCGGGCAGCCGAGTCGTGCCTGCCGGCCGGACGGCCGGACCGCCAGGCCGGCAGACGGCCCGGCAGCCCGGCGGCCCGGCAGCCCGGCGGCCCGGCAGCCCGGCGGCCCGGCGGCCACGGGACAGGTCATCAGGGCGGACAGGCCGTCAGGCGGACAGGCCCCACAGCTCGGCGATCCGCAGATACGGCGCCGCCTCCGCCGCCCTCCCCCGGCGCTCGAGCGTGCGGCCGAGCAGCAGGTGCGCGTAGGCGTCCGTCCGGTCGCGGTCGATGAGGGCGCGCAGTTCCGCCTCGGCCCGACCGAGCCGGGCGGAGTGGTAGTAGGCGCGGGCCAGCAGCAGGCGGGCGGCGTTCTGGTCGGGGAACTCCCGCACGAGGCCGTCGAGGAGGGCGGCCGCCGTCAGGTGGTCCTCGGCGGCGAAGAACCGCCCCGCCCGCTCCCAGCGCTCGGCCGCGGTGCCCCAGGTCTCGCCGGTGTGGCCCGTCGTGGCCTCCATGTCCCTCTTCCTCCCGTGCTCACACCGCCGGCCGGGCGTCTCACGTGCCGCGCCCCGCCCCGCCGCCGGGCGGGGCTGCCGCCGGGTCCACTCCAACCCGGTCGGGGCGGGGATTGTTCCGGCGCCGCGGGAGTGCGGGGGCCGTCAGTGGTCCGCGACCTCCTTCCGTGAGGTGACGGCCGAGTCGGTGAGGATCAGGAACCTCCGGTCCGACGCGGTGAGGACCTTCAGGAAGCCGGGCTCGGCCTGCATGACGTAGCCGCGGAGTTCCGTGCCACCGCGCAGGCCGATGCGCTCCAGGGGTACCCAGGGGGTGCTGACCGTGGCGGCTCCCACCAGCAGCGCGGTGACCAGCAGCGTCCCGAGGTGGTGGCCTGCCCAGATCGCGGCCCGTCGGCGCCGGCCGCCCGGGCGGGCGCCGCGCTGGAGGCCGAGGAACACCGCACCGACCAGGAGGGCGGCCGGGGGCAGCCACCACGCGTGGAAGCTCCACACGTAGGTGGCCATGGTGACGAGGGCGATGGCCGGGAGCAGCCCGTCCGCCAGGTCGAGCGGTCCGTGCGTCTCCGCGGCCCAGGGGTCCCGCCGCGGCAGCCTCCAGCGCGCGTACGTCCGGAACACCGCGAGCGGGACGAGCAGCGCGAGCGCGACGGCCGCGGCGACGGAGTCCGCCATCAGCGTGCCCAGCACGATGCCGATGCTGTCCTCCACATCGAGCGTGTGCAGGACCGCGAAGGCGGTCTCCCACTCGTGGTCCACGACGGCGAACAGCCGCAGGAGGAGGAAGAGGAACGCGGCGGTCGTCAGCGTGAGCCCGGTCCGAGCGCCGCTGCCGCCGCTGTGCCCGCCGCCGTCCGCGTGCGGCCCCCCGTGTGCGGAGGCGTCCACGTCAGCGCCGTCCCCTCGCCCCGTACGGCCGGGTGCGCGGCGGTGCGGCCGGGAGGCTCGGGCCGCCGCCGTCCGGGCCCGGGGGTGCCGGTGAGGCCGTGGCAGGCGCGCTGGTCGCCGGGGAGGTCATGGACCCACCGTGAGAGGGCACCGGCACGCGCGGGTGATGCGCGCCCGCGCGGTCATCCGAAGGAACCAGGGCGCCGGTCCGCTCCCCGGGCAGGCGACCGGGGACGCGCGGCGGATCCGTGCGGTGCGCGTCCTGCCTCCGACGGTTCGTCCTACCGGGTGGCGTGCGGCCGCACCGGGGCGCCGAACGCGTCGGTCCGGCCGTCCGCCACCGCCGCGGGCCGCATGCCGACGTCAGCGGGGCCGGCCGCCGCGGCCGCCGGTGACGCCGGGGCGCCGAACGGGCCGAGCGCCAGGACCGTGGCCGCCCCGAACCGGGCCAGGTATTCGCGGATCCTCACGTGCTGCTCCCTTCACTTCGCGTGCCTGTGCGGCGGCGGGCGGGTCGACGCCCGGCGCCGCGGCGGGACGCCATCGTCGCGCGCCGGGAGGGACGAACCGGACGCCCCCGCAACGTCACCCGAGCGCTGCGGAAACGTTTCGACCAGTGGGAAGGGCCAGCCGTACCGGACACGGGCAGGGCGGGCGAATCCTTCTCACGAGTGAGGGGGCGGAACCGGCGGGTGACGGACGCGGGTGACGGGCGGCGAGCGCAGGGCGGCGGGCGACGCCGGTGGACCGCGGCGCGGCACCGTCGGGGCCGACCTCCGCGCGTGGCGCAGCGGCGACGCGCCACCGACCGGACCCGGCCGCCGCACGGCCGGCGGCCGTCACCGCGGCCGGGTCCGGGGGGGCGGCCGGGTCCGGGGGAGGCGTGGTCAGAGCATGCGGCGGAGGAGGCCGTCGCGGTCGACGAACTGGTGTTTGAGCACCAGGCCCACGTGCAGGGCGAGGGCCGTGAAGAAGGCCGTGTGGGCGGCGACGTGCACGGGCAGGACAGCGTCGTCGTCGGCGGCGAGCAGCGCGATGCCGGTGGCGGGGACGACGAAGGTCAGCCAGTACAGCGCGGTCTCGGTGCGGTGGGCCAGGCGGCGTTCGGCGGCGGAGAGCGTCGGTGCCCATGGCGGCAACGGCGTCGCACGGCGCCAGAGCAGTCTGACGGCTCCGAGGACGACGATCGTGGCGCCGAGCAGGACGTGCGCCGTCAGGAGCGGGTCGTCGCCGAAGACGTCGTAGCCCCGGTCGCCGCCGCCCCGGCCGCGCCCGCGCCCCGGGCCGTCGCCCCGGCCTCTGCCCCGGCCGCCCCCGTGTCCCGACCCGTCCGCGTCGAGGAGGTACCCCACCGTGAACTGTGCGGCGAACGCGACCACCACACTCCAGTGCAGGATTCTGGTGAGGGGCCGGTACCCGGCGCTGCCGCCCATGGCCCCAGTGTGCGGCGCCTCCGGCGCCCCGTCGCGCGGGCCGCCCCCGCGACCGGTACGCCCGTGCGGGCGCGGGGTGGGTGGCGGCGCACACCTCCGGCCGTTCGGCGCAGCATGGGGTCGGCTCCGCCGGGGCAGACACGGCGTAGCGGAGCCCGGTACTCCTCCCCTTGGCCCCGGCGGCGCGGTGTGCGCGGTGGCCGGTCTCCCCGAGCCGGCCGGCTGCGCCGTCTCGGCCCGTCGGCGACCGTCCGCCCGGCGGCGGTGGGCGGCGTCCGGTGGGCGCCGATCAGTCGGAAGGGCCGCGTCCCGCGCCGAGGGCCGCCGCGGCGGGCAGGGCGGCCACCACCTCGTCGCCCTCCGTCGCCCCGGTCGGCCGGAATCCGACGGAGGCGTACAGGTTCCGGGCCGCGGTGTTCTCCGGGTGGTAGGAGAGGCGGAATTCCCGGCAGCCGTCCCGACCGGCGAGCCATGCCATGAGGGTGAGCAGGGCGGCCCGGCCCACTCCCCTGCCCTGCTCCGCGGCGTCGACGACCATGCCGCCGATCCAGTGGGAGCCGTCGTCGTCGAGGCCCCACATGACGTGTCCGGCGACGGCCCCGTCGGCGCACACCGCCAGCGAGTGCCAGTCCTGCTCGCGCGTCGACAGCAGCAGGTAGCGGGCGGCGAGCGCGGCGACGAAGCGGCGCTGGCCGTCCAGGGGGGCGACGTCCGCGACGGCCCGCCAGTTCTCGTCGTCCACCGCGCGCAGGGCGATCCGCCGCCCGAGCCGGTCCGCCACCCCTGATTCGATCACGCGGACGAGGATACGAACCGGGGTGCGGGTCCGCGACCGGTTTTCCGTGTGCCGGCCGCGCCGGGGTCCCGCGTACGGCGGACATGGGACTGCCGGAAGGCGCGGCGGGGTTTGCCGCCGCGCCCTGCGGTCAGGCGTCGAGGAAGCCGACCAGAAGGAGAGACACGATGACCACCCTTCTGCTTCTCGTGACGCCCCTCGTGCTGGCGCTCGCCCTCGTGGCCGTTCCGACGCACACCGCCAGGCACCGCAAGCCGGGCTCGACCGCCCTGCGCGCCTCGGGCAGGCCGAGGAGCCTGGCGCGCCACCGCTGAGTCCCGCCGCGCACTGCCCGGCGGCCGGTACGCGCCGGGTCCCGCCGTGGCGGGCGCGGCGACCGGTACGCGCCGACCGGGCGCCCCGCGGAGCGGTCCTTGCGGCGCGCGGTCCGTCCCACAGCGGTCCCGTCCGCCCGGAAGGCGGGCGGGACCGCGCGGTCGTGTCCGAGGCGGCGGGCCTGCGGGCGCCCGTCGGGCGGCCCGTCAGTCGGCCGCCGGAGCGGGTCCGACGAGCTCCTCCAGGACGTCCTCCATGGTGACGAAGCCGATGACCGTGCCCTTGTTCCCGGTGACCGCCGCGAGGTGGGTGCCGGCGGCGCGCATGGCCGTCATGGTGTCGTCGAGCGGGGTGTCGAGGGCGACCTTCGTCATGGGGTGCAGCGCCCCGCGCGGGAACGGCTTGGTCCGGTCGGCGACGCCGAGGGCGTCCTTGATGTGGAGGTACCCCAGCAGGGTCCCGCCGGGTCCGGTGACGGGGAGGCGGGAGAAGCCGTGCAAGGCGGCGGTCCGCTCCAGTTCCTGCGGGGTGACGCCGTGGTCGACGGTCACCATGCGGTTCAGCGGGACCATGACCTCGCCGGCCGGGCGGGTCCCCAGTTCGAGGGCGTCGCGCAGGCGGTCGCCGTCCTCGGGCTCCAGCAGGCCGGCCTCGCTGGAGTCCTTGACCAGGCGGACCAGTTCGTCGTCGGTGAAGACGGCCGTCACCTCGCCCTTCGGTTCGACCTTCAGCAGCCGCAGGATGGCGTTGGCGAAGGCGTTGATGCCGAAGATGACCGGGCGCAGGGCGCGGGTCAGGGCGACGAGCGGCGGGCCGAGGAGCAGGGCGGTGGTCGCGGGTGCGGCCAGGGCGATGTTCTTCGGGATCATCTCGCCGACGAGCATGTGGAGATAGGTCGCGAGGGTGAGCGCGATGACGAAGGCGATGGGGTGGATCAGGCCCTCGGGCACCCCGACCGCCTGGAACGGCGGTTCCAGCAGGTGGGCGATGGCCGGTTCGGCGACGGCGCCGAGCACCAGCGAGGAGACGGTGATGCCGAGCTGGGCGGTCGCCATCGCCGCCGACAGATGCTCCAGGCCCCACAGGGTGCTCTTCGCGCGGCGGTCGCCCTTGAGGGCGGCCGGCTCGATCTGGCTGCGGCGGACCGAGATCAGGGCGAACTCGGCGCCGACGAAGAACGCGTTGGTGACGAGGGTGAACGCGCCGATGAGGAGCTGGACGGCGGTCATCGGGTCACCTCGCGGCCGGTCGCGGCGGCGGCGTGCGCGGCCGCCGGGGCGGGCGCGGTGAGCAGGACGCGGTCGGCGCGGTGGTGCTCGACGTGCAGCACGTCGAGCCGCCAGCCGTCGATGTCCAGGCGGTCGGTCACGGCGGGGATGCGCTCCAGGCGGGTGGCGATGAGGCCGGCCAGTGTCTCGTACGGGCCGTGGGGGGCGGTGAAGTCGATCTCGGCGAGCTGGTCGACGCGGACGCTGCCGTCGGCGCGCCAGACGCGGCGACCGTCGGCGGCGGGTTCCGTCTCGA
The DNA here is from genome assembly GCF_020873895.1 of Streptomyces sp. DH12. Taxonomy (GTDB): domain Bacteria; phylum Actinomycetota; class Actinomycetes; order Streptomycetales; family Streptomycetaceae; genus Streptomyces. The sequence continues at coordinate 22,680 of NZ_JAHWGT010000005.1, read as the reverse complement.
CCAGGTCGGGCGTCTCGTGCGGGTCGTGTTCGTCGCGTACCTCGCCGACGACCTCCTCGACGATGTCCTCGACGGTGGCGACGCCGGCCGTGCCGCCGTACTCGTCGATGACGACGGCCATGGTGCGGGCCCGGCGCAGCCGGCCGAGCAGCCGGTCGACCGGCAGGGAGTGCGGGACGAGCAGCGGCTCGGTGGCCAGCTCGGCGACGGTCACGAGACGGCGCTTGTCCTCGTCGAGGGCGAGGACGTCCCGGATGTGGACGGTGCCGACGACCTCGTCGAGGGTGTCGCGGTAGACCGGGAAGCGGGAGAGGCCGGTGGCGAGGGTGAGGTTCGCGGCGTCGGCGGCGGTCGCGTGGACCTCCAGCGCCTTGACGTCGACGCGGGGCGTCATGACGTTCTCGGCGGTCAGGTCGCCGAGGTGCAGGGTGCGGACGAACAGTTCGGCCGCGTCCTCCTCGATGGCCCCCGCGCGGGCGGAGTGCCGGGCGAGCGCGACCAGCTCCTCGGGGGTGCGGGCGGAGGCCAGCTCCTCGGCGGGCTCCAGTCCGAAGCGGCGCACGAGGTGGTTGGCGGTGTCGTTCAGGTGGTGGATCAGCGGGCCGAAGGCGGCGGTGAAGCCGCGCTGCGGCGCCGCGACCACCTTGGCCACGGCGAGCGGCCGGGAGATCGCCCAGTTCTTCGGGACGAGCTCGCCGACGACCATCAAAACGACGGTGGAGACCGCCACACCGAGGAGGGTCGCGACGGTGGAGACGGCGCCGTCGGGCAGCCCGGCGGCCACGAGGGGGCCGCGCAGCAGGGTGGCGACGGCGGGCTCGGCGAGCATGCCGATGACCAGGGAGGTCACCGTGATGCCGAGCTGCGCGCCGGACAGCTGGAAGGTGAGGCGCCTGGCGGCCGCGAGGGCACTGGCGGCGCCGCGCTCACCGGCCTCGGCGGCGCGCTCCAGCTCGCCGCGCTCGACGGTGGTGAGGGAGAACTCGGCCGCGACGAACACCGCACAAGCGAGGGTGAGCGCGAGGGCGAGGAGCAGCAGGAGCACTTCGGTCACCGTGCCACCTCCCGTCCGTCGGCCTCGAGCGGGCGGAACGCGGCACGGCTGGTACTGGGAGGTTCACCCATTGTGGGTCTGCTGCTCCTTCTCGCTGGACGGGCCGCCCCTGCGGCCACGCACTGGTCCTCGGGGGATGCCAGGTGATCCCCTCCACCAAAGGGTAAAGGAAGGGCAAATCACCTGGGAAGTCCTCCCCCGGCGCTCCTTACCCGTGTACGGAACGCGGACACCCGCGACGTTGTTCCCGCACGGCCGCACGGCCGCCTGTCGCGTGCGGCCGCGCCGTCAGGCGAGGGTACGCGGCGGGCGGGCGGGCCGCCGTCAGGCGGGGCGGTCGAGCTCCGCGCGCCACGCGGGGCTGTCGACGTAGTGGTTGTCGAAGCGCTCGCCGGACTCGGCGATCTCCCGCGGGTCGGCCTCCCCGCGCATCACCCGGCCGAGCAGGCGCAGGTAGTCGAAGCGCCCCATGCCGGGCGTGAACACGAACAGGACGTCCGCCCGGGCTCCGGGCGCCGCCGCGAAGGCGTGCGGGGTGCGCGGGGGCACCGCCAGGAAGTCGCCCGCCTCCAGGACGGTGACCTCCTCGCCGACGAGCACGCGGAGGGAGCCGCTGATCACGAAGAAGAGCTCCGTCGCCCTGGTGTGGAAGTGGGCCGGCGCCCCGACCGCCCCCTCGGCGAAGGTGGACCGGTAGCTCGTGAACCCGTCGGGCCCGTCGGTGTCGGCCAGCAGCCGCATGACGCTGCTGGGGTCGGCGCAGGTCTCCGCGTCGGCGTGGCGGGTGAGCAGGGGGCGGGAGGTGGACGTGGTCGAGGCGGCGGTGCGCTGTTCGCTCATGCATCCGACCCTAGGGCCGTGGTGGCACTGGCGTGTAGGTCACTTCCGCATCGTTCCCCTGGGCCAATTCCCGGCGCTGGGGCGGTCCTTCGCGGGCGAGGCGGTCCGGGCCGGCGCCGGGCGCGTCGGGGCGTACGCACCGGGGGCGGGGGTAACCGGGGGTTCCTGGAGGTCCGGTTTCGAAGGAGGGGGGCTGTCGGCCATGCGGTGGACGGTCCGGCGGAGCACCGCCGCGCAGCAGGAGCACGAACGGCGTCACGAGGACGAAGGGTCCGGTGGGCGCGGAGCGTACGGAGGACACGAGAAGCACGGAGGACCCGGAGGACCTGGAGGGCCCGGAGGACCTGGAGGGCCCGGAGGACCCGCGGCGCGTGAGGAACGTGGAGACCCGGGAGTGGGGGGCGGAGCAGCGGACACCGGTCCGCGGCTGTCGAGGAGCAGCCGGATCCTCGCCATGCTGCTGGCGTTCGCGGGCATGGTGGTGTTCGCCGTGGTCCTCGCGCGGCTGACCCTCGAACCTTCCATCGCCTCCGAGCAGTTGACGCACAGCAACCTGCGGCCGGGCGACTCCATCAACCAGTACCTGTCGCAGCCCGCGTTCCGCGACACGGTCAAGCAGATCGGCGGCAACATCGCCCTGGGCGTGCCGTTCGGGCTACTGCTCCCCGTCCTCGCGCCCCGCACACGGGGGCTGCTGCGGGTCGTGTTCGTGACGGCGGTCGTGATGACGCTGGTCGAGCTGGTGCAGGGCGCCCTGGTGACGGGACGCGCGTTCGACGTGGACGACGTCATCCTCAACAGCTCCGGGGCCCTGCTGGGGTACGCGCTCCTCGGCCGCAGGCTCGGTCGGGCGGTCCACCCCCGGCGACGGCACTGGTGGCACCGGTTCACCAAGCACCCGGCCACCTGACGCCCGCGCGGCACCCCGGCGCGACGGCGCGGGGGTCCGACCCGGCCCGGCCGCGGGTATCGGCACCCGCGGCCGGGCCGCTGTCTCATCTTGGCCACGGCCCCACGGTGCGCCCCGGTCCTCCCCCCGTGCCGCCGAGCCCGCCCACCACACTGCCGGCAAGGCGTTTGCCTAAGGGCTATAGGCAAGCGCATGATGGGTTCAGGCAAGGAGAGGAGCGGTGGGACCGATGGGACGGGCAGGGTTGACCCCCGAGCGGCTCACCCTCGCGGGCGCGGAGCTCGCCGACGAGGTCGGGTTCGAGCACGTGACGGTCTCGGCGCTCGCGCGCCGCTTCGACGTACGCGTGGCGAGCCTGTACTCGCACGTGAGGAGTTCGCAGGACCTCAAGACCCGGATCGCCCTCCTCGCCTTGGAGGAGCTGGCCGACCGGGCTGCGGACGCCCTCGCCGGCCGCGCCGGCAAGGACGCCCTGACGGCGCTGGCGAACGTCTACCGGGACTACGCACGCGAGCACCCCGGGCGGTACGCCGCCACCCGGACGCCCCTGGACCCGCAGACCGCGGCCACCAGCGCCGGCGGGCGGCACGCCTCCATGACCCGCGCCCTCCTGCGCGGCTACGACCTCGCCGAGCCCGACCGGACACACGCGGTCCGGCTCCTCGGCAGCGTCTTCCACGGCTACGTCAGCCTGGAGATGGGCGGCGGTTTCAGCCACAGCGCCCCCGACACCGACGAGACGTGGTCACGGATCCTCGACGCGCTCGACGCGCTGCTGCGCGCCTGGCCCGCGCCCTGACCGGCCCTCCGCGCCGGACCCGACCCCGCCGGCCGGTCGGCCCTCGTGCCGCCGGCGGCCGTACCGCACCCCCCGACCCCCAGGCAGGGACGATGAGCACCGACCACCGCTGGATCAGCACGCCCCTCACCGCCGACCTCCTGCGCGGGGCGCTGGAACTGGAGCGCACCGAACGAGGCGTCCTGCCGCACCGGCTGCCCGCAGGGGCCCGCGCCCAGTACGACGACGGGCAGCTGGCCCTCGCCGAGTCGCAGCCTTCCGGGGTGCGCCTGGTGTTCCGCACCCGGGCCACCGCCGTCGAACTGGACACCCTCCCCACCAAGCGGGTGTACGCGGGCGCCCCGCCCCGCCCGGACGGGGTCTACGACCTGCTCGTGGACGGCCGGCTCGCCGGCCAGGCCGGCGCGGCCGGCGGGAACACCCTCACCATCGACATGGTCGCCGGTACCGCCGAGCACCGGCCGGGGCCGACCGCGACCGTCCGCTTCGCGGGCCTCGGCGGCGGCGACAAGCACGTCGAGATATGGCTGCCGCACAACGAGACCACCGAGCTGATCGCCCTGCGCACGGACGCGCCCGTCGAGCCCGTACCGGTCGACGACGGCCGCAGGGTGTGGCTGCACCACGGCAGCTCCATCAGCCAGGGTTCGGACGCGGGCAGCCCCACCGCGACCTGGCCGGCGGTCGCCGCCGCGCTCGGCGGCGTCGAACTGGTCAACCTCGGACTCAGCGGCAGCGCCCTCCTCGACCCCTTCACCGCCCGCGCCATGCGGGACACGTCCGCCGACCTGATCAGCGTCAAGATCGGCATCAACCTCGTCAACGCCGACCTGATGCGGCTGCGCGCCTTCGCCCCGGCGGTCCACGGCTTCCTCGACACCCTCCGCGACGGCCACCCCACCACTCCCCTGCTGGTCGTCTCCCCGCTCCACTGCCCCATCCACGAGGACACGCCCGGGCCGTGCGCCTTCGACACCGAGTCGCTCGCCACCGGCAGGCTGCGGTTCCGCGCCACCGGCGACCCCGCGGAGCGGGCGCAGGGGAAACTGACCCTGCGCGTCATCCGCGAGGAGCTGGCCCGTGTCGTGGAGCGCCGCGCGGCCGACGACCCGCATCTGCACGTCCTCGACGGCCAGGCCCTGTACGGCGCGGCGGACTACGCCGAGCTGCCGCTGCCCGACGAACTGCACCCGGACGCCGCGGCCCACCGCCGCATCGGGGAGCGCTTCGCCGCCCTGGCCTTCGCGCCGGACGGCCCCTTCACCCCCCGCCCCGCCGCCTGACGGTGGCCCGCACCGCCCCGGCCCGCCCGCCCTTCGCGATGCCGAGACGGCGGGCACGGCGGGCACGGCCGTACGTGCTCGGCGGGCTTGGCGGGCGCACCCGGGAGCCGGCGGGCGCCCTGCCGCCGGCGCCGCGGGTCACGGGCGGGGGCCGACGGTGCGGGGGCCGTCGCGGACGACGATGGCCAGGGCCGGGCAGGAGTCGGCGGCGTCCAGCGCGCGCTCGTCGGCGGCCATTCGGGCGCGTACCGGCTCGGCGTGCGCGCCCTCCAGGCGGAAGAGGTCGGGGGCGAGCGCGGCGCACATGCCTGAGCCCATGCACCGCTCCGGGTCGACCTGCGCGGTCCAGCTCACCGGGTCACCACCCCACCGGCATCTCGCGGGGGCCGCGGACCAGCATCTGGTTCTTCCAGACGACGTCACCGGCGAGGTGGAGGTCGGGGAAGCGGGTGAGGAGGGCGCCCAGGGCCTCCTGGAGTTCCAGGCGGGCCAAGGGCGCGCCGAGGCAGTGGTGGACGCCGTGGCCGAAGCCGAGGTGCTGCACGTGGGTGCGGGTGATGTCCAGCCGGCCGGGGGCGGTGAACTTCAACGCGTCCCTGTTGGCGGCCCCGACCGCGACGAGGACGGGCTCACCGGCGCGCACGAGCGTGCCGCCCACCTCGATGTCCTCCTTCGCGTACCGGGGGAAGGCGGCGCCGCTGCCCAGCGGCACGAAGCGCAGGAGCTCCTCGACGGCGCCCGCCAGGAGTTCGGACCGCTCGCGGAGGAGCGCGAGCTGGTCGGGGTGGTCGAGGAGGGCGTACAGGAAGTTGGGGATCTGGCTCGCCGTGGTCTCGTGGCCGGCGACGAGGATGCCGACGCACAGGTCGACCAGTTCGAGTTCGGTGAGGCGGTCACCCGTGTCGCGGGCGTCGATGAGCGCCGTCATGAGGTCCGGGCGGGGGTTCTCGCGGTGGTCGCGGATCAACCCGGCCATGTACGCGCGCAGCTCCTCGCGGTTGCGCTGGAACTCCTCGGCGGTCAGGGAGCTGGTCGACAGGGCGGCGTCGCTCCAGACGCGGAACCTGGGCCGGTCCTCCTCCGGAACGCCCAGCATCCGGCAGATGACGGCGACGGGGATGGGCAGAGCGTAGTGCTCGACGAGGTCGACGGGCGGGCCGGCCTCCTCCATCGCGTCGAGGAAGCCGTGCGCCAGCTCCCGCACCTGGGGCCGCAGCTTCTCGACCTGGTGCACGGTGAACGCCTTCGCGACGAGGGTGCGCAGCCGGGTGTGCTCCGGCGGGTCCATGCCGAGGATGCCGGAGTCCTGCTGCGCGGGGGACTGCCGCGGTTCGTCGTGGAACACGGCGTCCGCCCGGCCGAAGCGCAGGTCGCCGAGGACGAGGCGGGCGTCGGCGTAGCGGGTGGCGAGCCAGGCGGGCTCGCCGTAGGCCATGCGGACGCGTAAGAGGCCCGGGTGGTCCAGGGCGTCGGTGTAGGCGTCGGCCAGGCCCAGGCCCTCCGGTTCGTTGAAGGGGTAGGCCAGCGGTGTCTGCTCGCGAGCGGTCGTCACGGGGAAGCCTCCCTGGTGTAAGCAGCTGCTTACCAACCTAGAGTTGGCCCCGAGAGCGGGTCAACGGCGCCTCCGGCCATACGGGTTGGAACGCGTCTTCGAACGACGGGACGGGGGCGGCCGATGGCCGGACGGGCGGGCACCGGAGCGGCGCGGTACGGCGCCGGGGCGGGGTGGGCGGAGCCGGGCGGACCGGTGGCGGACGGGGTCGGCGAAGGCCGCGCCGCCGCGGGCGCGGTGGACGGCCCGGGGGCGCCGGGCGGTGCGGAAGCGCCGGGCGGTACGACGCGGGAGCGGCTGCTGGCGGCCGCGTCCGAGCTCTTCGCCGAGCGGGGCTACGAGCGGGCGACGGTACGGGACATCGCCGGGCGCGCCGGACTCAACCAGGCCCTGCTCTTCCGCCACTTCGGCTCGAAGCGCGCCCTCTTCGGCGAGGTGGTGTCGCGGGACGGTCTCGAACAGCTGCGGTGCACCCCGCCGGAGCGCCTGGTGGAGACCGTACTGGCGAGCATGCTCGACCCGGCGGGCGGCGACGCGCCCGACGGCGGCCGGGCGGAGCGCGGTCGGGCGGAGCGCGGCCGGGCGGAGCGCGGTCGGGCGGAGCGCGGCCGGGCGGAGCGCGGTCGGGCGGGGGCGGCGCGGTCGCTGGAGACGCTGCTGCGCTCGGTGGGCGCGGGCGACGAGGTGTCGGCGGCGGTCACGACGCTGGGCGACGAGTACGCCCGGGTGCTCGCCACGCTCAGCGACACCGAGGACAGCCGGCTGCGGGCCGACCTCGCCCTGTCCTGGCTGCTCGGCATCGGCCTGATGCGGGTCGTGGTCGGCAAGCGCCCCCTGGCCGACGCGGACCCGGCGGAGGTGAGCCGGCTCGTCGTGGGCGCGCTGGGGGGACTGCTGGAGGGGATGCCGCCCGCCGACCGGGGCCCGGAGCGCGCGGCGCGCCCGGAGTGAGGGCCCGGCCTCGGGCGCCGTTCACCGGGCGCGGGTCGCCTCCAGGGTGCGGGCGAGCCGCGGCCCGAGCCACCGCTTGAACCTGCGCAGCGGCTCCAGGCCGTGGGCGGCCCGGTCGAGCCGGTAGTAGAGCCGGGGCGGGACGTACGGCAGGAGCGGGGAGTGCCGCTGCCCGAGGAGGGCGAACATCTGCGGCGGGTCGAGCCGCGCGTACCGCGGCAGCTCCTCGTACCAGCGGGCGCTGTAGCGGGCCGCGCTGCGCAGCGGCAGGAGCGCGGCGGTGCGTTCCCGCTCGTACCGGGCGAGGGCGGCGGGCAGGGACGGCGCGGTGCGCAGGGCGCCGGCCAGCGCCATGGCGTCCTCCAGGGCGAGGGTGGTGCCCGCGCCGACGGAGTAGTGGGTGGTGTGGGCGGCGTCGCCCAGCAGGACGAGGTTGTCCCGGTGCCAGGTCCGGTTGGTCAGGGTGGGGAAGGTCTGCCAGCGGGCGCCTCCCTCGCCCCGGGGGCGGCCGATCAGCCGGTGGCCGTCCAGGGGGCCGGCGAACAACTCCTCCAGCAGGCCGAGGCCGTCCTCGTCGGACGCCCGGTCCAGGCCGAGGCCCCGCCACACCTCCGGCGGGCACTCGACGACGCAGGTGCTGCCGTCCGGACCGTACGGGTAGCCGTAGCACCACACCCAGCCGTGCGGGGTCTGCGCGAAGGCGAAGGTGAAGGTCGTGAAGACCTTCGTGGTGCCCAGCCAGGCGTAGGTGTTCCGGCCGGTCTCGACCTCGGTGCCGAAGTGGTCGGCGTGGCGGGCGCGCAGCACGCTGCGCACGCCGTCGGCGGCGACGACGAGGTCCGCGTCGGGCGGGCCGTCGGCGGGGGTGACCTCGTGGGAGTGGACCAGCCGCACGCCGAGCTGCCGCGCGCGGCGGGCGAGGACGTCGAGCAGCCGGTGCCGGCCGATGCCGAAGCCCTCGTCCCCCGGGCGGGCGGTCGTCGTGCCGCGGATGTGGGCCACGCCGCCGCTCCAGCGGACCGAGGCGTCGCGGACGGCGCGGGCGGAGTCGGGGTCGTGGGCGTGCAGCCGGTCGAGGAGCCCGCCCCAGTAGGTGACGCCCCACCCGTAGGTCGAGCCGGCCGGGTCGCGTTCGAGGACGGTGACGTCGTGGCGCGGGTCCTGCCGCTTCATGAGGAGGGAGAAGTAGAGCCCGCCGGGACCACCGCCGACGCAGACCACCTTCACGCGCCCTCCCCTCACCCGCACCCCGTGTCCGGTCCGCGGGGGAATGTAGCAGCCCATACCGTGCCGACCCGGGCAGCTCGCCGAGCGGTTCCCCGCCGGGCGCGAGGGGCCGGCACGGGCGGGCCGGCCTTCCCGCGGTGGCCCCGCCGGGGGGCGCCGGGCGGCCGGGATGACCGGCCCCGAGCGCGTTCCGAGCCCGCCCGGAGCCCGCCCCGAGCCCGCTCCGGGCGCGTCCGGGCAGGTCGGAGCGGGTCCGAGAGGGTGGCGGGGGTGGATGAGGGGGCGGGCGGCGGGTACACGGTGGGGATGACACACGACAGCCACGGGCCCGCGCTGCCGGAGGGCCGCGGGCCGCTCTCCGGCGCGGTCGCCGCCTATCTGCGCGGGACCGGCCCCCTGCCCCCTGACGAGGCGGTGCGTACCGCGGACGTCTACGGCGGCGACCTCCAGCTCGCCCTGTACCTCTGCTACGAGCTGCACTACCGCGGTTTCGCCGGTGTCGACCCGGAGCTGGAGTGGGACCCCCGGCTCCTGGCGACCCGCCGGGCCATGGAACAGCGCTTCCTGGGCGCGCTGCGGGCGGACACGCCGGTGCACGACAGCGTGGCGGAGGCGCTCAAGGAACTGCTGGTGGAACCGGCCGAGGGGGCCGGCGTCTCCCACTACCTGCGGGACGAGGGAGAGCTGTGGCAGCTGCGCGAGTACGCGGCCCACCGCTCGCTGTACCACCTGAAGGAGGCCGATCCGCACGCCTGGGTGCTCCCCCGCCTCTGGGGCCGGGCGAAGGCCGGCATGGCGGCGGTGGAGTTCGACGAGTACGGCGGCGGCCGGCCCGAGCGCGTCCACGCGCGGCTCTTCGCCGACCTGATGGAGGACCTCGGCCTGGACCCGGCCTACGGCCGCTACCTGGACGCGGGCTGCGCCCCGATGCTCGCCCTCGTCAACCTCATGTCCCTCCTCGGTCTGCACCGCTCGCTGCGCGGGGCCCTGGTCGGGCACTTCGCCGCCGTGGAGATCACCTCGTCGCCGGGCTCGCGCAGGCTGGCGGAGGCCATGCGCCGCACCGGCGCGGGCGGGGCCGCCGAGTTCTTCTACGACGAGCACGTCGAGGCGGACGCGGTGCACGAGCAGATCGTCCGCAGGGACGTCATCGGCGGCCTGCTCGCCGAGGAACCGCACCTGGCGGACGACGTCGTGTTCGGCATCGACGTGACCGAGTACCTGGAGCAGCGGCTCGGCGACCATCTGCTGAGCCTGTGGCGCGAGGGACGGACGTCACTCTGCGCAACCGAAGAGAATGCTGTTGCCATATGAGAAAGACGGGTACCCGGAGACGCATGAACCTGCTGGTACCGCCGGGGGTCTACGCCCCGCAGGATGACACGGCCCTCCTCAAGGAGGCCCTCGACACCGTGCCGCTGCGTGAGGGAACGCGCGTGCTCGACATCGGCACCGGGTCGGGTGCGCTCGCCCTGGAGGCCGCCCGCCGCGGCGGCCACGTGACGGCCGTGGACGTCTCCCGCAGGGCGGTGTTCGCGACCCGCCTCAACGCCCTGCTGGCCGGGGTGCGCGTGCACGCCGTCCGCGGCGACCTGCTGTCCCCCGTGGCCGGCGAGTCGTTCGACCTGATCATGGCCAACCCGCCGTACGTGCCGGCCCCGGACGGCGCCCGCCGGCCGCGCGGCGCGGCGCGCGCCTGGGACGCGGGCCACGACGGCCGCATGGTCCTGGACCGCATCTGCCGCGAGGCGCCCGGGCTGCTGCGTCCCGGCGGCACGCTGCTGCTGGTGCACTCGGTGCTGAGCGACCCGGACCGCACCCTGGAGCACCTGGGCTCCTCGGGCCTGCGGGCCGTGGTCGCGGACCGCCGCTGGGTCGCCTTCGGGCCCGTCCTGCGCTCCCGGCACGGCTGGTTGCGCGAGCGCGGGCTGCTCGCTCACGACGACGACAAGGAAGAGCTGGTGGTGATCCGTGCCGAACGATGACGCCCCGCGCCGCATCACCCTGCCGCGCAAGGGTCCGCTGCTGGTGGAGGGGCCGGTCGAAGTGGAGCTGGAGGACGGCACCCTGGTCTCCTCTGACCGCTTCCGCGTCGCCCTGTGCACCTGCCACCGCAGTCGGCGCTACCCCTGGTGCGACACCAGCCACCGCCGTAGCGCCCCGCCCCGGGAGACCCGCCAGTAGACCGCTCCCCCGGTCATGACGCCCCGCCCGCCCGGCGGGGCGGGCGTCGGCGTTCACGGCGCCGGCTCGCGCTCCGCGGGGCCGTCGTCGCAGATACCGGTCCCGGCGGTGCTCCGGGGACGGGCTCCCGCACACCTCCCAGCCGGGCCCGGTGTGCACGCGGGACACCTCCGCCGCGCAGCCACCGGGGCCTCATGGCACGGGCACGGCACGGGAGGCTTGCGCCCAGGGGGGCCGCGCCAGCCCTGTTCCGCCTCGTGGCCGCCCGCCCGACGGAGGCGCCCCCCGACACGGGTGGCGCGCAGAGCGCTGCTGGGTGATGTCGGCACGCCGGAGCTGGGCGTGCCGTCGGGACTCAGATGCGGCCGCCCGTCAGACGGGTGACGGGGCCGTGCGCGCGCAGGACGGACCTGCGCCCGCCGGCGTAGGCGCCGACGGCCACGGCCGTCGCGGCCGCCGCGACGCCGCCCGCGGTGACGGCGTTCGCCTTCAGGAGGCCCAGCGCCGGTACCGCGGCCTTGCGCCACACGCCGTTGACCGTCGACGTCAGGGCCTGGGCGGGGGCCGCGAGAACGCCCCCCGCCTCCTTGCGGGCCCCGTCGGCCTGGTCGGCCGCGGCGCGCGTCGTGTCGCGGGCCGCCCTGCCGGCCGTGCCGGTGGCGGTGCGGGCGCGCCCGTTCGCGGCGCCCGTCCGGGTGGCGGTGTCCTTGCCGCTGCTCTTGTTCTTGTCCGTTTCACTCATGGGGTGCGCCTAACCCGTCTTCAGCCGCGAAAACCGTTTCGCGGAAGGCGGCTTGAAGTGGGCGGGTCACGCGGCGCCCGCCGCGTGCGCGGCCCCGGCGGCCGACTCCGTCCGGGCGGGGGCGGGTTGCACCCGGCCCCGACGGCCCGCGTGGCCGCGCGGCGAGTCCTCGGGTCAGCGGCGTCCTGCGGGCTCACCGACGTTGTCGGCCGCCGTGGTCTCGAAGAGGGCGTACGCCTCCGTGAGGTGGAGCAGGTGCCTCGGCTGCGGCTGGAGGCCGGCGAGGACCAGACGGCTGCCGTCGTCCCGGACCCGGCGGCGCAGCCGCAGCAGCAGGTTGAGGCCGGTGGAGTCCATGAAGGGGACGCCGGACAGGTCGAGGCGCAGCGTCTTGCCGCCCACCGGGAGGACGGTGCACGCCTCGTCGACGCGGGGGCAGGTGGTGAGGTCCATCTCGCCCGTGACGGCGATGACGGTGCTCTGGGGGTGGTGGGTGACGACGACGGTGAAGGTGTCGGACACGGTTCGTCCCTCTCGGGGATCGAGCCCATGGACGGTCGCCCTCGGGGGCGCCCGCCGAGTGCGCGGCGTCGGGCCGCGCACAGCCGAGCGAGAACCACCCGTACCGTGACCGGGCCACCGACCGTGACCCCGGGACGGCGCGGGGTTCCCCCGCCAGACCAGGCTGGCTCCTGCCACAGTGACACAGGGCGAGCGGCCGGTGCCAGTGGCCCCCGTCCGCCCCGCGAGCGGGGCGGGGCGCCCCGGCGGCCCGAAGGCGGGAGGTGCGGGCGTCGGCCGCGCGGTCACCGCTCGACGCCGAGCGGGCCCGATTCCCCCGGCGGTGTCGTCCGTTCGGCTGACATCCGGCCCCCGGTTTCCTACAGTTGCGGGTCTCAGGTGTTCCGGGGGGTGCCATGAGACGACCGGCCGGCAGGGGGCGACTCGTCCTGCTCTGTGCCTTTCTGGTGGTGTTGGGCAGTCCGTGGTCACGTGACGTGCTCCTCATGTGGTCGACGGACAGCGCCGGGCTCCGACTGCTGCGCGGGGCGCTGTTCGTCCCCGGGTGGCACCTGGCACCGGGTGACGACCCGTTCCTGCGTGCCTATGCCTGGCTGGGCGGGTTGACGCTGGCAGGGCTGGTCGCCGGCATCCTGCTGCTGGTCCCCCGGCTGGTGGGCCGGACGCCCGCGGGCGGCGCGCGGTGGGCGGCCTCGGTCGGTGCCGGGGTGCTCGTCGCCGCCGTGAGCAGCGCGCTGGCCTGGCTGGCCGTCGAGACCGTTGAGCCGGGCATCCTCCTCGCCTTCGGCGAGAGCACCTCCTTCGGCGCCGTGCTCGTCGACGGGGTGCTCTTCGGCCTGGTGCTGGGCGTCCTCCTCGCCGTCGGGTACCGCGCGGCCGGGACCGCCCCGGGCACCGCGCCCCGTACGGCGTCCCGCAACCGCGAACGGAGGTCCGCCGTGGCCGACTCCCCCGACGAGCGCCCGGTGGCCGTCGCGACCGGCACCTCGCCCGGCGACGTGACCCGCTACCTGTGCGCCGCCGCGTACACCGACCCGGACTTCGCCGACCGCGTCGTGGAGGACGTGCTGGGCGACGGGCTCGGTGCCGTCGCCGCCTCGCCGGGCGTCGACCTGGTCCCGGTGGCGCGGCACAGTCTGACCGCGGGCAGGCTGCGGCGCGGGCGGGACCGCAGGCTGGCCGCCGCCTTCGGGCTCGTCGCGGTGTCAGCCCCCCTGTGGCTGCTGTTCGCACGGCTGGCGCTGGGGGCGCTCGCGTCGGCGTCGCGGACCCGTCGGCGCGCGGTGCGGGGGCGGGAGCTGCCGCCCACGTCGGCGGCGACGTGGCGACTGGCGGGCACGGCGGGCGGGCTGCTCGTCACCGGGGTGCTGCTCGGCGCCGCCCTGTCGGCGGCCTCCCTCCCGGGCCCGCTCGCCTGGTTGGCCGGCGGCTACCTGCTGGGGATACCGGCACTCCTCGCCGTGGTGGCCTGCTGCGCCCTGACCGTGCGGACGGTCGTGGCGGAGGAGGCGGACGTGGACGCGCGGCTGCGCGGCGCGCTGCGGCGCGACGCGTTCGACCCGGAGGGGCTGCCGCGGCCGGGGCACCTGGAGCCGTGGGCGGCCGCGCGGATCGCGGCCGTTTCCGATGCCCAGCGGGGCAACGTCAGCTGCTACAGCGGCCACTCGCCGTTCGTCGGGTACGGCAGGCGGGACGGGGAGTGGACGCTTTCGGTGCCGCTGCTGCCCGCCGACGCGGGCCCTGAGCGCCGCTCCGGGCCGGTCACCGGCTTCGACGCCTGGGACCTCGTGGAGCGGCTGCGGCACCGGCTGCGCGGGGCGGCGGAGGAGCCGGGGACGCCCCTGCCGGACCACGGCGAGGGGCGGGGCGCCGGACGAGGCGTCGCGGGGCACGAGGGGCAGGACCGTCGGGGGGCCGAAGGGCAGGGCGAACAGGGGGCCGGGGGGCGTGACGGCGCCCGCCGGGCGCCCGGCGCGGAGGGGCCCATCGCGGGGCTGGTGGTGGAGGACCGGGTGTTCGTCAGCGGCAGGGAGGCCGTCCGGGACCGCCGGCTGCTGCCCGACCCGCTGCGCCCGCCGGCCACTCGGCTGCCCCCCGAGACGCTGCGGTGGATCGCCCGGCACCCGGACGGTGCCGCGCGGCACTTCCTCACCTCCCACGTGCCGCTGTGGGGCGGGGAGATCGTGCCGACGCACTTCCTGCACGTGGCGGTGGAGGGCAGGACGCTGCACCTGCGATGCGAGCGGTTCGTCCTGGGGCCGGTACGGCGCGACATGCACCTGGTGGACCTGCTGCCGCCGGGCGCCCCCAGCGCCCGGCGGCGCCGTTCGCTGGCGCTGCGGGCGCTGCGGCGGTCCGGGAGCGCGCTGTGGGCGGCGCCGCGCTCGTGCCTGTCGGACGCCCTCGCCGACCGGCGCAGACGGGTGCGCCGGCGCCACGAGACGCGGGCCGCCTGCGACGATCCCGCGTACGACCGCGGCGCCCGGATCAGCGTCCGCGACCTCGCGCAGGGGCCCGAGTACTTCCACCACTTCCAGCTGGTCGACGCGTTGCGGACGTTGAACGCCCTCGACCGGCACGCACTGGCGGCCGTCCGGGACTTCCTGGACGACCACGGGGTCGACACGGCCGACTTCCGGACCCAGACGCAGACCATCCTCAACAACGGCGTGCTGCAGACCGGCGGGGTGAGCGTGGTGGGGAACCAGGCCGTCGGCACGGGCGCCCAGGCGACCGCGGAGTCGAGTACGGCACGGCCCGGAGGGCCGCCGCCGCCCGGACCCGCGGCCCGACGACAGGAGAGAGCGTGAACCGTCCAGCCGATTCCCGTCCCACCGATCCGCCGCCCGACGAGCCGACCGGGGCCCGCGTGCTCAACCTCGGCGTCCAGCAGTACGGGGGCCACAGCTCCGTCGGCAACCAGGCGGTGGGCCCGGGCGCCCGCGCCGTGGCCGGCCGCGTCACGGTGCAGGCGCCGTCGGCGGACCAGCGCGCCGAAGTGGAGGCCCTGCTGCTGCTCGTCGAGCGGCTGCTGGACGAGCACCGGACCGTACTGCCGGACCAGGAGTCACCCCGTACCGAGCTGCGTCGGCTGCGCGAGGAGCTGGACGAGGAGGCGCCGGAGCCGGGGGTGGTGCGGCGCGCCCTGGAGCGGCTGGCGCTGTTCGCGCAGCCCGCGGCGCCGCTGGCGGCGGCCGTGGCCGAACTGACGCGGGTCGTGCAGTCCTTCTGACCCCGCTGCCGCTCCCGGCCGCTCGCGCGCCCTCCTACGGGCTTCTGGTCCAGACCTCTTGACGATAGGTCTGGACCAGAAGACTCTGGCCTTCCGTCGAGTGCCGTCGAGCCCCGTCGACCCGCCGGGCGCCGTCGCGCGCGCCGCGGGCCGTGGGGCCGCCGAGGAAGGAGCGCGGACATGCCGCGACGCGGAAGGACGTCACTGGGGCTGGGGCTCGCGGTGGCGGGTCTCGCCCAACTGCTCGCCGCGGCGCTCCCCGCCGCCGCCCGACCGGTGCCCGCCGGCGGCGGGACGCCCGCCGGAGGGGCGTCCGCCGCCGCCACGTGCCCCCTCAAACCGCGCCCTGCCGGGAAGGTCCTCCAGGGGTACTGGGAGAACTGGGACGGCGCCGCCAACGGCGTCCACCCGCCCTTCGGCTGGACGCCGATCACCGACCCGCGCATCAGGCAGCACGGCTACAACGTCGTCACCGCCGCCTTCCCGGTGATCCGGTCGGACGGCACGGCGCTGTGGGAGAACGGCATGGACGCCACCGTGAAGGTGCCCACCCCGGCCGAGATGTGCGAGGCCAAGGCGGCCGGGCTGACCGTGCTGCTCTCCATCGGGGGCGCCACCGCGGGGATCGACCTCAATTCCCCCGCCGTCGCCGACCGGTTCGTCGCCACGGTCGTGCCGATCCTGAAGGCCCACAACTTCGACGGCATCGACATCGACATCGAGACCGGCCTCGTCGGCAGCGGCGACATCACCCGCCCCTCGACCTCACAGGCCAACCTCATCCGGATCATCGACGGCATCCTGGACCGCATGCCGCCCGGCTTCGGGCTGACCATGGCCCCGGAGACGGCCTACGTCACCGGCGGGAGCGTGGTCTACGGCTCCATCTGGGGCGCCTACCTGCCCATCGTCAAGAAGTACGCCGACAACGGCCGCCTGTGGTGGCTGAACATGCAGTACTACAACGGCAGCATGTACGGGTGCTCCGGCGACTCCTACGCGGCCGGCACGGTCGCCGGCTTCACCGCGCAGACCGACTGCCTCGACCGGGGCCTGGTCGTGCAGGGCAGCACCATCCGTGTCCCGTACGACCGGCAGGTGCCCGGTCTCCCCGCGCAGCAGGGCGCCGGCGGCGGCTACATGCCGCCGGCCACCGTCGCCCAGGCGTGGAAGGCGTACGGCGGCCGACTCAAGGGGCTCATGACCTGGTCGATCAACTGGGACGGGTCGCGGAACTGGACCTTCGGCGACAACGTCCGGGCCCTCCAGGGCCGCTGACGGGCGCCCGGGACCCGCCGTCGACACACCCCGCGGGTCCCGGCCCGGCCCACCCGTCGGCCACCCGGTTCGGCCACACGGTTCGGCCGGCCGGGCTCGGCCGCCCGGCTCAGCCGACGGCCACTCCGGCCGGGAGCACGACCTCCCAGGTGTCCACCGCGTAGTGGGTGTCCATGCCGTGGGCCTGGTACAGGCGCAGGGCGCCCGTCTCGTTCTGGGTGTCCACGCCGAGCCCGATCGTGTCGCGCCCCCGCCCCGCGTACACGGCGAACGCGTGCCGCAGCAGGTACCCGGCGACACCCCGGCCCCGGAACGACCGGCGCACGCCGATGTTGCCGATCCAGGCCATGCTCCGCCGGTCGTCGCGCGAGAACAGCACGGCGGCGTCCTCGGCGCCGACGGAGGCGATCCACACCAGCGACCAGTCGACGCGGTCGCCGCCACCGATGTCGTCGAGCCACTGCTCGTAGGTGCGGGGCTGGTGGTCGAAGTGCTCCGCGAACGTCTCCTGGATCAGGGCGTGGGCGCGCCGCCGGTCGGGTTCGTCGCGGCAGTCGCGCAGTTCCAGCCCGGCGGGCGGCTCGGAAGCCTCAAGGCCGGGGCCGGAAGCGGGGAGCGGACGGGTCATCACGTGGTAGCGCCGCACCCGGCGCCAGCCGCGGCGGGCCATCATGTCGAGGTCGGTGGTGGGCTCGGCGTTGAGGTGCAGATGGACCACCGCGCGGGAGGCGCCGTTGGCGCGCGCCCGGTCCGCGGCGCGGGCCTCGGCGAGGGCCAGCAGCCGTTCCCCGGCGGCCTCGTGGCCGGGCAGCACGTAGTGGTCGGCGTCGACGCGCTCGCCCTGGGACTCGTCCCACACCAGGGCGTAGGCGACGAGCCGGTCGCCGTCGAAGGCGAGCCAGGAGTCGAGGGCGAGGTCGACCTCGGGGTGGCGGAGGTCCGCCTCGACGGAGTGCAGGTCCGTCTCGGGCCTGCCGGTCTCGATGGTGTCGATCTCGTTGAGCAGCGCGCATATGAGCGACGCGTCTCCGCTGGTGGCGGGGCGGACGGCGCAGGGGGCTTCCGGATGCATCAGGCCACTCTCGGGGCACGGCCGCGCCGCCCGCAATCGATTTCCCGCGCCCGGGCGCCGGGTGGTCGGCGGTGGCGTGCCGCTCCGCCGGGTGGGGGTGGTGGCGGCCGGGATCCGGACCCGGGTGGGACGGGCCCCGGCCGCCTGGTGCCGTGCACGGCGCATCGAAGGGAGTATGGCCGCGGGGAGGCGGCCGGACGCACCGCTGTCGCATGGGCGCCACCGGGGGCGCCGGACCGGTCGGCCGCCGGGCGGTCCCGGGGTCGGCCCGGCCCGACCCGGCCGTGTCGTCAGGGGCGCAGGGAGACGGGTTCGGTGGGGGCGTCGGGCGCGCCGCCGGCGTGGGCCGACAGCGGGGTGGCGATCTCCTCGAGGGACTTGCGTTCCGCGGCGACGGCGAAGAACAGGGCGACGACGCCGCCCACGACCATCACGGCGGCGCCGAGGGAGAAGGCCAGCACCGTGTCGCCCACCACGCCGCTCTCGGTGAGCTTCGCGAAGATGAGCGGACCGGAGATGCCGCCGGCCGCGGTACCGATCGCGTAGAAGAACGCGATGGCCATCGCCCGGGTCTCCATCGGGAAGATCTCGCTGACGGTCAGGTACGCCGAACTGGCGCCCGCCGAGGCGAAGAAGAGGACCACGCACCAGCAGGCGGTGAGGGTCGTCGCGGTCAGCACCTCCTGGCCGAAGAGCCAGGCGGTCACGAAGAGCAGGGCGCCCGACAGCAGGTACGTGCCGGCGATCATCGGGCGGCGGCCCCAGGTGTCGAAGAGCCGGCCCAGCGTCAGCGGGCCGAGGAAGTTGCCGAGCGCGATCACCGCGAAGTAGTAGCCGGTCGATCCGCTCGGGACGTCGTAGAAGGTCGCGAGGATCGCGCCGAAGCCGAAGGTGATGGCGTTGTAGAGGAACGCCTGACCGACGAAGAGGGCGAAGCCGAGGACGGCGCGGCGGGGGTAGGTGCGCACGAGCGTCCGGGCGATCTCGACGAAGCCGACGCTGTGCCGCTGCTTGATGGTGATGGAACCGGCGGGGGCGGCGAGCGGCTTGCCGGTGTCCCGTTCCACCCGCCGCTCGGCGTCCGCGACGATCGCCTCGGCGCCCTCCTCGCGGCCGTGGATGAACATCCAGCGCGGACTCTCCGGGACGTGCCGCCGGACGAGCAGGACGACCAGGCCGAGGACCACACCGAGCCCGAAGGAGACTCGCCAGCCGACGTCCCTGGGGAGGATGTCGGTGTCGAGGAGCACGACGGACAGCAGGGAGCCGCCCATGGCGCCGAGCCAGAAGCTGCCGTTGATGACGAGGTCGACGCGGCCTCGGTACTTGCTCGGGATGAGCTCGTCGATCGCCGAGTTGATGGCGGCGTACTCGCCGCCGATCCCCATGCCGGTGAGGAAGCGGAAGAGGAAGAACCACCAGGACGAGTAGGAGAACGCCGTCATCGCGGTGGCGCCGAGGTACACCGCCAGGGTGATGAGGAAGAGCTTCTTGCGGCCGTAGCGGTCGGTCAGCCAGCCGAAGAGCAGGGCGCCCGAGCAGGCGCCCGCCACGTAGAGCGCGGCGGCGACGCCGGTGACCTGGGCGCTGCTGATGGCGAGGCCGCTGCCCTCCTCCGAGAGCCGGCTCGCCATGTTGCCGACGATGGTGACCTCGAGCCCGTCGAGGATCCACACGGTGCCGAGACCGATGACGATCATCCAGTGCCACCGCGACCACGGCAGCCGGTCCAACCGGGCGGGGATCCGCGTCGTGACGGTCCCGCCCGAAGCCTGCCCGTCTTCTCTCATCGTTTGCCTCCACGGCGTAGGGAGCCGCATGCACGTACCCCATGATCAATCCGGGGAAACGGGGCCTCACCCGTGCGGCCCGACGCCCCGGGTGCGGGTCGAGGGGGCCGGGGCGGACGGTGTGCGCGGTGCGAGCGGTGCGGGGGCGGGGATCGGCCCGGGTTCGGAGGCGGCCGACCGGTACTCGGGCGGCCGGGGCTCGTGGGGGGGGCCGACCGGGGCTCGGCCGGCCGGACCGCTGCGGCGTGCGGGGCCGGGGCCCGTGGGGCTCAGGGGGCTGCAGGTGCCGGTGGTCCCTGAGAGGCGTGCGGCGCCGGGGCGGCCGAGGTTACTCGTGCGTTCCGCACGGCTCGTTGCTGACAGCTGTGACTGTTGGCGGCCCCTCCGCGGCTGGCACCGTTCTTCCTGTCGCCGTCGCTGACCGAGGGAGCAGGTGTGATCAAGGGATACGCCACCTTCTGCGACGCGGACCGCCACTTCTACGACGCACCGCACCGGCTGTCCGCGGAACGCCAGGGAGCCAGGGGTGCGCTCTACGCGGCGGCGCTGGCACCGGTCCCCGACGGCTGGCGGCGCCACCGCAGCGGCGACTGGCTGGCGCTGCGCCCGGTCGGGGCGGAGCTCCCGGCGCAGGGGTGGAAGATCCACGTGTCGGCCTGCCTGGACAACGCGGAGTCGATCCTGGCCCGGGTGACTGAGTACTGCCTCGCCCACCGGATCGCCTTCAAGTTCGTGCCGAGCCGCTACCTGCTCCACAACCGCAACGCCAAGTACGCCGACCGCGCGGCCAGCGGCAAGTTCATCACCGTCTACCCGGCGGACGAGGAGCAGTGCCACCGCGTCGCCCGAGACCTGGACGCGCTCCTCGCCGGCGAGGACGGCCCGTACATCCTCAGCGACCTGCGCTGGGGCGAGGGCCCGGTGTACCTCCGGTACGGCAGCTTCACGCAGCGGCACTGCTACGACGAGGACGGCGAGCTGCGCCCGGCCGTCGAGGACCCCGACGGGCGGCTCGTGCCCGACCTGCGCGGACCGGTCTTCCAGACGCCGCCGTGGGTGCGCGTGCCGGACTTCCTCCAGCCGCACCTGGCGGGCCGCCGCTCCGTGACCCTCACCGAGGTGCCGTACACCGTCGAGCGGGCCCTGCACTTCTCCAACGGCGGCGGCGTCTACGTCGGCCGCGACACCCGCACCGGTGAGCAGGTCGTGTTGAAGGAGGCCCGGCCGCACGCCGGGCTGGCCGCCGACGGCGCCGACGCCGTGACCCGGCTGCGACGGGAGCGCGAGGCCCTGGAGCGGCTCTCCGGCCTCCCCTGCACACCGGAGGTGCGCGGCGGCTTCGAACTGGGCGGCCACCACTTCCTCGCGATGGAGTACGTCGAGGGCAAGCCGCTCAACACCTTCTTCGCCCGCCGCCACCCGCTGATCGAGGCCGACCCGACACCGGAGTCGCTCGCCGAGTACACCGCGTGGGCGCTGCGCGTCCACCGGATGGTGGAGGAGGCCGTCGAGGCGGTCCACGCCCGCGGCGTGGTCTTCAACGACCTGCACCTCTTCAACATCATGCTCTGCGAGGACGAGACGTCGGTGGTCCTGCTCGACTTCGAGGCGGCCGCGCACATCGACGAGAACCGCCGGCAGACCGTCGCCAACCCCGCCTTCGTGGCCCCCGCCGACCGGCGCGGCTTCGACGTCGACCGGTACGCCCTGGCCTGTCTGCGCCTGGCGCTCTTCCTCCCGCTCACCAGCCTCCTCCCGCTCGACCCGGGCAAGGCCCGGCACCTCGCGGACATCGCCGCGGCCCAGTTCCCGGTGCCGCGTGCCTTCCTCGACGAGGCGGTGGCCGAGATCCTCAAGGGGCGGCCGGACGCGGCGGCCGACGACGGCCCCTACCTGCCGGTCGAGCCGGGTGACTGGCCGCGCAGCCGCGACTCGATGGCGCGGGCCGTCACCGCGTCGGCGACGCCCGACCGGGAGGACCGCTTCTTCCCCGGCGACATCGCCCAGTTCGCCACCGCGGGCGGCGGGTTGACGCTCGGTCACGGTGCCGCGGGCGTGCTGTACGCCCTGGCCGAGACGGGCGCGCCGGCCCACCCGGACGCGGAGGAGTGGCTTCTGCGGCGGGTGAAGGAACCCCCGTCGGGCAGCCCCCTCGGGCTGTACGACGGCCTGGCCGGCATCGCCTGGACGCTGGACCGCCTGGGCCACCCAGCCCCGGCCGCCGACCTCGCCGGGCTCGCGATGGCCCGTCCCTGGGAGGGCGTCGCGCCGGACCTGCACGGCGGCCTCGCGGGGGTCGGCCTGGCCCTGGACGCCCTCGGGCACCGGGACGCCGCCCTGCGCTGCGCCGAGCTCGTCGCCGGCGCGCTGCCCGGCATCACCCGCGCCGGACTGCTGTACGGCGCGTCCGGACCCGCGCTGCTCTTCCTCCGCCTGTACGAACGCACCGGCGACACCGGCCTGCTGGACCTGGCCGCCGACGCGCTCGGCCGCGACCTGGACCGCTGCGTCGTCAGCGCCGGCGGGACGCTCCAGGTGGACGAGGGATGGCGGACGATGCCCTACCTGGGCGCCGGCAGCGTCGGCATCGGCATGGTGCTCGACGACTTCGCGGCGCACCGGACCGACGAGCGGTTCGAGCGGGCGCGCGGCGAGATCGTCCGGGCGGCCCAGGCCACGTTCTACGCCCAGCCCGGGCTCTTCCGCGGCGCGGCGGGCATGGTCCTGTACCTGAGCCGCACCACGACCCCGGGCCCCGGCACCCACCCCTCCGACGTACGACGCCAGATCGACGCCCTGGCCCGCCACGCGGTGCCGTACCAGGCGGATCTGGCCTTCCCCGGCGAGCAGATGATGCGGTTGTCCATGGATCTCGCCACGGGCACCGCCGGCTGTCTGCTGGCCCTCGGCAGCGCCGCGACCGACGGCCGCGCGCACCTGCCGTTCCTCCCGCCCTTGCGGCGGCCCCGGACCCGGTCCCAGTCAGGGACCGTGGAAGAGCACACCGTCCCCATGAAGGAAAGGAATCGATCATGACGCTTCTCGACCTGCAGTCGATGGAGACCCCGAAGGAAGAGGCCACGGGCGACGTCGCCACCGGCAGCCGGGCCAGCCTGCTGCTCTGCGGTGACAGCAGCCTCAGCGTCACGACCTGTAACTGAGCCGGTCCCGGCCGGGCCGCGCGGTGTTCGCACCGCGTGGTCGGCCGGCAGCGGCCGCGGCCCCGGGCGGTGTCCATCCGCCC
>NZ_JAHWGT010000059.1 GCF_020873895.1 Streptomyces sp. DH12 | reverse complement strand
AGCCGGGGACTAAGGGACTGAAGGGACCCAACCCGCGACAAGCCGATGCACCTCCCTCCCCAAGCGGGGGAGGTGCGCTACGCTCTGACGCCGATGGGAAAGTTCGGTCCCTTCAGTCCCTCGGCTGTGGTCAGAAAGCCGCGTGACCAGGCGTTATGCCCGGGGACTGAAGCCCGGGGACTGGACAACGCATGGGCAGAAGCTAGATGGACAGGGTAGAAGACGAACGTGCAGCGCCACGGTGAGACCTCGCTCGCGGAAGCGGTGCTGTCGCCGCACCCCGTAGCTGTCGCCCGGTGGCTCGCCGCCCGCGGCTGGCCCGTCCACCCTCTGGCCCCCGGACGCAAGACCCCAGCAGCCAACTGTCCGCAATGCCAGACGAGCTCTCACGCCCCGGCTCAGTGCCCTTGCCATCGCAAGGGGATGTGGTGCCACGGTTTCTACAGTGCGACAACAGATCTGGCCCGTATCGAAGCCTGGTGGACACGCGAACCTCGCGCGGGAGTCGGAGTCTCCTGCGGACCGGCGCAGCTCGTCGTGTTGGACGTCGATGCTCACAGTGAGCATGTCCCCGATCGCAGCCGTCTGTTGCCAGGTATCACCATCCCGGGTCAAGTGAGCCTGGAAGGTCTCGCTTCAGGCTTCGACACCCTGGCTCTGCTCGCGGCATACCGCCGACAGGACAACCCTGCGGAAGACAACACGACCCTCCGCGTCCGAACCCCCTCGGGAGGGCTGCACATCTGGTATCGCAACCCCAAGCCAGTACTGCGCTACCGGTCTTCCACCGGCTCCAGTCGCAAGACCGCTCTCGCCTGGCAGGTCGACGTACGGGCCCACGGCGGCTATATCGTTGCCCCCGCAACCCGTACCGCAGCGGGGGAGTACACCCCCATCGGTCCGGCCCGCGAGCCTGCGCCTCTACCTCAGTGGCTTGCCGCCGAGCTGCAACGCACTGGTCACGTCAAGCCCCCACGACAGGCCACGCGACCCCACCGCCCTTACATGACACCATCCCGTCAAATGGGCGGTGCCCTCGCGCCGCTTCAGCCTCTTCTGGCTACCGTCCGCGAGTGTGCGGCGCAGCCGGAAGGCACCAGCTTCACCGAAAAGCTCAACCGCGCCGCTTACACAGCCGGAGGCCTTGTTGGTGCCGGCTACCTGTCCGAAGCCGGGGCACGCCAAGTGCTGGAGGAGGCGGCCCACTATGCCCGCCCCCACCAGATGCGCCGCAACGACAGCATCATCGATGCCGCTCTGTTCGCAGGCGCCAATCACCCGTTCCATCCCAAAGGACTCGCATGAGTAGCGCCGATAGCACCCGCTTCGACGCAACCGCCGCCGCTCAGCAGATGCTCGACCTGGAGGCCGGCGCGCCGGCGTGGGTACCTGCACAACACGCGCTTGCGACCACGACCATGCCTGTCCATCCCGGGCTGCTGCCGCCGATGCTCACCGATCGAGGCAACGCCAAGTTGTTCGCACAGCTCTACAGCGACCAGTTCCGGCACGTCGAAGGCCTGGGCTGGTATTGCTGGGACCAGTACAGGTGGAAGCGAACTGGCGGGGAAAAGGCCGCCCTGTGGGCGGCAGGTGACATGGCCGAGCAGATGCCCAGCACAGACCCGCGAGGCATTTTCAGCGACCGGGAGGTCGAGCAGCACCGACGGCGCACAATGTCCACCAGCGGTATGAAGGCCCTCCTTCACCAGGCGAAGGCTGCGCCCGCCTTGAGTCTGGACCCCGACGTCCTCGACGGTGACCCCTACACCCTCTGCACCCCTGGTGGGGTCGTCGATCTGCGCACAGGTGCCCTGCGCAAGCCTGATCCACTGCGCGATCTGCACTCTCGCGCCACCCATGTCGCCCCGGAAGCCATGCCTACTCCTCGTTGGCACAATTTCCTGGACGATACCTTCGGGAACGATGCCAAGGGCCGGGAAATGATCGACTTCCTGCACCTGCTACTTGGCTATTCCATCACCGGCGACGTAGGTGCCCAAGTCCTTCCTTTCCTTTGGGGCAGGGGTGCTAACGGCAAGTCGGTCCTCCTCGACGTCATGCACCAAATTATGGGCGACTATTCTGACGCCGCTCCGCCCGGCTTCCTTATGGACAAGGGCAACTTCTCAGAACATTCCACCGAGCTGACCGAACTCCACGGGCGGCGCATCTTCGTATGCAGCGAACTAAAGCCGAACGACAAATTCGACGAGGCACGCGTCAAGCTTCTTACCGGGGGCGACAAGATTAAGGCCCGCCGCATGCGGCAGGATTTCTTCAGCTTCACCCCCACCCACAAGCTCTGGTTGCTTGGCAACCACCGGCCTGAGGTCGTTACCGGCGGCCATGCTTTCTGGCGCCGCATCCGGCTTATCCCCTTCGAGCGCGTCGTCCCCGCCGATCGGAAGATCGACAATCTGGCGGCCGAACTAGTTGAGGAAGAGGGCGCTGGCATCCTGCACTGGCTCATCCAAGGAGCGATCCGCTACCTCACGACACGCGACCCCCTTACAGGCCCAACCTCCGTCCGCCTTGCCACTGCGGCATACGAGACCACCGAAGACCACATCGGTCGCTTCCTTTCCGAGTGCTGCACTCGGCACTCCCCCGAAACTGGCGACCTGCGCGTGGAGCAAGGACTCCTGTATGCCACCTACGGCGCTTGGTGCACTTCCGAAGGTATTCGGCCTGACACGCCGCGGGCTTTTGCCAGCCGGATCCGTCAGGAAGTCGGCCTCGCTTCGCCCGCAGAGATGCTCAAGTCCAGCGGCAAGAAGTACTACCCCGGCATCGCCCTGATGCCCGACGACGAACCTGCTCGGGAACGGCTAGGAGCCGGGAAGCCATGACAGTGAACCAACCGCCCCCTCCCACACCGGCCTACTATGGACGGGCGGTACCCCGATGGCTTCCCGCTCCACGCAACAGTCACGACGCGGCCACACGGCACCAGACCACACACACTAAGGAGGAGCTGCGTCCATGAGCTCGCTGCTGAACGAGAGCCAGCTCGTACACGAAGCTGCCGTGGTGTGGCTGGAAGACCCCAACGCCTTCGACTACGTCCGCCAGGCGCTCGACAAGACCGCCCGGCGAACCGGCAAGCCGCGGTACGCCCGCGACGGCCGCATGGTTGGGTACGTCGAACTCGACAAGGACGCGGAAGCCAGTCCCGATAGCGGCCTCTTTCAGCGTCGGACCTTCTTCCTGCTGCCGCACGACCGACCCAACGATCCAGAGGGGCTCTACAAGGAGGGCGCACCAGGAGAGGCGGTAGACCCTCGTACGATCCAGCCACGACGAGTAGGAGAGAAGACTCCACGCTCGCAAGGTGAGCTCGCGGCGAAGATAGCCCCTACGCCGTCAGCGGGTCCCGCCATGATGGGACCGTGACCGACTACACCCATCTGGTGGCCGCTGCGGCGAACGCCGCCGGCCCGTGCCCGCCGGGACAGGAAGCGACCTGGCAGAAGCGCGTCCTGGACCTCGCCGTCGAGCTGGCCTTCACCACCCGTGAGGTCGGCCAGGCCATGAAGATCCTGGACGAGACGCACCCGTTCACCGCCTACCTGGAGAAGGTGGAGATCGAGGCGTCCAGCCGCCGCGGCCTGCTGACCCTGCGCCCCTCCGGCGGCCATCCGGAGACCATCCGCACCGAGCAGGAGGACACCAACCGCGGCAAGGCGATGATCGCCCGCGCCCGGGAGCTGGAGGGCCGCTGGGTGCTGGTGTACCGGTACAACGAGCCCAAGGCGTCCGCCACCAACCGCCGCGGCGACTTCGGCAACGTCCGGATGGTCGCCCGGCTGATGGACCTGGGCGAGGGCTCCCTCGACTTCGCCGTCGCCCGCGAGGTCGTCACCGCCGACGCCGGCGGCGACGCCCACTTGGCTGCCGCCATGTGGAAGGAGGCCGGCCTGCCGATGAGCGGCGTCATCCCGGTCGCCGCCCTCGAACCGCTGCGCCGCGCCCTACGCGAGCGCGCAGCCGCACGCCGGGGGGAGGGCGGCGAGTGAGGGAGACCTGCAACCACCTGAGCGTGCGTCGTGCCGGGCCGGGTCCTGATGCGAAGGCGACCGGGCGCGCAGCCGGGGCCGGCGACGGCGCGGCGTAGAAGGGGAGGGCGCCCTCGCGGGCTACGCCGGCGGGGCCTGCGGCGGGCGGAGGGGTTCGGCGGGGCGTTCTGCTGCCGGCGGGGGCCAAGTCTTCACGAGCCGTGGGTGCCCGTGCGGGGCGGTCTCGGTGAGCTGGATGACGGCGGTGGGGTGGCTGCCGTGGGTGCCGACCCACGCGGTCCACTTCCGGGCCGCGGCGGTCTCGTTCTCCCAGGCGCCGGCGATGACGGGGCCGTGCGGCGGGTGGAACTGGAGGGTGACGTGCCAGGTCACGGTTGCCTCCGGGGTGGGTGTGGTGTCTGCGGTTGGAGCCTACGCCGGGCTGCGGCCGCCTGGGCGGGTGCCGGTGTCTGGCGCCGTCGGGCGGCCTTCGAGGCGGGGTGTAACGCTTCGGGGGGTCGCTCCGTCTATGTGGGTGAGGTGCCTGCCGGGGGAGTTCGACCCCCCGTTCAGACCCCGGCGGGTGCCTCCCCCCTCCCCCAGAGGGCCGGGGTGCGGGTGTGGAGGGGAGGGTCGATGGTGTTGTCATGGCGATCGTGGTGCTGCGCGAGCTGCGCAAGGAGCTGTCCAGGGACATGGGCCCCGGCGATCCGCTCGGGTTCATCGAGGCGGTGCACGCGGCGCCGGCTGATCCGGATGTCCCGGGGGATCCGGGTGACCGGACGTTCTGCGGGTTGCCGACGTTGGGCATGGAGCGGGTGGAGTACACGCCGCGGGCGCCGGGCGCTCCGTGGCTCCCGCACAACATGAGGCCGTGGGAGTGCCGCAACTGCGCCGACGCGCTCAGGTCGCTGTAGTCCCCGTCCCCTGGTTTGGTAACAGCAATTCGCGCGCCCCGGCCCAGACCGGCTCGGGGGCCCCGGAAGGCCGCGTATGGTCCGGGTCGGACCGTACCGATACGGGGCGTACCGAGCCGATCCGACACGGACCACAGACCACCCGCAGCCGTACGAGAGGCCCTGGGGCGGAGCGCTCGAATTGCTGTTACCAAGCTTGCGAGAGAGCGCGCCTGCGGCGCGCAAAGCGGGGCGGCGGACCGCCGCGGGGCCCCGGGGACCGCGCGCCGCACCCCACCAGCCCCGCCATCCCGGCGGGCGCAGGGGCCCCGCACCGCCCCACCGCGCTGCATCCCTCCACACCCCCCAACCGCCCGCCGGCAGCCCGCGGACCGTGGACACCGACGAAGCGGACGCGCTCCGCGCGGCGACCACGACAAGCAGCCCGCCGCACCCCCGGCTCGTGCCCGAACGGCCCAACCGCTCGTTGAACCCCCCGGCAGGCCGGAGCCCGACCGACCCGGTACCGACGCGAGAGGACCGCGAGCATGGACACGATCGACCCGCACGCCGAGCTGAAGACACGGATCGCCGAGATCAAGGAGCGCTTCGCCGAGGACTCGGTGGACGGCCGGCTCACCGTCCACCGGGACGAGGGCCTCTACCGGCACCTGGAGGTCAACCTGCCCAACTTCACCGCGAACTGGTTCGAGGTGACCACCTGGCCCGGCGCCCTGGCGATCACCGGGCACACCGGCAGCCACATCTTCCGCCGCGACCCCGACATGATCGGCTTCTTCCGCAAGTGCATGGGCCCCGGCCCCGACCCGAAGATCGACACCCGCTACTGGGCGGAGAAGGTCCAGCCCCACGGCGAACGGAACGTCCAGGCGTACGCCAAGGACCGGGTGCGCGCCTACATCAAGCAGGCCGCGCAGGAAGCCGAAGCCGACCACCCCGGCCTCACCGCCGAGGTCCAGGAGCAGCTGTTCGACCGCTACAGCACCGCCGACCTGGAAACCGAGGCCGGCGCCAAGGCCGCGCTCGCCGCGTTCGAGTACGAAGGCTTCCGCTTCGACACAAGCGGCTGGGAGTTCACCCAGTACGACTACTGGTTCCTCTACACCTGCCAGGCCATCGCCTGGACCGTCACCCAGTACGACGCCCGCGTCCCCACCGCCGCCTGAACACCCCGCCCCACGGCCGCCCGGCGCCCGGCGCCCGCCGGGCGGCCGCCGGCCCCTCCCCCACCGCGCCCCGCACCCGCGCCGCCGTACCCTGGGGACGTGACGACGACCGCCTTGCAGGACATCGGCGCCTTCCTGGAGCACCTGCGCCAGGAGCAGTACGCCGTCGCCACCCAGCGCGTGCGCGGCAGCTTCCTCACCGAGTACCTGGAGCACGCGCTCACCACCGAAGGCACCGCGCCCGACCTCGCCAGCGCCGAGCTGATGGAACTGACCCGCGCCCACGCCTGGCTCGCCGACGCCAAGGCCGGCCGCACCCGCCGGCGCAACACCCTGCGCGGCCCCCACGCGCCCTCCGCCGACGCCTCCCACCGCGTCCGGA
The DNA here is from genome assembly GCF_020873895.1 of Streptomyces sp. DH12. Classification (GTDB taxonomy): domain Bacteria; phylum Actinomycetota; class Actinomycetes; order Streptomycetales; family Streptomycetaceae; genus Streptomyces. The sequence goes on along the minus strand of NZ_JAHWGT010000059.1, from coordinate 17,366 downwards.
TCATCACCTACAACGTCTTCGCCCAGTTCGTCGGCACGCCCTGGCGCCTGGAGGTGCCGCCCAACCCCAGCGGCGAGTACCTCGACCCCGACGAAGCGCAGCGGGTCCTGCGCACCCTCGCCGTCCAGCGGCCCACCGGCGCCAACGCGGCCATGTCCATCCGCACCGCGGCGCTCGCCGCCCTCGTGGCCGCCACCGGCCGCCCCGTCAGCGAACTCGCCGCCCTGGACGTCGCCGACGTCCAGCTCGACCACCGGCCCCCGCGCATCCTCCTGGACTCCGGGCCCCTGCCCCTCGACCGCGACACCGTGCGCACCGTGCGCAGGTGGCTGCGCCAGCGCGCCGGCATCACCTCCGAGCTCCAAGGCACCGACCCCGGCTACCTGTGGGTGCCCACCCGCAACGGCGGCCGCCGCCTGGACCACCGCGTGCCCTTCCGCGCCCGCCGAGCCGCCGTCCGCACACTCCACGACGCGCACCGCCGGCTCGTCCTCGAACTCCTCGGCACCCCCATGCGCCCCGGCACCCTGCGCCACCACGCACCAACGGCCGCCGAGCGCACCGCCGCCCAACTGCGCTGCTAGGGACCGCAACCCGGGTTTTCCCCGCGCCGGGACGGCGCGCTACCGTGGCGAGCCCGCCCTTTACGGAGGTCAGATGCGCACGCAGCCGGTCGGCCGATACGTCTACTGGTCGGAGAGGCTCGTCAGCGAGGTCGTCGAGGACAACGGCATCCAGCTCGACACCGCGGTGAAGTCGACGCTCAAGCTCGGCGCCCTGGGAAACGGCATCGACGTCACCCGAGCCGACCGGAGCAGTACCCGCTTCGACGTCGCCGAGAAGCTGAAGAAGAAGCTCGGGCGCCGGCTCGCCGAGCACGGCACCCCGGGCCCGGTGCAACTGGTGCACGGCAGCGGATGGGTCGAGGTCGCGGAGTTCCAGCGGTGGGGCGCCCGGCCGGAGCACAGCCTGCGCCAGCGCACCGCCATCCTCCACACCCAGACGCACAGCCCGCGCGGGCAGCGCACGGACCTGTGCCTCTTCGGCAGCCTGAAGAACCTCCAGGGCTACACCGTCCCCGACGAGCCGGTCGGCGGATGGGTCTCCTCCTCGGCTCCCGCCATCGAGGAGTTCGTCGCCAGCCGCGGCGCCGGGACGAGCATGTCCGCCGTGTTCGACGCCGAGGGGATCGCCGTCGAGGCGCTGCGCGTCGCCATGGACCAGGGCGTCTACGCGCACCCCGACGAGCACCGCGGCCGGCCCGAGACGCGCGCGTTCACCGTGCTGGGCTTCGAAGCATGCGAGTACGTCGTGCGGATCTACCAGGACGTCACCCTCACCCCCGGCCGCTGGGACTTCCGCACCGAGCCGGATCTGGCCGGAGCCGAACGCATCATGATCGGCGCGCCGCTGTGGATGCGCACCGTCCGACCCGAGACCATCCGCACCTACGGCGGCGCCAACCGCGTCGTGCTCACCAGCCGAACGGCTCACTGACCGCCGAGGTTATCTAGGGCTGCGAGTCCATTTGCGCAGGTCAGCGCTCGGGTAGAGGCGTCAGGCACGTGAGGCACATTCGTTGGTGCGAGGCACGCCCGCATGCGGGTAAGTGTTGCAGCGTTTCGATCAGAACGCCGCAACACTTAGCGGCGGTGTCCGCCGACCGCGGCCCACTCAGCGGCAATGTCGGGCTCATCCTCGATCCGCTCGGGGTCCGGGGAACAGCACCAGGGAGCATGGCCCCACCTCTTGGTGAAGGCAGTCGTCGCTGCATCGTGCGACTCCGTCAGGTCCGCAACGGTGTGCGCGGTTCCCGCGTAGGCGTTCACGACGTCGACGGCGTCCGCGAGCGCCGCCGGTTCCACTCGGCAGATCGACTTGTCGACCGCGCCCTTCAGCAGGGCCTCGGCAACGGCTCCGGGCGAGGGCGGCCGGTAGCCGGTGGTGTCGGCCAGAAGGTGGCCGTCGGACCCTACGTACTCCCGGAAGAGCGCTCGGGCCACGTCCTCGCCGCGGGTCGCCGCGATGCTCGCCACCGCGACGTACCGCACGACCGGCCGGCCGCCGAAGCGCGGAGCGGGTACGGACATCTCCGCCTTCGTAGTGTCCACGCCCGGGTGACTTCGGCACGCTCGACGGACGGCGACCAGGTGGGCGTGGGTCGGCTCCTGGACGTCGTACACGGCCCTGGCCAGAGTGAAGGCGGTCAGGAAGGGCGGCCACGGCTCGGTGGTCCGGGCGGCGGCCAGCTGGTCCACGATGGCGCGCTGAACCGCGCCAGGTCCTCGACTCACAGCGGTAAGTGTTGCAGCAGTCCGTTCGCACCGCCGCAACACTTACCGTCCATCGCCCGATCGAGGTGGCTGAACACCGTGCCGTACGTGCCTTACACCCATCAGATATCCGCAAGGCACGTGGGTTCCAGCCCTACTTGCCAAATATGCCTGCCGACCCCGAGCAGCCCTAGATAACCGGTGCGTCGGCGGCGGCAGCCGGCATCGGCGCTGGCATCGTGAAGACCCAGAGCCCGCCCGGGGGCCCTCGCACGTCGTCCCGGGCGGGCCCTCCCCCTCCCCCGCTCCACAGGCCCGCCTGGCCGTTTCGGGCCCTGGGACACGGCCGCCGTGGAAGACTTCCCCCATCCCAGGTCTTCCGACGAAGGGCATGTCATGAGCGACGATCCGACGCTGTACGAGCTGATGGACGGCACGAGCGAGGAGAAGAACCTCGCCGGGGACTACGTGGCCGTGATCGACAAGCTCAGCGCCCTGACCGGCGCCGTCGAGGACGGCAACTGGTACCGCGCGTTCGACAAGATCGAATCCATGCGGCGGGCGCTGGACGACCTGGAGCGGCGCATCAGCACGCGGGTGGAGGACGAGGACGGCGAAGTGCGGCGCGTCTTCGCCCGGCCGGACGCCGACCCCCAGCGCACCTACCAGCTGATCATCGCGTTCGCGCAGCAGTACGGCGGGCGCCTCGGGACCACGCTCTACCCGGTCGAGGGGCTGGGGAACGAGGCGGCCAAGGAGAAGATCGCCCGGTCCAAGAAGTGGTCAGCCGACTTCCGCGCCGCGCTCAACGCCAGCGACGCGGCGGCCGCCTCCCGGCTCACCGGCCGTACGGTCAGGATCGTGGACGGGATGACCAGCGGTGGCGGTCAGTAACCGCTCCGCGCGCCTGCGCCGGCTCGCGCGCGCCCTCAACGAGCAGTACGGCCTGGACTACCGGCAGCACCAGCAGATCGAGCCGGAGTACGACGACGCCCGGACGTGGACGTACACCTGGACCGACGGGCCGACCGTCGAGCAGGTCAAGCGCGCCGCCCGCAAGGCCGACCCGGAGGCGACCGACGGCCTGCGGTACGAGCGGAGGCTGTCGCAGGAGACCTTCGTGCTCGGTTTGGTCCGGCACTCCGGCGACCGGGAGACGGAGACCGACGGCCTTGAGCGGCCGTACCTGGCCGAGATGGCGGTCGAGGAGCTGTGGCGGAAGGTGCCGAGCCCGAAGCCGCGCACGGAACGCGAGCGGCTGCTGGTGGAGGCGATCGTCACCGAGGCGAACGGTGGCCGCGGCCGGGGCTGGGCTTCTCGGTATGAGCTGTGCCGCCTGGTGCAGGAGCGCGGCCTCGCCCCGTTCCTGGAACGCGCCGTCGAGCTGGCCCCGATCGAGGTGCTCACGGTCCGGTACGCGTCGGGGCGCGGGTCCATGGCGTGGAGGCACCGCCTGAAGCCGCTGACGGCGCAGGAGGCGTTCAGCGCTGTCCAGGCGGACCCGGAAGCGCCGGCCGATGCCGTCGCGGCCGCGCTCACCCTCGTACCCGAGCTGCACGCCGCCCTCGACGCCGCGGCGGCCGCACTCCGGTCGCGGACCCCGCCGGCGCCGCCGAGGCCCGCACTCGCGGTGGTGCCCGGGTCAGGCGTCGATGACCGGCTCGCAGTCGGGGCAGGAGACCAGGAAGTGGTTCGGGACGAACCGTAGGGGCAGGGCGTCGGCCCCGCGCCAGCGCCAGCCCGCCTTCCACAGCGGCTCGTACGCGCACGGCGCCGGCCGTCGGGTCGTCTTCCCGCACGCGTCGCAGGTGAGGACGGGGTCCTGGTGGTAGGTGGGCATCGGCGGGTCCTTCTGGGAGACGAGCGATCAGCCTAGCCGGGGCTCCGCCTGCGGCTCGCCGTCCGGCTCCCAGACGTACACCTCCACCCCGTCGTCGCCCCGGGCACGCACGTACCGGCCGCGTCCGGCCGGGCTGCTGATCGCGATCTCATCGATGAACGAGTCGGGGTTGTGCCCGCCGTCAAACGGGCCACCGATGTACCTCATCCCGGTCATCACGGGCCACATGCTAGTACCGCTGTCGGTGCTCTCCGGTATCGTGCTGCGCACGGCCCTCGCACGGGCCCAAGCCAAGCCTCAGCCCATGACTGGGAGCCATCTGAGGCGGAGGTGCCAGGACCTCGTCTTCACGGACGACGTCCCAGTGCATCAGTGCGGAGAGCACGACCGGCTCGTCTTCGACGACAACTTCCTTATGCCCGCGTAGCCATCACCGTTCTCGCGCGTGCATCGGGTCATGGGTAACCGCTGCACGCTCCGCTGGGAGAACGCTGTGGTCAAGAAGCACGGAAAGAAGCAGCGCGCCAAGAAGAGGGCCGCGCGCACCGGAGCTGGGCACGCCTCGGCGGCCGCCGGCACCACTCACGAGCACACGCCGCTGCCGGACATGGCGATCCTCAAGGAACTCCCGCACCGCGCAGGCCGGGAACTCGACCTGGACCTTGCCGCCAGGCTCGTCGCCGCGTGCCGCACGGCCTGCAAGCCGTGCCAGAAGACGCTGGCGCGGAAACTCCGCACGGAGCAGCGGCCGACGCTCACCGTGCTCGCCGCCGCCGTCTACGGCCTGCTGCCGACCGCCGGGGCGTTCGCCTCGCCCACCACCAGGTCGTGGGCGCCGCTCGCACGGGCCGGGAAGTCGGACCCGGCCGCGGCCGCCGAGGCCCTGGCCGCCGTGGAGGCGATGAACGACGCCTCCGCCTGCGACCTCCTGGAGGACGCGCTCGACCACTGGGCCGCGGGCGGCGCGTCGCCGGAGCAGCTCGCCGACATGTTCAAGATCATCACCTCGGACGACCTCGGCATGTCTCCCGAGGACGTCGCCGCGGCGGTCGACCCGCAGACCCAGGTCTCCCTCTACGCCGACCGGGCCGCCGGCGCCGAAGGCTCGGGCGGCCTGGTCGGGAGCGCCTACAGGCTGCATCTGGGGTACATCGAGATGGCCGACGGGCGTCCGCTCCCGCTGATCGCGTTCGAGCCGCGCGGCGAGCAGGCCGGGCTGGAGCACCTGCGTACCGAGTGCCGGTGGCAGGCGTGGGACGGGCGCGGCAGCGCCTTCCCCGAGCTGGATTTCAACTGGCGCATCCGCACGCGCATCGCTTCCCAGGCCCTGGAGGAGATCGCGCACACCGACAGGGAGGGCTTCGACGACATCCGGCTGTGGCGGGGCGAGGCGAAGTTGCCCGACGACTGGTGGGACCTGCTCGATGTGGCTTCCCACGCGCTGCTGTGCGGGCCGGTCTCCTCCCCCGACCCGGACGCGCTCCTGGCGGCGGCCGCGCGGGGCGAGCTGGTCGCCGTCGTGGCGCGGGCGAGGTTCTGGTGACCGCCCGGCCCCGCCGTGAGCGGACCGCGCGCACGTACCTCCCCGGGATCGCGGACATCCGGATCTGCGGCACCGAGGAGACCGTCAAGGCCGTCCTCGACGTCCTGGAGCGCGAGTTCATCGCCACGACCGCCCGGGAGTACGACGGCGGCCAGCGCGCCTACCTCCAGCTCGACACCGGCAACACCGCCCCCGACCCGGACTGAGCCCTGATCCAGGGTCAGGAACCAACCCATGCCGGGCACGGCGGCCCTGATGCCGGCTGGCGTGCACACCCCACCGCGGGTGCTGTCCACGCCGGCCGGTGGCGCAGCGCGCGCGAGTCCGAAACGGGCCGCCCCCCGCCTGGGCACATTGAGGAGCCCCACCGCAGATGCGCCAGGACCCGAATCCCCCCGACCCCCCAGCCGACCCCCGCGCTGCCGACGGCGTGGTCTGGCTCCGGCCCGAGTACCAGGGCCGCCAGAACGAGCTGGTCACCCTGTCCGACGGCGCCCGGCTCGTCGGCGTCACCAGGTCCGCGATCTCCAACTGGCAGAACCGCCACTCGAACTTCCCCGCGCTGGTACTGCTCACCGGGTCGCTGCACAAGCGCACCAAGTGGGTCGTCGCCACCGAGCTGATCGACTTCGCGCGCGCCCAGCAGCAACGGCGGAGCGGCCCCAGGACGGGCCACAAGAGCCCGCAGCGCCCCGGCGCGCAGATCGCCGCCGAGCAGACGGCGCACTACGAGGAGGTGCTGCGCACCCTCACCGAGCGGGAGCAGCGCCAGGCGCAGGCCCTGGCCCGCACCCGGGCCGCCAAGCGCGCGGCCGCCCAGAAGCTGAGCCGGGCACGGGCCCGGCTCACCGCCGAGATCGACGCTGTCGCCCGACTCGGCGTCCCCGCAGCCCGTACCACTACCGAGAAGGAGACCCGCCCGTGAAGAGCACCCACGAGACCGCTGCCGAGATCGACACCTCCGCCGTGAGGGCGGGCCGGTACATCACCCTGGACGAGCTGGCCACGGAGCTGTCAGCCATCGAGCTCCGACTCCGGCAGCTCGCCAGGGCCGCCGAAGCTCCGGACACTCCGGTGGAGCTCGCGGACGTCATCGACTCCCTGCGCTCCACCGCGTCGAGCGTACGGGAGACCAGCGACCGGATGGACTTCCTCGCCCGGATCGTCGCCGGCGACGTGCCGCTGGCCACCCGCTTCCGCGACACCGGTGACCCGTGGGGCGTGGCCGCGCGCGGGACCGACCGGGCGGACTACGGCGGCCCGGCCATCGTGCCGACCGTCTGGCAGCTGCTCAAGCTCGCGCAGGACGCCAAGCGGCCCGGCGGCGGCGAGACCACGACCTACCCGGAGGCGATGAACGGCATCGGCATCGGCTGGGAGTCCAAGGCGGCCTCCGCCCGGCGGCGCCGGGAGCGGGACGCCGCGGTGGCCGTCGAGGTCCTGACGTTGACGTGCGAGAAGTGCGGGGCCACCGAGGGCGAGCCGTGCAAGACGAAGACGGGCTGGGCCGCCGACAGGGCGCACGTCGGCCGGCAGCGGCAGGCCGAGGCGACCGTGGATGAGCGCCTGGGCTACCTCGGCGAGAACCCCGTGGCCGTGCCCGCACAGTGACACAGCCCGTCTGACTGCCGGTGGGCGATGCTCACGAGGCCGGGGGGCAAGCGCCCTTTCCAGGAGCTGGCTTCCTGGGCAGGTAGATCATCACGCCGCCCACGGTCGCCACGCACCGCGTCCCCACCGGCAGCTCGCTGACCAGCTGGAGATACGCGGACCGGCCGGTCGAAGCGATCCGGGCCAGGTGGTCGCGGCCGTACAGGACCTCCCCGTCATGCACGGAAGCGCCGGTCGTGCAGACCACAGGGTCAGCCACGAAGACGCCGCCGTCCGCGCGGCCGACACTCAGTTCGGCGGCGTTGGCCTCGGCTTCCACAGACTCTTCCGGGGACTGGCAATCCGGGCACAACACCAGGGCCAATCTGCCGTCCACCCACTTGCCGTTCCAGTCCGCGGCGGCCTGGGAGCCCAGATCACGCGGCGCCTTCACCTTGCACCGTCCGCACCTCAACCGCTTCAGCCGCTGCTTCTTCCCCATGGCATGTCCAACGGCCCGCCTACGGGGCGGGATGCGGGACACATCCAGTGACTCCGCCCATCCACTCCAACAAGTCGCGCCGGGTCGCTACAGTGGGAGCGTGCTCCCCGCGCGAGCGGGGGTGGACCCGCAGCTCATCACGTGGGTCGAAGGCACCTTTGTCCCCGCCGACGCGGGGGTGGTCCTCCAAGGACACGCACAGGTCTTCCCCCTGGGAAGTGCTCCCCGCCTCCGCGGGGCTGAATCCGCCGCCCACCGGTGATCTTGCGTGCCCCCGCGCCTGCGGGGGCGATTCGAAGGGTGCTCCGAGGTGTCCCGCGCCACCACACAACCCCATCCCCTGGCTTCGTACGCCGACCAGATCGACCCCCAGGAGAGCTACACGGTCCGCCGAATCGCGGCCCTTCTGGGCATGGCGCCCACCAGCGTCAGCGGCATGGCGACCTACGGCCTCCTGCCCGGCAGCAGGACGCGCCCCCACGCCCGCGGGGGCCGACAGCGCTTCTGGACCGGCAAGCAGCTGCTGCGCATCGCCAAACGGCCCGTGCGCGTGCAGTACGACCACGCGAGGCTCTCCCCGGTGACCCTGTACCGGGTCGGCTGCCGCTGCCCCGCCTGCGTGGCCGCCCACAGTGCTGAGAGCCTGGAGCGCCGGCGGGCGCTGGCCGAAGAGGCGTTCACCGCCGAGCAGCGCAGGCGCGTACTGGAGCTGATCGCGGCGCAGACACCCGCGCCCGAGGCGGCGGAAAAGGTCGGGGTGACGCTGCACCAGGTCTACGGCCGGGCGCTCTGGGACGCCGAGTTCGCCGAGGAGCTGGACGAGGCCGGGTGGTCCCTGTGCGTGCTGGGCCAAGACCATCCCCAGTGCAGCACCGCCAGCGGGTACCGGGGCAACGAGCGAGGCGAAGCGGCGCGTCCGGCATGCCGGGGAACCGGCTGTAGGGAGTGGCGTCGCGGCATGTCTCAGCAGGAGCGAGGCGCTGCCGCGTAGCGCCGGCGCCTCGCTCCTGTCGGGGCTACGCCCCTCCGCACAGTCCAGTACTGGACAGTACGCATGTGTCCCACGTCAGGTCCTGGGTTCGACGCCCAGGGTCCGTGGTTGTCCTCGTCGGTGCTGGGCCGCGGGGTTCATGTGCCGACGTTCAGCCGCGAGAGTGCACGATCATCGGGAGCCGATCGGGGTGCACTACGGCGGAGGCGACTTCCTTGGGGGTGTGGCCGGGTGCGGGTGCGAGCTGCCAGCGTTGAAGGACGGTGGCTATGGCGATGGTCGCCTCGGTCCAGACGAACTGGTCGGCGATGCACTTGCGGTTGCCGGCCCCGAAGGGGATGAAGTGGTGCCGTGCGATGGCCGCGCGACGCTCAGGGAGCCAGCGGTCGGGGTCGAAGAGGTCGGGGTGCTCGTAGACGGCGGGGTCGCGGTGCAGGGCGTAGAGGCTGAAGGCGACCTCGGTGCCGGGGGGCAGTTCGTGGCTGCCCAGGCGGACCGGTGCGGTGGTGCGGCGCATCAGCAGGGGGACGCCGTGCAGGCGCAGGACCTCGTCGAGTGCCCGCCGGATGGCTGGCAGCCGCGGCACGTCGGCGACGGTGACCACCCGGTCGCCGATCACGTCGCGGATCTCCGCGGCGATCTGTTCCTCGGCGTCGGGACGGCCCGCCAGTTCGTGGAAGACCCAGGCGAGGGCGGTGGCGGTGGTTTCGGCGCCGGCGAACATGATGGTGGACAGTTCGTCTCGGACCTCGGTGTCGGTCAGTCCGGTGCCGCTGTCGGCGTCCTGCGCGGCCAGGAGCAGGGTGAGCAGGTCGGACCGGTCGCGTGGGCCGGTCGTCCGGGCGTGCGCGACGACGTCGTCGATCACGGCCCGCAACTGGGCGGCGGCCGCGTCGAATTCCCGGTTGGCGCGGATCGGGAGCCGGTCGAGGGCCTTGGGTGACACGGCCCGCATGAGGAGGGTCTTCAGGAGGACGGGCAGGTTGGTGCGTACGGCCTCCACGGCCGGCAGGCCGATGTCCGTGCTGAAGAGGGTGGCGGCCAGGGTCTCGATCGAGTAGTCGGCCATGGCCTGCTCGATGTCGACGACCTGGCCCGGCGTCCAGGAGTCGGCCATGGCCTGGGCGTGGCGGCTCATCATGGTCGAGTAGTCGGCGATCCGGTCCGCGGAGAACATCGGCTGGACCATCCGCCGGTGGCGGCGGTGGGTCTCGCCGTCGGCGTTGGCCAGGCCGTTTCCCGCGAGCGGCCGCAGCCGGTCGAAGAAGCGGCCTTTCTCGAAGCTGCGGGCCTGGGTGACGGTGATCTCGTGGACGAGGTCGTGCGAGGTGGCCACGTAGATCGGCATCAGGCCGAGGTCGACGCGGACGAGGTCGCCGTGGGTGCGCAGCGAGGTGACGAAGCCCAGGGGGTCACGCCACAGGCTCAGCGCGTGCCCGAGCAGGGGTATCGCCCCAGGCGCCCGGGAGGTCGACGACGGGCCCGATCGGTCAACTGTCACAGCTCTTCCTCACTCGTGCACCCAGGTCGAGCCCTGGCGATCAGTGGTCATCTCACCATGGTGGAACCTGTCTGCGCGAGGGGTCCTTCGTCTGGTCAAGCCGCTTGTGGGCGCGTGGGGTTGCGATGCTGGCGGCTATGCTGCCCAGGTCCCTCCTGCTGCGGACCGTTGGATTCCGCGTCGTGGTGGGCCGGGGCGTCGTTGACCGTATGCAGTCGCCCTTCGGAGGGCTTTGTGAGCACACCTACAGACGGCACCGCGATATCTGCCGCTGTCCCCCCGCCACAGTGCCCCGCGCACGCCGGCATGCGTGGTACTCGGCAGCCGATGTACGGGCCTGAGGCCGCCACACCGTATTCCCTGTATGAGCGGATGCGTCGTGAGCACGGCCAGGTGGCGCCGGTACTGCTGCCCGGTGATGTGCCGGCCTGGTTCGTACTCGGGCACCGGGAGAACCTCGAAGTCATGCGCACGCCGACGTCGTGGTCCTGCGACTCACGCAACTGGAACGTGCGGCTGCCGCCGGACTCTCCGCTGTTGCCGCTCACCGCCTGGCAGCCACTGCTGGTCTTCGCGGACGGACAGGAGCACGCGCGGCTGCGCGAGGCCGTGGTGGACAGCCTGGGGAAGATCGACCGGCACTCCATCCGCCGCTACGTGGTGCGCTACACGAACCAGCTGATCGACTCGTTCGCGCACACCGGCCGCGCCGATCTCGTCACCGACTTCGCCGAGAAGCTGTCCGCCCTGGTCATGGCGCGCCAGATGGGGGTGGGTGAAGCCGATGCCTTGCCTCTGGGCGCTGCGGTGCGCGACATGGTCAAGGGCAGCGAGACGGCGTTGCAGAGCAACAGCTTGGTCGTGTCGATCATGTCGGACTTGGTGGAGAGGAAGAAGGCCGGCCCCGGCTCCGACCTCGCGAGCCATTTCCTCAGCCACGCGTCGAACCTGAGCGATCAGGAGGTCATGGAGCACTTGCGGCACGCCATCGTGGCCGCGCACGAAAACACGACCAACCTGATGGCGAACGCGCTGCTGATGGTCCTGACCGACCGGCGCTTTCGCGCGAACCTGTCGGGCGGATCCCTAACCCTGCCTGATGCGCTCGACCAGGTCATGTGGGACGCCCCGCCCCTGTCGGTCGGCGCGTTCCGGTTCGCCAGGCGCGACATCAACCTCGGTGGCCAGCTGGTGCGCGCGGGGGACATGGTGCTGCTGGGCTTGGCGGCGGGCAACGTCGATCCGGAGATCCGGCCCGACCTGCATCTCCCGTTGCCCGGCAACCGGTCCCACCTTGCGTTCAGCGCCGGGCCGCACGAGTGCCCAGGCCAGGACATCGGCCGGGCCATCGCCGAGACCGGGATCGACACCCTGCTGACCCGGCTGCCCGACCTCGAACTGGCCGTGGCGGAGTCGGAGCTCGACTTCAGCACCTCGCTTGTCTCCACTCGGCTGAACAGCGTGCCGGTGCGGTTCACTCCCCGGCGCGCCACGCCTGCGGCGCAGGAGCCGCCGCCCGTCGCGCAGCCGCTGCCCGCGGTTGCCTCTCCCGTTGTGGAGCCGGTCGCCGTGGCGGCGCCGCGCCGGTCGTGGTGGCAACGGTTCCTCGGACGAGGCTGAAATGGCTCCGGGCCCGAACCGCGTCTGCGGTTCGGGCCCGGCAGCGCACTGGGCCGCCTCTACAGCGCTGCGGCGACGTTCACCTGGGTTCCCTCCTCGCGCACCGCCGAGCGGGTGGGGGGGTGCAGGTAGACGGGCAGGGAGTGCAGTCCCTGCTCCGAGATGGAGGCGATCCGCTGCGGCTCCGCAGCCAGCGTGAGGTGCGGGAAGCGGGAGAAAAGTGCCTTAAGTGCGGTGTGGGCCTCCAGCCGCGCCAGCCGGGTTCCCAAGCAGAAGTGGGCGCCGTGTCCGAAGGCGATGTGCTCTCGGTTGGTCGGCCTGGTGGTGTCGAAGCTGTCCGGGTCCGTGTGGAGGGCGCCGTCACGGCCGACGGCCACCACGCTGGCCAGCACCGCATCGCCCTTGGCCACCGTGACACCGGCGATCTCGATGTCGTGCGTGGCGTAGCGCAGGAGGATGTGGCGCACGGGCGGGGCGTAGCGCAGGCCCTCCTCCACCACAGCTGTCCAGGCGGTGTCCGCGTCCGGTGACTCCATGGCTGTGGCGAGCATCTTGGGGTGCGAGAGCAGGGCGTGCACGGTGCTGGTGATCAGGTGGATCGTCGTGTCATGGCCGCCGATCAGGAGTAGGAAGATCATCTCTACCAGTTCCTGCTCGCTGAGCCTGTCATCCGCGTCGCGTGCCGCGATCAGGGCGCTGGTGAGGTCCTGGCCGGGCTCTCGGCGCTTGTCCTCGACCAGGGCCGACAGGGCGCCGTAGATTGCGGTGAAGGCTTGGCCGATGTCGTCCGCGTTATCGCCCTGCCGGGGTATGACCAGGCGCTCGAAGTGGGTGCGCAGCTGGTCTACCGCGGTGTCGGGGACTCCCAGCATCTTGCAGATGACACGGACCGTGAGGGGGCGGGCGAACGTCTCCCTCAGGTCGACCGGCCCGTCGTCTCCCTTGGCTGCGAGGTCGTCGAGCAGTTTCTCGGTGAGGGCCTCGATCAGGGGCCGGAAGGCGTCGATCGAGGCCGGGGTGAAGGCCTTGGCCACCAGTTGCCGCAGACGTCGGTGCTCGGCCCCGCCCTGGTGCAGCATCGCCGCCCCGCGTACGAGGCCTATGAGCTCCCAGTTGTCCGGCACCCGGCCGTCGACCAACGCCGGCCAGTGCGCTGGGTCCTTGGTGAGGGCGTCATGCCCGAGCACGGCGTGGGCGGTGGGCAGGTCCGTTGCGGCCCACGCGGGCACTCCGCCGGGCAGTTCCACCGGGACCAGCGACCCCATGGCTCTGAGGCGTCGCCCCTCGTCAACAGGATCGGCGGCGGGGTCGAGGGGGCAGCGACGGCTTGAGTCCACGGACACTCCAAACAGAGATTCGCAAGTTCGGGGCGAGCGGGAGGCGGCCCTGCCCACGTCGGCCATGTCGGGCTGGCAGCAACTGATGGCAAGGCGGCGTCGATGTGTCATGGCCGGGAAGGCACATCTCCCGGCTCCGCGCCGCATCGGCCACCTCCGAGCGCCCTTGTACGGGCGGCTCGTGCAGACCGTACCGATTGGCTAGCGGTTGTAGGGCAAGGGGGAAACTCCCTTTCCCCTCGGCGTGCGCGCTCCCGGTGGCGGGACGGCAGCTGGGAGCATCGCTACGGTTCGGGTCCGTCGTTGAGGACGAAGGTGACGTGTGACAGGGCTATCGGCTGGTACGCCTGATGTCCCTCGGTGACGATGTGCAGGGTGCGGACCTTGCCGGTGCGCGGGTCCTGGAACGGCCGGGCGTCGCTGTTCACGTGGATGTCCCCGGAGCGCCTGATCCAGTCGGGGGTCGCCTCGTAGGCCCGGAGCAGCTTGGGGCGCCGCTTGATCTCTTGCAGCGTCTGAAGCAGCTTCGGGTCGCCGGGGCGCTGCTGCCATCCGGCGAGGAGATTCGCCAGAGCAGGCATGAGCCAGTACTCGCGGAAACTGGCGTAGTCGCCGGCTCCGAGGAAGCTGCTTGCCTCCGGGTGGAAGAGGATGTACTTCGTGCCGTTCTGCATGGGTGAGGCGAAGGCGTGCGGGGTGACGTGCCCGAAGAATCGCCGGAAGGCCTCGTTGACGTGCAGGTTTTCCGACGAGTAGTCGGTCACGATGGACGGGAAGGAGCTGCTGTCGACCAGGCGCCGATAGACGGCCATGCCCGGTTCGTCCTGTAGGTCGTTTGTTGCTGGCCCGGCCGGACGCTGACCCGTCAGGACGTACAGGTTGCTCCGGGTCCCGTCACTTAGCCGCAGCGGTGCGGCCAGACGCTCAATTTGCTCCCCGCTCAGCGCTGACGGCCGGGCCATCCAGTTCCGCAGCGTGCGAGGGTGCACGCCAACCTCTTCAGCCAGCACTTTTCGGGTCATGTTTAGCGCCTGCCGTGCGCTCTCCAAGATCTCCCAGACCAGCTGGTCCGCCGTACGGTCCTTGCCTTCCGGTTCGCGCTCCGCGTCCTCCGACACCATTCCCCCTTCCTCGAACACCTCTCCCTCGGCCACCCTCAATTGAGGGTGGCGGTCTCCGCCGCTAGCCATTCATTCCCCCTCACGTCTTGCTCTGGCCGGCGGTCCGCTCTCCCGCGATGACCTGGCTGGAACCAACCGGGACGTCATTGTGGCAAGCCCCTCCCTCGCCTTCCGCGCCGGGTCGGCGCAGAGCCAGCTAAGAAGGCCTGGTGAAGCGGGGGGACGGCCAACCGGCTCCCCGTCCGACCTTGCACGGAGCCTTGGCGGAGCCGGCCTTGGACGGCTGACCTCCCGTCAGTACGATGCGCATAGACAACTACTGAACGTGAGATTCTGGCCATGGTCCGTTCGCGCCTGCGTTCGCGTACCAACGAGCTGAAAGGGGACCAGGGTGACCTCACCCCTGGTGATTCCGCCGACGTACGCACCCATCCCGTCAGCGATCCACCCGAGCCACGCCGCCATAGACAAGCAGACGGCGGCCTGGGCCGATCAGTTCGACCTCGGGTCACCGCAGTGGCGGCGCAGGCTCGCCACCCAGGACATCGGGGGCTTCGCCTCGCGGATCCTCCCCGAAGGCCAGGAGGAAGTCGTCGCAGTCCTCTCCGACTTCGTTGTCTGGCTGTTCGCGGTGGATGACGGTTACTGCGAGGAAGGCGACCTGGCCGACAAGCCGTACGAACTGGCCGCGGTTCTCCATCGCCTGCTGCGGGTAGCTCAAAACCCCGCGACGCCGATGCTCGCCGACGACCCGCTGGCCGAGGGGCTGCGCGACCTGACCCTGCGGGTGTCCCGCTGGGGAACCGCCTTGCAGGTCGGCCGATGGGTGGACACCCTGCGTGAATACTTCTTCGCCGTGGTCTGGGAGGCCGAGCAGCGCGCCGCGAACCGGGTGCCGACTCTGAACGACTACACGCTGATGCGCCTCTACGACGGCGCAACCTCCGTCGTGCAGCCGTTCCTGGAAATGGGGCACGGGTACGAACTCCAGCCCCATGAGCGCGACAGCCCGACGCTACGAGCCGCTGCCGAGATGACCTCGTTCATCACGACCTGGGACAACGACATCTACTCGCACCACAAGGAGAGCCGCGGGGCGGGCTACTACCTGAACAGCGTGCGCGTACTGATGAACGAGTACGACCTCAGTCCGCAAGCGGCACTCACGCAAGCCGTCGCCCAGCGGGACCGTGTGATGTGCCTGTTCCTGAGCCTTCGCGCCAAGCTTGAGGACGAGGGAAGCCCGCAGATGCGGCAGTACCTGCGCAGCCTCTCCGCCTTCATCCGTGCCACCCAGGACTGGAGCATCACCTCGCTGCGCTACACCACGCCGGACGACCCCGCCGACCTTCCCAGCGCGTTCACTGACCGGCCGAGCGACGACAGTACCGAGCCGCTGGACATCGCTTCCATCTCGTGGTGGTGGGACCTGGTGCCCGCGTCCCGCACGGACCCCCTGGGCGGATAGTTCGGGGTACCGATACGAACGTGTCTGAGGTCCACCACCGCGAGCGCTCGACGCCGGCCTCGCGAGCGGCGCGGCGAGGGGGTGGGTGGCCGACGGTGAGTCGTACGACGATCCGTGACTTCGGCCCTGGTCCGACAGCGAGCGCGCCGCTGCCGGCAGGACGAGACCACCGAGGTCTGGGGGACGCGGTGTGGCGGTGGATCGGCCCTGGTTGTCAACCTCGTGTAGTCCAGGTCCTCGGCGAGCTGCCGGCAGAGCGCGGCAGGTCCCTCTGGGCGGGGTGGTCAGCCGGGTCCTTCGGATAGCGCAACCGCCGTACCGAACCGTTGCGCAGATCGTTGACCGTGCCGCACATCTTGCCCAACGTCAGACGGAGCCTTGCCGTGGTCGCCGATTTCGACATCTCTTCCCTGAAAGTGCAGGTGCGCGGCCGCCCGGTCATCAGCGCATCGGCTGAGCTGGTTCATGGCCACTTCCACGACTTGGCAGACCTCGCGGACTCGATCCGTGAAGGCTTCGGTTCCAAGGGGGACTGGTGCGAAGTGGGGCCGGACTTGCACACGGTCACCTGGGGGGATGCGGAGATCCGTCTGCGCCCGGCGGAGGGCCTCGCTGCCTGGCGTGCGGACTACTTCCAGGCCGGCTGGCTCGGCCGGTTCGACAAGGTGCCCGAGGAACGGCGAGTCGACGTCGCCAGGTACGTGGACCGCGCGGCCGACCTTACCGAAGGGCTCCTTCAGGCGTCCGACCTACGCGCTGCGGCAGCAAGCGGCGGCCTGCCTGCCGCGGACCGCCTGGTCCGCCGTCACGTTCAGCTCATCGACGAGCGGTACGCCGCGCTCGATCACCTTGTGAGCGACCTGCTCACGGACGAGGGACGGCTTCCGGCGTGGGCTCTCGACGTGGTGCACTGCCAGGCGGACGATCTCAACATGGCTCGCGAGTGGCTTGGCAGCGCGGTCGTGGAATTCCACCACGGCACTGCCGGCCAGCGGCCTGTCACGATCTTCGGCGGTGTTCAGTTCGAGTTCACGAACTTCTTGCTGAACCTCGTGCCCACACAGGGCATGGGCTCCTGCTCCCACCAGGACTGCGCCGCCGACGCCGAAGCGACTGAGCGGGAGGTGCTAGCACCCGTCGGTGGCCGGTGACCAGCGCACATGGCTGTGCGCAGATTGCTGCGTACTCGTCCGCCGTCTGGAGTGGTGGCGGGAGGAGCTGGAGACGGCCCGCCTGGGGGTCACCATGCTGGTCCCGCTGTACGGGCGGACCATCCCCGACCAGGACCTGACCCCTGCGGCCGGCAGGACCGGCGCCCCGACGACCGACCGGATCGACCGGAAGAAGTTCCGGATGGAGGCGCGGCGGGCGGCGCGGGTCCGGGGAGAGCTGCGGGTGTCGATGGGCGATGCTCACGCGGCGATCCACCCCGGGACGGGCGTGGGCGCCTACTCCGACCTGGCGGCCGGACGGATGCTGCGCGACCTCACCGGTGTGGGCCCGCAGAGCGGGACGTGCTACTCCTGCGGCCTGGCGGACGACGACGATCATGTCTGCTGAAGCGCGCCGGCGGGGCGGCC
>NZ_JAHWGT010000596.1 GCF_020873895.1 Streptomyces sp. DH12 | reverse complement strand
ACCTGGTGCCGGTCACCGTGCGTGCCATGGCCGCCGTGCGCGGCATCGACGAGGACGTGCTGGCCACCGCGCTGGGCGCCAACACCGCCCACGCCTTCGGCTACTGACGGGCCCCGGCGTATTCACGTTCCGTAGTCGTGTCGCTTGGGAGAGCGATCGCCGCTCGGCCAGGTCTGGGAGCCCCCTCGGGGGCTCCCGTGGCAGCCGTGGAGCGTGTCGGAGTGAGCACCACCCCGCGGTTCGAGACGTATCCGAAGACGTGTCCGACGCACGCCGTGCGGCGGGATCCACGATGCGGACACCGTGCCCGCCCTGCCCCGCCGCACGCCCGCCACCGCACCGTCCCGGAGGTCCGCGACGAGGAGATCCCGTTCACCGAGGAACGCGTCGAGGACCCCGCGCTGGCCCACGGCACGGTGGTCGTCGACCGGGCCGGACGGCCGGGGCTGCGCCGCCTCACCTACGCGCAGCGCACCGTCAACGGCGTCCGGCAGCGGCCCCGCCTGCTGTCCACGGACGTGGTGCGCGAGCCCGTCGCGCGCCGGGTACG
>NZ_JAHWGT010000595.1 GCF_020873895.1 Streptomyces sp. DH12 | reverse complement strand
ACTCCGAGCTGAACCGCTGCAACTCGACCTGGTCGGGCGGCGCGGTGAGCGCCCCGACGGCGAAGGCGAACGCCCTGCGCACCATGTGGAAGCTGGAGGCGCTGCGGCACGCGCTCGGCGACCCGCCGATCCGGGTCACCAGCGGCTTCCGCTCCCAGTCCTGCAACAGCGCGGTGGGCGGCGCGAGCAACAGCCGCCATCTCTACGGCGACGCGGCCGACCTCGGCGCCGGGTCGCACTCGCTGTGCACCCTGGCCAAGCAGGCCCGCAACCACGGCTTCAACGGGATCCTCGGCCCCGGTTACCCGGGCCACGACGACCACACGCACGTCGACCACCGAAGCAGCCGTTACTGGTCGGCCCCGACCTGCGGCATCTGACGCCCGCGCGCACGCCTGGAAGACGCCGAGGGGGTCCCGCGCGGGACCCCCTCCCCGTCGAGTGCGCCGTGTTCACGGGCGACCGGACTCGGCCCGCCGTTCCCGCCACAGGGCCGTGCCGGTCGCGAGGGCGCCGAGGCCCTCCCAGGCCGCGTCGCCGAGGAACGCCT
>NZ_JAHWGT010000594.1 GCF_020873895.1 Streptomyces sp. DH12 | reverse complement strand
ATGCTCGACGTCTCCCGCCACTTCTTCTCCGTCGACGAGGTCAAGCGCTACATCGACCGGATCGCCCTCTACAAGATCAACAAACTGCATCTGCACCTGAGCGACGACCAGGGCTGGCGCATCGCCGTCGACTCCTGGCCGCGGCTCGCCGCCTACGGCGGCTCCACCGAGGTCGGCGGCGGCCCGGGCGGTCACTACACCAAGGACGACTACCGCGAGATCGTGCGGTACGCCGCCTCCCGGTACCTGGAGGTCGTCCCCGAGATCGACATGCCGGGCCACACCAACGCGGCCCTCGCCTCCTACGCCGAGCTGAACTGCGACGGCGTCGCGCCGCCGCTCTACACCGGCACCGAGGTCGGCTTCAGCTCGCTGTGCGTCGGCAAGGAGATCACGTACGACTTCGTCGAGGACGTGGTGCGGGAGATCGCCGCGCTCACGCCCGGCCGCTACCTCCACATCGGCGGCGACGAGGCGCACTCCACGCCGCACGAGGAGTACGTGGCGTTCATGGAGCGGGTCCAGCCGGTCGTCGCCCGGTACGGCAAGA
>NZ_JAHWGT010000593.1 GCF_020873895.1 Streptomyces sp. DH12 | reverse complement strand
CTGCTTGTGCACTACAAGAATCGCCGGGCCACTGCACCACGGCAGTCACTTGGGCATCAGGCACCCGATCTGAGGAGTGCGTGGCCTCCAGTTCGATTCCCGAGAGACGGCGCAGCCGCAGAACCTTGACGCACCGTCAGTCTCACCGGGGCGTCCGGACGGCCGTCGAAGCATCCGTACGGGGGCGTGTCCTCCCCCATGTGTACGACGTGAACGCGCCTCCCGCCCCGGGGCGGGGACAGGATCGCAGGCATGCGTCTCACCCGCCGTCCGCTGCTCGTCGCCGTGCTGCTCTGCGCGCTCGCCGTGCTCGCCGCCCGGCCCGCCGACGGCGACGAATCCCACGCCCCCGGTCACGGCTCCGCCTCCGTCAGCGCCGAGGTGGCGCGGCTGTACGAGGAGGCGGCGAAGGCCACCGAGCGGTACGAGGCCGGGCGCGAGGAGGCGGAGAAGCAGCGGGATCTGGCGCAGCGGCTGGAGGAGCGGCTCGACCGCGAGCGGCAGGAGGCCGCCGGACTCCGCGAGGACCTGGGGCGGATCGCCAGCTCCC
>NZ_JAHWGT010000592.1 GCF_020873895.1 Streptomyces sp. DH12 | reverse complement strand
CGCGTACTCCGGGTCGAACCAGCTGCCCGCGTCCAGGCGGGCTATCTCGGCGGCGGTGAAGTCCTTCACCTTCCACGGCGCACGGTCGGGGAAGACCTCCTCGACGTCGGTGGTGCGCTGCAGGCTGTCGTCGTGCACGACGACGAGCTCGCCGTCCTTGGTGCGCTGGACGTCGTTCTCCACCCACTCGGTGCCCAGGGCGGCCGCCTTGTCGACGGCCGCGAGCGTGTTCTCCGGCGCGTACCCGGAGGCGCCCCGGTGCGCGACGACCACGGGTGCGGGCGCGGCGCCCTCGGCGGCCCGGGCCGGGGCGAGCGGGAGCAGGAGGACGGCGGCTCCCGCAAGCGCGGTGGTCGAGGCGGCAACAGCGCGTACGTGCATGTGTACTCCTCGCGTCGAACGGTCACGGTCAGAACCACTGTGACAGCAGAGGGTCAACGCGAGACGGGTGCGGGATGGCCACGGACTGAACGCCGGCCCCTGAACTCCGCACACCGGTGCCACACACCTGGGGCAAGGACGTGTTTCTTTGCCGGATAGTCGTTCGACC
>NZ_JAHWGT010000591.1 GCF_020873895.1 Streptomyces sp. DH12 | reverse complement strand
GACTCCGTAGTGACAGAAGAGCGGCAGCTCGAAGAGGTTGCGCGTGGAGTGCAGAGTCTCCGGCCGCCGCTCCAGATCGGTCAGGCGTACCTGCTTGACGAAGACCGGCGTACCGTCGACGTCCAGCAGGACCCGCTCTCCGCCGATGCCGGAGCCCAACGGCTGCCCGGCGTCCACGAGTTCACGTAACCTGCGGTCATCGCACAGGGCCAGCGAGGCGGAAACGGCACCATGGGCGGCCAGGCGGGCACCGCGGGACACGCCACCGTGTTCCACGCCGCCTCCCGACCGCTCCGTCACCCCGTCACCCCGTCACCGCAACGTCTGCGTCAGCTCACTCCGCCCCGCCGCGTGCACCACACGCCCGTACGCACCGTTCACGATCGGCATGTACGGCGGGACGTGCCCGCATTCGACATCGGCGACGATCGGCACGTTCAGGGAGCCGAGCGCGTCGAGGACGGCCTCGTGCTGGGTGAGGGACGGGCTGTCCGGAGCCGCGGTCCGGCCGACCAGGACGGCGTTCGCACCCTCGAAGAACCCGGCGAGC
>NZ_JAHWGT010000590.1 GCF_020873895.1 Streptomyces sp. DH12 | reverse complement strand
CCCGTGCACCACGATCCGGCTGTACGCCAGGGACAGCGCGGCCGGCAGGCCGTCGCCCCGTACCGCCAGCAGGTCGGCGGGGAAGCCCGCCTCCACCCGGACCTCCGGCAGTCCCATCGCCGCCCGCGCCCGCGTGCTCACCGCCGCGTACGCGTCCTCGGGGGTCAGGCCCTGACAGGAGGCCAGCAGGTACGCCGCCTCCAGCGGGTCGCCCCGGCCCACCGGGTTCGACACGTCCCGCAGCGACCCGCTGCCGGCCGCCACCCGTACACCCGCCGCGCGCAGCAGCCGTACCGGTGCGGCGTCCCGGCCGTCCGCCGCGCCGCAGCCGCCCTGGGGCAGGCACACCACCGTCACCCCGGCCGCCGCGAGCCGCTCCGCCGTACGGGCCGCGACGTCGGCGGGGAGGGCGGACAGGCCCCCGCACGGGCCGAGCGTCACCCCGGGTCGCAGGCCGCCCGCCATCGCCGCGAGGCGAGCCAGCCGGGCCGGGTCGGAGGCGTCGGTGTGCAGGTCGACGGGCAGGCCGTGCTCGGAGGCCGTCTCCAGC
>NZ_JAHWGT010000589.1 GCF_020873895.1 Streptomyces sp. DH12 | reverse complement strand
CGGCCGGATCTTCCTCAGCCGCGTCATCGAACCCGGCGACGAGACCGGCGGGCGCTGGGTGCGGGAGTTCGGGGTGGACGGAGTGGTGCGCCGGCTGAGGCAGCGCGGGGAGCCCCTGCCCGGCGTCGGCCGGAAGCGGTGGGCCGGGCTGCTGGCCAGGGCCGAGCGGGCCGACCCGCGCCGGGACCTCGCCGTCGCACAGGACGCGGGCGTGCGGTTCGTGTGCCCCGGGGACGCGGAGTGGCCCGGTCAGCTCGACGACCTCGGGGACGCCCGCCCGCTCGGCCTGAGGGTGCGGGGCACCGCGGACCTGCGGATGTGGGCGCTGCGCTCGGTCGCCCTCGTCGGCGCCCGTGCCTGCACCGAGTACGGCGCGTTCATGGCCGCCACCCTCGCGGCCGGACTCGCCGAGAAGGGATGGGTCGTCGTCTCCGGCGGCGCCTACGGCATCGACGGCGCCGCCCACCGCGGGGCGCTCGGCGCGGGCGGCGCGACCGTCGCCGTGCTGGCCTGCGGGGTGGACCGTCCCTACCCGCGCGGACACGCAGGAC
>NZ_JAHWGT010000588.1 GCF_020873895.1 Streptomyces sp. DH12 | reverse complement strand
GCGCGGTGTACCGCTGCTGGGCGGAGGCGGAGGACGCGCGGCTGCCGTCGTACCCCTCCCCCGAGATCAAGGTGGCCGACCTGACGGCGTTCGCGCTCCAGGCGGCCTGCTGGGGCGATCCTGACGCCTCCGGCCTGGCGCTGCTGGATCCCCCGCCGCCCGGCGCGCCACGTCCTCGTCCACGGCAGCCCCCAGCAGAACACGCGCGTGCCCACGCCCCACGGGCCGGTCGGCCACGGCGACAGCGACCCACTCGGCCCCCCGCAGCGCGGACCCGGCGCCCACCTCGGCCCGCGTCCCACCCACCATCAGATACGACCCGCCGTCCGCCCGAGCCACCCGCTCCGGGAACGCCAGCGCCACCACCAGCCCGACGGCCCGCTCCTCGGCGCCGGGGCCACGGGGCGCCGGGGTCCCGCCGCCCGTGTCAGACCCAGCGGCCGGTATCGCCCCCTCCGCCTCCGACGCCGCCCTCCGCAGCCTCCGGACCTCCGTGCGCCAGCGGGCCGCGTAGCCGTCGCCGCCGCGGCGTGCCGTGCGGAGGGCGGTGGG
>NZ_JAHWGT010000587.1 GCF_020873895.1 Streptomyces sp. DH12 | reverse complement strand
AGCACGATCTTGGCGAACTCACCGGGCTGGAGCGTGCCGAGGCCGGGGATCTTGATCCAGATCCTGGCGCCGAAGACGTTGTGGCCGAGGCCCGGGACCAGCGGCAGGAGCAGCAGCACCAGCGCGCCCGCCATCGAGATGTAGGTGTAGCGCTGCAGGACGCGGTGGTCCTTGAGGAAGAACAGCACGGCCACGAACAGGGCCACGCCGATCGCCGAGTACATCAGCTGGCGCGGCGCGGCCTCCACGAACGTCCGGCTCTGCTGGAGGCGCTCGGACTGGTCCAGGCGCCAGATGGCGACCAGCCCCAGGCCGTTGAGCAGCGTGGCGAGCGGCAGCAGCAGCGGGTCCGGTCCAGGTAGGTGCCGTTGGTGGAGCCCAGGTCCTCGACGATCCACTGACCGTCGCGGTCCGGGTAGATCCTGGCATGGCGGCTGGAGGCGTAGTCGTCGTCCAGCACGATCGTGCTGTCGTGCGCCCGGCCCAGGGTGATGGTCTGGCCCTGGAGCGCGACGGTGGTGCCGGTCAGGGTGCCCTCGGTCACGACCAGCT
>NZ_JAHWGT010000058.1 GCF_020873895.1 Streptomyces sp. DH12 | reverse complement strand
AGAAGGCCGCCCCCACACACCCGACAGCCGCCGCGACCGTCCCACGCCGGACGACACCCTCCCGCACCGGCGGACGCGGGGGCGGCCTTCTAGGGTGGCGCCCATGACGACCACCCGATACGCCGCGCTCCTGCGCGGCGTCAACGTCGGCGGCGCCAGGAAGGTCCCGATGGCCGACCTGCGCGCCCTCCTCGCCGACCTCGGCCACACCGAGGTGCGCACCCACCTCCAGTCCGGCAACGCCGTCTTCACCACCGGCCCCGGAGCGGACGAGGACACGCTCGCCGCCGAGATCGGGCAGGCCATGGCGGAACGCTTCGGCTTCCCCGTCGACTGCCTCGTGCGCGGCGCCCCGTACCTGCGGGCCGTCGTCGACGACTGCCCGTTCCCCGCCGACGCGCTGGAGGGCCGGCAGCTCCACGTCACCTACCTGGACGTCCCCGCGACCGCCGACCGCTTCGCCGCCGTCGACCCGACCGCCCACCTCCCCGAGGAGTACCGCCTCGGCGACCGCGCCCTGTACCTCTACACCCCCGACGGCCTCGGCCGGTCCGCCCTGGCCGACGCGCTCGCCCGCCCCGCCCTGCTGCGCGGCGTCACCGCCACCACCCGCAACTGGAACACCGTCCGCAAACTCGCCGAACTCACCGCGGAACCCGCCCCCTGAGCCTCGCTCGGAGCGTTCCGTCCCCTAGCCGACGGCCGCCAGCGGGCGGGCGGTCCGGGACTCGTCGTAGCGGTGCAGGAGCAGGCGGGCCAGCTCGGGGGACGGGCCGAGGACGTCGGCGAGGACGTCGGCCGCGGCCGCGCCCGCCGCGATCCGGTCCGGCAGGCGGCCGGGGGCGATCACGTAGGGGGCGACCGCCACCAGCCGTGCGCCCTCCGACCGCAGCGCCCGGACGGCGTCCTCGGTGCGGGGGAGGGATGCGGAGGCGAACGCGGGCCGCACGGCGCACCAACCGGCGCGCCGCAGCTCCCGCGCCGTTTCAGCGATCACCGCGTTCGCCTCCGGGTCGGTGGAGCCCGCCGAGGCCAGGACGACCCCGGTCGAGCCCTTGTCGGCGGGGGTGAGCCCCGCCTCGTACAGCCGGCGTTCCACCGCCGCGAGCAGCAGCGGTGACGGTCCGAGGACGGCGGCCTGCCGGATCCTCAGCGACGGCGGGGCCTGCCGCAGCACGGCCGGGACGTCGGCCTTGGCGTGGAAGGCCCGGGTCAGCAGGAGCGGCAACACCACGACGTCGCGGGCGCCCTCCGCCGCCAGCCGCTCCAGCACGGCCGGCACCGACGGGACGGTGAAGTCGAGGAACGCCGTCTCCACGCGTACGCCGGGGCGCAGCGCGGCCGCCTCCCGTACCAGGGCGTGGACGGTCGCGGCGTGCCGCGGGTCGCGGCTGCCGTGGGCGACGACGAGCAGGACGGGGGCGGCCGGCACGCGGATCAGCCCTTGGCCAGCAGGCCGCGGCGGCGCAGCACCGCGCGCTCCAGCGGGCTGAACACGAGCAGGTCGACGGCGATGCCGACGAGGAGGATCAGCAGGATCGCCAGGAAGATGCCGGGCATGTCGATGTTGTTGCGGCCGTTCTCCAGCAACTGGCCGAGCCCGAGGCCGAGGTCGGGGGAGGACGCGATGATCTCGGCGGCCATCAGGGAGCGCCAGGAGAACGCCCAGCCCTGCTTCAGGCCCGCCAGGTAGCCGGGCAGGGCGGCCGGCATGACGATGTGCCAGGCACCGCGCAGACCGGTCGCGCCGAGGGTCCGGCCGGCCCGCAGGAACAGCGGCGGCACCTGGTCCACGCCCGCGACGAGCCCGTTGGCGATCGACGGCACCGCGCCCAGCAGGATCACCGCGTACATCATCGAGTCGTTGAGACCCAGCCACAGGACGGCCGGCGCGACCCACGCCACCGACGGCAGCGACTGCAGGCCGGACAGGATCGGGCCGATCGCCGCGCGGACGAACCGCACCCGCGCCACCAGCAGCCCCAGCGGCGTACCGATCGCCAGAGCCATCAGGAAGCCGAGCAGCGCCCGGGAGACGCTGGTCCACAGCACGTCCAGCAGCGTGCCCTGCAGCCACATCGTGGCCAGGCTGTCCCAGACGGCGGCGGGCGCCGGGAGCTTGTACGCGTCGGTGACCTGAGCCCAGACGAGGGTCTGCCACACGGCCAGCACCAGGGCTACGGCGACGAGCGGCGGCAGGACCTTCCCGACCAGGACCTCCCGCACCGGTGTGCGGCGCACCTGCACCGCGTCGAGCGCGTCCAGGCCGGCTTCGAGCCCGGCGATGTCGTCCGCCTTGGCGGTGGCGCCGGTCGTCGTGTCAGTGCTGCCCATGGCGGCGGATCTCCCCACGCAGTTCTTCGGTGATCTCGACGGACAGCTCCGCCACGGCGGCGTCCTCGATGCGGCGCGGCTGGGGGATGTCGATGCGCCACTCGCGGGCGATCCGCCCCGGCCGCGAGGACAGCAGGACCACGCGCTCGGCCAGCCGCACCGCCTCGCGCACGTTGTGGGTGACGAACAGCACGGACAGCCGCGTCTCGCGCCAGATGCGCGTCAGCTCGTCGTGCAGGACGTCCCGGGTGATGGCGTCGAGCGCGGCGAACGGCTCGTCCATCAGGAGCAGGTCGCTGTCCTGGGCGAGCGCCCGCGCCAGCGCCACCCGCTGCCGCATGCCGCCGGACAGCTCGTGCACCCGCTTGCCGTACGAGCCGCGCAGCCGCACCAGCTCCAGCAGCCGTTCCGCCTCGCCGCGCCGCTCGCCCTTGGGCACGCCGCGCAGCCGCAGCGCCAGCTCGACGTTCTTGCCGGCGGTCAGCCAGGGGAAGAGCGCATGCTCCTGGAACATCAGGGACGGTCGGCCGCCGGGGGTCTCGATGGTCCCCGCGGTCGGCCGGTCGAGGCCCGCGACGAGGTTCAGCAGCGTGGACTTGCCGCAGCCGGAGGCCCCGAGGAGGGTGACGAACTCGCCGGGGGCCACGTCGAGCGAGATGTCGTCGAGCACGAGCTGCCGCCCGGTCGGTCCGGGGTAGGACTTCGAGACGTGCGCGATGCGGGCCGCGTGGGTCACCGCGACACGGTCCTCGGCCTTGGCGGCGAAGGTCGTGGCCATGGTCGTCACCTCCTGGGTACGGAACGGGGCTGGGGGCGGGTTACTTGACGCCGAGACCGGCGTCGGCGGCCGCGGGCCTGCCCGCGGCCGCGAGGACCTTGTTGAGCGGCCGGAGGTCGTAGATGCCCTTCAGCTCCGGCTGCTCGAGGAGGCCGGCGTTGACCGCGTGGTCCGCCTGCGCCCGCAGTGTCGCGGCGAGCGGGTCGTCGACGAACCGGATCGACGGCCACGCCGGGTCGATGACCTCGTTCCCGAGCGGCTTGCCGGTGAGCGCCTTCAGCTGGGCGTTGGCGGAGGCCTTCGCCTTCTCCGGGTTGGCGTTGATCCACGCGTTCGTCTTCACCGCGCCGCGCAGCACCGCCTCCACGACGTCCGGGTGCTCCTTGAGGAACCTCTGCGACACGATGATGTTCGTGATGACGAACTTCTTGTCCGGCCAGAGGGTCGACTCGTCGAGGAGTACTCTGGCGCCTTCGCTGACCAGCTTGGACGCGGTCGGCTCCGGGACCCAGGCGCCGTCGATGGACCCGGACTTGTAGGCGTCCGGGGCCACCTTGTTCTCGGTGCGGACCACGAACACGTCGCCCTTGCCGCTCTGGGCGTCGACCTTCCAGCCGCGTCCCTTGATCCAGTTGAGGAAGGCGACGTCCTGCGTGTTGCCGTGCTGCGGGGTGGCGATCCGCTTGCCCCTGAGGTCGTCCAATGTCTTGATCTTCGCCGGGTTCACGACCAGCTTCACGCCGCCGGACGCGGAACCCCCGACGATCCGCAGGTTCTTGCCCCCGGACTTCACGTAGCCGTTGATCGCGGGGGAGGGGCCGATGAAGCCGATGTCGATCGAGTCGGCGTTGAGCGCCTCGATCTCGGAGGGGCCCGCGTTGAAGGTCGACACCTTCAGCTCCGTGCCGCCCAGCTCCTTCTGGATGATGCCTTCCCGGTCGCCCACGAGGGCGGTGGCGTGGGTGAGGTTGGGGAAGTACCCGAGCCTCACCTTGTCCGCCGAGAGCTTCTCTCCCTCGGCCACCACCTTCTTCTCGTCACTGACGGCCTGGGAGCCGTAGCCGCAGGAGGCCAGCGCGCCGATCAGCAGCGGCAGGGCCGCGGCCAGGGCGGCGAGGCGGCGGCGCGAGGTGGTGCGTGAGGAAGGCACGGGTGGGTTTCCCTCTCGGGTCAGGTACTTCGGGATCTTCGTCGGCGGTGCGCGTCGCGGCGCGGGTGGGGCTGCGGAAGGGCGCGCGGCGTGCGCGCGGGCGTCAGCCGGCACATCGGGCGACTCCTCCGGTGCCCGCGCCGAGGGCGCCGCTGCCGACGCGGCCGCCCTCCTTCGCGAACGTCCCGTACGCGTCGGCCATCAGAAGTCCCAGCCGTCGTCGTCGGCGGGGGCGGCCGCGGCCTTCTCGGTGGCGAACGACTCGCCCGCCATGCCGGCCGCGAGCGTGGTGCCGTCCGCGGGGTCGATGAGGAGGAAGGACCCGGTGCGGCGCGAGTCGGCGTACGCGTCCAGCGCGAGCGGCTCGGCCGTGCGGACGCGGACGGTGCCGATGTCGTTGGCGACCAGCCGGCCGGGCTCCGGGTGCTGGGAGAGGTCGTCCAGGGTGAGCCGGGACGGGATCTCCTTGACGATCGCCTTCACCGTGCGGGTGGTGTGCTTCAGGAGCACCCGCTGGCCCACCGTCAGGGGCCGGTCGGCGACATGGCAGACGGTCGCCTCGACGTCCTGGCTGGTGGCCGGGGCGTCACCGGTGGGCACGATCAGGTCGCCGCGCGAGACGTCGATGTCGTCCTCCAGCAGGAGGGTGACCGACTGCGGCGTCCAGGCGACGTCCACCGCCTCGCCGAGCAGGTCGATGCCGGAGACCCGCGACGTGCGCCCCGAGGGCAGCACGGTGACCTCCTGGCCGACCCGGAACGTGCCGGCGGCGATCTGCCCGGCGTACCCCCGGTAGTCCGGGTGCTCCGGGGTCTGCGGGCGGATCACGTACTGCACGGGCAGCCGGGCGTGGCAGCCGGTCAGGTCGTGGCTGACGGGCACGGTCTCCAGGTGCTCCAGCACCGTCGGGCCGCCGTACCAGTCCATCGTCGCGGACGGCTCCACGACGTTGTCGCCGGCGAGCGCCGAGATGGGGATCGCCGTGACCTCCGGAACGCCCAGCTCGGTCGCGTACGCCGTGAAGTCCTCGGCGATCCGGGCGAACACCGCCTCCTCGTAGCCGACGAGGTCCATCTTGTTCACGGCGAGCACGACGTGCGGCACCCGCAGCAGCGCGGAGACGGCCGCGTGCCGGCGGGTCTGCTCGACGACGCCGTTGCGGGCGTCCACCAGGATCACGGTCAGCTCGGCCGTCGACGCGCCGGTGACCATGTTGCGGGTGTACTGCACGTGGCCGGGGGTGTCGGCGAGGATGAAGCGGCGCCTGGGGGTGGCGAAGTAGCGGTAGGCGACGTCGATGGTGATGCCCTGCTCGCGTTCGGCGCGCAGGCCGTCGGTGAGCAGCGCCAGGTCGGGTGCCTCCTGGCCGCGGGAGCGCGAGGCGTGCTCGACGGCCTCCAGCTGGTCGGTGAGGATCGACTTGGAGTCGTGCAGCAGCCGGCCCACCAGGGTGGACTTGCCGTCGTCGACGGAGCCCGCGGTGGCGAAGCGCAGCAGGGTGGTGGCCGAGAGCGGCTCGGCGGCGGTGGTGCTGGACATCTCTAGAAGTACCCTTCGCGCTTGCGGTCTTCCATCGCGGCCTCGGACAGCTTGTCGTCGGCGCGGGTGGCGCCCCGCTCGGTCAGCCGGGACGCGGCGATCTCGGCGATCACGTCCTGGAGCGTGGTGGCGTCGGAGTCGACGGCGCCGGTGCAGGACATGTCGCCGACCGTGCGGTAGCGGATCATCCGCTTCTGTACCGGCTCGGACTCCTTCGGTCCGCCCCACTCGCCGGCGGTCAGCCACATGCCGGAGCGGGAGAACACCTCCCGCTCGTGCGCGAAGTAGATCTCCGGGAGCTCGATGCCCTCGCGCTCGATGTACTGCCACACGTCCAGCTCGGTCCAGTTGGACAGCGGGAACACGCGCACGTGTTCGCCGGGCGCGTGCCGGCCGTTGTACAGCTGCCACAGCTCGGGCCGCTGCCGGCGCGGGTCCCACTGGGAGAACTCGTCGCGCAGGGAGAACACCCGCTCCTTGGCGCGGGCCTTCTCCTCGTCGCGCCGCCCGCCGCCGAACACCGCGTCGAAGCGGTGCTGCTGGATGGCCTCGGTCAGCGGCACGGTCTGGAGCGGGTTGCGGGTGCCGTCCGGCCGCTCGCGCAGGACACCGCGGTCGATGTAGTCCTGCACCGAGGCGACGTGCAGGCGCAGCCCGTGCTTCGCCACGGTCCGGTCGCGGTACTCGATGACCTCGGGGAAGTTGTGCCCGGTGTCGACGTGCAGCAGCGAGAACGGGACCGGGGCCGGGGCGAACGCCTTCAGCGCCAGGTGCAGCATGACGATGGAGTCCTTGCCGCCGGAGAAGAGGACCACCGGCCGTTCGAACTCACCCGCCACCTCGCGGAAGATGTGGACCGCCTCGGACTCCAGCGAGTCCAGGTGCGACAGCGCGAACGGGCTGTCGGTGTCTCCGTGGACGTGGGCGACCGTGGTCGTCATGCTGCATCCCCTTCGTGGGCTTCTCCGCCTGCGCGGCGCGGAGGTGCGGGCATCGCTGCTGTCTGCGGCTCAAAGGCCGCGCGCGCGTCGCTCACAGCAGTCCCCTCTCGGTGAGCAGCGCGTGGACCGCCGCGGCGGACTCCTGCACGCTCTGGTGCTGGGACTCGATCCGCAGGTCGGGGTCGTCGGGTGCCTCGTACGGGTCGTCGACGCCGGTCAGGCCGCTGATCTCGCCGGCGGCCTGCTTGGCGTACAGCCCCTTGACGTCCCGCTCCGAGCACACCTCCACCGGCGTGGCCACGTGCACCTCGACGTACGGGGTGCCCTCCGCCCGGTGGCGCTTGCGCACGGCCTCGCGGCTGTCGGCGTACGGGGCGATGACGGGCACGAGGACCTGCACGCCGTTCGACGCGAGCAGTTCGGCGACGAAGCCGATCCGCCGCACGTTGGTGTCCCGGTCCTCCCGCCCGAAGCCGAGGCCCGCCGACAGGAACTCGCGGATCTCGTCGCCGTCCAGGACCTCGACCCGACGGCCCTCGGCGCGCAGGCGCTCGGCCAGCGCGTGGGCGATCGTGGTCTTCCCGGCGCTCGGCAGCCCGGTGAGCCAGATGGTGGCCCCAGTCACGTTCTCTTCTCCCACAGTCGTCATCAGCCGTGCAGCCCGCACTCGGTCTTCGCCCGGCCCGCCCAGCGGCCGGCTCGCGCGTCCTCGCCCTGCGCCACGCGGCGGGTGCAGGGCGCGCAGCCGACGGAGGCGTAGCCGTCCATCAGCAGCGGGTTGGTCAGGACGCCGTGCTCGGCGACGTACGCGTCCACGTCGTCCTGCGTCCAGCGGGCGATCGGCGAGACCTTCACCTTGCGGCGCCTGGCGTCCCAGCCGACCACCGGCGTGTCCGCACGGGTCGCGGACTCGTCGCGGCGCAGGCCCGTCGCCCAGGCGTCGTACCCGGCGAGGCCCTCCTCCAGCGGCCGCACCTTGCGCAGCGCGCAGCACAGGTCGGGGTCGCGCTCGTACAGCCGCGGCCCGTGCTCGGCGTCCTGTTCGGCCACCGTCCGGCGCGGTGTCAGCGTGATGACGTTGACGTCCATCACGGCGTCGACCGCGTCGCGGGTGCCGATGGTCTCCGGGAAGTGGTAGCCGGTGTCCAGGAACACCACGTCGACGCCGGGGAAGGCGCGCGAGGCGAGGTGGGCGACGACCGCGTCCTCCATGGAGGAGGTGACGCAGAAGCGCTTGCCGAAGGTCTCGGCCGCCCAGGTCAGGATGGAGAGCGCCGGGGCGTCCTCCAGCTCGCGACCGGCCCGTTCGGCCAGCTCCCTGAGCTTGTCGTCGGTCTCCGTCAGGGTCACGTGGGGTCCCCTCCGCTGTCGTGGCGCCGCAGGCCCCGGGCCAGCAGGCCCAGGAACTTCAGCTGGAAAGCCCGGTTGCAGCCCGCGCACTCCCAGGCGCCGTGGCCCTGCTCGCCGGGGCGCAGGTCCTCGTCGCCGCAGTACGGGCAGTGGAAGGGCGCCGCTCGCTCGCTCACCGCGCCTCCCCGTCCCGCGGCCGTGCGCCGGCCGTGTGTGCGTGGTTCACGACAGG
Source organism: Streptomyces sp. DH12 (assembly GCF_020873895.1). Lineage (GTDB taxonomy): Bacteria > Actinomycetota > Actinomycetes > Streptomycetales > Streptomycetaceae > Streptomyces. Next base: position 17,920 of record NZ_JAHWGT010000058.1, on the reverse strand, counting down.
GCCTCCTCCGGCGCCCGCGCCGCCCAGGTCGCGAAGCGCTCGTCGGGCTCGCGCTCCGCCTGGTAGCGGGTGAGGACGCGCTCGATGTAGTCGGGCAGTTCGGCGGCGGTGACCTTCAGGCCGCGGACCTTGCGGCCGAAGCCGGCCTCCAGGCCGAGCGCGCCGCCCAGGTGCACCTGGTAGCCCTCGACCTGCCGGCCCTCGTCGTCCAGGACGAGCTGGCCCTTGAGGCCGATGTCCGCCACCTGGATGCGCGCGCAGGCGTTGGGGCAGCCGTTGATGTTGATGGTGATCGGCTGGTCGAACCGGGGGAGGCGGCGCTCCAGTTCGTCGATGAGGGACGAGCCGCGCGCCTTCGTCTCGACGATGGCGAGCTTGCAGAACTCGATGCCGGTGCAGGCCATGGTGCCGCGCCGGAACGGGGAGGGCTGCACCCGCAGGTCGAGCGCCTCCAGTGCGCCGACGAGCGACTCGACCCGGTCCTCCTCGACGTCGAGGACGATCATCTTCTGCTCGACCGTGGTGCGGACGCGGCCGGAGCCGTGGGCCTCCGCCACCTCGGCGATCTTCGTGAGGGTGGCGCCGTCGACGCGGCCGACGCGCGGGGCGAAGCCGACGTAGAAGCGGCCGTCCTGCTGCCGGTGGACGCCGACGTGGTCGCGCCACTGCTGCACGGGCTGGGCGGGGGCCGGGCCGTCGACCAGCTTGCGTCCGAGGTACTCGTCCTCCAGGACCTGGCGGAACCGCTCGGCGCCCCAGTCCGCGACGAGGAACTTCAGCCGGGCGCGGTTGCGCAGCCGCCGGTAGCCGTAGTCGCGGAAGATGGAGATGACGCCGGTGTAGACGTCCGGGACCTCGTCGAGCGGGACCCACGCGCCGAGCCGGACACCGATCTTCGGGTTGGTGGAGAGTCCGCCGCCGACCCACAGGTCGAAGCCGGGCCCGTGCTCGGGGTGCTCCACGCCGACGAAGGCGATGTCGTTGATCTCGTGTGCCACGTCGAGGAGCGGCGAGCCGGAGACCGCGGACTTGAACTTGCGGGGCAGGTTGGAGAAGTCCTTGTTGCCGATGATGCGGCGGTGGATCTCCTCGATGGCGGGGGTGCCGTCGATGATCTCGTCCTCGGCGATCCCGGCGACCGGCGAGCCGATGATGACGCGCGGGGTGTCGCCGCACGCCTCGGTCGTGGAGAGGCCCACGGCTTCGAGGCGGTTCCAGATCTCCGGCACGTCCTCGATCCGGATCCAGTGGTACTGGACGTTCTGCCGGTCGGTGATGTCGGCGGTGCCGCGGGCGAACTCCTGCGAGATCTCGCCGATGACGCGCAGCTGCCGGGTGGTCAGCCGGCCGCCGTCGATGCGCACCCGCAGCATGAAGTACTCGTCGTCCAGCTCCTCCGGTTCGAGGACGGCCGTCTTGCCGCCGTCGATCCCGGGCTTGCGCTGGGTGTAGAGGCCCCACCAGCGCATGCGGCCGCGCAGGTCGTTGGGGTCGATGGAGTCGAATCCGGCCTTCGAGTAGATCGTCTCAATGCGTGTCCGCACATTGAGACCGTCGTCGTCCTTCTTGAACTGCTCATTGCCGTTCAGGGGCGTGAAGTGGCCCCTGGCCCACTGGCCCTCGCCACGGTGGCGCCCCGGCTTGCGGCGGGGCGTGGCGGGTGCGGGCTGTTCGGGGGTGGCGGCCATGGCTATACGTCCTTCGGGACTGCAGGAGGGCGGCTCTGACCTGCGCAATGTCGCGCAGGCGGAGCGCCTGCGCGACATTGCGCGGTGGGTGCAGAAGAGTTCGGAAGATCGGGGGATCGCGGCGTCGCCGGGTCTCTCAGCTCGCCGGACACATGGCGCTGGACATGCGGCCGAGGTCGACGTGCCGCCGACTCACCAAGGCAGTTCCAGCTCGAGACATGACGGAAGCGTGGCATGGGACTTTGGACCCAGTCCACCTTTGTCCGCGATGTGGACCATACTGTCCCGGATCGTGGACACATGTGGTCCGGGTCACGTCAAACGCCCGGCGGGCCCGCCGCCGGCCGCCCCGCCGGGGTCATGCGTACGCGCCCGGCCAGGGACCCGGAGCCACGGCCGCGCCGGCCGGCTTCTCGGTGACGCGGGTGTCGTGGACGCGGAATCCCCGCCGACGGTAGTTGGCCAGGGCGTGCTCCCCGTCGAGCGAGCAGGTGTTCAGCCGCACGCGCCTCGTCGGCGGCCGCCCGGGCCAGCGGTCCGCGAGGTCCCAGGCGCGGGCGGTCCCGTACGACAGCAGGTGCCCGCCGATGCGGCGGCCCCGGAAGGCCGGGAGCAGGCCGAAGTACATGATCTCCACGACCCCGTCGTCCTGCGGGTCCAACTCGACGTACCCGGCGGGCGTCCCGCTCTCGTACGCCACCCAGGTCTCCACCCCCGGCCGCTCCAGGATCTCCCGCCACTGCGCGTGGGTCAGCCCCAGCCGGTCCACCCAGCAGACGTCACCGCCGACCGCGCTGTAGAGGAAGCGGCTGAACTCGGGCGAGGGCACCTCGGCCCGGACGACCGCGACGTCCCCGTCCGGCGCGGCGGCGGGCCGCAGGTCGTCGGGGGAGGTCTGCTCCAGGTACCAGGTGGTGACGGTGATGCTCATGGCCGCCAGGGAACCACGGAGCGCACGGCTCTGGCCAGCACCTTCCCTCCGTCCGCCGGCGTTCCGGTCCCCGGTCGGGGAGGGCGCGGGCCGGCCGGGTGTCCGGATCGTGGGACTCCGTCTCGCCCGGCCTCCCTCCCGACCCGTACGGCGGCCTCGGCGCCCGTGGCCGCCCCCCGTCCCGGGTACCGCGGCCGTCAGACCGCGCGGCCCGCCTCCGTGCCCGTGCCCGCCTCGTCGTCGGCGGCGTGGCGCGCGGCCACCACGGCGGGCGCCGTCGAGTGGGGCAGCAGGTCACGCGGGTCGGCCGGGGCGAGCACCTCCACCTCCACCTCGTCGCGGAACCGGTAGGGGCGGTGCGCCAGCACGCCGCCCAGCGTCCGCCGCACCCGCGACATCTCCGCCCGCACCGTCACCGTCCGGCCCCGGTCGCCGAAGACGTCCGCGGCCAGCTGCGCCGCCGTGCGCCCGTCCCGGTGGGAGGCGAGGACGTACAGCAGCTCCGCGTGCCGGGGCGACAGCTCCCGCTGCCAGGAGCCCACCGCGCCGGACACCCGCACCGTCCACTCCCGCGCCCGGCGCACGTCCAGCACCAGCCGAGTCACCGAGTCCGCCGCCGCGTCCGCGGTCCCGTCCAGGGGCCGTACGAGCCAGCCGCCCGGCAGCGGCTCGACGTCGCACTCGCCGAGCGCCGGCAGCCACACCCGGCCCCCGCCGAACGCGCCCGGCAGCGCCAGCCGGTCCACGGGCGCCATCCCCGTCACCGCCGCCGTCCAGCCGTGCGGGTCCACCGCGAGCGCCCTGCCGCCCACCCGGCACAGCAGCGGCGCGGCGACCGCCCGCAGCCGCGCCAGGCCCGCCAGGTGGCGGTTGCGCAGCTCGGCCTCGGCGAGGGCCGCGACCGAGCGCACCAGGAGCAGCATCGCCGGGTGCATCGTGGGCACCGGGCCGCTGACGTCGACCACGCCCATCAGCCGGCCGTCCCGGGGGTCCGTGATCGGGGCCCCCGCGCACGTCCACGGGTGGTGCGTCGCGACGAAGTGCTCGGCGGAGTGCACCTGCACCGGGCGGCGCACCACGAGGGCCGTCCCGACGCCGTTCGTGCCGACCGTCGACTCGCGCCAGTCGGCGCCCGGTTGGAAACCGTGCCCGTCCGCCATCCGCAGCACCGATCCGTGGCCCTCCCGCCACAGCACCCGCCCCTCGGCGTCGGCGACCACCATGATGTGCCGCGCCGGGTCGGCGGCCGACCCCGGAGCCGCCATGAGGCCCTCGCGGAGTACGGGCAGCAGCTCCCCGAGCGTCGTGCCGTTGCGCCGCGCCTCCAGCTCACCGGCCGGCAGCAGCCCCGAGCGGCGGTCCCGGTCGGGGTCGACGCCGCCGCGCAGCATCCGCTCCCACGAGGCCCGTATCTCGGCGCGCGCCGCCAGTGGGGCGCGGCCGCCGTGCAGCGCGGCGTCCCTGATGTCGTGGAGCAGCAGCGTCGCCGCACGCGCGTCCATCGCGGCGAGCCGCGCCATGTCGACTGTGGCGTTCCGCACCGGCCCCTCCCCGTCGCCGTCCGGCCCCGTCGCCGTCCGCGTCCCATCATCCCCCGCCGGCGCGCCGGGCCCGACCGGTTCCGCACAGATCGCGCCACCGGCTGCAACCCCCTGCAACCCTCGCGCCGTACCGCCCGCGCGTACGACAGTGGGCGCGTACCGGTCTCCGGTACGCGACGGGATGGTGCCGTGTCGGCGCAGCACCATCCCGGCCGCGCTCCCGGGCGCGGGACGCCGCACCGCGTCCCGCGCCCGTCGGCTTTCCGGGCGGCCCGCCCCCGGCGGGCCGCCCGGCGCGCGTCGCTACACCTCCGCGCGGGCCCGGTCCACGACCGCGCCCAGGTCCAGGGTGTGCGGCAGGGTCCCGAAGGCCCTCCCCCAGTCGCCGCCGAGCCGCGACCCGCAGAAGGCGTCCGCGACCTCCGGCGGCGCCCACCGCACCAGCAGGGACCCCTGGAGGACCAGGGCCAGCCGCTCCACCAGCCGCCGGGCCCGCGCCTCGGCGCCCTCCAGGTCGGCCAGTTCGGTCAGCAGGCCCTTGATCGCCGCGTCCAGCCGGTGGTCCGCGCCGCGCGCCCGGCCGATCTCCCGCAGGTAGGCGTCGAGGGCGCCCGGCTCGCGCCGCAGCGCCCGCAGCACGTCCAGCGCCTGGACGTTCCCCGACCCCTCCCAGATGGAGTTGAGCGGCGACTCGCGCAGCAGCCGCGGCATGCCGGACTCCTCCACGTAGCCGTTGCCGCCCAGGCACTCCAGGGCCTCCGCCACGGTCGGCGTGCACCGCTTGGTGACCCAGTACTTCGCGGCCGGCACCACCAGCCGCAGCAGCGCCCGCTCCGACTCCGCGCCACCCGCCCCGGAACCCTCCGCTCCCGTGGCGCCGGACTCCACGGCGTCGTACGCCGCCGCGAGCCGCATGCCGAGGACGGTCGCGGCCTCCGACTCCAGCGCCAGGTCCGCGAGGACGTTGCGCATCAGCGGCTTGTCGGCGAGCGGCCCGCCGAACGCGTGGCGGTACGTGGTGTGGTGCACGGCCTGCGCCACGGCCTGGCGCATCAGGGCGGCCGAGCCGAGCACGCAGTCCAGCCGGGTGGCGGCCACCATCTCGATGATGGTCCGCACCCCGCGCCCCTCCTCGCCGACGCGGCGCGCCCACGTCCCGTCGAACTCCACCTCGGCGGAGGCGTTCGACCGGTTGCCCAGCTTGTCCTTCAGCCGCTGGATGCGGAACACGTTCCGCGTGCCGTCCGCCAGCACCCGCGGCACGAGGAAGCAGGTCAGCCCGCCCGGCGCCTGGGCGAGCACGAGGAAGCCGTCCGACATGGGCGCGGAGCAGAACCACTTGTGGCCCGTGAGGAGGTACTCGCCCCCCGCGTCCAGGGGCACGGCGGCGGTGGTGTTGGCCCGGACGTCGCTGCCGCCCTGCTTCTCGGTCATGCCCATCCCGAAGAGCACGCCGCCCTTCTCGGCGGGCGGCCGCAGCTCCTCGCCGTCGTACACCCGCGAGGTCAGCCGCGGCTCCCACTCGGCCGCCAGCTCCGGGTCGGTGCGCAGGGCGGGGACGGCGGCGTGGGTCATCGACAGCGGGCAGCCGTGCCCCGCCTCGGTCTGCGACCACACCAGGAACCCGGCCGCGCGCCGCACGTGCCCGCCCGGCCGGACCCAGGCGCCGGTCAGCCCGGACGTCACGGCGTGGCCGAGGAGCCGGTGCCACGCCGGGTGGAAGTCGACCTCGTCGACCCGGTGGCCGTACCGGTCGTGGGTGCGCAGCCGCGGCGGGTACTCGTTGGCGAGCGCGCCCCAGGACTGGGCCTGCGCCGAGCCGGCGCTGGTGCCGAGCAGGGACAGCTCACCGCGGGCCTCCTCGCGCAGTTCGGGCGGAAGGTGTCGCTCCACGGCTTCGGTCAGCGCCCGGTCGGCGGTGAAGACGTCGTACCCGACCAGGGGCGGGGGCTGGTTGGTCACGGTGTGGGTGGTGGCTGCCATGCGGATACGGTAAAGAGGTGCAGGCAGCGAAGGAAACACCCGAGCCGGCCGGGGGGTCCGCCGGAAGTGCCGGCCCCGCGGGACCGAGCGCGTCCAGGGGCCGGCTCCAGCGGGCCAGGGTCCTCTACCGCAACGTCTCGAAGCGCAAGCTGGCCTGGCTCCTCCTGAAGGACACCGTCAACTCGTGCATCGAGTACCGGATCCTGGGGCTCGCCGCCGAGGCCGCGTTCTTCACCCTGCTGTCCCTGCCGCCGCTGATGCTCGGCCTGCTCGGCCTGCTCGGCTACATCGACGAGTGGACCAACACCACCACCGTCGCCTCCATCGAGGGGAACATCCTCGGCGCGGTCGGGACCGTCCTGTCGGACCGGGGCGTCAACGACATCGCCAAGCCGCTCCTGGAGGACGTCACCCAGGGCGGCAGGCCCGACGTCATCTCCATCGGCTTCGCGATAGCGCTGTGGTCCGGGTCGCGGGCGGTGAACGTCTTCATCGACACCATCACCGTCATGTACGGACTCGACGGCCATCGCGGCATCGTCGCCACCCGGCTGCTCGCCTTCCTCCTCTACCTCGTCGCGCTCCTGATCGGGGCGGTGGTCCTCCCGCTGGCGGTCGTCGGCCCCGACCGGGTGGTCGAGCTGGTGCCGTGGGGCACGGAGGTGGTCTCCGTCCTGTACTGGCCGGTCATGATCCTGCTGTCCGTGGCCTTCCTGACGACCCTGTACCACGTGTCCGTGCCGGTCAGGTCGCCGTGGATCGAGGACGTGCCGGGGGCGCTCGTGGCTTTCGTCATGTGGGTGCTGGGCAGCTTCCTGCTCCGCATCTACCTGACGAGCCAGGTGGAGGGGCCCACCATCTACGGCTCCCTCTCCACGCCCATCGCCGTGCTGCTGTGGATCGGCATCTCGGCCTTCGCGGTCCTGGTCGGGGCGGCCGTCAACGCCGCCATCGACCGGGTGTGGCCGTCCGTCGCCACGGCGGCCGCCCGCGCCGAGAACGAGCGGGTACGTGCCGCAGAGGCAGCCGCGCTGCTCGCCCGGGCCCGGGCCGCCGAGCAGGACCGGGACCCCGACGACCCGGACATGCCGTCGGAGTTCCCGGAGCGCTGGTCGCGCTTCCTCCCACCGGACGACGTGAAGGCGCGCCTGCAATGGGAGAAGGCGGAGAAGGAGCGGCAGCCCAAGGACAGGACGGCGGCGGGGGACAAGCAGGCGAAGGCCGGACAGGCGAAGGACAGGCCGCCGGAGGACAAGCTGCCCAAGGGGGAGCTGCCGGCCGGCGCGCCGGTGCTGCGCGCGTCCGCCGGACGGCCGCCGACGATCGGCCGCTCCCGGCCCGACGCCGGCCGCCCGGCCCGCGACGGCGCCCCCGACCGCGCCCGCGACGAGCGCCACGGGGACCCGAGCGGCGGCCCGGCCGGCCCGCGGGGGCCGCGCTGAACGGCGTGTACCGGGAGCGCCCCGCCCGGCTGGACGGCGCCGTCGTGTGGACCGTGACCGGGGGCCGGCCGCCCGGGGCGGCCGCGCCCGTACTGCCCGACGGCTGCATGGACCTGCTGTGGAACGACGGTCGGCTGCTCGTCGCCGGCCCGGACACGCGCGCCCACGCCCCCGGCGGCGGGGGCGCCGCCTGGGCGGGGGTGCGGTTCGCGCCCGGCGACGCGCCCGCCCTGCTCGGCGTCCCGGCGCGCGTCCTGCGCGACCGGCGCGCGGACCTGGCCGACCTGTGGCCCGCCGGCCGCGTCCGCGCACTGACCGCGCGGGTGGCGCGCGCCGCCGGCACGGACCCGGCCGGCGCGCTGGAGGAGGCGGCCGTGGCCCTCGCCGCCGAAGCGCCCCGCCCCGACCCGCTGCTGCGGGCCGTCGCGGCCGCCCTGGGCGCCGGGCGGAGCGTGGCGGCGACCGCCGACGCGGCGGGCCTCGGCCCCCGCGCGCTGCACCGCCGTTCGCTCGACGCCTTCGGGTACGGCCCGAAGACCCTGGCGCGGATCCTGCGGCTGCGCCGGGCGCTGCGGCTGATCGACGCCGGCACGCCGTACGCGGTGGTCGCGGCGGCCGCCGGGTACGCCGACCAGCCGCACCTGGTCCGCGAGGTGCGCGCCCTGACCGGGATGACCCCGTCCGCCTACGCGGCGTCGGCGAACAGCTCCACGTCGCGCCCGTCCGGGTCGAGCACCACCGCGTAGCGCTGCCCCCACACGGCGTCCCACGGCCGGAGCCGACCGCGGTACCCGGCGGCCACCAGCTCCGCGTACACCGCGTCCACCTCCTGCGGATCGGAACAGCGGAACGCGAGCGCGATCCGGTCGCCCGCGGTGACCCGGGGCCGGTCGGGGTCGTGGGAGCGGACCGCCTCCTCGGTGTCCCACAGGACGCGCAGGCCGCCCGGCAGGGCCGCCTCCGCGTGCGGGGCGGAGTCGGCGTCCTCCGGCACGGCCAGGCCGAGGCGGCGGTAGAAGGCGAGGGTCGCGGCCATGTCGGAGACGACGAGGCCGACCGCGTCGAGACGGGGTGTGGGAGTCATGCCCGCAGCCTAGGAAGGCCGGGGCGGCCCCGTCTTGCACGGATCGGACACGGCGGCGGACAGTGCCCCGGGGCACGGGACCGTCGCGAACCGGGGCACGGACCCGCCCCGCGCCCCGGGCGCCCGGCGGGTCAGACGCGCTCGGCCACCAGCACGCAGCTCGGCCCGTACTGCCATACCGGGCCCGCCGCGCCGAAGCCGGCCTTGTGCAGGAGCTCCACGTGCCGCTGGAGCGTGAGCCCGTTGTCACCGCCCGCGCCCGGACCGCGCCGGGCGCGCTCGGCCAGCGGTCCGGCCAGTTCCGGCGCGGACCGCGCGGCCGCCCACCAGCCCCCCCAGTCCTCGTGCGCGTCCGCGCCGTGCCGCTCGGCGTGGCGGCGCCCCACCACGTCGGCCAGCGCCGCCACCGCCGGGTCCTCCTGGAACAGGTGGTCGCCGTTGACGAGCACCCCGCCGGGCCGCAGCGACCGGCACACCTGCTCGTACACCGACAGCAGCGCCGGCTCCGGCAGGTAGTGCAGCGCCGTCGCCGACACCACCGCGTCCAACGGCCGGCCCAGCCGCAGGGAGGCCAGCCAGCCGGGCGCCCCGATCCGCACGTCGGCGAACCGCACCGACGCGCCGTGGTGCGCCCGGCCCAGCGCCAGCAGCAGCGGATCGGCGTCCACGCCGACGACCTCCGCGTGCGGCAGCCGACCCGCCAGCCGGGCCGCGAGCGAGCCGGGGCCGCAGCCCAGGTCGGCGACGAGCGGGCGGGGCACCGCCGCGGTCGCCGCCTCCACCACGTCGGCGATCACCGTGAAGCGGGCCTCACGGTCACACGCGTACCGCTGCTGCTGCAGCTCCCATCGGCGGATCCACTCGCCCGCCCGCTCGGCCGTCAGCCGTCGCGTCATCAACCCTCGGGACATCCTGCCCTCGTGCTCCCTTGCTTTCCGTGTGCTACCGCCGCCCGCCGCCCGGCCGGTCCCCGGCCAGCGTGGACAGCACCCCGAGGAGGCGGTCGACCTCCTCGGGCGTGTTGTAGACGTGCAGGCTGACCCGTACCGAGCTCTCGCTCTCGCCGGCCCGCGCCTGGCACAGCCCGTCGGCCCGCACCAGCAGCCCGTGCGCGGCCAGGACGAACCCCACGTCGTTGGCGCCGACGCTCCGGTGCCGGAAGGTCACCAGGCCCTGGCGCCGCTGCACCGCCGAGTCCGCCGACAGACTGAGCGGGCAGCCCAGCACCTCGTACGCGTCGAGGCGGGCGAGCCCGTCGGTGAGCCGCACCCCCAGCCCGACCGTCCACTCCTCGATCCGCGCGGGGCCCGCCGCGTCCAGCCAGTCCAGGGCGGCCCGCAGGCTGACGATCCCGGCGGTGTTCGGCGTGCCCTGCCAGCCCCCCGGCCGGAACGCGCCGCCCCGCCGGCCGCGCGCCCACACCACGCCCGTCCCCGGCAGCGCCATCGCCTTGTGCCCGGAGAACACGACGAAGTCGACGTCCAGGGCGCCCAGGTCCAGCGGCAGGTGGCCGACGCTCTGCGCCGCGTCCAGGCAGAGGGGCACGTCCGGGCCGACCACCTCCCGCACCCGGTGGACGTTCATGTCGGCGCCGTACACGTGGTGCACGTGCGTGACCGCCACGAACCGGAGCCGGTCCCCGGCCAGCCGGGCGAGCGCCTCCAGGTCGTAGTCGCGCGAGTCCCGCTGGTACGGCATGGGGTGGACGGTGATCCGCACGCCGCGCTCGGCGAGCAGGTCCCGCGCCTCCAGCCACGGCAGGTGGTTCGCCTCGTGGTCGGCGAACGGCACGACGATCTCGTCGCCGTCCGTCAGCTCCCGCACCAGCCAGTCCTGGGCGACCGTCCGCAGCCCCTCCGTCGTCCCGCCGGTGAACCACACCGACGACCGGTCGGGGTCCGGGTCGCCCAGGAACGCCTTGACGCGCTCGCGGGTCTCCTCGATGAGCGCCGTGGTGCGGTTGGCCCAGGTGTACGTGCCCCGCCCGGCGTTGGCGTTGCACCCGGTCAGGTACGCCTGCACCGCGTCCAGGACCGCCCTGGGCTTCTGCGCCGTCGCCGCGCTGTCCAGATACGCGAGACCGGGGTGCCCCGTGATGATCGGGAACTGCTCGCGCAGCGGCCGCTGCCACTCGCGCAGCCCCGCCGACGGCCCCGCCGACGGCCCCGCCGGCGGCGGGTCGTGCGGCAGCCGTGACGTCGTGGTGTACATGTCGGCCCCCTCCCTTCAGTCCCGGACCATCGGCGCGCCCGCGTCCCGCCAGGCGATGACGCCACCCGCCAGGCTGCGCACGTCCCGGTGGCCCATGCGGGCCAGCAGCGCCGCGTACGTCACCGACTGCTCCCCGACCGGGCAGACCAGCAGCACCGGCTGCGACCGGCCGAACGGCAACCCGCCGTGCAGCAGTTCCTCGAACAGCTCGTCGACGATGTTGACCGACCCCTCGATGTGGAGCGCGGCGAACGCGAACGCCCCGCGCAGGTCGACGACGACCGGCCGCTCGGTCGCGATCCACGCCCGCGCCTCCTCGACGCCGATGACGTGGACCTCCGCCAGCTCCCGCGGGGTCACCGAGGCGGGGGAGTTGGGGCGGGGCGGGCGCCGCAGCAGCTCGGGCCTGCGCCGGCGCACGTAGCTCATGTAGCTCTCCACCCGGTCGCACACGACGAAGACGGCCGTCCGCCGTCCGCCGCCGGCCTGGCCGGTGTCCCGCTCCCGCAGGTACCGCACGGCGCCGTGGTACGCGGCCCCGCCGGTCGGCCCGCCGAGGATGCCGCAGCGGCGCACCAGCGTGAGCATGCCGTCGATGGCCTCGTCGGCGCTGACCGCCTCCAGGGCGTCGTAGGTGTCGGGGTCGAACAGGCCGACCTCGTGCACCTCGTCGATGTTGCGGATGCCGGGGACGAAGTCGCCCTTCTGCGCGACGAGGCCGAGGACGGAGACGGCCGGGTCGTGGGCGCGCAGGGCGCGGGCGGCGCCGGTGGACGATCCGGCGGTGCCGACGCAGGCGACGAAGAAGTCGGGGGCGACGCCGCCCAGGTCCTTGATGATCTCGGGGCCGGTGCCGGCGGCGTGCGCCTCGGCGTTGGCCGGGTTGTAGTACTGGTCGGTGTGCAGGTACTCGCCGTCGTCCTCGGTGAGCATGCGGTGGATGCGGGTCAGCGGGTCCTCTGTCGCCGTCGGGTCGAGGCACTCGGCCTGCCCGGGCAGCTCCTCGATCTCGGCCCCGAGGAGCAGCAGCAGGTCCTTGATCTCGGGGACCTTCATCCGGTTGGTGACGCTGCGGAAGGGCAGCCCGTGCATGCCGGCGATCACGGCGAGCGCCTTGGCCGTGTTGCCGCTGGACAGCTCCACCACGGTCCGCCCCTCGCGCCGGGCCTCCTCCAGGTGGGGCCGGGCCATCCGCCACGCGGCCCGGTCCTTGACCGAGCCGAACGGGTTGAGCATCTCCAGCTTGGCGTACAGGTCGATGTGGCGCAGTCCGTGGACCTCGGGGTCGATGCGCACGAGCGGCGTGTCCCCGATGGCGTCGGTGATGCGGTCGTACCTCATTCGTCGTCCCCCGCGGTGAGGTGGGGCCAGTACTCCTCGTCGAGGCACCAGTGCCAGGGGCCGGCGTCGCCGTCGCGGTACACGGCGACCTTGCGGGCGACAGGCTGGTGCAGGGCGTGGTCGGCGGTGAAGTCCATGAAGTAGCCGGCCGTGTTGGCGAACGCGAGCAGGTCGCCGGGGCGCGGCTCCCCCGGCAGGAACACCAGGCGGCGGCTGATCAGGTCGGACTCCAGGCACAGGTTGCCCAGGAGGTACACGCCGACGGGGCCGTCCCCGCCGGGCCCCCGGGCCGCCGCCCCGGCCGGTACGAGGACGGGGTCGACGAGCAGCCCGTGGTCCTCCAGGCCGATGTCGCGGGCGTTCGCGGCGAGCCGTACGAGCCGCTCCCCGTCGGCGGTGACCCGCACCTCCACCACCCGGGCGAGGGTGATCCCGCACTGGTCGGTGAGGGCGCGGCCGGGTTCGGTGTGCAGGTCGTAGAGGTTCTCCAGCAGCAGGGTGGCCAGCGGCCGGCCCAGCGACGGGGCGGTCAGCGCGAGGAGTTCGTCGAGGTAGCGGGGGCCCGCGACGGGCCGGTGGCCGGGGTAGACGCCGAGGGCGCCGCGCAGGGTGCCGTTCTCGCCGCGCAGCCCGTAGCCGTGGCCCTCCCAGGTGAGGGGGGCGCGCCGGCCGAGGAGGGCGCGGGTCAGTTCGGTGGTGTACCGCTCCCACTGGGCGCCGTCGGCGAGGTAGTCGGCGCCGAACCCGCCGCCGATGTCGACGGCGCGGGGCCGCAGCCCGCGCCGGCGGCTCTCGTCCAGCACCCGCAGGCAGCCGTCGAGCGCGGCGGCCTTCTCGGCCGGGGCCATGGTGTCCAGGTGGTAGGAGACGCCCGTGAACTCCACGCTGTCGCGGTGCTTCTCGACCAGGTCGAGCAGGGCGTCGGCCTCGGTGGCCGGGGTGCCGAAGCGGCTGCGCCGGGTGAGCACGCGGGTCCCCGTCGAGGCGAACTCCGAGAGCCTCGGCAGGACCGGTACCCGGGGCAGCCCGAAGCGCTCCACCAGCGCGGCGAGCGCGGTCAGTTCGGCGGGCGAGTCGACCGCGACGGTGACGCCGGTGCGGGCCGCGAGCCAGAGGAAGTCGGGGTCCTTGGGGCCCGTCGCGACGATCCGGTCCGGGGTGAGGCCGCCGGCGAGGGCGTGCTGGAGCTCGCCGAGCGAGGCGACGTCGATCCCGGTGCCGGGGCCGGTCGCGGCGAGTCGGCGTACCAGGGCGCTCGACCGGTTGGCCTTGTGCGCGTAGCAGATCCGCCCGGTGAGCCGGTGGCGGGCGTACACCTCGCGGAAGGCGCGGACGTTGTCGGCGATCTGGTCCGGCAGGAGCACGTTGAGGGGCGAGCCCAGGGCGGTCACGAGGGGGTGGAGGAAGGCGGGGGAGTCCAGCAGCGCCGCCGGCCGCGACTCCAGTCGTGGTGCGAGATACAGCGGTTCGCTCATGCGGGTCTGGTCCTGGTCCTCTCGAAGGGGCTGGTGGTCTGCTCGAAGGGACTGCTCGAGTGGACTGTTTCGAAGGGACTGAGCAGGTGACTGCTGTGCTGGGCCGAGTGTGGCCGGACGGCGTGCGCAGGACGAGCATGCCATCACATGACAATGGTTGTCATAAGCATCGCGGCGCCAGGTCACGGATCCCCCGCAAACGAAAGGTGTGGCTCCGCTGGTCGGCTGCGGTGCGCGGATCACGTGCCTCGGCCCCCCCGCCCGGCCCGCCGCCCCCCGGGTCCACCGATCGCGTCAACCATCGGGCGTATGAACGAATCGACAGGGTGCCGCCGAACGCCGCACCCGGATACGGCGGAAGGCGGGCGCCGTGGTACGTCGATCTCCGTACGCGACGTGCGACGCGCCGGCCCGGGAGGGACGGTCGGCCGGTCGGCGGGCGCGTCCCGGCGGGTGCGGCTCCCGAAAAAGGGTTGGCGCTGCCCGGAGCCCCGTCGCTAGCGTGTCCCCCGACATACGGACGAGAGGGAGGTGAGGACATTGATGACTGTCCCCGCACCGGGCCTGACCCGGATCCAGAGCATCGACACTCCCGCTCCCGTGGCCTCCGGCTGACCGACCTTCCTTCCGCACGCGCCGACGAGCGCGTGCCCGCCGGGGCCACCCTCGCGAAGGGCACCCCTTGTCTTCCTCGTCCACCACCACCCCGTCCACCCTCCTCCGCTCCTACGGCTGGGACACCGGCTGGGAGGCGGAGTTCGCGCCGTACGCCGAGCGCGGGCTGCTGCCCGGCCGGGTCGTCCGCGTCGACCGCGGCCAGTGCGACGTGGTCACCGCGGAGGGCGTCGTGCGGGCCGACACGGCCTTCGTGACACCGCACGACCCCCTCCGCGTCGTCTGCACCGGCGACTGGGCCGCGGTCGACCCGGCGGGCGGCATCCCCCGCTACGTACGGGCGTACCTGCCGCGCCGGACCGCCTTCGTGCGGTCCACCTCCTCCAAGCGGTCCGACGGCCAGATCCTGGCGGCCAACGTCGACCACGCGATCGTCGCGGTCTCCCTCGCCGCCGAGCTCGACCTCGGCCGGGTCGAGCGGTTCCTCGCGCTCGCCTGGGAGTCCGGCGCCCAGCCGCTCGTCGTCCTCACCAAGGCCGACCTCGTCCCCGACGCCGCGGGTCTCGCCCATCTCGTCCACGACGTCGAGACCAGCTCCCCCGGCGTACCGGTCCTGACCGTCAGCGCCGCCACCGGCGAGGGCGTCGAGGCACTGCGCGACCTCGTCGCGGACGGGACGAGCGTGCTGCTCGGTGTCTCCGGCACCGGCAAGTCGACCCTCGCCAACACCCTGCTCGGCACGGACGCCATGGCCGTGCAGGCGATCCGGGACGTCGACGGCAAGGGCCGCCACACCACCACCACGCGCAACCTCCTCGCCCTCCCGGGCGGCGGGGTGCTCATCGACACGCCGGGCCTGCGGGGTGTCGGGCTGTGGGACGCCGGTACGGGCGTCGGGCAGGTCTTCTCGGAGATCGAGGAACTGGCGGCGTCCTGCCGGTTCCACGACTGCGCCCACGGCGCGGAGCCCGGCTGCGCGGTCACCGCCGCCGTCGAGGACGGCACGCTGCCCGAGCGGCGCCTGGAGAGCTACCGCAAGCTGCTCCGGGAGAACCAGTACATCGTCGCCAAGACCGACGCCCGGGTCCGGGCGGAGCTGCGGCGCGACTGGAAGCGCAAGGGCGCCGAGGGGCGGGCCGCCCTCCAGGTGAAGCGCGGCGGCCGGCTCCTCTGACGGGGGCGCCGGGCCGGGTCGGGCGGTCCGCCCGACCCGGCCCTGCCGCCGCAGGGGGCGGAGGCGATCCGGCGGCGGAGGCGCGGGCCACCGCGCAGGCAACAGGTGGCCGGGGTGCGGGCCGCCCGCCCGGCCCGCACCCCGGCCCGTCAGGTGCCGAACAGCACGCCCAGCCAGGCCGCGACGACCAGCAGGCACGCGTACAGCTCCACCAGCACGCTCGCGCCGATCGCCCGCATGACCAGCCGCGTCGCCGCCACCGCCCGCCGGTGGCCGCCGTGCCGCCGCCGCGCCGCCAGGTAGATCCCGCCGACGTACCCCGGCACCCCGCCGACCACCGGGACCAGCACGAACCCCAGCAGCGCGCCCGCGCCCGCGTAGACGACCATCCGCCGGGTGACCCCCACCCCCCGCAGCCGCCGGGGCGGCAACCGCCCCACCGCGACGTGCGTGGCCAGCATCAGCACCGTCGACGCGGCGAACAGCCACCAGGCCGCCGCCGTCGCCACCTGCAGCGACCACCACGCCACCCCGGCCCACACCAGCCAGGACCCGGCGATGCCCGGCGCCAGCACGCCCACCAGGCCGAGCAGCAGCACCAGAGCGACCAGGAGCTGCTGCCACACACCCATCCTTCCAGCCTGCCGGACGGGTCGGACCCGTGCAGTCCAGGCTGCCGGGTAGGGCCCGCCAGTGCGGTCAGCCCGCCGGTACGGGCCCGTCGGCGCAGGTCAGCGCGTGACCCACCCGCGTTCGTAGGCGTGCCAGCCCAGCTGGAGCCGGGTCGTCACACCCGCCAGCTCCATCAGCCCCTTCACCCGCCGCTGCACCGTCCGCAGGCCCAGGTCGAGCTGCTTGGCCACGCTCGCGTCCGTCATGCCGGCCAGCAGCAGCGAGAGCACCTCCAGGTCGGTCGCGTCGGGGCCCGGCGACGACGCCGGCACCGGCGCGTCCCGCCCCGCGCCGAGCCGCAGCGGCACCGCCTCGCGCCACACCGCCTCGAACAGCCCCATCAGCGACTCCAGCAGCCCGCTGGCGTGCACCACCAGCGCCGCGGGCTCCGCCCCCCGGCCCGTCAGCGGCACCATCGCCAGCGACCGGTCGGCGACCACCAGCTTCGTGGGCACCCGGTCCACCACGCGCACGCGCTCGCCGCGGCCCAGCGCCGAGGTCAGCTCCGCCACCCCGGCGGGCCGCTCCAGGACCTCCCGCTCCACCACCACCCGGTAGGCCACACCCCGGTCGGCGGCGCGCTCCTCCGCGTCGTTCTCCGCCCCCGTCACCACCACCGGACGGCCCGTGACCAGCGCGCACACCTCCTGCGCCGCCCCCAGCTGCAACTGGAGGAACCGGTGCGCCACCGCGCTCGCGCCCGTGACCACCTCGACCAGGTCGTGCACCGCCGGCTCGGCTGCCTCCGCGCGGTACTCCTCCGCCAGCAGCGCCGCCGCCAGCTCCGCCCGCTCCAGCTCGTGCCGCTGCTGCGTCAGCAGCGCCCCCAGCGCCACCGCGGGCGGCGCAGCGACCCACCGGCCGCTGCGGTACGACGACTGCGCGGCCAGGCCCTGCGCCTCCAGCCGCCGCAGGGTCCGCTCCGTCTCCGGCTCCGGCAGCGCCAGCCGGTGCGCCAGGTCCCGCACCTCCGCCGCGCCGAGCGCGACCAGCTCCCGGTACGCGGACTCCTGACGTTCGTCGAGCCCTATCGCCCCCAGCACCCGAACCCACCCTCCCGCTCCGCCCGTGGCGGGAAGCGGCCACGGCGCAAACCCGCCGCGCCCATCATTCCCACACCACCCGTCACTCTGCCAAGGTGGCGGCACCGCGGGCATCCGCAGGAGCGTGGTCCGCGCGTACGGCGTCGTGCCGCGCGACTCCGCGCACGACGGGCGCCGGCCACGCGGGCCCGCCGGGGGGCCTCCCGTATTGGGGAGGGAGGGCGCCCCGGCGGGCCCTTCGCGTTCGTCCTCCCTTTTTCGGTGGAGCACCGTTTTCGGACGGGCCCCGCTGTCGACAATGAAGGACATGAATCCTCAGGGGGACAGGCCCGCCGCGGACGACGACTGGTGGGAACGGCTGTACGCCGCCCCGGCCCCGGACACGGCCGCCGCGCCGGACGCGGGCCCCGGCGGTTCGGGCGACAGCGGGTCGGGCGACAGCGTCGACGACCGGTACCACTCCGCCACCGACGCGCTCGCCCCACCGCCGGACGCCCAGCGGTCGCCCCGCTCCCAGCCCCCGCCCTCGCGCCCTCCCGCCGACGACGCGCCGGCCAGGCCCCCCGCGCCGCCCCGGCAGCCCGCCGAACCGCCCCGCCGCAACGGCACCACCGCACCCGCCCCGCCGACGAAACCCGCCCCGGCGGCCGCCGCGCCCCCCCCCCCCCCCCCCCCCCCCACCCCCCCCCCCCCCCCCCCCCCCCCCCCCCCCCCCCCCGC
>NZ_JAHWGT010000586.1 GCF_020873895.1 Streptomyces sp. DH12 | reverse complement strand
CCGCTGCCGCGCTGGTGTTCGGGGCCTCGGCCGCGGTGCTGGTCGTCGAGATCGTCGCCCTGCGCCTGCTGGCCCCGTACCTGGGCCTCACCCTGGAGACCAGCACCCTGGTGATCGGCATCGCCCTCACGGCGATCGCGCTCGGCTCGTGGCTGGGCGGGCGCGTCGCCGACCAGGTCGACCCACTGCGGCTCCTCGCCCCCGCGCTCGGGATCTCCGGCGTGGTCGTGGCCCTCACGCCGGCCGTGCTGCGGGGCGTCGCGGAGTGGGCGCGGCCGCTGCTGATCCTGGTCGCGGCGCTGACGATCCTGGTGCCGGGCGCGCTGCTGTCCGCGGTGACGCCCCTGGTGACGAAGGTGCGGCTCACGAGCCTCGCCGAGACCGGCACGGTCGTCGGCCGGCTGTCCGGCGCCGGCACCGTGGGGTCGATCGCCGGCACCGTCCTGACCGGCTTCGTGCTGCTGTCGCGGCTGCCGGTGAGCGGCATCCTGCTGGGACTCGGTGCGCTGCTGGTGATCGTGTCCGTGCCGGTCGGATGGCGCTTGCGGGGCC
>NZ_JAHWGT010000585.1 GCF_020873895.1 Streptomyces sp. DH12 | reverse complement strand
AGCACGCAGTTCCACCTCCAGGTCGACCCGGAGGACTTCGCGGCGTACTGGAACGCGGCACAGGCGATCGCCGGGGTGCAGGTGGCCCTCGCGGCCAACTCGCCCTTCCTGTTCGGCAAGGAACTCTGGCACGAGACGCGGATCCCGCTGTTCGAGCAGGCCACCGACACCCGCCCCCAGGAGATCAAGGTGCAGGGGGTGCGGCCCCGGGTGTGGTTCGGGGAGCGGTGGATCACCAGCGTGTTCGACCTCTTCGAGGAGAACCTGCGCTACTTCCCCGCCCTGCTCCCCCTGTGCGACGACCAGGATCCCGCGGAGACCCTGCTGCGGGGCGACATCCCGGACCTCGGCGAGCTGACGCTGCACAACGGCACCATCTACCGCTGGAACCGCCCGGTGTACGCCGTCTCCCGCGACAAGCCGCACGTCCGCGTGGAGAACCGGGTGCTGCCGGCCGGACCGACCGTCGCGGACACGCTGGCCAACGGCGCCTTCTACTACGGACTCACCCGCGCACTGGTGGAGGAGGACCGGCCCGTGTGGTCGCGGATG
>NZ_JAHWGT010000584.1 GCF_020873895.1 Streptomyces sp. DH12 | reverse complement strand
ATCTGGCGCTGGGGCACGAGGTGGGGTTGCACCTGGTGGTGGCGCGGTCCTCGGCGGGAGCCGGGCGAGGGTTGAACGAGTCGCTGCTGCGGCGGTTGCAGGAGGTGAACACGCCGGGGCTGCTGATGTCGTGTCCGCCCAGTGAGGGATATCTGTTCGGAAGTGTGAAGGGGCGGGAGCTGATTCCGGGGCGGGCGGTCCGGATCGCCCGGCGGAAGACCTTGCAGGTGCAGACGGGGCTCGTGGGGGGCGGGTCGTGAGGCGTCCGGGTCCGGAGAGGGTCTCCGCACCGCCGCCACGATCCGCGGGCAGTCGTGCCGCTGGGCGATGGGGGTCCCCCCGCTCGAGCGAAGCCGAGAGTGGGGGAGGGTGGGCGCAGCGGCACCTATGCAGCGCCGGCACGATCAAGAGAGGACGGCACGTCTCCGGGCCTGGGAGGTGAACCCCCGTCCAGAGGAGCCCCTCGGGCTCACGTGACCAGCACGATCACGCCGAAGGTGAGCGCCAGCGCGCTCCCCACCGCTCCGCAGATCACGCCCGCCAGGGCCTGTCC
>NZ_JAHWGT010000583.1 GCF_020873895.1 Streptomyces sp. DH12 | reverse complement strand
CACGAGGTCGTCCGGCAGCGCCCGCACCAGCCCTGCCTCCGCGAACACCGGCACCCAGGTCACGTCCAGGTTCACCACGTCGTACCGGGCGCTGCCGGACTGGAGGGCGCCCAGCAGCTGGCTGCGCTGCTCGTCCGCGCTGCCCGGCAGCTCCACCAGCCGCGCCTGGTACACCGAGCCCCCCACCTGCTGCGCAAGGTTCCACGCGTCGATGAGCCGCTGCCGCACGCCGTTGCTGCCCGTGACGTCCCGGCCGCTGGCCACGACGATCGTGCCGGGCCGCTCCTCGTCGGCCCGGTCGGGCGTCCCGTCCCCGCCGCCCGTGCAGGCGGCGAGCAGCAGCAGCGCGAGCAGCGCGGTGAGCCGTCGCGGCATCAGTCGTCCCCCGTTCCGATGCGGGCGATCTCGTCGTGCAGGGCGGCGCCCACGTCGTCCCCCGCGTCCAGACAGCGCCCGCCGCTCACATCGGCGATCCGGCGGTCCGGACGGCCCTCGTCACAGCCCCCGCTTCCCAGGACGGCGACGGTCACCGGCACCCGGCTCGCCTCGGCCC
>NZ_JAHWGT010000582.1 GCF_020873895.1 Streptomyces sp. DH12 | reverse complement strand
GATCAAGGCCGCGCCCCGGCGCGTGGTCGTGCTGGACGTCGGCGAGTTCGACAACGTGGTGTCCCTGGGCCTGAAGCCGGTCGGCTACGCCCCCAGCGAGGGCGACGCGGCCATCCCCTCCTACCTGGAGAAGGGCGCGGGCGAGCCGAAGAGCGTCGGCACGATCAACAGCCTCAACCTCGAAGCCATCGCGGGCCTCCAACCCGACCTGATCCTCGGCAGCCAGCTCCGCGCCGCGGACAAGTACGACGAGCTGTCCAAGATCGCCCCCACCGTGTTCTCCATCCGTCCGGGCTTCACCTGGAAGGAGAACTACCTCCTCAACGCTCAGGCGCTGGACCGCACGAAGCAGGCCGAGTCGGCGCTCGCCGCGTACGAGGCGCTCCTCGCCCGCTACGAGGCCCGGGAGGGGTACGACGCCGACCACCGGGTGGACATCGCGCTGCACCACCTCGGCCTGCCCGGGCTGCGCCGCGAACGCCCGCTGGGCACCCTCTCCGGCGGTGAGCGCTCCCGGCTCGCCCTCGCGGGGGTCCTGGCCGGCCGGCCGGAG
>NZ_JAHWGT010000581.1 GCF_020873895.1 Streptomyces sp. DH12 | reverse complement strand
GGATCGGTACGCAAGGCGAGTGCCTGGCTTGGCCTCGTCGACGACAACGAAGACGAGCGTTACTACGACGACGACTACTCCGACGGGCCCGAGCCCGGGGAGGCCTGGGTCACCGATCCGCGGGTCAAGGTGGCCGCGGACGCCGCCCAGGAGCGGGGCCGCCGGATCGGCACGGTCACCCCGGACAGCTTCCGGGACGCCCGCGCCATCGGTGAGCTGTTCCGCGAGGGCGTGCCGGTCATCATGAACCTCACGGCCATGGACGCCGGCGACGCCAAGCGCGTCGTCGACTTCGCGGCGGGCCTGATCTTCGGTCTGCGCGGCTCCATCGAGCGGGTGTCCAACCGCGTGTTCCTGCTCAGCCCCGCCGACACCGAGGTGGTCAGCGGCGAGCCGGCCGCGCACCGCGCCGACGGTTTCTTCAACCAGAGCTGAGGCGGGGCCGCCGAGCCGGCCCCGCCCCCGCGGGCCTGTCTACCGGAACGCGTCGATCCCGGTGAGGGCTTTGCCCAGCACGAGCTGATGCATCTCCACGGTGCCCTCGTAGGTGAGC
>NZ_JAHWGT010000580.1 GCF_020873895.1 Streptomyces sp. DH12 | reverse complement strand
CCGGGAAGACCCTGGCCTTCGGGCTGGCGCTGCTGGCCCGTACGGCCGGGCAGCGCGCCGAGCCCAGGCAGCCGCTGGCGCTGATCCTCGTACCCACGCGTGAGCTGGCGCAGCAGGTCAACGACGCGCTGACCCCGTACGCCCGCTCCGTGCGGCTGCGGGTCGCCACCGTGGTCGGCGGGCTGTCGATCGGCAAGCAGGCGTCCGCGCTGCGTGCCGGCGCCGAGGTCGTCGTCGCGACGCCGGGACGGCTGAAGGACCTCATCGACCGTGGCGACTGCCGGCTGAACCAGGTTTCCGTCACCGTCCTCGACGAGGCCGACCAGATGGCCGACATGGGCTTCATGCCGCAGGTCACCGCCCTTCTCGACCAGGTCCGCCCCGAAGGCCAGCGCATGCTGTTCTCCGCCACCCTCGACCGCAACGTCGACCTGCTCGTGCGCCGCTACCTGACCGACCCCGTCGTGCACTCCGTCGACCCCTCGGCCGGCGCGGTCACGACGATGCACCACCACGTGCTCCACGTTCACGGCGCCGACAAGCACATGGCCAC
>NZ_JAHWGT010000579.1 GCF_020873895.1 Streptomyces sp. DH12 | reverse complement strand
CGGTCCCGGAGACGGACAGGTCGGCGCCGGCGCCGTCGGCGGGCTTCGCGGTCAGGGTCCAGGTGTAGGCACCGTTCGGGACGTACCGCCCGGCCGCGTCCGTGCCGTCCCAGGAGGCCGGCAGGTGGCCGCGGACCTCGCCGCCGGACAGGGTGCGCACGGCCTTGCCGCTCGCCTTGTTCTTCCAGGTCAGCGTCCAGGAGGCGGCGGGCTTCGACAGCCACCAGCGCGACGTCCAGGTCTTCCCGGCCTTGATGTCCAGGGCGGACGGCGACGTTTCCGCGTCGATGACGGCGATGCGGGAGGCCGGGACGCCCGAGGGGACGATCCGCACCCGGCGGTCCGCGCCCGCGTAGGCGACGTGGCCGCCGAAGCGGTCCACGGTCCACCCGGCCCGGGGCACGGTCCGGTCGCCCAGTTCCGCCGCGGTGACGATGACGCGCTGGGGCAGGTCCGCCTCGGTGGCGCCGGCCTGGAGGCCCTCGTGCAGGTCGACGAGGGTGAGGCCGGTCGTGTCCGACTGGCGGACCAGGTAGCCGTCCCCGAGGAGCGC
>NZ_JAHWGT010000578.1 GCF_020873895.1 Streptomyces sp. DH12 | reverse complement strand
CTGCTGCTGGCCGTCGCGGTGGTGACCGTGCGCCGGGCGCCCAAGGCGGGCCGGCCGGTCCGCACGCCGCACCGCGCCGCCGTGGCGCGCACCCTGCTCCTCGCGCACTCCCTGGGACGGCGCGGGCCGCCGTGCTCCCTCGCCGCCTGAGGCGGATCACGCCCCGGGCGGTCGCCCGAGCATCAGCAGTCCCCCCGTACGAACTCCGCACACGACCGTGTGCGTCCCCTGTGGAGACATCACCATGAGCAAGCGGAACAGCCAGGCGGCCAAGAACGCGGCGCGCGAGCGTCTGCGTCAGGAGCGCGAGCGCCAGGCGAAGAAGGCGAAGGTCAGGCGGCAGCTGATCGTCGCCGCGTCGGTGGTCGGCGTGCTGGCCGCGGCCGGCGGCATCGGCTACGCGGTGGTCCAGGCGAACAAGCCGGACCACTGGGAGGCCGCGAAGGACGCCAAGCTGGTCAAGCCGGCGAACACCGGCGGCAAGGACGGCACGACCGTCGTCATCGGCAAGGCCGACGCCAAGAAGACCCTCGAGATCTACGAGGACCCGCGC
>NZ_JAHWGT010000577.1 GCF_020873895.1 Streptomyces sp. DH12 | reverse complement strand
ACGTTGTCATGACCACTCGATCCCGCGTCGTCCGTCGACGGGAGCGCGCCGCGGGATCGAGTGGTCATGACAACGTTATCCAGGTGACCCGGACGACGGTCGCCTCGGCACCGCTTCCTCTGCTCACCCCGACCCTCCCCGGGGACCCGGCGCCCGCCGCCGGCCCGGAACGACGCGGACACACGGCCCCGGCCGCCGACGAGGTGGCACGCCGGCACCGGGCGCTCGCCGACACCCAGGCACAGCGCACCGGACCGCTCCGCGTCCGCACACCCTTCCCAGCCCCCCACGCGCAGGAAGAAGGACGGTACGTCCGTGGCGACCACGAGTTTCCCCGACGCCTCGCCCCGTAAGAAGAAGACCGCCGCTGCGGCCGTCCCGGTCCGCCGTGACCTGATCGGCGCGCCGGACGGTGCCACCCCGGAAGCCGCCTGCCCGGCCCATGTGTCCCCCCAGACGCTGGCCGTAACAGCCGCGGAACCGGAATTCGCCCGGCAATTCGGCCTGAGTGCCGACGAGATATGCGGGCGCGGCCTGCTCGAACTGCTCCGCT
>NZ_JAHWGT010000057.1 GCF_020873895.1 Streptomyces sp. DH12 | reverse complement strand
GTGCGGGTAGGGCGGGCGGGGCGGGTGCGAGACTGGCCGGCGGCGCGGCGCGGTGGGCGGCGCGCGGTACGGGAGCGCGAGGGGCGAGGCGGCGGTATGGACGAGGTACGGGCGCGGGCGGTCCTGGACGCGGCCGGGTACGCGGGGAGCGGCGGCGCGACGCTGCTGTCCCTGGGCGAGAACGCGGTGTTCGCGGTCGGCGGCCTGGTCGTGAAGGTCGGTCGGGACGCCGAGCTGCTGGAGCGGGCGCGGCGCGAGGTGGCGGTCGCCGCGTGGCTGGCGGAGGCGGGCGTTCCGGCAGTGCGGGCGGCGGAGGGCGAGGCGCGGCTGGTGGACGGCCACCCGGTGACCGTGTGGCACCGGCTGCCCGACGCGGCCCGCCCGGCCGAGCCCCGGGACCTCGCCCCGCTGCTGCGGCTGGTGCACGAGCTGCCCGCGCCGCCCTTCCCGCTGCCGCGCCGGGAGTTGCTCGGCGGGGTGGAGCGCTGGCTGCGGCTGGCCGGGGAGGCGGTCGACCCCGAGGACGCCGCCTTCCTGCGGGAGCGGAGGGACGGGTTCGCCGCGGCGGCGGCCGGGCTGGTGCCGCGGCTCGTGCCGGGCCCGATCCACGGGGACGCGCTCCCCCGCAACGCGCACGTCGGCCCGGACGGCCCGGTCCTCGTCGACCTGGAGACGTTCTCCGCGGACCTGCGCGAGCACGACCTGGTGGTGCTCGCCCTGGCCCGCGACCGGTACGGGCTGGACCCGGCGGCGTACGACGCGTTCACCACCGCGTACGGGTGGGACGTGCGCGAGTGGGAGGGGTGCGCGGTGCTGCGCGGGGCACGGGAGACGGCCAGTTGCGCCTGGGTGGCGCAGCACGCGCCGGTGAACCCGGCCGCGCTGGCCGAGTTCCGCCGTCGGGTGGCGTCGCTGCGGGACGGCGACGCGGAGGTGCGCTGGTACCCGTTCTGACGGGGTGGCAGACTGGCCGGCCCGAGGTGTGATCGCTCAGAGCGGAGGGCTGTCGATGCGTGTCCAACTCACCGAGGTGGCGCTGGAGTTCGAGGTCCGGGAGGGTGGCGGCCGGGGTCCGGCGGTGCTGCTGGTGCACGGCTTCCCGGACACGCACGCCTGCTGGCGCCGCCAGGTGCCGGCCCTGGCCGCCGCCGGGTACCGCGTGATCGCCCCGGACCTGCGCGGCTTCGGCGGTTCGGACCGGCCCGCGGACACCGCGGCGTACGCCCCGGCCCGCTCGGCCGGGGACCTGCTGGAGCTGCTCGACCGGCTGGAGGTCGGGCGGGTCCACCTGGTCGGGCACGACTGGGGGTCGGGGATAGTCCAGCAGCTGGCCATGCGCGCGCCCGAGCGGGTGGCGAGCCTGTCGCTGTTGTCGGTGGGCCACCTGGGCGCCCTGTGGGACGCGGGCTGGGAGCAGCGCAGCCTGTCCTGGTACATGCTGCTGTTCCAGCACGCGGGTCTGGCCGAGGAGTGGCTGCTGCGGGACGGGGCGGCGAAGGCGCGGGAGTTCCTCGCGGAGCACCCGGACGCCGACGAGGTGCTGGCCCGGCTGGCGGAGCCGGGGGCGTTGACCGCGGCGCTCGCCGTCTACCGGGCAGGGCTGCCGCCGGAGGTGCTGTTCGGCCCGGAGGGGCCGCTGCCGCCGCTGCCGGGGCCGGTGCTGGGGCTGTGGAGCAGCCGGGACCGGTTCCTCACGGAGGCGTCCATGGCGGGCACCGGCAAGTACGTCGCGGGCCCGTGGCGGTACGAGCGGATCGAGGGCGCCGGGCACTGGCTCCAGCTGGACGCGGCCGAGCGGGTGAACGCGCTGCTGCTCGACTTCCTCGCCGAGCACTCCTGACGCGACCGGCCCGCGCCGGGCTCCGGGCGGACGCCGCCTCAAGGCGGGCGCCGCCGGCGGGGCGGTCCCGGCTGCCGGGCCTGGCCGTCGCGGGGCCTCGCCGCGGGTCCCCGGGGGCGGCCGGTCGAGCGCGGTGCGCTCAGCCGGCGACCGGCGCGGAGTCGGGTGCCGGTGCGGCGGCGGGCCGCCGTACCGGCCAGTCGGGGTCGACCACGGCGTCGGGGCTGCCCTGGCGGCGCAGGAACGCCTGGAAGTCCGTCGCCCACGCGGCGTACCACTCGATCTGATGGGTGTGCAGCCGGGCCGGGGACAGCTCCGCGACACGGGTGTGCCGCTCGGCTATCGCACAGGCCACCAGCACGGCGGCGAGCGCGTCGGCGGCCGCCTCGTGGGCGTCGTCGAGCACCACGCCGTACTCGGCGCAGACCGCCTCCAGGTTCCGCTTGCCGCGCCGGTAGCGGTCGACGGCGCGGTCGATGGTGTACGGGTCGACGACGGGGCCGATCGGCGCGCCGCCCAGCCGCTCGCTCAGCGACGGCAGCCCGTGGCGGCGCAACTCGGCGGTCAGCAGCGTCAGGTCGAAGGCGGCGTTGTACGCGACGACCGGCACGCCCCGGCGCCAGTACCCGGCGAGGGCGTCGGCGACCTCGTCGGCCACGTCCCGGGCGGGGCGGCCCCGGGCGGCGGCCTGCTCGCTGCTGATGCCGTGGATCGCCGACGCCTGCGCGGGGATGAGGACGCCGGGGTCGGCGAGCCACTCGCGGCGCGCCAGGGTGCGCCCGCCGCGCACCTCGACGACGGCGGCCGTGACGATCCGCGCCTCGAAGGGCTCCGTGCCCGTCGTCTCCAGGTCGAAGCCGACCAGTGTCTCCCCGTGCCAGCCCATGCCGCACCTCCTTCACGGCGCCGCGGTCCGCGCGGCGCCCTCCCCCAGTGGGCCTTCACCCTCGCACGCGGCACTGACAACGCCGCCCGGGGAGCCGTGGGGCGGCCGCCGTCAGGAGACGGGGCGCGAATCCGCCCAGAACGACTCGAACTCCTCGCGGTACGTCTCGAACAGGCCGTGGTCTGCCTCCCCCGACGGGGTGACGAGGGGCCGGCGGGCGCCCCGCAGGACGAGTACGGGCGCCTCCATGCCGCGGGCGCGGCGGAGGTAGGACTGGACGATGCCGACGCCGTCGGGGCCGTCGCCGTCCACCAGGTAGGCCGTGAAGCGGGGGGTGTCGTCGAACACCTGGATCTCGAAGGCGCCCGGGTCGCGCAGCTTGGAGCGGACCCGCCGCATGTGCAGGATGTTCATCTCCACGGACCGGCTGAGCTCGCCCTTGCGGATGCCGAGCTCCCGCTCGCGCCGCTTGACGGCGCTGCTCGCCGGGTTGAGGAACAGCAGCCGTATCCGGCACCCGGACTCCGCGAGCCGCACGAGGCGCCGCCCGGAGAAGTTCTGCACGAGCAGGTTGAGACCTATGCCGATGGCGTCGACGCGCCGGGCGCCGCCGAAGAGGTCCTCGGCGGGCATCTGCCGCTGGAGGCGCACGCGGTCGGGGTGGACGGAGACCACGTCGGCGTACCGGTCCCCCACGAGGTCCTCGACGGCGTCGACGGGCAGCCGGTGCGCGGAGGGCACGCCCGCGCCGCTGCCCAGGATCTCCAGGAGCCGGGCGGAGGCGCGCTCCGACTGGTCGAGGACGGTCCGCGACAGGGCGCGGTTGCGGGAGACGACGTTGCGGGTGACCTCCAGCTCGTCGAGGGCCAGCTCCAGCTCGCGGCGGTCGTCGAAGTACGGCTCGAAGCAGGGCCAGTGCTGGACCATCAGCTCGCGCAGCTGGGGCAGGGTGAGGAAGCTGAGGACGTTGTCGTCGGCGGGGTCCAGGAGGTAGCCCTTGCGGCGGGAGACCTCGCGGACGGCGACGGCCCGCTGCACCCACTCCTGTCCGGCGGGGCCGGCGGCGGAGACGACCCAGTCGTCTCCGTGCATGGGCTCGTAGATCGGCCGGAGGACGGCGGCCACCACGGCCCGCAGACGCTGTTCGACCAGATTCAGCCAGATGTAGGCGCGCCCGGCGCGCTGGGCGCGGGTGCGCACCTCGCTCCAGTCCTGGGCGTCCCACTCCAGCTCCGCGCCGATCTCCAGGGGCCGGGCGAGTGAGACCGCGCCGGGCGGGACATCAGCGGAGTCAGTGGAGTCCCCTTCATGACCTGAGTCACCTGGGGGCAGCTCCAGCCCTCCCGAGCTCACCCGCGCACCGCCTTCTGGTTCCGAACGCCCGTCTCCAACGATCAAGGAAGGGTACTCCGGGAGGGGGAGCCGGTGCAGCCGGATGCGCGTGGTTCTTTCCCAACCTCCGTGGCGGAGGCGGTGGTTCCGGGGTGGCGGGGTAGGAGGGGTGAGGTGATTCATAGTGGTGGGCCGCGCGCCCCGGGGCGCCGCCCCCGGCGGTCGACCGGCGCGCGCGGTCCGGGCGAGGACCCCCCGACCGGGGGGACCCGGGGCCGCGCCCGGTTGACGGGGCCGCGCGGCCGGGCCGGCCGGCGCGGGTCGGCGGGCGGGCGCGGGCGCCGTCCGCCGCCGCCGCGGCGGCCCGCGGGGCGCCCGGAAGGGGCGCTTTCCGGCCAGACCACCGCAACGAGCCGTATTCCCGGTCACCCGGTAGGACCGTCCGGCGTCCTAGGCGGGCGCGCGACTTTCGTGGAGGATCGGTCAGTGACCCCCATCAGCCGGAAGTGACCCCATCAGCCGGATCGGAATGGAAGAGTCTTATCTATGCAGGTCTGGCCGGGACAGGCGTATCCCCTCGGTGCCACCTACGACGGCGCCGGAACCAACTTCGCGGTCTTCTCGGAGGCCGCCGACCGCATCGAGCTGTGCCTCCTGCACGAGGACGGCTCGGAGACCGCGGTCGAGCTGCGTGAGAGCGACGCCTTCGTGCGGCACGCGTACCTCCCCGGGGTGATGCCGGGCCAGCGGTACGGGTTCCGCGTGCACGGGCCGTACGCGCCCGAGCAGGGGGCCCGGTGCAACTCCTCCAAGCTCCTCCTCGACCCGTACGCGCGCGCCATCGCCGGGTCCGTCGACTGGGGCGAGGCCGTGTACGGCTACCACTTCGGCAAGCCGGACTCCCGCAACGACCTGGACTCCGCGCCGCACACCATGTCGTCCGTCGTGGTCAACCCGTACTTCGACTGGGGCGACGACCGGCCGCCGCGCACGGACTACCACCGGACCGTGATCTACGAGGCGCACGTCAAGGGCCTGACCATGCTGCACCCGGCGCTGCCCAAGGAGCTGCGGGGCACGTACGCCGGGCTCGCCCACCCGGCGATCATCGAGCACCTGACGGAGCTGGGCGTCACGGCGATCGAACTGATGCCGGTGCACCAATTCGTCCAGGACCACCGCCTCGCGGACGCCGGCATGGCGAACTACTGGGGCTACAACACCATCGGATTCTTCGCCCCGCACAACGCCTACGCCTCGTGGGGCGACCGCGGGCAGCAGGTGCTGGAGTTCAAGTCGGCGGTGCGCGCCCTGCACCAGGCGGGCATCGAGGTCATCCTCGACGTGGTCTACAACCACACCGCCGAGGGCAACCACCTGGGTCCGACGCTCTCCTTCCGCGGCCTGGACAACACCTCGTACTACCGGCTGGTCGAGGACGACCCGCGCTACTACATGGACACCACCGGCACCGGGAACTCGCTGCTCATGCGGTCCCCGCACGTCCTCCAGCTGATCATGGACTCGCTGCGGTACTGGGTGACGGAGATGCACGTCGACGGCTTCCGCTTCGACCTCGCGGCGACGCTGGCCCGCCAGTTCCACGAGGTGGACCGGCTGTCGTCGTTCTTCGACCTGGTGCAGCAGGACCCGGTGGTCAGCCAGGTGAAGCTGATCGCCGAGCCGTGGGACGTCGGCGAGGGCGGCTACCAGGTGGGCAACTTCCCGCCGCTGTGGACCGAGTGGAACGGCATGTACCGCGACACCGTCCGCGACCTGTGGCGGGGCGAGCCGCGCACGCTGGCCGAGTTCGCCTCCCGCCTCACCGGCTCGTCCGACCTGTACCAGGACGACGGTCGGCGGCCGCTGGCCTCGGTGAACTTCGTGACCTGCCACGACGGCTTCACACTGCGGGACCTCGTCTCGTACAACGAGAAGCACAACGACGCCAACGGCGAGGGCAACCGCGACGGCGAGAGCCACAACCGCTCGTGGAACTGCGGCGCGGAGGGCGAGACCGACGACGAGGGCATCCGCGCGCTGCGGATGCGCCAGATGCGCAACTTCATCGCCACGCTGATGCTCTCCCAGGGCGTGCCGATGCTCAGCCACGGCGACGAGTTCGGCCGCACCCAGCACGGCAACAACAACGCCTACTGCCAGGACGGCGAGCTGTCGTGGGTGCACTGGCCCGACGGGGAGGCGGAGGAGGCCAGGTCGCTGCTGGAGTTCACCCGGTCGATGGTGTGGCTGCGCCGCGACCACCCCGTCTTCCGGCGCCGCCGCTTCTTCCACGGGCGGCCGGTGGAGGGCACCCACGACGACCTGTCGGACATCGCATGGTTCGTCCCGGACGGCCGGGAGATGACGGCGCGGGACTGGCAGGCCGCCCACGCCAAGGCGCTGACGGTCTTCCTCAACGGCCACGCCATCTCGGAACCGGGGCCGCGCGGAGAGCGGATCTCCGACGACTCGTTCCTGCTCATGTTCAACGCCGCGGCCGAGGACCTGGAGTTCACCGTGCCCGTCAACCACGGCCGCCAGTGGCAGGTCGTCGTGGACACGGCCGTGCCGGAGGGCGTCGAGCCGGGGCAGGGCGACAAGGTGGCGGCGGGCGACCGGCTGACCGTGGTCGGCCGGAGCCTGACCGTCCTGCGCCGCCCGGCGTAGGCCGTGGCGCGGCGGGGTCGTGAAGGACACGGCGCGGGGCCCGGCCGTCGGGACGGGGATGCTCCGAACGGGGTAGTCGCATCGAGCGAGGGGAGACGCGCCGTGTCGGCGGGTACGTACGTTCGCATGACCTCCCACACGCCCCTCGCCACGTACCGGCTCCAGCTCCAGCCGGACTTCCCGTTCCGGGCGGCCGCCGGCGCGGTGCCCTACCTCGCCTCGCTCGGGGTCTCCCACCTGCACCTGTCGCCGATCCTGGAGGCGGTGCCCGGGTCGACGCACGGCTACGACGTGACCGACCACGGACGGGTCCGGGAGGAGCTCGGGGGCGAGGAGGGGCTGCGCGACCTCGCCGACGCCGCGCGGGCGCACGGCCTGGGCCTGGTCGTCGACCTCGTGCCCAACCACATGGCGGCCGCGCTGCCCCACAACCGGGCCCTGTGGGAGGTGCTGCGCGACGGGCCCGCCTCGCCGTACGCCCGCTGGTTCGACATCGACTGGGAGGCGGGCGGCGGCAGGGTGCTGCTGCCGGTGCTCCCGAAGCGGATCGGCGAGCTCGCCGAGGACCTGGAGGTCGACGCCGAAGCGGAGGTGCTGCGGTGCGGCCCGCAGGTCTTCCCGCTCCGCCCGGGCACGGCCGGGCTGCCGCTGGCGGAGCTGCTGGACGCCCAGTGGTACCGCCCGGCGTGGTGGCGGCTGGCCCGCACGGAGCTGAACTACCGGCGCTTCTTCACCGTCTCCGACCTCATCGGGGTGCGCGTGGAGGACCCGGAGGTGTTCGAGGCCACCCATGCCAAGATCCTCGAACTGGTGCGGGACGGCGTCGTCGACGGCCTGCGCATCGACCACCCGGACGGGCTGGCCGACCCGGAGGCGTACCTGCGCACCCTGGAGGCGGCGACCGGCGGGGAGTGCTGGACGGTGGTGGAGAAGATCCTCACCGGCGACGAGCGGCTCCCGGCCACCTGGCCGGTGGCGGGTACCACGGGGTACGACGCGCTGCGCCGGATCGACGGGCTGTTCGTGGACGGCGCGGGAGCGGAGGAACTGGCCGACGTGTACCGCAGGTTCGCCGCCCCGCCCGGCGACCGCGGCGGGTACTGGGAGGCGACGGCCCGCCGGGCCGCGTACCGGGTGGTCACGCACGAGCTGGCCGCCGAGGTGGCGTACCTGACGCGGACGGCGGAGCGGGTCTGCGCCGCCTACCCCGGGCTCCGCGACCACGCGCCGTGGGCGCTGCGGGCCGCCGTCCGCGAGCTGCTCATCCGGGTGCCGGTCTACCGGCCCTACCCGCGGGGCGGCGCGGAGGAGGTGCTGACCGAGGCGGCGGCGCGGGCCGCGAAGGAGACGTTCACCGTGCCGGAGGAGGCCGCCGCCGTGGACGTCGTACGGGAGCTGGCGCTGGGCCGGCTGGGCGACGGCCCCGACCAGCGGGCGTTCCGCGCGCGGTTCGCGCAGACCTCGTCCGCGCTGCGGGCCAAGTCGGTGGAGGACACGGCGTTCTACCGGTACGTGCCGCTGCTGTCGGCGAACGAGGTGGGCGGCGAGCCGGGCCGGCCGGCCGTGTCGCCGGAGGAGTTCCACGCGTACTGCGCCCGCGTCGCCCGCGACTGGCCGGCGACGGGGACGGTGCTGTCGACCCACGACACCAAGCGCAGCGCGGACGTGCGGGCGAGGATCGCGGTCCTGTCGCAGTGCCCCGGCCGGTGGGCGAAGCTCCTCGGTGACGTGGCGCGCGTGGCCGCGCCCGACGGGCAGCTGGCGTGGTCGGCGTGGCAGTCCTGCCTGGGCCTCGGGCGGCCGGCGCGCGAGCGCCTGGAGGGGGCGCTGCTCAAGGCGGCCCGCGAGGCGGGGTTGCACACGGGCTGGACGGAGCAGGACCCGGTGTACGAGGAGGCCGTGGCGGCGTTCGTGGCCGACGGCCCGGCGGGGTCGCCGCAGCACGTGGTGGCGGAGCTGGCGGCGGAGGTGGAGCCGCACGTGTGGGCGAACGTGCTGGGCGCGGCGCTGGTGCACCTGACGATGCCGGGCGTGCCGGACCTGTACCAGGGCACGGAAGCCGTCTACGAGGCGCTGGTGGACCCCGACAACCGGGCGCCGTTCACCCAGCCGCGGGCGGACGGCAAGACCGCCGTGACGCGGGCCGCGCTCGGGCTGCGGCGCGACCTGCCGGAGGTGTTCGGCCCGGCGGGGACGTACATGCCGCTCGCGGCGTCCGGAGAGGCCGCGGAGCACTGCGTGGCGTTCGTCCGGTCGGACCGGGTGGTGACGGCGGTGACGCGGCTGTCGCTGCGGCTGGCGGAGCGGGGCGGCTGGGGCGACACCGCGCTGACCCTGCCGGAGGGCCGGTGGGCGGACGGCCTGGGCGGCAGCCGGGTCGTCGAGGGCGGGCGGCCCGTGCCGCTGGCGGAGCTGTTCGCCGAGCGGCCGGTGGCCCTGCTCAGCCGTACGGAGTGACCCCGCGTACGGGCCGGCGGGCGTCGAGCGGTCGGGGCGGCGGGCGTCGGCCGGTACGTCAGCGGGCGTCGAGGCGGAAGGCCATCCGGCCGAACGAGACCATGTCACCCGGCTGCACGACGACGGTGCCGGTGACGCGGCGGCCGTTGACGGTGGTGCCGTTGGTGCTGTTGAGGTCGCGCAGCATCCACAGCCCGCCCTGCATGCCGAGTTCGGCGTGCAGGCGGGAGACCGTCTCGTGGCTGAGGCGCAGTCCGTTGACCGGGTCGCGGCCTATGCGCAGCGGGTACGGGCCCGGTTCCGGCAGGAGCAGCTTCGGCAGCCGCTCCGCCTGCCAGGCCCGGCCGAGCCGGACCGTGAACGCGGACATCCGCTCGACGGCGCCGAACAGCCGCCGCGACCAGCCGCCGGGCTGCTCGCGCAGGTCGTCGGTGAGGGCCGCCAGCTCCTCGGAGTGGCGGGCGACCAGGGCGAGCTCCATGCGGCGCAGGAACGTGTCGTGGGACAGCCTGCCCTGGACCGCGCCCTCGCGGAGCAGCTCCAGCGCGCCGTCCCGCTCGGCGTCCGACAGCCGGGCGGGGTGGGTCTGGGGCTCGAAAGGCGACGTCACACAGGTGATTGTCGGCTCCGGGGCCCCGGGGTGTCCAGACGGGTGCCCGCCGCGGGGTCCGATCGGCCAAGTGCCGTGCTTCCGGATCCCCGCCTTGCCAGGATGGGGGCGCGGTACCGATGAGCCGTCCGACGACGAGGGGATCGCCAGTGCTGTTCGAGGTGTGGGCGCCGAACGCCCGCGAGCGGGTGGAGCTGGAACTGGCGGGTGCCCGGCACCCGATGGAGCGCGACCCGGCCCGTGAGGGGTGGTGGACGGCCCTGCTGGGCGGTGACGGCGGCGTCCCCGACGGGACCCGGTACGGGTTCTCCCTCGACGGCGGTCCGGTGCTGCCCGACCCGCGGTCGCGGCGGCAGCCGGACGGGCCGGACGGACGCAGCGCGGTGGTCGACCACGGCGCCCACGAGTGGCGCCACGAGCCGCCGCGGCGGGGGCTGCGCGAGGCGGTCCTGTACGAGCTGCACGTCGGGACGTACACCCCGGAGGGCGACCTGGACGCGGCGGCCGGGCGGCTGGAGCACCTGGTGCGGCTGGGCGTCACCCATGTGGAGCTGATGCCGCTGTGCCCCTTCCCCGGCCGGCACGGCTGGGGGTACGAGGGCGTGTCGCTGTGGGCGGTCCACGAGCCGTACGGCGGGCCCGCGGCGCTCAAGCGGTTCGTGGACGCCGCGCACGGACTGGGGCTCGGCGTGGTGCTGGACGTGGTCCACAACCACCTGGGTCCGTCCGGCAATTACCTGCCGGTCTTCGGCCCCTACTTCACCGACACCCACCACACGCCGTGGGGCTCGGCGGTCAACCTGGACGCGCCGGGCTCGGACGAGGTGCGGGCGTTCCTGCTCGGCAGCGCGCTGTCCTGGCTGCGCGACTACCGCGTCGACGGGCTGCGGCTGGACGCGGTGCACGCGCTCGCCGACACCCGGGCGCTGACGTTCCTGGAGGAGCTGTCGGCCGCGGTCGACGAACTGGCGGCGGAGCAGGGCCGCGAGCACTTCCTGATCGCCGAGTCGGACCTGTGCGACCCGCGCACGACGACCCCCCGCGAGGCCGGGGGCCTGGGACTGCACGCCCAGTGGAACGACGACTTCCACCACGCGCTGCACACCGCGCTGACGGGCGAGTCCCAGGGGTACTACGCCGACTTCGCGCGGCGGCCGCTGGACGCGCTGGCGAAGACCCTGGGCCATGTCTTCTTCCACGACGGCACCTACTCGACCTTCCGGGGCCGTACGCACGGCCGCCCGGTCGACGTGGCGACGGTGCCCGCCCACCGCTTCCTCGGCTACGCCCAGACCCACGACCAGGTGGGCAACCGGGCGCAGGGCGACCGGCTGTCGGCGTCCCTCTCCCCCGGCCTGCTGGCGTGCGCGGCGACGCTCGTCCTCACCGGGCCGTTCACGCCGATGCTGTTCATGGGCGAGGAGTGGGGCGCGGGGACGCCGTGGCAGTTCTTCACCGACCACACCGACCCGGAGCTCGCGGAGGCGGTGCGCACCGGGCGGCGGCGGGAGTTCGCGGCGCACGGCTGGAAGGAGGAGGAGGTGCCGGACCCGCAGGAGGCGGCGACACGCGAGCGCTCCTGCCTGGACTGGTCGGAGCCGCGGCGCGAGCCGCACGCCCGGCTCCTGGAGTGGCACACCCGGCTCATCGCCCTGCGGGCGGAGCTGCCGGACCTCACCGACCCGGACCTCGCGGGCATCCGCCTGGCGTACGACGAGGAGGCCCGCTGGCTCGCGTACCGCCGCGGCGACGTGCGGGTGGCGGTGAACCTCGGCTCGGCGCCGGCCCGGATCCCGCTGGGCCGCGACGGCGTGCGGGTGCTGGCCGCGTGGGAGCCGCTGGAACCGCCGGAGGGGGAGGGCGGGGTGCTGGTGCTGCCCGCCGAGTCGTGCGTGGTGCTGGCGGACCGCTGACGCCGGGCCTGGCGGGCCGGGGCGCGGCCGGTCAGCGGGCGCGCGCCAGCCGGTCGGCCAGTTCGGCCGCGGGGCCCGTCGGGGCGGCGGCGTGCAGGAGCTCCACGCGGTGGACGAGCGCCGGTTCGACGAGCGGTACGGCGGCGGCGCCGGGCGCGGCCGGTACGGTCCGCGGGAGGAGCGCCAGTCCGTGCCCGGCCGCGGCGAGGGAGGTCAGAGCGCGGACGTCGGTGCCGTCGTAGCGCAGCGCGGGCCGGAATCCGTACGTGCCGTGGGCGGCGCGGAGCCGGTCGAGGGGGATCCCGGCGTCCGGCGCGTCGATCCAGCGGGCGGCCGCCAGGTCGCCGAGGCGGACGCCGGCCCGGTGGGCGAGGGGGTCCCCGGCGGGCAGGTGCAGGGCGAGGGGGGCCGTGGCGACGCGGGTGGCCGCGGGGCCCGCGGCGTCGGGTCCGTCGTCGGCCGGGTCGCCGGGCACGTCGAGCCGGTCGACGAGGCCGAGGGCGGCGGTGCCCGCGGCGAGCGCGGCGCGGACCGCC
The DNA here is from genome assembly GCF_020873895.1 of Streptomyces sp. DH12. Taxonomy (GTDB): domain Bacteria; phylum Actinomycetota; class Actinomycetes; order Streptomycetales; family Streptomycetaceae; genus Streptomyces. The sequence goes on along the minus strand of NZ_JAHWGT010000057.1, from coordinate 14,213 downwards.
TCGCGGGGCAGGACCGCCAGGGTGACGCGGGCGGTGGCGGTGGGCAGCGCGGCGAGCAGCCGGGGGTCGACGGCGAGCGGTGAGGCGGCGACGGCCAGCGCGGCCTCCGGCGCGGCGGCGAGCCGGGCGAGTTCCGCGCGGGCCGCGTCGAGGCGGAGCAGCAGCGGTACGGCGTGCTCCAGGAGCCGGGCGCCCGCCACGGTGGGGACGACGGGCCGACGGGTGACCAGGGGCAGGCCCAGGTCCCGTTCGAGGGCGGCGACGTCCCGGGCGACCGCGGACCGGCTGCGGCCGAGCTCGCGGGCGGCCGCCGAGAAGGAGCCGAGCCGGGTCACCGTCACGAACGAGCGCAGCAGGTCGGGGTCCATACCCCCAGTCTGGACGGCCCGGGCCCGTCGCATGCCCCGGGCCGCCACCATCCCCCGGCCGCCGCCCGCAGGCACGGGCCTGGTCGCCTGCCACCGGCGGCCGCCGCCGGTGGAGGCGACCAGGCGGCTTCCTGTCCCACGGCTGCGAACGACTCGCCCGTGACCACTGACCACCGGGACGCGGGCGAGGAGGGCGCAGCGCGCACCGTACCGCTACGCGGCGCAGCGCGGGCACCGCCCTACCCCTGCCGCGGCGGCCCGGGTGTGGGGACACCTCCAGGACGTGACCACCGGCTACGGCCACCGGCCCGGCCCGCGCGGTCACCTGGCTGCCGGCACTGCTCCCTGCTCCGCGCCGCCGTCTCGGCGGCCGACGAGCCGCCAGGAGCCGACGCGGGCAAGGGGTCCCCTTCGACGCCCCCGTCCACACAGCGGACCTGCTGCCCCCGGTCGTCGACTTCGGCCGGGGGAAGGCGTTCGCGCCCACCGGCGCCCACCGGTGGCCGGCCGTCCTCCTCGTCGCCCTGGGATGGGTCTTCGCCACGACCGCCGCGGCCGGTGTCGTCCGGAGCCCCAAGCGGCGGTAGGCGGCCGGACGGGCGGTGAGCGGCGCGGGGGGACGCGCCACGCCGGGCGGCCCGTCGGGGTCGTCGGTGTGTCAGGCGGGCGGGGGCGGCCTCGTGACGTCGCGGCGGGGGCGGACGGGGTCAGGGCAGGTGGACCACGAGGTCGGCGCGGTCGCGGCCCATGGCGACGAGGCGGGCGTTCGCCTCGTCGGACTCGCGGACCCAGCGCTCGGCGCGGGCGCGGTCCTTGCCGTGGGCGACGTGCCGCTCGACGAGGCGCCGGACGCGGAGCCGGTCGTCGGTCTCCACGAACCAGACCTCGTCCAGCAGCGCCCGTACCGGTGCCCACGCGGGGTCGTCGTGGAGCAGGTAGTTGCCCTCGGTGACGACGAGCGGGACCTCGGGCGGGACGGGGACACTGCCAGCGACGGGCTCCTCCAGGTCCCGGTCGAAGGCCGGCGCGTACACGGTGACGCCCGGCTCGGGGGTGCGCAGCCGGGCGAGCAGGGCCGCGTATCCGGCGGTGTCGAAGGTGTCGGGGGCGCCCTTGCGCGCGGCCCGGCCGAGTCGCTCCAGTTCGGCCTGCGCGAGGTGGAACCCGTCCATCGGGACCAGCGCGGCCAGCCCGTCGAGCCGTTCGACGAGGCGGGCGGCGAGGGTGGACTTCCCCGCGCCGGGGGCGCCCGCCAGGCCGAGGATGCGGCGGCGCCCGGTGGAGGCCAGTTGTCGTGCGCGGGTGGTGAGTCCGGCGAGTCGATGCGCGTCCATGGAGCCGATTGTCCCGTCTCTCGCCCGGTGGCTACCGATCGGTAGCCGGAAGGCCGCGTTCCGTCCACCATGTGACGCGAACATGCCGATTCACGGGGTGGCGGAGCCGCCCACCCGATCCGAAGAGGAGTGGATCCCATGCACGGACCCGGAAGAGCACGCCGCTGGAGCGCCGCCCTGGCCGCCTCGGCCGCCCTGGCCCTCGCCCTGCCCGCCCAGGCGACCGCGGCCGCTCCGGCCGAGCCCGCCGAGCGGCGGGCCGCGGCCGCCGCCCACGGCGGCCTCGCCCAGCTGCGGGGCGTCGACCACGCCGCCTGGCAGCGCGACGTGGCCGCGGCGCTCGCCCCCGCGCGCCCCTACCTGGAGCAGCGCACCGCCGGCGGGTCCGGCCAGAAGCTCGCGATCGTCCTGGACATCGACAACACGTCGCTGGAGACGGACTTCCACTACTTCTGGGAGTACCCCACCCCGGCCGTCCGCCCCGCCCTGGACCTCGCGCGCTACGCCCACGCGCGCGGCGTGGCCGTCTTCTTCGTCACCGCCCGGCCCGGCATCATCCACGACCTGACCGCGCACAACCTCAGGGCCGTCGGCTACCCCGTGACCGGTCTGTACGTCCGGGACCTGCCCGACCTGTTCGAGGAAGTCGCCGCGTACAAGACGGAGAAGCGGGCGGAGATAGAGGCCAAGGGCTACACGGTCATCGCGAACATCGGCAACCGCCCGAGCGACCTGTCGGGCGGCCACGCCGAGCGCACCTTCAAACTGCCGGACTACGACGGCAAGCTCTCCTGACGCTCCCCGAGCCCGGCCGGCGCGGCGCCGCGGTGGCGGTCGAACCCCACCCGCACCGTGGCGTCGCACAGGCCGGTCACCCACCGGTGCGCGGGCGTCTCCAGCGCCGCCGAGGCCGGCGCGCCGGCGAGCACCGCGCGGACCGCGGCGAGTGCGCCGTTCCCGGCGACCTCCAGCGACCGGCCCAGGACGTACAGCACGCCGCCCGCCCCGGAGGGGCCGGCCTCGGCGACCGCCGTGGCTCTATGCGCGTAGAAATGTTCCACAGTGCAACCTGGGATCCGCTGGAGCTCCTGGGCGACGGCGCCGATGTCCAGGGCGAACCCGTGCCGCCCCGGGGAATCCAACCGGATGTGGATCGCGTACATGCGCAACATGATCGCATCGCGACCGAGAAGAGGGCAGCCGGACGACTGGCCTCTAACTGCCATGACAGCAGGCGGCCTTCCCTACAGCCAGCCGCAGCGCGCGGCGAGCAGGCCCGCCTCGAAGCGGCTGCGGGCGCCCAGTTTGCTCATGATCTCGGCCATCATCCGGCGCACCGTGCGCAGGGAGACGCCGAGGCGGCGGGCGGCCACCTCGTCCGTGCTGCCGGTCTCCAGCAGCCGGAGCAGTTCCCGTTCCTGCGCCGTCGGCTCGCCGGCCTCGGCGGACTCGACGGCGCCGAGCGGCCGGGCGCGCTCCCAGTGCGACTCGAAGAGGCTGACCAGTGCCGCCAGCACGCCCGGCGCGTGGACGACCACCGCGCCCGCCCGGCTGTTCTCGGGGTCGACGGGGAGCAGCGCCTGGGTGCCGTCCACGATGAGCAGGCGGACGGGGAGGGAGGGGATGGTCCGTATCTCGCCGCCGAGTCCGGCGAGCCACCGGGCGTACTCCATGGTGGCCCGGTCGTTGCGGACGCTGTCGAGGTACAGGGTGCGGATGCGCACGCCCGCGGCGAGGCTGTGCTCGTCCAGGGGGCGGCTGGCGTTGAGGGCCTCCTCGCTCTGACCGCCGCCCGGCATGAAGGAGAGCAGTTCGTGCTTGGCGAGCGTGGCGAGTTCGGCGAGCCGGGAGCGGACGGCGACGACGTCGTCGAGGCGCTCCAGCCCGATGTTGCCCCGGTGCCCGCAGTTGGAGGAGTACGTCACGGCCAGCTCGGCGGCGAGCGCGCGGGCGGCGGCCAACTGGGTCTGCTGCGCCTGGATCTCCAGTTCCCGCCGGTGCAGCAGGGCGGCGAGGGCGATGCCGGGCGGGAGCGCGACCGGCGCGGCGGCCGTGCCGCCGGAGTACAGCATGGACAGGTGGGCCAGCTCGTCGAGGCAGGCGCGCACCTCGGGCTCGGTCATGCCCAGGTCGCCGGCGATCTCGGCGACGCCCCACCCCGGCTGCGACACGATTAGCCGGTACACGTCAAGACTGCGCCCGTGGAGGCCCAGGAGCGACGCCAGTGGCCTCTGATCGGGATCGTCGTCGGAGTGGTCCACCGCCTCAGTGACCCGCCTCACCGCTCACGCACCTTCCCCCAGTGCCTTGATCATATCGCCAGCGTGCATGGTAAGGGCTGGGGGCGGGGTTCCGAGAGGGGCCCGAGGACATCCACCAGCCACCCTCCACGGTACGGGCGCGGGGCGGGTCCGCGCCCGTGGGCGAGGGCGGTGGCGGCGGTGACCGCGGGGCGGGCGGCGGGGCGGGCCGGGACGGCGGAGGCGGTGGACGGGGGCGGTCAGTAGCTGACGCAGGCCGTGCGCCACTCCGTGTAGAAGTCCCAGACCTGCGGGGAGCATTCGGCCGGGCCGTACTGGGACTCCTTGGCGCCGACGTGCGGCATGTGCGGGTAGGCGCCGACGCCGGGCCGGTTGACGTGCAGCATGCCCGCGTCGATCCGGTCGAGGGCCCGCAGGGCGAGGCTCTGGTCGGCGGTGAACACGGCGGCGGCCATGCCGTAGCGCACGGAGTTCACCACGCGCAGCCCGTCCTCGAAGCCGTCGCAGTCGATGACGGAGAGCACCGGGCCGAAGATCTCCTCCTGGGCGACGAAGCTGTCCGGTGCGACGTCCACCAGGACGGTCGGGGCCATGAAGCAGCCGTCGGCCAGCGGGCCGTCGAGGCGCTCACCGCCGCAGGCGACGGACGCCCCGTCCGCCACGGCCCTGCGGACGCCGTCCAGGCAGGCCCGCAGGCGCTCCTCGGAGACGACCGGGCCGAGCCCCGCCTCCGGGTCGAGGCCGTCGCCGGCGGTGAGGGCCGCGGCCCTCGCGGTGAGGCGCGCCACGAGCCCGTCGCGGACGGCGCGGTCGACCACGACGCGGCTGGTGGCCGAACAGCGCTGCCCGGCCTGGCCGAAGGCACCCGCGACGATCGCGTCGGCGGCCAGGTCCAGGTCCGCGTCGGCGAGCACCAGGGCGGCGTTCTTGCCGCCCATCTCCAGCTGCGTGCGCAGGAACCGGGGGGCTCCGGCGGTGTGGATGGCCCGGCCCACCTCGACCGAGCCCGTGAAGGAGATGCCCGCCACGGCCGGTTCGGCGACCAGGGCCTCGCCCGCCGCGCGGCCCCCGTGGACGAGGTTGAGGACCCCGCCGGTCGCGCCCGCCGCCAGCAGGCACTCCACCAGCAGCGCCGCGGTGTGCGGGGTCAGGGGGGACGGCTTGAGGACGACGGTGCAGCCGGAGACGAGGGCGGGGGCCGCCTTCCAGGCGGGGATCGCCAGCGGGAAGTTCCACGGCGTGACGAGGCCGACCACGCCCAGGGGGTGGCGGCGGGTCAGCGCCAGGGTGCGCGGGTCGTCGGCGGGCAGGGTCGCCCCGCCGAGCCGGCGCCCCTCGCCGGCCGTGTACTCCATCAGCGAGACGGTCCGGTCGACCTCGCCGCGCGCCTCGCGCAGCAGCTTGCCCTGCTCGCGGGTGATCGCCACGGCGAACTCCTCGCGGCGCTCCCGGACGAGGGAGGCCGCGCGCATCACGATCTCCCCGCGCCGGACGGGGCCCAGCTCCCGCCAGGCGGGCAGCGCGGCGGCCGCCGCCGCGACGGCGTCGCGCACGTCGGCGGCGTCGGAGTCGGCGCTGCGGCTGACGACCTCGCCGAGCCGGGCGGGGTTGCGGTTCTCCTGGCGGCGGCCAGACAGGGCGTCGCGCCAGGTGTCGCCGACGAGGTTGCGCACCTCGGCGACGGCCGGTGCGGGGGCGGTGCGGCGGGGCTCCATGCTCTTCCTTCGTCTGCGGGCGTCGGGGCGGTCCGCCCGGGGCTCGGGAACCCGGGCGGACCGGTGGGCGGCGGACCTGCGGCAGCGCCTCGCGGGGCGCGCCGGGCGCTGCGCGGGGTCAGTCGAGCGGCGCGGCGTACGTGGCGGTCAGCCGGTCGTGGCGCTGCTGGAGCGTCAGCAGCTCGTCGACCCGCTGGAGCGCGAACACGTCCTTCAGCGCGGCGATGGAACCCTCCACGCCGTAGGTCGAGCCGGCCCCGCCGATCTGGGCGAGGACGTCGCGCATGGCGCTGATCGAGGCCCGCAGCCCCTGGTTGGCGTAGATCACCCCGCCGAAGCCGCGGGTGGTCAGCTCGTCGGCGGTGACCTGCGGGTACGTCGTGGGCACGACGATGACGGGCAGGGCGCCGCGGTAGGACTCGCGGAAGGCGAACACCTCGTCGGGGGCGCTCTTCTTGGAGTGGATGAGCAGGGCGTCGGCGCCGGCCCGCTCGTAGACGGCGGCACGGCGCAGCGCCTCGTCCATGCCGGCGCCGGCGATCAGCGCCTCGATGCGCGCCACGACCACGAAGTCGGGGTCGGTGCGGGCCTCCTTGGCGGCGGTGATCTTCGCGGCGAAGTCGCCGATGGGGGCGAGGTCCTGGTTGCCCTCCACGAAGCTGTTCATCTTCGGGAACATCTTGTCCTCGATGCACACGCCGGCCATGCCCCGCGCCTCGTACGAGCGGATCATGTGCACGACGTTGCCGACGCCGCCGAAGCCGGAGTCGCAGTCGGCGAGGACCGGGATGCCCACGGCGCCGGCGATCTCGGAGGCCGCCTCCAGGCACTCGGCCATGGAGAGGATGTTGGCGTCCGGGATGGCGCGGGCGGCCGAGATCTCCAGTCCGCTGGCCCAGATCGCCTCGAAGCCGGCCTCCTCGCCGAGCTTGGCGCTCAGGGCGCCGTGCGCCCCCATGACGCGGGCTATGGCGGGGCCGTTCAGGGCTTCACGCAGGGCACGGGTCTTCGACATTCGGGCAACTCCTTCACAGGTGGGTGGGTCCGGGAGGTCAGGCGGCGGCCGGGGCGAGCGCGGTGGAGACCCGCTCGACGATCTGCTGCGGGGTGTGCGTCACCCGGCGTCCGGGGCCACCGGTGCGCGGTCCGGTGAGGGCGTGCAGCAGGGCGGGCCGCGGGGTCAGGTCGGCCGCCCGGAGGCCGGCGGCGTCCTCGACCCGTACGGCGCGGGCGTACCCGGCGGCGAGGGCGAGGGCGGTGAAGTCGGTGCGGCCGACGGTGGCCTGGCCGCCGGTGCTCTCGTGCATGCCGTTGTCCACGACGACGTGGAGCAGGGGGACGCCGGCGCCCGCGACCAGGGGCAGCACGCCGAGGTTCATCAGCAGGGAGCCGTCGCCGTCGAGGGCGATCACCGTCCGCGCCGGGCGGGCGAGGGCGATCCCGAGGGCGACGGGGGCGGCGATGCCCATGGAGCCGACGAGGTAGAAGTTCTCCGGCCGGTCCGCCGCGTTGAACAGCTCCCGGGTGGTGAAGCCGCAGGTGGAGACGATCACCGCGTCGGGGTGGCGGCCGAGCAGCTCGGCGGCGACGTCGGAGAGCGTCAGCGCGGGCGCGGCGGGGGTGGGGGTGGGGGTGGGTGCGGACATCAGATGCCTTCCCGGACGATGAGCACGCCGCAGCGCTGCTCCTTGTCCATCAGGTCGAGCACGGTGGCGACGGAGCCGGCCGGGTCGGCGTGGTCGAGGACGGTGTACGGGAGCCGGAACAGCTCCAGCAGCCGCAGCAGTTCCGCCCCGATCACGTCGTGCTCGACGGCGTCGTTGCCGTCGTGGCCCCGCCAGCTGACGACGAGCAGCACGGGAACGTCGTAGATGAGGTTGAACGAGGTGATGACGTTGAGGGAGTAGCCGAGCCCGGAGTTCTGCATGAGGACCACGGCGCGCTCGCCGGCGACGACGGCTCCGGAGGCGATGCCGATGGCGCTGTCCTCGCGGGGGGCGGCGACGTAGCGCAGCCGGGCGAGGCGGGCGTCGTCGCCCGGGTCCTCCAGGAGGCGGAACGCACCGGTGAGCAGGGAGCAGGGGACGCCGGTGGCCAGGGTGTAGCCGTGGTCGACGAGGCTGCTGAGCAGGGCACGGGCGGTCGCACCCGTGGCGGTGGAGTGCATGTCGGCCTTCCGTCGGTGGGGTCGGTGCGTCAGGGGGTCGCGGCCGCGGGGGACGCGGGGGCGCCGTGGAGCGGGGCGTACTCGGCCCGGTAGGCGTCCTCCACCCGCCGGGCGGCGGCGAGGCACGAGCGCATGTCGTCGCCGGTGACGAGGAAGGTGAGGACGTTGTAGGGCCGGTCCGGGTGGAGTTCGGCGCCCGGGGCGAAGCGGGTCTTGCAGAACACCAGCTCCGGGAAGGCGGCGAGCAGTTCCTCGCGCGGTGTCTGCGCGGTCATCCGCACCGGTTCGGCGGGCGGCGGCACGCAGCGGTACAGGGCGTGGCGGACCCGGCCGTAGTCCCCCTCGGGCGGGCGGCCCAGGGCCAGCCGGACGACGTCCGCGGCGATGTCGGCGCCGGTCGCGGCCCGCAGCAGGTGGCCCATGGGGCCGCCGAGGCGGGCGTTGAGTTCGATGCAGGCGGGGCCGTCGGGGGTGAGCTTGAGCTCGACGTGGGTCGCGCCCCAGCGGATCCCGAGGGCCTCGATGATCCGCCCGGTGTGGTCCAGGACCTGCCGCTGCCGGTGGGCGGGCAGGGAGGTGGGGGCGGCGTGGCCCGTCTCGACGAAGCCGTGCTGCGGGAGCTTGTCGGTGATGCCGACGTGCGTGACGCGGCCGTCCGCCACCAGGGACTCGACGCTGACGTAGTCGGCGAAGCCCGACTCCTCGTACCACTCCTCGCCGGCGAGCAGCTGTTCCAGGACGAACAGCGGCTCGGGGTCGAGCAGCGGCGACTGCCGGTACGCGGTGAGCGCCTCGGCCAGCCGGGCGCGCAGCTCCGCCTCGTCGCGGACCTTGCTGACGAGGAAGCTGGCCGCGCCGTGGACGGGCTTGAGGATGGCCGGGAAGCCGACCTCGGCGGCGGCCGCCGGCACGTCGCCCTGGTCGCGGACCTCCCGGAAGCGGATCGTCTCCACGCCCGCCTCGCGCAGCCGGCGCCGCTGGTCCAGCTTCGACTGGGCGGTGCGGACGGCGCCGGGCGCGTTGCCGGGCAGGCCCAGCCTCTTCTGCGCCTCGGCCTGCGCGACGATGAGCGGTTCGCCGAAGGTCGCCACGCCGTGCAGCGGGTGCCGCGCGTGGAGGTCGGCGAGCATGCCGGGGATGTCGCGGTGGTCGCCGGTGGCGAGCCACTCGCCGGCGCACTCCCGGCTCCAGCGCTCCTTGAGGGCGGTGGCGGCGGCGGCCGTGGGGCCGCCCTCGTACCAGACCACGGTGACCCGGCGGGTGACCTCGGTGGCCGCCGTCAGGGCGGCGTCAGGCGAGATGCCGCCCGCGCCGAGGAGCAGCGCGACGTGCGGCTCCGCCGGGCTCACCGAGCGCCCTCCCCCGGCTCCCGGCCCACGAACAGCACCTCGCGCGCCATGCGCTCCAGGTCGTCCGTGTCGTGCGGGTCGACCAGCTGCACGCCCATGCCGCGGTCGGCGCGCTCCCGGGCGGCCATGACGTTGCGGTGGGGCACGCCGTGGACGGCGGGGATGGTGATGTCGTTGCGTCCGAGCCAGGTCTCCACCCCGAGGGAGGCCATGGTGTCGGACGGCACCAGCACCAGGGCGCGGGCGGCGGCGACGAGGCCCGGGTCGCGCAGGATGTCGGGGATGCCGGCGCCCCACAGGTCGCCGCCGAGCTCGGCGACGACGATCTCGGCGCCCTCGTCGGCGAGCCGGCCCACGAGGTGGCGGGCGGCGCCGACGACGGCGTCGGGCCCGTGTCCGTACGTGGTGCCGAGGCCGGCGTCGACGAAGTCGGCGGCGCAGTGCGCGCCGGCGTCGGCGAGGGTCAGCAGATCGCGGAGCCGGCCGGTGCCGGCCAGCTTGGTGACGCCGACGCGCAGTCCGTGCCGGGCGGTCAGGTGGTGGACGAGGGCGGAGGCGAAGGTGGTCTTGCCGACCTCGGCGGCGGTGCCGCCGACGAACACGACGGGCGTGGCCGGCACCGTGTCGGCGGCCCTGCGCCGCAGCCGCAGCACCCGCCCCTCGCGGTCGGCGGCGAGGCCGACCAGTTCCAGGGCGGTGGCCGTGCCGAGGGAGGACGGCGAGGAGGCGGCGATGCCGATGATGCCGCCGACCGCCATCAGGTCGGCCGGGTCGCCGGCCTTCACGGGCAGCCCGCCCTCGGGCAGCCCGCCGTAGATGGAGGTGGTGGAGTGGCGCTCGCCGAGCACGCCGACGACCTCGTCGCCGACGCGGACGCGGACGTCGCGGCCGCTGGTGTTCTCGACGGCCTTGTAGGCGCCCACCGAGACGACGCGGGCGATGACGACGTCGCCCGCCTGCCCGAGGCCCTCGACGGCCGTCAGCTCCTCGGGGAGCCCGTAGGTCCCGCGCGTGCAACTCGCGATGATTCTGGTCATGACCTGTTCCAGGAAGTGGGAGGGAGGGGTGACAGGCGGAGGTCACTGGATGTTGACGCTCCAGATGGTGCGGGGATTGACCGCCGTGCCCCCGTCCGGCGCGGTGCGGGTGGCGACCACCTCCTGGCGGCCGTGCCCGTAGCGGTCGTTGTCGATGACCACGACGTCGCCGGCCTCCATGACGTACGCCCGGTGCACCTCCGGGTCGTCGGCCGTGGCCTTGAACCGCACGACGGCCTCGTACCAGCGCTCCCCGTCCGGCATCCGCTCGGCCGCCCGGCCCAGCCGGGTGACGTCCTGGGGGAGGCGCACGGCCACGTCGTCCGGCACCGGGGTGAGCCGGCGCGTGCCCGGCACGTACAGGAAGGGCAGCGCGGAGGGCTCCTCGTCGAGGTGGGAGGCGGGGAAGCTGACCGAGTTGGCGGTCAGGAGGCGCAGGTCCTCCGCCCAGTGCTCGGGGTGGCGCTCCCGCACGGCGCGCAGGACGTCGCCCCAGCGCACGATCAGGGACTCGCCGTTGTGTCCCGGTGCGAAGTCGCGCCAGCCCGGGTCGGCCATGAGCATGGCCAGGTGCAGCGGCCGGCGCCGGGCGAAGGAGCGCCCGGTGTGCATGGGCAGCGAACCGGCCTTCTCCTGGACGCGCTGTTCGGCTCCCGGTTCGGGGGCCCGGCAGCGGACCGTGTTGACGGCCGGGTGGAGGGCGTACGCGTCCGAGGCGGAGCCGGCCGCGTAGTTGGGGCAGAGTTCGCCCAGCTGCTCCAGCAGGTCGACGTAGCGCTCGACGTCGAGCGGGAAGCCGCGGAGGTAGGCGAGCCGGTGCTCGGCGACGGACCGGACCGTCGCGGCCGTGATGTCCGCCGGTGACATCCCCGAGCAGTCGATGGCGATGCTGTCGAACATGATCATATCCCCTTGGGCGGGAGGAGGGAACGCCTGCGGGCGCTCAACTGGCGTGTTGCGCAAGGTCGTTGGCGACCAGGGCGGCGTAGAGCTCGTCGGGCGACCCGTTGGGCGGCAGCGTGAGGAACGGGACCCCGCCCTCGCGGTGCCGCTCGCGTACGGACGCCAGCGCCCGCTCGTCCGGCGGGAGGCCGGTCACCAGGACGGCGACGCCGTTGCGGGCGAGGATCTCGGCCACCAGCCCGGTCCGCAGGACGGCGGCGGCCGCGGTGTCCCCCGGCCCGCCCGGTCCGACGGCCCCGTCCAGCACCTCGACGCGGCGGTGCTGGGCGCGCAGCCGTTCGGCCAGCGCCGCGGCACCGGCGGCACCGGGCGCCACGGGGGCGCCCGCGGGGCCCGCCGGGACCGGGCCCGCCGGGGTCGGGTGCGCCGGGGTCGGGTGCGCCGGGGTCGGGTGCGCCGGGGTCGGGGGCGTCGGGGCGGTGCCGGGTGCCGGGGGCGTCAGCCAGAGTGTGGCGCCGGGGAGGCACGTGCAGACGGTCGCGGGCCGGGTCATCGGGCACCTGCCGGGATCTTGTCGTCGGTACGGTCCGCCGCGGGCGGGGGCCCCTCGTCCTCGTCGCGGGGCAGCAGGCCGCGGCGGATCGCGGACTCCAGCCAACCGCCGGCCATCAGGGAGGTGATGACGGCGGTGAGGACCAGGGTGGTGAAGAGAGTGGCGTCGATGATCCGCGCGTCGTAGGCGAGGGTCGCCAGGACGATGCCGGGGCCGCCGCGCGCGTTCATGGCGACCGCGAGGTTGAGCGCGCCCGACCGCGGCCGGCCGGCCCAGCGGGCGCCCAGGTAGACGCTGGCCGCCTTGACCACGCAGGCGAAGGCGATGAACGCCAGGGTGAGCAGCGGGTCGAAGGCGTGGACCAGGTCGAGTTTGAGGCCGACGATCGCGAAGTAGACGGGGATGAAGAACCCGGTCGCGAAACCGCGGACGGCGGCCATCGGGTCGGGCTCGCCCGCGCCCCGGCTCCAGCTCATCATCAGGCCCACGAGGAAGGCGCCGTACATCGGCGTGATGCCGAGGAAGACGCAGGCGCCGCCGGCGCCGAGGACCACGGCGACCTGCACGGCGACCTGGACGCCGGGCGCCCGCCCCTCCCCCGCGCCCGACCGGTCCGCGCCCGCTCGGTCCGCGCCCGCTCGGTCCGCGCCCGGTCGGGCGGCGGTCGTCGGGGCGGCGGTCGGGCCCGGTCCGGCCGCCGAGGCGTGCGGACGGGCCGCGGTGCGGCGCAGGAGCGCGCCCGCCCCGGCCATCAGCCCGAAGAAGGCGACGGAGACGAGGGCGTGGTACGCGATGGCCCCGTCGCCCGTGCCGACGCCGAGCAGCGCCGGGGCGCCGAAGGCGTCGTGCGGGCCGCCGCCGACCATGCCGAGGGCGACCGCGATCACCACGTTGAGGACGATGTCCTCCAGCACGGCGACCGAGAGCACCACCCGGGCGAAGGAGGTCCCGGCGATGCCGAGGTCCATCATGATCCGGGAGATCACCGGGATGCTGGTGATCGCGACGGCGCACGCGATGACCAGCGTGAGCGCGGTGTGGTCGCCCGCCTCGCCGACGACCGAGGACAGGTCGACGACCCGTACCAGCAGCAGGCCGCAGCCGAAGGGGATGACCATGCCGACGACGGCGATCAGCAGCACCGCCCGGCCGTCGTGACGGGAGAACACCGCCCGCATCTGCAGACCCGCCAGGAACATCAGCAGCAGCACGCCGAGTTGGTACACGAGGGCCAGCCCGGTCGCGGCCGGCCCGGTCGGCGGGAAGAGCCACTCCTGGGCGCCTGGGGCGAGGAGGCCGAAGAGCGACGGGCCGAGCAGCAGCCCGCCGGTGATCTCGCCGATGACGGGCGGCTGCCGCAGCCGGGCGAAGAGCCGGCCCATGAGGTGCGCCGCGAGGAGCAGCAGCATCAGGGAGGCGAACAGCCGGAAGAGGTCGACGTCGCTCACAGTGCCTCCCAGGCGGACGTCTCCCCGACCAGCCCTGCCGAGCGCGTGGTGCCGTCGGCCGGGTCGATGAGGAGGAAGGCGCCCGTGCGGCGGTTGTCCGCGTAGTCGTCCAGGGCGAGGGGCTCGGCGGTGCGCAGGACGACCCGGCCCAGGTCGTTGACGTCCAGGGCGCCGGCGGCGTCGCGCCGTCCCAGCGTGTCGACGTCGGTGCGGTACGCGATCTCGCGGACGACCGCCCGCACGGTCCGCGTGGTGTGCTTGAGGAGCACCTTGTCGCCGGTGCGCAGAGGGCGTTCGTGGAGGTGGCAGACGGTCGCGGTGACGTCCCGGGTGAGCCGGGGCGGGGTGCCGGCCGCGATCAGGTCGCCGCGGGAGACGTCGACGTCCTCGGCGAGCCGGACGGTGACCGACTGGGAGGCCCGCGCGACGGAGGACGGGGTGCCGAGGACGTCGATGCCGGCGACGGTCGCGCGCTGCCCGGAGGGCAGGACGGTCACGGTGTCGCCTGGCCGCAGCACGCCCGACGCCAGCCGTCCCGCGTAGCCGCGGTAGTCGCGGTGCTCACCGCTCTGCGGGCGGATGACGTACTGCACGGGGAAGCGGGCGGGCGCGTCCGGGGAGCCGGCGGTGATCTCGACGTCCTCCAGGTGCTCCATCAGGGTGGGGCCGCTGTACCAGTCCATGTGCGCGGACGGGGTGACGACGTTGTCGCCCTCCAGGGCGGAGAGCGGCACCGCGACGACGTCGGCGGCGCCGAGGCGGCGCGCGTAGGCGGTGAACTCGTCCGCGACGGCGGCGAAGACCGCCTCGTCGTAGCCGACGAGGTCCATCTTGTTGACGGCGACGACGAGCCGCGGGACGCGCAGCAGCGCGGAGACGGCCGCGTGCCGGCGGGTCTGCTCGACGACGCCGTTGCGGGCGTCGACCAGGACGACGGTGAGGTCCGCGGTGGACGCGCCGGTGACCATGTTGCGGGTGTACTGCACGTGGCCGGGGGTGTCGGCGAGGATGAAGCGGCGCCTGGGGGTGGCGAAGTAGCGGTAGGCGACGTCGATGGTGATGCCCTGCTCGCGTTCGG
>NZ_JAHWGT010000576.1 GCF_020873895.1 Streptomyces sp. DH12 | reverse complement strand
TACCGGATCGGGCTCGTCGGCCAGCACGCCGCCGTCGACGAGGTCCTCAGCGGGCGGCAGAACCTGGTCATGTTCGGCAGGCTCTACCACCTGTCCCCGGCCGCGGCCCGGCGCCGCGCGGACGAACTGCTTGAGCGGTTCCGGCTGACCGACACCGGCAGCAAGCCGGTCAAGGCGTACTCCGGGGGCATGCGCCGCCGTCTGGACCTCGCGGCAGGCATGGTGCTCGCGCCGCCGGTGCTCTTCCTGGACGAGCCGACCACCGGTCTGGACCCGCGCAGCCGCAACGAGGTCTGGGACGCCGTCCGCGCCCTCGTCGACGGCGGCACCACCGTGCTGCTCACCACGCAGTACCTCGAGGAGGCCGACCAGCTCGCGGACCGGATCTCCGTCATCGACACCGGCCGGGTCATCGCCGAGGGAACCCCCGACGAGCTGAAGCGCCGTATCGGCGGCGACCGGGTGGACGTGGTGGTGCGCCGCGCCGGCGATCTGAGGGCGGCCGGCGGGGTGCTCGCCCCGGTCGCCGCCGGGGAGGTCGTCACCGACGAGGA
>NZ_JAHWGT010000575.1 GCF_020873895.1 Streptomyces sp. DH12 | reverse complement strand
GACAAGAACGGCACACCGCGCGTGTGCCCGACCTGCGTCGGCACCGGACAGGTGGCGCGGGGCTCCGGCGGCGGCTTCTCGCTGACCGACCCCTGCCCGGACTGCAAGGGCCGCGGTCTGATCGCGGAGGAGCCCTGCGAGGTCTGCAAGGGCAGCGGGCGGGCCAAGTCCTCGCGGACGATGCAGGTGCGCATCCCCGCGGGGGTCAGCGACGGCCAGCGGATCCGGCTGCGCGGCAAGGGGGCGCCCGGCGAGCGGGGCGGCCCCGCGGGCGACCTGTATGTCGTCGTGCACGTCGGCGCCCACCCGGTGTTCGGCCGCAAGGACGACAACCTGACGGTCACGGTGCCGGTGACGTACCCCGAGGCGGCCCTCGGGGGCGAGATCCGGGTCCCGACGCTGGGCGGCCCGCCGGTCACGCTGAAGCTGCCGCCGGGCACGCCCAACGGGCGCACCCTGCGCGCCCGCGGCAAGGGAGCGGTCCGCAAGGACGGCACCCGCGGTGATCTGCTGGTCACCGTCGAGGTGAGTGTTCCCAAGGACCTGTCGGGGAA
>NZ_JAHWGT010000574.1 GCF_020873895.1 Streptomyces sp. DH12 | reverse complement strand
AGCTGGACGTCGCCCGCTACTACCAGGCGGTCGCCCCCGGCATCCTGCGCGCCCTGCGCGAGCGCCCCACCACCCTCCAGCGCTACCCGGACGGCATCGAGGGCGAGTGGTTCTACCAGAAGCGCGCCCCCAAGAGCATGCCCGACTGGATCCCCACCGCGCACATCACCTTCCCCAGCGGACGCAGCGCCGACGAGATGTGCCCCACGGAGGAGGCCGCCGTGGTGTGGGCGGCCCAGTACGGCACCCTCGTGTTCCACCCCTGGCCGGTGCGCCGCACGGACGTCGAACATCCCGACGAACTGCGCATCGACCTCGACCCGCAGCCCGGCACCGACTACGACGACGCCGCGCGCGCCGCCGGTGAACTGCGCGCCGTCCTCGACCAGTACGGGCTGCGCGGCTGGCCCAAGACGTCCGGCGGCCGCGGGCTGCACGTCTTCGTGCCGATCGAGCCGCGCTGGACCTTCACCCAGGTGCGCCGCGCCGCCATCGCCGTCGGCCGCGAGATGGAGCGCCGGATGCCGGAGCGGGTGACCATCAAGTGGTGGAAGGA
>NZ_JAHWGT010000573.1 GCF_020873895.1 Streptomyces sp. DH12 | reverse complement strand
GACCTATCAGGTCTACCCCCGCAAATCGGTGATCGACGTGGAGGACCTGCGGCTGCTGCAGCGGCAGGAGGAGGCGCGTCAGCGCGTGGGGAGGCCTGAGTAGATGCCCCTGATCACAGCACCGGTCGTCACCCCGGAGGAGCCGACCACACCACCGGTCGAACTCCCCGAAGTCGGGTACGCGGTCGTCACGTACATCGACCCGGCCGGGACGCGGTGGCCGATGACCGACCTGACCGCCGACTGGTACACCCTCGCCAAAGGAGTGTCCGGGCTGGGCGCGGCGCCCTACGTGCTCACCTCGGACCCGCACCCGCGCGGCGGGGGAGGTGAAGCTGCCGGCGTGGCCCGGGAACATGGAGCTGCTGCAGCCCGGGCACCGCCTGGTCGTCGTCCGCGACAAGCAGGTCTGGTGCGCAGGCCCGATGGAGGAACCCCAGGACTACGCGTGGGACCTCAATGCGAACGCCGGCGGCACGGTCACCGTCCGGTTCTCCGACGACCTCGCCCGGGTGGCGGGCTACCTCACCTACCCCGAGCCGACCAAGCAGTTCGC
>NZ_JAHWGT010000572.1 GCF_020873895.1 Streptomyces sp. DH12 | reverse complement strand
GACGGCAAGGAGACCGAGGACCTGAAGGCGGCGCTGGGCGCGGCCCAGGGCGGCCGCCTCCCGCGCGGCACGGCGGGTGCGGTCAAGGACCTGGAGGAGATGCAGAAGCGGCGCAGGACGCGCACCCAGCGCGACAGCCTCGACGTCGCCCTGGCCGACCTCACCAGCTTCTACCGCGACGTCCTCGCCCTGCAGCTCGGTTCCCGCATCGCCCTCGCCAACACCGACGCCGAGGACGCGCTGGAGCGTCTGGCCCGCAGCAGCACCCCCGAGTCCACGCTGCGCCGCATCGAGGCGATCGCGGCCTGCGGCGAGGCGCTGGACCGCAACGTGGCGCCGCTGCTGGCGGTGGAGGCGATGACGATGGCGCTCAGGGCGGGCTGAGCGGGGCTCGCCGGCGGGGCGGCCGTAACTCGTCCGGGGCACGGCGTGTGCGCAGAGCGTCCGTCCGGTAGCCCAGCGTTACGCTCGCGGTATGCACACACGGCGCACCCCAGGCAGGACCCGTACCGCAGCAGCCCTGTTCACCACGGCCGCGCTGTTGCTGGCGGGCTGC
>NZ_JAHWGT010000571.1 GCF_020873895.1 Streptomyces sp. DH12 | reverse complement strand
GACGACCCCCTGGCCCCCGTCCGCGAACGCTTCCTGCTCCCACCGGACGTCGTCTACCTCGACGGCAACTCCCTGGGCCCGCTGCCCGCCGCCGTGCCGGCGGCCCTGGACGACGTCGTACGGCGCCAGTGGGGCACCGCACTCATCGGCTCCTGGAACACGGCCGGCTGGTGGCAGGCGCCACTGCGCGTGGGCGACGCCATCGGCACGCTCATCGGGGCCGCGCCGGGGCAGACGGTCGCGGGCGACTCCACCAGCGTGCAGTTGTTCACCGCGCTCGACGCCGCCGCCGCGCTCCGCCCGGACCGCCCGCTGCTGGTCACCGACCCCGGGCACTTCCCCACCGACCGCTACCTGGCCGACGCGGTCGCCCGCCGCCGCGGCCTCCAGGTACGGCACGTGCCGCCGCCGGACCTCCCGCACTTCCTCGCCGACGAGGGCCGGCGGGTCGCCGTCGTCAGCTACTCGCCCGTCGACTTCCGCACCGGGGAGCTGTACGACACGGGGGCCCTGACCCGGGCCGCTCACGAGGCGGGCGCCCTCGCACTGTGGGATC
>NZ_JAHWGT010000570.1 GCF_020873895.1 Streptomyces sp. DH12 | reverse complement strand
CACCCGGTCCCGCGGCCGCTTGCGGTCGCCGCACTGGTCTGCCGCAGGGCCGGGGACCCTTCCTTCCCGGCTGGTCTTCGGGCCCTGCCCCGATGCCCGGTCCGACGGACGCAGAAGCTTTCCCCGGGAAGGACTACCGCGACCTCATCGAGACCGCTCACCAGCAGCTCGGCGGGCCAGTCGTGCTGGTCCGGGACAACCTCAACACCCACCTCACCGCCGGGATGCGCCGCTGCATCGACGACCGCGACTGCCGGGTGCCTGGACTGCTTGAACCATCTCACGAGCGTTGGCAACGGCTGGGCGGAGATGCAGAGGAGTTGGTGGAGATACGGGCACTGTGTGGCTGATCTTCCGTGGAAGGAGCGAGCGAACGGTGCTCGACGGTCATCTGTCCGGGCGGTACAGGCTCTCGGGCGGTAGGTCGCGCATCGCTCCGGTCTGCGCGGTCATCGCTGCGCTCCGGGGCCACAGTTCGCGCTTTACTGCAGGTCAGCGGTCCGGCCGTGGAGATGCGGACAGATCCGATGCGACTACGCCTGGCGTCGCACTGAGAC
>NZ_JAHWGT010000569.1 GCF_020873895.1 Streptomyces sp. DH12 | reverse complement strand
CGTTGTTCGACTTCACCTCCGGTGTGCTGCGTTGGAGCTGGCGTGTGGCGTACTACGCGTACGGCGCTCTGGGCACCGACCGTTATCCGCCGTTCACCCTCGCCGACGTCCCCGACTACCCGGCGCACTGGGAGGTGACGTACCCGGAGCACCTGTCCCGCGGACTCGTCCTGGTGAAGTGGTGGCTGCTGGCCCTGCCGCACTACCTGATCCTGGGCTTCCTGGTCGGCGGCGCCCGTCTCGCCTGGTTCTCGGGCGGCCTCATCGGCCTGCTCACGCTGTTCGCGGGCGTCGCCCTGGCCTTCACCGGGCTCTATCCGCGCGGGCTGTACGACCTGCTGCTCGGCCTCAACCGCTGGGTGCTGCGGGTCGCCGCCTACGCGGTGCTGCTCACGGACGCGTATCCGCCGTTCCGGCTGGACCAGGGCGGGCGGGAGCCGGGGACGGCGGCGTGAGCCGCTCGCGAAGGCGCACGGGGTGTCACGTGGACTCACGAGAAGGAGCACCGACATGGTCCGTTACGTGTACGCGTTCGGCGAGGGCGGCCGGGACCAGGC
>NZ_JAHWGT010000568.1 GCF_020873895.1 Streptomyces sp. DH12 | reverse complement strand
GGGGGGCCGCCGTTGTCAGTGGCGCCCTCTAGGGTGCGGACGTATGACGACCCTGCCGCGTCCGACCACGGAACTCTCGGCCGACGAGGCCCGCCGCATCGCCCTGCGTGCCCAGGGGCTCCTCGGCGCCCCCGACCGGCGCGCCGGTGTGCGCGGCGTCCTGCGCCACCTGGGCGCGGTGCAGCTCGACACGATCTCCGTCCTCGCCCGCTCGCACGAGCTGATCCCGTACGCCCGTCTCGGCGCGGTGGGCCGCCGCACGGTGGAGGAGGCGTACTGGAAGCAGGGCGACCAGCCTGCGCACACGTTCGAGTACTGGTCGCACGCCGCGTGCATCCTTCCCGTCGAGGAGTGGCCGCACTTCGCCTTCCGCCGCCGCGCCTACCGCAACCGCCCCCTCTGGAACCACGAGCTGCCCGACGGCGTGTACGACCAGGTCGTCAAGCAGTTGCGCGTCGAAGGGCCGCTGACCGCCACCGAGTTGGGCGGCGCCAAGCGCACCAGCGAGTGGTGGGACTGGTCCGGCACCAAGGTCGCCGTGGAGCGCGCCCTGATGT
>NZ_JAHWGT010000567.1 GCF_020873895.1 Streptomyces sp. DH12 | reverse complement strand
CTGACGTATTAGTAATCAGGCCAAACAAATTACACCCCGGTGCGGCGCCAGACGAGACCCCGATGTCGGCGGCCCGTTGTCGAAGCGCTTCACCTACCCTTCCACAGAGCCGCCGGTCTCGGTGCACACCGAGCCGGTCCCACCCAGGGGCACCCACCGTGACAGCACATCCACCGGTTGCCGCACGTCATCCGCGCACACGCGGACGCGCACGCAGAGCCGTCACCTCACTTGCCGCCGCAGCGGTCCTCGTCGCCCCGGCGGCGCTCACCGGCTGCGCCGCCGAACGCGACGACGACGTGTACACCGTTCTCAACTCCTCGACCGACGAGACCTACCACCGCTGGGACGCCGAGGCGATGGCCCGCTGCGGCAAGCGGCTCGGGGTCACCGTCGAGCAGCAGAGCGTCCCCGCGTCCCAGGTCATGACCAAGGCGCTGCGCATGGCCTCGTCGAAGTCACTGCCGGACGTCGTCCAGTTCGACGCCTCCGAAATGCCGGTGTTCGCCGAGGCCGGCGGACTGGTCGACCTGCGCACCCTCGGCCTGTCCACCGAC
>NZ_JAHWGT010000056.1 GCF_020873895.1 Streptomyces sp. DH12 | reverse complement strand
AGCTAAGCCTTTCAGCGCCGATGGTACTGCAGGGGGGACCCTGTGGGAGAGTAGGACACCGCCGAACAATCTTTGAATGGGGAAGCCCCGCACCGTATGGTGCGGGGCTTTCCGCATTTCCGGGCCCTTTTTGTCGCACGAGTCGATCGAGGTAGCCGATCGAAACGTGCTTGCCGGTCAGGACGGCTGGACGAGACGGGTGTCGTACGCCAGGATCACCGCCTGCACCCGGTCACGGGAACCCGTCTTCGCCAGGATCCGGCCCATGTGCGTCTTGACCGTGGACTCCGCCAGGTGGAACCGCTCCGCGATCTCCGTGTTCGTCCACCCCCGGCCGATCACCTCAAGGATCTCCCGCTTCCGCTCCGTCAACGCCGCATGGAGTGAGGCGGGTGGGGGTGGTGCTCGGGTCGGGGGTTAACCGCTTGCCGGTGGGTACGGGGGGTCGGGACGATCGGGGGATGACGTATCTGGTGCGGCCCGTGCGGGCCGAGGAGTGGCGTGAGGTGCGGGAGTTGCGGTTGGCCGCCCTGCGGGACCCTGTGGCGCACCTGGCGTACCTGGACACGTACGAGGAAGCCGCCGCGCGGCCGGACGCGCACTGGCGGGAGCGGGCCGGGCGGGCCGCGGCCGGCGTGGTGGCGCGGCAGTTCGTGGCCGTCGCGCCCGGTGGGCGGTGGGTCGGGTCGGTGACCGCCCTGGTGGAACGGGAGGGCCACGACGTGCTGTTCGGGACGCCGCCGAAAGTGGACCAGACGCATCTCGTCGGGGTGTACGTACGTCCCGAGGCGCGGGGCAGCGGGGTGGCGGAGGCGCTGCTGCGGGCGGCCGCGGAGTGGTCGTGGTCGCTGCGCGAGCCGGTGGTGCGCCGGGTGCGGTTGTACGTGCACGAGCACAACGCGCGGGCCGCGGCGCTGTACCGGAAGGCGGGGTTCGTGCCGAGCGGCGTGGTGGACTCGGTGGAGTGCGGGCCGGAGCCGGAGCAGGCGGGCGCGGTGGAGGTCGAGTACGAGTTGCCGCGGCCCGTCGCGTCTCCGGGCGCGGCGGAGGGCGCCGGCACCGGCGTGTAGGACGCGGGCCGGGGCGGCGGGCGGGGCCGTCAGGGGGCCGCGGTGGGGAGTGGCTCGGTCCAGCGGGCGCGGGCCTGTTCGCGGGAGCGGAGCAGGACGAGAGTGGGGAGGCCCTGGTCGTGGCCGGTGGCGAGGAGCGCCGGGAGCTGGGGGAGCGGGGCGACCGCGGCGACGTCGTCGAGGACGAGGGTCATTGGTGGGTCGAGCCGACCGTCGGATGACCGTGCGGCCATGCGGCGGCCGTGCTCGACCACGTGTGCGGTGAGGGCGGTGAGGAGGGGCATCGCGCCGGGTGCCGTCCGGGGGTCCTCCACGGGTTCGCCCACCACATAGAGGCTGCCCCCTTCGGCGATGAATGATTCCAAGGTCAGCGAATCAGTTCGATTCGGTGTGCACGACTCGCGGACGTGGACCGTGGTGAGGGCGGAGAGCGCCCGCAGCGTCAGGGCGCGGGCCGCGTCGCGGCGTTCGGGGTGGGCGGTGAGCGCCGACTCCAGGAGCCCGGCGTGGCTGTTGGTGGCCTTGGGGTGTATGCGGAGGATGCGTACGGGCTCGTGGGCGCTGCCGTTGTTCTGCGCCCAGCGGTGCACCTGCCGGAAGGGCCGGCCGTCGACGGCGGCGGCGTGCAGCCAGCAGCGCAGGAGCGTCTCGGCGGTGTCGGCGACGGCGGCGTCGAGGCGGGCCCGGGGGCGTACGGGGGCGAGGAGCGCGGTGGCCCGGTCCGCCGCCGTGCCGGTGTCCTCGCAACCGTCGGTGGGTGACCAGTGGAGGCGTGCCGGGGTGTCGCAGAGGTGCCCGGGGTCGTAGAGGAGTACCGGGCCGAGCTTGGCGCGGGCGTCCTTCGTCTCGGCCCACAGGGCGGGGTCGGAGGTGACGACGAGGGCGGGGCCCACCGCGTCCCCGACGGCCTGGAGGGCGCTGGGGCGGCGGGTGGCGCGGTCGCCGTACAGGACGCGTGGCGCCGGTGCGCGGGGGGCGGGGAAGGCCGTGGTGGCGGGGGGTGGTGGTGTGGCGGGCGTGGGTGCTGGTGCTGGTGGTGTGGGTGCGGGGGTTTCCTGCGGTGCCGGTACCGCCTGCGCAGTCGGTGCCGGTGCCGGTGCCGGTGCCGGTGCCGGTGTCGCCTGTGCCGGTTGCGGTGCCGCCGGCGGGGGTGTCTCGTACTGCGGTACCGGTGTGGTGGCCTCGGGTCCGGTGCCCGGCCGCCGGCCGGCGCGTGCCGCCGCGCGTACCGCGCGCCAGCGGGCCACCGTCCCCACGGCGAAGACGGCCAGCACGGCGAACACCATCAGCTCGCCGATCAGCAACCCCCAGAACACCCCGTGGCCCGGCAGCTGGTCGGCGGGTGTCCCCGGCCAGGCGGCGGCCATGCCCCGCGGGTCGGTCACCAGGGAGCGCAGGGCGAGCGGGGTGCGTCCGAAGGTGACGCCTGTGGGCCAGGAGCCGTGGGCGAGCAACCCGGCGAGGCCGGTGGCCGTCCACACCACCAGCGTCGACACGAGCAGGAGCGCCAGCAGTCCCACGAGCAGCCCGTCGGGGACGCCCCCTTGGGGGCCGCGCGTCTCGGGTGGGCGGCCCACGTCACGCCACCGTCGACTCGGAGCTGTTCATGTGGCGTTCCATGAGGGCCGCGCGCTGCTCCGCCTCCCATTCGGCGGCCTTGAGGTCGTCGGGCAGGTCGGGCGGGGCGGACTCGGTCATGGCGCGGTCCGTGTAGACGAGGGGGCGTTCGGCCTCGGTGATGAGGTGTTTCACCACCTGGACGTTGCCGTTGACGTCCCACACGGCGATGCCCGGGGTGAGGGTCGGGATGATCTCGACGGCCCAGCGCGGCAGGCCGAGGACCCGCCCGGTGGCGCGTGCCTCGTCGGCCTTCTGGGCGTAGATCGTCCTGGTGGAGGCCATCTTGAGGATGGCCGCCGCCTCCCGTGCGGCCGCGCCGTCGACGACGTCGCTGAGGTGGTGGACGACGGCGACGAACGACAGGCCGAGCCGGCGGCCGAACTTCAGCAGCCGCTGGAACAGCTGCGCGACGAACGGGCTGTTGATGATGTGCCACGCCTCCTCGACGAGGAAGATGCGCTTCTTCCGGTCGGGGCGGATCCAGGTGTGCTCCAGCCACACGCCGACGATCGCCATGAGGATGGGCATGGCGATGGAGTTGCGGTCGATGTGCGACAGGTCGAACACGGTGAGGGGCGCGTCCAGGTCGATGCCGACGGTCGTGGGGCCGTCGAACATGCCGCGCAGGTCGCCGTCGACGAGCCGGTCGAGGACGAGCGCGACGTCGAGGCCCCAGGCGCGTACGTCGTCTATGTCGACGTTCATCGCCTCCGCGGACTGCGGTTCGGGGTGGCGGAGCTGCTCGACGATGTCGGTCAGGACGGGCTGGCGGTCGGTGATCGTGGCGTTGACGTAGGCGTGGGCGACCTTCAGCGCGAAGCCGGACCGCTCGTCGAGGCCGTGCCCCAGGGCGACCTCGATGATGGTGCGGAGCAGGGCGAGCTGGCCGGTCGTGGTGATGGCCGGGTCGAGGGGGTTGAGGCGGATGCCGTCGTCGAGGGCGGCCCTCGGGTCGAGGCGGATGGGCGTTATCCCCAGCTGCTCCGCGATGAGGTTCCACTCGCCGACGCCGTCCTCGCCCTGGGCGTCGAGGACGACGACCTGGCGGTCGCGGAAGCGGAGCTGGCGCAGGACGTACGTCTTCTCCAGCGCCGACTTGCCGTTGCCGGACTCGCCGAGCACCAGCCAGTGCGGGGCGGGGAGCTGCTGGCCGTACAGCTGGAACGGGTCGTAGACGTACCCCTTGCCGCTGTACACCTCGCGGCCGATGATCACGCCGGAGTCGCCCAGGCCGGGCGCGGCGGTCGGCAGGTACACGGCCTGGGCCTGGCCCGTCGAGGTGCGTACGGGCAGCCGGGTCGTCTCCACCTTCCCGAAGAGGAAGGAGGTGAAGGCATCGGTGAGGACGGACAGCGGATCGCGCATCATCAGGCCCCTATCGTCCTATCGTCTCGTCCTGTGCGCCTAGCGGCGGATGCCGGTGGCGAACGGCAGCGTGTTCACGAAGGCCCGGTGGTGCTCGCGGTCGCACCACTCGAGCTTCAGGTACGACTTGCCGGCCGACGCCCGGATCGTCCGCTTGTCCCGGGCCAGGGCCTCGGGGGAGCGGGACGACACGGTGATGTACCCGACGAGGTTGACGCCGGCCGCGCCGCTGGCGAGGTCCTCGCCCCGCTGGTCGAGGCGGCCGTGGGCGGCGATGTCGCGGGGGTCGATGGTGCGGTTCATCTTCGCGGCGCGGCTCGCCTCGGCCTCGTCGTTGGTCTTCTCGGTCAGCATGCGTTCGATGGCGACCTCGGTGGGTTCGAGGTCCATCGTGACGGCGACCGTGCGGATGACGTCGGGCGTGTGGACGAGCAGCGGGGCGAGGAAGTTGACGCCGACGGGCGTCATCGGCCACTCCTTGACCCAGGCGGTGGCGTGGCACCAGGGGGCGCGGGTGGCGGATTCGCGGGTCTTGGCCTGGAGGTGGGTGGGTTCGACGGCGTCGAGCTCGGCGGGCCAGGCGTTGCGTTTCGTCATGGCCTGGATGTGGTCGATGGGGTGGTCCGGGTCGTACATGGAGTGCACGAGGGACGCCAGGCGGGACTGGCCGAGGGGCTGGCGGACGCGGATGTCGGCCTCGGCGAGGCGGGCGCAGATGTCGGTGAGCTCGCGGGCCATCACGACGGCGAGGCCGGCGTCCTTGTCGAGGCGCACCCGCCCGGCGCCGCCGGTCCGGCGGGCGGCGCGGGCGATGGCGTGCGCCTCGGCGGCCAGTTCGCGGGTGTAGTGCATGCAGGCGACGAGGTAGGCGCGGTGCTGTTCGCTGGAGGTCGACACCATCGACTGGAGCTGGTCGTAGGAGTCCAGGAGCCAGCGGGGCGCGTGGGGGTCGCCGCGCTGGGCGACGTCCTTGGCGTGGGCGTCGGGGTCGGCGGGGAGGGTGCGGGCGAGCATCTGGATGCGGGTGACGAAGCCGTCGCCGTTGGCGACGTGCTTGAGGAGGGTGCCGAAACGGTCCACCAGGGCTTCCTGGTCCTCGCTGTCGCGCAGCCCGACGCCGGGGCCCTCGATCTCGATGGCGGCGGTGACGGTGCGGCGGTCGGCGTGGAGGAGGACGGCGATCTCGTCGGGGCCGAAGGGGGCGGAGAGCCAGTTGATGCGGCCGATGCCGGGGGGCGGGCCGACCTCGACCTCGCGGCCGTCGAGCCGGGTGCCGGCCTCCATGGCGGCGGAGCGGTAGGTGGTGCCCTGGCGCAGGACCCGCTTGTAGCTGCGGTTGATCTCGTACCAGCGGTAGAAGGTGCGGCCGCGGTAGGGGACGTACACGGCGGCGAGGGCGAGCATCGGGAAGCCGGCGAGCAGCGTGATGCGCAGGGTGAGGAGGGGGACGAGGAGGCCGCACATCATGCCGAGGAACGCCCCGGCGATGATGAGGGCGATCTCGCCGGTCTCGCGGTTCTTGCCGATGATCGCGTTCGGCCGGGCGCGGCCGATGAGATACGTGCGGCGGGGCGTGATCGAGTGGGACTGGGTCGTCACCGCCCTCCACCTCCTGATCCTGCGTTGCCTGGGTTGCCGGTGCCGCTGTTGGTGGCGCGGCTGGTGTGCGGGGTGTTGGTCGCCGAGTGGGCGCTGGGCGCCGGGGCGGGGGCGCTACGGGGCGCGGGGGCGACGGAGGGGACCGTTCCGCCGCCGGCGCCGCCGGTGCCGCCGCCCGTGGCCGGCGCGCCGCCGCGGCCGCCGTGCGCCGCGACGCCGCCGGACAGGGCGTTGGCCGCGACGGGGGCGCCGCCGCCGGTGCGCTGGTGGGAGCGGCTGCTGTGGGCCTTGATGCCCTGGGAGACGAGGGCGGCCGGGGAGGAGATGACGGCCGCGGCCTGGGCGCCGTCGGTGGCCTGCTTGCGGTTGGTGCGGGCGGTGGCGATCTCGTCGCCGAAGCCGGGGACGAAGCGGTAGATCGCCGCGGACGCGAAGATGGCGAGGAGGATGATCGCGAGGCCGGAGACGACGGCGGAGAAGGCGTCGGGGCCGTCGCCGGAGGAGAGCGCCCCGGCGAGGCCGAGGACGATCACGATGACCGGTTTCACCAGGATGACGGCGATCATGATGCCGGCCCAGCGGCGGACGTGGCCCCACATGTTCTTGTCGACGATCCCCGCGTACACGACCGTGCCGAGGAGCGCGCCGACGTAGAGCAGCGCGGCGCGGATGACGAGTTCCAGCCACAGGATGCCCGCGGCGAGGATCGACACGAGCGAGACGACGATCAGCATGATGGGTCCGCCGCCGATGTCGTCGCCCTTCTTCAGGGCTGCGGCGAACGAACCGAAGAACGCGTCGGTCTGGCCGCCCGTGCCGGCGGCGATGACCTCCGTGACGCCGTCGGTCGCGGAGACGACGGTGTGCAGGATCAGCGGGGTGAAGGCGGAGGCGAGGACCGTCAGCCAGAGGAAGCCGACGGCCTCGGACAGCGCCGTGCTCAGCGGCACGCCGCGGATGGCGCGCTTGGCGACGGCGAGCAGCCAGATGACGAGCGTGAGGATGGTGGAGGCGGCGAAGACGACGGCGTACTGCTGGAGGAAGCGCGTGTTGGTGAAGTCGACAGCGGCGGTGGACGCGACGGCGTCGCTGAGCTTGTCGACGGTCCAGGCGGCGGCGTCGGCGCAGCCGCGGGCGAGGGAGGAGAGCGGGTCGACGGCGTCGCCGGGCTCCAGGGGGGAGGTGCGGGCGGTACCGCCGCCGTCCTCGCTTTCGCAGAAGTCGCGGGAGGGGCCGTGGATGAGGTCGCAGGGGTCGTTGCTCCTGCCCGGGCTGGGCGACGGAGAAGGGCTCGGGGTGGGCGCGGCGACGGCTCGTCCGGCCCAAAGGATCACGGCCGTCTGCGCGGTGAGCAGAAGTGTGCCCACGGCGGCGGTGCGGCGCGTGGCTTCAGCGGGCATAGGTGAATCCTCCGAACCCGATCACGGCATCGGCGATCTCTTCGGCACTGGAGGCGCGGGTGTCGGCGCCCACCGGGGCGGGGCCGTCCTTCTGCGAGTGCGTCACCGTCTTCCAGTCGCCGTCGACCCACTGCAGTTCCATCGTGATGGTGAACCAGCCGTTCGTCACCGGCTTGATGGAGCCCTCGCCGGCCAGGCCGACGAGCCCCGCGCACCAGACCTCGACCGTGGCGCGCTCAGCGTCGAGGCTGGTGATCTTGGTTCCGATGGGAACCGTGCGGGAGACGAAGGTGAGCCCGTCTGGGACGGTGCCGTCCGGCTGCAGGCCCACGTTCTGGAAGAAGGACGGCGAGTACGCCTTGTCCAGCGTTCGACGAAAATGGGCGACGCGCGCCGGAACGATGACCGAGCCCAGGATCTCGTCCCGCTTGGTCTTGTCGAACATCTCCGCCGAGCCCAGGGCCACCGCGTAGTTCGCCGCCGCGCTCTGGGCGCCCTGTTCGTCCTGGGGGAAGCCGGCGGGGAGGGTGCCGTTCTTGCCGGTGACGGGCTTCACGCCGGTCGCCGCCGTGGGTGCGGCGGCGCCCCGCGGGGTGCCCTGGGCGGTGTCGTCGCCGTTTCCGCCGCGGTTGGCGAAGGCGATGGCGGCGATCAGCAGGACGACCACGCCGACGACGGTGACCAGCGAGCGGGACGCGCGCGGGGGACGCCGCGCGGGCCCGCCGAAGCCGTCGTCGGTGTCCGCTTCGGGGAGGCGGGTGCGGGTCTGACCCGTGGCGCCGCGGTTCCTGCCCCGACCGCCACCGCCGCCGTACTCGTCGTCGAAGCTCATGACGGGTACGCCTCCTCGGACGACGGCTGCTGCCGTGCTGGTGGCCGCGGCGCGTGCGCGGCGTGGTGACTGGACATCAGGAGACGCATCCTCTGCGGGCCCCGGGAGCTGAAGGCGGGTCAGTCGGTCGGGGGGCTCAGACGGCCATCCCGTACACGATGGTGAAGAGGGTGCCGAGGGATCCGATGATGAAGACGCCGGTCAGGCCGGCCACGATCAGGCCCTTGCCCTGTTCGGCGCTGAAGGTGTCGCGCATGGCCGTCGCGCCGATGCGCTGCTTGGCCGCCCCCCAGATCGCGATGCCGAGGCACAGCAGGATGGCCACGGCCATCACGATCTCGATCATCACGCGGGCCTGGTTGCCCAGGCTCCCGAAGGGGCCCCAGTTGGGGGCGATTCCGCCAATGATGGTGGTGATGTCGCCCTTCTCGGCCGCCAGGTACATGCAAGTCACCGCCCCTGTTCGGTAGTTCGACGCCCCGCCTGGTGGCATGGGCCGTCAACTATCTTCGCTGATCGAACCGCTGACGTACGACGTCTTCGCGGGTCTCTTTACCCGATCACCGCACGTTTGACCGAGCCGACGCCCCTGACCTGGGCCGGTAGGGGGTCGGGTGCGTGCGGATACGCGTATGGTCACTCTGTGTATCACGGGGTGTGACTGCGGGCAATGACCGTCGTTGATCCCCTTTCGGGGCTTTCCTCCGCATATGACGACGCCGCCGCCGGACCGGGTCCGGCGGCGGCGTGCGCGCGTGAGCGCGGGATGATCGCGCGTCAGAGGTTGGACTGCCCCGTCTGGGTGAAGAGGAAGTAACCCAGTACCACGATGGCGACGGCGGTCAGTGCGATGACGGCGATCGCGGCGGCCGTTCCCCCGGAGTCTCCGAGTCGGCTCACCTTGTTCCCCATGGTGTTCTCCTGTGGTGCTGAACCCGCCCTTGGTCGACGGCGGGGAGTGTCACGGCCGTTTGCGGCTGCATGGCACAGAGTAGCGCAGTGGTCCAGACCACTTGGCGGGGGTTGGGTGGAGGTCCCGTGGGCGCGGCGAGGGGGTCGGGGGGAGGGTGGTGGCTCCCCGGCGGAAGGGTGGGAACCGGTCGGCCCTTCCGGCCGTCTTCCTGTCGCGGTCGCCGTGACCACTATCCCAATCCTGTCGGGTTTTCCTGGGTCTTCGCAGGTCATCGGCGGATGGCCGCGCCGGGTGCGCCAGCCGTGCGGGAGGGCGGGGCCGTGGGTTCCGGGTCAGGGGGCGCTGCTCGGTGGGCGGGGCGGCGGGTCGGGGCGGTGGTGGGGGGCGGTCGGATGGCGGGAAGTCGCCGGGACGGGGCGCGGAGGGGGTTGGTTCGCGCCTGGCGTTCGTCAGATGTTCATTCGCACACGTTCCGTACGCGTGCGTACCCGCCGCGCCACCGTGGTGACGGGGCGTCGGCGGCCGACTGCGCGACCGGTGTGCGCCGGGGCGTCCGGCGCGGTTGTCCACAGGCCGGGCGGGCCACCTGATGAAGTGGGGGTGCGCCGCCTAGACTGACGCGACGGGCCCTACACGGAGGGTGGTTGACGGTGCGTAAGGGGTGGCTGGTCGGCGGGGTCGTCGTCGGCGCGTGCACGAGCTTCGTCGCGCTCCTCGTCGTCGGGACGTACGTGGCCGCCGCCGGGCTGGTCGGCGGTGGCGGCGGGCTGCGCGGCGTCGTGGGGCTGGCCAAGGGCGCGGTGCCGGCCGCCTACCAGTCGCTGGTGCAGCGGTGGGGGAACCTCTGCCCCGCCATCAACCCCGCCCTCCTCGCCGCGCAGCTCTACCAGGAGAGCGGCTGGAACCCCAAGGCCGTCAGCCACGCCGACGCGCGCGGCATCGCCCAGTTCATCCCCGGCACGTGGGCCAGCCACGGCATCGACGGCGACAAGGACGGCGACCGGGACATCTGGGACCCGGCCGACGCCATCCCCTCCGCCGCCTCGTACGACTGCGAACTCGCCTCGTACGTCAAGGACGTGCCCGGGGACCCCACGAACAACATGCTCGCCGCCTACAACGCCGGCGCCTACCGCGTCATAAAGTCCGGCGGCGTGCCGGCGATCAGTGAGACGCGGAACTACGTCAAGATCATCAGGTCCCTGGAGAAGAGCTTCGCCCGGCCCGTCGGCCCGGTCGAGCCGTCCCGGCAGGCCGCGGCCGCCATCTACTTCGCGCAGAAGCAGCTCGGCAAGCCCTATCTGTGGGGCGGCAACGGCACACCCGAGCACGGCGGCCGGTTCGACTGCTCCGGCCTCACCCAGGCCGCGTACCGCACCGTCGACATCGAGCTGCCCCGCGTCGCCAACGACCAGTACAACGCCGGGCCGCACCCCTCGCGGGAGGAGCTGCTCCCCGGGGACCTGGTCTTCTTCTCGGACGACCTGCGGGACTCCCGCGCCATCCGGCACGTCGGGATCTACGTCGGCGGCGGCTACATGATCAACGCCCCGTACACCGGAGCCGTGATCCGCTTCGACAAGATCGACACACCGGACTACTTCGGCGCGACGCGCGTGACCCGGGACGGCGCGGAAGCGTTGCCACAGAGGGCATCTGACGCCTGATCGGAACAGGGCGGCCACGGCGCCCGTATCACTCTTCGGTAACGTCGTCGTGATCGTTCCGTGGAGAGTGGAACGTACCCCTCACGCAGGTCGTTCCCTGGACTGACCGCACCCGCACAGCAGGACAAGGCAAGGGGCCGCAGCGCATGGCCGGACTCGCATCGGATGGCTCGAACCCCGATGTCAGCCTGCTCTACGACATCAACGGACTGGCGAAGGCAGCCCCGACCTGGTTCGACCGCGTCATGGAGTTCGTCGGCGAGTACGGCATCATGCTCGCCCTCGTCCTCGTGGCGCTGGGATGCTGGTGGAGCGTCCGCCGGCGGGGCACGGTCGAGGACTCCGCGGCCGCCGCCGCCGGGCTGGTCTGGGCGCCCCTCGCCGCGGGCATCGCCCTGCTGGTCAACGTGCCGATCCGCGGGTTCGTCGAACGGCCCCGGCCGTTCCTGGACCACGAGGGCCTGGAGGTCCTCGTCGCGGGCAAGACGGACTACTCCTTCGTCAGCGACCACTCCACCATGGCCATGGCCATCGGCGTCGCCCTCTTCGTCGCCCACAAGCGCTACGGCCTCGCCGGCATCGGCCTCGCCCTCGCCGAGGGCTTCTGCCGCGTCTACATGGGCGTGCACTACCCCACCGACGTCATCGGCGGCCTCGCCCTGGGCACCGCCGTGGCGCTGCTCCTCGCGCCGGTCGCCCTCGCGCTGCTGACGCCGCTGACCTCCGCCCTCGCCCGCTCCCCGCGCGCCGGCCGGCTCGTCCGGTCCCGGCGGGTGGCGCGCGGCGGGCGCCACCAGACCGTCGACCTGCCCGACCCCCGCGCCGAGGCCGCCGGCGCGGGGCGGAGCGACCTCGCGGCCTGACCCCCGGGCCCCACCCGACCCCGGGCCCCGCCCGACCCCGGGCCCACCACCGGGCGGTCCCGCCCCCGGCGGCACAGGCGCCGCCCGGGACCGCCCCGCCGCCCAGGCGACCGCCCGGCCGCTTCGCCGCCCAGAGTCGCCCCGCCATCCAGGAGCACCCCGCTCACCCGGAACCTTCCCGCCACCCGGGAGCACCCCGCCGCCCGGGAGCACCCCGCTCACCCGGGAGCACCCCGTCGCCCGGGACCGTCCCACCGTCCGGGTGGCCCCCCGCGGCCCGGGAGCGCCCCGTGCTCGACCCGCCCCGCCCCCCGCCTACAGCGTCTGCGCGTGGTCGAACAGCCCCGTCGGGTCGTACCGTCGCCGCAGCGCGGTCAGGCGGGGCGCCGCGTCGCCGTAGTAGGCCCGGCGCCAGCCCCCCAGGGCCGGATCCGGGTAGTTCTGGTACGCCGCGCCCGACGCGTACGGCCGCATCGCCGCGTGGGCGGCCCGCAGCCAGCGCCGCTGCACCGTCCCCGGCGTCCCGGGCCGCCACGACGCCACGTACTGGACGAGCACCCGCGAGCGGCGGTGCACGAACGCCGTCGCCGACGGGGCCACGCGGTTCACCGCGCCCCCCAGCGCCGTCAGGGCCAACGTGCCGCCGCACCCGCCCTGCTCCACCGCGATCCGCGTGAACGCCTCCGCCGCCGACACGAGCGCGGCCCCGGCGGCCTCCGGCAGGGGACCGTCGAAGAAGTCCGACGCGGCCGCGTACGTCTCGCGCCCCAGCGCCCCGCGCGGCCCGCGGCCCGGCAGCGAACCGGGCAGCCGGCACTGCTCGTCCGACAGCCCCGCGCACCCCCCGAAGGCCGACATCGCCTCCAGGTACCCCCGCTCCCGCAGCGACACCGACGCGCCCGGGGGCCCCACCCGGTCGACGAGCCGGTCCACGGCGTCCTCCAGGTCCCCCCGGCCGCCCAGGCTCAGCGCCGTCAGCGACACCCCCGGCACCCCGCCGCCCGCGCCCGCCGACAGGTGCAGCGTCGACCACACCTCGTCCGGCTGGTCCGGGCCCCACGCCTGCCACGCCGCCACCACCGACCGCGCCCTGCGCCACGGCCAGTTCAGGTACGCGGCGACCGTGGGCCGCGCCGGGTGCGTGACGAAGCGCAACTCCGTCACCACCCCGAAACCGGCGTGGCCGCCGCCCCGCAGCGCCCACAGCAGCTCCGCGTCGTCCTCGGCGGACGCCGTGACGGTGCGGCCGTCCGCCGTCACCAGCGTCGCCGCCGTCAGGCTGTCGCACGTCAGGCCGTACGCGCGCGACACGACGCCGTGCCCGCCGCCCAGCGTCAGCCCCGCCACCCCCACCGTCGGGCAGGACCCGGCGGGGATCGTACGGCCCCGCCCGGCCAGCTCCCGGTAGACGCCGGCGAGCCGCGCGCCCGCCCCGACCACGGCGCCGTCCCCGCCCGAGGCCGACACCGCCGCCAGCCGCGAGACGTCCACCACGAGCCGGCCGTCGCCGCTGGACCAGCCGCCGTACGAGTGGCCGCCGCCGCGCACCGCGACCCGCACCCCGTGGCGGCGGGCGAACGCCAGGCACTCCCGGACGTCGTCCGCGCCCGCCACATAGGCGACGGCCAACGGGCGCAGCCGATCGAAGCGGGTGTTGAACGACTGGCGCGCCGTCGCGTACGCCTCGTCGCCCGGCAGGACGAGCAGCCCGTCCAGGCCGCGGGCCAGCGCCGGCCAGGCGGGGCGCCCGCCGGTCGAGGACGGTACGGGGGAGCCGCCCGGCCCCCGCGACGACACCGGGCCCGGACTCGGGACGGAGGCGGTCGGGGAGGTGGCGGGCGGGTCCGGGGCGTGGTCGCAGGCCGCGGCCGTCGCGGCCACCGCCGTCGTCAGTCCCGTGGTCAGCAGCGCGCGCCGGTCCATGGCGTCACTGTCGCACGCCGCGCCCCTCCCCCGACATGTGCGTGACGGCGTCCGTGCGGGCCCGTTCACGCGAGCGGCGGGCCGGACCCGACCAGCCGCAGGAGCAGCGGGCCAGGGCGAAGGCGCCCCGTTCGGCGGTGGTGGTCATGTGGTGCGGTTCGCCGCCGGGGCCCTGGGGCGGCGGGGGCGCGTCATGCGGGTGCACACGGCAACGGTACCGGGGAGCGGGGGCGCGTGACGGGGCGTGTGAACGGTCGTTAGGGGAGTGGGGTTTTCCCTCACCTCAGTGCTCCGGGGAGGAGGGCGGGGCCCGGGCAGTCGGCGGCACGGCGTTGGGGTAGGCAGGCGATGGTGGTGCGGAAGCTCAGGCGGGCGGGCGGCGCGGACGTCGCCCCCGTCACCGCGGCCGTGGTGGCGGCGACGGTGGCGGTCACGGGACTCGGCGGGTGCGCGGGGGCGGCCGACGCGCCCCCCGCCGGGGCGGTGGTGGCGAGCGGCAGACCGGTCAGCGACGGCGCCGGCCAGGGCCGGGCAGGCGGCCGGGGCGCCGAGGCGGTGCGCGCGGCGGCGGACGCGCTGGCCCGGGCCGGTACGTCGAAGGCCAGGACGTCGATGGAGATGACGACCGGCGGGACCCGGCTGACCGTCCGCGGCGAGGGCGGCTACGACTTCCGGGCCCGGCGGGGCCGCGTCCAGGTCCTGCTCCCCGAGGACGCCGGCCGGCCCCAGCGGCGCATCACCGAGGTCTTCACGCCCGGAGCGCTGTACATGAAGAACCGCGGCGCGGGCGTCCCCGCCGACAAGTGGGTACGGGTCGACACGGCGACCCTCCCCGACGGCAACCTGGTCACCGGCGGCGCCACCGACCCCGCGGCCGCCGCCGAACTGCTCCGCGCGGCGCGGCAGGTGGCGCTCGTCGGCCCGGCGAGCGTCGGCGGGGTGCCCGTCACCCACTACCGCGGCACCACCGACATCGGCGCCGCCGCGAAGACCGCGTCACCGCAGGTGCGCGGGGCGCTGGCGGCGGCGGCGAAGGGCTTCGCCACGGACGCGGTGGCGTTCGACGCGTACCTGGACGACGAGGGACGGCTGCGGAAGGTCCGCCACCGGTTCCGCTTCGCCAACGGGGCGGGCGAGGTCGGTGTCGAGTCGACGACGGAGCTGTACGACTTCGGGACGCCCGTCGGCGTACGGCTCCCGCCGTCGCGCGACATCTACGCCGGACGGATCGAGGGCTGAACCCCCCAGGCGCGGTGAACGGCCCGTCCCGGGGCGGGGGCACCGGCCCCTCCCGGGGAGGGGAGCCCGGCCCGCCGCGGCGCCGGGGGCCCGGCCCGTCACGGAGCGGGAAGCCCGGCCCGTCACGGAGCGGGAAGCGGCCGCCGGGCCGCGGGCGGGGGCCCGACGGACCATTCGGATGGTTCCCGGAATGGTCCGGACGTGTCATGCGCGGTGCGTGTCCCGCTCCCTACGCTAGGAAGCCGACACCGGCTGGAAGAGGTGAACGCGCGTGGCCCCGCTCAGTATGACGACCGTCCAGGACCACGTGGCGCTCGCCGAGATCGAGCTCTGCGGGGAACTGATGATCGCGGCGTCCGCCACGGAGGCGGAACGGCTCAGCCCGGACCGGATCGACGAGGTCCTCAAGGTCTCGGCGGCCGCCCGCACCCCGAGCGGCGGCCCCTCCGGCACCCCGCTCACCCCCTGACCCCCCGCCGCCGCCCCGGAAGCCGCCGCCGAACTGCTCCGCGCCGGCGCGAACCCCGCAGGCCCGGGACCGCGACCGGAGCCGAGCCGAATCCCCGGGACCGGAGCCGAGCCGAATCCCCGGGACCGGAGCCGAGCCGAATCCCCGGGACCGGAGCCGAGCCGGAGCCTCGGGACCCAAGCCGAGCCGGGACCGGAGCCCAGCCGGAGCCGGGACCGAATCCGAGCCGGATCCGAGCCGGAGCCGGGAGCGGTGCGGGGAGCGGCACCGAAAGAGGTGCCCCAGCGATCGGTTTCGGACAGCGTTCCGGCTCAGGTGCGCATCATCCGGGCGATCGCCTTCGTCGCCTCCTCGACCTTCACGTCGATCTCGTCGCCGCCCTTGACGGCCGCGGCGGCCACGCAGTGGCGCAGGTGCTCCTCCAGCAACTGGAGCGCGAAGGACTGCAGCGCCTTCGTCGACGCGGAGACCTGGGTGAGCACGTCGATGCAGTAGACGTCCTCGTCGACCATCCGCTGCAGGCCCCTGATCTGGCCTTCGATCCGGCGCAGCCGCTTCAGGTGCTCGTCCTTCTGCTTGTGGTACCCGTGCACCGCGTGATCGTGGTCACCGCCGGCCCGCTCGGGGCCCGTGACCGGAGGGCCGGCCGGCTCCGTGGTCGTCATGTGGTCCTCCCGTCGTCCACCCGAGGGGATATACCCCTCGCGGGTATATGGTACCGATCCGAGCGAGATTGCGCGGGGGCGGTTCAGTTCTCCTCGACCTATGGGCGACACTGAGGAACGCCGGTTCGCCGTGGCCGGATGATGCGCCTAGCATCAGCCTGACCGACATCCATGCACCGAAGGACCCCACGTGCGCTTTCGTCTGACCCCCCGGGAGACGAGCTTCTACGACATGTTCTCCGCGTCGGCGGACAACATCGTCACCGGCTCGAAGCTCCTGATGGAACTGCTGGGAGCGGAGGCGTCCGCGCGGGCCGACATCGCGGAGCGGATGCGGGCGGCCGAGCACGCCGGTGACGACGCGACGCACGCGATCTTCCACCAGCTGAACTCCTCCTTCATCACGCCGTTCGACCGCGAGGACATCTACGCCCTGGCCTCGTCGCTCGACGACGTCATGGACTTCATGGAGGAGGCCGTCGACCTCGTCGTCCTCTACAACGTGGAGGAGCTGCCGAAGGGCGTCGAGCAGCAGATCGAGGTGCTGGCCCGCGCCGCCGAGCTCACCGCCGAGGCCATGCCGCACCTGCGGACGATGAACAACCTCACCGAGTACTGGATCGAGGTCAACCGGCTGGAGAACCAGGCCGACCAGATCCACCGCAAGCTGCTCGCCCACCTCTTCAGCGGCAAGTACGACGCCATCGAGGTGCTGAAGCTGAAGCAGATCGTGGACGTGCTGGAAGAGGCGGCCGACGCCTTCGAGCACGTGGCGAACACGGTGGAGACCATCGCCGTCAAGGAGTCCTGAGGCTCCGTGGACACCTTCGCTCTGGTCGTGACCGTAGGGGTCGCGCTCTTCTTCACGTACACCAACGGCTTCCACGACTCCGCGAACGCCATCGCGACCTCCGTGTCGACGCGCGCGCTCACGCCGCGCGCCGCGCTCGCGATGGCGGCGGTCATGAACCTCGCCGGCGCCTTCATGGGCAGCGGCGTCGCCAAGACCGTCAGTGAGGGGCTGATCGCCGCCCCCACCGGCGACAAGGGGATGGGCATCCTCTTCGCCGCGCTCGTCGGCGCGATCGTGTGGAACCTCGTCACCTGGTACTTCGGGCTGCCCTCGTCGTCGTCGCACGCGCTCTTCGGCGGCATGGTCGGCGCCGCGCTCGCGGGTGGCACCGAGGTCATCTGGGGCGGCGTCCTCGAGAAGATCGTCATCCCGATGTTCATCTCGCCGTTCGTCGGCCTGATCCTGGGCTACCTGGTGATGGCCGGCATCATGTGGATCTTCCGGAAGGCCGGGCCGCACAAGACCAAGCGCGGCTTCCGCATCGCGCAGACCGTCTCGGCGGCCGGCATGGCCCTCGGCCACGGCCTCCAGGACGCCCAGAAGACGATGGGCATCGTGGTGATGGCGCTGGTCATCGCCGACGTCGAGCAGGCCGGCGACCCCATCCCGTTCTGGGTGAAGGTCGCCAGCGCGGTGATGCTGTCGCTCGGCACCTACGCGGGCGGCTGGCGGATCATGCGGACCCTCGGCCGGCGGATCATCGAGCTGGACCCGCCGCAGGGCTTCGCGGCCGAGACCACCGCGGCGTCCGTCATGTACTCGGCGTCGTTCATCTTCCACGCGCCGATCTCCACGACCCACGTGATCACCTCGGCGATCATGGGTGTGGGCGCCACCAAGCGGGTCAACGCCGTGCGGTGGGGCGTCGCGAAGAACATCATCCTCGGCTGGTTCATCACCATGCCGGCGGCGGCGGCCGTCGCCGCGGTGAGCTTCTTCGTCGTGAGACTGCTCTTCGGCTGACCGCCGACCACCGGCCCCGGCGCCCCGGCGTGTCGCCGGGGCACCGGCCGTGAGGACCGAACGGGCCCGCCCCTGGGAGAGGGGGCGGGCCCTTCGTCTCGCGGTGGCACCGCCATGCAGCACCGCAGGACGTGTGTGGGGGGTGGCTCAGCCGAAGCGGCCGGAGATGTAGTCCTCCGTGGCCTGCACCGACGGGTTGGAGAAGATGCGCTCCGTCTCGTCGAGCTCGATCAGCTTGCCGGGCTGGCCGACCGCGGCCAGGTTGAAGAAGGCCGTACGGTCCGAGACGCGGGCGGCCTGCTGCATGTTGTGCGTCACGATGACGATCGTGAACTGCTCCTTCAGCTCGCCGATCAGGTCCTCGATGGCGAGGGTGGAGATCGGGTCCAGGGCGGAGCAGGGCTCGTCCATCAGCAGGACGTCCGGCTCGACCGCGATGGCGCGGGCGATGCACAGGCGCTGCTGCTGACCGCCGGAGAGGCCCGAGCCCGGCTTGTTCAGCCGGTCCTTCACCTCGTTCCACAGGTTCGCGCCCTTCAGGGAGCGCTCGACGACGTCGTTCAGCTCGGACTTGCGGTAGCTGCCGTTCAGACGCAGGCCCGCCGCCACGTTGTCGTAGATCGACATGGTGGGGAAGGGATTCGGGCGCTGGAACACCATGCCGACCGTGCGGCGCACGGCGACCGGGTCGACGTCCTTGCCGTAGAGGTTCTGGTCGTCGAGCATCACCTTGCCCTCGACGCGGCCGCCGGGGGTGACCTCGTGCATCCGGTTCAGGGTGCGCAGGAAGGTGGACTTGCCGCAGCCGGAGGGGCCGATGAAGGCCGTGACGGAGCGGGGCTCGACGGTCATCGAGATGTCGTCGATCGCCTTGTGGTTGCCGTAGTAAGCGGAGAGGCCGCTGACGTCGATTCGCTTGGCCATCTGAATCACTTCCCAGTTTGCGCCGCCCGGCGGGGCCGGCCGGTGGAGCCTTAGCGGCTGGTCTTCGGGGCCTTCCAGCGGGCGATGCCGCGGGCCACCAGGTTGAGGATCATGACGAAGACGATCAGGACGAGCGCGGCGGCCCAGGCGCGGGCCACGGCGGCGTCGGTACCGACGGCGTACTGCTCGTAGACGTAGAGCGGCAGCGACGCCTGGGCGCCTTCGAAGGGGTTCGGGTTGATCAGCTTCGTACCGAAGACGAGGAGCAGCACGGGGGCCGTCTCGCCGGTGATACGGGCGACCGCGAGCATGACGCCCGTGGTGATGCCGCCGATCGCGGTCGGCAGGACCACCTTGAGGATGGTCTTCCACTTGGGGACGCCCAGGGCGAGGGAGGCCTCGCGCAGCTCGTTCGGGACGAGCTTGAGCATCTCCTCGGTGGAGCGGACGACCACCGGCATCATGAGGATGGCCAGCGCCATCGAGCCGGCGAAGCCGGAGGGCCCGAAGCCCAGCATGAGGTTCCAGGTGGCGAGGATGAACAGGCCCGCGACGATCGACGGGACGCCCGTCATCACGTCGACGAAGAAGGTGACGGCGTGGGCCAGGCGGCCCCTGCCGTACTCGACCAGGTAGATCGCGGTCAGCATGCCGATCGGGGCCGCGATGAGGGCCGCGATGGCGACCTGCTCGATGGTGCCGAGCAGCGCGTGGTAGACGCCGCCGCCGGTCTCGGCGTCGAGGACGCCGTTCATCGAGTGGGTGAGGAAGTAGACGTCGAGGACTTCCAGGCCCTTGGTCACCGTCACCCAGGCCAGGGAGGCGAGCGGGACGACGGCGAGGACGAAGCAGACCCAGACGAGGCTGGTCGCCACGCGGTCCTTCGCCTGCCGGACGTTCTCGACCTTGGCGGTGACGACGTACGTGGCGGCGACGAACAGCACCGCGGAGAGCAGCCCCCACTGGGTGCGGCTCTCCCAGCCGGCGGCGGCGCCGATGCCGCAGCCGGCCGCGAGGGAGCCGGCGGCGACGGCGGCCGGCGCCCAGCGGGGCAGGCGCGCGTGGGACAGCGGCGCGGGCCGGGCCGCGGGGGTGGTGACGGGCCGCTTCTCCTGGATGACGTGGCTCATGCGTTCGCCCCCGAGTACTCCTTGCGGCGGCCGATGATCCAGCGGGCCGCGCCGTTGACCAGCAGCGTGATGACGAACAGGACGAGGCCGGAGGCGATCAGGGCGTCGCGGCCGAACTCGTTCGCCTCGTTGAACTTCGCGGCGATGTTCTGGGCGAACGTGCCGCCGCCCGGGTCGAGGATGCGCCCGGAGATGAGGAAGCTGGGGGAGAGGACGACGGCGACGGCCATCGTCTCGCCGAGGGCCCGGCCCAGGCCGAGCATGGAGGCGCTGATGATGCCGGAGCGGCCGAACGGCAGCACCGACATGCGGATGGTCTCCCAGCGGGTCGCGCCGAGGGCCAGGGCGGCCTCCTCGTGCATGCGCGGGACCTGGAGGAACACCTCGCGGGTGACGTTGGTGATGATCGGCAGGATCATGATCGCCAGCAGGACGCCGACGGTGAACAGGTTGCGCGCCACGCCCTCGCCGGACTTGTCGAAGACGTACGTCCAGCCCATGTACTGGTCGAGCCACTGGTTGAGGCCGCCGAGGTACGGGACGAGGAAGATCGCGCCCCACAGGCCGTAGATGATGCTGGGCACCGCGGCGAGGAGGTCGACGACGTACCCGAGCGGCGAGGCGAGCCGGCGCGGCGCGTAGTGGGAGATGAAGAGCGCGATGCCGATCGCGACCGGCACGGCGATGACCATGGCGATGATCGAGCTGACGATCGTGCCGAAGGCCAGGACGGCGATGCCGAAGACGGGCGGGTTGCCGGCGGGATTCCACTCGGACGTGGTGAGGAAGTCGCCCTCGTTCTCCGAGATGGCGAGGACGGCGCGGTAGGTGAGGAAGACCGCGATCGCCGCCATGATCACCAGGAGGGTGATGCCGGAGCCGCGGGACAGGCCGCGGAAGACCTTGTCGCCGGCGCGGGACGGGGCGCTCGTCTTCGGGGCGGGCGGCTGACCGCGCCGGGGTGGCGGGACGTGGTGCGGGGTGGCTGTGGCCATCGTGTGTTCTCCGGTCTGCGGAGCGGGCGTGGCTCGCTCCTGGCGGCGGTGCACCGGATGCCGGGGCCGGCCGGGCCCTGGGGTGGGAGGGCCGGCCCCGGTCGGGTCGTCAGGAGAGGGTGGGGACGATCTGCCGGACCTTGGCCGCGATCTCGGCCGGGAGCGGCGCGTAGCCCGCGTCGGAGAGGACCTTCTGGCCCTCCTCGCTCGCGGTGTAGGTGAGGAACGCCTTCAGGGTGGGCAGGGTGTCCGCCTTGTTGCCCTTGTCGCAGGCGATCTCGTAGGTGACGAGGATGATC
The DNA here is from genome assembly GCF_020873895.1 of Streptomyces sp. DH12. Classification (GTDB taxonomy): domain Bacteria; phylum Actinomycetota; class Actinomycetes; order Streptomycetales; family Streptomycetaceae; genus Streptomyces. The sequence continues at coordinate 8,596 of NZ_JAHWGT010000056.1, read as the reverse complement.
GGGTAGGCGCCCTCGGCCTTGGTCTTGTAGTCGAGGGAGAGGGCGAGGTCGCTGCCGGTGCCCTTGACCTTGGCGGCCGCGATGGCCTTGGAGGCGTTCTCCGGGGTGGCCTCGACCGGCTGGGCGGCGCCCGTGTTCAGCTTGACCGTGCTGATGCTGCTGGCGGTCGCGTAGGACAGCTCGAAGTAGCCGATCGCGCCGTTGGTGTCCTTGACGGCGGCGGCGACGCCGGAGGAGCCGTTCGCGGCCTGGCCGCCGGGGGCGGGCCACGACTTCGTCTTCGGGTCGTGCTTCCAGTCCGCGGCGGCGGCCTCGCTGAGGTACTTGCCGAGGTTCTGGGTGGTGCCCGACTCGTCGGAGCGGTGGAAGGCCTGGATCGCCAGGTCGGGCAGCTTGACGCCCGGGTTCAGCTTGGCGATGGCCGGGTCGTTCCACTTGGTGATCTTGGAGTCGAAGATCTTGGCGAGGGTGGCGGCGTCGAGGACGAGGCCGTCCACGCCGTCGAGCTTGTAGCCGATGGCGACGGGGCCGCCGACCATGGGGAGGTTGATGCCCTTGCCGCCCTTGCAGATCTTCTGCGACTCGGTGACCTCCTCCTCCTTCAGCGCGGAGTCGGAGCCGGCGAAGGCGACCTGGCCCTGGTTGAACTTGGTGATGCCGCCGCCGGAGCCGATCGCCTGGTAGTTCACCTCGACGCCGGCGCAGGCCGCCTGGAAGTTCTTCACCCAGAGGTCCATGGCGTTCTTCTGCGCGGTGGAGCCCGCGGCGAGGAGCTGGCCCTTGGCGCCCTCGCAGGCGATGTTCGAGGCGGTGGTCGGCTTCTTCGCCCCGTCCGGGTTCGAGTTGTCGTCCGAACCACACGCCGTGAGTACCAGGGCGCCGGAGACGGCGAGGGCGCCGAGCGCGGTGGCGCGAAGCCCGGTCTTGCGATGAAGCTTCACTTTCGGGTGTTCCTTCCAGTAACCGCCGGGCCGGGAGGCCCCTGGGCGGGTTCAAGGCCGGTTGTACGACGGCGTGTGTCGGAGTGGGCGGTGATGGCGTCTGCTGGTCACCGTGTACGGCCGAAATTAGGCAGATCAGGTGAAGCGGTCGACGGAGGGGAGTGAACGGGAGGTGAACCGTGCCGGAAGTGGCGGTGCAGTGCATACCGGGCGCCCCCACCACACCCCGCGCGCCCCCGGTGCCTGGTGCGCGCCCCCACGGTGCGGGGGCCCGGTACGCGCCGCGCGTCCCGGCGGCGCGGCGGGCCCTGGTACGCGCCGTGCGCCCCCGCGGCGCGGCGGCTCCGGCCGGCCCGGTCACACCGTGGCGAGAAACAGCCCGACCAGCGGCCGGTCCGTGGCGTGGCTGAGGTGGGCGGCCGCCTCCGGAGCCGGTACCCACCGCAGGGCGTCCACCTCCCGGCTCGGCGTGAACGCGCCGCCCGTCGCCTCGGCCGCCCAGTACGTGACCTCCTTGGGCCGGCCCTTGACCCGGTAGTGGACGGTCGCCAGGAACGGGCCCGGCACGCACGACTGGCCGGTCTCCTCCGCCACCTCGCGGACCGCCGCCGCGAGGAGCTCCTCGCCCGGTTCGAGCTTCCCCTTCGGGAACGACCAGTCGTCGTACTTGGGCCGGTGCACCAGGCACAGCTCCGCCACCCCGCCCGGCCCCGGCCGCCACAGCAGGCAGCCGGCCGCCCGGACGGTGCCGCTCACGGGGCCGTCACCGCCGTGCGGCGCCAGGCGCGGTGGAAGGCCAGCCGCGCCGCGTCCACCTCGTGCCGCTGGTCGGCGTGGAGGACGCCCAGCGTGTACGCGGTCGCCGGGGCGATCCGGGGGGTGCGGGCGGCGGTGGCGGCGGCCGCCGCGGCCTCCGCTGCGTCCCGGTGCCGGTCCAGCGCGGTCGCCGCCTCGTACAGCTCGGGCGCGGGCACGGCGTACACCTCCTGCGCGTACCGGTGGAGGCGCAGCAGCAGCCGCACCTGGTGCCAGGGCGCGTCCTGCGGCTCGCCGCCGACCGCGGGGGTCATCGGCAGCACGCCGACCGCGTCCAGCAGGCGGCGCTCCACCGCCTCCGCGGGGCCGGGGAGGACCTCGGGGGCGGGCGCGGCGGCGGCCGGTCCGAGGGGCAGCTCCGACGCCAGGAGGGCCACCGCGTCCGCCACGGCGTGGAAGCGGGAGGAGCCGAGCGCCTGCAGGGCGGCGGAGTGGGCGCGGGTCCGGGCCAGGGTCAGCTGCCGTTCCAGCAGGGCGCCGGCGCGGGCCGCGCCCATCGTCATCGCCCCGCCGCCGGACGGGCTCCTCGGGGGCGGCACGGTCCCGCCGGTCAGGCGGGACAGCGCGTCCACGAGGCGGACCAGTCGGGAGGTGCAGGCGTGCTCCTGGGCGAGCGTCGCGGAGAGCCAGGCCAGTTCGGCGCGCAGCCCGTCCGCCCACGCCCCGTCGAGGAGCGGGCGGAAGGTGTGCAGGGTCGCGCCGATGCGGCGGGCGGCGGCCCGCAGCGACCGGGCGGCCTCCTCCGCGCCGGAGCTGTCCGAGCCGTTGCTCTCGGTGTGCAGCCGCAGCGCGCGCAGGAAGTCGTTCGCGCGGGCGTGGAGGTACGGCGCCAGGACCTCGCCCGCGGGTTGGGTGGGGTCATGTTTGTGCACGTCGGCGCCTCCGGGCGTCTATGAGCATCTCCTGGACGTGCCGCAGGGGCTGGCCGTCCGCGTCCGTCGAGTGCCGGGTCCAGTCGCCGTCGGGGCCGAGGTGCCACGAGGCGGTGGTGTCGGCCATGCCGGTCTCCAGCAGGCGGTGGATCGCCGCGCGGTGGGCCGGGTCGGAGAGCCGTACCAGCGCCTCTATGCGGCGGTCGAGGTTGCGGTGCATCATGTCGGCGCTGCCGAGCCACACCTCCGGTTCGCCGCCGTTGCCGAAGGCGAAGACGCGGGAGTGCTCCAGGAAGCGGCCGAGGATCGAGCGGACCCGTATGTTCTCGGACAGGCCGGTGACGCCGGGGCGCAGGGCGCAGATGCCGCGCACCCAGATGTCGACGGGCACGCCCGCCTGCGAGGCGCGGTAGCAGGCGTCGACGACCGCCTCGTCGACCATGGAGTTGACCTTGATGCGGACGTACGCGGGGCGACCCGCCCGGTGGTGGCCGATCTCCTTCTCTATCCGCGACACGAGGCCGTCGCGCAGCGACTTCGGGGCGACGAGCAGCCGGCGGTAGGTCTCGCGGCGGGAGTAGCCGGAGAGGCGGTTGAACAGGTCGGAGAGGTCGGCGCCGACCTGCGGGTCGGCGGTGAGCAGCCCCAGGTCCTCGTAGAGGCGCGCGGTCTTCGGGTGGTAGTTGCCGGTGCCGACGTGCGAGTACCGGCGCAGCAGCTCGCCCTCCTGGCGGACGACGAGCGACAGCTTGCAGTGGGTCTTCAGGCCGACCAGCCCGTACACCACGTGGCAGCCGGACTCCTCCAGCTTGCGGGCCCACTTGATGTTGGCCTGCTCGTCGAAGCGGGCCTTGATCTCGACGAGGACGAGGACCTGCTTGCCCGACTCGGCGGCGTCGATCAGCGCGTCCACTATCGGCGAGTCGCCGGAGGTGCGGTACAGGGTCTGCTTGATCGCCAGGACGTCCGGGTCGGCCGCCGCCTGCTCCAGGAACGCCTGCACGGAGGTGGAGAAGCTGTCGTACGGGTGGTGCAGCAGCACGTCCCGCTCGCGCAGCGCCGCGAAGATGTCCGGCGCGGACGCCGACTCGACCTCCGCGAGGTCGCGGTGGGTGCCGGCGACGAACTTCGGGTACTTCAGCTCCGGCCGGTCCTGGCCCGCTATGCCGAACAGGCCGGTGAGGTCCAGCGGGCCGGGCAGCGGGTACACCTCGGCGTCGGAGACCTTCAGCTCCCGCACGAGCAGGTCGAGGACGTAGGGGTCGATGGACTCCTCGACCTCCAGCCGCACCGGCGGGCCGAAGCGGCGCCGCATCAGCTCCTTCTCCAGGGCCTGCAGGAGGTTCTCGGTGTCGTCCTCCTCGACCTCCAGGTCCTCGTTCCTGGTGACGCGGAACATGTGGTGCGCCAGCACCTCCATGCCGGGGAACAGCTCCTCCAGGTGCGCGGCGATGACGTCCTCCAGCGGCACGTACCGCTGCGGCGACGCCTCCAGGAACCGCGTCAGCAGGGGCGGGACCTTCACGCGGGCGAAGTGGCGGTGGCCGCTGACGGGGTTGCGGACGACGACGGCGAGGTTGAGGGAGAGCCCGGAGATGTAGGGGAAGGGGTGCGCGGGGTCCACGGCGAGCGGCGTCAGCACGGGGAAGATCTGCTGCCGGAAGAGCGTGAAGAGCCGGGCCTGCTCCTTCTCGGTCAGGTCGTGCCAGCGGACGAGGTGGATGTTCTCGTCGGCCAGCGCCGGGGCGACGTCCTGCTGGAAGCAGGCCGCGTGCCGGGCCATGAGCTCGCGCGAGCGGGTCCAGATCAGGTCGAGGACCTCGCGGGGCTGGAGGCCGGACGCCGAGCGGGTGGCGACCCCGGTGGCGATGCGCCGCTTCAGTCCGGCGACGCGGACCATGAAGAACTCGTCCAGGTTGGACGCGAAGATCGCGAGGAAGTTGGCCCGCTCCAGCAGGGGGGTGGCCGGGTCCTCGGCCAGCTCCAGGACCCGTTCGTTGAACGCGAGCCAGCTGCGCTCCCGGTCGAGGAAGCGGCCTTCCGGCAGCTCCGAGGGGGCGCCGTCCGCGTCGTACGCGTCCAGGTCGGCGTCGAGGTCCGGGGACAGCTCGGTGGCGGTGGTCGCCGCGGCGACGGCGTGGGGCCGGTGCGCGGCTATGGATCCGACGGACGGCTGGGCGTGCGGGGGCGACGGCTGTACCTGCTGGACCGGGACCTCGGCGGGCTGCTGGCTCATGTCACCATTCTTCCGCGCCAGGGGCTGGTCAGGCGCGTCGGAACGGCCCTGGCAGGCGGACACGGCGGGCTTCATTGGCCGAGGGTCGCAAGCGTGTCTGAATGATCGGTAACGGGGACGTGACGTTTCCGGGTGCGCCACCCCCGCGAACCCCCCACTCCCGCCCCTCCCGGAGCGCGACGGGCGGGGGCCGGGGGCCGGGGGCCGGGCGGGCCGGGGCGGCGGGGCCGGGCCTCGCGGCGCGGCCGGACGTCCGCGGGCGCGGCTCGCGACGCCGGGGGCGTGCCGGGGCGCCGAGGGCGCGCGCGGGGGCGCGATGGCGGGTACTCGCCAGGCCCGGGGCGGGGTGCCGCCGTGGTGGCGGCACCCCGGGGTGGGCGGGGGGTCACGTCTCCGTGCGGTACATGAGGTCGACCTCGTGGGTCGTGAAGCCCATGCCCTCGTAGACGCGCAGGGCCGCGGGGTTGTCGGCGTCGACGTACAGCATCGCCGTCGGCAGGCCCTCGGCGGCGAGGTGGCGCAGGCCGATGGCGGTGAGGGCCTTGCCGAGGCCGCCGCCCTGGGCGTCGGGGGAGATGCCGAGCACGTACACCTCGCCGAGCCGCTCCTCGGCGTGGACCTTCGTCCAGTGGAAGCCGACCAGGGCGCCGTCGGAGGCGCGCTCGGCGAGGAAGAAGCCCTTGGGGTCGAACCACGGCTCGTTCCTGCGGTCGTCCAGGTCCCGCTGGGTCAGGGCGCCCTGCTCGGGGTGGTGGGCGAAGGCGGCGGCGTTGAGGGCGAGCCAGGCGGCGTCGTCCTGGCCGGGGACGTAGGCGCGGACGGTGACGCCGGGGGGCAGGGCCGGCTCGGGGACGTCCAGCGGGGCCAGCGGGCGGCGCAGTTGCCGCAGCTCGCGGAAGAGGGTGAGCCCGAGGACCTGGGCGAGGTGGCGGGCGGCGGGCTTGCCGCCGTGCGCCCACACCCGCAGCCGCTTGCCGGACTCGGCGAGCAGGGCGGAGCCGAGCGCCCGCCCGTGGCCGCGGCCGCGCTGCGCGGGGTCGACGACCAGCTCGGCCGCCGGGGCCTCGACGGGGTCGGTGTCCTCCAGCTGGGCGTAGCCGGCGAGCCGGTCGGCGACGAAGAGGAGCAGGTGGCGTACGCCTTCCCGGCGGCCGTCCGACTGCCGGTCGTCCTCCGTCCGCTGTCCTTCGCCGGTGGCGGCGCCGGCGGCCCCGGCTCGGGTGAACGCCTTCAGTTGGAGGCGGCCCTGTTCGGAGACGGCCTGGACGCCGTCGGTGCGGGCGGCGTCGGCGAGCAGGTCGAGGACGTCCTGGGCCTGCTCCGGGGTGAGCTCGTCGAAGATCTCGATGCGGCGTCCCGACTCGGGGGCCGTTGCGCGAACGTCAGTCGTCATGCGTACGAGCCTACGGCGGCGGTGCGCCGCCCGACGGGTGAAGGCAATCAGGTCGTAACCCGTTCCCCCCTGTTGCGCTACGCGCGTTGACCTTAGGCTGCGCTCGGCAGACCAGTGGCCATGACCTCACCCTTCTCTGACGGCGTGTGAAGTCATGTGGTGTCAAAAGGGGAAAAACGGACAGATGTCGACTACACGGCACAAGAAGCGAACGGGACGGCGGATACTCGCCACCGCGGCCGGGCTCGCCACCGCGGGCGCGCTCGTGGCGGCCCTCCCGGCCGGCGCCGCCGAGGAGCAGGACGCCGGCGCGTCCGGCTGGAAGCGCGGCGAGAAGGTCTCCGGCCGGACCGTCGACGTGCAGCTGCTCTCCTTCAACGACCTGCACGGCAACCTCGAACCGCCGGCCGGTTCGTCCGGCGAGGTCAGCCACGTCCACGCCGACGGCACCACCGAGAAGATCAAGGCCGGCGGCGTCGAGTACCTGGCCACGCACCTGCGCACCGCCCGCAAGGGCCACCCCTACTCGATCACCGCGGCCGCCGGCGACATGATCGGCGCGTCCCCGCTGGTCTCCGGCCTCTTCCACGACGAGCCGACGATCGACGCGCTCAACAAGCTCAAGCTCGACGTCTCCTCCGTGGGCAACCACGAGTTCGACGAGGGCGCCGCCGAGCTGGCCCGCATCCAGAAGGGCGGCTGCCACCCCACCGACGGCTGCGCCGAGGGCACGACGTACCAGGGTGCCGACTTCCCCTACCTCGCGGCGAACGTGACGGACGAGAAGACCGGCAAGCCGATCCTCGACCCGTACTTCGTCTGGGAGCGCGCCGGCGTCCGCATCGGCTTCGTCGGCGTGACCCTGGAGGGCACCCCGAACATCGTCAACGCCGAGGGCATCAAGGGCCTGAAGTTCGGCGACGAGGTCGAGACGATCAACAAGTACACGAAGGTGCTGGAGGCCAAGGGCGTCAAGTCCGTCGTCGCCCTGATCCACGAGGGCGGCGCCCCGGCCTCGTCGGCGTACAACTACGACTGCGACAGCCCCGGCCCTGGCGACGGCGTCTCCGGCCCGATCGTCGACATCGCCAAGCGGCTCAGCCCGCAGGTCGACGCGGTGGTGACCGGCCACACCCACCAGGCGTACGCGTGCACCATCGCCGACCCGGCGGGCAAGCCGCGCACGGTCACCTCGGCGGCCTCCTTCGGCAAGCTGTACACGGACACGACCCTCACGTACGACCGCGCCACCAAGGACATCGTCCGCACGGCCGTGGCGTCCGCGAACCACGTCGTCACCCGTGACGTCGCCCCGGCGCCCGACATGACGCGCCTGATCGAGCGGTGGAAGGCGCTGGCCGCGCCGATCGCCGACCGGCCGGTGGGCCACATCTCCGCCGACATCAACGGCCGCGGCTCGACCGCGTACGAGAAGCCGCTCGGCGACCTGATCGCCGACGCGCAGCTGGAGGGCCTGGCCCCGGCCGACAAGGGCGGCGCGCAGATCGCGTTCATGAACCCCGGCGGCATCCGCGCCGACCTCGTCCACGCGAAGTCCGGCAGCGAGACCGCCGACGGCGTCGTCACCTACGGCGAGGCGTACACCGTCCAGCCGTTCACCAACATGATGACCAGCGTCGACCTGACCGGCGCGCAGATCGTCACCGCGCTCCAGCAGCAGGTCAGCGGCTCCAACGAGGCGTCGCCGAAGATCCTCCAGGTGTCGCGCGGCTTCACCTACACGCTGGACATGACCAAGACGGGCGCCGCCCGCGTGGACGCCTCCTCCGTGCGGCTGAACGGCGCGCCGCTCGACCCGGCGAAGACGTACCGCGTCGCGATGAACGAGTTCCTCTCCGGCGGCGGCGACGGCTTCCCGGTCCTCGCGCAGGGCAAGAACAAGCTGGTGGGCGCGTCCGACCTGGACGTCTTCGTCGCCTACCTGACCGCGCACTCGTCGGCGGGCTCCCCGCTGACGCCGCCCGCGGCCGACCGGATCACGGTCGTCAAGTAGGACGGCGGGGGCGGGGCGGGCGGACCACGGCGGTCCGCCCGCCCCGCCCTGTTTCCCGCCTCCTTCGGCGGGGACGGGTCCCCGCTCGCCCGGCGGCGTCCGCCATCTGGTCACTTTGACGTGTACGCGCCATACTCCGCGCATGCCCATGGACCGCCGCGCCCTCCTCACGGCCGCCGCCGCCACCGGCGCCGCCCTCGCCCTCGGCACCCCGGCCGGCTCCACGTCAACCACGCCTCCACCGCCGCGCTGCTCCCGCCCCGCTGGAACGCCGACCGGCTCAACCCGCGCGTCCACGCCCTCCTGGAGGGCACCGGCGCCGCC
>NZ_JAHWGT010000566.1 GCF_020873895.1 Streptomyces sp. DH12 | reverse complement strand
CCCAGGTGCCGTGCGAGGTCTCCACCAGCAGCCGCCCGCCGGACCCCTCCCGCACCGCGCGCACGTCCACCGGGCGGCGCACCCGCAGGTCGAACATCCGCTCGTAGCGGTCGAAGTACGCGCCGATCACCTCGGAGGAGGGCCGCAGCGGATCGGCGTCCGTCAGCTCCATCCCGGGCAGCGCGTGCATCCCGTGCACCTTGCCGTACGTCAGCGAGGGCCAGCGGAACTGCCAGGCGCCGCCGGGCCGGGGCGAGTGGTCCAGCACCACGAAGTCGCGGTCCGGCTCGAAGCCGGTACGCCGCAGGTGATAGGCGCTCGACAGTCCGGCCTGCCCGGCGCCGACGACGACCACCTCGACCTCGCGCACATGGTTCACGCTTCCACCAACACCCGAGGTGCGGTGGATCTTCCCGGACGCGCTCCACCGGGAACGCGGGAAGCGGGCCGCGTGCGTCAGGATGGGCGCATGTCCGACGCCTTCACCACCCGAGTCCTGACCCTCACCACCGGCTCCGCCGAGCGGGTCGTCGACATCACCGGCGACTGCGAGACCTTC
>NZ_JAHWGT010000565.1 GCF_020873895.1 Streptomyces sp. DH12 | reverse complement strand
GGACGAGGTGGACCATGTGCTGTGGTGCACCGGGTACCGGGCGACCGTGCCGTTCCTCGACCCGGCGCTGGTGCCGGACCCGGCCCGGCTGCCGCTGTACCGGCATGTGTTCCCGCTGGACGACGACGCCCTGTCCTTCGTGGGGCTGATGCAGTCGACGGGGTCGGCGCTGCCGGTGGTGGAGGCGCAGAGCCGGCTGCTCGCCGCCTGCCGGACCGGGCGGCTGCGCAGGCCGTCGCGGGACCGGATGCTGGCGTCGGTCACCGCCGAACTGCACGCGGCGCGGGAACGCTGGGGCGACAGGCGGCCGCACATGCGGATCGACGTGGACCAGTATCTGCGCCAGGTGGCGCGGGACCTGAAGGGCGTACGGAAGGCGACGCCGCTCGCGGGACGGAGGGTGCTCGTGACGGGCGCGGCGGGGACGTTCGGCCGGGCGCTGGGCGCGCGCTTCACCGAACTCGGCGCCCGGGTCGTCGGGTTGGACCTGCACGCCGACGCCTCGGCGCCGGTGCCGGTGGTGGCCTGCGACCTGACCGACCCCGAGTCGGTGACGAAG
>NZ_JAHWGT010000564.1 GCF_020873895.1 Streptomyces sp. DH12 | reverse complement strand
GATCTTGTTGCACGGGTAGATCGGCACGCCCCGCCAGGTGGGGATGCGGTTGCCGCCCACGTCGACGGTCTCCGGCACGAGTCCCCGCTTGTTGAGCTCGCGGCCGAACGCGGCGATGGCGCGCGGGTGGGCGAGCAGCAGCCGGGTGCCGCGGCGCCTGCTGAGCAGTTCGTCCATGTCGTCGGGGCCGGGCACCCCGTCGTGCGGCTGGATCCGCTGGTCGTACTCGCAGTTGTGCAGCAGTCCGAAGTCGCGGTTGTTGATCAGCTCGTGCTCCTGTCGCTCCTTCAGCGCCTCGACGGTCAGCCGGATCTGCTGCTCTGTCTGGTTCATCGGCTGGTTGTAGAGGTCGGCCACGCGGGTGTGGATGCGCAGCACGGTCTGGGCGACGCTGAGTTCGTACTCGCGGGGCCGGGCCTCGTAGTCGACGAACGTGTGCGGGATGTCGGGCTCGCCGCTGTGGCCGGCCGCGAGGTCGATCTCCTTCTCGCCGTACCGGTTGGTGCGCTGCCGCGGGACGTCGGCCTGCCGGCGCAGGTGCTCGCGCAGGGTCTCGGAC
>NZ_JAHWGT010000563.1 GCF_020873895.1 Streptomyces sp. DH12 | reverse complement strand
ACCGTGCTGCTGCCCGCCGATCGACACCGCCGCGGCCTCGTGCGCGGCCACGCCGCACTGCCGCAGCGCCTCGGTCAGGGCGTCCCACCACTGTCGCGGGTCGCTCTCCCGTCCCGCGCCCGAGGTCACCGTGTGCGGCGCCTGGCCGCTTGCGACGACCCTGCCGGTCGCCACGTCGACGACCAGGGCCTTGGTGGACTGGGTGGATGTGTCCACGCCGACGACGAGCGGACCCTCGGCTGCTGACATCGGTCTCTCCCTCTTCCGCGCCCCGGCGGGGTGTGTCTCTTCCCAGAAATGTTCCTGCATACTAATTTGTAAACCGCCATGACGAAATAGTCTCAGCGAGCAAGGAGCCGCGGCATGAGCTACCAGCCCACCCCCGAGGACAAGTTCACGTTCGGCCTGTGGACCGTCGGCTGGCAGGGACGGGACCCCTTCGGCGACGCCACCCGCGGCGCCCTCGACCCGGCCGAGTCCGTCCGCCGCCTCGCCGAGCTCGGCGCGCACGGCGTGACCTTCCACGACGACGACCTCATCCCCTTCGGCGCGAGCGACAG
>NZ_JAHWGT010000562.1 GCF_020873895.1 Streptomyces sp. DH12 | reverse complement strand
CCGAGGTGGGCGTGCAGGGCCTCGGCTGCATGGGCATGAGCTTCGCCTACGGCCCCGCCGACGCGGACGCCTCCCGGGCGGCCCTGGAACGCGCCCTGGAGCGGGGCGTAACCCTCTACGACACGGCCGACGCGTACGGCGCGTGCGACAACGAGCGGTTCCTCGCCCCGTTCCTCGCGGCGCACCGCGACGAGGTGCTGATCGCCACCAAGTTCGCCCTGTCGATCCCGCCGGACGACCCGACCCGGCGCATCGTCCGCAACGACCCGCCGTACATCCGGCAGGCCGTCGAGGCGAGCCTGCGCCGTCTGGACGTCGACGTCATCGACCTCTACTACATGCACCGGCGCGATGTGAACGTGCCGATCGAGGAGACCGTCGGCGTCATGGCCGAGCTGGTCCGCGAGGGCAAGGTGAAGCAGCTCGGCCTCAGCGAGGTGACGGCCGGTGAGCTGCGCGCCGCGCACGCCGTGCACCCGATCGCCGCCGTGCAGTCGGAGTGGTCGCTGTTCAGCCGGGACATCGAGGCCGCCGTGGTGCCGGCCGCGCGTGAGCTGGGC
>NZ_JAHWGT010000561.1 GCF_020873895.1 Streptomyces sp. DH12 | reverse complement strand
ACCCACGGCCACGAGGCCGGCTGGGCCCAGCTGCCCGCCGCACGGCAGCTGCTGCGCCGCATCGGGGAGTCCACGGACACGATCACCTACCTCGGCGAGTACACCCGCTCCCGGATCGCCCGCGCCCTCACCCCCGAGGCCGCCGCCCGCATGGTGCGGCTGCCGCCCGGGGTCGACGAGAAGACCTTCCACCCCGGCTCCGGCGGCGACGAGGTGCGCGCCCGGCTCGGGCTGACCGACCGCCCGGTGGTCGTGTGCGTCTCGCGGCTCGTGCCGCGCAAGGGCCAGGACACGCTGATCCGCGCGATGCCCGCGGTCCTCGCCGCCGAGCCGGACGCCGTCCTGCTGATCGTCGGCGGCGGCCCGTACGAGAAGGACCTGCGCCGCCTCGCCGCCGACACCGGCGTCGCCGCCTCCGTGCACTTCACCGGCGCCGTCCCCTGGTCCGAGCTGCCCGCCCACTACGGCGCAGGCGACGTCTTCGCGATGCCCTGCCGGACCCGGCGCGGCGGCCTGGACGTGGAGGGTCTCGGCATCGTCTACCTGGAGGCCTCCGCGAC
>NZ_JAHWGT010000560.1 GCF_020873895.1 Streptomyces sp. DH12 | reverse complement strand
GCGCCGGCCCGAGTGGCCGGACGGTCTCCGGTCGGGCGTCCGGTGGTGGACCCGGCCGAACCTACCGGCCCTCCGCGGCCGCCTGTCAACAGTCGTCCGACCTGCGCAGTGTCGTTCAAGTGCCTGGTCAGTGGCGAGGATGCGCAGGTCGCACGACGGGCGCGCGGCGCATGATCGCCGCCGCGCCGCCCGTTCAGATCACTCGCCCGGCCGTACGAAGACCGTGCGGCCGCCGACCACCGTGCGGAGACAGACCGGCAGGTCACGGCCGGGGGTGAGGTCGGGCAGGCCGGGGGTGCCGGACCTCGGGTCGGTGGACCAGCGGGCCACCCGGTCGTCGGGCGCCTGGACGACGAGTGCGCCGGTGCGCCAGACCGCGTAGTCGGCCGGGGCGCCGGGCACCAGGACGCCCGCGTCGTCCCGTCCGGTCGCCCGCCAGCCGCCTCGGGTGTGGGCGGTGAAGGCGGCGCGGACGGAGACGCGGTGCTCGGGAGTGCGGTGGAAGGCCGCCGCCCGGACGGTGCCCCAGGGGTCGAGCGGGGTCACCGGGCTGTCGGAGCC
>NZ_JAHWGT010000559.1 GCF_020873895.1 Streptomyces sp. DH12 | reverse complement strand
TCTCCCAGCAGATCGCCCGTATGGACGGGGAGGAGATCCGGATACTGCTGGAGGGGGCCACGTACCTCTTCTCCAACGAGTACGAGAAGGGCCTCATCCAGACGAAGACCGGCTGGACCGACGAGGAGATCCTCGCCAAGGTCGGCCACCGCGTCACCACCCTCGGCGCCCGCGGCGTGCGCATCGAGCGGGCCGGCGAGCCGGTCGTCGAGGTCGCCTGCCCCGACGAGGAGCGCAAGGCCGACCCCACCGGCGTCGGCGACGCCTTCCGCGCGGGCTTCCTGTCCGGCCTGGCGTGGGGCGTCTCGCTGGAGCGCGCCGCGCAGGTCGGCTGCATGCTGGCGACCCTCGTCATCGAGACGGTCGGCACCCAGGAGTACCAGCTGCGCCGCGGCCACTTCATGGAGCGCTTCACCAAGGCCTACGGCGACGACGCCGCCACCGAGGTGCGCGAGCACCTGGGCTGACCGCCGGTCACGTCACGACAGACGGCGGACCACATAGGCCGCGCCCCGGTCCGCCGGCTGTTCGCCGACGGACTCCTGGCCGCGCATCTCGCAC
>NZ_JAHWGT010000558.1 GCF_020873895.1 Streptomyces sp. DH12 | reverse complement strand
GACGAAGGGGAACCGTCCGTGCAGTTCGAGGTGTGGGCACCACAGGCCGGCCGAGTGACGCTCCGGTGCGACGGCGTCACGCGGGCGTTGGAGCGCGATCCCGAGCGGGAAGGGTGGTGGCGGGGGGAGGCCGAGGCGCACGACGGCTCCCGGTACGGCTTCGCGCTGGACGACGGACCGGTGCTGCCCGACCCCCGGTCGCGCCGCCAGCCCGACGGCCCCGACGGGCTCAGCGCCGTCGTCGACCACGACCGCTTCGAGTGGAGCGCCGAGTGGACCGGGCGCCCGCTGCCCGGCGCGGTGCTGTACGAGACGCACGTCGGCACCTACACCCGCGAGGGCACCTTCGACGCCGCCGCCGAACGGCTCGGGCACCTCGCCGACCTGGGCGTGACGCACGTGGAGTTGATGCCGGTGTGCCCGTTCCCCGGCCGGCACGGCTGGGGGTACGAGGGCGTCTCGCTGTGGGCGGTGCACGAGCCGTACGGCGGTCCCGAGGGGCTGAAACGGTTCGTCGACCGGGCGCACGCGCTGGGGCTCGGCGTCGTCCTGGACGTGGTGC
>NZ_JAHWGT010000557.1 GCF_020873895.1 Streptomyces sp. DH12 | reverse complement strand
GGAGGAAGTCGTCGACGGGCGGGCCCGGAAGGTGTACGCCCTCGCCCCGGCCGGGCGCGAGACGCTGTCGGCAGCGGCCGACCGGATGGCCGCGACCGCCCGCGAGGCCACCCGCCGGCTCGGGCTCACCGGCCGCCCGGCGACGCAGACGTGATCGGGCCGCTCCTGCGGCTGTATCCGCGCCGGTACCGGATCGAGGCCGGACAGGAGATCCTCGCCGTCCACCGTGAGTCGATGGCCGGCGCCCGCGCCGCGGACCGGCTCCGGGAGGCCGCCGACATCGCCGGCCATGCCCTGCGCATGCGGTGCGGGGTGACGTCCTCGAGCGCGGCCGGGCGGCTGCTGGCACAGGCCGCCCCGCAGGTCGCCGGGGTCGCGGCGGCCTACTGCGGACTGCACCTGAGCCGCTGGTACACCGCGGCGTCCCTCTCCCCCGCCTTCCCGCCCCTCGACGCCGACAGCTGGACCGTGCGGCTGTTCACGTCCGCGCTCGTTGCCGTCGGCGCCGTCACCGCGCTGACCAGCCGGTGGCGGGCCGGACTGTGGGCCGCCGTCGTCGGAC
>NZ_JAHWGT010000055.1 GCF_020873895.1 Streptomyces sp. DH12 | reverse complement strand
GGGGGGTGGGGCGGGGCCCCCTACCGGCCGCCGTTGTATGGGCCGTACGGGCCGTCGCTGCTGGAGCCGCGGGGGCCGCGGCCGCCGCCGGACACCTGCCGCAGGGCCGGGCGGACGTCCACCATGAAGACGATGGTCGCGATCAGCCCGGCGATCTGGAGGATCAGCATCGGCAGGAAGAGGTCGACGACGACCGTGACGCCCAGGATGATCAGCCAGAAGGACTTGCTCTGCTTGTCCGCCGCCCGGTAGGCGTCCTCGCGGGCCAGGGCCGCGAAGACCAGCGCGACGACCGCGAAGACGAGCATCGCGATGAACAGCAGCCCGATCAGCGAGTTGAAACCGGACATCAGCATGGTGAGCACCGCCTAGTAGGTGGATGGAGCGCCTCGCGGCCAAGGTACCCGTACAACGCTCCGTGTTCCGTGAATGTGCCCGGCCGGGCCGCCGGCAGACCTGGCCGGGCCGGTGCGGTCACTTCTCGCCGGCGGGCTCCGACGGGGTGTCGTTCTTGCGGGTGGTGGTCCTGCGGGTGGCCGTGCGCCGGGCGGCGGGCTTTGCGGCGGGCTCGGCGTCGCCGGCCGCCGAGGTCTCGGCCGCCGAGGTCTCGGCCGTCGCGGGGTCGGTCGCCTTGGTGTCGTCGGCGTCCGGCGTCACCGTCCCGCCGTTCTGCGCCGGGGTGCTGCCGGGCTCGACGGCGATGGCGATCTCGGTGATCTCCTCGGCCGCGTCGCCCCGCCACGTCCGGACGGTCTGCTCGCCGTGCTCGGCGACCTTCTCGTACGCCTCGCGGGCCTTCACCGCGTACTCGGCCGCCGCTCCGACGCCCCGCAGGGCCAGGCCCTGGGCGGTCTCGCCGAGCTTCTTCAGGTCCGTGTCGAGGCTGCCGACCAGCTCGGTGACCTTGGCCTGGAGCGTGGCCTGCGCCTCCTTCGCCTGCGTGCTGACCTTCTCCTGGACCGCCTTGGGGTCGGTCTTGCGCAGTTCGTCGATACGGGCCGGGGCCTCGGCGGCGATTCGGCGGGCCTGCTGCACGGCGAGGTCGGCGGTTCCGGCGGCGAAGTAGAGGGGCGTGCGCAGCTCGTCGATGATGGCCATGGTGTGGGGTCCTCCCGTGTCGCGGTGTTCGTTCTCGTGGAGTCGTCGCGGTCAGAGTTCGGTGGATCCTGTGCCTGCTGCGGCATCACCCGCGCCAGAGGCCGTGCCCGGTCCGCCCGGGGCCGTGCCCGGCCCGTCGGACGTCGTGTCGGGTCCGGCGGGGGCCGTGTCGAGCCCGTTCTCCTTGCGGAAGGACTCGTAGATCTGGAGCAGGACCTGCTTCTGCCGCTCGTTGATGGACGGGTCGGCGAGGATGGCGGCCCGCGTCTCCAGCTCGTCGCGGTCCTGCTCGTCCAGGATCCCGGCGCGGACGTACAGCGTCTCGGCGGAGATCCGCAGCGCCTTGGCGACCTGCTGGAGGACCTCCGCGCTCGGCTTGCGCAACCCGCGCTCGATCTGGCTCAGGTACGGGTTCGACACCCCGGCGGCCTCCGCGAGCTGCCGCAGCGACAGCTGCGCGGTGCGCCGCTGCTCGCGCAGGTACTCGCCGAGGTTGCCGACGTTCAGTGATGCCATGCCCCGATGGTGCACCACCTTCGCTAACAATTGCAAGCAGACGCTTGCAGGAGTTAGCCATTCGGGTGTGTCGCGCTGCCGTGCGACGCAGCCGGCAGCAGACGGAAAGCCCACAGCCGACAGTCGAAGACCGAAGGCAGAAGGCAGAAGGCAGAAGGCAGAAGGCAGAAAGCGGAACGCCGTGTCCGCCTGCCCCCGCGCCCGGTCGGTACACCCCGCTCCGGCGCGACGGCTGGGCCGAGACGGCCGGGTCCGACGGCCAGGCCGCGGGATCCTCGATGCCCTCCCGCATCCTCGATCTTGCTCTGAAGATCGTCGTGTTGGAGGCTGAGGCATGCATACCCTGCCGACCTTCGTCTTCGTTCACGGCGCCTTCGCCAACTCGTTCTCGTTCGCGCCGCTGCAGGCCGAACTCGCCCTGCTCGGGCACCGCTCGGTCGCGGTGGACCTTCCGGGGCACGGGTTCGAGGCGACCTTCCCCGCGGCCTACCAGGCCCCCCAGGACTTCGACGCGCTCGCCGCGGAGCCGGGGAGCATCAAGGGGGTCACCCTCGCCGACAACACCGCCCGCGTCACGGAGGCCCTCGAACGGGCCAAGCGGAACGGGCCCACCATCCTCGTCGCCCACAGCAGGGGCGGCATCACGGCCACCGCCGTCGCCAACGCCCGGCCCGACCTGATCGACCGGATCGTCTACGTCTCCGCCTGGTGCCCCGTCGACCTGGACGTGAACGACTACTACGCCCAGCCGGAGATGGCGGACGTCGACGCGGGGGCCTTCGCCGCCAGTCTCGTCGGGAACCCGGCCGAACTCGGCCTGCTCCGCGTCAACTTCCGCACCGCCGACCCGGCGGCGCTCGCCGCCTTCAAGGGGGCGTTCGCCGCCGACCTCACCGATGACGAGTTCCGGACCTTCCTGAACACCTTCCAGCCCGACGAGAACCTCGACGTCGGCACGTCCGCCGACCGGGCACAGGCCACCACCTGGGGCCGTATCCCCAGGACCTATGTGCGCCTGGCCGCCGATGCCAGCATCCCCCTCGCCGCGCAGGACCGCATGATCCGCGAAGCCGACGCGCTGACCCCCGACAACCCCTTCGACGTCCGGACCCTGGAAGGCAGCCACCTGCGCTGGCTCGTCCACCCGAAGCCCGCCGCCGAGTTGCTCGCCGACCTGGCGGCGCGCTGATTCCCCGCCACACCGGCGCCGGCACCCTCCCGGGCGGGGCGGGCACGGGCGCGGGCGGGGGCGGTGCCGGTGTGGCGGTAGGAGCGCCGGGCCGCCTCGCGTGAGCGGGTCCTGGCCGGCCCGGACCGCCGGCCGGCCGGGGCTTGGGGGCGCCCTCCTGGCGGCAGCCGGCTGCCGTGGGGCGAGAGGAGCCGGCTCGTCCCATCCGGCCGGCCATGGCCACCGCGGCTCAGCGCCTCACCGGGCCCCCGCCCCCGGGGGCGGCCCGCTCGCGCCCGTACCCGTGGCCACCGGGCGTTCCGACGGGCGGCCCCAGTCGCTCCACGAGCCGTCGTACACGGCGAGCCCGCCGTACCCGGCGATCTCCGCGCCCAGGGCGAGGACGCAGGCCGTCACGCCCGAGCCGCAGCTGAACAGCAGCCGCTCGGCGCGCGCCCCGGCCAACGGGGCGAACAGCTCCCGCAGTTCGGCGGCCGGGCGCAGTCGCCCGGTGCCGTCCAGCAGGTCGCCGAACGGCAGGTTCACCGCTCCGGGCATGTGGCCGCCCCGCAGTCCGGTCCGCGGTTCGGGTTCGGTACCGGCGAAGCGGCCTCGCGTGCGGGCGTCCAGCACCACCGCGGCCGGGTCCGCGAGCGCCGCCGTGACCGTCCCGGCGCCGACGAACCACCCCGGTCGCGGCCGCGCGGTGAAGTCGCCCGGCACCGGGGCCGCGGCGTCCGGCGCGCACTGCTCCACCGGCAGCCCGGCGGCGGTCCAGGCGGGCAGGCCGCCGTCGAGCACGGCGACCCGGTCGAAGCCCATGGCCCGCAGCATCCACCAGGCGCGGGCGCTGGAGTGGATGCCGGCGGTGTCGTAGACCACGACGGTGCTCGTGTCGTCGACGCCGAGGGCGCGCAGGCCCTCGGTGAAGGCGGCCGGGCCGGGCATGGTGTGCGGCAGCGGCGAGGTGCGGTCGGAGAGCGGGCCGTCGAGGTCGAAGCGCCGCGCCCCCGGAACGCGTCGGCCGGCGCCCCGGTGCGCGCCCACCGACGCGTCGAGCACGACGAGTCCGGGCGTGGTGAGGCGGGCGGCCAGCCACGCCGGATCCACCAGGGGCCGGGGAAGCGCGGAGCCCGCCGCGGCCGGCGAAGCCCCTGCCGGTGCGTCGGACGGACCGCGGGCGTCCCCCCGGCTCCCGGCCGATCCGGTGAGACCCGGGCCGACCTCCCGATTCCCGGGGGATGCGGCGGGACCCCGGTCGACGTCCCGGTTCGGCTCCCGGGCGGGGTGCTGTGCGTGGTTCTCCCTGCCGGTCACGTGCATGTGTCCTCCTCGGGACGGTCGTCGGTCCTCACGATCGGCAGCGCCGTCAGCTCGTCGACCGCCGCCGCGCACGCGGTGCCGCTCGGGGCCGTCAGTACCGCCATGCCCAGCCGGTCCGCCGACGACCTGAGCGGGGACACCGGGTCCCCGGGTTCCACCTCGACGTCCCACCCCACCACCCGGCCGGTCGTGAGCCGGGGCCGGGGCGCCACCGCCGTAACGCGGCCGGGCGGCGCGGTGAGGAACACGGTCGCCGCGGCAGCCGCCACCGGACCTCCCGGTTCCCGGCGCGGGCGCGCGCCGACGGCCCAGCCGAGGGCGGCGCGCCGCCAGTCGATGCCGCGGGTGAGGCGTACGAGGTCGGCGATGCCGTCGCCGCCTGGCCGGTTGTGCGTCTCTATGACGGTGACGCGGTCGCCGTGGACCTTGACCTCGGTGTGCGCGGGACCGTCCGCCAGCCCGACCGCGTCGAGGAGTTCGGCGACGGCCCGCTCCACGCGCAGGCGCCCCGGGCCGTCGAGGGAGGGCGCCGGCATGAGGTGGGCGAGTTCGACGAACCCCTCCCCCGTCGTGCGCTTCTCGGCGATGCCGAGGCAGGTGTGGCGCCCGCCGGACGACAGGGTCTCGACGCTGTACTCCCGTCCCGGGACGTACCGTTCGAGCAGGGTGGCGGGGGTCCGGCGGTCCGACGGCAGGTCGGCGGGGGCGCGGACGAGGGTGACGGCGTTGCTGCCGGTGCCCGCCACCGGTTTCGCGACGACCGCGGTGTCCGGGCCCCCGTCGAAGAGGCGCGCCACCGCCTCCGGGTCGTCGCCCGCCGCGAACGCCGGGTTGAGGTGCGGCGCCGCGCGGGCCAGCGCCCGGCGCATCGCGAGCTTGTCGCGGGTGGTGCGTACGGCCTCCGGTGGGGCGCCGGCCGCGCCGACTCGCCGCGCCGCGACGGCCGCCGGTTCGAGTCCCAGCTCGGTCAGCGAGACGACGGCGGCCGGGGCCAGGGGCCGCAGCACGGCGTCGACGAAGGCGAGGAAGGTGGGGGCGTGCTGGTAGTCGACGGAGTACTCCGCCGGGGCCTGGTGCGTCGTGGACTTCCGCGTGTCCGGGTCGGGCGCGCCGCGGCGGGCCGGGGCGAGGGGGACGCGGTCGTGTGGGGCCCGGTCGAGGGGGGCCGCGCCGGGCAGCCGTACGTGGACCACGTCGACGGGCAGGGTGGCCGCCGCCCGCGCGACCGCCGCGTCAGCGCCGAGGACGACGAGCGTCACAGCGCCCACAGCGCCCACAGCGCCCACGGCACCCACGGCACCCGCGACGTCCACGGCGCCCGCGCCCCGTCCCTCGGGTCTCCGGGGCGCCTCTTCCGCCACCGCTCCCCCAACTCCCCCACCTCCCCCACCCCCTCGGCTGATCGTAACCGTCCACCCGGCTCACGCCGCCCCGGTCGGCTCGGCCAACTGCCGTGGCAGCGGCCGGGTGTGGAGCACCTCCAGCCGGGAGACCGCGCGGGTGAGCGCGACGTACAGGCGGTGGGCGCCGCGCGTCTCGGCGTCGACGACGGCGGCGGGTTCGGCGAGGACGACGTGGTCGTACTCCAGGCCCTTCGCGAGGCCCACCGGCACCACGGTGACGCGGGGGGCGCCGGCGGCGGCGTCCCCGGGGTGGCCGGTGGCGAGGCCCGCCGCCGCGAGGGCGCCGCGCAGCTCGTCGTACGCGTCGTCCGGGGTGATGACGCCGATCGAGCCCTCGCGGTCGAGCGCGGCCCGTACGGCGTCGACGACGGCGGCCGCCAGGTCGGGCACGCGGCGGACGCCCACCTCGCCGTCCCGCCGTACGGAGCGGGCGGGCGGTACCGCGACGTCGAGCGTGTCGAGCAGCCGGTTGGCCAGGTCGACCACCGGGCCCGGTACGCGGTAGCCGGCCGTCAGGGCGGTGATCCGGGCGTCGGGGCGGCCCAGGTGGGCCAGGTGGTCCCGCCAGTCGCGGGCGGCCCACGGGGTGGTGCCCTGGGCGAGGTCGCCGAGGACGGTGAGGGACCCGGAGGCGGCGGTGCGGCGGGCCACGGCCCGGCACTGCATGGGTGACAGGTCCTGCGCCTCGTCGACGACGATGTGGCCGTACCCGGCGGGCCGTTCGAGGAGCGCGGCCAGCTCGTCGAGGAGGAGCAGGTCGGCCGGTGTCCAGCGGGCGGAGCGGTACGAGCGCGGGGGCCGCGTCCAGCGGATGGCGGCGCGTTCGGCGGGGGCGAGGGCCTCGTCGCGGGGGTCGGTCAGCACGTCGGCGAGCACCTGCTCGGGGGTGGTCCTGGGCCAGCAGGCGTCGACGAGTTCCGCCACGGGCCGCGCCCGCGCGACGCGCCGTTCCCAGGCGGCGCCCACCGGGCCCGCGCGCCGCTCGGCGCGGTCCCGCAGGGCGCGTACGAAGCGGCTGCGGACGCGTTCGCGGCCGACGGTGTAGGGCGGGGCCTCGGCCCGTACCCGCGCGACGGCGGCGGCGAGGTCGTCGGCGGGGACGCGCCAGCGGTAGGCGCCGTCCGGGACGACGAGTTCGGTGGTGGGGGCGGTCACCCGCGTGTGGAGGGCCCTGCGCAGGACGTCGGCCATGCGGGCGTCGTGCTTCACCAGCGCCGCCGCGGCGGTGTCCTCGGCGCGCGGTCGGTGGCCGACCGTGCGGGCGACCTCCTCCTCGACGGTGGTCTGGCGCACGTCCCGTTCGCCCAGGGCGGGGAGGACCTCGGCGACGTACGCGAGGAAGGCCCGGTTGGGGCCGAGGATCAGCAGTCCGCCGCGCTCGACGCGGCGCGGGTGGGTGTAGAGGAGGTAGGCGGCGCGGTGCAGGCCGACGGCGGTCTTCCCGGTGCCGGGCGCGCCCTGTACGCACAGGGACGTGCCGAGCGGGGCGCGGACGAGGTCGTCCTGCTCGGGCTGGATGGTGGCGGCGATGTCGCGCATCGGTCCGACGCGGCGCCGTTCGATCTCCGCGGCGAGCAGCCCGCGGGGAGCGCCGGAGGGGGTCGGACCGGCGGCGGGGGCGGTGAGGTGCTCGTCCTCCAGGCCGGTGAGGTCCGCGGCGTCGCCGCGGCTGTACGGGGCCCAGCCGAAGCGGCGGCGGACCCGCACGCCCTGGGGGTCGTCGGGTCGCGCCTGGTAGAACGCGCGGGCCACCGGCGCCCGCCAGTCGACGACGAGCGGTGGTTCGGCGGGGTGGCTGCTGATGCGGCGGCGGCCGATGTGGTGGTGGCGAGCACCCGCAGCACCGCGACGACCTGGCCGGCCGCCAGACGCGCGCCGACACCGCCGCCGAGCGCCTCGGCCAGCGCGCCCTCGGCGGCGGCCTGGTACCCGTGGAGGCGGGCCACCAGGCTCGGCGTCCCGTACAGCAGCCGCTGGAAGGCGAGGACGGCCGGTTCGTCGCTCAGCCCGGTGACGGGGTCGCGCCGGTGGAGCCCGTCGAGGAAGTGCCGGTGCAGCGCCGCGAGCGGCGGGACGCCCGCCGGACGCCCGGCGACCACCCGGGCGGCCTCGTCGCGGTGGTCGGCGAACCGGTGCACGACCAGGTCCTCCTTGGTCGGGAAGTAGCGGAACAGCGTCGGCTTCGACACCTCCGCCGCCGCCGCGACCTCGGCGACCGACACCCGGTCGAAGCCGCGCTCCAGGAAGAGCGCGATCGCCGTGTCGGAGAGGGTCCGGTACGTCTGCTGCTTCTTCCGCTCCCGCAGCCCGGGGGCGGCGGACGCGTGCGGGGCGGCCGGCTCAGCCATCGGAGCCCTCCACCAGGATCCGGACGCCGTCCAGCAGCCGCTCCAGCCCGAACCGGAACTCGTGGTCCGGGTCGTCCGGCTGGTCCAGCACCCCCGACTCCAGCGCCCGCGCCACCCGCGGGTACCGCTCCGGGTCGGCGAGGCGCCGCAGGGTGCGGACGTACCGGGCCATGACCTGCTCGGGCGTCTCCCCGGTCGCGGCCACCGCGGCGGCGAGGTCGGCCGTCATGCCGGCCTCGCTGCGGACGAACCCGCCGACCAGCAGCACCACGGAGATCTTGGCGCCCTCGTCCAGCGGCGTCCGCGCGAGCGCCTCCATGCCCGTCTCCCACCAGGCCACCGAGTTGGGCGTGGCCGGGGGGCCGGAGATCGGGACGCGCAGCAGCCAGAGGTTCCGCCGGAACACCGCGCGCTGCGCCCACGCCCAGCGGGTCAACCCCTCGCGCCAACCGGTGCCCGGCGGGGCCGGGGCGGGCGGGGCACCGAAGGCGGCGTCCTGCATGAGCACGTACAGCTCGTCCTTGGCGCCGACGTACCGGTACAGGGACATCGTGGAGACGCCGAGCTCCTTGGCGACCCGGCCCATGGACACCGCGGGCAGCCCTTCGGCCGCCGCCACCGCGACCGCCGCGTCGACGATCGCGTGCACGCTCAGCCCCGGCCGCGGCCCCTTCGCGGGGCGTTCGCGCAGGCCCCAGGCGGCCTCCAGACCGGGCGTGAGCCCCGTACCGCCGCTGTCCTCCACCGGTGCCACCCTCCAGCCGACCACCCGAAACACCGCTTGACGCCCATCCTAGTAATGCGTAACCCTTACGCAGTAACGCGTATGCCATACGCAATAAGGGGGTTCACCATGCCCGAAACCACCGCCGTCGAGGTCACCGGCCTGCGCAAGTCCTACCGGAACGTCCCGGTCCTCGACGGCCTGGACCTCCGCGTCCCGCGCGGCACCGTCTTCGCACTCCTCGGCCCCAACGGCGCCGGCAAGACGACCACCGTCCGCGTCCTCGCCACGCTCACCGCCCCGGACGGCGGCCGGGTCCGCGTCGCCGGGTACGACGTGGTCGCCGACCGCTCCCGCGTACGGCGGGCGATCAGCCTCACCGGGCAGTTCGCGGCCGTGGACGAGGACCAGACCGGGACGGAGAACCTCCGCATGATGGCCCGGCTCTCCGGCCTGTCCCGCCGGGACGCCCGCCGCCGCGCCACCGAGTTGCTCGACCGCTTCGGGCTGACCGACGCCGCCGACCGCGCCGCCCGCACCTACTCCGGCGGCATGCGCCGCCGCCTGGACCTCGCCGCCGGACTGGTCGGCGAACCGGACGTCGTCTTCCTCGACGAGCCGACGACGGGCCTGGACCCGCGCAGCCGCCAGGAGCTGTGGCAGGTGGTGCGGGACCTGTCCGCGCGCGGGGCGGCGGTCCTCCTCACCACCCAGTACCTGGAGGAGGCCGACCGGTCGGCGGACACCATCGCCGTGCTGCACGGGGGCCGCGTCGTCGCCGAGGGCAGCGCGCGGGCCCTCAAAGCGCGGGTCGCCGGCCACCGCCTGGACGTCGTCGCCGCGGACGAGGCCGCCTACGCGCGGCTCGCCCCGCACGCCGCGCGCCGCACCCCGGAGGCGCTCACCCTCGGCATCGCCACCGACGGCACGGCCGGGCACGTGCGGGCGCTGCTCGACACGCTCGACCCGCACCGGTCCGACATCGTCCGCTTCACCGTCCACAGCGCCACGCTCGACGACGTGTTCCTGACCCTGACCGGCACCGGCACCGCCGCCGCCACCGGCACCGTCAACACCACCGCCACCGCCACCGCCACCCAGGAGAGCACCCGTGTCTGACGCCACCGCGGCCCTCACCCTCGTCGCCCGCGGCATCCGCCAGAACCGCCGCAACCCCGACGCGCTCCTCACCGCCATGGTGCTGCCGGTGATGCTGATGCTGATCTTCGTCTACTTCTTCGGCGGCGCCATCGACACCGGGACGCCCACCTCGTACGTCACCTACGTCGTCCCCGGCGTGCTGCTGCTGTGCGCCGGGTTCGGCGCCTCCACCACCGCCGTGCGCGTCAGCGAGGACATGCGGGCGGGCATCGTCGACCGGTTCCGGTCGCTCGACGTGGCCCCGACCGCGATCCTCGCCGGGCACGTCGGCGCGAGCGTCGCCCGCAACGTCCTGTCGACGGCCCTCGTCATCGGCGTCGCGTACCTGATCGGCTTCCGGCCGACCGCCGGACCCGCCGCCTGGGCCGCCGCCCTGGGGCTGCTGTTCGCCTTCGTCCTGGCGGTGTCGTGGCTGTCGGCGGCGGCGGGGCTGCTGGCGCGCACACCGGAGGCGGCGGGCGGCTTCACCTTCCTCATGATGTTCCTGCCCTACCCGAGCAGCGCCTTCGTCCCGATCGACACCATGCCGGGCTGGCTGCACGGCTTCGCCGAGCACCAGCCGGTCACGCCGGTCATCGAGTCGGTGCGCGGCCTCCTCCTCGACCAGCCCGTCGGCGACGCGTACTGGGCCGCGCTCGCCTGGTGCGCCGGCCTGCTGCTCCTGGCTCCGGCACTGGCGGCGGCCCTGTTCCGCTCCCGCACCCGCTGACGCTCAGAAGATGTCGGGGCACCAGGCACGGCGGGACGCCCGGAACAGGGCGTCCGCCCGGACGGCCGCGCCCGCCGTCGCCTCCTCCACCCGCCCCAGCGCCGCGAGCCGCGTCACCGACTCGTCACCCAGGTACAGGACGCCCAGGTCGGCGACGTCCAGGACCAGGTCGGCGCGCGCGGTGGTCGGCGCGCAGGAGGCACCGTCCGGCGAGGCGTCCAGCAGGAAGCGGCCCCCGGCCAGGCCGGCCGCGTCCCGCACGTCGAGCACCAGCGAACCCTCCGCCCCGTACGTACGCGCCTGAAGGGCCGGTACGACGTCGAGGACGCGCACCCACAGCATGTCCGCGTGGGTGACGACGCGGGCGGCGCGCGGGTCCGGCAGCAGCAGCGGCAGCAGGTCGTCGGGGGCGCGGTGGCCGCTGTCGAGGAGCGTCACCCAGTCGATCGCGCAGACATACCGCCACAGGGCGCGCTCGGCCGCCGGCGTCAGGGCGACCAGGTCGCGCACGGTGGCGGTGTTCATCGGCTGCTTGCCGTCGTCCCAGGTCTCGTCGGCGGCGTAGGTCACGTACCCCTCCAACTCGCCGGACGCGGAGCGGTACGTCGCGTGGAACGGCTCCGTCCACCGGTCGCTCGGCGGCACGTCCTCGCCGGTGCGCCGCTGCCAGTCGCGCGCGGTGCGGCTGACCATGCCGTGCCGCACGGCGCGGACGCGGTCGTACAGCTCCGGGCCGAGCTTGCGGACGGTCGCGCCGTCGACGAGGTCGATGCGCCCGCCGTCCCCCGGCCCGGACCAGCGCGGGTCGAGGCCCGCGCGGCGCAGGTCGACGCGCCACTGCGTGAGCCAGGAGGCGGGGCCGAAGCCGAACCGGCCGTAGATGGGGTACTCGGCGGCGATGAGGGTCGACAGGACGTCCCCCCGCTCCCGCGACTCCTCCAGCTCGGCGCGCATCATCCGCCCCAGCAGGCCGCGGCGCCGGTGCGTCGGCGACACCGTCACGGCCGACACGGCGCTCGCCGGGACCGCCGCGCCACCGACCGCCGTCACCTCCTGCGCGAAGGACCGGAACGTGGCCACGCACCGCCCGGTGCCGGGGTCGAACGCCCCGCGCGTGCGCGTGAAGTCCTGGTGCGGAAGCCGGATCGCGACCTCCTCGGCGGAGGGGGTGGGCGGTCGCAGGAAGCCGGTGTGCAGGGCGCGGAGCCAGTCGGGGAAGTCGTCCTCGGTGAGGGTGCGGACGACGGGGGCGGCGTCGGAGGTCATGGCGCCACGCTAGACAGCGGGACGACGCCGACGCATCCGGTTTCCCGCCGCGGAAGAGCCCGGGAGGAACGGGCACGGACGACCGGGAGCCGGCCCGCCGGGCCACCGGGCCACCGGGCCACACCGGGAAACGGGGCGCCGCCGCGTCGGAACCAGCCGGCGGCCTCACACCCGCCCGGCTGCCTCGCCACCCGCCCGTTCCCGCCGCCCGACCGGCGTCAGCACAGCAGATCGTCGACCTGGGCCTCGCCGTCGCGGTAGCGGCGGGCGATCTCGGCGCTGCACTCGTCGGCCGTGCGCTGGAGTTCGTGCCGGCGCCGCGAGACCTCCTGCTCGTACCGGGCGAGCCGTGCCATGGCCGCGCGCAGCTCCTCGTCGGTGCGGGCGTCGAGGTCCGACAGCTCGACCTCGGCGAGCATCTCCGCGGCCAGCAGCCGGTACTCCTCGCCGCGCGGCGTGGACAGCGTCAGGTGCCGGGCGGAGTTGGGCCGGCGCCGTGACGGGGCGTCGGCGAGGATCTCCGGCAGCCGGTGCACCACCGGCACCTCCGGCGCGGCCCGGCTCGCCAGTTCGGCGCGGAGGATGTCGACGCGCCCCTGCAGCAGCCGCCGCACGTAGCTGAGGTCGGCCTCGTCGGTGTGCGAGTCGCGGCGCAGCGCGCGTACTTCCTCCAGCCGCAGCGCCCGCAGGTCGAGCGCGCGGGCGTACTCGGGGTGCGGGACGGCGTCCAGGGCGGCGAGGGCGCCGACGGCCCGTGTCGTCCCGGCGGTGGGCGGTTCGGCGGGGGTGCGCTGTATCGGCGGGCGGGACCGGTCGAACCCCGAACCGGCACAGGTGGTGCGTGCGGGGCCGGGTGTCTGCCCGGCGCCAGGTGTGCTCATGTGTTCCGTCCCCTCGACCGGTGCGTCAGCCGCACCGCCTGACAGGCATGGTGCCACTCCCGCATGGGAAGTGCAGGTGCTCTGCACCCGTTCGGCCCTCGGTAAGTTGGGGCGTATGCGAGCAGTGGTACAGAGGGTGGACGGGGCGAGGGTCGAGGTCGCGGGCGAGACGGTCGGCGAGGTCACCGGTGAGGGGCTGTGCGTCCTCGTCGGTGTCACGCACGACGACACCCCGGAGAAGGCGGCGCAGTTGGCGCGGAAGCTGTGGAGCGTCCGCATGCTGGACGGCGAGAAGTCCTGCTCCGACGTGAATGCACCCTTGCTGGTGATTTCGCAGTTCACCCTCTACGGGGACGCGCGCAAGGGCCGCCGTCCCACGTGGAACGCGGCGGCCCCCGGCGAGGTGGCCGAGCCGCTGGTGGACGAGGTGGTGGCGCGGCTGCGGGAGCTGGGGGCGACCGTGGCGACGGGCCGGTTCGGCGCGGAGATGCGGGTCTCGCTGACGAACCACGGCCCGTTCACCCTGGTCGTCGACGTCTGAGCCACCGGGGTGGGGGCGTGAGCGGCATGCGGCCTCCCGCCCCCGCCCACCGTCCTACGGCTCGACGACCGGCTCCTGCGCGGCGGCCGTGCTGCCCACGAGGAGCGGCGCGTCCACGGGCACGTTCCGCTTGACCAGGGCGAGGGCGATCGGACCCAGCTCGTAGTGGCGGACCGCCGTCGTGACGAAGCCCAGCTGCCGCCCCTCGGGTCCGTCCGAGGCGAGCCGGACGGGCGTGCCGTGCGCCGGGAGGTGCACCTCGCTGCCGTCGAGGTGCAGGAAGACCAGGCGGCGCGGCGGCTTCCCCAGGTTGTGGACGCGCGCGACGGTCTCCTGCCCCCGGTAGCAGCCCTTCTGGAGGTGGACGGCCGAGCCGATGAGTCCGATCTCGTGCGGGATGGTGCGGTGGTCCGTCTCGTGGCCGAGGCGCGGGCGGTGCGCCTCGACGCGCAGCGCCTCGGCCGCGAGCATCCCGGCCGGCGGTCCGTGCTCCCCGGCGTACGCCTCCAGGTCGCCGCGCGGCAGGAACAGGTCGCGGCCGTGCGGGGTCTCGCGTACGGCGACCCCGTCGGGCACCGGGGCGATCGACCCGGCGGGCAGGTGCACCACCGCGTACGCGTCGGTGCGGTCGGCGACCTCCACGCGGTAGAAGAACCGCATCGACTCCAGGTAGGCGAGGAGCGCCTCGCGCGTGTCCGGCTCGACGTGCGCCCAGACCGTGGTGCCGTCGTCGACGAGGTACAGCGCGTGCTCGATGTGGCCGTTGGCGGAGAGGATGAGCGCGTCCGCGGCACGGCCCGGCGGCAGTTCGCTGACGTGCTGCGTGAGGAGCAGGTGCAACCAGCTCAACCGGTCGTCGCCGCTGACGGTGATGACGCCCCGGTGCGAGAGGTCGACGAGACCGCGGCCGGCGACGAGGGCGCGCTGCTCGCGGAACGGGTCGCCGTAGTGCGCGGCGACACCTTCGTCCCGCCCCTCGGCGGGGACGGCGCCGGGCAGGGACAGCAGGGGGCTGGTCGGTGAACGTCGCTCCATGGCGTCCAGCCTACGACCCGCTGTTCGACTCCCGAGCCGCAGACTCCCGCGCCCCGGCCTCCGCGGCCTCCGCCTTCTCCGCCTCTGCCTTCTCCGCCTCTGCCTTCTCCGCCTTCTCCGCCTTCTCCGCCGCGGCCCCGTCCGCCTTCTCCGTACAGCCTCGGCACCGGCCGTAGATCGCGAAGTGCTTCATGTCGGTGTCGAACCCGAAGGTGTCGAGGAGCTTGCGGGTGAACTCGGCGGCCACCGACACGTCGGCCTCGATGACGTCGTCGCAGTCGCGGCAGACGAGGTGGAGGTGGTGGTGGCGGTCGGCGAGGTGGTAGGTGGGGGCACCGGGGCCGAGATGGGCGTGGCTGACCAGGCCCAGCTCCTCCAGGAGCTCCAGCGTGCGGTAGACGGTGGAGACGTTGACACCGGCCGCGGTCTTGCGGACCTGCGTCAGGATGTCGTCGGGCGTGGCGTGGCCCAGCACGTCCACCGCCTCCAGGACGAGCTGGCGCTGCGGCGTCAGCCGGTAACCGCGCTGACGGAGGTCGCTCTTCCAGTCGGTGCTCACCACGCGCTCCAGTGTAGGAGCACCGACCGGCGTCGCCGGGCCTACTTGAAGAACGCGATGCCGTCGTCCGGCAGGTCGCCCAGGCTCTTCGCCATGGCCTCGACCTCCTCGGGCGTGACGACCTTCTTCAGGTGCGCCGACATGTACGGGCGCAGCGGCACCTCGGGGGTGGCCTTCTCGCCGACCCACATCAGGTCGCTCTTGACGTAGCCGTACAGCCGCTTGCCACCGCTGTACGGGCCGGAGGCCGCGGTGCGGGCGACGGCGTCGGTGGCGATGTCGATCTGCGGCTTCTTGTCGGCGAGCTCGCCGTACCACACCTCGACGATGCCCTGGTCGCGGACCATGACGACCTCGACCTTGCGGCCCGCGTCGATCCGCCAGTAGCCGCTCTCGCTCTCCAGCGGGCGGACCTTGTTGCCCTCGGCGTCCAGGACCCAGGAGTGGGAGACGTACTCGATGAAGTCACGGCCGTCGTGGGAGAAGGTCACGGACTGGCCGAAGTTGCACTTCTCGGAGCCGGGGAAGTCGGAGACGCCCGCGCCTTCCCACGTGCCGAGGAGGAACGCGAGCGGGACGAGGTCCGGGTGCAGGTCGGACGGGATCTGGATCATGGTGTCTGGCTGCTCTGGCGATCTGTGGGGGTGCGGGTGGTCAGCGCTGGCCCTGGTACAGCTTCTTCACGGTCAGCCCGGCGAAGGCGAGGACGCCGACGCAGACCAGGACCAGCAGGGCGGAGAAGAAAGCCTCAAGCACGGGGTGCTCCTCAGTGGCGGTGGGCGGTACAGGGCCGGGTCCCAGCCTAATGGGTGGACCGGCCCCCCTCCCTGTGAGGTGGGCCGGCCACCGCGGTGGCGCGTCCGTGGCCCCGCGGACGCGCCGGGCCCACGGCGGGCGGCCGGGCCCGGCCGGTGCCGGGCTCAGCCGAGCAGCTGGGCCTGCAGCAGGACCGTCTGCCGGAAGGGGACGGCCGCGGCGGAGCCCTTCCGCGACTGGACGACCAGGGCGACGGTGTCGCCGGCCAGGATGTAGGCCTGCCGGGTGTGCTCAGGGCCTCGGGAGCCGCGTTCGTCGTAGACATGCAGGGTGATGTGGGGGACGACGTCGTCCCACTGCCACGACTCGTCCAGCCAAGTCTCGGGAGCAGCCGTCAGGGCGGCGTCCGGCGACAGTCCGGCGCCGATCTCCTCCTGGGAGAACTCCGTGGCCAGGTCGGCGGTGGAGAAGCGGAGGAGGTAGATCCGGCACGTGGTCCCATCCGGCATGCGCCAGCCGCGCGCGGCGACGTGCCGCACGGCGTAGTCCGCCAGCGCCTGCCGGAGCGCGGGTCGGTGCTCCGGCGCGTACTGGGAGACGTACTGGCTCTCGTCCACCCACCCGCCCGCCAATCCGCCCTCCACCTCGGATCCCGCAGGCGCCGGGAGCAGCAACCGCCGCAGGTCGGCGTGGTGGATGTGGTGCCGGTTGCCCCTGGTGAAGGGGCGCGGGCGGTCTGCGGGGAGGGGTGGCAGGACGAGTCGGGGGTAGTCCCAGCGGCCGTCGCTCTCGGTGGCGAGCCCGGGGACGTCGCCGCGGTCCATGGCGGCGATGCCGTACGCGGTGCCGGTGCCGACCCCGGCGAACACGAGCAGGGCCGCGGACCAGCGCGCGGCGGCGCGCAGCAGCCGCCGATCCCCCCTGGACCGACCGTCCGCCGCGGTGACAGCCGGGGCCGTGGACGCAAGGGTTCTGCCCTCCTCCCGGCCCCGCTCCCGGTCCTGGTGCTGGTGCTGGTCGGTCACGCGTGCTCCTCCGCTGCGGTGATGTGGTCGAGCTGGTCCTTTACCAGGTCTGCGACGGCGACGGCGTCGAAGGGCTCCATCCCCTGCGCGCTCACGCCCACCAGGAGGTCGGACGTGTACGCCGCGCACTCCATCTCGGCTACGCCCGCCCCCTCGTGCCCGGTGCGCGGTGGCGCCAGGTGGCAGCGGACGTTGCGGTGGCCCTCGACGTCCGGGCCGTCGTCGAACCCGGCGCGCTCTGCCAGGGCGGTCCGGAAGAGGTACGCCTCGCGGGCACGGGGGGCGTCCGGCAGCCGGAAGATCCGGATGGTCATGACCACGTCCTGCGTGTACACGCCGCCGCGCACCATGAACTCGGTGGCGTACGACCGCATGGCCGCGCCGCGGGCACCGAGCCCGTCGGCCCACCGGTCGACCTCGTGCCGTCGGGGGCTGTGCGGGCCCCACCCCTCTCCCTTCAGCAGCGCGGTGGCCCGGCGCCCGTCGAATTCGGCGTCGTTGCCGTGTTCGTCGATGTCGGGACCGAGCCGGAAGCTGTCGGGCACGGGCAGCAAGAGACGGGCCAGTGGTGTGGAGGTCCGGCCGCGCCAGGCCTCGGCGGCGGGGTCGGGGCCCGGTTCGGTCGTCACCGGTCCCCACGTGATCGTGGGGGCCGTCCGGTCGGCGCCGGCGACCGCTGCCAGGGAGTACGCGGCTGCGCCGCCCACCGCGCCGGCGACAAGCAGGGCGAGCAGTACCGCCCGTGTCAGCGAGGAGTTCACGACAGGCGCTCCAGTTGCCGTTCGGCGAGTGAGCGGATCTCCGCCGGACCGGCCCGCCCGCCGCCCCGGAGGGTGATGTCGATGACGATGTCGCCGCGCTGCGCGACCGCCCGCGCGCGGACGTCCGGGCCGGAGCCGTGCTCATCGGGCCCGTACACGTGGTACCGCCCGTTCCCGCTGCCCCGCAGGGGCGCACCGTCGCCGGGGATGTCCTCCCGCTTCTGCTCCGCCTCCGTCATAGCGGCGGCGCCCGAGTGGAACTGCATCAGTTCGATGTGTGTCTCTCCGCCCCCGGCCCGCTGCCAGGCGACCCCGGCGATCCGGCGGAGATCGCCCTGGACGAGCCGCTCGAACGCCTCCGCCGGGTAGTCGTGTCCGCGGGCGTGCGTGGTGGTGTCGCTCCAACCGTCACGCAACCACCCCGCGTCCACGTTCCGGGCGCCCGCCGGCTTCGGCAGCAGCAGTGCGCGGAGGTCGCCGTCCGTCTTGACGCGGCTGTCCTCGGCAGCGCTCGGCGGGGCCGGTCGCTCGCCCCTCGGGAGGGGTTCGGCCGGGTAGGCGAGGTCGGGCTGGTTCAGGGGCGGGAGCGGCGTGGGCGGGCGGTCGGCCTGGACCCGGTAGCCGACAGCCGTGCCTCCCGCGGTGCCGAGCACCGCGGCCGCGGCGATCAGCAGCGCGGTGCGGCCTTTGCGGCGTGCGGGCCGGGGTGCTGCGGGACCGGCCGCCCGCAGGGCCGCCCCCGGGGTTCGGTCGGCGTCTGCCGACGGTCCGGGTGATCCGGCCGGGGTCAAGGCAGGCGAAGGTGGTGTCGGTGTGGCGGCAGCGAGCGGCACCGGAGGCCGTTGCTGTCGTTCCGTGTCTTCCACAGGGGTCCCCCCACAGACCTTTCAGGTGCGTTCCGTCCAACTGTCCCCATCACTGACCCGTGCAGCCGCACCAGGGTTGTGCGCGGGCGCATTACAGTTCCGCACATGGCGAAGAAGCTCGTGATCAAGGTGACCGCCGGGGCCGACGCGCCCGAGCGGTGTTCGCAGGCGTTCACCGTGGCGGCCGTCGCCGCGGCCAGTGGGGTCGAGGTGTCGCTGTGGTTGACCGGCGAGTCCTCGTGGTTCGCGCTGCCGGGGCGGGCGGCCGAGTTCGAGCTGCCGCACGCCGCGCCGCTGCCGGATCTGCTCGCGTCGGTGCAGGCGGCCGGCCGGATCACGCTGTGCACGCAGTGCGCGGCCCGCAGGGAGATCACGGAGGGCGACCTGATCGAGGGCGTGCGGATCGCCGGCGCGCAGGTGTTCCTCAGCGAGATCATGGAGGACGGGGTCCAGGCCCTCGTCTACTGATCAGCCGGTGTGCCGGGGCGTCCCGGCTACGGTTCGGGGCGGCTGCGGCCGTCCAGCTCCGCCCACCAGGCGTCGGACTCCGGGTCCCCGCCCGGGTCCGCCCGGTCCGGGTCGGGACGGTGCGGGTCGGGACGGTGCGGGTCCGGGAGGTCCGCGCCGTGCGGGTGGTCGGCGGTGGGGCGGGAGGGCGGGGGCGGCTCGTCCCACCAGTGGTCGTCCGGGTCCCGGCGGTTCGCCGCGATGGCGGCGAGCGGCGGCAGGACCATGGCCGCGAAGGCCATGCCGACGG
This sequence comes from Streptomyces sp. DH12, assembly GCF_020873895.1. GTDB lineage: Bacteria > Actinomycetota > Actinomycetes > Streptomycetales > Streptomycetaceae > Streptomyces. The sequence goes on along the minus strand of NZ_JAHWGT010000055.1, from coordinate 12,153 downwards.
CGGCCTCGGTGGACCAGAGGCGTACGAAGGACCACGCGCTGACGAAGAGGGCCAGGCAGGTGCCCATCAGCGCGAAGTAGGTGCGCCGGCGGCGTGCGTACACCCTTCCAGCGTAAGACCGCAGGGCCGCACCTCAAGTCCCGGAAAGCGTCCAACCCCCAGGAGGTGCGGCCCCGCGGCCGTTCGGTGTGCCGCGCGTCAGACGGCGATGGCCACCTCGGCGAGGCCGCCGGTCTCCACGGCGACCTTGCGGTCCGCGGTGCCGCCCGGCACGAGGGCGCGGACGGTCCAGGTGCCCTCCGCCGCGTAGAACCGGAACTGGCCGGTCGCGGAGGTGGGGACCTCGGCGGTGAACTCGCCGGTCGAGTCGAGCAGCCGGACGTAGCCGGTCACGGGCTCGCCGTCGCGGGTCACCTGGCCCTGGATGGTGGTCTCACCGGGCTTGATCGCAGAGGCGTCGGGGCCGCCGGCCTGTGCTCCACACATGTCGTTTCTGTCCTTCGCGTCGCAGGTCGGGGCGGGGTTACTTGGCGGGGCCGAGCTCGATCGGCACGCCGACGAGGCTGCCGTACTCGGTCCAGGAGCCGTCGTAGTTCCTGACGTTCCCCTGGTCGAGCAGCTCGTGCAGGACGAACCAGGTCAGGGCGGAGCGCTCGCCGATGCGGCAGTAGGCGATGGTGTCCTTCGCCAGGTCGACCTGCTCGTCGGCGTACAGCGCGCGCAGCTCGTCGTCGGACTTGAAGGTGCCGTCGTCGTTGGCGTTCTTCGACCAGGGGATGTTGCGGGCGCTCGGCACGTGGCCGGGGCGCTGCGACTGCTCCTGCGGGAGGTGCGCCGGGGCGAGCAGCTTGCCGCTGAACTCGTCGGGCGAGCGCACGTCGACGAGGTTGAGGCTGCCGATGGCGGCGACGACGTCGTCGCGGAAGGCGCGGATCGAGGTGTCCTGGGCCTTGGCCTTGTACTGGGTGGCCGGGCGGTTCGGGACCTCGGAGCCGTCGACCAGGTCGCGGGAGTCGAGCTCCCACTTCTTGCGGCCGCCGTCGAGGAGCTTGACGCTCTCGTGGCCGTAGAGCTTGAAGTACCAGTAGGCGTAGGAGGCGAACCAGTTGTTGTTGCCGCCGTAGAGGACGACGGTGTCGTCGTTGGCGATGCCCTTCGCGGAGAGGAGCTTCTCGAAGCCCTCCTGGTCGACGAAGTCGCGGCGCACCGGGTCCTGGAGGTCCTGCTTCCAGTCGATGCGGACGGCGTTCTTGATGTGGTTCTTGTCGTACGCCGACGTGTCCTCGTCGACCTCGACGATGACCACCTTCGGGTCGTCGATGTGGGCCTCGACCCAGTCTGCGTCTACCAGGACGTCGCTGCGGCTCATGCTGAGTTCTCCTCCGGGGCAGTCTGCGGCGGGATGCGGGTGCGGAAGGTCGCGCCGAGCGCTCTACGCGTACGAGGGTGCGGGGCGGCCACGGCACAGGGAAGGCCCCCCGAGCGGGAAGGGCCGAAACTTGCGGGGTCTGCGAGCCCCGCTCAGACGGTGCGACAGAGCATGGCGGCGACGCGGCACAGGTCTACTGCCCGCCGCTTCGTGAGGTCCGCCTGTCGCTTCGTCATGGCACCGATCGTAGGGACGGACCGGTGGTCGTGTCACCGGCGTGTCGCATCGTGAGACGGGATCATCCGCATGTCGGGACGGCGACCAGCGCGCGGCGGCCCCGGGGCCGGTCGCGGCGGAGCCGTTCGCGCCGGTGGTCTGCGGTGCGGACGGAGTCGTCTCGCCATGTGGGAACGGTGGGCGGGGAGGGAGCGGCGAGGGGGGTGGAGCGGGGGCCGGGAAGAGGCCGGAAGAGCGCGCGGCGGGGACGGGAGGGACGGCGGCGGGGAGGGTGCCAGGGGGCGGGGAAGAGGGGGGTGGGGGCGGTTCCCGGCAGGGGTGGTCAGCCCGTCACGACGACGTTCCGGCCGCCGACGGTGACGGCTAGCCCGTCCGGCGTCGCCTCGACCTTCTCTATCGCGAGCCCGGCCGGGAACCCGCTCACCCGGCGGTCGAAGTCCGTGCGCTGCCGGACCAGTTCCTCGATGCCGGGAATGCCGCCGCCGGGCACCTCGTCCGCGCGCATCCGCAGGGTGTCGCCGTCCACGACGCTGACGGTGGACAGCACGCTGCGGGTCAGCTTCTGCCCCAGCACCTCGACGCCGCCGGTGATCTTGATCTTGCCCTCACCGCCGTAGGCGAGGGTGACGTCGCTGTCGGTGGTCTTGCGCAGCTCGTCGTAGGAGATGCGGGCGGTGCCGGTGGCCGTGGTGGCGACGGCCCGGGCGTAGTCGTTCTCCATGCGGACGCCGTGCAGCTCGGCCTGGAGCTCGCCGACCCGTACCCGGTGGTCCCCGGCGGTCACCTCCAGGCCGGTCAGTGCCACGTCGACCCGGTCGAACTCCTTGGCGAGGAGCTGGGTGAGGAAGGGGAAGCCGCCGACGGAGACGTCCGGCTCCGCCGCGAGGCCCTGATTGGCCTGAATCCTCCCGGCGGCCTCCCGCTCGGCCACACCGGCCGCCAGCCGGTCGCCCACGGCGAGGAGCCCGCCCAGGACGACGGCGATGATCAGGAGTTTTCGCAGTGCTCGCATGGCTCGGTGTCTCCCCCGCCTGTTGGTGCCCGGCCCCCGACGACGTGAATGATCGACGTACGGGGTCACCCGATGGTTCCCCGGGACGGGTCGGCGTCGCGCACGCCACAGGCGCGGCTGCCCGGAAACCGGGCAGGTCACACCGGACGGAGAGGTCCGGGTGGCTCGGGGCGGGCCGGTGCGCGCCGGGTGCGGGTGGCCCGCACCCGGCGCGCGGGTCACACCAGCGTGCGGCCGAGCAGGTAGACGGCCGGTGCGGCCACCGCGAGGGGCAGGGCGACGCCCGCCGTCATGTGCACGAACCGCGACGGGTAGTCGTACGCCGCCACCCGCAGTCCGATCGCCGCGCACGCTCCGGCGGCGAGGCCCAGGACGGCGGCCTGCGCTCCGGCGCCGGTCGCGGCGCCCGCGGCGAGTCCGGCGCCGGCGCCCGCCAGCAGGGCGACGACCAGCGAGGCGGGGCCGGGCAGCGGCAGGGCCCGGGCCACCGTCGCGGCGGCGACCGCGAGGGCGCCGACGACGACCGCGTCCGACTCGGCGGCGAGGAAGCCCGCGCACACCACGGCCAACGCCGAGGAGACGACCGTCGCCATCAGCCCGTACATGCGCTCCTCGGCGGCCGCGTGGCTGCGCAGCTGGAGCACGAGGACCAGCAGGACCCAGACGCCGAGGGTGCCGAGGATCGCGGCGGGGCCGTGCTCGCGGCCCGCGGTGAGCAGCGCGGCGTCCGCGACGACACCGCCGAGGAAGGCGAGCGCGATGCCCTGCCGGGCCGGCCACATGCCGTTGAGCCGGAACCAGCCCGCCGCGGTGACCGCCTGGAGCAGGACCAGCGGGACCAGCGCCGCGTACGGGCCGAGGGCGGCGCCGCCGGCGAGGAGCAGGCACAGCAGCGCGGTGAGCCCGGCGGGCTGGATGCCCGGGTCGATGATCGGCGAGCGGCCCTCCGCGCGGGCCCGCTGGGCGTCGGTGACGCGCGCGTTGCCCAGGGTGGTGGGGGAGCTGTACCCGGGAGCGTCGACCGGGGCACCGCCGGACGCGCCCGCCTCGGGACCCGCGTCGGCCGGGGCCGGGGCGGGGGTCGGGGCGGGAGCGGCCGGGGCCATCGGCTCCTGCGCGTACGGGGCGTGCGCGGTGTACGGGTCGGGCGCGGCGGGCGCGGCGTGACGGGCGCGCGTCGTACGCGGGGCGGCGGCGTGCGAGGGCTCCGCGTCGTACGCCTCCGCCGGCGCGTGCCCGTACCGCTCCTGCCCGTACCCCTGCGGCTGCTGCTGTTGTTGCTGCTGTTGCTGCGCCGGCGGCTGCGCTGCCCGGCCGTACGGCTCGGGGCCGTCGGTGACCGGCGGGAGGTACGCCGTCGGCGCGTCGTACCCGGTGGTCGCCGACGACGCCGGGGCCTGCGGCGGCAGCGGGTACGCGCCGGACCCCTGCCGCGGCAGGTACGCCGTCGCGTCGGCGGCCTGCTGCGGCTGCTGGTACGCGGACGGCGCCTGGTACTGCCGGGACGCCTGGTCCTGCGGCGCCTGCCGGTGGTCGGGGTGGTGCTGCTGCGGCGGCGGGGTGCCGTCGGGCCGGACGGCCGGCTGGTAGTGGGTGTCCCAGGTCTGGCCCTGCCAGGTCTGGGCGACCTCCGGGTCGGGGTGCCGGTGCGGGTGGTGCGGGTACTGCTGGTCGCTGCTGCTCATGGTGTGCGGGTCACCCTCCTGCGAACGGCGGGAGCACCTCGACCGTGCCGCCCTCGGCCAGCCGTACCGTCTCATGGCCGCGCTTGCCCACGGGGTCCCCGTCCACCAGGAACGAGCACCTCTGCAACACCCGCACCAGCTCCCCGGGGTGCCGTTCCCGGGCGGCGTCCAGCGCCTCCGCGAGGGTCTCCGCGGCGTACGGTTCCTCGGCGGTCCCGGCGGCGGACTTGGCCGCGGCCCAGTAGCGGATGGTTCCCGCTGCCATAGGAGGGCTCCTTTCGTCAGGCTTCCATGATGGGCCACGCGCGAGGCGGCCCCACCGGCCCCCGGCCCCCGCCTCCCCAGGGCCGCTCAGGCCCCGGCCGCCCCGGTCGCCCCGGTCGACCGGGTCGTCCCCGCGGCCCCCGTCGCCCCCGTCCGGGCCGCCGCCGACGTCAGCCACCGCCCGATCCGGTCCAGCAGCGCGTCGCCGGCCGCGTTCTCGGCGTGCCCCATGCCCGCCTCCAGCCACAGCTCCGCCGCGCCGTCCGCCGCCGCGGCCAGCGCGAGCGGGTGGTCGACGGGGAAGTACGGGTCCCGGTCGCCGTGCACCACCAGCAGCGGCGTCGGCGCGATCAGCGGCACCGCCCCGACCGGCGGGAGCGGTACCGGATCCCAGTCGCGGTCGTGGATGCGGGTGCGCAGCCCGTACCGGCCGACCAGCCGCCCGGCGGGGCGGGTGATCAGCCAGTGCACCCGGCGCATGGGGGCGGTCCCCCGGTAGTACCAGCGCGCGGGGGCGCTCACGGCGGCGACGGCATCCGTCCGCGCCTCCGCACGCCCCCCGTGCCGCGGCCCGTACAGGGCGGCGTGCCGGAGCACCACGGAGCCGCCCATGGAGAAGCCGACCGTCGCCACGCGCGCGTAGCCGGCCGCCCGCGCCCACTCCACGGCCGCCGCGACATCGAGCACCTCCCGGTCGCCGACCGTGGAACGCCCGCCGGAGCGGCCGTGGCCCCGGAAGGAGAAGGTCACGACCCCCGCGTGGCGGGCCAGCGACGCGGCAGCGCGGCGCACCGCGGGCCGGTCCACGGAGCCGGTGAAACCGTGCGCGACGACCACCGCGGTGTCCGTGCGTCCGGCCGCGCACGGGTCGTGGCGGGCCTCCAGGCGCACTCCGTCAGGAGTCCGCAAAGACATACGCAAGGTTTCACCCAGAGGGCGGCGAGTGAGCGAGGAGACATCCACACTGTGGAACGCGCCCTCTGTTCCGGAGCTCATGTGGGCTATTCTGGCTGGCAGAGGATCCGGGCGAAGCAGCCCCCGGATCCTTTTGTGTTTTCCCGCCGGTGTTACGGGCGGGTGAACGAAGGCTCTCAGGGGCGCGGGAGCCGGCGTACGAAGCCGTACGAAGCAGTGCCGCAAACGTCCTCGCACGGACCGAGGAGGAACCGACGTTATGGGCGAGCTGACCGTGCACGACCGGACGACGACGAGCAGGACGACGACGACCCGGGCATGGGGACCCCCCCTGCGTGAGCCCGGCCGAGGGCCCGGGCGCGGCCGAGCGCTTGGGGGCCGGACCCGATGAGTTCCCTGCTGCTCCTGACGAACGCCCTGCAGCCGTCGACCGAGGTGCTTCCGGCACTCGGCCTGCTGCTGCACAACGTGCGGGTGGCGCCCGCCGAGGGCCCCGCCCTGGTGGACACCCCCGGAGCCGACGTGATCCTCGTCGACGGCCGCCGCGACCTGCCGCAGGTGCGGTCGCTGTGCCAGCTCCTGCGCTCCACCGGGCCCGGTTGCCCGCTGCTCCTGGTGGTCACGGAGGGCGGCCTCGCCGCCGTCACCGCGGACTGGGGCGTCGACGACGTCCTGCTGGACACCGCGGGGCCCGCGGAGGTCGAGGCGCGGCTGCGGCTGGCGACGGGCCGCCGCCAGATCTCGGCCGACGACTCCCCGATGGAGATCCGCAACGGCGACCTGTCGGTCGACGAGGCCACGTACAGCGCGAAGCTGAAGGGCCGGGTCCTGGACCTGACCTTCAAGGAGTTCGAGCTGCTCAAGTACCTCGCGCAGCACCCGGGCCGGGTCTTCACCCGCGCCCAGCTCCTCCAGGAGGTCTGGGGGTACGACTACTTCGGCGGCACGCGGACGGTCGACGTCCACGTCCGGCGGCTGCGCGCCAAGCTGGGCCCCGAGCACGAGTCCCTGATCGGCACCGTCCGCAACGTCGGCTACCGGTTCGTCGCGCCCGAGAAGGTGGAGCGCGCGGCGGAGGAGGCGCGGGCCGGTGGGCGCGCCGGGGACGGCGCCGAACGGGCGGCGCCCGAGGTCATCCGGATGGCGGACACCGAGCCGGTCGCGGAAGCTGCCGTACGACCTGCCCGGAGCTAGGTCACCCCGCGTAGACTGCCGCGCGTGGCCAAGGTGACGCGGGACGACGTGGCGCGACTGGCGGGTACTTCCACCGCGGTCGTGAGCTACGTCATCAACAACGGACCCCGGCCGGTCGCCCCGGCCACGCGCGAGCGTGTCCTCGCCGCCATCAAGGAGCTGGGCTACCGGCCCGACCGCGTCGCGCAGGCCATGGCCTCGCGGCGCACGGACCTCATAGGCATGATCGTCCCCGACGCCCGGCAGCCGTTCTTCGCGGAGATGGCGCACGCGGTCGAGCGGGCCGCCGCCGACCGCGGCAAGATGGTCCTCGTCGGCAACTCCGACTACCGCGACGAGCGGGAGATCCACTACCTGCGGGCCTTCCTCGGCATGCGGGTGGCCGGGCTCATCCTCGTCAGCCAGGGCATGAGCGAGCGGGCCGCCCAGGAGATCGAGGCGTGGGACGCGCGCGTCGTGCTGCTGCACGAGCGGCCGGAGGCCCTCGACGACGTCGCGGTCGTCACCGACGACATCGGCGGCGCGCAGCTCGCCACCCGCCACCTGCTGGAGCACGGCCACGCGTACGTCGCCTGCCTCGGCGGCGTCGAGTCGACGCCCGCCGTCGGCGACCCGGTGGCCGACCACGAGGAGGGGTGGCGCCGCGCCATGCTGGAGGCCGGCCGCTCGGTCGAGGGCCGCCTCTTCCAGGCCCCGTACAACCGCTACGACGCGTACCAGGTGGCCCTGAAGCTGCTGGCGGGCCCCGACCGGCCGCCGGCGATCTTCTGCTCCACGGACGACCAGGCGATCGGCGTGCTGCGCGCGGCGCGGGAGCTGCGGCTGGACGTGCCGCGCGACCTGGCGGTGGCGGGCTTCGACGACGTCAAGGAGGCCGCGCTGACCGACCCGCCCCTCACCACGATCTCGTCCGACCGGCCGGCCATGGCGCGCGCGGCGGTGGACCTGGTCCTGGACGACGGGCTGCGCGTCGCGGGGTCGCGGCGGGAGCGCGTGAAGCAGTTCCCCTCCGCGCTGGTGGTCCGCCGCAGCTGCGGCTGCGACGACACCTGACCCGCCCCGCGCGGCCCGCCGCGGGCGCCCGCCCCGCCCCGCCGGGACGGCGCCCGCCCCGCGCCGTCGGGGCTCCCGGGGCTCCCGGGCTCCCGGGTCCCGGCGGTGCTTGCCCGTCTTCTTCCCCGACTCTCACGGCGTCCTCAGGCGGCTCTCATCTGCCGGGGACACAGTCGTACCCATGACGGACCACGACCGCCGCAGCGACGGCCACCCGCAGGGTCACCACCACGGTCACCACCTCGGCCACCAGCAGGGCCACGACGGACAGGACCACGACGGACGGGGTCACGACGGGCCCGGGCAGTACGCCGGGCCGCACGCCCCGGTCCCCCCGCCGCCCCCGTACGAACCGAGCCCGCCGGCCGGCGACGGGCCGGGGCCGCGCCGCCGCCGCGCCCCGCGGCCGGTGGGCCTGATCGCCGCCGTGGCGATCGTGGCCGCCGCCGTCGGTGGCGGGGCGGGGGCGCTCGCCCAGGACCTCGTGGGCGGCGACGCGGCCGACGGTGGCTCCACCGCCGTGGCCGGCACGGCCGTCTCCCAGTCGGACGCCGGCACCGTCGCGGGCGTCGCGCGGGCCGTGTCGCCCAGCATCGTCGAGATCCGGGCCGCCGGGTCGGCCGGCTCGTCCACCGGCTCCGGGGTCGTCATCACGGCCGACGGGGAGGTCGTCACCAACAACCACGTCATCTCCGGCGCCTCCGAGGTCACCGTCCGGCTCGGTGACGGGCGCACCCTCACCGCCGACGTCCTCGGCACCGACCCCGACAAGGACCTCGCGCTGCTGAAGCTGCGCGGCGCCAAGGGCCTCAAGCCGGCCGTACTCGGCGACTCCGGCTCCGTCCGGGTCGGCGAGCAGGTCGTCGCCATCGGCTCCCCCGAGGGCCTCACGGGCACCGTCACCAGCGGCATCGTCTCCGCCCTCGACCGGGACGTGACCGTCGCCAAGGACGACGGCGGCACTGGCGGCGGCGAGCGGGGCGGGCAGCGGCACGACGCCGGCGGGGGGTGGCCGTTCGAGTTCGGCGGGCAGCGGTTCAACGGCGACACCGGCACGTCGAAGACCACGTACAAGGCGATCCAGACCGACGCCTCCCTCAACCCCGGCAACTCCGGCGGCGCGCTGATCAACATGCGCGGCGAGGTGATCGGCATCAACTCCGCCATGTACGCGCCCAGCGCCGCCGGCGGCGCGGGCGCCGGCAGCGTCGGCAGCGTCGGTCTCGGGTTTGCGATCCCCGTCGACACCGTCAAGGCCGACCTGGACGCCCTCCGCGGGGGCGGCTGACCCCGTGCGACGCTGAGGCCATGAACACCACCGCCGAGCCCGACCGCATCCTCGTCGTCGACGACGAGCCCGCCGTCCGCGAGGCGCTGCGCCGCAGCCTCGCCTTCGAGGGGTACGGCACGGAGGTCGCCGTCGACGGCGTCGACGCCCTGGAGCGGATCGGGGCGTACGCGCCGGACCTCGTCGTCCTCGACGTGCAGATGCCCCGCATGGACGGGCTGACCGCCGCCCGCCGCATCCGGGCGTCCGGGTCGACGGTGCCGATCCTCATGCTGACCGCGCGGGACGCCGTCGGCGACCGGGTCACCGGCCTCGACGCGGGCGCCGACGACTACCTGGTCAAGCCGTTCGAGCTGGACGAGCTCTTCGCCCGCATCCGCGCCCTGCTGCGCCGCTCCGCGTACGCGGCCGGCGGCGGCGCGGACGAGGACCGCGGGGACGTGCTGTGCTTCGCCGACCTGCGGATGGACCCCGCCACCCGGGAGGTCACCCGCGGGCCGCGCCCGGTGGAGCTGACGCGGACCGAGTTCACGCTGCTGGAGATGTTCCTCGCCCACCCGCGCCAGGTCCTCACCCGCGAGCAGATCCTCAAGGCCGTCTGGGGCTTCGACTTCGAACCGACGTCCAACTCCCTGGACGTGTACGTCATGTACCTGCGGCGCAAGACCGAGGCCGGCGGCGAGCCCCGGCTCGTGCACACCGTGCGCGGGGTCGGCTACGTGCTGCGCGAGGGGGGCCACGAGTGACGGGTGGCCCCGTACGCCGCTTCCGCGCGCTGCCGCTCCGCTCGCGGCTGGCCCTGCTGACCGCGCTGGCGGTCGCCGTGGCGGTGGCGGCGGTGTCGGTGGCGGCGTGGCTGCTGACGCGGACGCAGCTGTTGGAGGAGCTGGACCGGTCGCTGGAGAACACCCGCGCGCCGCAGGAGCAGTTGGCGGAGGCGCTCGTCGCGTGCCGGGTCGGGGTGGCGGCCGAGCCGTCCGCGCGGGACCGGCCCGGGTTCGCGTACACGCAGCTCGTGGGGGCGGACGGCGAGCGGTGCGTGGCGCGGTACTCGCAGCCCGTCGTGGTGGCGGCGCAGGACCTCGCCGTCGCGCGGGGCGGGGCGCCCGAGGCGCTGCACACCTCGCGCACCGACGACGGGCAGACGGTGCGGGTGCACACGGTGCGGGAGGTCGTCACCCTGCCGGGGACGGGGCAGCGGGTCACGGTCGCGGTGTCCCTGGCCCGTCCGCTGACGGAGGTCGACGCGGCGCTCGGGCGCCTGGCGCTGCTGCTGACCGCGCTCGCCGGGATCGGCGTCGTGGGCGCGGGGGCGGCCGGGCTGTGGGTGGCGCGGGCCGGGCTGAAGCCGGTGGACCGGCTGACGGGCGCGGTCGAGCACGTGGCGCGGACCGAGGACCTGACGGTGCGGATCCCCGTCGAGGGCGAGGACGAGATCGCCCGGCTGTCGCGGTCGTTCAACGCCATGACGACCGCGCTGGCCTCCTCCCGCGACCGGCAGGCGCAGCTGATCGCGGACGCGGGGCACGAGCTGCGCACGCCGCTGACGTCGCTGCGGACCAACGTCGAGCTGCTGGCTCGCAGCGACGAGACGGGCCGGGCGATCCCGGCCGAGGACCGGCGGGCGCTGATGGCGTCGGTGAAGGCGCAGATGACGGAGTTGGCGGCGCTCATCGGCGACCTGCAGGAGCTGGCCCGGCCGGACGCGGCGGCCGCGGGCCGCCTGGAGGTGGTCGCCCTGCACGAGGCGCTGGAGGCGGCGCTCGGGCGGGCCCGGCTGCGCGGCCCCGAGCTGGCCTTCACCCACGACGTACGCCCCTGGTACGTACGGGCCGAGCCGGCCGCGCTGGAGCGGGCGCTGGTCAACGTCCTGGACAACGCCGTGAAGTTCTCCCCGCCGGGCGGCGAGGTGGCGGTGCGGCTCGTCGACGGGGTGCTGACCGTGCGGGACCACGGGCCGGGCATCCCGCCGGAGGAGCTGCCGCACGTCTTCGAGCGGTTCTGGCGCTCCCCGTCGGCCCGCTCCCTGCCCGGCTCGGGGCTGGGCCTGTCGATCGTGGCCCGCACCGTACGGCAGGCGGGCGGCGAGGTCGCCCTGACCCGCGCGGAGGGCGGCGGTGCGCGCGCGGAGATCCGGCTCCCGGGCGCGCCGACGCCACCGCCGTCCGCCACGGGGCCTACCGCGCCGGGACGGTGACCGGGGGCGTCGTGGCGCGGCGGACGGTCCGGGCCCGTCGCGCCCACCGCGGCGCCCCGGTCAGTTGTGCCGCAGCAGGGACTCGACGAGGCCGCCACGGGTATTGGGGAAGTCCATCGGGACGATGCCGAGCCCGCGCCAGCCGGCGCCGGTGCCCTCCAGGAGGGCGTGGACGCGCGGGTTGAGCCGGTCGGCGTTCCAGCGGGGCGGGAGCAGCGCGGCGGTGGAGACGTGGTTGACGTGGAGCCGGCCGGGCTGCTGGACGGCCTTGCGGAAGTGCGCCTCGATCTTCGGGTACTTGGCGGTCGGCTCGGCCATGTAGTCGTCCTGGACGTCGAAGAGGGCCGCGTCGCCCCAGCGGACGCCGGGCAGGCCGCCGTTGTCGGCGAGGAGGACGACCCGGCCGCGGGCCTCGCCGAGAGGCGGGAGGCCGGCGCCGATGCGGAAGAGCGGCCGCCAGCCCTTCGCGTCGAGGTAGCGGTCGAAGACCTGGCGGAAGACGGCGTCCCCCTCCTCGGAGTACTCCTGCTTGACGCGCATGAGGACGGTCTCGGAGGGATGGGCGGCGAGGAAGTCGCGGCAGGCGGCGAGGACGTCGCCGAACATGAGGTCCTGGTAGTACGCGCCGTGGTGGATGGCGAAGGAGTCGCCGGTGACGCGGCAGCGGATGTCGAGGTAGCGGATGCCGGCGCCGAGCTGCTGGGTGACGGTGGTGTTCTGGCAGGCCACCCAGGGCCCGCCGGCGGGCGCGGCGGAGTTGTGCGTGCCGGGGATGGTGAGGGCGCGCAGCGGGGTGGCGTCGGCGTGGCCGCCCATCCAGTCCCGGAGGCCGGGCGCCGCGCGGGTACGGGTCCGGGCGCCGGCCGCGGTGGGCCCGGTCCCGGTCCCGGTCCCGGTTGCGGGGGGGGGGCCGGTGGGGTGGCGGGTGGGGGCGGGGGT
>NZ_JAHWGT010000556.1 GCF_020873895.1 Streptomyces sp. DH12 | reverse complement strand
GCGGGGCTTCTGGGGGAGCCGGGGTTTCGCGCGCAGGGCGGAGGCTGGAGCCGGGGACGGCAGGACGTGGCGCACATCTTCTCCTTCTGGGAGAGCCGCGCCTTCTACGACTCCTTCATGGCCCGGTCCCACGACCGGCTCGCCGCCTCCCAGGCGGGCACCTTCAAGAACGCCCAGGTCAGACTGTTCGACCACCGCTTCGACGTGAAGACCGGGTTCGAACCGCGCTTCACCGACGCCGACCTGATCAGGGTCGCGCTGTGCCGCGTCCACGAGGAGCGCGCCGAGCACTTCGTGCTGATGCAGGAGAAGGTGTGGAACCCGGCGATGGCCGGCTCGCCCGGCATGGTCCGGGGGCTGTTCGGCGAGGCGCCGGGCAGCGAGTACCTGATCCTGTCGATGTGGCGGTCCGCCGCCGAACACGGCAAGTATCGAACCGAGCGCGTGGAGCGACTGACACTGCGGGCGCAGACCGAGGCGGACGTCGCGGCCCTCGCCGGCGACATCGTCGACATGGAGCCCGCCTGGACGGTGTGAGCACGCTCCCGTGGCCCGGTGCGCGA
>NZ_JAHWGT010000555.1 GCF_020873895.1 Streptomyces sp. DH12 | reverse complement strand
CTGTACATGAAGAACCGGGGCGCCGGGGTGCCCGCCGACAAGTGGGTGCGGGTGGACACCGCGACGCTGTCCGACGGGAACCTGGTCACCGGCGGGGCGACCGATCCGTTCGCCGCGGCCGAGGTGCTGCGCGGGACGCGTTCGGCGACGTTCGTCGGGCGGACCGAGGTGGCGGGGGCGCGGGTGCGGCACTACCGGGGCACCGCCGACCTGGAGGCGGCCTCGGCCGCGGCGTCGGAGGTCAACCGGGGGCCGCTGGGCGCGGCGGCCAAAGGGTTCGCCACCGCGCGGGTGCCGTTCGACGTGTACCTCGACGACGAGGGGCGGATCCGCTAGATCCGGCACCGGTTCAGCTTCGTGAACGGTGAGCGGCAGGAGCCCGTCGCGGTCGCCTCCACCACCCTGCTGTACGGCTTCGGCACCCCCGCCGACGTGCGGCTTCCCGCGGACGAGGACATCTACGCCGGGCGGATCGCCCAGGAGTGAGCGGCGCCGGCGGGCCGGCAAGGGGACCCCCGGTGGCCGGGCCGAACTAGCCCTTCCGTGCCATGCGCGGTCCGTAGG
>NZ_JAHWGT010000554.1 GCF_020873895.1 Streptomyces sp. DH12 | reverse complement strand
CCCGTGGTCATCGCCCTCGCCCTGGCCACCCTGGGCTTCTGGATCGGCAACGGCGCGGGCACCACGGCCGCGTTCACCGCGGCGGTGGCCGTGCTGATCATCGCCTGCCCCTGCGCCCTCGGGCTCGCCACCCCGACCGCGCTGATGGTCGGCACCGGCCGGGGCGCCCAGCTCGGCATCCTCATCAAGGGCCCGGAGGTCCTGGAGTCCACCCGCCGCGTCGACACGGTGGTCCTGGACAAGACCGGAACCGTCACCACCGGCCGGATGAGCCTGGTGGCCGTCCACTCCCCCGACACCGACGAGACGGACGTCCTGCGCCTGGCCGGCGCCCTGGAGCACGCCTCGGAACACCCGATCGCCCGGGCCGTGGCGGACGCGGCCCTGGCCAAGCTCGACGCCCTGCCCACCCCGGAGGACTTCACGGCTGTGCCCGGCCTGGGCGTCCAGGGCATCGTCGAGGGCCACGCGGTCCTGGTGGGCCGCCCCCGCCTGATGGCGGAATGGTCCCTCCCCCTCCCCGCCCACCTGGCAGGCACCCTCACCGCAACCGAGACGACGGGC
>NZ_JAHWGT010000553.1 GCF_020873895.1 Streptomyces sp. DH12 | reverse complement strand
GTCTCGACCGGCGGATGCTGAGTGCCCGAACCTGCGTGTCTGGCTGAGAGCGGAAGTGGCGGCGATCCTCCGCTTCTACGCGGACGAGGAGATCGATTTCGACGTCGCCCTGCGCGAGTTGCAGACGGCAGGAGCGACTTGATGTGTTCTGCGGCTTCTTACGAGAGATCGGGAGGCGGTTGGGCAAGGTGGTGCTGATGCATCCGGAAAGGGGCCCGCAGTCATCCAGTGCTCGGATTCGATGCCGAAACAGATCGAGTCGTCCTCCTTGCGGAGCCACTGGTCAGGTGACTGCTGCTGAGGGCTGGAGAGCGCGGAAAGTGCCGTCGCGGAGCAGCACCCGGTTCAGCCTCCGAGGCGGTGTGCAAGGTGGAACAGATCTGCCAGGTGCAGTACCCGTCCGTCGAAGCCTGGGCCGGTCAGGCCGCCGGCACGGTGCCGGGCTGGTCATGCACATTTGCTGCCGCGTTGATCTGATCTGTGCCCGCCTGGGTGAGGAAGACCCACGTCCCGTAGACGCCCCACGTGAGGCCGAGCAGCGAACTCGCGGCGTAGAAGCCCATTC
>NZ_JAHWGT010000552.1 GCF_020873895.1 Streptomyces sp. DH12 | reverse complement strand
CAGCAGCAGTTCGACGAGGACGACCAGCAGCATCGGCGTGTACCGGACGCCCGCGATGCCTCCGACCGCGAGCAGGGCGAGGCCGTAGACGGCACCCGTGGTGGCTCCGCCGAGCGCGAGGCCGAGGACGATGCTCGACCGCGGGAACGGGGAGACGAGCATCTGGCGCAGCATGCCGAGCCGGCGGTCCCAGACGAGCGAGATGCCCACGGCGATGGCCGGGGCCTGCACGGACATCACCAGGGCGCCCGGGAACAGGTAGGCCCGGTAGTCGTTCAGCTGGGCCTTGCCGAGGGTGGACGACGCCGCCTCCAGGCCCGTGCCCAGCACGACCAGGAAGAGCAGCGGCGTGACCAGGCCCATGACGAGGCGCAGGGGGTTGTGCCGCAGCCGTGTCATCTCGCGCCGCCACAGCAGCGCGTAGGGCCGCACGGTGTGCCACGTCCGCCCCACGGACGGGTGCGCCGCCGGTTTCGTGCCGGTGACGTCCGGCGGGATGTCGGTCCGGGTCATCGCAGTCCCTCCCCGAGGCTGTCGAGCGCGCGGGCGTCGGACCCGCTGTCCC
>NZ_JAHWGT010000551.1 GCF_020873895.1 Streptomyces sp. DH12 | reverse complement strand
GCGCAGTACGCGTGGAAGCGGTCCGGGGCCACCGCCGGGCCGCCCGGCTCGCCGCCCACCTCCGTCGCCGACAGCAGCGGCACGTAGCGGTAGAACGCCGTGTCCTCCACGGACTTGGCCCGCAGCGCCGACGCCGTCTGCGCGAACCGCGTACGGAACTCCACGTGCGCGGGTCCGTCCCCGTACCGCCCCAGCAGCAGGTCCCGCACGACGTCCACCGCGCCCGCCTCCTCCGGGACGGCGAACGCGCGCCGGGCCTCGGCCGCGGCCTCCTCGGTCACCACCGTGGCCGCGTCCTCGGGGGAGTAGGGCCGGTACACCTCCAGCCGCACCAGCAGCTCCGTCAGCGCGGTGCGCAGCGCCCACGGCGCGCGGTCCCGCAGCGCGGTCTCGGGGGCGGTCGCGCACAGCCGGCTCGCCACCCGGGTGAGCCGCTCGGTCTCGGCGGCCAGCTCGTGCGTGAGCACCTTGTACGCGGCCCGCCGCACCGTGGCGTCCCAGTCGCCGCCCCGGTCCGTCTGAGGGGCCGCGTAGGCCCGGTAGCGGCCCAGCAGCTCCCCGAACC
>NZ_JAHWGT010000550.1 GCF_020873895.1 Streptomyces sp. DH12 | reverse complement strand
ACCTTCAGGAGAGGCGATGTACGGCATATCTGGATCTTCCGAGGAGCTCCGCCTGTTCGTCTTCCACCACGCGGGCGGCTCCCACCTGCTCTACCGCGCCTGGCCGGGCCTGCTGCCCGACCGCTGGGACGTGCGCCTGCCGGACGCTCCCGGCAGGGGGCGGCTGGCCGACGAGCCGCCGCTGGACGACGCACGCCGGCTGGCGGGCTTCTTCCTGCGCCGCCTGGGCGCTGACCTGACCGGCCCGTTCGCGTTCTTCGGGCACAGCATGGGCGCGCTCGTCGCCTACGAACTGACCCGGCTGCTCGAGGAGGAGGGACGCGAACTGCCCGTCTGGCTCGGCCTGTCGGCGCGCGGGGCGCCCCGTCCGCAGGGCGACGGCACCCGGCGGCACGAGCTGCCGGACGACGAACTGCGCGTCCATCTCGCGGCCATGGGCGGCACCCCCCTGGAGGTGCTGCACGAGCCCGACCTGTGGGCGATGTTCGCCCCGGCCATCCGCAACGACCTGCGCCTGGTGGAGAGCTGGCGTCCGCGCCCCGGCGCCGCGCCGCTGACCGTGCCC
>NZ_JAHWGT010000549.1 GCF_020873895.1 Streptomyces sp. DH12 | reverse complement strand
CCCAGCGGAGCTACGCATGAAGCTCACCCTGCGCGTCTGGCGCCAGAAGAACGCCGACGCCGACGGCGCCATGTCCACGTACGAGGTGGACGACGTCTCCCCGGACATGTCCTTCCTGGAGATGCTCGACACCCTCAACGAGGAGCTCATCCTCAAGGGCGAGGACCCGGTCGCCTTCGACCACGACTGCCGCGAGGGCATCTGCGGCGCCTGCTCGCTGGTCATCAACGGCGACGCCCACGGGCCCGAGCGCACCACCACCTGCCAGCTGCACATGCGGTCCTTCAAGGACGGCGACACCATCGACATCGAGCCGTGGCGGGCCGCCGCCTTCCCGGTGATCAAGGACCTGGTGGTCGACCGCTCCGCCTTCGACCGCATCATCCAGGCCGGCGGCTACATCACCGCGCCCACCGGCTCCGCCCCCGAGGCGCACGCCACCCCGGTGCCGAAGCCGGACGCCGACCTCGCCTTCGAGCACGCCGAGTGCATCGGCTGCGGCGCCTGCGTCGCGGCCTGCCCCAACGGCGCGGCGATGCTGTTCACCTCGGCCAAGATCAACCACC
>NZ_JAHWGT010000548.1 GCF_020873895.1 Streptomyces sp. DH12 | reverse complement strand
CCCGCGACGCGCTGGACGACCCGTGGGAGGTGGCGTTCCTGACGCTGGTCTCCCCGGACGACATACCGGAGTTCAAGACGGACCAGGACGGCTGGGCCGAGGCAGTCCCCGCGAACTCCACCGATGTCGCGGTCGCGCCGGGCGAGTTGAGCCAGAAGTACGCCACCTATCTGAAGGACGGCGGGGACGGTTTCGCGGACGGTCCGCACACCAGCGTGTGGCGGGACACCCGGAAGCAGAAGTCGGTGCGGCCGGGTCTGGCCACGCAGTACATCGACGAGCCGCTGGTGAACGGCGACTACGCGCCGCTGGCGCTGCGCACGGCGGACGGCGGGGCGCTGGTGTTCTTCACGACGCGGCACTTCGAGAAGCAGACGGCGGCGGCCGGTGCGACGGTGCCGACGCCGAACGAGGACGTGCTGGCGCTGACCAGCGGGGAGATACGTCAGTCGCTGACGTTGGAGTTCGTCTCGAACGAGGTGGCGCTGGACCCGGCGGACGGTCCGGTGGAGGTGCTGGGGCGGATCCAGGGGCTGACGTCCGCGAAGGGCGAGTAGCGGCGGGCGG
>NZ_JAHWGT010000547.1 GCF_020873895.1 Streptomyces sp. DH12 | reverse complement strand
GCCCAGGCTCCGTCCGGCCCGAAGCCCGGCGGCGCGCGTCCCGGCGCTCCCAAGCCCGGCGGCCGTCCCGCCGGTCCCGGTCAGGGCCAGGGCGGCCAGGGCCGTCCGGCAGGCCAGGGTCAGCGTCCCGGCGGCGGTGCTCCGCGTCCGGGCGCCCGCCCGGCCGGTCCGCGCCCCGGCAACAACCCGTTCACCTCGGGTGGCTCCACCGGCATGGCCCGTCCGCAGGCTCCGCGCCCGCAGGGCCAGCGTCCCGGTCCCGGCGCCCCCGGCGCCGGTCCCCGTCCCCAGGCCCCTGGCCAGGGCGGCGGTCCCCGTCCGCAGGCTCCGGGCGGTCCGCGTCCCACTCCGGGCGGCATGCCCCGTCCGCAGGGCGGTCCCCGTCCCGGCGGCGGCCCCGGCGGTCCGCGTCCCAACCCCGGCATGATGCCGCAGCGTCCCGCTGCCGGCCCGCGTCCCGGCGGCGGCCCCGGTGGCCGTGGTCCGGGCGGTGCGGGTCGTCCCGGCGGTGGCGGCGGCCGTCCCGGTGGCGGCGGCGGCTTCGCCGGCCGTCCGGGCGGCGAAGCC
>NZ_JAHWGT010000054.1 GCF_020873895.1 Streptomyces sp. DH12 | reverse complement strand
CCGGGGGGGGGTCCTACGGGGGCCGCGGCCCTGCTCCCGTACCCGTACACGTACGCGGCCGTGCGGGTGCCCGGGCGCACGCGCCCACGACCCGTACGCCCCGCCCGGCCCTCCCGGCCCCGTACGGCCGCCACGCGGCCTTCCGTGCGGTGGCACCCGTCCGGACCGTCCGGACCCGCCGTCCCGGGCCCGTACCGGCCGGAGGGGGAAGCCGGAGGAGGAAGGAGCCGCCCGCCATGCCAGCCGAGCGCACACCGCTGCCGCCGCCGGACCCCGCCCGCACCGCCGACCGGATGCTCCGCGGGGCGCTCCGGCACAGCGCCGGGCACACCGCGGCCCTCCTGCTCTGCTCCCTCGCCTCCGCCGCCGCCACCCTCGCCGAACCGGCCGTCCTCGGCCGCACCCTCGACCTGCTGCTCGCCGGCGACGACCGGGCGGCGCGCTGGACCGCGCTGTGCGCGGCGCTCATCACGGCCGACCTCTTCCTCGACGCCGCCGTCGCCCAGCTGACCGGCGTCACCAACGCCCGGACGACGCGCAGGCTGCGCATCCGGGGCGTGGCGGGGCTGCTGCGGGCCGCACCGCACGACGCCGCCCGGTTCCCGCCCGGCGACCTCGCGACCCGGCTGACCGCCAACGCCGCGGAGGCGGGCACCGTGCCCGCCGGCGCCGCGGCGACCGCCGCCTCGGTCCTGCCTCCGCTGGGCGGGCTGGTCGCGCTGTTCCTCATCGACTGGCGGACCGGCGCCGCCTTCCTCGCCGGCGTCCCGGCGCTGTGGCTGCTGCTGCGCGCCTTCGCGGCCGACTCCTCCGACAGCGTCCGGCACTACCAGGCGGCGCAGTCGCGGATCGCCGCGCGCCTGGTGGAGGCACTCGCCGGGGCGCGGACCGTCGCCGCCGCGGGTACGGCGGCCCACGAGCGGCGGCGCGTCCTCGAACCGCTGCCCGAACTGGCCCGTGAGGGACGGCGGATGTGGCGGGTGTACGGCCGGGCGGTGGCCCGCAGCGGGGTGCTGCTGCCGCTGCTGGTGTGCCTGGTCCTCGCCGTGGGCGGGCTGCGCCTGGCGTCCGGGGCCATCGGCGTGGGCGAGCTGCTGGCGGTGTCGCGGTACGCCGCGCTCGCCGCGGGCGTGGGCGCGGTGGCCGGGCTGCTCGGCGCCCTGGTCCGCGGCCGCGCCGCCGCCCGCCGCGTGGCCGAGCCGCTGGGGCTGCCGCCCCTGCCGTACGGGGACGGGGCGTTGCCGGCGGGCGGCCCGGGCACGGTGGAGCTCCGCGGCGTGTCGGTGGAGCGCGACGGCGCCGCCGTCCTGCGGGACGTGGACGTCGTACTGCCGGGAGGCGCCCGGGTGGCCGTGGTGGGCCGTTCGGGCGCCGGCAAGTCGGTGTTCGCGAGCGTCGCGGGGCGGCTCACCGACCCCGACGCGGGCGAGGTGCTGCTGGACGGGGTCCGGCTGGACTCCCTCGGCGAGGCGTGCCTGCGCCGGGAGGTCGGGTACGCGTTCGCACGCCCGGCGCTGTTCGGCGCGACGGTCGGCGACGCGTTGGCGTTCGGGGTGGACACGCCCCCGGACGGGGCGCTGCGCGCGGCCGCGCGGGCAGCCGGCGCCGACGGCTTCGTCGAGCGGCTGCCCGCCGGGTACGACACGCCGACCGACCGGGCGCCGCTGTCCGGCGGCGAACTGCAACGCCTGGGCTTGGCACGGGCGTTCGCGCACACGGGCCGGCTGCTGATCCTGGACGATGCCACGTCGAGCCTCGACACGGTCACCGAGCGGGAGGTCGAGCGGGCGCTCGCCCGTGACGTGCGCCCCGGTACCCGGCTCGTCGTCGCGCACCGGCTGTCCTCCGCCGCCCGCGCCGACCTGGTGGTGTGGCTGGAGGAGGGACGCGTACGGGCGGTCGGGGCGCACGCCGCGCTGTGGCGGGACCCGGAGTACCGGGCGGTGTTCGCCGTACGGGACCCGTCGGGCTCCGACGGGCCCGCCGGAGCCGGGGGGCGCGGGGGCGGGACCGGGTCGACGTGCGCGGAGGCGTGCGCAGAGGTGATCGGGGAGGCGGTCGGGGACGTGACCGGGACGACGTGCGGGCCCCGGCTGCCGGTGGAGGGGGCGGAGGCGGAGGGTCCGGAGGTGGTGGCAGCCGGGGAGCCGTCGGCGGGCGCCGCGCCGCCCGGGGGCGCGGCGGGAGCGGGCCGCGGGGCGGGCCGGTGAAGGGGCGGGGGGCGCTGCGCCGCCTCGCACCCCAGGCCCGCCGGTTCCTGCTGCGCCGGCGACGCGCGCTCCTGGTCCTGACCGGCTGGTCCCTGCTGGAGTCCGCGCAGACCTTCTTCCTGGGGTACGGGGTGGCCCGCGCCCTGGACGACGGGTTCCTCGCCGGGCGTCCCGGCACCGGGCTGCTGTGGCTGTCGGTCGCCGCGGGCGCGGCGCTGGTCGGCGGCCTGGCGATGCGCGGGGTCTTCGCCGGGCTCGCCGAGCTCGTCGAGCCGCTGCGCGACGGCCTGGTGCGCCGTGCGGTGGCGCGGGCACTGGCCTCGGCGGTCGCCGGCCCGGCGCGCGCCGGCGGCACGGCGGGCGACGGCGCGGCGGCGGTGTCCCGGCTCGTCCACCAGACGGAGATGGCCAGGGACGGCTTCGCGGGGCTCGTCCTCGCCGGGCGGTCGTTCCTCTTCACCGCGCTCGGGGCGCTGCTGGGCATGGCCTCCCTCGCGCCCGCGCTGGTGCTGGTCGTCCTGCCGCCGCTGGTGCTGGGGCTGGGCCTGTTCCTCGCGACGCTCGCGCCGATGGCCGCGGCGCAGCGCGCCTTCCTGGACACCGACGAGGCGCTGTCGGCCGAGGTCGGCGCCGTCGGCGCGGGGCTGCGGGACGTCGTGGCGTGCGGGGGACGGCGGTCGGTCGCCGAGGAGGTGGGCGGGCTCGTCGCCGCGGAGGAGCGCCTGGCCCGCCGGTTGGCCCGCTGGGCGGGGGTGCGGACCCTCGCCCTGGGGGCGGCGGGGAGGCTGCCCGTCGTCGCCCTGGTGGTGGCGACGCCGTGGCTGCTGGCGCGGGGGGTCACCGCGGGCACGCTGCTGGGAGCGCTCACCTACCTGGTCCAGTCGCTGCTGCCGGCGGTCCACGCCCTGATGAGCGCCCTGGGCGCGGCGGGCACCCGGCTGGTGGTGGTGCTCGACCGGTTCGGCACCTCCGAGCCGGCCCTGCCGGGGGACACCCCGTCACCGGCCCCCGCCCGCCCGGTGGAACAGCCGGGGGCGCGCACCGGCGGCGGTGCGCGGCAGGGCGCCGCAGGGTCCTCGGCCGCGGCCGAGCTGCGCGGGGTCACCTTCGCCTACGGCCCTCGGGCGCGCCCGGTCCTCGACGGGCTGGACCTCGTGGTGGAGCCCGGGGAGCACCTGGCGGTCGTGGGCCCCAGCGGCATGGGCAAGTCCACGCTCCTGGCCGTCCTCGCCGGGGTGCTCGCCCCGTCCGGCGGCACCGTGCTGGTCGCCGGTGCCCCGGCCCGGCCGGGCGGCCCGCCCGGACCCGACCCGCGCCGCGCCCTGCTGCCCCAGGAGGCGTACGTCTTCAGCGGCACCGTCCGCGACAACCTCCGCTACCTGCGGCCGGACGCGCCCCCCGGCGACGTCGGGGCGACGGTGGAGGCGCTGCGCCTCGGCCCGCTGGTACGGCGGCTCGGCGGCCTGGACGCCACGGTCGACCCGTCCGCGCTGTCGCAGGGCGAGCGGCAGCACCTGGCGCTCGGGCGGGCCCACCTCTCCCCCGCTCCCCTGCTCCTCCTGGACGAGGCGACCTGCCACCTCGACCCGGACACGGAGGAGCACGCGGAGCGCACGCTCGCGGCACGTCCCGGCACCCTGGTCGTCGTCGCCCACCGACTGTCCTCGGCCGTACGGGCGGACCGCGTGCTGGTACTGGACGGGACACGGTCGGCGTGCGCCCCGCACGAGGCCCTGCTGGAGGTGTCGCCGCTCTACCGCGACCTGGTGGGTGTCTCGCCGGTCTGAGGTGACCGGGCCGGCCCCACGAGGTCCGGTGGCCGCGAGTCCGGCGTCCGAAGTCCCGGTGGTCGCAGGTCCGGTGGCCACTCCGGGCGGCGCCAGGCCGGGGTCACACCCATCCTGCGCCCTGCGTTATCCGTATCGCGTCGATGCGGTTGCGCGCGCCGACCTTCCGGGTGGCCGACGCCATGTAGTTGCGCACCGTGCCGTTGGACAGGTGCAGGCCGCGCGCTATCTCGGCGATCGTCTCCCCCTCGGCCGCCCGGGCGAGCACGCTCAGCTCACGGGCCGTCAGCGGCATCCTGGACGCCTCCAGAAAGCCGAAGGCGAGCGATTCGTCGACGAATCGCTCGCCCCGCGCCACCTCGCGGATGGCCCGCACGAGCCGGCGTGGGGAACCGTTCTTGTCCACGAACCCCAGCACCCGTGCCTCGAACGCCTTGCGCAGCGCCCCCGGTCTGGCCGCGGAGGCCAGCACCAGCAGCCGCGTGCGCGGGTCGAGCGCCGCTCCCCCGTCCTGCTGCCCGCCCTCCAGGATGCTCGCGGCACCCGGACAGTCGAGGTCGACCACGCACACGTCCGGCCGTAAGGACTCCGCGCTCCGGCGGGCGGCGCGCCAGCCCGAGTCGAACACGTCGAACGACTCCTCCGATCTGAGCAGCGCCGACAACGCGGACCGCATCAGGCCGACGCTGTGCAGCACAAGGACCTTCGTCATGACGGTTTCCCCTCCCGGTGGACACCCGGCCGACGGACCGGGCGCGGGCACACGGCGATGCCGCGCGCATGCCACCCATGCGACTGCCCCGCTCCGCCGCGCGGGAACATCGCGGTGGGGCGTAAGGGGGCGCACGATTCGACTACGTGGGCGCCCCTTGTGCATCCACGCGCTTGTGTGCACCTCTTACCTCAACCGGCGTACGCGTGGCAGAGGAAGCTCGGACGGCGCCTCGGCCCGGGGAGCGCCATGGGCACACGCTCGCCCGGCCAGCGGGGCCTGACCCGCCGTACCGGCCGTCGCCGGGCACCGATGCCGGGCGCCTCAGGCCGGCGCACTGCCGGGGGTACGGGTCACTCCGTCACGGGCACGCACTCGGCGAGCAGGTCGACGACGTCGCGCCACGCCCGCTCCGCGTGCCGCGGGTGGTGGCCGACACCGGGGAGCACGGCCTGGTCGACCGGCGGGTGGTGGAAGGCGTGCAGGGCACCGCCGTAGACCGTGAGGCGCCAGTCGACGCCCGCAGCCTGCATGTCGGCGGCGAACGCCTCCCGCTGGGCGGGCGGCATGATCGGGTCCTGCGAGCCGACGCCGGCCCACACCGGGCAGCGGATGCGCGCCGCCTCCCCCGGCCGGCCGGTGGTCACGGCGTTGACCGTCCCGATCGCGCGCAGGTCGACGCCGTCGCGCCCCAGTTCCAGCACGATCGCGCCGCCGGTGCCGTAGCCGACGGCGGCGATCCGGTCGGGGTCGGTCCGCGGTTCGGCGCGCAGCACGTCGAGCGCCGCGTGGCCGATGCCCCGCATCCGGTCGGGGTCGGCGAGCAGCGGGGTGACGTGCGCCAGCATCTCCTGGGGGTCGGTGAACCAGCGTCCGCCGTTGATGTCGAAGGCCAGTGCCACGTACCCGAGGTCGGCGAGCGCGTCGGCCCGGCGGCGCTGGAAGTCGTTCAGCCCCGGCCCCTCGGGCCCGATCAGCACCGCGGGCCGGCGGTCGGCACCGGCGGGGAGCGCGAAGTGCCCGATCATCGTCAAGCCGTCGGCCGGGTAGGCGACCGTGCGCGTGGTGACCGTCATGGGACCGGACTGTAGTGATCGCCGCGCCTGTTCGGACGGATGTTCACCGCCGTCGGACGGCGGCCGGGCCGCCGTCCGCTCCGCCCGGGCGCGGGCGCTGCCGCCGGCGACGCACCCGGGGTCGGGCCCGTAGCCTGCGCCGTATGGCTGACGAGGGCTACACGGACCCGCGGCTCGCCGCGCTGTACGACCCGCTCGACACCGACCGGGGCGACCTGGACGCGTACGTCCGCGTGGTCGAGGAGTTCGGCGCCCGCCGTGTGGTGGACATCGGGTGCGGTACGGGGGTGTTCGCCCTGCTCCTCGCCGGGGCGGGCGTGGAGGTGGTCGGGGTCGACCCCGCCGCCGCCTCGCTCGACGTGGCCCGCCGCAAGCCGGGGGCCGCGTCGGTGCGGTGGATCCTCGGCGACGCGTCGGACCTTCCTCCCCTGGGGGCCGACCTGGCCACGATGACGGCGAACGTCGCCCAGGAGATCACCGGCCGGGAGGAGTGGCGGCGGACCCTGCGGGGTGCTCGCGCGGCGCTGCGGCCGGGCGGCCGGCTCGTGTTCGAGACGCGTGACCCGGCGGCACGCGCCTGGGAGGGGTGGAACCGGGAGGCGTCGTACCGCGTGACGCGGGTGCCGGGCACCGGCACCGTCGAGAGCTGGGTGGAGGTGACCGACGTGAGCCTGCCGCTGGTGGCGTTCCGCTGGACGTACGTCCTCGCCGCCGACGGGCGGGTGCTCACCTCGGAGTCGACGCTGCGGTTCCGCGGGCGGTCGGAGGTCGAGGCGGACCTGCTCGCCGAGGGGTACGTACCGCAGGAGGTGCGTGACGCGCCCGACCGGCCCGGCCGCGAGTTCGTCTTCTTGGCGGGTCGCCCCTGAACCCGCCGCCACGCGTTCCCCCACCCGCCGTGCCGCGCCCCGCGGCCCCTTCGGCGCTTCCTCCAACCGAGCCGCAGATGCCATGGAGGAAGGGAACAATCCTTGCAGCTGCGATGCCGTGGGGCCTAGCGTGGCGCACATGCAGTCCTACACAATCGGTCAGGCCGCGCGGCTCCTCGGGGTGAGCCCCGACACCGTGCGGCGCTGGGCGGACGCCGGCCGGGTCACGACCCACCGCGACGAGGCGGGCCGCCGCCTCATCGAGGGGCGCGACCTGGCGGCCTTCTCGATCGAGGTCGCCCAGGGCGGGACGGAGGACGAGGACACCCCGTACACCTCCGCCCGCAACGCCTTCCCCGGCATCGTCACCGCGGTCAAGCTCGGTGACGTCGCGGCCCAGGTCGAGATCCAGGCCGGGCCGCACCGGCTCGTCTCCCTCCTCACCCGCGAGGCCGTCGAGGAGCTGGGGTTGGAAGTCGGCATGCGGGCCACCGCCCGGGTGAAGTCGACCAACGTGCACATCGACCGCGCCTGACCGCACGCGCCCGCACCGGCGGGAGCGCCCGCGCCCAGGCGGCCCACCGCCCGCGCACCGGCGCCCCGCCCGTGCGCACGCCCCACCCGGGAGTCCACCGCCATGTCCCGCACCACCACCACTCGTCCCGCCCCCCGCCGCCGACGTGCCGCCGCCGTCCTCGCGGCCGCCCTGCTCCTGCCGCTCGCCTCGTGCGGTACGGGCGGGGCCGACGGCGGCCCTTCCGCGCAGGGCGCGAACGGCGCGCGCCTGACCGTCCTGGCCGCCGCCTCGCTCACCGACGCCTTCACCGCGGCCGGCGCCGCGTACGAGCGCTCCCACCCCGGGACGAAGGTCACCTTCTCCTTCGCCGGTTCGCAGGAGCTCGTCGCGCAGGTCCGGCAGGGCGCCCCCGCCGACGTGCTGGTCACCGCCGACACCGCCAGCATGGAGAACGTGCGGGGCGAGACCGGCACCCCCGCCGTCATCGCGAGGAACCGCCTCGTCATCGCCGTCGCCGAGGGCAACCCCCGGGGCGTCGACACGCTGGAGGACCTCGCCGACCCGAAGCTGAAGGTGGTCCTCGCCGCGCCGGAGGTGCCCGCCGGGAAGTACAGCGCGAAGGTCCTCGCCGCGCGGAAGGTCGTCCTGAAGCCGGTCTCCGAGGAGCCGAACGTCCGGGCCGTCCTGAGCAAGGTCGAGCTCGGCGAGGCCGACGCGGGACTGGTGTACCGGACCGACACCGAGAGCGCCCGCGACAAGGTCGACGCGGTCGCCGTCCCCGACGAGCGGAACACCGTCGCCTCCTACCCGGCTGCCGTCCTGAAGGACTCGGAGGAGGCACAGGCCGCCGCCGCGTTCGTGGCGTGGCTGTCCGGACCCGAGGCGCAGGGCATCCTGCGGGACGCCGGCTTCCAGCGGCCCTGACCCGGCGGTCGCCCCGCCGACCGGGCCGGAACGCCCCCCGCGTCCCCGCCCCGGCCCCGGCGCCTCCCCGACGGCCGCCGCCCCGGTCCGACGCGGCCGCCGCACTGCGCACCACCGCTCCCCGCACCACCGACAGGACATGCCAATGAGACGCCTCCGGCCGCGTACCCCCGCCGCCCTGGCCCTGCCCGCGCTCGCGGCGATCGCCTTCCTCCTGCTCCCCCTGGTCGGCATCCTCGCCCGCACCTCGTGGGGCGACCTGGGGGCGCACCTGACCGACCCGGCCGCGGTCGAGGCGCTGCGGCTGTCGTTCGTCGTGTCGCTGTGGTCGCTCGGCCTGTCACTGGTGCTCGGCGTGCCGCTGGCGTGGCTGCTCGCGCGGGTGCCGTTCCGCGGGAAGGCACTGGTGCGGTCGCTGGTACTGCTGCCGATGGTGCTGCCGCCGACGGTCGGGGGCGTCGCCCTGCTGCTCGCCTTCGGACGCCGGGGGCTGCTCGGGCCGTGGCTGGAGGACGGGTTGGGCGTCACCCTGCCCTTCCACACCTCGGGGGCGGTCCTCGCGGCGACCTTCGTGGCCATGCCGTTCCTCGTCATCAGCCTGGAGGGGGCCCTCGGCGGCCTGGACCGGCGGTTCGAGGAGACCGCGGCGTCCCTCGGCGCCGGGCCGCTGCGGGTGTTCCGCACCGTGACGCTGCCGATGGTCGCCCCCGGACTGGTCGCGGGAGCCGCGCTGACGTGGGCGCGGGCGCTGGGCGAGTTCGGCGCCACGATCACCTTCGCCGGCAACCTGCCCGGCGCGACCCGGACGCTGCCGCTCGAGGTGTACCTGCTGCTCCAGGAGCAGCCGGAGGCGGCGACGTCCGTGTCCCTGCTGCTGCTCGCGCTCGCCATGGCCGTGCTCGTGGCGCTGCGGGGCCGGTGGAACGCGGCTCCCGCCGACCGTGCGGAGGCCCCCCCGCGCGACGTCCCCGACGGCGGGGACGCCCCCGCCGCACCGCGCGCCGAGACGCCGTCCGCCGCGCCCGCCGTCACGGGGTCGTGGTCCCTCCACACGGAGGTCACGGGCTTCAACGACCTGGTGCTCGACGCCCCGCCCGGCAGCACCATCGCCCTCGTGGGTCCCAACGGCGCGGGAAAGACCACCCTGCTGCGGGCCCTGCTCGCCCTCACCGAGCGCTCCCACGCCCGGCTCGTCCTCGGCGGCACGGACGTCACCGCCCTCCCCGCGCACCGGCGCGGGGTCGCCTGGGTGCCGCAGGACGGCGCTCTCTTCCCGCACCTCCCCGCCCTCGCCAACACCGCCTACGGGCTGCGGGCCCAGGGCGTCCCGCGCGCCCGCGCCCGGGCCGAGGCCCGCGAGTGGCTCGACCGCCTCGGGGTGGGGCACCTCGCCCACCGACGCCCCGGCCGGCTCTCCGGCGGGCAGGCGCAGCGCGTGGCGCTCGCCCGCGCGCTCGCCGCCCGCCCGCGCCTGCTGCTCCTCGACGAGCCGCTCGCCGCGCTCGACCAGACGACCCGCGCCCACGTCCGCCACACGCTCCGCCGGCACCTCGACGGCTTCGGCGGCGTGTGCCTGCTGGTGACCCACGACCCGGTGGAGGCGGTGTCGCTGGCCGACCGGGTGCTCGTCCTGGAGGACGGCCGCGTCCTTCAGGACGCGGCGCCCGCCGAGGTGACCCGCCACCCCCGGTCCCCGTGGGTGGCCCGCATGCTCGGGCGCAACGCCTGGCCCGGCACGGCCACCGCCGTGGGCCTCGCCCTCCCGGGCGGCGCCGTGGTCGTCGCCGCCGAACCGCTGGCGGCGGGCGCCGACGCCCTCGCGGTCGTCCCGCCGGAGGCCGTGGCCCTGCACCGGGAACCCCCCACCGGCAGCCCCCGCAACAGCTGGCCCGGCACCGTGCGCGAGATCACCGCGGTCGGCAGCCGCATGCGGGTGCTCGTCGTCTCCCCGCTCGTCCCCGACCTCGTCGCGGAGATCACCCCGGCCGCCGCCTGCGACCTGGGGCTCACCGAGGGCACGGAGGTGTTCACCAGCGTCAAGGCCACCGAGGTGACCCTCGTCCCCCGCTGAGCGCGGGGCGGCAACCTTCCACGGCTCCGCGGCGACCGGGGAGTGACCGACACGACGACCGGGCCTGCCACCGCGCACGCCCCCCAGCACCGGAGCCACCATGAGTACGACACCAGCCGCAGGACGCCACCGCAGACGTGCCAAGGGCCTCGCCGTGGGGCTCCCCCTGGCCGTGGTCGCGGCGGGGTCGATGGCCTACGGCGGCGCGTTCGGCGTCTTCGGCGAGGAGGCCCGGCCCCGCGCGGCGGCCGCCGCCGCGCCGGCGTGGGCCACCGAGGCGGCCGACGGGTTCGCCTCCGTCCACGCCCTCGGCCAGAACGGCACCTACGGCGGGCGGGGCGGACGGACCGTCACCGTCCGGACCCTCGCCGACCTGGAGAAGTACGCCACCGCCCCCGAGCCGTACGTCATCGTGGTCACCGCGGCCATCACGGTGAACCCGGTGGGCAAGGAGATCAGGGTCGCCTCCGACAAGACCATCGTCGGGGCGGGGACCGCCGGGCACATCGTCGGCGGCGGCTTCTTCCTCGGCCCCGGCGTCCACAACGTCATCATCCGCAACCTGACGATCCGCGACTCCCACCAGGGCGTGTGGAACGACAAGGAGCACGACTTCGACGCGGTCCAGATGGACGGCGCCCACCACGTGTGGATCGACCACAACGACCTGCGCCGCCCCGCCGACGGCCTGATCGACGTCCGCAAGGACAGCACGTACGTGACGGTCTCCTGGAACCGGCTCAGCCAGGCCGACAAGGCCTTCGGCATCGGCTGGACCACCAACGTGAAGACCGACATCACGATCCACCACAACTGGATCCGCGAGACCGAGCAGCGCAACCCCTCCACCGACAACGCGGCCCACGCCCACCTCTACAACAACTACCTCCAGGACGAGCCGGGCACCGCCGTCACGTCGTCCTACGGCAACTACGCCCGCGGCCGGACCCGGATGGTGCTGGAGAACTCGTACTTCGACGGGGTCCGCAACCCCGTGATCCGCGACGCCACCGCCGCCCTGGTGCAGCGCGGCAGCGTCTTCACCCGCACCAGCGGGCGCAACGAGAGCGGCGGCGGCGCGGCGTTCGACCCGAAGGCGTACTACCCCTACACCCTCGACCGGGCCGCCGACGTGCCGGCGGTCGTCAAGGCCGGGTCGGGCCCGCGCGCCTCGATCGGGACGACGCCCGCCGGCCCGGCCGCGGCCGCGGCCGGGAGCGCCGCGGCCGGCGCCGCCACCACGCTCACCGTCGCCAAGGACGGCTCCGGCCGGTACGCCAGCGTCCAGAAGGCCGTCGACGCCGTCCCCGCCGGCAACACCGCCCCCGTGGTGATCTCCATCGCGCCCGGCACCTACCGCGAGACGGTCAGGATCCCGGCGAACAAGCGGCACGTCACCCTGCGGGGCTCCGGCTCCGGCCGCCGGGACACCGTCCTCGTGTACGGCAACGCCTCGGGCACCCCCAAGCCGGACGGCTCGGGCACGTACGGGACCGGCGGCAGCGCCACCGTGGCCGTGGAGGCCGACGACATCCAGCTGCGCAACCTCACCGTGCGCAACGACTTCGACGAGGCCCGCAACCAGCACGTCGACGGCCACCAGGCCGTGGCCCTGCGCACCGCCGCCGACCGGATCGTCCTCGACGGCGTCATCGTCGACGGCGACCAGGACACCCTGCTGCTGGACACCGCGGCGAAGGACCGGCTCGGCCGCGTCTACGTCGTGAACTCCTACCTCTCCGGCAACGTCGACTTCGTCTTCGGCCGGGCCACCGCGGTCATCGACCGGTCGGTGCTGACGCTGAAGAAGCGCTGGAACGGCACGTCCGCCGGGTACGTGACCGCGCCCAGCACCGCCGCCGGCCGCAAGGGCCTGCTGATCAACCGGTCGGTGGTGGACGGCGACGTGACCCCGGGGAGCTTCTTCCTGGGCCGCCCCTGGCACGCGGGCGGTGACGCCTCGCTCGACCCGCAGACCACCGTCCGCGACACCAGGCTCGGTGCCGCGATCAAGGCCAAGCCCTGGACGGACATGGGCGGCTTCTCGTGGAAGGACGACCGCTTCGCCGAGTACGGCAACACCGGTCCGGGCGCGGCGGGCGCCGGCACGGCCGACCGACCGGTGCTCACGGACGCCCAGGCCGCGGACCAGGAGGTCGCCGACTGGCTGGGCGGTTGGCGGCCCGCCACGTCCTGACGCCGGGTTCCGGGCGGGTCCCGGGCCGGAGGCGGCGTCCACCGCGCCGCCGGCCCGGGACGGCCCGAGGCGACCCGGGGGCGACCCGGTCAGCGCCGGCCCGCGACCATCCGCCGCCGGGCCGGCAGGACCCGGCGCCGGCGCCGGACCAGGCGCCACGTCGCCCGGGGGCACGGGCCCTGCGGCCGCGCCTTGAGGAAGTCGGCGTACGGCACCCGGCGCGGCGCCACGCCCCGCTCCACCCAGTGCTCCTTGCCGGACGCCGGGTCCCAGCCGTCGTTGGGCATCCACACGTGGTCCCGGCGGCCCTCCTTGTCCTGCGAGGTGATCTGCAGGACCTCCGCGTGCCCGCGGCGCCGTGCCACGACGACGCAGTAGTGCCGCGCCCGCCGGTCGTCCTCACGGAAGGGGACCATGGCGAGCCAGACCTCCCCGGGCAGCGGTCGGCCTCGCTCCGCGCGGCGCACGGCGCCGCGCAGGGCCAGGGCGGTGACCCCGGCGGCCAGGCTCTCCAGCGTCGCGCCGAGCGTCCAGCCGTCGCTGCCCACCCGTCCGCGCACCCACAGGGCCACCACCGCGCACAGGCCCAGCAGCAGCGCGGTGAGCAGGAACAGCGCCGGGCCCCGGCCGGGCCTGCGCCGCCCGGCCGACCCCACGACGGCGAAGGCCGTCACCGCCGAGACGGCCAGGAGCACGGCCCACTCGCCCGGCGCGGGATGCTGGGGCGGGGCCTGCGCCGCCATCAGGTCGGGGACGGTGATCGGGCTCACGAGCAGCTTGCCGAGGAACCCGACGGACAGGACCAGCACCAGACAACCCCACACGGACGCCCCCTGCCCCTCACATCCCGGCGCGGGACACTTTATGACGCGCTCATGGCGGGCGGAGGCGTTCCGCGGAAGCGGCGCCCGGCTCACCGCGGCACGTACGGGGCCGCCGGGCAGACAGGTGTACCAGGCACCGACCGGGGCACGCGCCCGGGGACGGGGGTGCGAGGATGGTCGTCATGGACATCCTGCGCAGGAACAACGTCAGCGTCACGGGCAACCCGCACGGCCCGGCCGTGGTCCTGGCCCACGGCTTCGGCTGCGATCAGAACATGTGGCGCCTGACCGTCCCCGCGCTGGCCGACACGCACAAGGTCGTGCTGTTCGACTACGTCGGGTCGGGCCGGGCGGACCCCGCCGCCTTCCGGGCGGAGCGGTACGCGTCGCTGGACGGCTACGCCCAGGACGTCGTCGAGGTGTGCGAGGCCCTGGACCTGCGCGGAGCGGTCTTCGTCGGGCACTCGGTGAGCGCCATGGTCGGGATCCTGGCGGCGCGGGCGGTCCCCGAGCGGATCGGCGCGCTCGTCATGGTCGCGCCCTCCCCGCGCTACCTCGACGACGAGGGGTACCGCGGCGGCTTCGACGCGCGGGACATCGACGAGCTGCTGGAGTCGCTGGAGTCCAACTACCTCGGCTGGTCCGCGGCGATGGCGCCGATGATCATGGGCAACCCCGAGCGGCCCGAACTCGGCGAGGAGCTCACGCAGAGCTTCTGCGCCACCGACCCGGAGATGGCCCGGGTCTTCGCCCGGACGACCTTCCTCTCCGACTCGCGCGACGACCTGGGGACGGTCACCGTGCCCACGCTCGTCCTGGAGTGCTCCGAGGACGCCATCGCGCCGCGCGGGGTGGGCGCGTACGTGCACGCCGCCGTCCCCGGATCCCGACTCGTCACGCTCGACGCCACCGGGCACTGCCCTCACCTGTCCGCGCCGGACGCCACCAACGCCGCCCTCACCGCCTTCCTCGCGGATCTGCGGTGACCTCCCGAACCGGTGACCTGTCCGGGCCGCACCGGCGGGAGCGGCCGTACCCGGGGGGCCGGGCGGGGACCGATCGGGCCGCGTTCGCCGCGCTGATGGATCTCAGCGCGGAGGAGCTGTACGAGACGGCCCCGTGCGGGTACCTGTCGACCCTCATGGACGGCACCGTCGCCCGGATCAACGCCACCCTCCTCGGCTGGCTCGGCCTCGACCGGGAGGAGGTGGTCGGCCGGATGCGCTTCACCGACCTGCTGTCGGTGGGGGGCAGGCTCTACCACGAGACCCACTACGCGCCGCTCCTGCACATGCGGGGCGAGGTGAGCGGCATAGCCCTGGAGATGCGGCAGGCCGACGGCGGTCGGCTGCCGGTCCTGGCCTCGTCGGCGGTGAAGTACGGCAGCGAGGGCGAGCCGCTGCTCGTGCGCACCACCGTCTTCGACGCGCGGGACCGCCGGGCGTACGAGAAGGAGCTGCTGCGCGGCCGCAGGGAGGCCGAGGAGGCGGCACGGCGGGCGGAGGCGGACCGGGCCAGGCTCCAGGAGGCGCTGGCGGCCCTCCAGCGGAGCCTGCTGCCGACGTCCCTGCCGGACGTCCCGGGCCTCGCGGCGGCCGCGTACTACCACACGGCCTCGCCGGACCGGCTCGGCGGCGACTTCTACGACCTGTTCCCCCTGGACCGGGAGCGCTGGGGGTTCTTCCTCGGCGACGTCTGCGGCAAGGGTCCCGAGGCGGCGGCCGTCACGTCGCTGACCCGCTACACCCTGCGCGCCGCCGCGCTCCACGACACCGACCCCGTCGCCGTGCTGGCCACGCTCAACACCGTGCTGCACGAGCGGTACGCGGGCGGCGACCCCCGGTACTGCACCGCCGTCTTCGGCACCCTCGAACACGAGTCCGGCGGGGACGGCGGCGGCCGGGTCACCGTACGTCTGGCCTCCGGCGGGCACCCGCCGGCCGTCGTCGTGCGCGCCGACGGCCGCAGCGAGCTGGTCAGCACGCCCGGCGGCCTCCTCGTCGGTATCCTGCGGGAGCCGCGCTTCACCGGCGCCTCCACCGTCCTGGAGCCTGGTGACACGCTGCTGCTGTACACGGACGGACTCACCGAGGCACGCACCGGGCCCGACCGGGCCCGGTTCGGGGACGAAGCGCTGCGCGACTTCGTCGTCGGGCACGCCGGGGCCCCTCCCGACGTGCTGGTCAAGGCGCTCACCGGACTCCTCGAGGGGTTCGGCGAGGGCCTGGACGACGACACCGCCCTGCTGGCCCTGGGCGTCCCGGCCGGCGGCCACCCCACCCACGACCCTGCGACAGACACCCTGAGATGAGCCTGCTGACCATCGACACGCGGACGACCGCGACCGGCCCCCTCCTGCGGATCGCCGGTGACCTGGACTACGCCACCTCCGAGGAGCTGCGCACCCGCGTCACCGGTCTCACCCTGGAGCCCGGGCAGTGCCTCGTGCTGGACCTGGGCGAACTGGAGTTCTGCGACTCCAGCGGCATCACCGCCCTGCTCGTGGCCCGCCACCACGCCGCGGCGGCCGGGGCGGACGTCGCCCTGGAGGCCGTGCCGGACAACACGATGCGGATCCTGCGCATCGTCGGCCTGGACCAGATCCTCACCATCCGCCCGGACGGCGCCTCGACCGCGCCCTGACCCCGCCCGGGCCCGAACGGGCGCGATCCGGCGCTGTCGGTGGCCGCCGCTACGGTGACGCCCATGATCGATGCCGAGGTGGTCCGCCGTGTCGCCCTGTCCCTCCCCGAGACCGTGGAGAAGGAGGCGTGGCACATGCCGACGTTCCGGGTGGCCGGGAAGATGTTCCTGACCGTGCCCGACGAGGGGACGTCCATCGCCGTCCGCTGCCCCCGCCACGAGCGCGGCGAGCTGATCGCCGCCGAGCCGCACAAGTTCTGGGTGCCGCCGCACGAGGCGTCCTCCGCGTGGGTCCGGGTGCGGTTGGCGGCGCTGGAGGACCTGGCCGAGCTGCGTGACGTCGTCGTCGACTCGTGGCGGCAGGCCGCGCCGGACCGCCTGGCCGAGGACCACCCCGACCTGCGGCCCGGCGCCGCGCCGGAGGGCTGACGCCGCGTGGCGGGCCGACGCCGCGCGGGGGCTACTCGAAGCGCGCCGGGTCGCCCGCCCCGCGGCGGACGATCTCGGGCTCGCCGCCGGAGAAGTCGACGACGGTGGTGGGGGCGGTGCCGCAGTCGCCGGAGTCGACCACCGCGTCCACGACGTGGTCGAGCCGGT
The DNA here is from genome assembly GCF_020873895.1 of Streptomyces sp. DH12. Classification (GTDB taxonomy): domain Bacteria; phylum Actinomycetota; class Actinomycetes; order Streptomycetales; family Streptomycetaceae; genus Streptomyces. The sequence goes on along the minus strand of NZ_JAHWGT010000054.1, from coordinate 16,788 downwards.
CCTTGATCTCCCAGCCCTGGGTCATCGGGTCCTCCTCGCCCGGGAGGAGGAGCGTGCTGGACACCAGCGGCTCGCCCAGCTCCGCGAGGAGCGCCTGGGTCACCCGGTGGTCGGGGATGCGCACGCCGACGGTCTTCTTCTTCTGGTGCTGGAGCTGGCGGGGCACCTCCTTTGTCGCCGGCAGGATGAAGGTGTACCGGCCGGGGGTGGCCGCCTTCAGCGCCCGGAACACGTCGTTGTCGATGTGCACGAACTGGCCGAGCTGGCCGAAGTTCTCGCACACGAGCGTGAAGTGGTGCCGGTCGTCCAGGGCCCGGATGGTGCGGATGCGGTCCAGGGCCTCGCGGTTGCCGAGGCGGCAGCCCAGCGCGTAGCAGGAGTCGGTGGGGTAGGCGACGAGCGCGCCGGAGCGGATGCTGTCGGCCACGGTGCCGATGATGCGCCGCTGGGGATCGTCGGGGTGCACGTCGAAGTACTTCGCCATCCGCCGAGCCTACGCCCGCGCCGTCCGTCCGGGCACGTCGGGCGCCCGCGCCCGGGTCCGAGGCGTACGGGGGCGGGGGCCGCGTCGTCCCGGCCCGCCCGGGGCGGGCGCCGTCGACGACGGCGGCCGGGCGGGCGCCCGCGGGGCGCTGCCTGCACCGTACCCGCCCGGCAAGGCAGCCCATAGGGTGGGCACTTCGACGTCCCGGCACGCCGCTGTGCCGGGGACCGTGAGGAGGGGCGATGACCATCCGCAGCCTGACCCGCGCCGAGGCCGAGGGGCGGGCAGCGCTCGTCCGCGTCGAACGCTACGACGTCGCCGTCGACTTCACCGGCCTGCTCGCCGGCCCGGACGTGCGGTGCGTGTCGACCGTCACGTTCGCCTGCGCCGAGCCGGGCGCCGCGACGTTCGTCGACTGCGCGGCGACCGTCGTCTCCGCCACCCTCAACGGCGTACCGCTGCCGCCGCCGGCCGGGGGCCGCATCGCCCTGCCGGACCTGGCCGCGCACAACGTCCTGCGCGTCGAGAGCGTGCAGTCGGACACGGCACGGGGCCCCGGGGTGCACCGGGCGGTGGACCCGTCGGACGGCGAGGTGTACGTGTGGACGTCGTTCGAGCCGGACGAGGCGCGATTCGTGTGGGCCTGCTTCGACCAGCCGGACCTGAAGGCCCCGCACGCCTTCACCGTGACCGCGCCCGCCGCGTGGACGGTCCTCAGCAACGCCGGGGCGGCCCGCACGGAGCCCGCGGGGGGCGCCGCCCGGCGGTGGGAGTTCCCCGACACGCCGCCGCTGTCGCCGTACAACACGGTGGTGAACGCCGGCCCGTTCCACGAGGTGCGCCGTGAGAGGGCGGGATACGACCTGGGGCTGTACGCCCGCGGGTCCCTGGCCGCGGTCCTGGAGCGGGACGCGGAGGGCATCCTCGCGCTCACCGCCCAGGGGCTCGGCTTCTACGCGGACGTATTCGCCATGCCGTTCCCGCAGCGCCGCTACGACCAGGTGTTCGTGCCGGAGTACGGCGGCGCGATGGAGAACTACGGGTGCGTCACCTGGTCCGACGACTTCCTGAGCCGCTCGGGACCCACCCCGGCCGAGTGGGAGCTGCTCGCCAAGGTGCTGCTGCACGAGATGGCGCACATGTGGTTCGGCAACATCGTCACCATGCGATGGTGGGACGACCTGTGGTTGAACGAGGCGTTCGCGGAGTTCGCCTGCCACTGGGCCGCGACCTCGGCGACGGCCCACACCGACGCCTGGGCCGGACACCTCGCCGTCGGGAAGCTGCGGGCGTACCTGGCCGACCGGGGACCCACCTCGCATCCCATCCGCCAGCCGGTCCACGACGTCGCAGAAGCGGCGTCGATCTTCGACGCCATCACCTACCCGAAGGGCGCCTCGGTCCTGCGGCAGCTGATGGAGTACGTCGGCGAGGAGGCGTTCACCGCCGGGATGGGCCGCTACTTCGCCCGGCACGCGTGGGGGACGACCACCCTGCGGGACCTCACCGACGCGCTCGCCGAGACGTCGGGGCGCGACCTCGACGCGTGGCGCGCCGGCTGGCTGGACACCGCGGGCACCGACCGGCTCACCCTCGGCCAGGGCCCCGACGGGCCGGTGCTCCACGCCGTGGGGCCGGCCGGCGGCGCGCCCCGCCCGCAGGTGCTGACCGTGGGCGCCTACCACCGCGCCGCCGACGGCGGATTGGAGCGCACCGCGCGGGCGGTGGTGGAGGTCGAGGGGCCCCGCACCCCGCTCGACCTGCCTCCGGGCGCGGACCTGTACCTGGTGAACGACGACGATCTGACGTTCGCCACGGCCCGGCCCGACGCGGCCTCCCGCGACACCCTCCTCACCCAGGCCGCGCGGCTGCCGGGCGCGCTGCCGCGGGGCGTAGCCGTCGCCACGGTGTGGGACATGCTGGTCACCGGTGAGGCGACCGCGGCCGAGGCCGCCCGCGCCGTCGGCGCCGTCGCCGCGGCCGAGACGTGCGACGCCGTCGTGGAGCCGTACCTGACGCTCGCCTGCGACATCACCGAGCTGTGGGCGCCCGAGGAGCACCGCCCCGGGTTGACGTCCGTCCTCGCCACGGTGTGCCGCCGGATCGCCGACGGTGCCGCGCACCCGGACCGCCGCCGGGTGGCGCTGCGCGCGCTGGCGCGGACGGCGTCGGGTGACGGACTGGACCGCCTGCGCGCCGAGGCGGAGGCCGGAGACGACCACGACCTGCGGTGGCGGGCCCTGACCCGCACCGCCGAACTCGGCGGCGCCACCGCGGCGGACGCGGCCCGCCTCCTGGCCGCCGACCCCGACCCGGAGGCGTGGGTGCGGGAGCTGTGCGTCCGCGCCGCCGCACCGGACGCGGCGGCCAAGGCCGACGTGTGGCGGACCCTCGTGACGGAACGGGCCGTGCCCCTGGCGTGGGTGGGCCGGGTCGCGGCGGCGTTCTGGCGTCCCGGGCAGGACGCCGTCCTCGCGCCCTACGCCGACCGCTACCTGGAGCTCCTGCCGGACCTCGACCGGGGCGGCATGAGCCCGGCCATGGTCTACACGGGCCGACTGCTGCCCCGGTACACCGTGGACGGCGCGTACCTCGACGAGGCGCTGGCACGCGCGGAGAAGACGGCGCCCGTCGTCCGCAAGACGCTCACCGAACAGGCCGACGTGGTGCGGCGCATGCTGCGTTCCCGGTCGGCCGGTGCCGATCGCCCCTGATCGGCGGATCGGCCCCGGCGGTCCCAAGGACGCGAGGTCGTTGCCGCGAGCACGTAAAGTGTCGGTCAAGACGACGCCTTCCGGCCGGTCGGCTCGTCGAGTTCGCGCCAGCCACGAAGGAGTTCCGCCGTGCCCGCTCCGCGTATGAGCCGTACGCCCCTGCCAGGTATCGGGGTCCGCTACGACCTGACGACCCGCGAGCACCGCCGCCTCTCGGTGGTGGCGCAGCGGGACGGCGGGCGGGTGCTCAGCACCTACCGCGCCGACGATCCCGACGAGTGCGCGATGTCGCTGAAGCTGACGGCGGGCGAGGCCGAGGCGCTGATCGACGCGCTCATGCCGGCGCACCACAGCCCGAACCTGCTCTCCACCACCGACCTCGGCCTGGTCGCGGAGCGCATAGAACTGCCCTCGTCGTCCCACTGGAGCGGGCGCGTCCTCGGGGAGACACGGATGCGCACGGAGACGGGCGCGTCCGTGGTGGCCGTCCTGCGCCGCGCCGACGCGATCCCCTCGCCGGCACCGGACTTCCGGCTCGCCGGCGGTGACACGCTCATCGTGATCGGCACCCGTGAGGGCGTCGAGGCCGCGGCGACGATACTCGGACGGGAGTGAGCGCGTGCACTCCTCCGCCCTCTTCCTGATCGAGTTCGGTGCGATCATCCTCGGCCTGGGCGTGCTCGGCCGGCTGGCGGGACGCTTCCGCTTCTCGCCGATCCCCCTCTACCTGCTCGCCGGACTGGCGTTCGGCACGGGCGGGCTGCTGCCCCTCGGCGCGAGCGAGGAGTTCGTGGCGATCGGTGCGGAGATCGGCGTCATCCTGCTCCTGCTGATGCTGGGGCTGGAGTACACGGCCAGCGACCTGGTCACCAACCTCAAGACGCAGTACCCGGCCGGCCTCGTCGACGCCGCGCTCAACGCGCTGCCCGGGGCGGCGATGGCGCTGCTGCTGGGGTGGGGGCCGGTCGCCGCCGTCGTGCTGGCGGGCGTCACCTGGATCTCCTCCTCCGGGGTGATCGCCAAGGTCCTCGGAGACCTCGGGCGGCTCGGCAACCGGGAGACGCCGGTCGTGCTGAGCATCCTGGTCCTGGAGGACCTGGCGATGGCCGTGTACCTGCCGATCATCACGGCCCTGCTGGCGGGCGTCGGGCTGGCCGCGGGCAGCGTGACCCTGGCCGTCGCGCTGGGCGTGGCGGGCCTGGTGCTCTTCCTGGCGCTGCGCTTCGGCCGGGTCATCTCCCGCTTCGTCTCCAGCGACGACCCGGAGAAGCTGCTGCTGGTCGTCCTCGGCCTGACACTGCTGGTGGCGGGGATCGCCCAGCAGCTCCAGGTGTCGGCGGCGGTCGGCGCGTTCCTGGTGGGCATCGCGCTCTCCGGGGAGGCCGCGGAGGGCGCCCACCACCTGCTGAGCCCGCTGCGTGACCTGTTCGCCGCCGTGTTCTTCGTCTTCTTCGGGCTGCACACCGACCCCGCCAGCATCCCGCCCGTGCTGCTGCCCGCCCTGGCACTGGCCGTGGTGACGGCCGGCACGAAGATCGCGACGGGGTACTGGGCGGCGAAGCGGGCCGGCATATCGCCCAAGGGCCGTTGGCGGGCCGGGGGGACGCTGGTGGCGCGCGGCGAGTTCTCCATCGTCATCGCCGGGCTGGCCGTGACCGCCGGGATCGAGCCCTCGCTCGGTCCGCTGGCGACCGCCTACGTCCTGATCCTCGTCATCGTGGGCCCGCTCACCGCCCGTTACACCGAGCCGGTGGCCACCCGTCTGACCGCGCGGTTGCGCGGGGGCGGCGCCGCGGCGGGTTCCCCGCCGCGCGAGGAGATGCTCGAACCGGTGGAGGACGGCACGGCCGGCCGGGCCTGACCCGACGCGCCCGCGCTCCCCGCCCCTGGCCGCTCCGGCCGGGGGCGGCCGTGTTCACGTGCCCGGGCCCCGGCCGCGTCCCGCGACCCACCCGACCTGGCGTCGGACGGGGCGCCGGGCCGGTCCCGCGGGCGTCGTGCCGGCACGGCCGGTCAGCCGCTGTTGCGCCGGCCGGCACGGGCGGCGCGGCGGCGCAGCGTACGCCGCTCGGCCTCGTCGGCCCCGCCCCACACGCCGAAGTCCTGACTCGTCTCCACGGCCCACTGCAGGCACTGCTCCCGCACGGGGCAGCGGCCGCAGATCTTCTTGGCCTCCTCGGCCTGCATGACGGCCGGCCCGCTGGTCCCCACGGGGAAGAACAGGTCAGGGTCCTCGTGACGGCACGCGGCCGCCTGTCGCCAGTTCTCCACGGGAGTTCCTCCTCCGTTCGTCGGTGGCGCGGCTCCGGGTCGCACACCGCGCACTGTGTGCGCCTGACCGCCTCCACCGCATTGAAACGGGCGAGACGGCCCGAGTTGGTGAAAGTGGGCAAACGCGCACATGCCAGCCGTGAGTGCGGTAAGGGGCCCGGAGCGCGGCGGGTTTGGAATCGCCGCGACGGCGCAGGCGGTCCCCTGAGAGGCAACGGCCGAGAGGCAACGGCCGAGAGGCAACGGCCCGAGACGACGGAGGAGAGCTCCATGGGAATCATCGCGTGGATACTGATCGGTCTGCTGGCCGGCATGATCGCCAAGGCCCTGATGCCGGGACGCGACCCCGGCGGCATCCTCATCACCATGCTCATCGGTATCGCCGGCGGTCTCCTGGGCGGTTGGCTGGGGAAGGTCCTCTTCGGCGTCGACTCCATCGACGGCTTCTTCGACCTGTCCACCTGGGTGGCCGCGGTGGTCGGTTCGGTGATCCTGCTCGCCGTCTACCGCATGGTCACCGGCGGCCGTTCCTCGCACCGGCACGCCTGACCGTCAACCCACCCGGCGGCGGCTCCCCGTCCCCAGGGGAGCCGCCGCCGTCGTCTCCGCCCCAGGTTTGCGCACGGGCGGGGCGGCAACCCGGAGGCAGACATGGCCAACGCATCAGAGACCCTGCGCCTCGCCTGTGAGCAGCTCTCCCAACTCACCGGGCAGGCACCCGAGTCCGTGTCCTCCTTCGAGCGCACGGACGACGGCTGGCGGTTGACCGTCGAAGTCGTCGAACTGTCCCGCATCCCCGACACCACGAGTCTGCTGGCCTCCTACGAGGTGGAGCTCGACGGGGACGGCGAACTCACCGGGTACCGGCGGGTCCGCCGGTACGAGCGGGGCAAGGCGGACGACCGGTCCCGCTGACCACCGATCAGAGAGGGAGCAAGCACATGACTGTTGAGGCAAGGACGGCCCCGGGCGGTTCCGGCGGTTCCAGTGGCCTGTACGACGTCCTGGAACTGGTCCTGGACCGCGGGCTCGTCATCGACGCCTTCGTCCGCGTGTCGCTCGTCGGCATCGAGATCCTGAAGATCGACGTGCGGGTCGTGGTCGCGAGCGTCGACACCTACCTGCGCTTCGCCGAGGCGTGCAACCGCCTCGACCTGGAGGCCGGCCCGCGGAAGAACCCGGGCCTGCCCGAACTGGTCGACGGCATGACCGAGTCCGGCGCGCGGGGCAAGACCAAGGGTGCGATCCAGGGGGCGGCGCAGTCGCTGTCCGACACGCTCGGCGGCGGAAGCCGGTCCTCCCGGTCGTCGTCGTCCGCCAAGAAGGAGGAGCAGGAGAAGTGAGCACGTACGTCTACGGCATCACCCGCCGTTCGCACCCGGCGCTCCCGGAGAAGGCGGACGGCATCGGAGAGCCGCCCCGCCCCGTGCGCGTCCTCACCCACGGCGAGCTGGCGGCGCTGGTCAGCGACGCGCCCGAGCAGCTGCGGCCCAAGCGTCGCGACCTCCTCGCCCACCAGGGCGTGCTGGCCGAGGCCGGCTCGGCCGGCACCATACTGCCGCTGCGGTTCGGCGGGGTGTCCCCCGACGACGACGCCGTCGTGGCCGTGCTGCGCGAGCGCGAGTCCCACTACCTGGAGCGGCTGCGGGCACTCGACGGCAAGGTCGAGTACAACGTGAAGGCGGTCCACGACGAGGAGGCCGTGCTGCACCAGGTCCTCATCGACAATCCGGAGCTGCGCGCCCTCAGCCAGGAGAGCCGGTCAGCCGGCGGCGGGACGTACGAGCAGAAGCTCGCCCTGGGCGAGCGCGTGGCGGCGGCGGTGCGCGCCCGTGAGGCGCAGGACGCGGTCCTCGTGCAGGAGTCCCTGCAGGAGGCGGCCGCCGACTGCCGGCCCGCGCCCGACACCGGCCGGCTGGCGAACCTGTCGTTCCTCGTGGAGCGCGACCGGGCCGAGGAGTTCACGGCCGCCGTCGACGCCCTCCGCAAGGAGCACGGGCACCTCGTCGTGCAGCTGAACGGGCCGCTCCCGCCGTACAGCTTCGTCGAGTAGGCCGCCGTGGGCCTGCTCGGAGAGCTGCTCATGCTGCCCGCGGCGCCGCTGCGCGGCACCGCCTGGGTACTGCGCCAGGTGGTCGAGGAGGCGGAGCGGCAGTACTACGACCCGGCCGCCGTCCACCGTGAACTCGCCCGCCTGGCCGAGCGGCTGGAGGCCGGCGAGATCGACGAGGCCACCTTCGACCGCCAGGAGGACGAGCTGCTCGACCGACTGGAGAAGGGCACCAGACAGACATGACCACCCCCGGCCGCCTGCCGGCCTCCTACCCGTCCGACAGCGGCGGCGGGGCCAACCTCGCCGACATCCTCGAACGCGTCCTCGACAAGGGCATCGTCATCGCGGGTGACATCAGGATCAACCTGCTCGACATCGAGCTGCTGACCATCAAGCTGCGGCTCGTCGTCGCCTCCGTGGACCGCGCGAAGGAGATGGGCATCGACTGGTGGGAGAGCGACCCCGCGCTCTCCTCGCACGCCCGCCGGGACGAGCTGGCGAGTGAGAACGCGGAACTCCGCCGCCGCCTCACCGAACTGGAGGAGCGCACGTCATGACCACCCCGACGAGCCCGCGCCTGCGGTACGTCTACGCCGTGTGCCGCCCCTTCGACGGCGTCCTCCCCGAGGGGGCCGCCGGCATCGCCGGGGACCCGCCCCGGCTGCTCCGCCACGAGGACCTGGTCGCCGTGGTCGGGTCGGTGCCGGCGGAGGAGTTCGACGAGGGGCCGCTGCGCGCCCGGCTGGAGGACCTGGACTGGCTGGCGGACACCGCCCGCGGTCACGACGCCGTGCTGGCCGCGCTGACCACCGTCACCTCCCCGCTGCCGCTGCGGCTCGCCACGGTGTGCCGCGACGACAGCGGGGTGCGGCGGCTGCTCCAGGAGGGGCACGACCGGTTCGTGCGCGCGCTGGACCGGCTGGACGGGCGGGTCGAGTGGGGGGTGAAGGTGTACGCGGAGCAACCGGCAACCGCACCGGCTCCCGCGCCGCGGGAGCCGGTGCCCGCCGGGAGCGCGGGCGCGGTCGGCTCCGGCCGCGACTACCTGCGGCGCCGGCTGAGGGAGCGCGACGGCCGGGAGGACGGCATGCGGCGCGCCGACGCGGTCGCGCGCACGCTGCACGAGCGGCTCGGCGGGCACGCCGAGGCCACCGCCCTGCATCCGCCGCAGGACCCGCGTCTGGCGGGCGACGCGGGCGGGGTGAACGTCCTCAACGCGGCCTACCTGGTCGCCCGGGACCGCAGCGAGGCGTTCGTCGCGCTCGTCGGCGAGGCGTCGGCCGAGGGAGTGCGCGTCGAGCTGACGGGACCGTGGGCGCCGTACTCGTTCGCCGGGATCGCGGAGGAGGACGCGGGGTGAGCGTCGAACAGCGCAGGGTCGCCCTCGTCGACCTGCTGGACCGGCTGCTGGCCGGTGGTGTCGTCATCGGCGGCGACCTCACCCTGAGCATCGCCGACGTGGACCTGGTGCGCGTCGACCTGAAGGCCCTGATCAGCTCGGTCAGCGCCGAGGTGCCGTCGCCGTGGGGGCGGCCGCTGTGAGCGGGGACGAGCCGCGCCGCCGCGTGGAACTCGACCCGGACACCGTCGAACGCGACCTGGCCTGCCTGGTCCTCACCGTCGTGGAGCTGCTGCGCCAGCTGATGGAGCGCCAGGCGCTGCGCCGGGTCGAGAGCGGTGAGCTGAGCGAGGACCAGGAGGAGCGGATCGGTCTGACCCTGATGCTGCTGGAGGACCGCATGGAGGTCCTCCGCGACAAGTTCGGACTCACGCCCGAGGACCTGAACATCGACCTGGGCCCGCTCGGCCCCCTCCTCTGACGGCCTTTCGGCGACAGGTACGCACACCCCCGACCGACCGCGCCCCCCACCCCGACACGGCGCCGCCCGCGGACTCCCGCGCGCGGCGCCGTCGGCCGTGCGGGCCAGGCTCGCCGGCCGTGCGGCCCGCCGGCCCGTCCACCGGACGACGCCGAGACCCGGACGATCCGCGGGCCCGTGGGCCCGCAGGTCCGTGGGCCCGCGGGCCCGCGGGCCCGCAGGGTGGAAGAGAGTGCGGAGGACGCGGAGAACGCAGGACCGGCCGCCGGCGGATGGTGGCGGGCCGCGCCGCCGGACGCCGACCGCGCCGGGATCCGGACTTCCACGCCGGAGGCCCGCACTGGCTGCCGTGGGAGCGGCCGCGCGGCGACGCGCGGGGGCGGCCTCCTCGGGTTCGTGTACTGGTGGGACGAGGGCGCCTGCACCGGATCGCCTGCCCGCGGCGACCGCGGGAGGACGGCATGCCCGGCACGGGCCGCGTGGGCGGGTTCCTCGCGGGCGTTACACGACCGCCGCCCTCGGGGAAGTGCGGCGACGGGATGACGTCCGCGCGGGAGGCCGTCCTCGCCGTCGCCCTGTCCGCGCTCCCCCGTCCGGTCGGTCCTCCCTTCGGGTCGCCGGACGAATCGGTCCGCTGCCGCGGGCCTGCCGGGGTACCCGGCAGTGTGGCCGCCGACCGCGTGGACGTCCGGCGGCCTGAACGGTGCGAAGGAGACGCTCATGGATCACTCCCGTGTCCCGGTCCTCGAAGCCCTGCAGGAGTTCAGGCGGCGCGGTGACGTCGTGTACGGACCTCCCGGGCACAAGCAGGGCAGGGGCGTCGACCCGCGCGTACTGGACGTCGTCGGGGCGGACGTCTTCCGCTCGGACGTGCTCTCCCTCAACGGCCTCGACGACCGGCGGGAGTCCCAGGACGTGCTCGGCCAGGCCGAGGAACTGATGGCGGACGCGGTCGGCGCGGACCGCGCGTTCTTCTCGACCTGCGGCAGCTCCCTGTCGGTGAAGACGGCGATGCTCGCGGTGGCCGGCCCGGGTGAGAAACTGCTCATCTCCCGCAACGCCCACAAGTCGGTGATCGCCGCGGTGATCGTCAACGGCGTCGTGCCCGTGTGGGTCCACCCGAAGTTCGACGCCGAACGGCACCTGGTGCACCCGCCCGAGCCCGACGACGTCCGCCGCTCGCTGGCCGCACACCCGGACGCGAAGGGCATGCTGCTCATCACACCGACGGACTGGGGCTCCTGCGCGGACATCCGTGGCGTCGCCCGTGTGTGCCACGAGTACGACGTGCCGCTCATCGTGGACGAGGCGTGGGGTGCGCATCTGCCGTTCCATCCGGACCTGCCGGCGTGGGGCATGGACGCCGAGGCCGACCTCGTCGTCACCAGCGTGCACAAGATGGGCGGGGCGGTCGAGCAGAGCTCCGTCTTCCACCTCCGGGGCGACCGGGTGTCGCCGGGGGTGCTGAAGCAGCGGGAGGACCTGCTGGGCACGACGAGTTCCTCCTCCCTGGTGTACGCGACGCTCGACGGCTGGCGACGGCAGATGGCGGAGCAGGGGCGCGACCTGCTGGAAACGGCGCTGCGCCGGGCCGAGCGGGTGCGCCGGGCCGTCGTCGGGACCGAGGGCCTGCGGCTGATGGACGAGCGGGTGGTGCGCGAGGGGTTCGCCGCCGAGCTCGACCCGTTGAAGATCACCATCGACGTGCGGGAGCTGGGCGTCAGCGGCATGCAGGCCGCCGAGTGGCTGCGGGCGGAGCGCCACATCGACATCGGCGCGTCCGACACCTGCCGCGTCAGCGCGATCCTGACGCACGCCGACGACGACCGGACCGAGGCGCTGCTGTGCGACGCGCTGCGCGACCTGGCCGAGCACGCCGGTTCCCTGGAGCGGCCGCACCCGGTGCGGCTGCCGGAGCCGGGCGACCTGGAGCTGGAGCAGGCGGTGCTGCCCCGGGACGCCTTCTTCGCGGAGGCGGAGCACGTTCCCGCGGAGAAGGCCGTGGGCCGCGTCGCGGCCGAGACGATCAGCCCCTACCCGCCGGGGGTGCCCGTGGTGGCCCCCGGCGAGGTGATCACGCAGGCCGTCGTGGACTACCTGTCCAGCGGCGTGGCCGCCGGCATGCTCCTCCCGGACGCCGCCGACCCGTCACTGGAGACCCTGCGGGTCACCGCCCGGTGACCCGCGCCGGGGGCTGGGCAGCCAGGCGGGCGCCCGGCCCCCGCTCCCCCGCCCGCCCCGCCGTCACCGGCGGACGCGGGCCGTCCGGTACAGCTCGGCGGTGAGGCCGGCGGCCTCGGTCAGGGAGCCGCCGGGGAGGTTCACGAAGGCGACCGTGCTGTGGTCGGCCCAGACGCAGTACACCTCCTCGTCCCTGCGCTGCGCGGCATCCGCGGCCGTCCCGACGACGGTGACCGTACGGCGACAGGTCATGACCGCCCCCGCGAAGCCGTCGAGGGGGAAGGACCGCGGCGGGCCGTCCCACGCGCCGAGACGGAACGAGTGGTGCTGCCCCGCGCGCAGGGAGCGGAACATCGGCTTCACCGCCGCGCGGGGGTCGGGGACTGCTCCCTGCAGCCCTCGGAAACTCATGTACGACGCGTCCTTCGCGTCCGGCTCGCCCAACCGGTAGAGGGCTCCGCCGCCCACCGCCCCGCGGACGATCCGGTCGGCGTCCCCGGGGGTGATGCCGACGCCGCGGACCTCGGTGGCGTACAGGGCGCAGTCGGCGTCGGAGGGCTGTCCGGCACAGCTGGTCCTGCCGACGTACGTGTCCCGGGAGGCCCGCTCCGCGCGGTGGTCGCCCACCCGGTCGGGCGGTGCGAGCCGATGGCCACGGGTGTCCGCCTCGGGTTGGTCGTCGGACGTCGCGCTGTACAGGCAGCCGGTCAGCACCGCGAGCGCGGCGACGCCCGAGGCCAGCAACACGCGGGCGTCGCCACGGCGGTCACGGGCGGCTTGGCGGCGTCGGTCCTCATGGGCCCTCTTTCATCGGTCCACGCGGTTCGACCCGCGCGGACCGGTGATGGTCGCCCTCGGGGGGCCCGTACCGCCCGGTCACCCCGCCCGGTCATCCCTCCCGGTCGTCGCCGGGGTCCTTCTCCACGCCGGTGAGCGCCTCGCCTCCCGCCGTGCCCTCGCCGGGGCGGTACCCCTCCGCCGTGCTCGCCGTGCCGGGCACGTCGCGGCGGCCGGCGTCACGCTCGGCCCCCGAACCGGCCCCCGGCGCCTTCGCAGCCCGCTCCCGGGCCCGCTCCGCGGCGCGGTCGCGGGGGGCGTCGTCATGCGCGTCGTCGTGTGCGTCGTGGTGGTGGGTCATGTCGCCTCCCAAGTCGGTACCGGGCCCGCCGGGTACCCGTGGGGAGGGGGCGGTACCCCCCGCCACGACACACCCGGGCCGGCGGGCGGGCGACGGGGCGGACACGGCCTAACGTCGGTGCCATGACGTGGCTGCGCGCCCTCGGGTCGACCGCCCGGTCGGGGCTCGCCGTGCGCCGCGAGCGGCTGGAGCCGCTCGTCGCGCTGCGCGCGGCCGCCGGGCTGGCCCTCGTCGTCGCGGCGAGCCTGGCCCTGGGCGGCCCCGGCATGGCGGCGAGCTCGGCCTTCGGGGCGTTCCAGGCGGCGATGGCCACGTTCCAGCGCAGTTGGCGTCCCCGGCCGACGCTGGCGCTCGTGTCCGGGCTGAGCCTCGCCGTGTCGACGTTCCTCGGCTACCTCTGCGCCGCCCACCTGGCGGCCTTCCTCGCGCTGCTGGTCGTGTGGACGTTCCTGTCCGGGCTCGCCTGGACGGCGGGGCCGACGGCCGGGCTGATCGCCTCCTCCAACGTGGCGATCATGCTGGTGACCGTCACCCTGCCCACGTCGGTCGCCGACGCCGCCGTCCACGCCCTGGTCATCGCGGCGGGCGGCCTCGTCCAGGCCGGGCTGATCGTGCTGCTGCCCGTCCGCCGGTGGGGTCCGCAGCGCGACGCCCTCGCCGACGCGCTGGCGGCGGAGGCGGACTACGCGCGGCGGCTGCGCCACGACCCGTACGCGCCGTTCGACCCGGTCCCCCTCATGACCGCCCGCAGCGCGGCGGCGGTCACGCCGCGCCAGGCCCGCAGGCGCCCCGCCGAGCTGCACGGCGCCCGGGGGGCGGCCGAGCGGATCCGGCCCGTCCTCGCCTCGCTCGCCGACCCGGCGGTGGGCGTACCGGCGGAGGGCCCGGCCCGGGACCGGGTGCGGGAGCTGCTCGACGCGGCGGGGGCCGTGCTGGACGCGGCCGCCCGGTCGGTCCGCGGCGGTACCCCCCTCGACGTGCCGCCGGGCGCCCTCGCCGCGCTGCGCACCCCCGACACCGGGGCGGTCCTGGACGCGGCCCCCGCGCGGCGGGCCGCGGCGCGGTTGGCGGCGCTCCTGGAGGACGTCGTGGAGGCGGCCGCCCCGGCGGACCGCCGGACGGGCCCCGACGAGCTGCGCACCCGGCCGAGCCTGGTCAGCCTCGTCCCGCTCGTCGCCGGTGACGTGCGCGAGGAACTGCGGCGGCACGACTCGCCGTACCTGCGGCACGCCGTCCGGCTCACGGCGGTCGCCGCCGCCGGCTACCTCCTCGGCACGGCCCTGCCCTTCGGCCACGGCTACTGGGCGCCCCTCACCGCCGTCATGTCGATGCGGCCGGACTTCAGCCAGACGTACGCCCGGTCGGTGGCCCGGTTCGCGGGCACGCTGGTGGGCGTGGCCCTGGCGACGGGGGTGGTGCGGGCGGCCGGCCCCGGCACGCACACGTCGGCCGCGCTCGCCGTGGCCGCCGCGTGCGGGGCGTACCTGCTGATGCGCAGCGGGTACGCCGCCGCGCAGGTGTGCGTCTCGGCGTACGTGGTGTTCCTGCTGGGCATGGCGGGCGAGCAGTGGACGCAGACGGTCCCCGAGCGGGTGGTGCTGACGCTGCTGGGCGGGGTGCTCGCGATGCTGGCCTACGCCCTCTACCCGGCCTGGGAGACGCCGCGGCTGCGGGCCCGGCTCGCGGAGTGGCTGGCGGCCGCGGGCCGGTACGGCTCCGAGGTGCTGGAGCGGTACGCGCGCCCGGACCTGCCGCCGCGCGGGGCGGTGCGCGGGGCGCTCCTCGCCGCCCGCGCCGCCCGGCTCTCCTGGCAGGAGGCGGTAGACCGCGCGGCACACGAACCGGTGCGGCACCGGGGGCTGTCCCACGCCGCCGCCGACGCGGCCGGCGCGGCCCTCACCCGGTTCGCCCGGGCGGCGATGCTGCTGGAGGCCCATGTGCCCGACCGCGCCGCCGCCCCCTCGCCCGGGGCCGCCGCGCTGGCGCGGGCGGTGCGGCGGGCGGCCGAGCAGGGTGCCGGCGAGGTCCGCGCGGGGCGGGTGCCGGACTGGGACGGCGTCCGCGCGGCCCTGGAGGAGGCGGGCCCGGACGTCGACCCGGTCGTACGGGCGGGGGCCCGGCAGTTGCTGGAGGCACTGGAGGACCTGGCCGAGGCGCTGGACTCCTCCTGACCACCGCGCACCGGCCGGCTGCCGCCGTGTGCCCGCGGAGCGTGGGAACCTGACGGGCCGTCCACTCATCCTCCACCGCGAGACGACGTCGACGGAGCAGTGGGGCGAGGACGATGGAGCGGACGCGGACGCGGCGGTACGGGCAGGGCGGCACGGACGGGGAGGGCGGCGGCGCGGCTCCCGGGGGCGGCGCGGCCGCGGGGGACGGCGGTACGGGCTCCGGGGGCGGCGGGGCCGGCCGGCGGCGGGTGCTGGCCGCCGGCGCCGCGGCCGTCTCGGGGGCGTTCCTCACAGCGGGCATCGTGCCGTCACCCGGGGGCGGGGCGGGGGCGGGGGCTCCGGCGCCCGCGGCGGGGCGCGTGGCGCGGCGGCCGGCGCGTGAGCCGCGCCGGCCCCCGCGGGCCGCGGACTGGGCGGCCCTGGCGCGGGGCCTCGACGGGACGCTGGTGCGGCCGGGGGACCGCGTCTACGACACCGCCCGGACGCTGTTCAACCCCCGCTTCGACGCCGTCCGCCCGGCCGGTGTCGCGTACTGCGCGCGGCCCGAGGACGTGCGCTCCTGCCTGGAGTTCGCCCGCCGCCACGCCGTGCCGGTGGCGGTGCGCAGCGGCGGCCACTCGTACGCGGGCTGGTCGTCGGGGCCGGGGCTCGTCGTGGACGTGCAGAGGATGGCGTCGGTTTCCCTGTCGGGCGGCGAGGCGCGGATCGGCGCCGGGGCGAAGCTCATCGACGCGTACGACCGGCTCACCGCCCGCGGCCGGACCGTGCCGGCCGGCTCCTGCCCGACGGTGGGCGTCTCGGGGCTCGCGCTCGGTGGCGGGATCGGCGTGGTCAGCCGCGCGTACGGGCTGACCAGCGACAGTGTGGTCGGCGCGCGGATCGTCACGGCCGACGGCCGGATCCGGGACGTCGACGCCGGGCACGAGCCGGACCTGTTCTGGGCGCTGCGCGGCGGCGGCAACGCCCAGTTCGGCGTGGTCACCGAGCTGCGGATGCGGACGCACGCGGCCCCCGAGTGCACGACGTTCTTCCTCGGCTGGCCGTGGTCCCGGGCGGCCGCCGTGGTGCGGGAGTGGCAGCGCTGGGCGCCCACCGCGCCGGACGGGATCTGGGCCAACCTCCACCTGTCCGCACCGGTCGGCGGGCGGCCCGGCACCGTACGGGTCGGGGGCCTGGCCCTCACCGGCCGTGCGGACCTGGAGAACCGGCTCGACCGGCTCGCCGGCGCGGTCGGCGCGGCCCCCTCGTCGTCCTCGGTGCGGACGCGGCCCTTCATGGACGCGATGAAGGTGATGGGCGGTGTGTCGGGGTGGACGATCCCGCAGGCCCACCAGAAGGGCGACCTGCCGGGCCGGACCCCGCAGGGCAGGGTGGCGCGCGAGTCGTACGCGGCGCGGTCCGACTTCTACACGCGGGCCGTCCCGGCCGACGGGGTGAGGGCGCTCCTCACCCGCGTGGAGCGGCTGGCCGCTCTGAGCGGCGGCGGGGCGGGCAGCGTGGCCCTGGACGCCATGGGCGGCGCCGTGAACCGGGTCCGGCCGGGTGACACGGCGTTCGTCCACCGGGACGCGCTCTTCCTGGCGCAGTACATCGTCTCCTGGCCCGACCGGGCGGCGGCCGGCACCGTCGCCCGGCACCGGGCGTGGCTGGACGGCACGTACGACGTCATGCGCCCGTGGGCGAGCGGCCGGGCCTACCAGAACTACACCGACCCGGCGCTGCGCGACTGGCGCCGGGCGTACTACGGCGCGAACGCCGACCGCCTGGCGCGGGTGAAGGCGGCGTACGACCCGGCGCGGCTCTTCCACCACCCGCACTCCTTCTGACCGGACCGGACCCGACCGGACCTGTCGGAAAGCCGGGGCGGGGCCGGTCGGCGCTCCCCGCTCGGCGCTCCCACCGCGGCGCGGGGACCGGCCGGACGAACCGGTGTCGCGCCCCCGGGCGGCCCGGGGG
>NZ_JAHWGT010000546.1 GCF_020873895.1 Streptomyces sp. DH12 | reverse complement strand
TGCGGGCCGCCGCCAGGGCGCGCGGCTTCGCCTGGTTCGCCGCGGAGGTCCACCCGGACGTACGGCTGTTCGACGAGGGCGGCACGATGCCGCCCGACCGGAGCGACGCGGCCGGGCGTGGCCGGGGCGTCGGCGCCGCGACGCCGGGCTTCGTGCCGCCGCGGTGACACGGGTGTGGGTTCACGGGGGCGTGGGACGTCCCGTCCGCGACCCACGCCCTCGGTTCGCGCGAACCGCCCGGGCCGACCCGCCGCCCGCCAGGAGTCGCCCTCAGCCCCGCAGGTCCGGCCTCCGCCGCCCCGCGCGTCCGGCCACCGCCGTGGGCGGCCCCTCGTGGGCGTCCCCGACGCGTCCCGCGGTCTCTCAGTACCCGGGTGCCGTGACCCGGGCGATCAGCAGCGCCACGTCGTCGAAGTTGTCCGGCTCGTGCAGGGTGCGGAGGAGGAGTTCGCAGACGTCGTCGAGGGAGTGGGCCGGGGTGTCGAGCAGGGTGAGGAGGCGGTCGAGGCGGGTGTCGAGCGGGTCGCGGCGGGTCTCGACCAGGCCGTCGGTGTAGAGGACGAGGCG
>NZ_JAHWGT010000545.1 GCF_020873895.1 Streptomyces sp. DH12 | reverse complement strand
CTCGATCTCCGGCTCCACCGCCGCGTTGGACAGCTCGGTGACGCCCTCCGCGAGAACCGCCGTGAGCAGCACCTGCTCGGTGGTGCCGACGGACGGGTACGGCAGCCGGATCTTGGTGCCGCGCAGCCGCTGCGGGGCCTCCAGGTACTGGCCGTCCGCGCGCTTCTCGATCGTCGCGCCGAACTGCCGCAGCACGTCGAAGTGGAAGTCGATGGGGCGTCCGCCGATGTCGCAGCCGCCGAGGCCCGGGATGAACGCGTGCCCGAGGCGGTGCAGCAGCGGACCGCAGAACAGGATCGGGATGCGCGAGGAACCGGCGTGGGCATCGATGTCAGCGACGTTGGCGCTCTCCACGTACGTGGGGTCGAGCACCAGCTCGCCGGGCGCGCTCCCGGCCGCCCGTCCGCACCCCTTCACGTCTGCCGGACGACGCCCGACCAGGACGCTCTCGCGCGCCGCGGCCGTGTTCACTCCGTCACCCGCATTGCCTCCCCGCGCGGCGGGAAGATGCGGGATCATGTCTGGCATGACCGAGGTGTCCTCGCTCACAGGGCGGCTGCTCGTGGC
>NZ_JAHWGT010000544.1 GCF_020873895.1 Streptomyces sp. DH12 | reverse complement strand
ACCGACCAGCGTGTGCAGCTCGTCGATGAACAGGATGATGTCGCCGCGGGTGCGGATCTCCTTGAGCACCTTCTTCAGGCGCTCCTCGAAGTCACCGCGGTAGCGGGAGCCGGCCACCAGGGCGCCGAGGTCCAGGGTGTAGAGGTGCTTGTCCTTGAGGGTCTCGGGCACCTCGCCCTTGACGATCGCCTGGGCGAGGCCCTCGACGACGGCGGTCTTGCCGACGCCGGGCTCACCGATCAGCACCGGGTTGTTCTTGGTACGGCGGGACAGCACCTGCATGACCCGCTCGATCTCCTTCTCGCGCCCGATGACCGGGTCGAGCTTGGACTCACGAGCGGCCTGGGTGAGGTTCCGGCCGAACTGGTCGAGGACCAGGGACGTCGAGGGGGTGCCCTCGGCAGGCCCGCCGGCGGCGGCGGTCTCCTTGCCCTGGTAACCGGAGAGCAGCTGGATCACCTGCTGCCGCACGCGGTTCAGATCAGCGCCCAGCTTGACCAGGACCTGGGCGGCGACGCCCTCGCCCTCACGGATCAGGCCGAGCAGGATGTGCTCCGTGCCGATGTAG
>NZ_JAHWGT010000543.1 GCF_020873895.1 Streptomyces sp. DH12 | reverse complement strand
GTTGATCAGCGTGTGGAAGGGGGTGAACTGCCAGGTGCTCACGAACGCCAGCACGCCGATGGCGGTGGCCTGTTCGCCGAACAGGTTGCCGTCGCCGAACAGCCAGGTGGCGTCGGCGGGGATGCCGAAGTTCGGGTCGAGCAGCGCGCGCCACAGCACGGAGACGGCGGTGGCGGACAGCAGCAGCGGGATGAAGTAGATGACGGACAGCACCGCGCGGTTGCGCTGGTAGCCGGCCGCCCAGACGCCGAGCAGGATGCTCAGCGGGGTCTGGAGGACCACGCCGAGCGCGGTCAGCAGCAGGGTGAGCCAGACGCTCTTCAGCATCACCGGGTCGTCCCACAGGCGTGACCAGTTGTCGGTGCCGACCCACTGGGGCGAGCCGAGCCCGTTCCAGCTCATGAAGGACAGCACCGCGACCATCACGAGCGGGACGATGGCGAAGAGCGTGAAGAACACGGCGGCGGGCAGCGCCCAGGCGAAGCCCGGGCGGCCCACCGTGGACACGGAGGGGGAGGCGGCCGGCCGCCGCCGGGGCTCCGTGCGGCGCCCCGCGGCGGGCGGTGCGC
>NZ_JAHWGT010000542.1 GCF_020873895.1 Streptomyces sp. DH12 | reverse complement strand
CGTACGCCGTCCCCGGCCGCCGGCTGCACAACGTCTACGGACCCGCCGAGACCCACGCCGTCACCACCCACACCCTGCCCGCCGATCCGGCCGAGTGGCCCGCCGCCGCCCCCATCGGGCGGCCCGTGGACCACGACCGCGTCCTCGTGCTGGACGGTGCGCTGCGTCCGGTGCCGCCGGGTGTCACGGGTGAGCTGTATCTGGCGGGTGCGGGGGTGGCGCGCGGGTATCTGAACCGTCCGGAGCTGACGGCGGAGCGGTTCGTGGCCGATCCCTACGGTCCGCCGGGGTCCCGTATGTACCGCACGGGTGACCTGGGCCGGTGGCGGGCGGACGGGGAGCTGGAGTTCGCCGGGCGCGCGGACCACCAGGTGAAGATCCGCGGCTTCCGGATCGAGCCGGGGGAGGTGGAGGCCGCGCTCGCCGCCCTGCCGGGCGTCGCCCACGCCGCCGTCCTCGCCCGCGAGGACCGCCCCGGCGACAAGCGCCTCGTCGGCTACGTCGTCCCGGCCCACGACGCCACCGACCCCGCCGCGCTGCGCACCGCGCTGGCCCGGACCCTGCCCGAC
>NZ_JAHWGT010000541.1 GCF_020873895.1 Streptomyces sp. DH12 | reverse complement strand
GTCCTCCCCGGACTTCTTGCCGTCCTTCGCCATCTCCGGCGCCTCCTTCGTGTGGACCGTCGGGCCGCTCTCCACCCTGGTGGCAACGGCGGCCGCGCGCATCTCGGGCGGACAGCCGTCCGGGCCGGCCCCGTGGAGGGGACCGGCCCGGACAGGTGGATCAGCGCGCCGGGGGGACCGGGCGGGTGGTGCGGATCAGACGAGGTCGAACCGGTCGAGGTTCATGACCTTGTCCCAGGCCTTGACGAAGTCCCGGACGAACTTCTCCTTGGCGTCGTCGCTCGCGTAGACCTCGGCGAGGGCGCGCAGCTCGGAGTTCGAGCCGAACACCAGGTCGGCGCGGGAGCCGGTCCACTTGACCTCGCCGGTGGCGGCGTCGCGGCCCTCGAACGCGGTCTGGTCCTCGGACGTCGACTTCCAGGTGACGCCCAGGTCGAGCAGGTTGACGTAGAAGTCGTTGGTGAGGACGCCCGGCGTCACGGTGAGCACGCCCTGCGGGGACTGCTGATGGGTGGCGCAGAGGGCGCGCAGGCCGCCGACGAGCACCGTCATCTCGGGGGCGCTCAGGT
>NZ_JAHWGT010000540.1 GCF_020873895.1 Streptomyces sp. DH12 | reverse complement strand
CCGTACGTCCGGCAGGCCGTCCGCGTCCGCCGTCGCCAGGGACATGCTGTGCGGCTCGTGCTGCCCCGCCGCCGCGGCGTCCGCCAGCCACCGCGCGAACAGCGGCAGCGGCTCGGCGGGGGCACGCTCCGGGTCGAAGGCGCGCAGGTCGGTGACGGCCGGGTCCCACACCCGCAGGGACCGCAGCAGTTCGTGGAGGTCGGGTTCCATGGGGTGATTGTCGGCCCCCCGGCAGGAGGCGGCCGACTCAGATCGATCCGAGGTCCGACGACACCCACCGCTCCGGGCGCATCCGTACGACGACCTGCTCGCCGTGGTTCTTCCAGGCGAAGTCCACGTACCCCTCGACCTTCTCGGCCGGCAGGTAGCGCGTCGAGATCTCCCGCAGCCTCTCGACCGTGGCGGGGGAGGTGTCGACGACCGGGCCCTCGACGGAGACGTAGCGGATGGTCGGCTCGACGCGCTCCACCAGGAGGGAGAAGCGTCCCGCCGCCTGGAGCAGCCGGTTCTTGCGGGAGTGCAGGCCGGTGAGGATCCACACGTCCCCGCCGGGCGCGTACTGGTACCAGA
>NZ_JAHWGT010000539.1 GCF_020873895.1 Streptomyces sp. DH12 | reverse complement strand
CGCTCTCGTACAGCTGGCAGATGGGCGCCTCCCGCTGGTCCGAGGCCATGCGCAGGCAACTGGCCAACGACCCGCTCAACCTGCTCCCGGTCGACGGAAGCGCCAACTCCGCCAAGAGCGACTCCGGACCGGCGTCCTGGCTCCCGCCCAGCAAGGGCATCCGCTGCGCCTACGCCGTCCGCTTCGCCCAGGTCGCCCCGTGAAGTACGAGATGCCCGTGACGAAGGCGGACAAGGAGTCCATGCGGGAGCAGTGCGGGGTCTGAACCCGGTGGCCCCGCAGGACGTGTGGACACGGCGCCCGCGGTGACGGGCGGTCAGCCCAGGGCGTCCAGGTCGAGGATCTCGCCCTCGGGCTTCCCGGCCGGGACCGGCTTCCCGAAGTCGGTGAAGGTGACCGACCCCGGGTCCGCGGCCGACGTGCTCTCCAGCCGGAGCAGATACGGCTCGCCCTCGGTGGCGACGTAGAAGGTGTACCGGTCCTTGCCGTCCTGCTCGGTGAGCGTCAGCGCCGGAGTGCCGTCGAGCGTGGTGGCCTTGCCCCGGGTGGCGTCCGAGCCGCCGTTGCCGG
>NZ_JAHWGT010000538.1 GCF_020873895.1 Streptomyces sp. DH12 | reverse complement strand
CTACTGGGGCCTGCTGTCGTTCCTCATCGGCGCCACGGGACGCACCATGGGCGCGGAGTTCGACCGCCACCGCATGGACGGCCTGAGTCGCGGCCTGCGCGCCACCTACGTCGCCAACTGGCGGCGTACGCCGGGTGTGCTGCGGCGGCTGAGGCGCACGCGGGAGGCGTACGCGGCGGCGTTCCGTGGCCTGGACGTCATCCTGTCCCCGGTGCTGGCCCACACCACCCCGCCGCTGGGCCACCTCAGCCCGTCCGTCCCGTACGCCACGCTGATCGAACGCATCCTCGCCTACGTGGCGTTCACCCCGGTCAACAACGTCGTCGGCACCCCGTCGATCTCCCTCCCGGCCGCGTCCACGACGGCGGACGGCCTCCCCGTCGGCGTGATGTTCTCCGGCCGCCCGGGCGCCGAACGCACCCTGCTGGAGCTGGCGTTCGAGCTGGAGGCGGACCAGCCGTTCCCTAGCCTCAAGGACGCCTGAGGAGTCCGCGGGCGCGGGATCTGTCCGCGCTCCCCTCAGACGACCGTGCAGTACGCCTGCCCGTACAGGGCCCACCTGTGGATCAC
>NZ_JAHWGT010000537.1 GCF_020873895.1 Streptomyces sp. DH12 | reverse complement strand
GGCCCGTAGTGGTTGTGCAGCCGCCGTCCGGGGACGGCGGCGGTGAAGGCGCGCACGGCGGCGCCGAGTCCGAGCGCCTCACCCGCCTGCACCACGTGCCGCAGCGCGGGCAGGGTGCGCCCCTGCTCGACGGCGGCCTCCGCGACCGCCTCCACGACGAGGTTCGGCGCGTAGAGTTCCGTGACGCGCTGTTCGTCGAGCCAGGCGGCCAGCAGTTCGGCGCTGTGCCGGGTCGGCTCGTCGGGCGCCACGAGGGTCTTGCCCATGACGAGCGGGGAGAGGATCTCCTGCACGGAGAAGTCGAAGCCGATCGCCGTGAACTGCGCGGTGCGCACTCCGGGGCCGCCGGGGAACCGGCGGGCGTGCCAGGTGAGGAGGTTGACCAGTCCGGCGCCGGGCATGACCACGGCCTTGGGCCGGCCCGTGGAACCCGACGTGTAGATCACGTACGCCGGATGCTGCGGCAGCAGCGGCGCGAGCCGCTCACCGTCCGTCAGATCCCCCGCAGGGAACCCCGACAGATCCGCCTCCACCTCCTCCGGCGTGAGCACCAGAGCAGGCGACGCGTCCT
>NZ_JAHWGT010000053.1 GCF_020873895.1 Streptomyces sp. DH12 | reverse complement strand
CCCTCCCCCGTCCCCTCTCCCCCTTTCTCCCCTTGGTGCTCTCCGGTCGCCGTCCGCACGCGGTCACACGCCCAACTGGAGGCCGGCGGCGGCCTCCTCGACCATTCCGAGCCCCATCCTGCTCACGCGCACCCCGAAAGGCTCCCCCGCGACGCTGAGCCCGGAGAGTCTCAGGGCGCCCAGGGGGGCGCCGCCCAGCGGGTGCAGGGCGACCGTGCCGGCCGGGACGTCTGGGCGGACGCCCGCGAGGGCGGCGAGGACGTGCACGGCCGCGGCCGCGGGGACGGCGGCCGGACGGCAGGCGGACGGGTGCGGCACGGGCGCCCCCTCCTCGGTGCGCTGGTCCCCGCCGTACATCTCCGGCAGCCGGTACGCGAACGCCTCCGCCGCGTCGAGCAGTCCGCGGACCAGCCCGGTGGCCTCCTTCTCGTACCCGGCGGCGGCCAGCCCCGCGACGGCGACGGCGGTCTCGTGGACGCGGACGGCGCCCGCACGGTGGCCGAACGGATTGTGCCCGGGCTCCTTGGCGCCGAGGCCGCGCAGGCCCCAGCCGGTGTCGAGCGCGGGGCTGCCCAGCAGCCGGGCGACCTGTTCGGTCTGCGTCCTGTCGAGCAGTCCCTCGGCGTGGCCTCCCCCTCCGACGAGTCCGGTGTCGAGCAGATGGGCCGCGGCGCACCCGAGGGGAGGCAGGGGGCGGCCGTCGGCGGCGAGTGCGACGGCGGGGCGGCCGCCGGCCGGGTCGTCCAGCCAGAAGTCCTCGCGGAAGCGACGCCGCAGCGCGTGGGCGCGGTCGCGCCATTCGTCGGCCCCGCCGCGGCCGCACCCCTCCAGCAGTTCGGCGCCGAGCAGGGCGGCCCGGTGGGCGTGTGCCTGGGTCTCCGCGCGCCGTACGCCCGCGGCGGGCCCCGGCTCGGCCACCAGCCCGTCGTCGTCGACAGCGGAGCGCAGCCACGCCAGACAGCGCTCCGCTGCCGGCAGCAGCTCCGCCAGGTCGTGCTCCGGGAGTCCCCACAGGCGGGCCTCGGCGAGGACGACCGGGAAGGCGAGTGTGGCCTCCACTCCCGTGCAGGCCGGCGGGAGGTGGGGGCCGGCGTCGCGGAGCGGGCCGGGGACGTGCCCGGCGGACGGGCCGGAGGCGCCGTGCAGGGAGCGGGCGACGCCGCGCAGGGTGTCGGAGGCGAGCCGGGTGCCGAGCGGGAGGAGCATCCGGGCGGCCCAGAGGGCCTCGGCGGGGGCGGGGCCGGTGCGCCAGGGGACGCCGGCCGCCAGGTGGAGGTCGGCGGGGTGCGCGGGGTCGCGGACGAGGAGGGAGCGGAGGTCGTCGAGGGCGGTGGCGAGGAACCTCGCGGCGCGTGGGTCGTCGCCTTCCGCCCGGGCCTCGGAGAGGACCTGGCCGCTCGACCTGGCGGCCGGCCTGAGGGGGCGACCGGCGTGGAGGCGCAGGGTGATGGTGCGGGCCGCTCCCGCGTCGACATCGAGCTCCCAGCGCAGGAGTCCGGTGGACGCGAGGGCGTCCTTCGGCGGGGGCTCGGCGGCGACGACGGACTGGCCGCCGCCCGGTGCCGACCAGCGCAGCCCCGAGCCGTGGACGGAGGGACGCAGTTCGGGTCCGGCTCGTCCCGACGCGATGGCGCCGAGTGCGGCGAGGTCCGTGCCGAGGCTGAGCTCGACCGGGACGCGCAGGGGCCGTCCCGTCGCGTTGCGCAGGGTGATCCGCTCGGAGCCGTCGGCGTCCCTGGAGCGCTCCACGGTGACGCCGGGGTCCGGGCCGGGGTCCGCGGGGGTGCGGACGACGGCGACGAACCGTGCGTGGGACGCGGAGAGCAGCCTGCCCTGGACCGGGACGGGCTCGCGGCCGAAGACCCGCAGGAGGCAGCGGGAGAGGAGGCGTCGCCCGGACTGGTAGACCCCTTCGATGCCGGCGCCGGTGAGCTGTCCGTGCTCGGGGGAGACGGCCAGTCCGGGCAGGGCGACGCAGACGAGGGCGTGGTGGACGGACGGGAGTCCGCCGGCTGGTGGGGCGGGAGGCCGGCCGTGGGCGGTGGGGGGCGGGTGGGCCCGCCCCCAGGGGGTGCGGGTCTGGGCGTGCCGGCCGAGGGCCGGGGTCGGCGTCGGGGTCGTGGTCGGGGCCGGTGAGGGGACGGTGAGATCCATGGGTCGTCTGCTGAGCCTTCTGTGCGCTCCGGACAGCCGCTGGATGTACGGCGGCACGGGTCGGGCGACTCCGCCACAGACGTGAACGGCGGTACCGGGGCGCGGGTCACGGCCGTCATCCGGCGCTCCCTCCGTCGCCCGCGTCACGGCTGCCCGTCCCGGTCAGGTCGTCGCGCCCCTCCGCGGTCCGGCCGTCCCCGGCGGCCCGGAGCCCGCCGCCGCGGACCGGGCCCGAACGTGCGGCGGGGCCGTCGGGGGCGGGGCGCGCCGGGCCGGGAGGCGGGGTGTTCGTGGTGGTGGGCCGGGTCGGGGAGGTGCGGGCACGCAGCCGCCGCCGTACGGCTCGGGCCCCCGTGCCGCGTACGGTCGTCCGGCGCCTGCCCGGTCGGCGGTCCTCCGTGCGTTCCCGGGTGTCGCGCTCGCCGCGCAGGCACTGGCGGAGGGTCTCGGGGTCGAGCTGCTCGTTGCACGCCTGGTGCAGCAGGCGCGCGAAGACGTATTCGGGGTCGGCCTCCAGGGCGAGCGCGAGGGCGACGCGGGCGGTCGGCTCGTCCCCGGCGGACCAGGCGACCCAGCCGGCGAGGGTGAGGGGTGCGGCGGCGTGCTCGCCGTAGGCGCCGACGCAGCGGCGGGCCAGGGCGCGCCACAGCCGCAGGGCGCGGTCCGCCGCGGCGCCTTCCATCCACTCGGCGGCGCGGTCGCGGGTCCGGCGGTCCTGGAGCCCGACGATCAGTTCGGCGGCTTCCCGGTCGTCGATCAGTGCGTCGTCGCGGTCGTCGCCGGCGGAGTCGTCGTTGAGCGGCGGGTGCTCGGTGAGCCGGTCGATGAGGCGTTGGGCGAGGTGGATGGTCTCCTCCCTGACGCGGGCGGCTTCCTTCGTGCTGAGGATGCGGTGGACGAGCGAGGCGCTGGCGGTGTCGAGGGCGTGTTCCTGCGCGGCGGTGTCGGGGCCTGCCGGGCGGGGCCTGAGCCGGGCTTCCATGTCGCGCAGTGAGCCGCGCACGTGGATGCCCGCGTAGGCGGCGGCCGCCGCCATGACGGACGTCCCGAGCGGGGCGAGTGGCGTGCCGCCGGGCGGGCAGCAGTCGCTGTCGGGGCAGCAGTAGGACCAGAACCGGCCGCCGGAGATGCACAGCGCCTCGTACACCGGCACGTCCAGGGCCCCGCACGCCGTGCGGAGCTTCTGCGCGAAGGGGCGCAGCCGCTGCATCGCCCTCCTGCCGTCCTCCTCGCCGGCGGCGGGGTCCTGGCAGAGGAAGACGACGATGCCGTCCGGTCGGGAGCCGCGCCGCTCGCACCCCTCGACGAGGCATTCGGCGAGCTGTTCGGCGACGGGCGCCCACTCGCGGGGGGAGGCGGGGATGCCGAGCCTGAGGCGTCCGCCGAAACGGCCGCGCTCGCCGTGCAGGGCGAGTAGGACGACTGAGTCAGTGGGGTGGAAGCCCAGCAGGTACGGGAGCGCGTCGGCCAGTTCGGCGGGGCCGCGCAGGGTGATCTGCGGTTCGCCGGTGAAGCCCGCGGAGGTGACGGGGAGCGGGCTGGCGGCGGAGGGGCGGGCGTCGCGGGGACCGGTGTGGTCGTGGTGTGCGTTCATGGCTCGACGGTCCCGCCGGACCCACCGATCCGTCGACCCCTGTGGATAACTTTGTCCACAGGCTTGCCGGTGCGTTCGCCGGTTGTCGGTGCGGTGCTGTTCCATGTGAGGCATGGAGCAGACGAACGACGAGGATTTGCGTTCCGCGGCCGACGCGGTGCTGGCCCGCCTGGTCGGTGACGCCACCGGCACGGCGAGGTTGCGTGAGGACCAGTGGCGGGCCATCGAGGCGTTGGTCGCGCACGGCAGGCGGGCGCTGGTCGTGCAGCGCACCGGCTGGGGGAAGTCGGCCGTCTACTTCGTGGCCACGGCGCTGCTGCGGGCGCGGGGTGCGGGCCCCACGGTGATCGTCTCGCCGCTGCTGGCGCTCATGCGGAACCAGGTGGACGCGGCGGCTCGGGCGGGCATCCACGCCCGGACGATCAATTCGTCGAACATGGAGGAGTGGCAGACGGTCCAGGAGGAGATCGCCGCGGGCCGGGTCGACGTGCTGCTGGTGTCGCCGGAGCGGCTGAACAATCCCGATTTCCGCGACGAGGTGCTGCCCGCGCTGGCGGCGGCGACGGGCCTGCTGGTGGTCGACGAGGCGCACTGCATCTCCGACTGGGGGCACGATTTCCGCCCTGACTACCGCCGGCTGCGCACGATGCTGGCCGAGCTGCCGCCCGGCGTCCCGGTGCTGGCGACGACGGCGACGGCGAACGCGCGGGTGACGGCGGACGTGGCCGAGCAGCTCGGTACGGCGGCGGGGTCGGACGCGCTGGTGCTGCGGGGCCCGCTGGACCGCGAGAGTCTGCGCCTGGGGGTGGTGCGGCTGCCGGACGCGGCGCACCGGCTGGCCTGGCTCGCCGAGCACCTCGGGGAGCTGCCGGGTTCGGGGATCGTGTACACGCTGACGGTCGCGGCGGCCGAGGAGGTCGCGGCGCACCTGCGTCAGTGCGGATACGAGGTCGCGTCGTACACCGGGCGGACGGAGAACGCCGACCGGCGCCAGGCGGAGGAGGACCTGCTGGCGAACCGGGTGAAGGCGCTCGTCGCCACGTCGGCGCTGGGCATGGGCTTCGACAAGCCGGACCTGGGTTTCGTGGTGCACATGGGTTCCCCGTCCTCGCCGATCGCCTACTACCAGCAGGTGGGTCGCGCGGGGCGTGGTGTGGCGAGTGCGGAGGTGCTGCTGCTGCCCGGCCCGGAGGACGAGGCGATCTGGCAGTACTTCGCGTCGGTGGCCTTCCCACCCGAGGAGCAGGTGCGGCGCACGCTCGACGTCCTGGCGCGCTCGGAGGGGCCGGTGTCCCTGCCCGCGCTGGAGCCGCTGGTCGAGCTGCGGCGCACCCGGCTGGAGACGATGTTGAAGGTCCTCGACGTGGACGGCGCGGTGCGCCGGGTGAAGGGCGGGTGGACGAGCACGGGGCGCCCGTGGACCTACGACACGGAGCGGTACGCGTGGGTGGCGCGGCAGCGGGCCGCGGAGCAGCAGGCGATGCGGGACTACGTGGCGACGGCGGAGTGCCGCATGGAGTTCCTGCGGCGGCAGCTGGACGACGAGGAGGCGGCGCCGTGCGGCCGCTGCGACAACTGCGCCGGTCCTCGCTTCGACGCCAAGGTGTCCGCCACGACCCTGGACGCGGCGCGGGGGGAGCTGGACAGGCCGGGGGTGGATGTCGAGCCGCGCAGGATGTGGCCGACCGGTCTGCCGGCGGTCGGTGTCGACCTCAAGGGCCGCATCCCGGTCGGGGAGCAGTCGGCCGCGGGCCGGGCGCTGGGGCGTCTGTCGGACATCGGTTGGGGCAACCGGCTGCGGCCGATGCTGGCGGAGCGGGCGCCGGACGGGCCGGTGCCGGACGACGTGGTGGACGCGGTGGTGCGGGTGCTGGCCGACTGGGCGAAGGGTCCGGGGGGCTGGGCGTCCGGAGCGTCGGACGCGCCGGCCCGCCCGGCGGGGGTGGTGACGGTCGCTTCGCGCAGCCGTCCGCAGCTCGTGGGTTCGCTGGGCGCGCGGATCGCGGAGGTGGGACGGATGCCGTTGCTCGGCTCCGTCGAGTACGCGCCGGAGGCCGTGGACACGCGGATCTCGCGGACGAACAGCGCGCAGCGGGTGCTCGGTCTGCACCGTGCGCTGACCGTGCCGGCCGGGCTCGCCGAGCGGCTGTCGTCGGCGGGTGGCCCCGTGCTGCTGGTCGACGATTTCTCGGACAGCGGCTGGACGCTGGCGGTGGCGGCGCGGCTGCTCCGTCGCGCGGGAGCGCCCGGGGTGTTTCCGCTGGTCCTCGCGGTGGCGGGTTGATCGGGCCGTCGCGGGGAATTCTTATGGTCGGGAAATGGGTGGCATAACAGCCCATTCCCGTCAGCGGTCCCAATTGCTCGTTGCCGCCTGCCCATGCCGCCCGCAAGAATTGGATCCCGCCCCAGCACGGCCCGTTCGCGGTCCTGAAGGCCTTGCCGCGGCGCGCCCTCACCCGACCCTGCCCGCTTGTGTGGGCGCGTATGCGAAGGGAGGACCGTGACCTTCGGATTCGCTCCGTCCGCAGCCTCCTCGTTCACCGTACCGGCCGCCTCCGCCAGCCGTCTCGCCCGTGTGTTGGAGCCGGCCGAGTGGGCGGAGGCGGGCATTCCCCTGCTGCGCAGCCCCCGTGATCTGGTCACGGGTCTGCACGCCCGTCACGTGCCGAGGCCGGCGACCGCGGTGGTCGGTGTCCTGGACCACGAGGAACGGCTGATCGCCAGTGCGTCGTTCACGCCGAGACCGGTACCGGCGGACGGCTGGGACTTCCGCAACGTGCTCTTGGCGCACCTGCGCCGCGTCATCCCGCATGACCTGCGGCGGCGCAGTCCGGTGCGTACGGCCGTCCTGCTCAACTGCCGGGAAGGCAGCGGCAAGTGGACGGAGGAGGACGGGGCGTGGATGTGGGGTCTGCGGGACGCGTGCACGTTGCACGGGCTGCGCTGCGGTGCCTACATCACGCTGACCCGCGACGGGTGGCAGGTGACGGGTGAGGACCGGGGTGGTCGGCATCCCCACTCGACGTCGCCGCCGTCGGACATCTCCGGGGCCGACGGGGAGGACGTGCAGTCGACTCCGCGTATGGCGAGCGGCTCGGGAGAGCCGCTGCGCCGCACGGCCGCACGCTGAGGGGACGAGGCCGGGCTTGGGACCGGTGACGGCGTCCCCGGCGGACCTGGCGGCCTTGGCGGGCCGGTCCTGACGGCTGTGGCGGGCCGTGCCGACGCCGGCCCGGCGGTGCCGGTGCGCCGGGCGGTGGCCGGTGGGCCGGACGGCGGTGTTGCCGTCCGGCCACCTGGTGCGGCGCTCCGTCAGAGGGCGGTGCCCAGCACGGTGTTGATGCGTGCAGGGTCGCCGCACACGATGAGCAGCGCGTCCGCGCGGTTCACGGCGGCGGGCAGCGCCCGGGCGGTGACGGCGTCGTCGGCGCCGTTGACCGCCACGACGACCACGGGGCGGGCGGCGGCACGCTCCAGGTCGGAGGCGGCGGCGAAGAACACGTCGTCGCGCGCGTCGTGCTGGGCCCAGTAGGCGGCCTCTCCGAAGGACAGCTCGTGGGCCGCCCAGGGGTGCCGCTCGCCGGTGGTCAGCACCAGGATGTCGCCGGGGGCGCGGCCGCTCTCCAGCAGGAGGTCCACCGCTTCCTCGGCGGCGTCGACGGCGCCGTCCAGCGGAGCGGGGATCAGCTGGATCCGCGGCGTGCCGCCGGCGTCCGCCGAGCGCTTCTCCTGCCGGGCCGCGGGCGGTGCGCCCGCGGGGTGCTGGCGGGGGGCCGGCGGTGCGGGCCTGGCGGCGCCGGGGCCCGGACGGCCGGGGCGGGGCGAGGCCGCGGTACGCGGGCCGGGTATGGGTCGGGGGGTCGGCGCGGGGCGGCCTGCGGCCGGCGTGGCGCGGGGACCCTGGGCACTCTCGTGAATCTGAGGCTCCTCGGGTGTGAGAGGCATGAGGGATGTCTACCAAACGCCGGTGCGTCGGGCATCGGCGGGTGGCTCGTATGTGCGGTCCGCGACGGGCGGCCGCGCCCCGTTCGGGCGGTCAGAAGTCGAAGCCGAGCTGGCCCCCGCTTTCGAGTTCGGCCGCCTCCGGGGAGACGCGGTACTTCCTGAGGTGCCGCCACCGCGGCAGCGCGTCGAGGAAGGCCCAGGTCATGCGGTGGTGCGGGGTGGGTCCCCACTCGGCGAGGGCGGCCTTGTGCACCGGCGACGGGTAGCCGGCGTTGGCGGAGAATCCGAACGGCGCATACGTGTCGGACTGCGCCTCCAGCTCCGTCATCATCGCGTCCCGCCGGACCTTGGCGATCACGGATGCCGCCGCCACGGCGACGCAGGAACGATCCCCCTTGATCACCGTACGGACCTGCCAGGGGTCTCCCAGGTAGTCGTGCTTGCCGTCGAGTATGACCGCGTCCGGACGTACCGGCAGGGCCTCGAGGGCGCGTACGGCGGCCAGCCGCAGCGCCGCGGTCATGCCGAGCTCGTCGATCTCCTCGGGGCCGGCGTGCCCGAGCGCGTGGGCCGAGACCCAGCGTTCGAGTTCCGCGGCGAGCTCGGTGCGGCGCCGGGGGGCGAGGAGCTTGGAGTCGGTGAGTCCGTCCGGAGGCCGGCGCAGTCCGGTGACGGCCGCGCAGACGGTGACGGGCCCTGCCCAAGCCCCGCGTCCGACTTCGTCGACTCCGGCGATGATCCTGGCGCCGGTTGTCGCTCGGATCGAGCGCTCGACGGTGTGTGTGGGTGCTTCGTACGGCATGGCGCCTGACAGATTACGCCGCTCGCCCCCGCCGGCGACACCCGGAGGGGCATCCTGCGCCATCTCTCGTTCCGCCGACGCCCGGTGGCGGCGGTTCCGGGTGGCCGCGAAGGGCGCGGGGTGGGGCTTCAGACGCCTCCGGTTCCCCGCTCCCGGCCCCGCCACGGGGCCCGCCCTGACCGCCGCCGAACGGGCGGGCGGCCGGTGCCCACGGGCCTCCGGGGCAGGCCCGAGCGCCGGCCCCTGGCGTGCGGCGGCCGCGGTGCCGGCGGGGTCAGTGGGCGGCGCGCTGCGGGAGCCAGGCGGGCAGGTCCTCGGTGCGGGCCAGCCAGTCGGCCGGCGGCGCGCCCCCCTGCGCGGCGGCGACCACGCCGCCGACGATGGCGCAGGTGGTGTCGACGTCGCCGCCGGCCTGCGCGGTCGTCCAGAAGGCCCGCTCGTAGTCGTCGAGGGAGCGGGCGGCGGACCACAGCGCGAACGGCACGGTGTCGTGCGCGCTCGTGCGGCGTCCGCAGCCGAGCACGGCGGCCACCGTCTGGGTGTCGCCGTAGTCGAGCATGTCGCGGGCGCGGCGCAGTCCGGCGCCGACGGCGCTGCGCGGGACGAGGGCGACGACCGCGTCGAGGAAGTCGGTGGGCTTGGGTGGCCCCTCCGGGGCCGCGGCGAGGGCCGCGGCGGCCGCGACCGCCATGCAGCCGACGACGGCCTCGCGGTGCTGGTGGGTCGTGTAGGAGGAGATCTCGGCCTGGTGGGTGGCCTGCTCCGGGTCGTCGGCGTACCAGGCGCCCAGGGGCGCGATGCGCATGGCGGCGCCGTTGCCCCAGGAGCCCTGCCCCTGGAAGAGGCCGGCGGCCAGTTCCCGCCAGTCGCCGCCTTCCCGGATCAGCCGGAGCATCCGGTTGACCGCGGGGCCGTAGCCGCGGTCGAAGTCGTGGTGGTCGGCGAAGGAGCGGGCGAGGGCGTCCTGGTCGATGCGGCCGTGCGAGGCGAGCACGGCCAGTACGGAGCAGGCCATCTCGGTGTCGTCGGTCCACTGCCAGGAGCCCGGTGGCAGCTCGCTCCGCTTCAGCAGGGGGTAGTGGGAGGGGACGAAGAACTGGGAGCCGAGGGCGTCGCCCACGGCCAGCCCGCGGAGGCTGGCGAGGGCGCGTTCGAAGCGCCGGTCGAGGGAGGAGTCAGCGGTCATCGCCCTGCCACTCTATCCGGTGGCGACGCCCCTTTCCCGGGTCAGTCGACGAGGCGTCCGGCCTCCATGCGGTGTGTCCGGCCGGTGAAGCGGCGGCGCAGGAGGCGGTCGTGGGAGACGACGACGAGGGCGCCGGTCCAGCGGTCGAGTGCGGCTTCCAGCTCCTCGACCAGGCCGAGTGCGAGGTGGTTGGCCGGTTCGTCGAGGAGCAGGAGGTCGGCGGGGCGGGCGAGGAGCCGGGCGAGGGCGAGTCGGCGGCGCTGTCCGGCCGAGAGGCCGCCCACGGGAGTGCGCAGGTCGCGAGGGCGGAACAGGCCGTACGACAGGAGGAGTTCCTCGCGCTCGTCGCCGGCGAGGGGGAGGCCGCGGCCGAAGGCGGTGAGCAGGCGCTCCGCCGGGCGGTCGACGGGTATCTCCTGGGCGAGGTAGCCGATGGCGCCACGGCGGGTGACGGTCCCGGTGTCCGGCGTGAGGTGCCCGGCCATGGCGCGCAGCAGGGTGGTCTTGCCCGCGCCGTTGCCCCCGTGGACCAGGATCTTCTCCCCCGCCCCGACGGTCAGGCGGTCGACGGCGAGCCTGTCTCCCACGCGCACGTCGGTGAGGGTCACGAGGTCCCCCTCGACGGTGCCGGCGACCGGTCGGGCGGTGAAGGAGAGCGGCCGGGGCGGGCGGGGCACCGGTGTCTCCCTGAGCCTGCGGAGCCTTTCGCGCGCGCTGCGTACGCGCCCGGCGACGGATGCCTGGACCCGGCCGCCCGCCCGGTCGTAGGCCATCTTGTTGTTGTCCCTGATGGCGCGGCCGGCGGCGACGCCGTGGGCGGTGGTGGTGGCGTACGCCTCCAGGCGGGCCGTCTCGTCGCACCAGTCGGCGTACTCCTGTTCCCAGCGGCGGCGCGCGGCCGCCCGCTCCTCCCGGTACCCGGCGTAGCCGTTGCCGTGGCGGACGACGGTGCGGCGGTCGGCGTCCACGTCGAGCACGGTGGTGGCGACCCGCACCAGGAAGGTCCGGTCGTGGGACACGGCGACGACCGTGCCGCGGTGGGCGAGAAGGGCCCCCTCCAGCCAGTCGAGGGCTCCCTCGTCGAGGTGGTTGGTCGGTTCGTCCAGCAGCATGACCTCGGGGGCCGCGGCGATCAGGCAGGCGATGCCGAGCCGGGCCTGTTCGCCGCCGGAGAGGCTGCCGAGGGTCCGCGAGCGGGCGGTGCCGGCCAGGCCGAGCGCGTGGAGCGCCTTGTCGACCCGGGTGTCCACCTCGTACCCGCCGCGCGATTCGTAGGTGGTGAGCAGGTCGCCGTACTCGGCGAGCGCGGCGTCGTCGGCGTCGCCGAGCGTCGCTTCGAGGGTGCGCAGGCGGGCCCGCATGGCGCGCGGTTCGTGGAGGGCCGCGTCGATGGCGTCGCCCACGGTGCGGTCGGGCGGGAGTCGCGGCGTCTGGGCGAGCAGTCCCGCGTCGTGCTCGGCGATCGTGACGACCTCGCCCTCGTCGGGCTGTTCGGTGCCGGCGAGGAGGTGCAGGAGCGTGGTCTTGCCCGCGCCGTTCTCCCCCACGACGCCGATCCGTTCGCCGGGGCGCACGGTGAGGGAGACGTCGTCGAGCAGCAGTCGCTCGCCTCGGGCCTTGGTGACGTGACGGAGGGAGATCTGCGTGGGCAAGGGGCCTCCAGAAGGGTGGACCGGGCAGGGGGCGGGACGGAGCCGGGAGGGGGAGGAATCGGCGAGGGCGCCCCACCGGCTAATGCGACGCTGGTAGCGTTAAGATCGAGTGTGGCACACTTGGCCTTCCTAATGCAACAGGAGTAGCAATTGACTGAGAACCCGTCGCAGCCGCCACCCGGCCCCGGCTCCCGGCGTCCCGGTGGCCGTACGGCGCGGACCCGCGCTGCCGTACGCGACGCCGTGCTGACCGGCCTGGCAGAGCACGGCTACCCGGGTCTCACCGTCGAGTTCGTCGCCGAGCGGTCAGGGGTGCACAAGACGACGCTGTACCGCAGGTGGGGCGGGCTCGAAGAGCTGGTGGCGGACGCCCTCGACCTCGCGGGCGAGGACGGCTGGGCCCCGCCCGACACGGGCACCCTGGAGGGCGACCTGCGGGCCCTCGCCCGGGAGGTGTGCGACTCGTTCGCCGACCCGGCGGCAGCCGCCGCGCCCACGGCGTTCGTCGCCGCCGCCTTCCAGTCGGAGCGCGCGGCGGACGCCCTGCGCGCCTTCTACGCGGAACGGTTCGGCCGGTGCGAGGCCGTGGTGGAGCGCGCGGTCCAGCGGGGCGAGGCGCCGCGCGGTACGGACGCGGGCGCGGTGGTGCGGGCGGTGTCCGCACCGCTGTTCCTCCGGCTGTTCGTGACGCGGGAACCGGTCGACACCCGGGTCGCCGACCAGGCGGCGCAGGCCGCCCTGGCGGCCGTCCACGCGGGCGCGTTCACCGGTGCGCGCAGCTGAGAACGGCGACGGCCGGCCGGCCGGGCCCGTCGGACCGCCGTGCCCTCAGACCGTCCAGGCGGCCTCCAGGTCCACGACGTCCCCCGTCAGGGCGACGACGTCCGCCGCGATCTGCGCGCGCAGGGCGAGCCGCTCGACCCGCTCCGTCCGGTACTTGCCGTGCTCCGCCGCCGACTTCCACATGGACAGCACCAGGAACTCGTTGCCCGGCGCCTCGCCGAACAAGCCCCGCAGCATGCCGGGGGAACCGGCCATCGCCGGGTTCCACACCTTCTCCTGCATCAGTGCGTAGTGCTCCACCCGGTCCTCGCGGATGCGGCTGTGGGCGACCCGCACCACGTCGGCGTCGGTGAAGCGCGGTTCGAACCCGGTCTTCACGTCGAAGCGGTAGTCGAAGAGCTTGGCCTGCGCGCCCTTGAAGGTGCCGGCCTGCGCGGCGGCCAGCCTGGCGTGCGACCGCGCCATGAACGAGTCGTAGAAGGGGCGGCTCTCCCAGAACGAGAACACGTGGGCCACACCCGGCCGCAGACGGCTCCACCCGCCGCCCTGCCCCCGGAAGCCGGGTTCCCCCAGCAGCCCCGCCCATTTCCGCTGCCCCCGCTCGAACCCGCGACGGTCCACGACGGTGCAGCGAATCCACTTGACCAGCACCGCGCCATCGTACGGGGCGACGGCCCGGGCGGTCCCGGCCCAGCGGAACCGGCTCCCCGCCGCCGGGGGCACGCCCGGAGCACCCGGCGCGGGACGCGCCGCACCCCCAGCGCACGGAGCGGTCCGGAGCACCGCGAGCGCCGGCCGCCCGCGAGCACCGTCACCCCCGGGCGCGGGTACAAGACGGGTACGGAGACGGACTCGGAGACAGGTACGGAGACGGGGCGGGTGCCGGCACGACCCGGGCGCCGAGGCGGCGGGGAGACGGCCCGGCACATTCCGCAAGGACGCGCTGACGGTCCTGACCCTCCGTGACACCATGGTCCAGCAGGCGGGCGCCGGAGGGGAGTTGCCTCCGGTCCCGTGCCAGTGGCGCAGAGAGGGGGAAAGGTGAGCACGCTGAACAAGGGCGTCGCCAAGGTCGAGGTGGCCCTCAAATGGGACCCGAGCACGGGTGGCGGCCCGGTACACGACCTCGACATCATCGCCGCCGTCTATCCCACGGGAGACCCGTACGGCGAGCCGGTCTACCTGGTCCACTTCGACAGCCGGTCGCCGGACGGCACGATCACGCTCAACCGCGACAGCCGTACGGGGCAGGGCTTCGGCATCGACGAGGCGATGACCCTGGAGTTGACCCGCCTGTCCCCCGCCTACGCGCGCGTGGTGGTCGGCATCGCCATACAGCAGAGCGGCGGACCGGTGACCTTCGGGGACGTCCCCAACACGAAGGTGCTGGTGCGGGAGGGCTACGAGGAGCTGGACAGCGACGACCTCGCGGGCGTGGCCGGCGCCACCGCCGCGACCATCGCCGAGTTCGTCCGCGAGGACGCCGAGACCTGGCGCTACCGGCGGCTGCTGCACGGCTTCGACACCGACCCGCAGTCCTTCAGCCGGGTGATGGGAGCCCGCCACTAGACGGCCCGGCCGCCCCTCGGGCCGAGGGCCCGACGGCCCGGCGGCCCGGCGGCCCACCGGTCCCGCGCGCCCCGGTCCGTACACGACGAGTGGGGAGGCATCCCTGGACGGGATGCCTCCCCACCTCAGCCGGTCACCGTGCCCGCGCCGTCACCGGCGCCGGCGGGTGGTTCAGCTGCAGCCGCTGGTCGAGCCGCAGCCCTCGCAGATGTAGCAGGAACCGGCGCGCTGCATCTTGGTGCCGCAGGAGAAGCACAGCGGGGCGTCGGCCTGGATGCCCAGCTGCATCTCGACCAGTTCGGCCGACGTGTGGGCCTGCTTGGAGACCGGGGCCGGGAGCTCGGCCGGCTGCGCCTTCGGGGCGGTGGCCTTCGGGGCCTCCTGCTGGCGCGGGGCCGACTGGGCGAGGCCCTCGACGTCCATGTCCTCGTCGTCGGACTGCTCGTACGAGCCGGTCTCCAGGTGGCGCTGGCGCTCCTCGGCGGAGTGGATGCCGAGCGCCGAGCGGGTCTCGAAGGGCAGGAAGTCCAGCGCCAGACGGCGGAAGATGTAGTCGACGATCGACTGCGCCATCCGCACGTCCGGGTCGTCCGTCATACCGGCCGGCTCGAAGCGCATGTTGGTGAACTTCGAGACGTACGTCTCCAGCGGCACGCCGTACTGCAGGCCGACGGAGACCGCGATGGAGAAGGCGTCCATCATGCCCGCGAGGGTCGAGCCCTGCTTGGACATCTTGAGGAAGACCTCGCCGAGACCGTCGTCCGGGTAGGAGTTGGCGGTCATGTACCCCTCGGCACCGCCCACCGTGAAGGAGGTGGTGATCCCGGGGCGGCCCTTGGGGAGGCGCTTGCGGACCGGGCGGTACTCGACGACCTTCTCGACCTTCGCCGGCTCGACCGCGGCCTTCTTCTCCTCCTCCTTCTTCTTGGCGGAGAGGGGCTGGCCGACCTTGCAGTTGTCGCGGTAGATGGCCAGCGCCTTGACGCCCATCTTCCACGCCTCGAAGTAGACCTCCTCGACGTCCTCGACGGTGGCCGTCTCGGGGAGGTTGACCGTCTTGGAGAGCGCGCCGGAGATCCACGGCTGGATGGCGGCCATCATGCGGACGTGGCCCATCGCGGAGATGGAGCGCTCGCCCATGGCGCAGTCGAAGACCTCGTAGTGCTCCTGCTTGAGGCCGGGCGCGTCGATCACGTTGCCGTGCTCGGCGATGTGGGCGACGATCGCCTCGATCTGCTCCTCCTGGTAGCCCAGGCGGCGCAGGGCCTGCGGGACCGTGCCGTTGACGATCTGCATGGAGCCGCCGCCGACGAGCTTCTTGAACTTGACCAGGGCGAGGTCGGGCTCCAGGCCGGTGGTGTCGCAGGACATCGCGAGACCGATGGTGCCGGTCGGGGCGATGACGGACGCCTGCGCGTTGCGGAAGCCGTTCTTCTCGCCGAGGCGGACCACGTCCTGCCAGGCCTCCGTGGCGGCGGCCCAGATCGGCGAGTCGAGGTCGTCCATGCGGACGGCGGCGGTGTTCGCGTCGGCATGCTGCTTCATGACGCGGTTGTGCGCCTCGGCGTTGCGGGCGTAGCCGTCGTACGGGCCGACGACCGCGGCGAGCTCGGCGGAGCGGCGGTAGGAGGTGCCCGTCATGAGCGAGGTGATGGCGCCGGCGAGGGCGCGGCCGCCGTCGGAGTCGTACGCGTGGCCGGTGGCCATCAGCAGGGCGCCGAGGTTGGCGTAGCCGATGCCCAGCTGGCGGAAGGCGCGGGTGTTCTCGCCGATCTTCTGGGTGGGGAAGTCGGCGAAGCAGATGGAGATGTCCATCGCGGTGATGACGAGCTCGACGACCTTCGCGAAGCGCTCGACGTCGAAGGACTGGTTGCCCTTGCCGTCGTCCTTGAGGAACTTCATGAGGTTCAGCGAGGCGAGGTTGCACGAGGTGTTGTCCAGGTGCATGTACTCGCTGCACGGGTTCGAGCCGTTGATCCGGCCGGACTCGGGGCAGGTGTGCCAGCGGTTGATGGTGTCGTCGTACTGGATGCCCGGGTCGGCGCAGGCCCAGGCCGCCTGGGCCATCTTGCGGAAGAGCGCCTTGGCGTCGACCTCCTCGATGACCTCGCCGGTCATGCGGGCGCGCAGGCCGAACTTGCCGCCGGTCTCCACGGCCTTCATGAACTCGTCGTTCACACGGACGGAGTTGTTGGCGTTCTGGTACTGGACGGACGTGATGTCGTCGCCGCCCAGGTCCATGTCGAAGCCCGCGTCGCGCAGGGCGCGGATCTTCTCCTCCTCCTTGACCTTCGTCTCGATGAAGTCCTCGATGTCGGGGTGGTCGACGTCGAGGATCACCATCTTGGCCGCGCGGCGGGTCGCGCCGCCCGACTTGATCGTCCCGGCGGAGGCGTCGGCGCCGCGCATGAAGGAGACGGGGCCGGAGGCGTTGCCGCCGGAGGAGAGGAGCTCCTTGGAGGAGCGGATGCGGGAGAGGTTCAGGCCGGCGCCGGAGCCGCCCTTGAAGATCATGCCCTCTTCCTTGTACCAGTCGAGGATGGACTCCATGGAGTCGTCGACGGACAGGATGAAGCAGGCGGAGACCTGCTGGGGCTGCGGCGTGCCGACGTTGAACCACACCGGCGAGTTGAAGCTGAAGATCTGGTGCAGGAGGGCGTAGGCGAGCTCGTGCTCGAAGATCTCCGCGTCGGCCGGGGACGAGAAGTAGTTGTACTCCTCACCGGCCTTGCGGTAGGTCTTGACGATGCGGTCGATGAGCTGCTTCAGGCCCGTCTCGCGCTGCGGGGTGCCGACGGCGCCCCGGAAGTACTTGCTGGTGACGATGTTGACCGCGTTCACCGACCAGAAGTCGGGGAACTCGACGCCACGCTGCTCGAAGTTGACCGAGCCGTCGCGCCAGTTGGTCATGACGACGTCACGACGCTCCCAGACGACCTCGTCGTACGGGTGCACGCCCGGAGTCGTGTGGATGCGCTCGATGCGCAGACCCTTGCCCGCCTTGGACCCCTTGGCGCGGGAGCCTCGTGCCGGGCCGCTCGTCGTCTCTGTCATGCCGCCTCCCATATACGGGCAAAAACGCCCTGATGTGCCCAGATCTTCCCAAGGCACGGTGTCTGTCTGTCGCCACGGGCGCTGCGGGCAGCGCCCCCGGCTGGTCGATTGGCCGTCCCGCCGACTGCTGCCGGCGTCCGGACCCGGCCCGGCGGGCCGGTCAGCCGGCGGGGCGGGCGGGCACCGGGACCTCGGGGGTCGCACCGGTGCCGTCCTGGTCCACGGTGGGCCGCCGCTCGCGCAGCTCCGCGATGGCGGCCTCGAAGTCCTCCAGCGTGTCGAACGCCCGGTACACGGACGCGAAGCGCAGGTACGCGACGAGGTCGAGCTCCCGCAGCGGGCCGAGTATGGCGAGGCCGACGTCGTGCGTGGTGAGCTCGGCGCTGCCGGTGGCCCGCACGGCCTCCTCGACCCGCTGGCCCAGCTGCGCGAGGGCGTCCTCGGTGACGGGGCGCCCCTGGCACGCCTTGCGCACACCGTTGATGACCTTGGTCCGACTGAACGGCTCGGTCACCCCGCTCCGCTTCACGACCATGAGGGAGCAGGTCTCCACGGTGGTGAAGCGACGGGAGCAGTCGGGGCACTGGCGGCGGCGCCGGATGGACGTCCCGTCGTCGGTGGTGCGACTGTCGACGACGCGGCTGTCGGGGTGCCTGCAGAAGGGGCAGTGCATGGTCCCAACCCTCCTTCACAGCACGACTGAATGGCCTCGCCGAGTCCTCCCGGACCCGTTCGAAGCAGGCACCAGCATAGGCGATCGCCACTGGCCTCACTGACCGGGGACCACAACTTCTGGGCGACTGTGACCATGCAACCACTACATGTAGGGTCTGACGCCCAATCGCCCCGTGGCGCGTGTCGCGCCGCCCGCGGGCTTGCGGCCGACCGAGAGCCTACGGCACGGGCGGTCCGCGAGTGCGGTGGGGCACGGGGGCGCACGGCCGCCGCGGGCGCACTTCCCGCACCGCGCGCCTACCCCGGGCTCCCCTCCGCACGCCCCCCGGCGACGTCCTCCGGCGACCCTTCCGGGCCGCCCCGCACCGCGCCCCCGGACGGCGCCCGCGCCATCGCGAGCGGCGGCGTGCGCGACCCGGGCGCGGGGCGGGTGTCGGCGAGGGTTACCGTAATGGCCCGAATTGCCATGGCGCCGAAAAGGTCGCACATACACCTAGGCACACGCACACGTAAGCCATTCCATGTTTTTTCACTCGAACGTGTGTTTGGCGCAACCTTTCGAAAGCAACTACCGTTGTGCCAGCCAGGGAGACCATTCGAGAGGGGCCGACGTGACCACCACCGCAGACAGCGCCACCATCACCGCCCAGGACCGCTCCCAGGGCCGATTCGAGCCGGTGCATGCCATGACCGTGAAGAACGTGAACGAGGCGAGCGCGACCCCCGAGCCTCCCAAGCCCGCACGGTCGATGCCCGGCCGACCTCCCGGCATCCGCGCCGACAGCTCGGGGCTCACGGACCGCCAGCGGCGCGTGATCGAGGTGATCCGCGACTCGGTGCAGCGGCGAGGGTACCCACCGTCGATGCGCGAGATCGGTCAGGCGGTCGGACTCTCCAGCACCTCCTCCGTCGCCCACCAGCTGATGGCCCTGGAGCGGAAGGGCTTCCTGCGGCGGGACCCCCACCGCCCCCGCGCCTACGAGGTCCGCGGCTCCGACCAGCCCAGCACCCAGCCCGCCGACACCACCGGCAAGCCCGCCGCGTCGTACGTACCGCTGGTCGGCCGGATCGCCGCCGGCGGCCCGATCCTCGCCGAGGAGTCCGTCGAGGACGTCTTCCCCCTCCCCCGGCAGCTCGTCGGCGACGGTGAGCTCTTCGTGCTGAAGGTCGTGGGCGACTCGATGATCGAGGCCGCGATCTGCGACGGCGACTGGGTCACCGTCCGCCGCCAGCCCGTCGCGGAGAACGGCGACATCGTGGCCGCCATGCTCGACGGCGAGGCCACCGTCAAGCGCTTCAAGCGGGAGGACGGCCACGTCTGGCTGCTCCCGCACAACGCCGCCTACCAGCCCATCCCCGGCGACGAGGCGACCATCCTCGGCAAGGTGGTGGCGGTTCTGCGACGGGTGTGACGCCGCCCGCCGGCCCGAACCGGCCCCGGGACCTCTGCGCCGGTCCCGGGGCCTTGCTGTGCCCCGGGCCAGGCGCGTACGGCCGGCGAGCCACCCGCCGAGGGTCGCCCCGCCTGAGCGGTGGGCCCGCCCCGCCGCCCGGACCATCCGCCCCGCCTGCGCTGCCTCCCCCTGCCCGGCGCCCGACCTACCCCGCCTGCCCCGCCGTCGCCGCCGTCGCCGCCGCGTCGATCGCCGCCAGGGAGCGGCGGACCTGGTTGCGGTCCGTCGTGTACCAGAAGTCCGGCAGGGAGGCCCGCAGGAAGCTGCCGTACCGGGCGTTCGCCAGTCGCGGGTCCAGTACCGCCACGACTCCCCGGTCCCCCGTCGCCCGCACCAGGCGGCCCGCTCCCTGGGCCATGAGCAGCGCCGCGTGCGTCGCGGCGACCGCCATGAAGCCGTTGCCCCCGGCCTCCTCCACGGCCTTCTGCCGAGCGCTCATCAGCGGGTCGTCCGGCCGCGGGAACGGAATGCGGTCCATGACCACCAGCTGGCAGTTCGGCCCCGGGACGTCCACGCCCTGCCACAGCGAGAGCGTGCCGAAGAGGCAGGTGGCGGCATCCCCCGCGAACGTCTTGATCAGCTCGCCGAGTGTGTCCTCGCCCTGGAGCAGCACCGGCTGGTCGAGCCTGCCCCGCAGCTCCTCGGCGGCGGCCTGCGCGGCCCGCATCGAGGAGAAGAGACCCAGCGTGCGGCCCCCGGCCGCCTGGATCAGCTCCGCCAGCTCATCCATCATGTCGCCCCGGCTGCCCTCCCGGCCCGGGGTGGCGAGGTGCCGGGCGACATAGAGGATGCCCTGCTTGCGGTAGTCGAACGGTGAGCCGACGTCGATGCCCTTCCAGACCGGCAGGTCCTCGCCCTCGACGCCCTCCGCGGCCAGTCCGAGCGAGGCGCCCACCCCGTTGAAGTCACCGCCGAGCTTGAGCGTCGCGGACGTCAGGACCACCGACCGGTCGGCGAAGAGCTTCTCGCGCAGCAGCCCGGACACGGACAGCGGCGCCACCCGCAGGGACGCGCCGAACCGGTCGTGCCGCTCGTACCAGACCACGTCCCACTCGGAGCCGTTCGCGATGCGCTCCGCCACCGCGTGGACGTTCTCGACGGCGGCAAGGGCCTGCTTGCGGACGGCGTCCTCGTCCTGCACGGACCGGTCGCGGGTGTTGCCGATGGCGGTGATCACCGCGCGGGCGGCGTCCCGCAGGGCCATCAGCGCGTACGCGAGGTCCTCGGGCAGTTCCTGGAGCCGGCCGGGCAGGGCCAGCTCCATCAGCCTCTCGAACCCCTCGGCGGCGGTCTGGAGCTGGTCGGCGGCCTTCTCGTCGACCAGCTTCGCCGCGCGGCGCACGGCGCGGTTGACCTGCCCGGGGGTCAGCTCGCCGGTGGCCACGCCCGTGACGCGCGAGACCAGCTCGTGGGCCTCGTCCACGATCAGCACCTCGTGCTGCGGGACGACCGGCGCGCCCTCGATGGCGTCGATCGCGAGCAGCGCGTGGTTGGTGACGACGACATCGGCGAGCTTGGCGCGCTCGCGGGCCGCCTCCGCGAAGCACTCCGCGCCGTACGCGCACTTCGTCGCCCCGAGGCACTCCCGCGAGGTGACCGACACCTGCCCCCAGGCGCGGTCCGAGACGCCCGGCGTCAGATCGTCGCGGTCGCCCGTCTCCGTCTCGTCGGACCAGTCGCGCAGGCGCATGAGGTCCTGGCCGAGCTTGCTCGTCGGGGCGGCCGCCTCGAAGGGGTCGAACAGCCCCTCCTCGTCGTCCTGCGGGACGCCCTCGTGCAGCCGGTGCAGGCACAGGTAGTTGGACCGGCCCTTGAGCATCGCGAACTCCGGGCGCCGGCGCAGCAGCGGGTGCAGCGCCTCGACCGTGCGCGGCAGGTCCCGCTCGACGAGCTGCCGCTGCAGGGCGAGCGTGGCCGTCGCCACCACGACCCGATCGCCGTGGGCCAGGGCGGGCACCAGGTAGCCGAGGGACTTGCCGGTGCCGGTGCCGGCCTGGACGAGCAGGTGCGTACCGTCGTCGATGGCCTGGCCGACGGCTTCGGCCATGGTGACCTGGCCTGGCCTTTCCGCGCCGCCGACGGCGGCGACGGCGGCGTGGAGGAGCTCGGGGAGGGATGGCTTCGTCATAGCCCGTCCACCCTAAGGGGCCGCACCGACAGTCGGTTCCCGTCGCCGTGACCCACCGTCCGCTTCCGGCCGACGCCTGTGGGCGCCCACCTCCGAGGTCGAGGCCGTTCGCCACCCGTACGGGTGGTCGGAGCCGAGTGGTTGACGCCGGGCGGCCGGCGGAGCCGGTGCGTCCGGTGGAGCCGGTTGGAGCCGGTGGGGTCCGGCATGGGAGGCAAGGGCTCAGTGGGGCCAGGTCCGCTCCGTGGCGGCGAGGGCGTCGGCGAAGCGGTCGAGGACGGCGGCGGCCTGCCCGTCGGTGAGCGTCAGCGGCGGCAGCAGCCGTACGACGCCGCAGGCGCGCCCGCCGGTGGCGACGATCAGGCCCCGGTCCAGGCACTCCCGCCGTACGGCCTCCGCGCGGTCGGCGGCGGTGCGCACGGGCGGGGCCGTGGCGCGCGGGGTTCCGCCGCCGGCGAGCGCGGGGGCGGCCAGCTCGACCCCGATCATGAGGCCGCGGCCCCGCACCGCGGCCACGCAGGGGTGTGCGGCCGCCAGCTCCCGCAGGTCGGCGAGGAGCCTCGCGCCGAGGACGGCGGCCCGGTCGGCCAGCCGGTTCTCCCGGACGTAGGCGAGGGTGGCGGTGCCGGCGGCCAGGGCGAGCTGGTTGCCGCGCGGGACGCCCGCGGGACGGTTCGGCCTGCCGTCGTCGAGGGCCGCCCGGTGGACGATCACCGACAGCGGGAGCGAGCCACCGAGCGCGTGCGGCATCACCATCGCCTCCGGGACGACACCGCTGTGCTCGACCGCCCAGAACGTGCCGGTGCGGCCGAGCCCGGTCAGCGTCTCGTCGGCGACGAGGGGGACGGACCGCTCCTCGGTGAGCCCGCGCACCCGCCGCAGCCAGTCGTCCGGCGCGGGCACCACGTCACCGGCGCCGTGGACCGGTTCGACGAGCACGGCCGCCGGTCCGGCGGGACCGTCGGCGGCGCCGAGCGGGCCGTCGAGCACCTCGCCGACATCGCGGCCGTCGGCGTCACGGCCGAGCGGGTGGCGCGCGTCGCGGGGATACGGCAGCCGGACGACGGGTGCGCCGCCCTCCGGTCCCGGTACGACCGGGGTGCCGGAAGCGGCCGGATCGCGGGGTGTCGGACCGGTGAAGGCGAGCACCCTGGAGCGGCCCGTGGCCGTGCGGGCCAGCGCGAGCGCGGCGGCGACGGCGTCCCCGGGGGCGGGCCCGCAGAACCGGACGCGGGCGTCGGCGGCGAGCGCGGCGGGAAGAGTGGCGAACAGCTCGGTGGTGAAGGCGTCCCGCACGGGGGTGGCGAGGTCCTGGACGTCCAGGGGCGCCTCGGAGTCGATGACCCGCTTGAGGGCTTCCAGGACGACCGGGTGGTTGTGGCCGAGGACCAGGGCGCCCGCGCCGGACGTGCA
The DNA here is from genome assembly GCF_020873895.1 of Streptomyces sp. DH12. Classification (GTDB taxonomy): domain Bacteria; phylum Actinomycetota; class Actinomycetes; order Streptomycetales; family Streptomycetaceae; genus Streptomyces. Next base: position 10,951 of record NZ_JAHWGT010000053.1, on the reverse strand, counting down.
GTCCAGGTAGCGGCGGCCGTCGGCGCCCTCGACGGTGAGTCCGCGGGCCCGTACCGGGACGACCGGCAGGGAGCGTGCGTAGGTGCGGGCGGCGGGTTCGCGCAGCGACTGGCGGCGCATGATCCCTTCATGCCCGGCGGTCGGTCCCGCCGGGGCCGGTTCGGTCGCGGCCACGTCTCTGTCGTCCTCCCGGGTGGCGACGGCTGGGGTGGTGGGCGTACGGGTACGTGCGGCGCGGTGTGCCGGTACGCGCGGCCCTGCGGCGGAGTGGGCGGCGCGCCCTCGGTACGGCGGGGCCGTGCCACTCATCGGTACGTCGCCCGGACGTTCCGCGTTCGCGCGGTGCGGGCCGCGGGTCCGGCACCAGTGGCATCGGACCGCGCTCCCTCCCGCCGGGCGCCACCCGCGGGCCGCTCCCCGCAGGGCGCTGCCCAGGGCCGACCCCGGCGCGGACGGATCCGCGCGCGGAGTCGAACACCTACATTCCGCACGCGGTGCTCCGCACGGACCAACGACGACGGCCGCACGCGATAACGGGCCCGCCGAAGATCCTCGCGCCGGGGAACCGCGGACCTGCCGCGGGCCGTCCCCCTCGGCACCGGCATAGTGGGAGCCGCACCGCGGTGCCCGCAGGCCGGGCGCCGGCCCGGTGTGCCGGCGGCCGGAAGTACCGCGTCCGGAAGGCGCTTCCGCCGGAGTGCCCGGTCACGAAGTCCCAGGGGGATCACTCATGCGCACTGTTCGTCCGTTGCTCGCCTCGGCCGCCGTCGCGGCCGCGCTGGCGCTGACCGCCACGGGCTGCGGCCCGGGCGAGGACGCGCCGAGCGGCTCGCCGAGCACCTCGGCGGCCCAGTCCCCGGGCGGGGCCGGCGCCGGGAAGATCACCATCCCTGACGACCTGAAGGGCCGGCTCAAGGAGCACGGGATCGACCTGGACAAGTGGCGCGGCGGCGAGTGGCGGAACTGGGACCGGGACAAGTGGCTGCGCGAGGCGCAGGACTTCGTCAACCCGATCATCGAGGACCTGTGGGACCCGGACCGCATGCGGGAGGCGGAGGAGCCGGACCGTCCGGTCGAGGACGGCGACGTCTCCGGTGACGAGGGCGTGACCGACCCGACGCCCCGGCGCGTCGAGGCGGCGCCGGTCGGCACGCCGTACCACGGCAGCGCTCCGGAGGCGGGCAAGCTCCTCTTCGACGGGCCCAAGGGCTCGATGGTGTGCTCGGCGACCGTGGTGAAGGACCCCGCGCACCCGGGCAAGTCGAATCTCGTGTGGACGGCGGGCCACTGCGTCCACGCGGGCAAGAACGGCGGCTGGTACCGGAACATCGCGTTCGTCCCCTCGTACAACGACAAGGGCCTGTCGACGGACCGGCTGGAGGCGGCGACCCGCGAGGACGTCGCCCCCTACGGCGTGTGGTGGGGCGACTGGGCGCAGACCTCGGAGCAGTGGATCGACCAGGGCGCCCCGGTGGGCGGCCAGGGAGCGCCGTACGACTTCGCGGTCGTCCACGTGACGCCGGAGAAGGGCAGCGGCGGCAAGTCGCTGGAGGAGACGGTCGGTGCGGCGCTGCCCGTCGACTTCGCGGCGCCGCCGGTGGCGGGGATCACGAGGATGGAGGCGACCGGGTACCCGGCGGCGCCGCCGTACGACGGGCAGGAGCTGTACCGGTGCGCGGACAGGCCGGGCCGGCTGTCGCTGAAGGCGGGGCAGCCGACGATGTACCGCATCGGGTGCAGCATGACCGGCGGTTCCTCGGGTGGCGGCTGGGTGGCCGCCGGCCGCGACGGCCGGCCGGCGCTCGTCTCGAACACGTCGATCGGTCCGGTGACGGCGGGCTGGCTGGCCGGTCCGCGGCTCGGCGCTGAGGCGAAGGGCGTGTACACGGCGGTCAGCGAGAAGTTCGCGGGGCGGTAGACCGCCGCGCGCGGGGCGCGCCGCCGGACAGACGGAAGCGGGTGGTGCCGGGCCTGATCAGGCCCGGCACCACCCGCTTCCTCGTCGCGTCGTCAGGCCGTGACGGGGCTGGACGGGGCGAGCAGCGCGGCGAGCTCGCTGTGCACCCGCGCCTTGATGAGCGTGCCGTCGGCGGTGTGCTCCTCGGAGAGCACCTCGCCCTCGGCGTGCACCCGCGAGACGAGCCCGCCCTGGGTGTACGGCACGAGCGCCTCGATCTCGACCTCGGGGCGGGGCAGCTCGGCGTCGATCAACGCGAGCAGTTCCGCGATGCCCGCGCCGGTGCGCGCGGAGACGGCGATGGCGTGCTTCTCGACGCGCAGCAGCCGCTGGAGGACCAGCGGGTCGGCCGCGTCCGCCTTGTTGACCACGACGATCTCGGGCACGTCGGTCGCGCCCACGTCCCGGATCACCTCGCGCACGGCGGCCAGCTGCTCCTCCGGGGCGGGGTGCGCGCCGTCCACCACGTGGAGGATCAGGTCGGACTCGCCGACCTCCTCCATGGTGGAGCGGAACGCCTCGACCAGGTGGTGCGGCAGGTGCCGGACGAACCCGACCGTGTCGGCCAGCGTGTACAGGCGGCCGCTCGGCGTCTCGGCCCGGCGGACGGTCGGGTCGAGGGTGGCGAACAGTGCGTTCTCCACCAGTACGCCCGCGCCGGTCAGCCTGTTGAGCAGGGACGACTTTCCGGCGTTGGTGTATCCGGCGATCGCGACGGACGGCACCTTGTTGCGCCGGCGCTCCTGCCGCTTGATGTCGCGGCCGGTCTTCATCTCCGCGATCTCCCGGCGCATCTTCGCCATCTTCTCGCGGATCCGTCGCCGGTCCGTCTCGATCTTGGTCTCACCGGGACCGCGGGTGGCCATGCCGCCACCGCCGCCGCCACCCATCTGACGGGAGAGCGACTGGCCCCAGCCGCGCAGCCGCGGCAGCATGTACTGCATCTGCGCGAGGGCGACCTGGGCCTTGCCCTCCCGCGACTTGGCGTGCTGGGCGAAGATGTCGAGGATCAGGGCGGTCCGGTCGACCACCTTGACCTTGACGACGTCCTCCAGGTGGATCAGCTGGCCCGGGCTCAGCTCACCGTCGCAGACGACGGTGTCGGCGCCCGTCTCCAGCACGATGTCCCGCAGTTCCTCGGCCTTGCCGGAACCGATGTACGTGGCCGGGTCCGGCTTGTCGCGGCGCTGGATGACCCCGTCGAGCACGAGCGCGCCCGCCGTCTCGGCGAGGGCGGCCAGCTCGGCCAGGGAGTTCTCCGCGTCCTGCACGGTCCCCGAGGTCCAGACGCCGACCAGCACGACGCGCTCCAGGCGCAGCTGCCGGTACTCGACCTCGGTGACGTCCTCGAGCTCGGTGGACAGACCCGCCACGCGCCGGAGCGCCGCGCGCTCCGAGCGGTCGAGCTGCTCGCCGTCCCGCTCGCCGTCGATCTCGTAGCTCCAGGCGACATCCTCTTCCATCAGGGCATCGGCCCGAAGGCTCTCGGCGCGGGTCAGCTCCGCGGAGCTCTGCTCGTCCTGGGAAGGGGAAGAAGAGGAGGTCATTTGATCCTTACGTCGATGGAGAAAATCGGTACGTCGGTGACAACGCGTGCGCTTCCCGTTTGATTCCCGGGAAGGCGGCGGGTGATGCCCCGCTCGCGCCGCCGACGTGACGATGGTCGCACGGCGTGATCGGCCGCGTCACGCGGGTTTCGTGTTCGTCGGGGCCTTGCTGCGCCAGTCGGGGTGGCCGGGCATGGCGGGGGTCCGCTCGCCGTACAGCCAGCCCCTCAGGAAGCGCGTCAGGTCGCGGCCCGCGACCTCGGAGGCGAGGCCGACGAACTCGGCGGTACCGGCGGTGGCGTGCGCGTGCCGGGTGACCCAGCGGCGCTCCAGCTCCCGGAAGGCGGGGTCGCCGATCTCCTGGCGCAGCGCGTACAGGACGAGGGCGCTGCCGTCGTAGACGACCGGGCGGAACAGGCTGATCTTCTGTCCGGGCGCGGGCGGACGGGGCGCGGCGGGGGGACCGCCGGCGGCGCGCCACCGGTCGGAGGCGGTGTACGCCTCGCGCATCCGGCTCTCCAGGGTGCGGTGGCCGGCGTCCTCGGCCCACCGCGCCTCGTACCAGGTGGCGTGCCCCTCGTTGAGCCACAGGTCGGACCAGGTCCGTGGGGAGACGCTGTTGCCGAACCAGTGGTGCGCCAGTTCGTGCACCATGATCGATTCGATGTACCAGGCGGGGAGGTCGGGGTGGGTGAACAGGCCCCGCTCGAAGAGGGAGAGGGTCTGGGTCTCCAGTTCGAAGCCGGTGGCGGCGTCGGCGACGAGCACCCCGTACGTCTCGAAGGGGTAGCGGCCGACCTCCCGTTCCATCCACCGCAGGTGGTCGGGGGTCTTCGCCAGCCACGGCTCCATCCGCTCCCGGTCGGCGACCGGGACGACGTCGCGCAGGGGCAGGCCGTGGGGGCCGGTGCGGCGGACGACGGCGGACCGGCCGATGGAGACCTGGGCGAGTTCGGTCGCCATGGGGTGGACGCCGCGGTAGGTCCAGGTGGCGGTGGGCCCGGCGGCGCTCCGGGCGACCGGCACCCCGTTGGCGACGGCGACGAGGTCCTTGGGGGCGGTGACGTGGAAGGTGAAGTACGCCTTGTCGGCGGGGTGGTCGTTGCAGGGGAAGACGCGGTGGGCGGCGTCCGCCTGGTTGGCCATGGCGAGGCCGTCGGAGGTGCGGATCCAGCCGCCCGACGCCTTGGGCGCGGCGGGGTCACTCGTGTGGGCGACGGTGAGGGTGAGCCGCGTGCCCGGTTCGACGGGCCGACCGGTGTCGACGACCAGGTCCTCGCCGGTTCCGGTGAAGTCGGCGGGGCGGCCGTCGACGTGGACCGTCTTGACGGTGCCCTGGGAGAAGTCGAGGTTGATGCGCTCCAGCCGCTGGGTGGCCCGGGCGTCGATCCGGGTGACGGCGTCCAGGGGGGCGCGGTTGTCGCCGCCGTAGGTGAGGGCGATGTCGTAGGCCAGCACGTCGTACCCGGGGTTGCCCAGGTGGGGGAAGAGGGGGTCGCCGATGCCGAGCGGCTCGGGTGCGGGCACGGCGGCCGCGATGAGCCCCGCGGACGCCGTGGCCACGAGCGCGGCGCGCAGGCGTGGAGAGGTGAGGGACATGGCCCCACCGCTACCAGCGCCCCGGGTGCGCGCCCCGGCGGCGCGCGCCCGGCGCACCCGAACGGACGGCCGCGGCGGGCACACCTGTGCGCCGTACGGCCCCTCGGGCGGGTCTCGGAGGCGGCTCGGCGCGGGCGGCCTTGGGGCGGGGCGCTTCGCTAGTGTGCGCCCGCCGGGTGCTGGGCGCGGCTCACGTCGTACACGCCCCGCACGTCGCGCATGGCGCGCATGAGGGCGGGCAGGCCGGTCGCGTCGGGGAGCTGGAGGGTGTACGTGTGCCGGACCCGCTGCTCGCTGGGGGGTTCGACGGTGGCGGAGACGATCGCCGCCCCCGCGGTGGCGATGGCCTCGGTCAGGTCGGCCAGCAGACGGGGCCGTCCGAACGCCTCGGCGACCAGCGTGACGCGGCACTGGGCGGGGCCGCTCCAGCGCACCGGGACCGGCTGCCTGCCGAGGTTCCGCATACGGTGCACGGCGTGGCACTCCGCGCGGTGCACCGTGACGGCCCCGCCCCGCACGGCGAAGCCGGTGATCGTGTCGGGCGGCACGGGCGTACAGCAGCCGGCCAGGCGGACCCCGGTGTGCGGGGCGTCGACGACGGCGTTCGCCGTGGGCTGGCGGCCGGCGACGACGGCGGAGGGCGGACGGGGGTCGGCGGCGGGCGTGTCGGGGCCGTGGGGGTGGGCGGCGAGCCAGTGGTTGATGGCGATGCGGGCGGTGGGGGTGCGGGCGTGTTCGAGCCAGTCGGGCGACGGGCCGGAGCCGCTGTCCGCGGCGAGCAGCGGTTGGACGGTGTCGCCGTCGCGCAGGACGGTGCCGAGGGTGGCGAGGCGGCCGTTGACACGGGCGCCGACGCAGGCGTGGGCGGTGGTGCCGTACTGCCCGTAGGCGGCGTCCACGCAGGTCGCGCCGGCGGGCAGGGCGAGGGTGCCGCCGTCCGGGACGAAGACGGTGATCTCGCCGTCCTGTGCGAGGTCGGCGCGCAGGGAGGTCCAGAAGGTGTCCGGGTCGGGCGCGGACTGCTGCCAGTCGAGGAGGCGGGAGAGCCATCCGGGGCGGGTGGGGTCGGCGCGCTCGCCGTCCTCGGCCGGGTCGGAGCCGTCGGCCGGGGCGGCGGCGTAGGGGTTGCCGAGGGCGACGACACCGGCCTCGGCGACCTTGTGCATCTGGTGGGTGCGGATGAGGATCTCGGCGACCGCCCCGTCGGGCGCGGCGACGGCGGTGTGGAGCGACTGGTACAGGTTGAACTTGGGGGCGGCGATGAAGTCCTTGAACTCCGAGGTCACGGGGGTGAAGCAGGTGTGCAGCTCGCCGAGGACCGCGTAGCAGTCGGCGTCCTCGCCGACGAGGACCAGCAGCCGGCCGAAGTCCGTGCCGCGCAGTTCGCCGCGTTTGAGGCTGACCCGGTGGACGGAGACGAAGTGGCGGGGGCGGACGAGCACCTCGGCGGTGATGCCGGCCTCCCGCAGCACGGTCCGTACGTCGTCGGCGACGGTGGCGAGGGCCTCGCCGGCGGTCGCGTCGTCGGCGATGAGGGCGCGGGTCCGCTCGTACTCGACGGGGTGGAGGATCGCGAAGACGAGGTCCTCCAGCTCGGTCTTGAGTGCCTGCACGCCGAGCCGTTCGGCGAGGGGGATGAGGACGTCCCGGGTGACCTTGGCGATGCGGGCCTGCTTCTCGGGGCGCATGACGCCGAGGGTGCGCATGTTGTGCAGCCGGTCGGCAAGCTTGATCGACATGACGCGGACGTCGTTGCCGGTGGCGACGAGCATCTTGCGGAACGTCTCGGGTTCGGCCGCGGCGCCGTAGTCCACCTTCTCCAGCTTGGTGACGCCGTCGACGAGGTAGGCCACCTCGTCGCCGAACTCCTCGCGGACCCGGTCGAGGGTGAGGTCGGTGTCCTCGACGGTGTCGTGGAGGAGGGAGGCGGTCAGCGTCGTGGTCTCCGCGCCGAGTTCGGCGAGGATCAGCGTGACGGCCAGCGGGTGGGTGATGTAGGGCTCGCCGCTCTTGCGGAACTGGCCGCGGTGGGAGGACTCGGCCAGTTCGTACGCGCGGCGCAGGACCGCGAGGTCGGCGTCGGGGTGGTGGGCGCGGTGGGCGTCGGCGACGTGGCCGATGGCGTCGGGGAGGCGGCCGCGGGCGGTGGGGCCGAGGAGCGCGGCGCGGCCGAGCCGGCGCAGGTCGATTCTGGGGCGGCCGCGCCTGCGGCTGGGGACACTGGGATTGGTGGCCTCTGCACTCATGGGCACCTCCGGCGGCGTCGACCGGCGGTGGGTGGGGCACGGCGCCGGTGCTTGATGCTACCGAGCCCACCACGGGGCGCAGTCCCGCTCTCGCTCAGCGTGAACGGGATCACCCATTCGAGCGACGTTGGGGCGGGCGCGGTTTCGCACGGTGACCGGCAGGCGGGGCGGGGCGGGTCAGGCGGTGGCGTCGGCGAGCCACGCGGGGTCGATCCGGCCCTCGGCGAGGATGACGGCGGGCCCGGTCATCTCGACACGGCCGTCCGGCCGCTCGGTGATGAGGAGCGTGCCGCCGAGGACGTCCACCGTGTACGTGACGGGGGTGCCGGTCTCCGCGGGGTCCAGGCCGTCGCGGCGGGCGGCGGCCACGGCGACCGCGCAGGCCCCGGTGCCGCAGGAGCGGGTCTCGGCGGCGCCGCGCTCGTGGACGCGCATGGCCACGTGCCGGGGGCCCCGGTCGGCGACGAACTCGATGTTCACACCGTCCGGGTAGACGGTCTTCGGGCTGTACGGCGGCTCGCCGTACAGCGTGCCGGCGTGGGCGAGGTCCTCGACGAAGGCCACCGCGTGGGGGTTGCCCATGTTGACGTTGCGCGCGGGCCAGGAGCGGCCGTCGACACTGACGGTGACGCCGTCCTCGGGAAGGAGGGCGCGGCCCATGGAGACCGTGACGTCGCCGTTCTTGGCGAGGTGCGCCTGCCTGACGCCGGCGCGCGTGGCGACCGCGACGTCCCCGGCGGTGATGTGGCCGGCGTGCTCCAGGTAGCGGACGAAGACGCGGACGCCGTTGCCGCACATCTCGGCGACCGAGCCGTCGGCGTTGCGGTAGTCCATGAACCACTCCGCCTCGCCGGCCATGTGGCGGGCGTCGGGGTGGGCGGCGGCGCGGACGACGTGCAGCACCCCGTCGCCGCCGATCCCGGCGCGCCGGTCGCAGAGCCGGGCCACCAGGGCGGCGGGCAGGTCGACGGCGTTGTCCGGGTCGGGAAGGATCACGAAGTCGTTCTCGGTGCCGTGGCCCTTGAGGAAGGCGAGGGGTGCGGTGCTCACGCGATCAATCCTACGGGGCGGGTAGGACGCCGTGCCGGACCACCCGGCCCGGTGGGCCGCACCGCGCGGCGCCCGTCGCGGGCCGCCCGACGCCGCGCGCCCGTGGCGGGCCGCGCGCCGGGTGGTGTCAGCGGAGGCGGTGATGTCAGCGGAGGCGGGCCACGCGCCAGACGGCGAGCGCGACCAGGAGGGTGACCCCGGCCGTGTACAGCGCGATCACCCGCCAGTCGGGGCGTCCGCCCGAGCCGCGCGGGCGCAGGCCGGGCCAGGTGTACCCGACGCGGCGGGCGGCCATCACGCCCCAGCCGGCCGCGCAGCCGCAGAGCAGGAGCCCGAGCATCGCGAGGACCGCGCCGCCGTCACCGGAGCCGAAGGCCAGGGGGAAGGCGAACATCAGGGAGCCCAGCGCACCGAGGCCGACGATCGGGGCGAGCTGCCAGATGCGCAGGCGCCGCTGGGGGCGCAGCTCGACCTCGACCTCGTCGGGGATGATCTCCTGCGCCCCGTCCTCGGTCAGGTCCGGGCCGTCCGGAGTGAGTCCGGGCGCCTCCGGAGCCGGCGAGTCCCCGCCGTCCGGTGCCTGTGCCGCTTCTCTGTCGCGAGGGCCGGCCTCCATCGCCACGCGCCCTCCCCACTCGGATCCACTGGTCGATCGATCGATGATGGCACGCTCCCGCCCGCCCGCATGACGGGCAGGGCGTCCCGATGCCATCACGTGATCAGGCTGTAACCGCTCGTTCGACCAACGTCAGCGCCCGCCCGGGGAGTTCCCCCCGGTCCGCGACCGCGCCGCTGAGCCAGTGGACGCGCGGGTCGCGGCGGAACCAGGAGTCCTGGCGGCGCGCGAAGCGCTTCGTGGCGCGGACCGTCTCGTCGCGGGCCTCCTGCTCGGTGCACTCCCCCGCGAGCGCGGCGAGGACCTGCTGGTAGCCCAGCGCCCGGGAGGCGGTGCGGCCCTCGCGCAGGCCGTGCGCCTCCAGTGCGCGGACCTCGTCGACCAGCCCGGCGTCCCACATCCGGTCCACGCGCGCGGTGATCCGGGCGTCCAGCTCGGGGCGCGCCACGTCGACGCCGATCTGCACGGTGTCGTACACGGAGTCGTGGCCGGGGAGGTTGGCGGTGAAGGGCCGGCCGGTGATCTCGATGACCTCCAGGGCCCGCACCACGCGGCGGCCGTTGCTGGGCAGGATGACGCGGGCGGCCTCCGGGTCGGCGGCGGCGAGCCGGGCGTGCAGGACGCCGGAGCCCCGCTCCTCCAGCTCGGCCTCCAGGCGGGCGCGGACGGCCGGGTCGGTGCCGGGGAACTCCAGGGCGTCGATGGCGCCGCGTACGTACAGGCCGGAGCCGCCCACGAGGACCGGGGTGCGGCCCTCGGCGAGGAGGCGGTCGATCTCGGCGCGGGCCAGGCGCTGGTACTCGGCGACACTGGCCGCCTCGGTGACCTCCCAGATGTCGAGGAGGTGGTGGGCGACGCCGCCGCGCTCCTCCACCGTCAACTTGGCCGTGCCGATGTCCATCCCGCGGTACAGCTGCATGGAGTCGGCGTTGACGACCTCCCCACCGAGTTCACGTGCCAGATGGACGCCCAGATCGGACTTGCCCGCCGCGGTGGGGCCGACGACGGCGATGACGCGGGGGGCGGGATTCGTGCTGCTCACCGCACCAGTCTCCCAAACGTCGGGGGGTGTCCCCGAACGAGTTACGTGACGGGGTGCGGCCGGCGTCGTTGCCAGTTGCGAGGTTCCGACCGCCGGTTCCAGGGACCGGCCTCGCCGGGCGCCGCAATGGGACGCTCCGGGCTGCGCGGGATTTCGCCCACACGAGTACGCTATGGAGTTGATATGGGCGTTTTTGCATGGTTTCGCCGGAAGGGTGAGAAGGACGAGGCGACGGCCGGAGCCACCCCCGAGGAGGCGGCGGGCACCGCGCTGACGGACGGCTCGCAGGAGCGCGCCGAGGGCCCGTCCGACGGGGCCGGGACCCCGGAGGGGGCCGAGGCGCCGACCGCGGGTACGGACCCCGCCGAGCCGGCCTCCTGCGGGGTGACGTCCGGCGCGGACGCGACCGGTGAGGCGGCGTCCGACGGGGCGGCGCCCGGTGAGTCGGCCGACGGCGTGGACATCCCGAAGCAGCAGTCCGCCGGCAAGGCGGCGGACAACGAAGCCGGCGAAGGCGCCCGCACGTAGCTGCGGCCGGTACGTCCGGCCCGTTCGGAGGGAAGGTGGCCATGAGCTTCCTGGACACGCTGAAGACCAAGCTCGGCCCGGCCAGGGGCAAGGTCGCGGACCTGGCCCACCAGCACGGCGACAAGATCGACCACGGCATCGAGAAGGCGGCCCGGATGGTCGACCAGCGGACGAAGGGCAAGTACAGCGACAAGATCGAGTCCGGCACGGTCAAGGCGCGCAACGCGGTGGACCGGCTCGGGCACCGGGACGACGACGGCGCCCCGCCGCCGCCCCCCTCGCCCCCGCCCCCGCCGACGGCCTGACCCCGGTCCGGCGCCCGAGCGGCGACACGGCGGGCGGCCGCGGAGCACCACGCTCCGCGGC
>NZ_JAHWGT010000536.1 GCF_020873895.1 Streptomyces sp. DH12 | reverse complement strand
GAGTCCGGCCGCTGCGCGGCGGCCGGACTCCCTCGGATGTTCCTGTGGGTGCTCAGGGAGAACGCGCGCGCCCGCCGCTTCTACGAGGCGGCGGGCTTCACGGCGGACGGCGCCGAGGAGCCCTTCGAGGTGGCCGGCGTCGAGGTCCCCGAGGTGCGGTACGTGCGGGCTTTCACCGGCTGACGCCGGGTACGACAGCGAGGCGACGGCCCGTCATCGCTCAGCGTTGCCCCGGGATCCGCCCCCGGGCGCTCCTCTGGTGCGGGATGCGGGCCAGGGCGTGCACCGCCGCCTCCGCCAGCGCGGGGTGGGCGAGCGCCTCGTTCAGGACGGACTCCGCGCGGGGGTCGCCGAGTTCGCCCAGCCCCTCCACGCACGCGAGCGCGACCCGGCGGTAGGGGTCGTGCGGGCGCAGCCGGCGGCGGAGGGTGGTGATCAGGGCCGGGACCGCCTCGGGGGCGCGCAGCTCGGCGAGCAGGCGGACCGGATGCAGGGCGTAGGCGACGCGCAGTTCGTTGGTGGCGAGGGCGGCGGCGGCGCGGGCGGTGCGCGGGTCGCCGAGCCGGGCCAG
>NZ_JAHWGT010000535.1 GCF_020873895.1 Streptomyces sp. DH12 | reverse complement strand
CCAGAAGTCCAGCGAGTCGCCCGCCCGCAGCCGGTGCGGGTCACGCCGTCCGCGGCGCAGCCCCACCCCGCCGACGAACCGGTCCAGCCGCCCGCGCACCGCCCACGCCAGCGGGAAGGAGTACCAGCCGTGCTCGCCGCCGATGCCCTCGATCACCTTCCAGAGGGCCTCCGGCGACGCGGGCACCACCTGGTCCCGTTCGTCCCTGTAGAGGCTGCCGCCCGCCCACCGGGGGTCGGTGGGCAGCGGATCGCTCGGCGCCCCCGGCACGGAGGCGGACGACCAGCGGGTGGCGACCTGCGCCTCCCGCACCCGGGCCAGCGCCAGCCGCAGCGCCTCGTCGAAGGGCAGCGGCCGGCCGGGGGCGTCGGGCACATACCGCGCGATGTCGTGCTCGCGGCACACCACTTCGTGGCGCAGCGACTCGGTGAGCGGCCGGGCGATGACGGCGGGCACCGGCGTGACCAGCCCGATCCAGTGGCTCGACAGCCGGGGCGTGAGCACCGGCACCGGCACGATGACCCGCCGGCGCAGCCCCGCGACCTCGGCGTAGCGGCGCATCATGGCGCGG
>NZ_JAHWGT010000534.1 GCF_020873895.1 Streptomyces sp. DH12 | reverse complement strand
GTCGTAGTCCTTCAGCGGGGTCTTCTTCACCAGGCCTGCCTTGGTGGCCAGGACCAGGTAGGGCGTCGCCTCGTAGTCGCGGATGGCGCGGATCTGGGCGATGGTCTCGTCCGGCTGGAAGGCCAGCAGGTTCGCCACGTGCTGTCCGCGCGCGTCGCGGCCCGCGTCGGGCAGCTCGTACGCCTTCACGCGGTACACGCGGCCCTTGTTGGTGAAGAACAGCAGCCAGTGGTGCGTGGTGGAGACGAAGAAGTGGTTGACGATGTCGTCTTCCTTGAGCTTCGCTCCGCGCACCCCCTTGCCGCCGCGCTTCTGCGCCCGGTAGTCGTCGGTCTTGGTGCGCTTGATGTAGCCGCCCCGCGTGACCGTGACGACGATGTCCTCCTCGGCGATCAGGTCCTCGATGGACATGTCGCCCTCGTAGGGGATCAGCTTCGTCTTGCGGTCGTCGCCGTACTTCTCGACGATCGCGGCCAGCTCCTGGCTCACGATGCCGCGCTGGCGGACCGGGGAGGCCAGGATCTCGGTGTACGCGTTGATCTTCGTCTGGAGCTCGTCGTGCTCCTGGACGA
>NZ_JAHWGT010000533.1 GCF_020873895.1 Streptomyces sp. DH12 | reverse complement strand
CGAGGGAGGCCGCCGAGCCGAAGACGGTCGCGATGATGGCGAGCACGTCGATGACCCGGCCGGCGGCGCCGCTCGCGTTCTTCTCGCCGATGAGCGGGGTGAACACGGCGCTGACGGTCTGCCGGCGGCGGCGCCGGAAGGTGCTGTAGGCGATCGCGAGGCCGACCACGGCGTAGATGGCCCACGGGTGGAGCGTCCAGTGGAACAGCGTGGTGGCCATGGCCGTCGACATCCGGTCGCCCGAGTCCTGCGGGCCGGTGCCGGGCGGCGGGGTGCCGAAGTGCGCGAGCGGTTCGCTCACGCCCCAGAACATCAGTCCGATGCCCATGCCAGCGCTGAACATCATGGCGATCCAGGACACCGTGCGGAACTCCGGTTCCTCGCCCTCGGCGCCCAGCGTGATGCGGCCGTAGCGGCTGGCGGCCAGCCACAGGGCGAAGACGACGAAGCCGGAGGCGGCCAGGATGAAGCCCCAGCCGCCGTTGTGCATCAGTCCGGCCAGCAGGTCGGCGGAGACGTCCTCCAGCGAGTCCGTCCAGACCGCTCCCCACAGGACGAAGGCCAGGGTGAGCA
>NZ_JAHWGT010000532.1 GCF_020873895.1 Streptomyces sp. DH12 | reverse complement strand
GCTGGGGCATCGTCATCGGCACCGACACGGCGTTCCTGCTGGGCGCGCTCGCCGTGGTGGGCCCTCGTTTCGTCACCCAGCTGCGGATCTTCCTGCTGGCCATCACCGTCATCGACGACATCGTCGCGGTCACCGTGATCGGTGTCGTCTACTCCGGGGCGATCCAGGTGCCGGAACTGATCGCCGCCCTGGTGCTCGGCGCGCTCCTGTCGTCGCTGTCCCGCTTCGACGTCTGGCGGGCCGTCCCGTATGTGCTGATCGTGCTGGTGATGTGGTTCGCCACGCTGAACGCCGGGCTGCACGCGTCCATCGCCGGCATGCTCGGCGGCCTGCTCATCCCCGCGCGCGAGCCGTCCCGCGAGACGCCGCACGCGATGCGCAGCTCCTCCAGCGGAACATGGCGGCCGTAGTGGCCCAGCACCATCGCGAGCGAGGCGGCGCCGCACTCCACGGCCTCCATCTGGAGCACGGTGGGCGTACGGACGGTCCTGGCGCGGGACGTCGGCACCTTGCGGCGCGGCGGCGCGGCACGGCGTCTGCCGCGGGTCTCCTGTGCGGTGCTCACGGCAGCAGC
>NZ_JAHWGT010000531.1 GCF_020873895.1 Streptomyces sp. DH12 | reverse complement strand
GTCATCAAGGACTTGAAGTACGAGTGGCCAACGCCCACCCACGAGGAACCGGTGAGTGTGGCTGCAAAACTCCAGCCTTCGATGCTGGAGCGGTACTCGCGGTATTTCGAAGGAATCCACGCACAGCGGGCCCGTGATGCTTACGAGAACTGGCTCCGCAAGGCGCAGGAACGAGACGCCGAGCTGAAGGGCAAGGGCGGCGGGATCGCCCCGACTCTTGTAGGCGGATCCAAGAAGCACGGCGGCGCAGACCTGGGGCCGAGTCGCGCGAAGGCGGCCTGGCGCCAGCTCGGTATCTCGGGCATGGGTGTCGCCAACGATATCGAGACCTGCGAGAAGAAGCAGACCGAAGACCGTGATCTCTTCGGCCCGGACGGCCCGATGCTTACGGTGCGGCAGGCAGCCCTCGTCCAGGGTTTCCCGGTGGAGTGGGACTTCTTCGGCGGGAAGACGGCGCAATACCGGCAGGTCGGTAACGCATTCCCGCCGCCCGTAGCCAAGGCCGTGGGGGAGTCGATCGCCGATGTGCTCAGGGCAGCACAGGAGCGTGACCGCTCCGAGGCTAAGTCTGCTTA
>NZ_JAHWGT010000530.1 GCF_020873895.1 Streptomyces sp. DH12 | reverse complement strand
CCGAGGGCGGGCACGGGCGTCCTGGTGCCGCCGCCGTCCTTCTTGGCCTGGCGGTAGCCCGAGCCGAGCAACTGCTCCGTGTCGATGTCCTCGCGGGCGATCTGCGCGACGATGTCGTTGATCTTCTTGCGCAGCGGCTGCGGGTCGATGCCGTTGGCCTGGTTGTACGCGACCTGCTTCTCGCGGCGGCGGTTGGTCTCCTCGATGGCTTTCTCCATCGCCGGCGTGATCTTGTCGGCGTACATGTGGACCTGGCCGGAGACGTTGCGCGCCGCGCGACCGATGGTCTGGATCAGGGAGGTGCCCGACCGCAGGAAGCCCTCCTTGTCGGCGTCGAGGATCGCCACCAGGGAGACCTCGGGCAGGTCGAGGCCCTCACGCAGCAGGTTGATGCCGACCAGGACGTCGTACTCGCCGCGGCGCAGCTCCCGCAGCAGCTCCACCCGGCGCAGGGTGTCGACGTCGCTGTGCAGGTACCGCACCTGGATGCCGAGTTCGAGGAAGTAGTCCGTGAGGTCCTCGGCCATCTTCTTGGTGAGCGTGGTGACCAGGACGCGCTCGTCCTTCTCCACACG
>NZ_JAHWGT010000529.1 GCF_020873895.1 Streptomyces sp. DH12 | reverse complement strand
CCCAAAGAGCAAGCGGAGGATCGTAGTTGAGAACCTCTGGAGCGCTCGTGCGCAGACCGATCGGGATGTACGGCGGATTGGTGACGACCAGGTCGGCACAGCCGTCGAACTCCGGGAAGGCCTCGCACGCGTCCCCCTGCACGATGCACGCGGCGGTGCCCCGCGCGTTGCGCCGGGCGGCCTGGGCCGCGACCTGCGACAACTCGATCCCGTACACCCGCGCGTCCGGCACACGGCGCGCGATCGTCACCGCCATGGTGCCGGGCCCGGCGCACAGATCTACTACCAAAGGGGATGTCTTGCCCTGCGAAAGAAGACCGGACAGTCTGTTTATTGCCTCTTCAACGATCTCCTGGGTCTCGGGTTTGGGTACGAACACCCCGGGTGCGAGCTCGAACCGCTGCCCCATGAACCAGGCGTGCCCGACGATCAGTTCGGCCGGTTCTCGCTCCTCCCGCCGCCTCACGTACTCCTCGAGGACCGGAGGCGCCGGCGCCTGCGAGACACCGTCGAGGCCGTCCGGCCCGACGCCGCAGGCGTGCGCCGCCAGCAGCCGGGCGTCGGCCCGGGCCGTG
>NZ_JAHWGT010000528.1 GCF_020873895.1 Streptomyces sp. DH12 | reverse complement strand
CCACCACGGTGTGCACGGCGTCCTGGCCGAGCGCCCACGCCGACAGGGTGCGCAGCGCCTCGGTCGCGTAGCCGTTCCCGCGGGCCTCCACGACGAGGTCGTAGCCGATCTCCACCCGGCCGTCGGCGCCGGGCGGGCCGTGGAAGCCCATCGCGCCCACCGCGCGGTCGTCCCCCCGGCGGACCAGCACGTACATGCCCCACTCCGGGACGAACGCGCCCTCCTCGTACTGCTTGACCCCGATCCCCGCGCCCACGCGGGTGCCCTCGGCGGGCGCGCCCCCCGCCCAGGTGAAACCGCCGTCGCCCGCGACGGACAGGCTCGCGGCGGCCGCCGGGGTGACGCCCTCCAGGTCGAGCCGCTCGGAGCGCAGCACCGGGTTGTTGCACCAGCGCCAGGCGGTGACCGGCTCCCGCCCCGGCAGCTCGCCGCGGCCGGTCGCCCACAGCAGCGTCGGCCAGGGTGCCGGTCCCGGCCTGACGCGCGGGAAGATCCGTGTCAGCACGAACTCGCAGAGCTCGGCCGGCGGTTCGTACGCGATGCCGAGCCCCTCGGCCATGTCGTGCGTGTGCAGC
>NZ_JAHWGT010000052.1 GCF_020873895.1 Streptomyces sp. DH12 | reverse complement strand
TTGGGTGGGGGGGCGGGTTGGGGGGGGGGGGGGCGGGGGGGGGTGGGGCGGGCGGGGGGTCAGGAGTGGGCGGGAGCCGTGCCGTCGCGGGTGCGGTCGAGGCCGCGGAGCCACACCTCCGCCGCGATGGTCGAGTAGAGGACCGCGTCGCGCAGCTCCGGGGTGGAGGGGCGGTGGGCGAGGCGGCGCAGGGCCGCGCCGTCGACGAGCCCCAGCCGCTCCAGCCGGGAGTCCTCCCACAGGGCCGCGAGGTCGGCGCGGTGCTCCCGCAGCCCGTCCGCCGCGTCCATGGAGGCGGCGGCCTTGTTGGTGCGCCGCAGGCACTCCTCCGGCACGATCCCGCGCATGGCCGCGGTCAGCAGCGGCTTGTACCGCCAGGGGGTCACCCGCTCGGCGGGACGCACGGCGAGGCAGGTCTCGATGACCCGGTCGTCCAGGAACGGCGACGCCATGGGCAGCCCCGCCCGGGCGGCCATGTGGTCCCACTGCCGGATGACCCGGGTGCAGCCGCGAATCTGCTCCAGGTCGGTGTGCAGGCCGCGGTCGGGGTGCAGGGGCCGGGCCGCGGCGGCCGCCTCGCGCAGCGCCCGCCCCGCCAGCTCCCCGGCCTCCGGCGTGACCCAGTCGAACAGGCGGGGCGGCATGCCCCAGCCGAGACTGGTGGTGACGGTCGCGGGCCGCGCGCCGCGCAGGCCGTCGGCGCAGTCACCGAGCCACCTGTCGTACGGGCGCCTGTCGGCCAGTGCCCGCAGCGTCCCGCCGAGCGGCCACTGCCACAGGGCGCGGAAGCCGCGCAGCTGCCGCAGGGCGAACAGCGGTCGCGTCCGGGCGAGCCGGTGGTAGTACGCCTCCGAGCACCAGGCGACGTGGTCCCCACCGATGCCCGTCAGGTGCAGGCGGCTGCCCCGGCGCGCCATGCCGGGCAGGTGGTGGAGGACGCGCGACCGGTCCATGACCCCGATCGTCGGCTCGTCCAGGAGGTCGTCGATGCCGAGCAGGTCGGTGTAGACGAGCGGCGAGGCGTCGGCGTCCCACACGACGTGCTCGACGTCGGGCAGGGCGCGGGCGGCCCGGCGGGCCCACTCCAGGTCGGTGTCGGCGGGGTCGCGGCCGGGCCAGGTGCTCGCCACCACGCGGGCCGGTGACCGGTCGGCGAGGAAGCAGACCGAGGTGGAGTCCAGTCCGCCGGACAGGTCGCAGCTGACGACGCCGCCGCCCCGGGTGCGGGCGTCCACGGCGTCCGCCAGGGCCTGACGTACCCGTGGGGCCCCGTCCGCCAGGGCCTGGACCGGCTCCGGGGGCGTCCACCACCGCGAGTGGCGCACACCGCGTCCGTCAGGCGCGATGACGAGGGCCTCGTCCGGCGGGACGGCGTGGACCCCCTGCCAGAGGGACGCCTCGGCGAGGGGGTGCGGCACCGGCCACAGCAGCCGTACCGCGAGCTGCGCGCGGTCCGGCGCGCGGCCCAGGGCGGCGGCGAGCCAGTCGGCGCGGGTGGCGGCGACCGTCACCCCGCCGAGGTCGGCGTGGTGGACGAGGCGGAGGCCGGAGGCGGTGCCCTGCACCCTGGTCCGGCCGTCGAGCGAGGCGACCAGGTGGAAGCTGCCGGGCAGGGACCTCACCCAGGCGTCCAGGTCGGCCAGGTCGCGCAGGCGGCCGGCCACCCGGCGGACCTCCGCGGCGTCGAGCGGGCAGGTGCCGACCAGGGCGAGGGCGGCGGAGCCGGCGCGGGCGGTGACGAGTTCGGCGTCGTCCCACCGGCCGACCAGCCAGGGCCTGCCCGAGGCGTGGGCCAGGACGCGTGTCCCGGGGCGTCGGAAGGAGCGGGCCGCGGCGGCCGCGTCCGCGCGGTCGGTGAAGACCGCGAAGTGCGCGCCGCCGTGGCCCGTCCCCGCACTTTCGTGCAGTTCCGTCATGACGTCAGGTCGGGAACGTCAGTTCTTGCTGAGGATCAGTCGGTCGTTGCCGGAGCGCTGCAGGAGCCCCGTGGTCTTCCGGAAGCCGCCCAGTCGGGCCAGGGTCGGGGCCTCGTACGCCTTCTTCATGACTACTCCTCCGGTTCGGTTCGCCACCCACCCGGGTGGTGGGTGGCTGCCGCGGGTCGACCCGGTCGCGGGGCCGGCAGGCTCCACGACCGTGGCGGTCGCCCCACACCAGCTAGACGCATGGTCAGGCCGGATCACAACCCGTCCGGAATTAGTCCGACTATCGTGTCAATCGGGCGCGGTTGACTGTCCGCTTGAGATGCAACTCGGCTGCGATTGACCGACTGTGATCAGCTTTGCTCTGCTGAAACGATTCAACCTGCCGTGGCGGAGCACGCGCCGGCCCTGCGTTCCGCTCCCAGCGGGCAGAAGCAGTGGGCGCCGCCCGGCGCACCGGGCTTGTGCCGCGCGCCGCCCGCAGGCACCCGCCCCGCCGAAGTGAGCCGGGTGATTCTCGGGCACGGACCCGTCCCGGACCGCGGTGGACACGAGGGCGGCCGTCTCGGGAGCCCACGGTGCACGGCCGCGGTGGCCGCCCCGTCCGCCGGCGGCGGGCCCCGATCGTGCGCGAGCGGGGTACGGCGGCCTCGCCGTTCCCCGCTCGTGGCGGTGGGTCCCCCGCCAGGTTCGCGCCGCGCCGGCCGGTCCGCCTCTGCGGCTGACCTCCCGGAGGCGGCCCCGGCGGAGGTGGCTACCCGAGCGGCGGCTGCCCGAGCGGCGGCTGTTCCGCCCGTGGTGGCACGGGCTCGGCCGGGCCGGAGCCCCGGGCGGCCCCACCCTGTGGCGGTACCGCGGCACCCGCCCCGCCCGGCGCGGCGGCCGCCGTGCCGGTGCACGTCCGCGCGCCCGCGCCCGTCCCCGTCGCCGCCTCGGCCCCCCGCAGCAGGGCCCGCGCCTTGTCCTCCGCCGCGTCGTAGCGGTCGGGGTGGGCCGAGCGCTGCACCTCCTGGGCGGTGCGGCCGGGGGAGAGGTCGGGCGACCGCCGCTCGACGGCCGTCGCCCCGCGGAAGAACCGCTCCGCCGCGTACGGCACGTCCATGATCTGCTCGGGTGTGCCCCAGCCCTGGCTCGGCCGCTGCTGGAAGACGCCGAGCGAGTCCTTGTCGCCGCAGTCCAGGTTGTTCATGTGCGACTCGACCCAGCCGGCCTCGAACGCGGCCAGCATGACCTTGTCCGAGACGCCGAGCCGCAGGCCGACCTGGTGGACGGTCCTGATGACGTCGGGATCGTGGTTAGGGGGGATACGGCAGGGCGCCATGACGGCACCTCCTCGGTGACGGGCGGGCGGCACGCCGCACGCGCGCGGTGGGGCCCGGTGGAGGGCGCCCGGGGACCAGCGTCCGCAGCGCCGGGCGACCGCGACAAGGGGCCGCCCCGCCCGTGACCCGAAAGGGGAGCGGGCGCGGCAAACCGGCGCCCGCCGGGGGTCCGCCGCGTCCCGTACGCGCGGATCGGCCGGTCGCCGTAGGGCGACCGGCCGATCCGCGCGTCACGCCGCGCGTGCGGCGCCGGGTGTCAGGCGAGCGTGCGGCGCACGCACTCCGCCACGACCTCCTGCAGGCTGCCGGTGCGGTGCAGCAGCACCCGCTGGACGCGGGCGCCGTTGCCCGTGTCGAGCAGACCCGCCAGGGCCTCCTGCGCGCCGAGGAGGTCGCCGTTCTCCTCCAGCGCGTCGCGCACGTGGTCGAAGAGGGCCCGCACCACGGCCTCCGCGGGTGCGGGGCGCATCGTCACGGGGTGGATCAGTTCGCCCTCCAGGCCCGACCGGGCGGCTCGCCAGGTCGCCAGGCGCAGCAGGGCCACACCGTGGCGGGTGGGCGGCACGCCGTCGCGCCACTCCCGCGCCGCCGTGTCGACCAGTCCCCGGATCAGCGTGGCGACCAGGGCCGTGGTGGACGCGTCGAGGCAGACGTCCGCGACCCGGATCTCCACCGTGGGGTAGGAGCGGGAGAGGCGGGCGTCGAAGTACACCATGCCCTCGTCCTTGAGGGCGCCACTGGCGACCATGTCGGCGACCTGCTCGTGGTACCGGTCGGCCGAGCCGAACACCTCCACGGGGCCGGCGGAGGGCCAGCGGCCCCACACGCGGTTGCGGTAGCTGGCGTACCCGCTGTCCTCGCCCTGCCAGAACGGCGAGTTGCTGCTCATGGCGAGCAGGACGGGCAGCCAGGGCCGGATGCGGTCCAGGACGGCGACGCCCTCGTCGTCCGAGTCGACCGACACGTGGACATGGCAGCCGCACGTCAGCTGCTCCTGCGCCGTGAGGCCGAAGTGCTCCTTGAGCCACTGGTGGCGCTCGTCGTTCCCGATGGTCGGGCTCACCTCCAGCGGAGACGTCGCCAGCGCGGCGACCGAGGCGTCGACCCCCTCGGCGTGCCGCGCGGCCTCCGCCCGCCAGCGCCGGATCTCCTCCTCCAGGTCCCGCATGTCGGTCTGCGGCTTCGTCGCGAACTCCAGCTGCTGGCGCTGGAGCTCGCTCTCGAAGACCTCCTCGTTGCCCTGCGGGTCCCGGGAGGCCGCCGCGAGGACCGCCGCGGACAAGGCACGCGGCTCCCCGGTACGGCCGTCCACCAGGAGCAGCTCCTCCTCCACGCCCACACTTCGCACGTCACTCACCCTTCCTCGGCGCTGGGACGCAGCCCACCTGCCCCGATCGTCGGCTCCCACTCCTCGGCCGGCCCCCGGCGGGCCCGGTGTCCGGTCCCCGCCCGCCGCCGCTCATCCCCCTACCGCCGGGTCGTCGTCCCCGCGGTGGTTCGACCGGCGCCGCAGCCACAGGGGCAGGGCGTACCAGCACAGGGCGAACCACAGCATCACCGCGCCCACCAGGAGCTCCGCGAGCAGGCCGGGGACCACGACGTGGAGGATGAGCAGCAGGGTGCAGCCGATCGTGAGGGCGAGCAGCACCATGCCGCACATCATCAGCTTGTGCGCGGTCCCGACCAGCTCGTCCTTCATGCGCTGGCCGGAGAGGAAGCGGTGCAGGGAGACCGGGGCTATGAGAGCCGCGGTGGCGGACGCCCCGGTCACCACGGTGACGACGTAGACGGCCCGGTCGAACGACCCCAGGTCGCGGAAGACGGGGGTGAAGGCGACGCTCAGCAGGAACCCGAAGAGGATCTGGACGCCCGTCTGGGCCACCCGGGTCTCCTGGAGTATCTCCTGCCACCTGCGGTTCACCCGGTCCCTGGCCGACTCCGGCGGCTCGTGGCGGTCGGGGCGGTCGTCCCCCGCGCCGGAAGCGCAGGAGGTGCAGGAGGCGCCGGGGGATCTCGTGTCCCGATCGACCGGTCGATCTGTCATGGTCATGGCGTCCTCCACAGTCGGGGGACGATCGTGTGCCCGCTTCTGGCCCATGCATGCCGATGCCGCCGTCCGGTTGCGAAACGGGGGAAACGGGGTTAGCCGGGCCGGATGACGGGGGACCCGTTGTTCCGTCGGAAGACCGGCCGCCTCGCCCCGCGGGACGGCGCGCGGCCGGAACAGGTATCGAAGGAGGGATCGTCACACCATGACCACGGCGCGAGAGATCATGACCGAGGGTGCCGAGTGCGTCGGCGAGAACGAGAGCGTGCTCGACGCCGCCAGGAAGATGACGGACCTCGGAGTCGGCGCCCTGCCCATCTGCGGCACGGACAACAAGCTCAAGGGCATGCTGACCGACCGGGACATCGTCGTGAAGGTGCTCGGCGCGGGCAAGGACCCGGCGAGCTGCAAGGCCGGCGAACTGGCCCAGGGCGAGGCCGTCACGATCGGCGCGGACGACGACGCGGACGAGATCCTGCGCACGATGACGACCCACAAGGTGCGCCGCCTGCCGGTCATCGACGGCCACGAACTGGTCGGCATGGTCGCCCAGGCCGACGTGGCGCGGGCACTGCCCGAGCCCAAGGTCGGCGACCTGCTGGAGGCGCTGTCCACGGACTGACGCCCCCTCAGCGACGGGCCCCGACCGAATCGTTTCGGCCGGGGCCCGCGCTTTTGCGCCGAAGCGGGTCACCGACCCGGAATGAGCGCGGGGACCGGGGGTACCAGCGCTTCCGGGCGAGGCGCACCGCGCCCGCCGGAGCGAGAGGAGACGAGCCGTGCTGATGGCCCACCCCACCGTCCTGGGCAAGTTGGCAGAGGAGTACGAGTCGCTTGCCGCCCAGCGCGCGCAGGCCGACGGCCCCGAGGTGCGGCGCCGGATGGAGGACGTGGCGTACACCCTGTGCGTCTCGACCGGCACCCGCGACGTCGAGGACGCGCTCGCCGCGGCCCGCCGCCGACTCGCCGAGGCCCGCGGGGGCGACTCGCTCCTCGCGCTCTGACCGGCCGCCGGGCCCGGACCGGCCCGGTCGGCCACGACCACCCACGCGCGCCGGCACGGCGACACGACAGCGGAATCGGAGGGGACATGACGGTGATCGCGGCGGGGACGTCCACGGCGGCGGACCGCGAGGGGCGCATCCCCGGGGACGTCGAGCCGCAGAGGCTCTCCCCCCAGGACGCGCGTGAGCTCTCCAGGACGTTCTTCGACCGGCTGGCCACGCTGGAGGAGGGCACCCACGAGTACCAGTACGTGCGCAACACGCTCATCGAGATGAACATGTCGCTCGTCCGCTTCGCCGCGCGGCGCTTCCGCGGGCCGGGCAGCGACATGGACGACATCGTCCAGGTGGGCATGATCGGCCTCATCAAGGCGATAGACCGGTTCGACCTCTCCCGCGAGGTGGAGTTCACCACCTTCGCCATGCCCTGCATCCTCGGCGAGATCAAGCGGTTCTTCCGCGACACCTCGTGGGCCGTGCACGTCCCGCGCCGCCTCCAGGAGGCGCGCCAGGAACTGGTGCGCGCGACGGACGAACTGACCTCCCGGCTCGGCCGTGACCCGAAGGTCGGCGAACTCGCCGAGCTGACGGGCATGACCGAGGGCGAGGTCCGCAAGGCGCAGGTCGCCGCCGCCGGCTACAGCTCCGCCTCGCTCGACGCCGCCGTACGCGGCGACTCACCGGACGGCGAGGCCGTCCTCGCCGACTTCATCGGCGTCGAGGAGCACGCCCTCACGCTCATCGAGGACTTCCACTCCCTGGCCCCCCTCGTCGCGGAACTCGACGAGCGCGACCGCACCATCCTGCACCTGCGGTTCGTCGAGGAGCGGACGCAGGCGCAGATCGCCGAGGTGCTCGGCGTGTCGCAGATGCACGTGTCGCGCCTCCTCGCCCGCACCGTGCGGCGCCTGCGCGAGGGACTCCTGTCGACCTCCTGAGAGGCGCACCACGCCCGCGCACCACCGCGCCGCGCCACCCCACGCGCGTGGTCCCCGCGGACCGCCGTGTACCGACCGCGACCCGCTGGCACCGCCCCGCACCGCCGGCGGGGCGACCGGCTCAGCCGACCTGCACCCCGATCAGACACGTGTCGTCGTCCGTGTCCGACCGGCTGTGCGTCAGCAGCAGGTCCAGGTGATCGCCCAGGTCGCGGGTGCTCTGCCCGGCGATGGGCAGCAGCTGCTGGAGCGAGTGCTCCACCGACCGGTCCCGCCGCTCGATCAGACCGTCGGTGTACATGAACAGCCGGTCGCCCAGCTCCATCGCCAGCCGGTGCTCCTCGTACTCCGCGTCCGGCACGGCGCCCAGCAGCAGCCCGCGGGGCAGCGGCAGCGGGGACGCCTCCCCGTCGCGCACCAGCACCGGCGGCGGGTGCCCCGCCCTCGCCCACCGCAGCACCCGAGTCTCCGGGTCGTACACCCCGCAGACGGCCGTGGCGGTCACGTGCTCCGTCAGGTGGTGCGCCACCGTGTTGAGCCAGCCCAGCAGCTGCGCGGGACCGGAACCGGTCGCCGCGAGTCCGCGCAGGGCGTTGCGCAGGACCACCATCCCGGTGGCCGCCTCGATGCCGTGGCCCGCCACGTCCCCGACCACCAGCAGCACCTGCTTCGTGGGCAGCAGCACGGCGTCGTACCAGTCGCCCCCGACGAGGTGCCCCTCCTCGGCCGGCCGGTAGCGCACCGCGACCCGCAGGTCGGCCAGGTCCACCGGCGCCGACGTCGGAGGCATGATCGCCTGCTGGAGCTGGAGGGCCAGGCGGTTGCGCTCGGCCGCGCGCTGCTCGGAGTCGGCGAGCCGGTCGCGGGTCGCGGCCAGCGCCACCTCCGTCCAGTGCTGGGCCGACACGTCCTGGTAGGCGCCCCGGACGGCCAGCAGCGCGCCGTCCGGGCCCGTCACCGGCTCCGCCACGATACGGATGTGGCGCACCACGCCGTCGGCGCGCTGGAGGCGTACGGCCGTCGACGCCGAGTGCCGGTGGTACAGCACCGCCCGCAGGAACCGGCCGATGGCCACGGCGTCGTCCGGGTGCGCGTGGTGGTGCAGCTGCTCCAGCGGTACGGGCGAGGAGCCCTGCGGCAGCCCGAAGAGGGCGAACAGCTGGGTGTTCCAGGTGATGTCGCCGCTGACGACGTTCTCCTCGAAACCGCCGATCCGCCCCAGGCGCTGCGCGTGCTGGAGCAGCGCGGCGAGCCGGGTCGCCTCGTCCTCCAGCCGCCACGTGAGGAGCACCGAGTCGCCGTACCGGCCTATGCCGACGGCCGCGACCGATGTGATCGGCACCTCGCCGACCAGCGCGCTCAGCGCCATCCGCTCGGCGTGGAACGCCTCGCCCGTGGCGTGGACGCGCAGCACGTACTCGAACAGCCCGCCGTCGCGGGCGGTCAGCGGGTACGCCTCCAGCAGCCGCATGCCGATCAGGGTGGACCGGGCGCGGCCGGCGATGTCGCTGAAGCGCTCGTTGGCGTACGCGATGGAGAAGTCCGCGACCTGGTCCCGGTGGTCCAGCACGGGCCGCAGCACCATCGTCGGGTCGAGGAGGCTGTCGGCCAGCTCCACCAGCGGGCCCGCGGGGTTGTCCGGGGTGCGCGGTTCGGCCAGGGCCGCCTCGGAGCCGGGCAGCGTGTGGGCGCACAGGTCGGCCAGCGCGTCGAGCTGCCGGGCCGCGGTGCCGGACAGCGGCGGCTGGGTGTGCGGCCAGCACACCTCCAGGACGCCCATGACGCGGCCGGACACCTCGGCGGGCAGGACGGCCCGCGCCCCGGTGGTGCCGCGCCGCTGCCCGATGCCCGGTACGTCGGTGGGCAGGTCGCCGAACCACAGCGGCCGCCGCTCGGCGACGGCCCGCTGGGCGAGCGTCCCCACCCCGGGCGGTACGTAGTGCCAGCGCTGGGCCTCGCCGTGGACGAAGCCGGCGTGCGCGGCGAGGACGAGCGCGCCGCCCGGGATCGCCGCCCACAGCGCGGCGGCCTTCGCGCCCAGCGGCGCCAGCGCCTGGTCGAGCATGGAGTCCACGACGGCCTGCGCGTCGCCGGTCAGCGACCCGGCCTCGGCGGTGCGCATCCGCAGCACCTCGCCGGGGCCCGACCGCTCCGGGGCGACGGCCTGCCGGGCCGCGGCGGTCGCCACGGGCGCCGCCGCGGCGACGTCGTCGCCCGCCGCGCCGTTGACGATGTCGGCGGCCAGCTCCAGCAGCGGCAGCCGGGCTGCCCGGGCGAGCTCCTCCAGGTGCCGGAAGGACTCCATCGGCCCGCCGTGCCCCCGCTCCACGAGGATGCCGGTGGCGATGCCGATCAGGGCCCGCGCGTCGGCCGACTGCTGCGCGAGATCGAGGTCGCGCCGCAGCTGCTCGATGGTGCCGGCCAGCGCCTCGACCCGCTGCCCGTCGCCGCTCACCGGCGCAGCCAGCGACGCATGCGGTCCACGAGCGCGGCCGCGTCGACGGGCTTGGTGACGTAGTCGTTGGCCCCCGCCGCGAGGACCTTCTCGCGGTCGCCGGCCATGGCCTTGGCGGTCACCGCGATGATCGGCAGATCGGCGTGGTCGGGCATGGCCCGGATCGCGGCGGTGGCGGCGTAGCCGTCCATCTCCGGCATCATCACGTCCATCAGGATCAGCTCGACGTCCGCGTTGTGGGTGAGCATCTCCAGCCCCTGGCGGCCGTTCTCGGCGTGCAGGACGCGCATGCCGTGCATCTCCAGCATGCCGGTCAGCGCGTACACGTTGCGGGCGTCGTCGTCGACGACGAGGACCACCCGACCCGCGAGGTCGCTGTCGCCCGCGGCCCCCGCGCCGTCCACCGGGGCGGCCGCCGGGCCGTGCACACGGGGCAGTACGTCCGCCGGGTGGTCGGCCGTCAGGTGCAGGGCGATGCGCTCGCGCAGCTCGTCCAGGCTGGGCAGCAGCTCCCACGGCCGGTCCGCCGACCAGGTCTCCAACTGGCGCTTCTGGTCCTCCTCCAGCCGCCGGGTGTGGTGGGCGAGCACCGGCACCTGGCGCAGCGCGGGGTCCCCGCCGACGGCCGCGAGGAAGCGCATGGCGGCGCCGTCGGGCATGTCCAGCCCCAGCACCACGCAGTGGCACGGCTCGGCGGCGAGGGCCGCGGCCGCCTCCTCCGGGCCGACGGCCGTGCGCACGTGGGCGCCCGGCAGGGAGTCGGCGACGCCGGTGTTGTCGGCCAGCTCGGCGACGGCGCTCTCGGCGACGAGCGACAGCAGTCCCCGGGGCCGGTCCTCGATGACGAGGACGCGGCGGGGGCCCGACAGCCGGCCGGGCGCCCCGGACGGCGCGTCCTGCGCCGGTGGGGCGGTTCGCTGCTCGGCCCGCGGCTGCTCCTTGCCCGACCGGCTCCCTGGGGCGTAGCGGGCGATCGGCAGGTAGAACGTGAAGGTGCTGCCCTCGCCGAGGGTGCTCGTGGCGTGCACGGCGCCGCCGAGGAGGTGGGCGATCTCCCTGCTGATGGAGAGCCCGAGGCCGGTACCGCCGTACTTGCGGCTCGTGGTGCCGTCCGCCTGCTGGAAGGCCCCGAAGATCGACTCCAGTTGGTGCTCGGCGATGCCGATGCCGGTGTCGGTGACGTGGAAGGCCAGGGCGGGGCCGTGGTCCCGCATCGGCTCGGGCAGCTCGTCGTCGGCCGCCGGCGCGATGCGCAGCTCCACGGCGCCGGCCTCGGTGAACTTCACCGCGTTCGACAGGAGGTTGCGCAGCACCTGCCGCATGCGGGTGTCGTCCGTGACCAGCTCGTCGGGGACCCCCGGCGCGACGCTGACGAGGAACTCCAGCCCCTTCTGCGTGGTCATCGGCCGGAACGTCGCCTCGACGTAGTCGAGGAGGCGCCGCAGCGGGACCTGCTCGGGGGAGATGTCCATCTTGCCCGCCTCGACCTTGGACAGGTCGAGGATGTCGTTGATCAGCTGGAGCAGGTCGGAGCCCGCGGAGTGGATGACGCCCGCGTACTCGACCTGCTTGGGCGTGAGGTTGCGGGTCGGGTTCTGGGCGAGGAGCTGGGCGAGGATCAGCAGGCTGTTCAGCGGGGTGCGCAGTTCGTGGCTCATGTTGGCCAGGAACTCCGACTTGTACTTCGAGGCCAGCGACAGCTGCCGGGCGCGGTCCTCCAGCTCCTGGCGGGCCTGCTCGATCTCCTGCGTCTTCGCCTCGATGTCCCGGTTCTGCGCGGCGAGCAGCGCGGCCTTCTCCTCCAGGTCCGCGTTGGACTTGCGCAGCTCCTGCTGCTGGTCCTGCAGCTCCTCGGAGCGCGCCTGGAGCTCGGCGGTCAGCCGCTGCGACTCCTCCAGCAGTTCGTCCGTACGCGCGTTGGCGACGATCGTGTTGACGTTGACGCCGATCGTCGCCATCAGCTGGTTGAGGAAGGTGCGGTGCACGTGCGTGAACGTGCCGAGCGTGGCCAGCTCGATCACGCCGAGCACCTGCTCCTCGACGACGATGGGCAGCACGATCAGGCTGGACGGCTCGGCCGTACCGAGGCCGGAGGAGATGCTGACGTACCCGGCGGGCAGGTCCTCGATGGCGATCGTCCGCCGGCTGCGGGCCGCCTGGCCGACCAGGGACTCGCCCAGCCGGAAGCGGGCCGGCCGGTCGGAGCCGGCGGCGGGCATGCCGTACGAGGCGATGAGGGACAGCTCGGTGCCCTCCCGGGCCTCCTGGGCCAGGTAGAAGCCGCCGTACTGGGCGCCCACGAGCGGGGTCAGCTCGTCCATGATCAGCTCGGCGACGACCGTCAGGTCCCGCTGGCCCTGCATCAGCCCGGACATCAGCGCCAGGTTCGTCTTGAGCCAGTCCTGCTCCTGGTTGGCCCGGGTCGTCTCGCGCAGGGACTCCACCATGGCGTTGATGTTGTCCTTGAGCTCCGACACCTCGCCGGAGGCGTCCACGGAGATCGACCGGGTGAGGTCGCCCTCGGCGACGGCGCTGGTGACCTCGGCGATGGCGCGGACCTGCCGGGTGAGGTTCCCGGCCAGCCCGTTGACGTTCTCGGTGAGGCGCTTCCAGGTGCCGGAGACGCCCTCCACCTCGGCCTGGCCGCCGAGACGCCCCTCCTTGCCGACCTCGCGGGCGACGCGGGTGACCTCGGCGGCGAAGGAGGAGAGCTGGTCGACCATCGTGTTGATGGTGGTCTTCAGCTCCAGGATCTCGCCGCGGGCGTCGACGTCGATCTTGCGGGTGAGGTCGCCCTGGGCGACGGCGGTGGTGACCTGGGCGATGTTGCGGACCTGGTTCGTCAGGTTCTTCGCCATGGAGTTGACGTTGTCGGTGAGGTCCTTCCAGGTGCCCGCCACGTTGGGGACGTGCGCCTGGCCGCCGAGGATGCCCTCGGTGCCGACCTCGCGGGCCACGCGGGTGACCTCGTCGGCGAACGCCGACAGCGTCGTCACCATGGTGTTGATGGCCCCGGCGAGCGCGGCCACCTCGCCCTTCGCCTCCACGGTGATCTTCTGGGAGAGGTCGCCGCGCGCGACGGCGGTGGCGACCTGGGCGATGGAGCGCACCTGGCCGGTGAGGTTGGACGCCATCACGTTGACGTTGTCGGTGAGGTCCTTCCACGTGCCGGACACCCCGCGCACGGTGGCCTGGCCGCCGAGGTTGCCCTCGGTGCCGACCTCGCGCGCGACGCGGGTGACCTCGTCGGCGAAGGCGGACAGCTGGTCGACCATCGTGTTGATGGTGGTCTTCAGCTCCAGGATCTCGCCGCGGGCGTCGACGTCGATCTTGCGGGTGAGGTCGCCCTGCGCCACGGCGGTGGCGACCTGGGCGATCGACCGCACCTGGGCGGTGAGGTTGCCGGCCATGAAGTTGACGGAGTCGGTCAGATCGCGCCACGTGCCGCCGACGCCGGGCACCTGCGCCTGGCCGCCGAGGCGGCCCTCGGTGCCGACCTCGCGCGCGACGCGGGTCACCTCGTCGGCGAAGGCGGACAGCTCGTCGACCATCGTGTTGATGGTCTTCTTCAGCTCGTGGATCTCGCCCTGGGCGTCGACGGTGATCTTCTGCGAGAGGTCGCCGCGCGCGACGGCCGTGGCGACCTGGGCGATGTCGCGCACCTGGGTCGTCAGGTTGCCGGCCATGGCGTTGACCGAGTCCGTCAGGTCCTTCCACGTGCCGTCCACGCCCGGTACCCGGGCCTGGCCGCCGAGGCGGCCTTCCGTGCCGACCTCGCGCGCGACGCGGGTCACCTCGGAGGTGAACAGGGACAGCTGGTCGACCATCCCGTTGAAGACCGACGCGATCTCGCCGAGCAGTCCGTCGTGGTCGTCGGGCAGCCGGGTGCGGAAGTCGCCGTCCCGCACCGCCGTCAGCCCCGCCAGGAGCTGCCGGAGGTCACGCTCCGCCACCGCGCCGGCGCGGTCGCCGTCCTTGTCGTTCTCCGCCACCACGCGCTCCTCCGTGCCCGGGCCCACAGCCATGCTCCCCGCCCCTCGTTCGGTCCGGACGTGCCGTCGGACCCCGGGGGCCGGCGGCTTCCTGATCGGTGGCCGGATAGATGATCAGCCATCGCGTCGACTCATATTGCCACAGTTGCCGAGCGGCAAAAGTTGGTGACTGAAACCTGACATTCGGGCCACCGCGGAACCGTCGCGCCGGGTGGCCCCCGGCGCCGCCCTGACTGGCTCAGGCGCCGGGATCCGGGCTGTCGGACGCCTCCTCGGGCCGTCGCCCCAGCGCCTCCTCCAGGGAGTCCGTCAACGTCAGGACCCGGTCCGTCTCCGTGATGCGCAACACGTGCCGCAGGCTGCGCGACGGGACCGCCAGGACCAGCGGCACCCCGGCGCGCGCCGTCACCGTGCGCAGCCGCAGCAGCGTGTTCAGGCCACTGGAGTCGCAGAAGCTCACCTGCCGGCAGTCCAGCACCAGCCGGTCCCACCCCCGGGCCAACGCCTCCTCGCCGGCCCGCACCAGCCATGGCCCGGCCTCGATGTCGAGCTCGCCGCGCAGGACCAGCACGCGGTCGGCTCCCACTGAATCGATCATGAAGCGACTGGTGGACACTGGCACTCACCCCACGAAGACCGTCGATACCCGTCGTCCGGAGCCCTCCGGGTGGCCCGGTCCGGCGTTCATCTATACCAACTGCCCGCCGAGGAGCGTAGAAGGTCCTTGCCGCACGGCAACTGTTGTCGCCGCGGCCATAGAATGCCGTGATCGTCACGACCCGAACGGACCAGTCGGGCATCCCCAGAACAGGACGACGTGAAGAAGATCACTAGTGTCGAGCGCGCCCTGCGCGCCGCCGAACCGCACCTGCTGCTCACCGTCGTCCGCATGGCCCTCATCGAGGAGTACGGCGCCGAGCGGGTCGAGCTGCGCATGGCCGACTACGGCCTCAAGAACCTCCAGGCGGTCCTGGCCTCGGAGGGTGCCGACGAGGCGGTGCCCCTCCACGACAGCCCCGAGGGCCGCGCCTTCGGTGCGCAGGAACCGCACGTCGTCCACCGCGACGCGGCGGGCGTGGTCGACGTGCACCTGCCGGTGACCATCCGCGGCGACCGGCTGGGCGTGCTCTCCGTCCGGCTCCCGGCCGACCGGTACGCCCCCGCGGTCGTCTCCGACCTGGAGTACATCTGCCAGGCCCTCGGGCACGAGATCCTCGTCGCGGAGCGGGACACCGACCTGTACCTGATGGCCCGCCGCGCCGCCCGCCTGACCCTGGCCGCCGAGATGCAGTGGCAGCTCCTGCCCGGCCGCTCGTGCACGCGCACCGAGTTCTCCCTCGGGGCGCAGCTGGAGCCCGCCTACGCCATCTTCGGCGACAACTTCGACTGGTCGGCCTCCTCGGAGCACCTCACGGTCACCGTGACCAACGGCATGGGCCAGGGCATCGAGGCGGCCCTGCTGTCGAACCTCGCCGTCAACGCCCTGCGCAACGCCCGCCGCGCCGGACTGCCCCTCGCCGACCAGGCGATCCTGGCCGACCAGGCCGTGTACGCCCAGTACGGCGGCCGTGCCCACGTCGCGGTGCTGCTGCTGCGGTTCGAACTCGCCACGGGCGAGGTCGAGGTCGTCGAGGCCGGCTCACCCCGCGTGTGGCGCCGCCGCGGGAGACAGGTGGAGGAGCTCACCTTCGACGCCCAGCTGCCGCTGGGCATGTTCGACGGGACCGTCTACGTGCCGGAGCGCTTCACCGTCGAGCCCGGCGACCGCCTGCTGTTCGCCAGCGACGGCGTCTACGAGAGCGTCTCGCCGACGCAGGAGCTGTTCACCGAGCGGGCACTGGCCAGGGCGCTCGCGGCGACCGGGCTGCTGCCCGCGGCGCAGGTCCCCGGGGCCATCCTGCGGGCGGTCGCCGACCACCGGGGCGACTCGCCGCTGGGGGACGACGCGCTGGTGCTGTGCCTGGACTGGCATGGCCGGCCCGCGACCTGAATCCGCCGGTCGTCCACCGAAGTGATCATTGCTATTTGACAACAGTGTCCTGGTGGCAACAGTCTTGGACCGCAACTGCCGCCAGGGCGAGGGGAGGAGAGGAACGGCGGGGCAGTCGGCATGAGCACCGCTCGCCCGGCGCTCGCAGGGCGCACGCACGGGTATCGGCGCCCCGCAGGGGCGTACCGGGTCAGGCGGATCTCGCCTCGTCGTCGGACCCGTCGGCCCGCCGCGCCGGCAGCGTGGTCCCGATGGCGTCCCGGAACCCCCGCAGCCCCTTGCTCAGCGCCTCGCGCGCCGTCGGCGTCATGCCCGCGATGGAGGACAGCAGGACCTCCTCGCGCCGCGCCCGCAGCTCGCGCAGGTACGCCTTGCCGTGGCCCGTCAGGCGCAGCTCCAGCTCCCGGCGGCTGACGGGGCTCGGGCCGCGCTCGACGAAGCCGAGCGCCTCCAGCCGGTCGCAGAGCCGGCTGACCGAGGAGGGGGCGGAACCGAGCAGCTCACCCAGCGTGCGGAGGTTGATGCCCTCTTCGCGGTCGAGGCTGTAGAGCACCCGCAGCTGGGAGGCCGAGACGGGAGAGGACGAGACGGCGTCCCGGCCCCGCTCCCACAGGACCTCCAGCAACTCGATGACCTCGCACGCGGCCTCGGCGGCCGCCCGGGACCCGTCGTGAGAGGGTGCCGGATTCACGCCCATAACAGTGACACTCCGAATCAGCGCTGTCGGACCTCGTCGCCCCGCCCCGCGCGCTACGCCTCGATCCCGGATCCCCGCCCTGCGATCGCGGCCGGTGCGAGCGCGGGCCGTCGCACGCCGCGCCCTGTGGGAAGGACCACCTCACGGTCTGTCGCACTCCCTCCGTACCGTCGTCGCCGAGCGTCTCCCGTCACCCGCCCGCGAGCCGCCCCGGGCCGGCGGACGGACCTCTCCGCGCGGCCGGCCGTCATGCCTCGGCGGCCCCGTCGGTTCTTCGTGCGGCGTCCCGGCCGGGCCGTCCCGGGGGCACCACCATATCCTCGCGTCGCGCCCCGCCGGCCAGGCGTACGGGGGCACCGCCCACGCCGTCCGTACCGCCGTCCGGGTGTGCCGCCGGCCACACTACCGGCCGCGCGGGCCCGCTCCCGGCCACCGGGCCGGGGCATCCTGCCTGCGGGTTTCCCCCTCGCACCGGTGTCGGAAGCTCGGTGGATCTTTTTGGCATGACCTCGGCCGATCGGGAAATACGCTTCCGGTGGGCTCCGGGTGTCCGGAGGAGGGGCGTCGCCCCACGCGACGGCGGAGCGGGAGCTGTATCGTCCGGTGCACGGGGATGGTGGCACAGGTACGGAGCGGCCGGCGGTCGACCCCACCGCCCGGCGGCGAGCCGGGGCGGGGGCGCCACCGGCCGTGGGCGACGGCGGGCGCCGCGGCGCCCGCGGACGCGTCCACCACACCCGCTCCCTCCGGCACCGCCGGACCGGACAGAACGAGGAACGGGGTGAGCCCGCGATGAACAGCCGGACGGGGAAGGACCCGTTCGTCCATCCCGCGCTCTTCTACCGGGACGACGCCGCCTACCTGGCGGGGACCGTGCCGTTCGTCCTGGACGGGCTCGCCGAGGACGAGCCGGTGGCCGTCGCCGTCCCCGGCGACCGGCTGCGGCTCCTGCGCCGCGAGCTCGGCGCCGCCGCCGAACGCGTCCGCCTCCTCGACATGACCGAGGCCGGACGCAACCCCGGCCGCATCATCCCCGGCGTCCTCATGGCCTTCGCCGACCGGTTCCCCACCGGCCGCGTCCGCATCATCGGCGAGCCGATCTGGGCCTCCCGCACGGAGGAGGAGTACCCGGCCTGCGTCCAGCACGAGGCGCTGATCAACCTCGCGTTCCGCGGCCGGCCCGTCACGGTCCTCTGCCCGTACGACGCGGTGAACCTCGACTCCGGCGTCCTCGCCGACGCGCACGCCACCCATCCCGTCGTCGTCCACGACGGCCGGGAGACCGCCAGCGCCGCGTACGCGCCCGAGCGCGGCATCGCCGCGGGCAACCGCCCGCTGCCCGCGCCGGCCGGCGCCGCGGCCCTCGACTTCGACGAGGACGACCTGCCGGGCGCCCGCTACTTCGCGGTCTCGGTCGCGGGCGGCTTCGGCCTGGCCGGCATGCCCCTCGACGACTTCGCCCTCGCCGTCGCCGAGCTGACCACCAACAGCGTCCTGCACGGCGGCGGCCGCGGCACCGTGCGGGTGTGGTGCCAGGACGGGCGGGTGTACTGCCAGGTGGAGGACGCCGGCCGGCTCGAC
Organism: Streptomyces sp. DH12; assembly: GCF_020873895.1. Taxonomy (GTDB): domain Bacteria; phylum Actinomycetota; class Actinomycetes; order Streptomycetales; family Streptomycetaceae; genus Streptomyces. The sequence continues at coordinate 17,680 of NZ_JAHWGT010000052.1, read as the reverse complement.
GACCCGCTGGCCGGGCGCCTCGCGCGCCGCCCCGAGCAGATCGGCGGACGCGGCCTCCTGGTGGTCAACCAGGTGTCCGAGCTCGTCCGCACCCACACCGCCGGCACCGGGACGACCGTCCGCTTCCGCGTGCCGCTCTGACCCGGCGACGGCGACGCATGCGGAGACGGGGACGGAGGCGGCGACGAGGCGCCCCGGGGCGGCGGTGCGGGCGGACCGGCGGGAGCCGTACTACACCGGGTTCAGCCGCCACTGCTGGCAGGTGTTGCCCAGCCACGACCACTGCCGCACGTCGGCGGAGTCCGCGGTGGAGCAGTCCGCCACATCGGCCACCTTGCCCGTGGCCTGGTTGACGACGCGGACGTGGCCCCCGTCGGTGGCGAGGAACCGGAACCGCTGGCAGGTGTTGTCGAGCCAGGACCACTGCCGCAGGTCGGCCCCGTCGGCGGAGGAGCAGTCGGCGGTGTCCAGCGCCTTGCCGGTGGCGACGTTCAGCAGCCGGTGCGTGTCGTCCCCGAGGTCCTGGAGCCGCCAGCGCTGGTGGGAGCCGCCGTCGCAGGCGTACTGGGCCACGTTCGCCCCGTCCGCCGAGGTGCCCGCGGTCACCTCCAGGCACTTGCCGCTGTTGCGGTTGGTGAGGGTGTACGTGGTCGCGGCGCCGGACGGCTCGCCCGACGGCCCTGCCGCGCCCGCCCCGAGCCGTACCGGCGTACCGAGGTGCGGGGTGCCGTCGGAGTTCCAGGTGAACCGCTGGGCCCGGGTGGTCCGCCCGTTGTCGCAGCCGTCCGAGGCGGAGTCGTTGGCGTGGTAGACGATCCAGCTCTCGGTCCCGTCCGGCGAGGTGAAGAAGCCGTGGTGGCCCGGCCCGTACACGCCGTTCGCGTCACTGCGCTGGAAGAGCGGTGTGGGCTTCTTCGTCCAGGAGGACGCCGAGGCGGGGTCCCTCCCGGTCAGCTCCAGTTGCCCCAGCTTGTAGTCGGGGGTCCAGCAGCCGCTGGCCGAGTAGACCAGGAAGGTCCGGCCGCCGCGCTGGAGGATCTCGGGCCCCTCGTTGACAGGGGCTCCCGAGCGCTCCCAGTCGTGGGTGGGCCTCGCCACGGTGCTGAAGGGCGAACTGACCGTGTACGGGTTCGACATCCGCGCGGCGACGATGTTCTGCGACCCGTCGTGCGTGCTGCCGAAGAGGTACAGCTGCCCGCCGATGGTCGCCACCGTCGGGTCCAGCATCCAGGACGCGTTGAGCCGGCCCCGGTAGGTGTACGGCCCCATGGGGTCCGACCCGGCGCTCTCCAGGACGTGGCTGCGCTGCGTCGCGTTGTAGTCCGGCACGTTCTGCCCGGCGACGTAGTAGAGGTACCAGCGGCCGTTCAGGAAGTGCAGCTCCGGCGCCCAGATGTTGCAGCACCGGGAGGCGGCGTCGCCCTGCCACACCTGCACGCTGGGCGCGGTGGCCAGCCCGGCGAGCGTCGGGGACCTGCGGATGGTGATGACGTCGCTCCAGCTCGTCGTCACCAGGTGGTAGTTGCCGGCGTGGTACGTGATCCAGGGGTCGGCGCCCTTGACGGACTTGACCGGGTTGGTGAACGAGGCGGCGCTCGCGGGGGCGTGCCCGAGCGAGAGGGCGAGCAGCAGCGCGGTCAGCAGGGTCAGTAGGCGACGGGCCATCCGCTGCTCCAGTTCAAGAGGTTGATGCCGAGTCTGGGGGTGCCGTTGTCCCTGGCGTCGTAGTAGTGGTAGACGATCAGGTCGCCGTCCACGTCCTTGGTGATCGACTGTCCGCCGGGGCCGATGACGCTCCCGTGCGACTCCAGGACCGGTGTCCCGCCGTTGTTCGTCATCGGGACGCCGTTCCTGTCGAGGTACGGCCCGGTGACCCTGGTGGCGCGGCCCACCTTCACCTTGTACGTGGAACTGACGCCGGAGCAGCACGTGTCGTACGAGGCGAACAGGTAGTAGTACCCGTTCCGCTTGACGACGTACGGGGCCTCCACGGCCTTGGTGCCGGTCGGGCGGGAGGCGAGGGAGCGGCGGGCGGTGTCGGAGGCCGACTGCTTCCCGGTGGAGGGGTCGATCCGGATCATCTTGATCCCGGTCCACCAGCTGCCGAAGGACAGCCACCAGCTGCCGTCGTCGTCGACGAAGAGGTTCGGGTCGATGGCGTTGTAGTCGCTGGCGGAGTGGGAGGTGTACACGATGCCGTGGTCGGTCCAACTGCCCGGGTGGCCGGTGGGGGAGCCGGCCAGCCCGATGGCGGAGGTGTTGGAGCCGAAGGTGGAGACGGAGTAGTACATCAGGTACCGGCCGCCGTGGTACGAGATGTCGGGCGCCCACGACTCCGGGACGGAGGAGTACCGCGACCACCAGCTCGGGCGTGAGGTGAAGGCGTCCGCGCCCGCGGTGAAGGCGGTGCGGTCGGACGACGTCTTGGCGGCGATGCCTCCGCCGGTGGCGTAGAGCAGGTACTGCCCCGACGGGGTGCGGATCATCGTCGGGTCGTGGGTGATGACGGAACCGGTGACGCGACCGGGGTTCGGATAGGCCGTGGCGCTCGTGGGGATGAGGGCGAGCAGGGCGGCGGTGGGGAGGGCGAGGAGTGCGGTGCTCTTGCGGCTCAAGAGAACGCTCCTGTTCTGTATGTCGAACGACGCTCGTCGTTTCGAACGGAACGTAGAATCGAACTCTTTGCGCGTCAACGGTTCGCACCTCGACAGCAGGTGCCGACGGGCCGTCGTGCGCCCTCGCGGTGGCCGACTGTTCGGCAGGTCGCACATCGTCCGTGATCCCGGTGAAAGTCATTGACGGCCCACCGTCGCGCGTCTACGGTCCCGTTCGAAGTAGCGATCGGGTGCCGGTATTTCGAACAATCCGCGCCGCTTCCTCCTGCGCGCGCACCAACCGCCGCGTGGCGAAGCCGCCCTTCACGGAAGGCCGCGCGGTCAGGAAGACGCCGCTCCGGTCGTCGACACCCCGGCCCACCCGCATCTCCCCGGAAGGACACCATGCCCGACAGCACCGCCCGCTTCACGCTCGATCCGGCCTTCACCGTCGGAACGGTGAACCCCCGTCTCTTCGGCTCGTTCGTCGAGCACCTGGGCCGCTGCGTGTACACCGGGATCCACGAGCCCGGCCACCCCGCCGCCGACGAGGCCGGACTGCGGACCGACGTGCTGGCTCTGATCCGCGAACTCGGCGTCACGGTGGTCCGCTACCCCGGCGGCAACTTCGTCTCCGGATACCGGTGGGAGGACTCCGTCGGCCCCGCCGAGGAGCGCCCGCGCCGACTGGACCTCGCCTGGCGGTCCACCGAGAGCAACCGGTTCGGGCTGAGCGAGTTCATCGCCTTCCTGAAGAAGGTCGGCCCGCAGGCGGAACCGATGATGGCCGTCAACCTCGGCACGCGAGGCGTGGCAGATGCGCTCCGGCTCCTGGAGTACGCCAACCACCCGGCCGGCACCGAACTGTCCGACCGGCGCGTCGCCCACGGCGACGAGGAGCCGTTCGGCATCCGCCTGTGGTGCCTCGGCAACGAGATGGACGGGCCCTGGCAGACCGGCCACAAGACGGCCGAGGAGTACGGCAGGCTGGCGGCGGAGACGGCGCGGGCGATGCGCCAGATCGACGGCGGCCTGGAACTCGTGGCCTGCGGCAGCTCCAGCCGGGCCATGCCCACCTTCGCCGCCTGGGAGGCCACCGTCCTGACGGAGGCCTACGACCTGGTCGACCACATCTCGCTGCACGCCTACTACGAGGAGGTCGACGGCGACCGCGACTCGTTCCTCGCGTCGGCCGTCGACATGGAGTCCTTCATCGACAGCGTCGTCGCCACCTGCGACCACGTCGGCGCCCGGCTCAAGTCCGAGAAGAAGATCCAGCTCTCCTTCGACGAGTGGAACGTCTGGTACCAGAGGCGCTTCCAGGCGGAGGCCGAGGCGAACCCGCTCGACTGGCCCGAGGCGCCGCGGCTGCTGGAGGACAACTACAGCGTCACCGACGCCGTCGTCTTCGGCTCGCTGCTGATCGCCCTGCTGCGCCACGCCGACCGGGTCACCGTCGCCTGCCTGGCCCAGCTGGTCAACGTGATAGCCCCGATCATGACCGAACCGGGCGGCCCCGCCTGGCGGCAGACGACGTTCTTCCCCTTCGCCCAGGCGTCCCGGTACGGGCGCGGCGTCGTCCTCGACGTACGGGTCGAGTCGCCCACCTACCGGACGGCCCGCCACGGCGAGGTGCCGCTGCTGCACGCGACCGCCGTACACGACCCGCGGACGGGCGCCGTCACCGTCTTCGCCGTCAACCGCGACCGGAGCCGGCCGCTGCCGCTGCGTGTGGCGCTGTCCGGGCTGGACGCGGACCGGATCGTGGAGCACAGCGTCCTCGGCGACGCCGACCCCGACGCGCGCAACACCCTGGCCGAGCCCGAGCGGGTCGTACCCCACGCCGGCCACGGCGCCCGGCTCGACGCGGGCGTCCTCGACGTCGTCCTCGAACCGCTGTCCTGGAACGTGCTCCGCCTGGCCCCCGGCGCCTGACCGCCGGCGGCCCCGGCCGGCGACCGACCTCCCGCAGAGACGAGCCACCATGCACCCTTCCCACCCCACCCGGCGCCGGGCCCTCGCCGGCGGCATAGGCGCGGCCGTCGCCGGCGCCACGGCCCTCGGCGCCCTGCCCGGCTGCGCCGCCCCGTCCGCCACCGCCGGCCCCGGACAGACGCGCCTGCGGTTCTGGCACCTGTTCGGCGGCGGCGACGGAGTCAACATGCAGGGCATGCTGGACGACTTCCGCGCCCGGCACCCGGACGTGGCACTGGAGGCGGTGACCCTCCAGTGGGGCGCCCCCTACTACACGAAGCTCGGCATGGCCGGCGCCGGCGGACGCGCCCCGGACCTGGCCGTGCTGCACCTGGCCCGACTCGCCGGATTCGCCCCGGGGCGGCTGCTGGACCCGTTCGACCCGGACCTGCTCGCGGACCTCGGGGTGCGCGAGCGGGACTTCCCACCGGACATCTGGCGGCGCGGCCGCGTGGCCGGCCGGCAGTACGCGGTGCCGCTCGACACCCACCCCATGGTGCTCTACCACCAGACCGAGGTCTGCGAGAAGGCCGGCCTCATGAGGGGCGGGCGGCTGGCCCCCATCGAGGGAGCCGACGCGTTCGCCGACGCCCTGCGCGCCGCGAAGAAGGCGACCGGACGGCCCGGCCTGGTGACGGAGACCCTCGGCCCCGACTGCGTCACCCCCTGGCGGCTGTTCGCCACCTTCTACTCCCAGACCGGCGGCAAGGTCCTCTCCGAGGACGGCAGGCGCCTCGCCCTGGACGACACGAAGGCGCTGCGGGTGCTGACGTACATGGCCGGCCTCGCGGAGGAGGGCCTGATGGTGCGCCGCGCCGACTACGGCGCCTCCGTCGGCATCTTCAACGCCGGCAGGACGGCCTTCCACCTCAACGGCGAGTGGGAGATCAGCACCTTCCGCACGGCCGGCATCCCCTTCTCGGTGACCCGCGTCCCCACCCTCTTCGGCCGCCCCGGCGCCCAGGCCGACTGCCACGCCTTCGTCCTGCCGCACCAGGCCGACCGCGGCGGCCCCGCGCACCTCGCCGCCCACACCCTCGCCGCATGGATGCTGCGCAACTCCGTCGCCTGGGCCGAGGGCGGCCACGTGCCCGCGTACCTCCCCGTCCTCAGGGACCCCGCATACCTCGCGTTGAGGCCGCAGTCCGAGTACCGCGGGGTCATCGACGACGTGGCGCTCGACGAACCGGCCTGGTTCGCCGGCTCCGCCTCCCGCATGTGGATCGAGCTCGGCGCCGTCTTCTCCGGTGTCCTCACCGGCTCCCGCACCCCCCGGGGCGCCCTGACCGAGGCCAAGGCCCGGCTCAGGACCCTCCTCGACACCCCCGACCCGCTTCCCGGAGCCGCGTCATGACCACCACCACCGCGGCGCCCCCGCCGACGCCCCCGCCACCGGTCGCCGAGCGCCGCGCCGCCGGCCGGGTGCCGGTCCGCCCCGTCCGCCGCGGGTGGACCGAGCACGGCCTGGTCTTCGTCGCCCCCTTCCTGCTCCTGTACGCCGTGTTCCTGCTGTGGCCCCTGGTGTCCGGCCTCGGCATGAGCCTGACGAGCGAGAACATCACCGGAACCGGCGGGGAGTTCGTCGGCCTGGCCAACTACGCCGAGGCCGTCGGCGACCCGGACGTCTGGTCCTCGCTGTGGAACACCCTCTGGTTCACGGTGCTCTCCACGGTCCCGCTCGTCCTGGTGGGCCTGGGGCTGGCGCTGCTCTCCCACCACCTCCGGGTGGTGCAGTGGCTGTGGCGGCTCAGCTGGTTCGCCCCGTTCCTGCTGCCGTCCGGAGTGGTCTGCCTGCTCTTCGCGCAGATGGTCTTCCCGTCCGGCTTCGGCCTCGCCGACCAGCTGCTCGCCGCCGCGGGGCTGGAGCCGGGCATCGGCTGGCTCAGCGAGGAGCGCCACGCGATGCTCTCCATCGTGGCGACCACCGTCTGGTGGACCGTCGGCTTCAACTTCCTGCTGTACCTCGCCGCACTGCAGGCCATCCCCGTCCACCTCTACGAGGCCGCCGAACTGGACGGGGCCGGCGCGTGGCACCGGCTGCTCCACATCACGCTGCCGATGCTGCGCCGCACCACCGCGCTGGTGGTGGTCCTCCAGGTCCTCGCCTCGCTCAAGATCTTCGACCAGGTGTACATCATGACCGGCGGCGGCCCCGACGAGTCCACCCGGCCGATCCTCCAGTACGTCTACCAGCAGGGCTTCACCGGGTACCGCATCGGCTACGCCTCCGCCGTCTCCTACCTGTTCTTCGCCCTGATCCTGGTCGTCTCCCTGGTACGGCCCGCGCTGTCCCGGCGCCGAGCAGAGGAGGCCGCGAAGTGAGCGGATCCACCACCGTGAAGACTCCCCGCGCGCCGCGGAGCGCCGCAGGCCGCGAAGCCCGCTGGACCGGAGGGCGGGTCGCCCTGCTGGTGCTGGCGCTGCTCCTGGCGGTCGCCTGGCTCGTCCCCCTGGCCTGGGCCGTGGCGACCTCGCTCAAGCCCGAGGCGGAGACGACGAGCACCCCGCTCGCCTGGATCGGCTCACGCGTCACGTTCGACGCGTACGCCAAGGTCTGGGGGTCCGGCGACCTGACGCGCTGGATGCTGAACTCGGTGTTCACCTCCCTGATGACGACCGTGTTGACCGTCCTGACGTGCGCGATGGCCGCCTACGGCTTCACCCGCACCGACTTCCGCGGCCGCAGGGCGCTGTACGGGCTGGTCCTCGCCGGCATCATGGTGCCGCCGCAGGTGCTGATCGCGCCGCTGTTCACCGAGATGGTGCAGCTGGGTCTGGTCGACACCTACTGGGGCGTGATCCTGCCCCAGGTGGCCGTCCCGGCCATGGTCTTCATCCTGGTGAAGTTCTTCGAGGGGGTGCCCCGCGAGCTGGAGGAGGCGGCCTTCGTCGACGGCGCGGGGCGGTGGCGGGTCTTCTGGACGATCGTGATGCCGCTGTCCCGGCCGGTGCTCGCCGCCGTGGCGATCTTCACCTTCATCTCCACCTGGAACAACTTCCTGTGGCCGTTCCTGGTGACCACCGACCCCGCCGGCATGACGCTGCCCGTCGGCCTGGTCAACGTCCAGTCGTCGTTCGGCGTGCGGTACGCGCAGATCATGGCGGCGCTGGTGATCGCGGGACTGCCGCTGCTGATCGTGTTCATGCTGTTCCAGCGGCAGATCGTGCGCGGCATCGCGCACACCGGCCTCGCCGGGCAGTGACCGCCCGCCGACAGCGGGTATGCGCGGCCGCATGGGTGACATCGGTGAGATCAGGATCGGTACCTGCTCGTGGACGGACCCCGCCCTCGTCTCCAGCGGCTGGTACCCGCCCGGCAGGCGGGACGCGGAGGGGCGGCTGCGGCACTACGCCGGGCGGTTCCCCGTCGTCGAGGTCGACTCGACCTACTACGGCCTGCCGAGCGACCGCAACAGCCGCCTGTGGGCCGAGCGCACCCCCGACGGCTTCCGCTTCGACGTGAAGGCGTTCTCCCTGCTGACCGGCCACCCCACCAGGCCCGCCGCCGTCCCCGCCGACCTGCGCCCCGCCGTGGCGCGGTACGGCGGCCGGTACCGCGGCCTGCCGGACCCCGGCCTGCTGGACGAGGTGTGGCGGCGGTTCCGCGAGGCGCTGCTGCCGCTGCGTGACGCCGGCCGCATGGGGGCCCTGCTCTTCCAGCTGCCGCCGTGGGCCGTGCCCGGCGCGGCCGCCCGCGCCTTCCTGGAGCAGTGCCGCGAGCGGACCGCCGGCTGGCCGCTGGCGGTCGAGTTCCGCCACCCGGACTGGTGGCGGCGGGAGGCCCGCGCGTCCACCGCGGCCCTGCTGCGGGAGCTGGGCGCGGCCGCCGTGGCGGTGGACACGGCGCAGGACCTCCCCGGCTCCCTCCCCCCGGAGGCGCCGGTCACCTCCCGGGACCTCGCCGTCGTCCGCTTCCACGGGCGCAGCGCCGCCTGGGGGACCGGCAGCAAGGAGGACCGCTTCCGGCACGAGTACACGGCGGACGAGCTGCGCGAGTGGCTGCCCCGGGTGCGGGCGATGGCCGAGCGGGCCGCCGAGGTCCACGTCCTGTTCAACAACTGCTGCGGGGACGCCGCCGTACGCGCCGCCGGGGCCATGCGGGAGCTCCTCGCCGCGGACTGCCCGCAGGAGGCGGGCGCGGGGGGACATGGGAGCGCCGTGGCGGGGAAGACGGGGTGACACGCAGCGCCCCGCGCGGGGCACCGGACCAGAGGAGTACACAGTGCACGCGGACATGTGGTCGTGTCCCGACACGACCGGTTACGTGACCGGTACCGACCTGACCGGCTTCACGGTCGAGGCGACGGACGGATCCGTCGGCAAGGTCGGCAAGCACTCCGCGGAGGCGGGCGCCTGCTACCTGGTGGTCGACACCGGCCCGTGGATCTTCGGCAGGGAGGTGCTGCTCCCCGCGGGGATCGTCACCGCCGTCGACATCGAGCAGCGGGCCGTGCACGTGCGCTGCACCAAGGACGAGATCAAGTCCGCCCCCGAGTACGTGCCCGACCGGCACGACCGGGACGGCGGACAGCGGATGGAGTTCGCGGACTACTACCTCGCCTTCTTCCGCTGACCCGGCCGCCGCGGACGCGGCGGCACGGACCGCACGGACACGGACCACGGACACGGAACGACACGGACACGGAACGACACGGACACAGGACCCGGAAGCAGACACGCAGCACCGAGACACACAGGAGGCGTCATGTCCCAGCTGATCTCGCGCATCAGGAACTTCGGCCGCAGCCCGCAGGGGCGCAGGCTCATCCACACGGCCCGCCGGGCCGCCTCCGACCCGCGGCGGCGCACGCAGACCCGCGGCATCCTCGGCCGGCTCCGTCGCCACTGACGGTACGGCGCGACCGACACCGTGACCCCCGCCGGGCTCCCCGCCCGGCGGGGGTCACGCGTGTCCCACCGCCCCCGGACGGCGGCGCCCACTGACATATGTCACCGCTCCCCGATGAGCAAGGTCGTTCCCAGGGAGGAAGGTTGACGGGCCGTCGGGCCGTGAGGATGGGGGTGCGGGGGCGCACACGGCGCCCCGCACCGGATCCCAGGAGCAGCCCATGGAACCCTCCCCGCGCGCCGCCCGCCGAAGGCTCCGCCGCGCCGCGCTCACGTCGAGCGCCGTCCTGCTCGCGCTGGCGGCCGGCACGCTGCCGGCGCAGGCGGCGCCCGCGGCCCCCGCCGCCCCGCCGCACGCCGCCGCGGCCACCGCCCCGGCCGGCGCCGGCCGGGGCCTCGACCGCGCGGCGCTGCGCGCCTCGCTGGACGCCGTCCACCGGGCCGGCATGTACGGCACCTTCTCCGCCGTCCGCGACGGCTCGTCGCGGTGGCGGGGCGCCGCCGGCGTCGCCGACGTCGACACCCGGCGCCCCGTCCGGCCCGGCTTCCAGCACCGGGTCGGCAGCATCACCAAGTCGTTCGCCGCCGTCGCCGTGCTCCAGCAGGTCCGGGCGGGCCGCGTCGACCTCGACGCCCCGATCGGCCGCTACCTGCCCGAGCTGGTCCCCGGCGAGCGCGGCCGGGCGGTCACCGTACGCATGCTGCTCAACCACACCAGCGGCATCGGCGACCACATACTCCCCGCCTTCCCCGGCCTCCTGGAGGACCCGGGCAAGGCCCTCGACGCCGGCCGCTTCCGCCACTTCGCCCCCGAGGAGCTGGTCCGCCTCGGCCTCGCCGCGCCCCCCGGAGCGCCGCGCGGCACCCACGCCTACTCCAACACCAACTACGTCATCATCGGACTGCTGCTCCGCGAGGTCACCGGCCAGGAGCCCGAGGACTACATCACCCGCCACGTCATCCGCAAGGCGGGGCTGCGGCACACGTACTTCCCGCGCACCCCCTACCTCACCGGTCCGCACGCGAAGATGTACGAGTCGATGTACGGCACCATCGACCCCGCCCGCGACTACAGCGTCTACGACATGTCGTGGGGCGGCATCGCCGGCGCGCTCGTCTCCACCACCGACGACCTCAACTCCTTCTACCGCCAGCTGCTCGGCGGCAGGCTGCTGGGCCCCGCCGAGCTGCGCGCCATGAAGACGACCGTCCCGGCCCACCCGGTCGAGCCGGGCGAGGAGGCCGTCATGCGCTACGGACTCGGCCTGTCGGCGGTGCGGATGGGCGACGGCCGCTGGTACTGGGGCCACGACGGCGCCGTCTTCGGCGCCGGCACGCTCGCGCTGTCCTCCGAGGACGGCCGCCGCCAGCTCGCGGTCGCCCTCAACCTGATGAAGTACCAGCACGTCAACGAGGACGGCACGGTCGACCCGCACCCCATCGACCTGGCCCTCAACGAGCACATCCTCACGGCCCTCGGCATCCCCCGGCCCGCCGCCCGCGGCGCCGCCCCGCGGGCCGGCGCCCCCGCCGCGCCGGCGCCCGCGGCCGCCACCGCGGTGACTCGGCCGTTCGAGGTGCTGAGCCGGTTGCAGCGCTGAGCCGACGCGGCCGCCCGCGCGGGGGGAGGGCGGCCGCCTCCCGCCCCCTGCGCGTGCGTGCCCGCCCGCGCAGGGGGCAGAAGGAACCCATGACGGTAGCGAAGACGAGCGTCCTGGTACTGGACAGCGCCGAACCGGAGGCGCTGGCGGAGTTCTACGCCGAGCTGCTGGGGGCCCGGGTGCAGCGGGGCACCGACCCCGACTTCATCGAGGTCGTCGGGCAGGACGGTGTCCGCCTCGCCGCCCGCCGCGACCACGGGTACGCGCCGCCCAGCTGGCCCCGTCCCGACGACTCCCAACAGGCGCACCTGCACATCCTCGTCTCGGAGGCCGACATGGACGAGGCCGAGCGGGAGGCGGTCGGCCTCGGTGCCCGCCCCGTCGAGGCCAAGGACAACTCCGGCCCCCGGGACGTGCGCACCTACGCGGACCCCGCCGGCCACTCCTTCACCCTCGCGGCGCGGGAGGGCCGCTCGGCCGTCTGAGGCGGCACCGCGGCCCATCCCTCGGGCCCGCCCCGCGCACGCGTTCACGGGGCGGGCCCCGAGGGATGGGCCGGTGCGGGTTCCGCACGGTCGACCAGCCGGGCCAGGTCCACCCGCGACCTGACGTTGAGCAGGGCGAACACGTTGCGCAGGTGGTGGTCGACGGTGCGGGGACTGAGCGACAGCCGTACCGCGACCTCCCGGTTGGTGGCCCCCTCGGCCACCAGCCGGGCGATCCGCGCCTGCTGGGCCGTCAACCGCGACAGCGCGCCCGCCTCGGCGTCCCTGGTCGCGCTGCCCGCCGCGCGCAACTCGCCCGCCGCCTGCTCCGCCCAGCCCCGCGCACCGCAGTGCTCGAACGCCACCAGCGCCTCCCGCAGCCGCTCCTGCGCCGGACCGGGCCGCCGGCGGCGGCGCAGCCACTTCCCGTACAGCAGCAGCGTCCTCGCCCGGTCGAACTCGCCGCCCGCCCCCTCGTACGCGTCCAGCGACCGCTCGTACCAGAGGTCCGCCTCGTCGGGTGCCAGCAGCGCGCGGCAGCGGGCCGACTGGGCGGGTGCCAGCGGGTCGGCGCCGAGGGAGGCCCACACCGCGAACTCCTCGACGGCGACCCGCGCGTCCTCCGGCCGCCCCGACAGCGCCGCCGCCTCGGCGAAGCACGGCACGGCCAGGATCCGCACGGCGAAGTGCCCGCCGCCCGCCCCCGAGCGGACCACCGGCCCGAGCCGCGCGGCCGCCTCCGGGAGGCGTCCGCGGCTCAGGTCCGCGCGGGCCGCCGCCCACCGCGCCAGGGTGGCCGCCTGGGTCAGGCCGTGCCGGCGGGCGGTGTCCAGGGCCGCCGCCGCGTGCCCGGCCACCCCCGCCCCGTCGCCCTCGACCGACAGGGCGAGCGCCAGGACGGCGTGCAGGTGGGCGGCGATGTTGCGCTGCCCGGCCCGTCGGGCGGCGCGCAGCCCCTCCTCGGCGTGCGCGCGGGCCCGCGCGTGCTGACCGGCGCGCAGCTCCGCGTACGCGAGGTACTCCAGAGCCCTCGGCACCAGCGCCGCCGCCCCCGCCGCCCGGGCGGCGGCGAGCGCCCGTGCGGCGACCCGGGTGGCCGCGCCGACGTCGCCCATGAGGAGGGCCGCCGCCCCGGCCCGCAGCAGCGGTTCGGGCGCCTCGTCGGCGTCCGCCCGGTCGACGGTCCGCCGCAGGGGTGCGCGCGCGACCGCGAACCGGCCGTCCAGTGCGGCCCGCAGCCCCGCCACGTACTCCTCCAGCGGATCCCCGGCCACCGGCGGCGCGGCCCGGCCGCCCCGGACGCCGGCGCGCTCCCCGCCGGCCACGGCGACCAGTTCGGCCGTGCACGCGGCGACGTCACCCGCCACCCACGCCGCGTCGGCCGCGGCGAGCCGCGCGACCCGCGCGTGGCGGGGGTCGTACGGGGCGAGGAGCGCGGCGGCACCGCGCAGCGCCTCGTGCGCGTCGACCACGGGGCCGTCGTCCAGCGCCAGCACCCCCCGCACCAGCTCGACCCTGCCGCGTACGGCGTCGGTCGCGCCCGCCGCCTCCGCGCCGGCCAGCAGCTCGCGCGCCTGCCGTACCGCGCCCGCCAGCCGCGCCTGTTCGGCCGCCGCCGCCAACCGCTCCGCCCGCGGCCCGTCCGCCGCCGTCAACTCCGCCGCGCCGCGCAGGGCGGCGGCCCGTTCGCGGTGGGAGCGGCGCGGGTCGTCGCGGGACGCCTCCGCGGCCAGTGCCGCCGCGACACCCGGTGCGGGGCCCCGCACCGACAGCGCCGTGTGCGCCAGCCGGGCCAGGGCGCGGGGGTCGGGCGCCCGCTGTTCCGGCAGGTCGCCGACGAGCGAACGGGAGGCGGGGGCCGAGCGGTCCGGCGCGCGGGCGCCCGCGGTCGAGCGGTCGGGTACGAGCGCGGCGGCGAGCGCCCCGTGCGCCGCCCGCCGACGGGCGGGGTCGGCCCCGGCGTACACCGCCCGGCGCAGCAGGTCGGTGGAGCACCGCGCCCGGCCGCCGTCCCAGCCCAGCAGGCCGGCCGCCTCCGCGTGGGCGAACGCCGCCGCGGGCAGCCCGAGCCGCCGCCCGGCCCGCAGGACCAGCGCGGCGTCCGCCGCGCCGCCGGGCTCCCCGGCCGCGGCGACCAGCAGCAGCACGTCGGCCACCGCCGGCGGGAGGTCGGACGGGTGCGGGCTGACCGCCCGGGCGAGCGCCGCCGCGTCCGCCAGGGGGCGCGGCAGCGGGGCGCGGCCCTCCAGCTGCGCCGCCGAGAGCCGCTCCAGCAGGAAGGTCAGGAGCGCCGGGTTGCCCGCGGCCTCCGCCACCAGCTCCTCGCGGACCGGCGGGTCGACCCGTCCGCCGGTGCGTTCGTCGACCAGGCCCGCCGCCACGCCGTACGGCAGCGGGGCGAGGACGACGGACGGCAGTCCGGCGAAGTCGGCGGCGCCCGGGTGCCGGTGGACGACCGACAGCAGGACACCGACCGGGCCCGGCCGCCACGCCCGCCGCACGGCCCCCGCCAGGGCCCGCCGGGACGGGCCGTCCCACAGGTGCGCGTCGTCGACGCAGACCAGCAGGGGAGCGGGGCCCGCGGCGGCCCGCAGCGCCCCCTCCAGCGCCTCCGCGTCCCCCGCACCTCCGGGGCCTCGCGGGGCGGGCGGTGTGATCCCGGCGCCACCTTCGCCCGTGACCGCCGCCAGGGCGCGGTGGAGCGCCCGCACCCCGCCGCCGGGCACCCGGCTGCCGCCCGGGGTGCCCCGTACGCACACGGCGGGCCCCGCGTCGAAGGCCGCCGCGCCCGCGTCGAGCAGGGCGGACCGGCCGAGCCCGGGTGCGGCGGCGACCACGAGCACTCCGCCGCCGCCGTGGCGCGCCCCCTCCAGCACCGCGTCGACGGACCGCAGCTCCTCCTCCCGGCCGCGCACACCGCGCGGACCCGTGGACTCCTGCCAGGTCGGCTCTCGCGTCATCCTCGGGACGCTAATGTCCGGCGGCGCGTTGCGGAAGCCGTCGGTCCGACCCACCTGCGCCCGCGCGGTGCTGCCGCGCCCGCCGTGTACGGCCGGTCGGACACGGCGAACGCCGGAGGCGGCCGCGCATGGGGCGCGGCCGCCGGGGGCGGAGCGTGAGGGGGCCGTGAGACCTGCCCCGCCGTCGGCGCCGGCGGTGTCGGCGGTCAGGAGGTGTGCGGGCAGTTGCCCCGGTACTCCTCGATGGTGAGGCTCGGCCGCGGCAGCGGGCAGAGGAACTGCTCGTAGCGGGTGTCGTCGTCGATGAACCGCTTCAGCCACGAGACGCTGTACTTGGCGATCGTCGTGTTCGACGAGTTCGGTGCGAAGTGCGACGCCCCGTTCAGCTCCAGATAGGCCCGGTCCAGGGTGGACGGCAGGTTCTCGTAGAAGGGTTCGGCGTGGCTGGACACGGGGGCGATGGTGTCCCCGTCGGCTCCGACGATCAGCGTCGGCGTCCTCAGCTCCGGCCAGGTCTTGTCCAGGTTCCACGGCGTCAGCGGCACCGCCGCGCGCAGCGACGGCCGGCTCTTGGCCGCCTCCAGGCTGCCGCCGCCGCCCATGGAGTGGCCCATCACGCCGAGGCGGGTGCTGTCGACGCGCGTGCGGAGCGGGCTGACGCGCGTGAGGTGGTCCAGCGCGGCGAGCAGCTGGCGGCCCCGGCTGTCCGGCTGGTCGAGCGTGGTGATCGTGTCGATGGTGAACACGACGAACCCCTGTGAGGCGAGGCGGGGGCCGAGCCACGCGATCGTCGACTGGGTCCCGGTGTAGCCGGGGGCGATGGCGACGGCCCCGAAGGTACCGTCGGCGGTGGTCGTCGGGTAGTGGATCGTCCCGCCGCCGAAGCCGGAGGCGGCGAGCGAGGAGACGGTCGACTGGGACACGGCGTAGTGCCCCCGCACCGCCTCGATGCTGGCGTTGGTGGGCGCGGGGCCGCGCTCGTAGGGGTTGGCCGCGGCCTGGGCGGCGGGGGCCGGGCCGAAGCCGAGCCCGGCGACGACGGCGAACGCCGCGAGGGCGCCGCGGAGCGAGCGGCGGACGCGGCGCCCGGTGTGGGGGAGTGTGTGCACGACGGGGTCGTCCTCTCTGTGGTGGCGGGCCCCGGGGCGTACACCGGCGGACGTCTGTGACACCGGCGCGCTGCCCCGGGCGGCTGGCCCGCCGCGGGTG
This sequence comes from Streptomyces sp. DH12, assembly GCF_020873895.1. Classification (GTDB taxonomy): domain Bacteria; phylum Actinomycetota; class Actinomycetes; order Streptomycetales; family Streptomycetaceae; genus Streptomyces. The sequence goes on along the minus strand of NZ_JAHWGT010000052.1, from coordinate 2,009 downwards.
GGGCTGCCACTGTCGCCGCGCCCCCGCGGCCCGGGCATCGGCGATATCACCGGTCCTCGCGGGCCCCGCGGCCGCCGGCGCGCCGGGCGGGCCCCGCGGTGGTCGACTGGAAGGGGGCCCGGCGGAAGGAGCGACCATGTACGTCGTCCGCATCGAGCACGCGGTCCCGGACTACCAGGCGTGGAAGGCCGCCTTCGACGGTGATCCCCTCGGCCGGTCCGCCTCCGGCGTCCGGGGCTACCGCGTCATGAGGCCGGTCTCCGATCCCGGCCGCGTCATGATCGACCTGGAGTTCGACGACGTCGACCGGGCCGAGGCCATGGTCGCGCGGCTGCGGGAGCTGTGGACCCGCGTCACGGTGGCCGTGGATCCGCAGGCGGAGGTCACGGAGGTCACGGAGGTCTTCCACTACTGATCGCCCCGGGCACCGACCGCCCCGCGCGGGGCCCCGGCGCGCCGCCCCCGCGCGGCCGGCCGGGGCCCAGCGTGCCGTTCCCGCAACGGAGTTCGGGTCCTCGCGCCATCCCGTCCGACCATGTCCGGGAAAACCCTTCCCGGACATGAGAGGCAGGCCGTGACCACTGCGACCCGACCCGTCGGATCCCCGCCCGTGGCCAGTGCGCGCAGACGGTGGACGGTGCTGGCCGTCTGCTGTCTGAGCATGTTCCTCGTGGGCATGGACACCACCATCGTCAACGTCGGCCTGCCCGCCATCGGGCAGGCCCTGGGCATCGGCACCCGCGGCCTGGAGTGGACCGTGGACGCCTACACGCTCGTCCTGGCGGCCCTGCTCATCTCCTCCGGCGCGCTGGCCGACCGGTTCGGACGGCGGCGGGTGTTCCAGTGGGGGCTGGCCGTCTTCGGCGCCGCCTCGCTCGCGTGCGCCGCCGCCCCCACCGCTGAGGCGCTCGTCGCGGCCCGCGCCCTGCAGGGGGTCGGCGCCTCGATGCTCAGCCCCGTGGCCCTGGCGATCGTGGTGAACGCGATGCCCGACCCGCGGGAGCGTGCCCGGGCGATCGGCGTCTGGGCGTCGGTCTTCGGGCTGAGCATGGCCGCCGGCCCCGTCGCGGGCGGCGCCCTCATCGACGTCTTCGGCTGGCGGTCGGTGTTCTGGGTGAACGTGCCGGTTGTCGTGGCCGCCCTCGTCCTGAGCGCGGTGTTCGTGCCGGAGTCCCGGGCCCAGCGGCCGCGGCGGCTCGACCTCCCGGGGCAGGCCCTGCTGACGGTGGTGATCGGAGGGTCGGTCGGCGTGCTCATCGAGGGGCCGCGCGTCGGCTGGACGTCGCTGCCGGTGGTCTGCGCGTACGCCTGCGTGCTGTCGGCCGCCGTCGCGTTCGGCGTGGTGGAGTCCCGCAGGCGCGAGCCGCTCATGGAGCCGGGGCTCTTCCGCAGCCCGTCCTTCACCGGCGCGGTCGTCGGCGCGGTGGCGGTCTTCGTCGCCCTCAACGTCACGCTGCTGCTGGAGACCTTCCACCTCCAGCACGCCCGTGGCTGGACGCCGCTGACCGCCGGGGCGGCGACCCTGCCGATGGCGGTCGGCGCCACGCTGTGCGCCCCGCTCTCCGGTCGTCTGGTCGGCCGTAGCGGCCCGCGGCTTCCCCTGGCCCTGGCGGCCGGCTTCCTCACCGCCGGCGGACTCTGCCTCGTCGGGCTCGACGACGACACCGGCGTACCGCTGCTCCTGCTGGCCAACGCGCTCGTCGGCGTGGGCTTCGGCTTCGCCAACGCCCCGATCACCGACACCGCCGTGAGCGGACTCCCCGTCCAGCGCGCCGGTGTCGCCGGGGCGATCACGTCCACCGCCCGGCAGTTCGGTGCCGCGGTCGGCATCGCCGTCGCCGGCGGGCTGGTGTCGGGGGTCTCCCCGGCGGGGTTGGCGGACGCCTCCCGGCCGGGCTGGTTCGTGGTCGCCGCCTGCGGCGCGCTGCTGTTCCTGGTGGCCCGCGCCGCACGGCCGGCGCCGGCGGCCGCCGCCCCGCGGGGCGGTCCGCGGGGCGGCGCCATAGCAG
>NZ_JAHWGT010000527.1 GCF_020873895.1 Streptomyces sp. DH12 | reverse complement strand
CTGACCACGGGCGCAGCCCGTCGCAAGCCTCCCGTACCGACACAAACGAAGGACGATCGTGCTCATTGCCGGGTTCCCCGCCGGGGCATGGGGGACGAACTGTTATCTCGTCGCCCCCGCCGCCGGTGAGGAGTGCGTGATCATCGACCCGGGCCACCAGGCCGCCGACGGTGTGGCGGAGGCGGTCCGCAAGCACCGGCTCAAGCCCGTCGCCGTCGTCCTCACCCACGGCCACATCGACCACGTCGCCTCGGTGGTCCCGGTCTGCGGCGCGCACGACGTGCCCGCCTGGATCCACCCCGAGGACCGGTACATGATGAGCGACCCGGAGAAGGGCATAGGCCGGGCCGTCGGCATGCCGCTCATGGGGGAGCTGACGGTGGGGGAGCCGGACGACGTCAAGGAGCTGGCCGACGGCGCCACGCTGAACCTGGCGGGTCTGGAGTTCTCCGTCGCGCACGCCCCGGGCCATACCAAGGGGTCGGTGACCTTCAACCTGCCCGAGTCGGCCGACATCCCGCCGGTCATGTTCTCGGGCGACCTGCTGTTCGCCGGCTCCATCGGACGCACCGACC
>NZ_JAHWGT010000526.1 GCF_020873895.1 Streptomyces sp. DH12 | reverse complement strand
ATCACGAAGGAGGACGGCAAGACCCGTTCCACGTACGGCTACACGGCCTACGGTTCGGACGACTCGTCCCAGATGACCGGTGCGGACAAGCCGGGCAGCGGGACCGAGGGCAAGAGCGACTACAACTCCTTCCGCTTCAACTCCTCGCGCTGGGACGGTGCCTCGGGCACGTACGACATGGGCTTCCGCAACTACGACCCGGGGCTGAACCGCTTCCTCACCCGGGACTCGTACAGCGGTGCCCTGGCCGACATGTCCCTGGCCACCGACCCGTTCACCGGCAACCGGTACGCGTTCGCCGGTGGCAACCCGATCAGCTTCGTCGAGCTCGACGGGCACCTGTTCGGTCTGTCGCTCTCGGACATCGGCCATGCCACGCTCGACGTGGTCGGCCTGGTCCCCGTCGTCGGTGAGGTCGCCGACGTCGCCAACGGCATCTGGTACGCGGCCGAGGGCAACTATGTCGACGCCGCACTGTCGTTGACCTCGGCGATCCCGCTCGCGGGGTACGCGGCCACCGCCGTCAAGGCCGGCCGCTACGTCGAGAAGGGGGTCGAGGCGGTGGACTCCGCCAAC
>NZ_JAHWGT010000525.1 GCF_020873895.1 Streptomyces sp. DH12 | reverse complement strand
CGCCCCTGGAGGAGCGGCTGCTGGAGCTCGTCGGCTCGGTGCCCGACCCGGAGCTGCCCGTGCTGACCCTGCGCGAGCTGGGCGTGGTCCGCGCGGTGCGGGCGCACGGCACGGACAGCGTCGAGGTCGACCTCACCCCGACCTACACCGGCTGCCCGGCCGTCGAGGTGATGAGCCTCGACATAGAGCGCGTGCTGCGCGAGAACGGCGTGCGCGAGGTCACCGTGCGCACGGTCCTCGCCCCCGCCTGGTCGACCGACGACATCACCGACGAAGGCCGCCGCAAACTGCGGGAGTTCGGCATCGCCCCGCCGCGCACGGGCGCCGCCTCCGGGCCCGTCCGGGTCGGGCTGGGCCCCACACGGACCCGCGAGGGCGGCCCCGCCGACGGGCCGGAGCCCGTCCGCTGCCCGCACTGCGGCTCCGCCGAGACCGAGCTCCTCAGCCGTTTCTCCTCCACCGCGTGCAAGGCGCTGCGCCGCTGCCTGGCCTGCCGTGAACCGTTCGACCACTTCAAGGAGTTGTGATGGCCCGCTTCCACCGGCTCCGGGTGGCCGCGGTCGACCGGCTCACCGA
>NZ_JAHWGT010000524.1 GCF_020873895.1 Streptomyces sp. DH12 | reverse complement strand
CTATGTGCGTCAGGTAGTCGCGCATCTCGGTGAGGCACTCCGGTGTCATGGCTCCCTCGGAGACGAGCCAGACGAACCGGCCCTCTCGTTCGGCGGGGAACACCTTGCGGCCGCCTGGGAGTTGAGGCACGAACCGCATGTCGACCTGCGCCTTGCTCTGGTTTGCGGACTTCGCCGCGTCACCCATGTTCAAGCCCCCTTGCGTGAACACGCACCCGTGACCCCCCGAGGACACGGATGCTCTCAGCAGTGAATATGCCGCTTCCCAGGCGGATCACTGACTGTGCCACACAGTTGAAGGGGTGACTAGAGTGAACCAGGAATGTCACCCAGAGTGGTTACCCCTGGCCAGAGGTTGGGCGTGAGGGCGAGTCCTCGAGGACGACGTCGGCCAGCTTTTCCAGGCGCGCCAATTCCTCGTCGTCCATCTCGTCGATGCGGGCGACGAGGATGCGGGCCCGTTCGGACCGGTTCCAGCGCTCGGCGATGTAGCCCTGGTACTGGGCGGCGACGGCGCGCTGCACGGCGGTGAGCGGCAGGCGAAATGCTGAGGCGAGGGCCCGGCACTGCTGCTCAC
>NZ_JAHWGT010000523.1 GCF_020873895.1 Streptomyces sp. DH12 | reverse complement strand
TGCCCGGCGTCCGGATCGACGAGAGCGTCGACCTGAGGGGATTGGCCAACGGCTTTCACACGATCGGCGTGCTGGCCGCTCTGCGCGGCCGCACAAGCCCAGCGGACGACGACACCACGCTGCGCGTCCGCACCCCTTCAGGAGGCTTGCACGTGTGGTACCGGGCCCGTCCGGGGCACCGCTGGCAGTGCTCCACCGGCTCGGGCGGGCGGGCGCTGGCCTGGCAGGTCGACGTACGGGCGCACGGCGGTTACATCGTCGCTCCCGGGACGGTCACCGAGGCCGGGACGTACGAACCCGTGGGCGCCGTGCGGGAGCCCGCGGTGCTGCCGGACTGGCTCGCCCAGGAGCTGGAGCGCACCGGTCATCTGCCGCCCGCGCCCGTGCCGGCGCCTCGTCCGGTGCCGCCGCGGGCCCGTCAGGCGGTTCTGGCGGCCAGGGGCGGGCGGGACGGCGCCGGGGGCCTCCTGGCCCCGTTGCTCGGCGACGTGGCCGCCTGTGCGGCCGTTCCCGAGGGCGCGGCCTTCTCGGAGAAGCTGAACCGTGCCGCCTACACCGCCGGGGGACTGGTGGCCGC
>NZ_JAHWGT010000522.1 GCF_020873895.1 Streptomyces sp. DH12 | reverse complement strand
ATGCCGGCGTCGGAGGAGATCAGCGCGACGAGGAGCACCGCGAGACGGTGGTAGTGCGCGGGGATCTCCTGATCGGGCAGGCCGGCCGCGCGCAGGGCCTGCAGGACCTCCTCCATGATCAGGCGGGATCCGGCGGCGCTGGACGCCGCCCTGGAGGCCGTCCACCACGGGGGGGCGGCACTCCAGGGGTGTACTCCAACACCAACTACCTTCTTCCGGGGAAGCTGTCGGAGAAGGTGACGGGGCTCCCGGCCGAGCGGTGCATCGCCCTCGACGTCATCGAGCCTGCGGGACTGCGGGACACCGGGCTCGCCGTCGGCGCGTACATCGAGGCGCCGCACTGCGGCTCTACGAGGCCTGGTTCCGCATGATCGACCCGCCACGCGACCACAGCGTCCACGACATGTCGTGGGGGGGCCTCGGCGTCACTGATCTCGACGGTCGCGGACCTCGACCGCTTCTCCGCGCTGCTGCCCGCCGGGGAGATCGTCGCCCCGTCCTCGCCGGCCGAGATGCGGTGCACCGTCCCGGTGATCTCCCAGGAGGGGAGGACGATCGACCACGGCCTCGGGCTGCAC
>NZ_JAHWGT010000521.1 GCF_020873895.1 Streptomyces sp. DH12 | reverse complement strand
GACGGATGCCCTGGGAGTCCATGAAGCGGGTCCCGGACAGGTCGAGGACCATCACCCGCGCTGGCCCCTCGGAGCCGGAGCGGGCCTGGTACATGATCAGCGGCAGCAGGCCGTCGGCGTTGCGGAAGTCGATCTCCGACGGCAGCGGGAGCATCACACGCTCGGAGGAAGGGGGCGGAGGGGTCATGGCATTCACCTGACACGGTCGTCCGGAATCGGCAGGCCGCTTCCTGACCCTCCACCCATTGGACCACGCCGGGGGCGAGACCGGAAGCGGCGCAGGTCCGGACGTCGCGGCTCAGACCTCAGGGAGCTTCTCGCCCCGCACGGCCTGGACGTCCAGTTCCACCCGGAGGGTGGTGCCGACGGCGGCGACACCGGCCTGGACGACCTGGTTGTAGTTCATCGCGAAGTCCTCGCGCCGCAGTTCGGTGGTGGCGCGGAAGGCCGCCCGGGTGCCGCCCCAGGGGTCGGCGCCGGTGCCGAGGTACGCCAGGTCCAGGTCGACCGGGCGGACCACGCCGCGCATGGTCAGTTCGCCGTGCACGGTCCAGCGGTCGGTGCCCGCCTGGGTGAGC
>NZ_JAHWGT010000520.1 GCF_020873895.1 Streptomyces sp. DH12 | reverse complement strand
AGGTGGACGACCGCCGAACCCGGGGTGTGGCCGGGGGCGGGCTCGAGCCGGAGGCTGCCGTCGATGACGTAGGAGTCCTCCCACGTCGTGACGAGCCCCGCGTCGATCACGGGCTGGACGCTGTCCTCGTACACGTTCTGGTTGCCCCGCCCGAACTGCGTGCGGTGCAGGTTGTCCGGATGCCAGTACGTCACGTCGATCGCCGGCATCAGATACGTGGCGTTGGGGAAGGTGGGCACCCAGTCGCGGCCGTCGAGGTACGTGTTCCAGCCGACGTGGTCGTCGTGCAGGTGGGTGTTGACGACGAGGTCGACGTCCTCCGGGCGGACGCCGGCGGCGGCGAGGTTGGCCAGGTAGCCGGTGTCCAGGTACGACCAGATCGGTTGCAGGGGACGGTACTTGCCGTTCCCCGCCCCTGTGTCGATCACGACGACCCGGCCCTCGCTGCGCAGCACCCACGACTGGGTGGCGACCCGGGTGAGGTCGGTACGGGCGTCCCAGTGGTCCGGGTCCAGCAGCGCGGCGTGCCGCCGCCACTCCTCCGGCGTGCTGCCGGGGAAGAACACGTCGGTCGTCAT
>NZ_JAHWGT010000519.1 GCF_020873895.1 Streptomyces sp. DH12 | reverse complement strand
GGTCGTGCCGCTCTTCCACGGTAAACGCAACGGGCAGGCCCGGAGTTCCGGCAGAACCCCGAACCTGCCCGCAGACGGCGTGACCGCTACCCGTAAGGGTCGGCCGACGCCGCGACGGCCCATGAGGGTCAGGCCGGAACGATGTTCACCAGCTTCGGCGCCCGAACGATCACCTTCCGGATGCCCGCGCCGTCCAGCGCCGCGACCACCCGCTCGTCGGCCAGCGCGGTCTTCTCCAGCTCCTCGTCGGAGATGCCCGGGGACACCTCCAGCCGCGCCTTCACCTTGCCCTTGATCTGGACCACGCAGGTGACGGTCTCGTCGACCACGTACGCCGGGTCGGCCACCGGGAAGTCCCGGTGCACCACGGAGTCGGTGTGGCCCAGCTTGCGCCACAGCTCCTCGGCGATGTGCGGGGCCAGCGGCGCGACCAGCAGCACCAGCGACTCCGCGACCGACCGCGGCAGCGCGCCTCCCCGCTTGGTCAGGTGGTTGTTCAGCTCGGTGACCTTGGCGATGGCGGTGTTGAAGCGCATGCCCTCCAGGTCGCCGCGGACGCCGTCGAGCGCCAGGTGCCG
>NZ_JAHWGT010000518.1 GCF_020873895.1 Streptomyces sp. DH12 | reverse complement strand
CGGCGGCTGGGGCAACTGCTCCAGCGGGGGCGAGACCTGGTTCCAGCCGGTCAACGAGATCCTCAACCGCTACGGGCTGACGCTGCACACGGCCTGACAGCTCTCCTTTCCGCACCCGAGCGGGCCCCGTCGAACTCCTCGGCGGGGCCCGCTCCTTGACCTGTCCGGATCCCGCACGTCCTGACGTCCACGAAAGTTACCGGTCCGTAACTTACTGGTGGGTTACCGGCGGTAAGTGAGCGCTGTTAGTTTTCGGATTCATCTTCTGCAGCCGCAGCAAGGAGAGAGCCGTGAGCCGTATCAGCAGCGTGCTGACAACCGTCGTCGCGACGACGGCCTGTGTGTGCGCGTCCGCGTCGCCCGCAGCGGCGACCGACCCCGTCGTGTCGCGGGGCGTCACCATCCCCGCCTTCTACACCCCGCCCGCCGAACTCCCCTCGGGCAACGGCAAGCTGATCCGCCATGAGCCCCTCAGCCTCGGGCTGAGCCTGCCCGGCCTGGACGGCCGCCGGCTGCCGGGCACGGCCACCCGCCTGATGTACACCTCGACCGACTCGAACGGGCAGCCGGTGGCCGTCA
>NZ_JAHWGT010000051.1 GCF_020873895.1 Streptomyces sp. DH12 | reverse complement strand
CGCCCGCCCCACCCCGCAGGTCACCCCCGCAGGTCCAGAGCAAGGAGAGTCAACGAGCGATGGCCGGTCCCGCGTTCCGCGCCGCCGCCGTACGGGTGCGCGTCCCCGCCACCAGCGCCAACCTCGGTCCGGGCTTCGACGCCTTCGGCCTCGCGCTGGGGCTGTACGACGACGTCGTCGTCAGGGTCGCCGACTCCGGGCTGCACATCGACATCGCCGGCGAGGGCGCCGACACCCTCCCGCGCGACGAGAGCCACCTGCTCGTCCGCTCCCTGCGCACCGCGTTCGACCTGCTCGGCGGGCAGCCCCGCGGCCTGGAGGTCGTCTGCGCCAACCGGATCCCGCACGGGCGCGGCCTCGGCTCCTCGTCGGCCGCCATCTGCGCGGGCATCGTCGCCGCCCGCGCCGTGACCATAGGCGGCGACAACCGCCTCGACGACGCCGCTCTGCTGGAGCTCGCCACCGAGATCGAGGGCCACCCCGACAACGTCGCCGCCTGCCTGCTCGGCGGCTTCACCCTCGCCTGGACCGAGTCCGGGGCCGCCCGCGCCGTCCGCATGGACCCCGCGCCCGGCGTCGTCCCGGTGGTGTTCGTCCCCGCGAACCCCGTGCTCACCGAGACGGCCCGGGGGCTGCTGCCCCGCACCGTCCCCCACGTGGACGCCGCCGCCAACGCCGGCCGTGCCGCGCTGCTCGTCGAGGCCCTCACGCGCCGCCCCGAGCTGCTGCTGGCCGCCACCGAGGACCGGCTGCACCAGGAGTACCGCTCCCCGGCCATGCCGGAGAGCATCGCACTTGTGAACCGGCTGCGGGCGGACGGCATCCCCGCGGTCATCTCCGGCGCGGGCCCGACGGTCCTCGCGCTGGCCGAGGACGGCGCGGCGGACAAGGTCGCGCTGCTGGCGGGGGAGGGCTGGGCCGCCAACCGGCTCGCCCTCGACACCGCCGGTGCGAGCGTGCTGCCGCTCGCACCGTAGGAACGCCGCGCCGCGCCCCGCCGCGGCGGGGAACGTCGGAAACCCGGATTGCCGGTGTGGGAGAGGGGGAATGTTTGTTGGAGCCGGTAGTGTTAACCTCAAGTCTGCACCCGACGTCTTTGTGGCGCGGTGCTGCGTGTCCCCTTCAGGGACCACCATTCTTCCGGGAGCCTCCCCAACTGCCTGAGCAGCCTGCCTGAGCAGTTTCGAGCACGCTCCGGAACCGGTACGCGTCATCCCTCGCTCATCCCAGGAGAGGGCCGAGCAGGGGGTCTCGGGCCGGACCCACGCACGTTATTTCTTCTGCCGCCGCATCCCGGCGGAACCACCGCCCCGGCACGGTCCCCAGATGAGGGCCGAGGCCGGACAGCACAACCGGTCGCCGAGCCAGAAGGCCGACGTCCGCTCCAGGGAAGGACCCTTCGTGAGCGACACCACCGATCTGATGGGCGTGACTGCCGACAAGACTGTCGACGCCGCCGCGCCCGCCGCAGGTGCTGCCACTGGCACCACCTCACGGCGCCGCCGCTCCGGCACCGGCCTCGAGGGCATGGTCCTGGCCGAGCTGCAGCAGGTCGCGTCCGGCCTCGGCATCAGGGGCACCGCGCGCATGCGCAAGAGCCAGCTGATCGAGGTCATCAAGGAAGCGCAGGCCGGGGGCGGCGCGGCCGCACCCAAGGGCGCCGAGTCCGGCACCGCCGAGACCAAGCCGAAGCGCCGCGCCACCTCCCGCACCCGTACGGGCGAGGAGGGCGCCGGCAAGGCCGCCGACAAGGCGGGCGACACCGCGCAGGCCGCCGACGGCGCCGCCAAGGCGGCGAAGGTCGACAAGGCCGAGAAGGCCGTCGCCCAGCAGCAGATCGAGATCCCCGGCCAGCCGTCGCCCAAGCACGCGGGCACGGCGGAGCAGGGCCAGGCCGCCGACGAGGCCGCGGGCGACCGCCGCCGGCGCCGTGCGACCGCCCCCGCCGGCAGCCCCACCGCCGAGGCCGACACCCGCGGCGAGGTCCGGACGGACGTCCGGACGGACGTCCGCACCGAGACCCGCCCCGAGGGCCAGGAGGCCCGTACGGCCGAGTCCGCCGCCGACACCGCCGAGGGCGGCCGCCGCGAGCGCCGCGACCGGCGCGACCGCGACCGCGACCGTGGCGAGCGCGGGGACCGCGGCGAGCGGCAGCGCGACCGCCGCGACCGCGGCGCCAAGGGCGACGACCAGCAGGGCGGCGGCCAGCGCCAGCAGCGCCAGGGCGGCCAGCAGGGCCAGGCCGGCCCGCAGGACGACTTCGACGACGAGGGCGGCCGCCGCGGCCGCCGGGGCCGCTACCGCGACCGCCGCGGCCGCCGCGGCCGTGAGGACTTCGCGACCGGCGAGCCGCAGGTCTCCGACGACGACGTCCTGATCCCCGTCGCGGGCATCCTCGACATCCTCGACAACTACGCGTTCATCCGGACCTCCGGCTACCTGCCTGGCCCGAACGACGTGTACGTCTCCCTCGCCCAGGTCCGCAAGAACGGCCTGCGCAAGGGCGACCACGTCACCGGTGCCGTGCGCCAGCCGAAGGAGGGCGAGCGCCGCGAGAAGTTCAACGCGCTGGTCCGCCTCGACTCGGCCAACGGCATGGCCGCCGACTCCGGCCGAGGCCGTCCCGAGTTCAATAAGCTCACGCCGCTGTACCCGCAGGACCGCCTGCGCCTGGAGACCGACCCGGGCGTGCTGACCACGCGGATCATCGACCTCGTGTCGCCGATCGGCAAGGGCCAGCGCGGTCTGATCGTGGCCCCGCCGAAGACCGGCAAGACCATGATCATGCAGGCGGTCGCCAACGCGATCACCACGAACAACCCCGAGTGCCACCTGATGGTCGTCCTGGTCGACGAGCGTCCGGAAGAGGTCACCGACATGCAGCGGTCGGTCAAGGGCGAGGTCATCTCCTCGACCTTCGACCGCCCCGCCGAGGACCACACCACCGTCGCCGAGCTCGCCATCGAGCGCGCCAAGCGCCTGGTGGAGCTGGGCCACGACGTGGTCGTCCTGCTCGACTCGATCACCCGCCTGGGCCGCGCGTACAACCTCGCGGCGCCCGCCTCCGGCCGCATCCTGTCCGGTGGTGTCGACTCGACCGCGCTCTACCCGCCGAAGCGCTTCTTCGGTGCCGCGCGCAACATCGAGGACGGCGGCTCGCTGACCATCCTGGCCACCGCGCTGGTCGACACCGGCTCGCGCATGGACGAGGTGATCTTCGAGGAGTTCAAGGGCACCGGCAACATGGAGCTCAAGCTCGACCGGAAGCTCGCCGACAAGCGCATCTTCCCGGCCGTCGACGTCGACGCGTCCGGTACGCGCAAGGAGGAGATCCTGCTCGGCAGCGACGAGCTCGCCATCGTCTGGAAGCTGCGCCGGGTGCTGCACGCGCTCGACCAGCAGCAGGCGATCGAGCTGCTGCTGGACAAGATGAAGCAGACGAAGTCGAACGCCGAGTTCCTGCTGCAGATCCAGAAGACGACGCCGTCGTCCGGCAACAACGACTGACGCCGGCACCGCCCGCACCCCGCAACCGCCCCCCGGTCACCTCGGTGACCGGGGGGCGGTTGCGCGTTGTACGATCAGCGCGTCGTAGTGGGGGGGAACGTATCGGCGAATACGCCCACTGAGTAGGCGGAGCCCTGCCCTGAACTGCCGGGCGGCCCCGCCCCGTCGTGTGGCCGGCCCGTACCCACCCGCCCACCGGCGCGTCTCGGTGACTCGCACTCCTCCCCGCACACCTCGAGAGGAGTTCTGAGTGACATCTGCCCAGCGGAGGGCGCGTACCGCCCTCCCCGCGGCCGCCGCCGCGCTCGCCCTCGGCGGCGCGCTGCTCGGCGCCGCGCCCGCCCAGGCGTCCGACGTGACTCCCGGGCCGGCCAAGCCGACCGCCCGGAGCGCCGAGCGCCCCTCCACGACGGACCTGCTGGGCCGCGTCGAGGGCTCGGTCGCCGACCTCGGCGACGGCGAGGCCGACACCGCCCCCGAGCGGAAGCAGGAGTCCGAGCGGGACGGCGGCTCCGGCGTCAAGGAGTCGTACATCATCGGCGGCACCAAGGCCGCCATCACCGAGGCGCCGTGGATGGTGCAGCTGCACTACTACGACGACAAGGGCACGACCACCGAGGCCGACGACGAGGGCTTCTTCTGCGGCGGCTCCCTCGTCGCCCCGAACAAGGTCCTCACCGCCGCGCACTGCGTGTACGGCCTGGACTGGGCGGCGAACGGCGCGGTCGTCGCCGGCACCGGCGAGATGCCCACGGAGACCGCCACCGGTATCGACCTGCACGGCGGGCGCCTCACGGGCGTCGAGCGCCAGTGGATGAGCGCCACGTACGACGACGCCTCGCTGACCGGCGGCGACATAGCCGTGCTCACCCTGTTCGACGCGATGCCGTACAAGACGCTCCAGCTCACGCAGAGCGGCGACACCGCGTCGTACGCGGCGGGCACCTCCGCCACCGTCTACGGCTGGGGCCGCACCAGCTCCACCAGCCAGGACGGCTCGCAGACGCTGAAGAAGGCCGTCGTCCCCATGCGGTCCGACGCGTCCTGCGCGTCGTACTACGGCGGCGAGTTCGTCGCGGGCCAGATGGCCTGCGCCGGCAACCCCGCCACCGGTCAGGACGCCGGCACGGTCTCCCCGTGCAACGGCGACTCCGGCGGCCCGCTCGTCGTCGGCGGCCGCGTCGCGGGCGTCGTCTCCTGGGGCGTCCAGGACTGCGTCGCGACGGGCGCGTACAGCGTCTACACCAAGACCAGCACGTACGTCGGCCAGGTCAACGCGCGGATCGACGACACGGACCTCGACTTCGACGGCCGCGCCGACCTCTTCGCCCGCACCAGCGCGGGCGCGGCGTGGGAGTACTACTCCCGCGGCACCACCCTCGGCGGCCGGAAGTACCTCGGCGACTTCAGCGCCTACAACCTGGTCCGCCAGGCCGACCTCGACCGGGACGGATACCAGGGCTACCTGCTCCGCACCAACGGCGGCGTCCTGAAGGGCTTCGACCTCGACGGCTCCGACGAGTACACCATCGGCTCCGGCTGGGGCGCGATGAAGAACATCCTCGTCCCCGGCGACCTCTCCGGCGACGGCCTGCCCGACCTGGTCGCGCAGGACAATAAGGGGTACCTGTGGCTGTACCCGGGCCGCGGTGACGGCCGCTTCGGCGCCCGCGTCAGCGTGGGCTCCGGCTGGAGCGTCATGACCATCACCGGCAAGGGCGAGTACACCGGCGACGGCAAGGCCGACATGCTGGCCCGCGACACCTCCGGCCGCCTGTGGCTGTACCCGGGCCGCGGCACCGCCTCGGCGCCGTTCTCCGCCCGCGTCCTCGCCGGCAAGAGCGGCTGGAACTTCACCGCGTACGTCGGCACCGGCGACATGAGCGGCGACGGCCGGGCCGACCTGCTGGTCCGCGACTCGGCGGGCGTGCTGTGGTTCTACCCCGGCCGCGGCTCCGCGACGGCGCCGTTCGGCACGCGCGTCAAGGTCGGCGGCGGCTGGAACGCGTTCAACCTCTTCGGCTGACCGCCTGGGCCCGCCGGGCCCCTCGCGGCCCGCTCCGGTCGCCCACAGGGCGCCGGAGCGGGCCGCGCCGGGCCCCTCGCGGCCCGCTCCGGTCGCCCACAGGGCGCCGGAGCGGGCCGTGACCGGGTGACGGCCTCGAAGGGCCCTCGTGCCCGCCGTGCCGCCCGCACGGCGGGCACACGCGTGCCCGGCCGCCGCACGGGGCCCCGCGGAGTCTGTGCAACCCTTTCCGGTCCTCCGCCGTCTGACCGGATGCCCGTCACCCGTCAGGAGGACCCTCGGGGGCGCACGGGCCCGAGGGAGAGCTGAGGACACCATGGGCGAGCAGGACACGGGCGGCCGAATAGCGGAGGGCGGGCGCCGGCGCGGCGGGCCGGGCGCGAGACGGGGACTGACCGTGCTCGCCTGGTCGCTCGCCGGACTGGTGGTGCTCGGCGGGGGCGGCCTCGGCCTCGCCTACGCCAAGCTCGACGGCAACATCGAGAGCGTCGACATCAACACCCAGCTCGGCGGCGACCGGCCGAAGGACATCGACGACGGGTCCATGGACCTCCTGGTCCTCGGCTCCGACTCCCGCTCCGGCGCCAACGCCGCGTACGGCCGCGACGAGGGCGCCGCCCGCTCCGACACGGCGATGATCGTCCACCTCTACGAGGGCCGCCGCAAGGCCAGCGTCGTCTCCATCCCGCGCGACACGCTCGTCACCCGCCCCGAGTGCACCGCCCGCGACGGCCGGAAGCTGCCCGCCGAGTACCGCGCGATGTTCAACACCGCCTACGAGGTCGGCGGCCCCGCCTGCGCCGTCAGGACCGTCGAGCGGCTGTCCGGCATCCGCATGGACCACTACGTCGAGGTCGACTTCACCGGCTTCAAGGAGCTGATCGACGAACTCGGCGGGGTGCAGGTCACCACCACGCGGCCCATCAAGGACGGCAGCAGCCACCTCGACCTCGCCGCCGGCACCCACACCCTCGACGGCGAGCAGGCCCTCGGCCTGGTCCGCACCCGCAAGGGCGTCGGCGACCAGAGCGACCTCGGCCGCATCCAGCTCCAGCAGTCCTTCATCAAGGCCTTCATCGAGCAGGTCAAGCGCGTCGGCGTGCTCACCAGCCCGCAGAAGCTGTGGAGCGTCGCCGACACCGCCACCCGCGCGATCACCCCCGACTCGGAACTCGACTCCGTCAAGGAGCTCGCCGACTTCGCGGGCGGCCTGGCCGGCCTCGGCGCCGAGGACGTCCACATGATCACGCTGCCGGTGGAGTACGACCGGGTCGACCCCAACCGCGTCGTCCCCCTCGACGTGCAGGCCCAGCAGGTGTGGAACGCCCTGCGCGAGGACCGGCCCGTCCCGGCCGCGGCCACCGAGGACGCCGCCACCGGCCAGGCCGCGGACGTCGTCCGCTGACGGCCCCGCCCGGGGGCCGCACCCCGGGGCCGGGGGACCGGCCGCCCCGGGGGACCGGCCGACCGGAGGGGCGGCCGACCGGAGGGGCGGCGGTCGGGAGGCGGGGTCCCGGGGCGGGGGAATACCTGGCCCCCCACCCCGGTTTTGGGAGATACGGCCAGTCCTGGCAGACTGGTACGTCGGCCCCGGTTCACGCATCCGCATCCCGCGCCTGCGACCCGGAGCCCTCCCGAAACTAGGAGACACCTTGAAGCGCGACATCCACCCCGAGTACGTCGAGACCCAGGTCAGCTGCACCTGTGGCGCGTCGTTCACCACCCGCAGCACGATCGACGGCGGCAACATCCGCGCCGAGGTCTGCTCCGAGTGCCACCCGTTCTACACGGGCAAGCAGAAGATCCTCGACACCGGTGGCCGCGTGGCCCGCTTCGAGGCCCGCTTCGGCAAGAAGGCTGCCGGCTCCTCCAAGTAGCGAGCCACTGCGCCGGTCTCCGCCCGCCCCGCGTCCCGGGGCGGCCGGGACCGGCGCTTTGCCGTCTTCCACAGCAGCCATTCAGCGATACCAGGAGCACCCGATGTTCGAGGCGGTCGAGGAACTGGTCGGCGAGCACGCCGACCTGGAGAAGAAGCTTGCCGACCCTTCGGTCCACGCCGACCAGGCGAACGCCCGCAAGCTCAACAAGCGCTACGCCGAGCTGACCCCCATCGTCGGCACGTACCGCTCCTGGAAGCAGACCGGCGAGGACATCGAGACCGCGCGCGAGTACGCCGCCGCCGACCCGGACTTCGCCGCCGAGGTCAAGGAGCTGGAGAAGCAGCGCGCCGAGCTGACCGAGAAGCTGCGGCTGCTGCTCGTTCCGCGCGACCCCAGCGACGACAAGGACGTCATCCTGGAGATCAAGGCCGGTGCGGGCGGCGACGAGTCCGCCCTGTTCGCCGGCGACCTCCTGCGCATGTACCTGCGGTACGCCGAGCGGGTCGGCTGGAAGACCGAGATCATCGACGCCACCGAGTCCGAGCTGGGCGGCTACAAGGACGTCCAGGTCGCCGTGAAGACCAAGGGCGGCAACGGCGCCACCGAGCCCGGCCAGGGCGTCTGGGCGCGGCTGAAGTACGAGGGCGGGGTGCACCGCGTGCAGCGCGTGCCCGCCACCGAGTCGCAGGGCCGCATCCACACCTCCGCCGCCGGTGTCCTCGTCACCCCCGAGGCGGAGGAGATCGACGTCGAGATCCACGCCAACGACCTGCGCATCGACGTCTACCGGTCCTCCGGCCCCGGCGGCCAGTCGGTCAACACCACCGACTCCGCAGTCCGCATCACCCACCTGCCGACCGGCATCGTCGCCTCCTGCCAGAACGAGAAGAGCCAGCTCCAGAACAAGGAGCAGGCCATGCGCATCCTGCGGTCCCGGCTGCTCGCCGCCGCCCAGGAGGAGGCGGAGAAGAACGCCGCCGACGCGCGCCGCAGCCAGGTGCGCACCGTCGACCGGTCCGAGAAGATCCGGACGTACAACTACCCGGAAAACCGGATCTCGGACCACCGGGTCGGCTTCAAGGCGTACAACTTGGACCAGGTGCTCGACGGGGAGCTCGACGCGGTGATCCAGGCGTGTGTCGACGCCGACTCCGCCGCGAAGCTCGCCGCCGCCCAGTAACCCGCGTCCGCACCACCCGCACACCCGCACCCGCTCAGCCCGGAGGACCAGCGTGCAGCAACATTTTGGGGGGCGACCCCCAAGCCCCCGCAGTGTGCTGCTTGCCGAGGTGGCCCAGGCCACCCAGCGGCTGGCCGACGCGGGCGTGCCCTCGCCGCGCTTCGACGCGGAGGAGCTCGCCGCGTTCGTCCACGGCGTCAAGCGGGGCGAGCTCCACCGCGTCAAGGACGCCGACTTCGACGCCCGCTACTGGGAGGCCGTCGCCCGGCGCGAGGCCCGCGAGCCGCTCCAGCACATCACCGGGCGGGCGTTCTTCCGGTACCTGGAGCTCCAGGTCGGGCCCGGCGTCTTCGTGCCCCGCCCCGAGACCGAGTCCGTCGTCGGCTGGGCGATAGACGCCGTACGGGCCATGGACGTCGTCGAGCCGCTCATCGTCGACCTGTGCTCCGGCTCCGGCGCCATCGCGCTCGCCATGGCCCAGGAGGTGCCGCGCTCCCGCGTGCACGCCGTGGAGCTGTCCGAGGACGCCCTGGTGTGGACCCGGCGCAACGCCGAGGGCAGCAGGGTCACCGTGCACCACGGCGACGCCCTGACGGCCCTGCCGGAGCTGGACGGCCAGGTCGACCTGGTCATCTCCAACCCGCCGTACATCCCGCTCACCGAGTGGGAGTACGTGGCGCCCGAGGCCCGCGACCACGACCCCGACATGGCCCTGTTCTCCGGCGAGGACGGCCTGGACGTCATCCGCGGGATCGAGCGCACCGCGCACCGGCTGCTGCGGCCCGGCGGCCTCGTCGTCGTCGAGCACGCCGACACGCAGGGCGGCCAGGTGCCGTGGATCTTCAACGAGGAGGCCGGCTGGGTGGACGCCGCCGACCACCCCGACCTCAACAACCGTCCCCGATTCGCGACCGCCCGCAAGGCCACGCCGTGACCGCGCGGACCACGGGGCCGGGGAACGACCGAGTGACCATGAACAAGGAGGCCCGCTGATGGCACGGCGATACGACTGCAACGACGCGACCGACCGCACGACGGGCCTGCGCGAGGCCACGTCCGCCGTCCGCCGCGGCGAGCTCGTCGTGCTGCCGACGGACACCGTCTACGGCATCGGCGCGGACGCCTTCAGCCCGGAGGCCGTCGCGGACCTGCTGGACGCCAAGGGCCGCGGCAGGAACATGCCGACGCCCGTCCTCATCGGCTCGCCCAACACCCTGCACGGCCTGGTCACCGACTTCTCCGAGCAGGCCTGGGAGCTGGTCGACGCCTTCTGGCCGGGCGCCCTGACACTGGTCGCCCGGCACCAGCCGTCCCTCCAGTGGGACCTCGGCGACACGCGCGGCACGGTCGCCGTCCGGATGCCGCTGCACCCGGTGGCCATCGAGCTGCTCACCGAGGTCGGCCCCATGGCCGTCTCCTCCGCCAACCTCACCGGCCACCCGGCCCCCGAGGACTGCGACGCCGCGCAGGGCATGCTCGGCGACTCCGTCTCGGTCTACCTGGACGGCGGCCCGACCCCCGGCATCGTCCCCTCCTCCATCGTCGACGTCACCCGGGACGTGCCCGTCCTGCTGCGCGCCGGCGCCCTCTCCGCGGACGAGCTGCGCAAGGTCGTGCCCGACCTCGAGGTGGCCAATTGACGGCCCCTGAGGGGCGTGGCATAGGCACGGCGAGTACGTTCCGCATCCTCCACGTCAGCACCGGCAACGTGTGCCGCTCGCCGATCACCGAGCGGCTGACCCGGCATGCCCTGTGCGACCGCCTGGGCGACCCGCTGGGCGGCGGGCTCGTCGTGGAGAGCGCGGGGACCTGGGGGCACGAGGGCGCGCCGATGGAGGCGAACGCCGAGACGGTCCTCGCGGACTTCGGCGCCGACGCGAGCGGCTTCACGGGCCGCGAGCTGATCGACGAGCACGTCGTCCGCGCCGACCTGGTCCTCACGGCGACGCGCGACCACCGCGCCCAGGTCATCTCGATGGGCCACAGCGCGGGCCTGCGCACCTTCACCCTGAAGGAGTTCACCCGCCTCGTGAGGGCCATAGACCCCACGACCCTGCCGGACCCGGAGTCCGACGGGGTGGTCGCGCGCGCCCACGCGCTGGTGCAGGCGGCGGCCGCGCTGCGCGGCTGGCTGCTGGCGCCCAGCGCCGAGGCGGACGAGGTGAACGACCCGTACGGTGCGCCGATCACCTTCTTCCGCTCGGTCGGCGACGAGATCAACCAGGCGCTGGACCCCGTGGTCACCGCCCTGACGGGCGTCCCGGCGCGTCGCTGAGGCGTACGCCGTCCGCGGGCGGCGCGCGGCCGCCGGGCCTACAGTGGAGGGGAAACGGGGCCCGTCCGCGCCTGGAGCGCCGTAAGCGCCTGGAGCCACTGATGCCGCTCACCGCCGGAGCCGACGACGTGCTGCGGGGCGCCCCCGGGGCGGGCGCCGACCCGCTGCGCCGGCAGGACCCGCAGGTCGCCGACGTCCTGGACGGTGAGGCCCGCCGGCAGGGCGACTGCCTCCAGCTGATCGCCGCGGAGAACTTCACCTCGCCCGCCGTGCTCGCCGCCCTGGGCTCGCGGCTCGCCAACAAGTACGCCGAGGGCTACCCGGGCCGGCGCTACCACGGCGGGTGCGAGTACGCCGACGCCGCCGAGCGGATCGCCGTCGAGCGGGCCCGGGCGCTGTTCGGCGCCGACCACGCCAACGTGCAGCCCCACTCGGGCTCCTCGGCCGTCCTCGCGGCGTACGCGGCGCTCCTGCGCCCCGGTGACACCGTCCTCGCCATGGGGCTCGGCCACGGCGGCCACCTGACGCACGGGTCGCCGACGAACTTCTCCGGCCGCTGGTTCGACTTCGTGTCGTACGGCGTCGACGCGGAGAGCGGGCGCGTCGACCTCGACCAGGTGCGCGACCTCGCCCGCCGCCACCGGCCCAGGGCCGTCGTGTGCGGCTCGATCTCCTACCCGCGCCACCTCGACCACGCCGCGTTCCGGGCCATCGCCGACGAGGTCGGCGCGGCGCTCGTCGTGGACGCCTCCCACCCCATGGGCCTGGTCGCCGGGGGAGCGGCGCCCAACCCCGTCCCGTACGCCGACGTGGTCTGCGCCACCACCCACAAGGTGCTGCGCGGCCCGCGCGGCGGCATGCTGCTGTGCGGCGCGGAGCTCGCCGAGCGGATCGACCGGGCGGTGTTCCCGTTCACGCAGGGCGGCGCCCAGATGCACACCATCGCCGCCAAGGCCGTCGCCTTCGGGGAGGCGGCCACCCCGGCGTTCGCCGCGTACGCGCACCAGGTCGTGGCCAACGCGCGCGTGCTCGCGCGGGAGTTGGCCCTGCGCGGGCTGCCGGTCACCACCGGCGGGACGGACACGCACCTGGTGACCGCCGACCCGGCGCCCCTGGGCGTCGACGGCCGCACCGCGCGCACGCGCCTCGCGGCCGCCGGGATCGTCCTGGACACGTGCGCGCTGCCGTACGGCGACGGGCGCGGCCTGCGCCTGGGTACCGCCGCGGTCACGACGCAGGGGATGGGCGCCGCCGAGATGGAGACGGTCGCCGCGCTCTTCGCCGAGGCCCTCGGCTCGGACGCCGCCGCCCGCGCCGTGCGCCCGCGGACGCGTGAACTCGCCGAGCGTTTTCCACCGTATCGGGGGTAGACGAAGCCCCCGGGAACCGCGCGCGGGCCCCTCGTGTCCTCCACCACATGGGCGGCGCGACTAGGGTGTGGGGCTGAGATGGCCAGCGATTCCTGTGGGGCAGCCCGTGCGTGATTACCTGCTGACGCTCTGCATCACGGCCGCGGTGACCTACCTCCTCACCGGTCCGGTGCGGAAGTTCGCCATCGCGGCCGGTGCGATGCCGGAGATCCGCGCCCGTGACGTCCACCGCGAGCCGACGCCGCGGCTCGGCGGCATCGCCATGTTCTTCGGCCTGTGCGCCGGCCTGCTGGTCGCGGACCACCTGGACCGGCTGAACAGCGTCTTCGCGCTCTCCAACGAGCCGCGCGCGCTGCTCTCCGGCGCCGCGCTGATCTGGCTGATCGGCGTCCTCGACGACAAGTTCGAGATCGACGCGCTGATCAAGCTGGGCGGGCAGATGATCGCCGCCGGCGTGATGGTCATGCAGGGCTTGACGATCCTGTGGCTGCCGATCCCCGGCATCGGCACGGTCGGCCTCACCCAGTGGCAGGGCACGCTCCTGACGGTCGCCCTCGTCGTGCTCACCATCAACGCCGTGAACTTCGTCGACGGCCTCGACGGCCTCGCCGCCGGCATGGTGTGCATCGCCTCCGCCGCGTTCTTCCTCTACGCGTACCGGATCTGGTTCGGCTACGGCATCGAGGCCGCCGCCCCGGCGACGCTCTTCGCGGCCGTGCTGATGGGCATGTGCCTGGGCTTCCTGCCGCACAACATGCACCCGGCCCGCATCTTCATGGGCGACTCCGGCTCGATGCTGATCGGCCTGGTGCTGGCCGCGTCGGCGATCTCCATCACGGGGCAGGTCGACCCGGACGCGCTGAAGATCTTCGAGGGCTCCACCCGGCAGGCGACCCACGCCGCGCTGCCGGTCTTCATCCCGCTGCTGCTGCCGCTGACGGTCATCGCGATCCCGATGGCCGACCTGGTCCTGGCGATCGTGCGGCGCACGTGGAACGGCCAGTCGCCGTTCGCCGCCGACCGCGGCCACCTGCACCACCGGCTGCTGGAGATCGGCCACTCCCACAGCCGCGCCGTCTTCATCATGTACTTCTGGTCCGCGCTGATCGCCTTCGGCGCCCTCACCTACTCGGTGCACTCCGCGTCCATGTGGATCATGCTGCCGATCGTGACGCTGAGCGCCGTCGGCCTGGTCCTGCTGCTCCTGCCGCGCTTCCGGCCGAGGGCCCCGCGCTGGGCGGAGTCGTTCGTCCCGCCGCGCTACCGCCGCCGCAAGGCGGCCCCGCCGGCGGACCTGGGCGCGGCGTCCGCCACCGCGGGGGACGCCGGCGACGCCGACGCCGACGGCGCCCGGGGGACGGAGGAGCCGGTGAGGGTCCCCGCCGGTGTCAACGGCGCCACCGCCATCGGCGCCCGGTCGCACCTCCTCGAACGGCGGAAGGCCGGAACGCCGGGTTGACGAAACGCCCAGCGAGGGTCATTAGCAGACAGATCGACGCCTTGTCGTGCACACACGCGCAGTGTCACTCTCATGTGTGAGAGTCAGCACACTATCGGGTAAAGACCTCGCCAAATAGTTTGTGATACCGTTCACGAGACCCGGCGACAGAGCCGAAGGGCCGTAGTGCGACGGTCCGGTGGCGCCGAGATCTGACTCGGACCGGGCCTACGCTCGTCCATGACGACACCACTGCCCCCACCGTGAAGCGGAGATGCCGCCATGCCGTCCAACGACGCACGCACCCTCCTGCACGCCGCCGTGCCCACGCTCGCCACAGGTGCCGTCGGCGCCGTGGTCAGCGGTGTGGTGGCCGGCGGCAAGGGGGTCATCGGAGCGGTGCTCGGCGCGGTCGTGGTCGTGCTCTTCATGGGGCTCGGCATGGTGGTCCTCCAGCGCACCGCGAAGTCCCTGCCGCACCTGTTCCAGGCCATGGGCCTGATGCTCTACACGGCGCAACTGCTGCTGCTGTTCATCGTCATGTCGCTGCTGAAGAACACCACGCTGTTCGACTTCAAGGCCTTCGGTTTCACGCTGCTCGCAGCCACGATCGTCTGGGTCGCCGCGCAGGCGCGTCACTACATGAAGGCGAAGATCTTCTACGTCGACCCCGCGTCGGACGACACCGCCGGAGCCGCGAAGACCGGGTCCGCGGCGTGAGAGGTAGGGCCGGGATAAAGGGCCGTTCGGGATGCTGCTATCGTCCGATGCCACATGCGGCACTGCGGGCGCGGCCATCCGAGCTGACGCCTGTCCCAGCGCGACGCTCGACGCCTAGCCGCCGCCCCCTTATCCGTAAGACCAGTCCAGTGCCGAACCGCGGCTGCGTGCCGCGCCGACACAACGAGGTTGCCGTACCCATGCGCCACGCTGAAGGAGCCCGCGGTGAGTGCTGACCAGACGCTTGCCTTCGACCCCGATTGCCACATCTTCACACCGTGTGGCTTCCCGGCGCCGGGCCTGCACACCTTCCTGTACGAGCCCATCGCCACCGTCGGCAGCTTCGAGTTCACCAAGCCGATGCTGCTGGCCCTCCTGAGCTCCCTCGTCGTCATCGGGTTCTTCTGGGCCGCCTTCGCCAAGCCGAAGCTCGTGCCGGGCAAGATGCAGATGATCGGCGAGGCCGGGTACGACTTCGTGCGCCGCGGCATCGTGTACGAGATCATCGGCAAGAAGGACGGCGAGAAGTACGTCCCGCTGATGGTGTCGCTGTTCTTCTTCGTGTGGATCATGAACCTCTGGTCCATCATCCCGCTGGCGCAGTTCCCGGTCACCTCGCTGATCGCCTTCCCGGCCGGCCTCGCCCTGATGGTGTACGTGCTGTGGGTGGGTCTCACCTTCAAGAAGCACGGCTTCGTCGGCGGCTGGAAGAACATCCTCGGCTACGACAAGTCCCTCGGCGCGATCCTGCCGCTGATCATGCTGCTCGAGTTCTTCTCGAACCTGATCATCCGGCCCTTCACCCACGCGGTGCGACTGTTCGCGAACATGTTCGCCGGCCACCTGCTGATCGTCATGTTCTCCCTGGCCACCTGGTACCTGATGAACGGCCTCGGCTTCGTCTACGCCGGCGCCTCGTTCGTCATGGTCGTCGTGATGACCGCCTTCGAGCTCTTCATCCAGGCCGTCCAGGCGTACGTCTTCGTACTCCTGGCCTCCAGCTACATCCAGGGCGCGCTCTCCGAGCACCACTGAGCCGTCCACTCTCACGCCCCCAGCCATCCGGTGGCCAACCCCCACCGGGTCATTGAAAGAGAAGGAAGAACCGGCATGTCCGCTCTCCAGCAGCTCGCCGCCGAGAACGCTGTCTCCGGCAACGTCTCCGCCATCGGCTACGGTCTGGCCGCGATCGGCCCCGGCGTCGGCGTCGGCATCATCTTCGGTAACGGCACCCAGGCCCTCGCCCGCCAGCCCGAGGCGGCCGGTCTGATCCGTACCAACCAGATCATGGGTTTCGCCTTCTGTGAGGCGCTCGCCCTCATCGGCATCGTCATGGGCTTCGTCTACAAGTAAGCCGGACCGAACGCCCAGACCCCTTTCACGGAAGGCACTGATGTGAACGCTCTGTTCCTTGCAGCAGCGGAGGAGCCTCAGAATCCTCTTCTGCCGCATCTCGACGAGCTCGTCATCGGCCTGATCGCCTTCGCCGTCGTCTTCGGCTTCCTCGCCAAGAAGCTCCTCCCGAACATCAACAAGGTTCTGGAAGAGCGGCGCGAGGCGATCGAGGGCGGGATCGAGAAGGCCGAGTCGGCCCAGATCGAGGCCCAGAGTGTGCTTGAGCAGTACAAGGCTCAGCTCGCCGAGGCCCGTCACGAGGCCGCGCGTCTGCGCCAGGAGGCACAGGAGCAGGGCGCCGCGATCATCGCCGAGATGAAGGCGGAAGGCCAGCGCCAGCGCGAGGAGATCGTCGCCACCGGTCACGCGCAGATCGAGGCCGACCGCAAGGCGGCGGCTTCCGCTCTGCGGCAGGACGTCGGCAAGCTCGCGACCGACCTGGCCGGCAAGCTGGTCGGCGAGTCCCTCGAGGACGTCGCCCGCCAGAGCCGCACCATCGACCGTTTCCTCGACGAGCTCGAGGAGAAGGCCGAGGCTGCCCGATGACGTCGCCGCACGGAGCGAGCCGCGAGGCGCTGGCTGCCGCGCGCGAGCGTCTCGACGCGCTGACCGACAGCACGTCGGTCGACGCGACGCAGCTCGCCGACGAGCTGGCCTCCGTCACCGCGCTGCTCGACCGCGAGGTGTCGCTGCGTCGGGTCCTGACCGACCCGGCGCAGGCCGGCGAGGCCAAGGCCGACCTGGCGACCCGACTGCTCGGCGGTCAGGTGGGCGGCGAGACGACCGACCTGGTGGCCGGCATGGTCCGCTCCCGCTGGTCCCGGTCGCGCGACCTGGTCGACGCGGTCGAGGAGCTGGCGAACACGGCGGACCTCATCGCCGCGCAGAAGGCGGGCGTCCTCGACGGCGTCGAGGACGAGCTGTTCCGGTTCGGCCGCATCACCGCTGCCAGCCCGGGACTGCGTTCCGCCCTCACCGACCGCAGCGCGACGGCCACCGCGAAGGGCGAGCTGCTGGCCCGCCTCCTCGGCGGCCGGGCCACCGCGACGACCGAGCGCCTGGTCGTCCGCCTGGTCACGCTGCCGCGGGGACGTAGCCTGGAGGGGGGACTGGAGTCCCTGTCCAAGCTCGCCGCGGCGCGGCGGGACCGGATGGTCGCCGTCGTCACCTCGGCGGTACCGCTCACCGACCAGCAGAAGCAGCGCCTCGGCGCCGCGCTGGCGAAGCTGTACGGCCGGCAGATGCACCTGAACCTCGACGTGGACCCCACGGTCCTCGGCGGGATCTCGGTGCGGATCGGTGACGAGCTGATCAACGGCACGGTCGCCACCCGCCTCGACGAGGCGTCGCGGCGGCTGGCCGGCTGACCGACCGACCAGGTCACCACAGAGAAGAAGCGTTACCTACGGCCCGGTTGGGCCGTGCACAGGATGCAGAAGTTCTGGGGGGAGCCCCCAGATCCCCCAAAAGACTTCGGGCCCAACAAGGAGAGCAGGGAACCCAGATGGCGGAGCTCACGATCCGGCCGGAGGAGATCCGGGACGCGCTGGAGAACTTTGTCCAGTCGTACAAGCCGGACGCGGCCTCGCGCGAGGAGGTCGGTACGGTCAGCGTTGCCGGCGACGGCATCGCGAAGGTGGAGGGCCTGCCCTCGACCATGGCCAACGAACTGCTGAAGTTCGAGGACGGCACCCTCGGCCTCGCCCTCAACCTCGAGGAGCGCGAGATCGGTGCCGTTGTCCTCGGTGAGTTCAGCGGCATCGAAGAGGGCCAGTCGGTCCGGCGCACGGGCGAGGTCCTGTCCGTCGCCGTCGGCGAGGGCTACCTGGGTCGCGTCGTCGACCCGCTCGGCAACCCGATCGACGGCCTCGGCGAGATCGAGACGTCCGGCCGCCGCGCCCTCGAACTGCAGGCCCCCACGGTCATGCAGCGCAAGTCGGTGCACGAGCCGATGGAGACCGGGTACAAGGCCGTCGACGCCATGACCCCGATCGGCCGCGGTCAGCGTCAGCTGATCATCGGCGACCGCCAGACGGGCAAGACCGCCCTGGCCGTCGACACGATCATCAACCAGCGTGACAACTGGCGCACGGGCGACCCGAAGAAGCAGGTCCGCTGCATCTACGTCGCCATCGGCCAGAAGGGCTCCACCATCGCGTCCGTCCGCGGCGCGCTGGAGGAGGCCGGTGCCCTGGAGTACACGACCATCGTCGCCGCCCCGGCGTCCGACCCGGCCGGCTTCAAGTACCTGGCGCCCTACACCGGCTCCGCCATCGGTCAGCAGTGGATGTACGAGGGCAAGCACGTCCTCATCATCTTCGACGACCTGTCGAAGCAGGCCGACGCCTACCGCGCCGTGTCGCTGCTGCTGCGCCGCCCGCCGGGCCGCGAGGCCTACCCGGGTGACGTCTTCTACCTGCACTCCCGCCTGCTGGAGCGCTGCGCCAAGCTCTCCGACGAGATGGGTGCCGGTTCCATGACCGGTCTGCCGATCGTCGAGACCAAGGCCAACGACGTCTCGGCGTTCATCCCGACCAACGTCATCTCCATCACCGACGGCCAGTGCTTCCTGGAGTCCGACCTGTTCAACGCCGGTCAGCGCCCGGCCCTGAACGTCGGTATCTCCGTGTCGCGTGTCGGTGGCTCCGCCCAGCACAAGGCCATGAAGCAGGTCTCCGGACGCCTCCGCGTCGACCTGGCCCAGTTCCGTGAGCTGGAGGCGTTCGCCGCCTTCGGTTCCGACCTGGACGCCGCGTCGAAGTCGGCCCTGGAGCGCGGCAAGCGCATGGTCGAGCTGCTGAAGCAGCCGCAGTACCAGCCGATGTCGACCGAGAACCAGGTCGTCTCCGTCTGGGCCGGCACCACCGGCAAGATGGACGACGTCCCGGTCCAGGACATCCGCCGCTTCGAGACGGAGCTGCTGGACTTCCTGCACCGCGAGCACAAGTCGCTCATGACGTCGATCCGCGAGGGCGGGAAGATGTCCGACGACACGCTCGGCAAGGTCGCGGAGTGCATCACCGACTTCAAGAAGCAGTTCGAGACCTTCGACGGCAAGCTGCTCGGCGAGGACGCCCCGGCCGCCGTCAACGTCTCCAAGTGACGACGGAAGGGACCTGATCCATGGGAGCGCAGCTCCGGGTCTACAAGCGTCGCATCCGGTCCGTCACCGCGACGAAGAAGATCACCAAGGCGATGGAGATGATCGCCGCCTCGCGCATCGTCAAGGCGCAGCGCAAGGTGGCGGCCTCCACGCCGTACGCGACCGAGCTCACCCGCGCGGTCACGGCGGTGGCGACCGGGTCGAACACCAAGCACCCCCTCACCACGGAGGCGGACGCCCCCACCCGCGCCGCGGTCCTGCTCGTCACGAGCGACCGCGGTCTGGCCGGCGGCTACTCCTCCAACGCCATCAAGCAGGCCGACCGGCTCACCGAGCGGCTCCGCGGCGAGGGCAAGGAGGTCGACACGTACATCGTCGGCCGCAAGGGTGTCGCCTACTACGGTTTCCGTGAGCGCAAGGTGGCGGAGGCCTGGACCGGCTTCTCCGACAACCCCACCTACGCGGACGCCAAGTCGGTGGCCGCCCCGCTCATCGCGGCGGTCCAGCAGGACACCGCGCAGGGCGGTGTGGACGAGCTGCACATCGTCTTCACGGAGTTCGTGTCGATGATGACGCAGACGCCGGTGGAGAACCGGATGCTGCCGCTGAGCCTCGAGAAGGCCGCGGAGGAGACCGGGGGCAAGGGCGAGATCCTTCCCCTGTTCGACTTCGAGCCGTCGGCGGAGGACGTCCTCGACGCCCTGCTGCCGCGCTACGTCGAGAGCCGGGTCTACAACGCCCTGCTGCAGGCCGCCGCTTCCGAGCACGCGGCCCGCCGCCGGGCGATGAAGTCGGCCACCGACAACGCGGGAGACCTGATCAACTCGCTCTCGCGCCTTGCCAACGCGGCCCGCCAGGCCGAAATCACCCAGGAAATCAGCGAGATCGTCGGTGGCGCCAGCGCCCTGGCCGACGCGACCGCGGGGAGTGACAAGTAATGACGACCACTGTTGAGACGGCCGCCGCCACGGGCCGCGTCGCCCGGGTCATCGGCCCGGTCGTCGACGTGGAGTTCCCCGTCGACGCGATGCCGGAGATCTACAACGCGCTGCACGTCGAGGTGGCCGACCCGGCCCAGGACGGCGCGAGGAAGACGCTGACCCTGGAGGTCGCCCAGCACCTGGGTGACGGCCTGGTCCGCACCATCTCGATGCAGCCGACCGACGGCCTGGTCCGCCAGGCCGCGGTCACCGACACGGGCGCGGGCATCTCCGTGCCGGTCGGCGACTTCACCAAGGGCAAGGTGTTCAACACCCTCGGCGAGGTGCTGAACCACCCCGAGGAGAACGCCAACGTCGGTGAGCGCTGGCCGATCCACCGCAAGGCGCCCGCCTTCGACCAGCTCGAGTCGAAGACCGAGATGTTCGAGACCGGTCTGAAGGTCGTCGACCTCCTCACCCCGTACGTCAAGGGTGGAAAGATCGGTCTGTTCGGTGGCGCCGGCGTCGGCAAGACCGTGCTGATCCAGGAAATGATCATGCGTGTCGCCAACCTCCACGAGGGCGTCTCCGTCTTCGCGGGCGTCGGCGAGCGCACCCGCGAGGGCAACGACCTCATCGCGGAGATGGAGGAGTCCGGCGTCCTGGACAAGACCGCCCTGGTCTTCGGCCAGATGGACGAGCCCCCGGGCACCCGTCTGCGCGTCGCCCTGGCCGGTCTGACGATGGCGGAGTACTTCCGTGACGTCCAGAAGCAGGACGTCCTCTTCTTCATCGACAACATCTTCCGGTTCACGCAGGCCGGCTCCGAGGTGTCCACCCTGCTCGGCCGCATGCCGTCCGCGGTGGGCTACCAGCCGAACCTGGCCGACGAGATGGGTCTCCTCCAGGAGCGCATCACGTCGACCCGCGGTCACTCGATCACCTCGATGCAGGCGATCTACGTCCCCGCGGACGACCTGACCGACCCGGCGCCGGCCACCACCTTCGCCCACCTCGACGCGACGACGGTTCTCTCCCGTCCGATCTCCGAGAAGGGCATCTACCCGGCCGTGGACCCGCTGGACTCCACGTCCCGGATCCTGGACCCGCGCTACATCGCGCAGGAGCACTACGACGCCGCCATGCGCGTCAAGGGGATCCTGCAGAAGTACAAGGACCTCCAGGACATCATCGCGATCCTCGGTATCGACGAGCTGGGCGAGGAGGACAAGCTGGTCGTCCACCGTGCCCGTCGTGTCGAGCGCTTCCTGTCCCAGAACACCCACGCGGCGAAGCAGTTCACCGGCGTGGACGGTTCGGACGTGCCGCTCGACGAGTCGATCGCCGCGTTCAACGCGATCTGCGACGGTGAGTACGACCACTTCCCCGAGCAGGCCTTCTTCATGTGCGGTGGCCTCGAGGACCTCAAGAAGAACGCCAAGGAACTCGGCGTCTCCTGACCCTCGCGGCGTGGAAGGGGGCGGGCGCGTCCCGCCCCCTTCCGCTGCACGGCACCCGGGGGGAGACCCCCGGAAACACCCGGCCGTCCCCGGCCGGGCGCGGGTCCCCGGCGTTTCGCGCCGGCACCCCTACTAGACTTATGACCCAACACCCGGCAGAACCCGCCGGGTGGTGACCCGAGGAGCCACCCTTGGCTGCTGAGCTGCACGTCGAGCTGGTCGCCGCGGACCGGAATGTCTGGTCCGGCGGGGCCACCCTGGTCATCGCGCGCACCACCTCCGGCGACATCGGCGTCATGCCCGGCCACCAGCCGCTGCTCGGTGTGCTGGAGTCGGGCCCGGTGACCATCCGTACGAGTGATGGCGGAACGGTCGTCGCCGCGGTGCACGGCGGTTTCCTGTCGTTCGCGGACAACAAGCTGTCGCTGCTCGCGGAGATCGCCGAGCTGGCGGACGAGATCGACACCCAGCGCGCCGAGCGTGCGCTGGAGCGTGCGAAGGCGGAGTCGGACGCCGCTGCCGAGCGGCGCGCCGAGATCCGGCTGCGCGCGGTGGCGGCGCGCTAGCGCACCGCCACTGATGTACCTCGCCGGGCGCCCCCCAGGGGACGGCCCGGCCCCTCAGCCGCGGCCCAGGCTGGACCATCCAGACCGGGCCGCGGCTGAGGCGATGCGGATGCAGGTCGTATTCGGTTACAGGACGAGGCGAGGAGGTCGGTGGAGATGTTCCTCGCTCTGCTGGTGAGCGCACTGGTCGTCGCACTGGTGGTGATCGGGCTCTTCGTCTTCGGCCTGCGCCGGCGCCTCATCCAGCGCTCCGGCGGCACCTTCGACTGCAGCCTGCGCTGGAACGCCCCGGAGGAGAACGACACCTCGGGCAAGGGCTGGGTGTACGGGGTCGCCCGGTACAGCGGCGACCGGATCGCCTGGTTCCGTGTCTTCTCCTACGCCCCCCGCCCCCGCCGCGTCCTGGAGCGGGCCGCCATCGAGGTCCTGGACCGCCGCCTGCCGGACGGCGAGGAGGAGCTGGCGCTCCTGTCGGACTCCGTCGTCCTCGGCTGCCTGCACCGGGGCACGCGCCTGGAGCTCGCCATGAGCGAGGACGCCCTCACCGGCTTCCTCGCCTGGCTGGAGGCGGCACCGCCGGGCCAACGGGTGAATGTGGCGTAGTGCTTCCTTGCCCGTTGGTTGGGGGCGCCCCCGGACGGAGTCTGGGGGAGGGTGAATGTGGCGTAGTGCTTCCTTGCCCGTCGGCTGGGGGCGGGTGAGTGTGGCGTAGTACCTCCTGGCGTACTGCCTCCTGTACACACGGGTCGAGCCGCACCCTTCGGGTGCGGCTCGACCGTTTTCGTGCGGGGAGGTGCCGGTGGCGCGGGTGTGGTTACCGCAGGCCGGTGTGGATGGCGTTCGCCAGCTCACCGTTGGCGGTGTCGCCGCTGAACTCCCAGAAGAACGCTCCGCCCAGGCCCTGGCCCTTGGCCCAGCTCATCTTGGACTGGACGGTCGCCGGGGTGTCGTAGCTCCACCAGTTGGTGCCGCAGTGGGCGTACGCCGTGCCGGCCACGGTGCCGTTCGCCGGGCAGGTGTTCTTCAGGACCTTGTAGTCCTCGATGCCCTGCTCGTAGGTGCCGGCCGCCGGGCCCGTGGCCGTGCCGCCCGGCTCCTTCTGGGTGACGCCGGTCCAGCCGCGCCCGTAGAAGCCGATGCCGAGCAGCAGCTTCGCGGACGGGACGCCCTTGGCCTTCAGCTTGGCGATCGCGTCGGCGGAGTTGAAGCCGGCCTGCGGGATGCCCGGGTAGGAGGTGAGCGGGGAGTGCGGGGCCGTCGGACCCTTCGCCGCCCAGGCGCCGAAGAAGTCGTAGGTCATCACGTTGTACCAGTCGGTGTACGCGGCGGCCGGGCCGTAGTCGGCGGCGTCGATCTTGCCGCCGGACGAGGCGTCCGCCGTGATGGCCGCGGTGACCAGGTTCTTGGTGCCGAACTTGGCGCGCATGGCCTTCATCATGGTGGTGAAGGAGGCCGGGCCGCTGGTGTCGCAGGTCAGGCCGCAGGCGTTGGGGTACTCCCAGTCCAGGTCGATGCCGTCGAAGACGTCGGCCCAGCGCGGGTCCTCCACCAGGTCGTAGCAGGACTGCGCGAACGCGGTCGGGTTCTGCACGGCCTGGCCGAAGCCGCCGGACCAGGTCCAGCCGCCGAACGACCACAGCACCTTGATGTGCGGGTACTGGGCCTTCAGCTTGCGCAGCTGGTTGAAGTTGCCGCGCAGGGGCTGGTCCCAGGTGTCGGCCTTGCCGTCGACGGACTGGTCGGCGGTGTACGCCTTGTCGTAGTCGGCGTAGGCGTCACCGATGGTGCACTTGCCGCCCTGGACGTTGCCGAACGCGTAGTTGATGTGGGTGATCTTGCTGGCCGAGCCGGACGTCACGAGGTTCTTGACGTGGTAGTTGCGGCCGTAGACGCCCCAGTTGGTGAAGTAGCCCAGCTTCACCTTGTCCGTCGGGCCGGGGCCCGGGCCGGGGCCGGTGTCGCCGCCCGTGGTGCGGACCTTGACCGAGCCGCTGGCCGGTCCGGTCTGGTCGGCGGTGTCACGGGCCTGGACGCTGTAGGAGTAGTCGGTTCCGGCGGTCAGCCCGGTGTCGGAGTACGACAGGCCGGTGACCGTGGCGACCTTGGCGCCGTCGCGCAGGACGTCGTAGTTCTTGACGCCCTTGTCGTCGGTGGCCGCGGACCAGGCGAGCTTCACCGAGGTGTCGGTGACGTCCGAGGCGGTCGGGGTGCCGGGGGCGGACGGCTTCGCGTCGCCGGGCTGGTCCGGGGTCCCGTCGCAGGAGCCGCCGTTCAGCTTGCACCCGCTGGGGGAGCCGGTGCCGGAGCCGTTGAACCCGAAGGAGACGGAGGCGCCGGGGGCGAGGGTCCCGTTCCAGCTGATGTTCTTGGCGGTCCAGTGGGTTCCGCTGTTGGTGACGGAGGCGTCCCAGGCGGAGGAGACGGACGTGCCGGAGGGGAAGTCCCACTCGACGGTCCAGGAGTTGAGGGTGGTGGTTCCGGTGTTCTTCACCGTCCACTTGCCCTCGAAGCCGGATCCCCAGTCGGAGACCTTGGCGTAGGTGGCGGTCGCCGAGGTGGCGGCCTGGGCGGGGGTCGCGAGGCCGACCATCGCGGCCAGCGGAAGCAGCAGTGCGGTGGCTCCGGCCGTGGCTCTGGCCAGGAGACCCGTTCCGCGCGGAAGTGCTTGAGTGCTCGTGCTCAACGGTGCTCCTCAAGGTGCGGACGGACAAGGTGGGGGTCCGTGCGTCCGTGAAATGTGCGCGCCGTGAGCGTAGGAAGGTCTGGACCAATCGTCAATAGGTCCAGACCACTTGAGTGCGAGTGCCGAGGCCGCCCGATCAGACGCCCAACTCCTGCGCCAGCACCGCCGCCTGCACCCGGCTGCGCAGTCCGAGCTTCCCCAGCATGCGGCTGACGTGCGTCTTCACCGTCGCCTCCGCCATGTCGAGGCGTACCGCGATCTCCGCGTTCGACAGGCCCTCGCCGAGGCACGACAGCACTTCGCGTTCCCGCCGGGTCAGCGGCTCCAGTACCGCCGGGTCCGGCGCCGCGCCCCGCGCGGCGGGCCGTCGGGGGGTCGCGAACTCGGCGATCAGCCGCCGGGTCACCGCCGGTGCGATGAGCCCCTCGCCGCGCGCCACCGTCCGCACCGCCTCGATCAGGTCCCGCGCCTCGGTGTTCTTCAGCAGGAACCCGGCGGCGCCGGCGCGCAGCGCCCCGAAGACGTACTCGTCCAGGTCGAAGGTGGTCAGGACCAGGACGTCCGCGAGCCCCTCGGCGACCACCTGCCGGGTCGCCGACACGCCGTCCAGCAGCGGCATCTGGATGTCCATCAGGACCAGGTCGGGGCGCAGCTCCCGGGCGAGCCGGACGGCCTCCTCGCCGTCGCCCGCCTCACCCGCGACCTCGATGTCGGGGGCGCTGCGCAGGATGAGGACGAGCCCGGCGCGCACCGCCCGCTGGTCCTCCGCGACCAGCACGCGGACGACGCGGCCCGCCGCTCCGGGGCCCGTGCCGTCCCCGCCCGCGCCCGTGCCGCCCGTCTTGTCCGGGCCGGTGCCGCCCGTCTTGTCCGGGCCCGCGGCCGCGCCTGCTCCGTCCGGTCCCGTACCCGTCCCCGCGCCCGTGCTCATGCCGCCGGCTCCCTGTCGTCCTCGGCCACGGGCAGTACCGCCCGTACCCGCCACGTCCCGTTCCCCGCCCCGTCCGCCGCGTCCACCGGGCCCGCCTCGAACTCCCCGCCCAGCAGCGCCACCCGCTCGCGCATGCCCACCAGGCCGGCCCCCGACCCGGGCACCCGCGGCCCCGACGTCCGCGGGCCCGCCGCCGGGCGGTCGAGCGGGCTGGTCACCGTGACCGTGAGGGCGTGGTCGGCCCGCTCCACCACGACGACCACCTCACCCGCGGCGGCGTGCTTCAGCGCGTTCGTCAGCGACTCCTGCACGATGCGGTACGCGGCGAGCTCCACCGGCGCCGGCAGGTCCCCGTCCGGCGGCGGGGCGGTCAGCGTGAACGCCAGCCCGTTCGCCGTACCGTGCGCCGCCGTCTGGCGCACCAGCGCGGCGAGTCCGGCCAGCGTCGGCGCGGGCGCGGGTTCCTCGGCCCCGCCGCTGTCACGGAGCAGCGAGATGAGGCGACGCATTTCGGCCAGGCCCTCGACACTGTTCTCCCGGATCACGCCCAGCGCCTCACGGCTCGTCACGGGGTCGTCGAGGGAGAGCGCGGCGGTCGAGTGGATGGCGATCGCGGAGAGGTTCCCCGCCACCATGTCGTGCAGCTCCCGCGCCATCCGGGCCCGCTCCGCCACCACCGCCTCCCGGCGGTCCATCTCGGCGAGCAGCGCCGTCTGCTCGGCCCGCAGCCGGGCCGCGTCGGCGGCCTGCCGGTGGTTGCGGACCACGGCGCCGGTGGTGGCGGGCACGAACGACACCATGCCGGTCAGGACGCCGAGCAGCAGCGCCCACGGCTCCTGGTACCAGGCGAGCGAGGCGATCGAGACCGCGACGGTGATCAGCCCCGTCACCACCGGCAACCGCCGGGCGGAGGCGGGCGGGCCGTACACGACGGCCGCGTACACCAGGTCCGTGAACATCAGGATCGTCGCGATGCTGCCGCGCGTGAACTGGTCCGCGACGACCGCGACCGTCCCGACCAGCAGCACCGTGCGCGGCCGGCTGCGCCGCAGGAACTCCAGCGACGTCATGACCAGCAGCGGCAGCAGGACCCCCCACGAGGCGTCCACGATGGCGTGATTCGGCCCCTGGTTGAACACGCCCAGCGACCACAGCAGAAGGCCGCCGGCGAGGCCCGTGGAGGCCAGGAAGACGTCGTCGCGGTGGGGGCGGGGCAGGGTCACGGGCCCATCCAACACGCCCCCGCGCCCCCGGTGCGTCGGCGCCCCGGGTGAGCCGCGACTACATCGAAGGGTGCAGCCCGGACTCGTCATCGGCGACGACGCCCGGCGCGCGCGGCGGCGGCAGGCTGGAGGGCATGGTCGTCACACTGATCGTGGTCTGCGAGGTCGGCTTCTGGGTGCTCCTGGCCGCCGGCCTCGCCACCCGCTACCTCCTCAAGATGCCCCGCACGGGCGCCGCCCTCCTGCTCTGCGAGCCGCTGCTGGAGGTCGTCCTGCTGGTCGTCACCGCGATGGACCTCAGGAGCGGCGCGGAGCCGAGCTGGCGGCACGGACTGGCCGCGCTGTACATCGGGTACACCGTCGGGCACGGCCACCGCACGGTGAAGTGGCTCGACGGCCACGCCGCACACCGCTTCGGCGGCGCCCCGCGCCCGCAGGGCCCCCCGCGCTACGGCAGGGCCCGCGCCCGCCACGAGGGCCGGCTCTGGCTGGGCACCCTCCTGGGGGCGGCGGTCGCGACCCTCCTGCTGTGGCTCTCCGTCCTGTACGTCGGCGACCCGAGCCGCACCGGCCCCCTCCACGACTGGATGGGCGCGGCCTGGCGGGCGGCCGGCATCCACGGCCTGATCGCGCTGTCGTACGTCGTCTGGCCGCGGAAGGCCCCCGAGCAGGAGTCCGCCCCCGGCGAGCGCACCCCGGTCCCCACGGAACACCACTGACCGCCGGGCCCCGGTCCACCTCCGCCCCGGGCCGGGGCAGGTGGCGGTGCCGGGGTCCGGTGTCGGCTCAGCGCTCTCCGCCGGGGACCCACAGGACGTCGCCCAGCTCCTTGTTGGCCGTCCGCGCCAGAATGAACAGCAGGTCCGACAGGCGGTTGAGGTACGTGGCCGTCAGGGCGTTCATCGTCTCGCCGTGCACCTCCAGCGCCGCCCACGTCGAGCGCTCGGCGCGGCGCACGACCGTGCACGCCTGGTGCAGGAGGGCCGCGCCGGGAGTGCCGCCCGGCAGGATGAAGGAGCGCAGCTTCTCCAGGTCCTCCAGGAACCGGTCGCAGTCCGCCTCCAGCTTGTCGACGTACGACTGCTCCACCCGCAGCGGCGGGTACTGCGGGTCCTCGACGACCGGGGTCGCCAGGTCCGCGCCCACGTCGAACAGGTCGTTCTGCACCCGGACGAGCACCTTGACGACCTCCTCGGGCAGCTCGCCGAGGGCGATGGCCGTGCCGATGACGGCGTTGGCCTCGTTGGCGTCGGCGTACGCGGCGATCCGCAGGTCCGTCTTGGCGGTGCGGCTCATGTCGCCCAGCGCCGTCGTGCCCTTGTCGCCGGTGCGGGTGTAGATGCGCGTCAGGTTGACCATGCCGCCAGCCTAGTGACGCGACGCCCCGGACGGCATAGGTGTGTGCCGTGCGTCACGACCGGTACCGGACCGTGTACGACAAGGGGCTACCGCCCGGTAGGTTGGGCCTGCGCGCGCTACGCTCACGCGACCGCCCGTACCGGTGTGATGTCCGTCATTCGAGACGTGACGCGTATCTCTTCACCGCCCACACCACCCCTCCAGGGCAGTAATCTCCCGCCGGAGAAACGAAAAGTGAACGCGTGTTAAGGGGACGAATCGTGGCCAGGAAGCTCGCCGTCATCGGCGCCGGACTCATGGGGTCCGGCATCGCCCAGGTCTCCGCCCAGGCGGGCTGGGAGGTCGTGCTGCGCGACGTCACGGACGCCGCCCTCACCCGCGGCACGGACGGCATCAAGGCGTCGTACGACAAGTTCGTCGCCAAGGGCCGGCTGGACGCCGCCGACGCCGAGGCCGCCCTGGCGCGCATCACCACGACGACCGACCTCGACGCCGTCGCCGACGCCGACATCGTCGTCGAGGCCGTCTTCGAGAAGCTCGAGGTCAAGCACGAGATCTTCCGCGCCCTCGACAAGCTCGTCCGGGACGACGCGGTCCTCGCCTCCAACACCTCCGCCATCCCGATCACCAAGATCGCGGCGGTCACCGAGCGCCCCGAGCGGGTCGTCGGCGCGCACTTCTTCTCGCCCGTCCCGATGATGCAGCTCTGCGAGCTGGTCCGCGGCTACAAGACGAGCGACGAAACCCTCGCCACCGCCCGCGCGTTCGCCGAGTCGGTCGGCAAGACCTGCATCGTCGTCAACCGCGACGTCGCCGGCTTCGTCACCACGCGGCTCATCTCCGCGCTCGTCGTCGAGGCGGCCAAGCTGCACGAGTCCGGCGTGGCCTCCGCGGAGGACATCGACATCGCGTGCAAGCTGGGCTTCGGCCACGCCATGGGCCCGCTCGCCACCGCCGACCTCACCGGCGTCGACATCCTGCTGCACGCCACCGGCAACATCTACACGGAGTCCCAGGACGAG
Organism: Streptomyces sp. DH12; assembly: GCF_020873895.1. GTDB lineage: Bacteria > Actinomycetota > Actinomycetes > Streptomycetales > Streptomycetaceae > Streptomyces. The sequence goes on along the minus strand of NZ_JAHWGT010000051.1, from coordinate 6,752 downwards.
AAGTTCGCCCCGCCGGAGCTGATGCGCCGGATGGTGGACGCGGGTGACATCGGCCGCAAGAGCGGGCAGGGCTTCTACAAGTACTGACCGCGCCGCACCACCCCGCCCTCACCCCTCCGGGTGAATTCGGTCTCGGTTCGCTTACAAGGCGCAACTGCTCGGCTGACGTCGGAGTCAGTCCTTGCAACAGAAAGACGTGACGGACAAGCACAGCACTCTCGGGGAGCGCATATGCACATCAGGGGCGACCACACCGAGCTGGTCGTCGGGGGCCGCCTCGACGTCCGCAGCGCGGCGGACGCCCGTACGATCCTGCACTCGGCCGTCGACGACGGCGCCGGTGACCTGGTGCTCGACCTGACCGGCCTCGACTCCTGGGACGCCACCGGGCTCGGGGTCATCATGGGCGCGCACCGCAGGGCGGGCCGCTGCGGCCGCCGCCTGGTCCTGCGGGGCGTACCGCCCCAGATGCAGCGCCTTCTCGTCGCGACCCGGCTGCACCGCATCCTCGCCATCGAGGGCGGGCTCGCCGCCGAATCGTTGCCCCGCGTCTGACCTCCACCCCGCCCGCCGCGGGGGACCGACCGCCCGGCCGCACGGGCCCGCCGCTCACCGCCCGCCACCCGCCGCCCATCCGGTACATGCCGGAGCAAACCGCCCCACCCGGATCCAGCCGCCCAATCCTCATGAGACCGTGACGTCTTGGGCGGCCGGCACCCCGGCTGTTCCGGGCGGCCGGGCCAGCGTCTAGGGTTTCGGACGTCTGCCCATCGACGGACCCACACGGCGGGCACCGGACCAGAAGCGACGCCGCGCGTGCACACCGGCCGGGAGGGGCTTCGCCGCACCACGCTTTTGGGGGCTTCACCATGGACCCGATGAACCCGCTGCCGGACGACCGCGACCACGACCCCGCCGACGACGCAGGCCGCAAGGGCGGCGACTCCACCCGCCCGCGCGCCTCCCGCGACGACCTCCCGGCCCCGCTCCCGGCCGGGAAGGTGCCCGCCCGCACCGCGCAACTCGTCGCCGGCGACCTGCTGCTCACCGTCAACCCCGTCGACGGCAGCGAGATCGAGAACTGCCCGCCCGGCCACCGGCCGGAGCCGCCCGCCCGGCGCGCCCCCGAGGAGCGCGCCGAACGCGACCGCGCCGCCGCCCCGCCCGTACCGGCGGGCCCGGCCGACCCCCTCCCGCCCCTGCTGGAACGCGACGAGCAGCGCGAGCGGCTCGTCCGGCTCCTCTCCCGCGGCCGTTCCGTGCGCCTCACCGGCCCCGCCGGCTCGGGCCGCAGCCGCCTCCTCGAGGTGGTCGCGGCCGACTGCGCCGACCTCGCGCCCGACGGCGTCATACGTCTGTCCGGCCACCGCCGCACCTCCGCGGACGTGCTGTACGACCTCTTCGCGGCCGTCCACCACGCCCCCGGCCACCGGCCCGACCGCGCGGGGCTGCTCGCCCTCGTCCGCGAGATCGGCGCCGTCGTCCTCGTCGACGACCTGGAGTTCGGCGGCACCGCGCTCGACGACCTCCTCGACGCCGCGCCCGAGTGCGCCTTCCTCCTCGCCGCGACGCCCGACACGCCCGCCCCCTCGCCCGGCGCGTCGGTCGAGGAGGTCTTCCTCACCGGCCTGGACCGCAGCACCACCCTCGAACTCCTCGAACACGCCGTGGACCGGCCCCTCACCGACGACGAGGCGAACTGGGCCGGCGACCTGTGGTTCGAATCGGAGGGGCTGCCGCTGCGCTTCGTCCAGGCCGCCGCCCTGCTGCGGCAGCGCGACGCCCTGCGCACCCCGCCCTCCGGCGACGCGGACGACGCCGGCGACAGCGTCTTCACCGACCTGCACGACCAGCCCCTGCCCAGCCTCGGCGAGGCCGCCGCGCCCGCCGCGCTGCTCGCCTCCCGGCTCTCCGAGGCCGCCCGCGACACCCTGCGCTTCGCCGTCGCCCTCGGCGGCGAGCTGCCCCACCAGGCGCACCTGCCGGCCCTCGTCGGCGACACCCACGCCGACGCCGCGCTCGGCGAACTCGTCCGCAGCGGGCTCCTCACCCCGGTCGGCCCGCGCCACCGGCTCGCCGCCGGCGTCACCGACCAGCTCGTCGAACACGGCTACGGCGAGGGCGCCCTGGCCCGCGCCCACACCGCGGCCCAGCACTACGCCTGGTGGGCGGGCCACCCGTCGGTCGCCCCCGAGAGGGTGGCCGCCGAGGCCGACGCCGTACTCGCCGCCCTGCACGTCCTCTCCTCCAGCCAGGAGGCCGGCCACGCGAGCGCCGCCGTGCTCCTCGCCCGCAGCGCCGCACCCGCCCTCGCGGCCGCCCTCCACTGGGGAGCCTGGGAGCGGGCGCTGCGCTCCGGCCAGGCGGCGGCCCGCCTCGCGGGCGAGGTCGCCGAAGAGGCGTACTTCCACCACGAGCTGGGCGTCCTCGCGCTGTGCCAGGGCAACCTCGACCGGGCGCGCGCCTCGCTGGAGGCCTCCATCGGCCTGCGCGGCGCCCTCGCCGACAAGCGCGGCACGGTCGCCGGCCGCCGGGCCCTCGCCCTGGTCGCCGACCGGGAGCGCGGCATCGGCGAGAGCCGCACCGCCGCCGGAGAGCCGCCCGCGGCGCGCCCCGGCGAGCCGACCACGCCGTTCGCCGGCGCCTTCGGGCCCGGCCCCGGCCGCACCGCGCCCGGCGGGGGGCCGGGCGACGGCGGCGCCGGCTCGGTGTGGCCCGGCCGGGCGGCCGGAGCGGGGGCGGCGAGCGGCCCCGCCGGCGACGGCGGCGCGGGCGCGGCCGGCCACGGCGCGGCCGCGGCGGCGGGCACCTCCGGCGGGGGCGCCGACGGACGCGCTACGGGTACGGGCGGCCGCGCCCCGGGCGCGGGCCTCCCCGGAACCGGTACGGGCGCCCCCGGCGGCGGCGCGACGAGCGCGGCGGCCGACTTCGACGCCGCGTTCGGCGCGGGCGCGGGCGCGGGCGCGGGCGCGGGCGCGGGTACGGGCACGGGCATGGGCACCGGTACCGGTACCGGCATCGGCACGGGGGCCGGCACCGGCCGTACCGCCGCCGTCGGTTCGGCCCACGGCGCCGTCGCCGACCCGGGCACGGCCGGCACGTACGCGTACCCCCGGCAGGCCCGTCCCGTCCGCAAGGGGCTGCGGGGGACGCTGCTCAGCGGCGCCCGGCGCAACCTCGTCGCGGCCGCCTCGGGCGCCCTCCTCGCGGCCGTCCTCGGTACCGTCGTCACCCTCGGCGCCACCTCCGGCGACGGCACCGGCGGAGGCGGCACCCCGGGCGGCAAGGTCACCACCGAGCAGTCGGCGGGCGACGAGGACACCGGCGCCGACGACTCCGACGCGCAGACCCCCGACGACGGGGGCGCCACGGGCGGCTCCGACGGCGGTACGGGCGGCGGCGGCTCCACCACCGACCCCGCGGGCGCCGGGCCGAGTTCCTCCGCCCGCCCGGGCACCAGCGGCACCCCCGACTCGACCGGCGACCCGTCCACCCCCGGCACCGGCCCGTCGAAGCCCGACGGGGCCACCACCGGCAGCGGCGGCCCCCGGCCCACGACCGGCGGCACCTCCTCCTCGCCCGGTACGACGGGCTCGCCGACCACGGGCGGCCCGACGGCAACCAGCCCCGGCCCCACCGGCTCCACGACGACCGACCCCGAGCCGACGGACACCGCCACGGCCCCGGACCCGACGGAACCGACCCCCGACCCGCCCACCACCGGGGGCGCCGCCGGCGGCACCACCGGCGGGGACGGCGGCGGCGGTGGCGACTCCGGCGGCGAGAGCGGCGGCGGGACCTCCGCCACCGCCACCGGCCCCGGCACCGAGCCGGGGGACTCCGGCGCGGCGACGGGCACGGCGGGCACCGCGGCCTGAACCGCGCTCCTCCCGAGGAGCGCCCGCGCCCCGACGCCGGACGCCGACGCACCGACGCGACGGCCCCGGGTGGCTTCCGCCACCCGGGGCCGTCGTCGCGCCCGCGGCGGGCGGGGCCGTCAGAACAGCCGCAGCTTGTCGTCCTCGATGCCGCGCAGCGCGTCGTAGTCCAGCACCACGCAGTCGATGCCCCGGTCCGTCGCCAGGACGCGGGCCTGCGGCTTGATCTCCTGCGCCGCGAAGACCCCGCGCACAGGCGCCAGATGCGGGTCCCGGTTCAGCAGCTCCAGGTAGCGGGTGAGCTGTTCGACGCCGTCGATCTCACCGCGGCGCTTGATCTCCACGGCGACGGTGGCGCCGTCGGCGTTCCGGCACAGGATGTCGACCGGGCCGATCGCCGTCGGGTACTCGCGGCGGATCAGCGTGTATCCGGCCCCCAGAGTCTCGATCCGGTCGGCGAGCAGCTCCTGGAGGTGCGCCTCCACGCCGTCCTTGATCAGGCCCGGGTCCACGCCCAGTTCGTGGGACGAGTCGTGGAGGATCTCCTCCATCGTGATGATCAGTTTCTCGCCCGCCTTGTTGACGACCGTCCAGACGCCCGCCGACCCGCCGTCGCCCTCCTTCAGGGTGCACGGCGGGGACATCCAGTTGAGGGGCTTGTAGGCCCTGTCGTCGGCGTGGATCGAGACGCTGCCGTCCGCCTTGACCAGGATCAGACGGGGGGCGGAGGGCAGGTGGGCGGTGAGCCGGCCCGCGTAGTCCACGGAGCAGCGGGCGATGACGAGACGCATGGTCGGCAACGCTACTCGACGCATGCGCTTCCGCGCGATTCGGTGCCAAACGCCCGTGATTCTCTGGCCTGTTGTGCCCCAATCTCCTGGTGCGGTCAAGGCGGCGCGCATACCGTGGAAGCGGGAGGTCGTCACTCGTGCACTCTGCGTGTCGTACGGGGGCTCCTCCTGCCCTGCCCGTAAGACCCCGCTCCCCGCGGGGTCGCGAGAGGAGAACCCATGTCGCTCGACGTCTCACCGGCGCTGTTGGAGCAGGCCGAGCGAGGCGAGGTCGACGAAGCGGCCTTCGTCGACTGCGTCCGGACCTCCCTGCCCTTCGCATGGGAGATGATCAGCTCTCTGGTGGTGCGGCTGAAGGTGGACGGGGGTGCGTTCGCCGACAACCAGACGCCCCCGCCGGACGAGCAGGCGCGTGGGCAGCTGCTGCGTGCGCTCGCGAGTGACGCGATCCGGGGGGCGCTGGAGCGCCACTTCGGCGTCCGTCTGGCCTTCCAGAACTGCCACCGCGTCGCGGTGTTCCCGCTCGACCCGTCGGTCGACGAGCGGCTGGCCCGCTTCACCTCGGTCAGGGCCCAGCTGCTGAACCAGTCGTCCGAGCTGCGCGACTGCTGACGCCGCACGCGTGTTGCCGCTCCGCATCACCCGGGAGGTGTGATCGGTGCAGGGGCGGCAGCCGGTCGGCGGCCGGGGCGGGTACACCGCCGGGGTCCCGGACCGCTCACACCAGCAGCGGCAGGACCTCGGCGCCCAGGCGACGTACGTTCTCCTCCGTCGCCGCGAGCTGGCCCGAGCCCTCCACCAGCAGCGCGAACCGCCGGATGCCCGTCCGCTCCGCCGTGGCGGCCAGCCGGTCCGCGGCCAGCCGCGGCGTCCCCACCGGGTGCAGTCGGCACAGCAGCTCCGTGTAGGCGACCGGATCGCGCATCGACCGGCGCCGGCCGTCCACCGTCACATGGGCGTCCAGCCCTCGCTTCAACCACCCGGGCATCGCCTTCACCAGCGTCTCGACGGCGTCCGGCGTGTGGTCGGCGAGCTGTGCCACGCCCGCCGAGACGTGGCCCGCGGCGATCCGCGCCACCGTGTCCGGCGTGTGCCCGGCGGCCAGGGCCTCCCGGCGCCACAGCGCCGTCATCTCCGCCTTGTCGTCGTCCCCGCAGTGCATCCCGAGCAGCATCGGCAGCCCGTGCTCGGCGGCGAGCCGCACGCTCCTCGGCGACGTGCAGGCGAGGACCGTCTCCGGGGCCGGCGCGCCGTCGATCAGCTCGTCGGGCCGGGGGACCACGGCCACCTCCCGGAAGCGGTGGCGCGGGCCGTCCGCCCCGACGCGGTCGCCGCGCAGCCAGCGCAGCAGCACGTCGAGGGATTCGGGGAAGTCCCGCTCGTACGCCTCCAGTCCCGCGGCGAACACCTCCAGGTCGACCCACGGGCCGCCGCGCCCCACTCCGAGCGTGAAGCGCCCGCCGGAGGCGATGTGCAGCAGCGCCGCCTGCTCGCCGAGCGCCACCGGGTGCGCCGTCGGCAGCACGCTGACCGCCGTGCCCACCCTGATGCGGCGGGTCCGGCCGAGCAGCAGCGCCGCGAGCGTGATCGCCGACGGGCACGTGCCGTACGGCACGAAGTGGTGCTCGGCCAGCCACACCGAGTCCAACCCGGCCTCCTCGGCCACCTCGGCGGACCGCACGGCCCGGTGCAGCGCCTCGCTGTGTCCCTGACCGGGAAACTGGGCCGCCAGTACGAAAGTTCCCACGCGCATCGCCTGATGCCTCCTTGCCGGCCGACGCGGCTCCCCTCACGGGCAACAACGCCTGACACGTGCCAAAGGCAACGGCCGCACGGAGAGTTCTTGCGATTTTCCGCTAACCGCCGTCGTGTGGGGGGCTGCTCGCCGGCCCCGTGTGGGTGGCGGTGTGCCGGATGCCGGTGGGCGGGGTCGGGGCCGCGGGGGGTCACCTCCTCGGGGTCGGCGGCCTTCGGTGCTGGATGACGGAACCCGACCGCCGCCGCCGACCCCTGCGGGGGCGACCCCCCACGGCCCCTCCCAGGCCGTACGCGGCGGACGGACCGTGGTCGCGAGGGGAGGGGG
>NZ_JAHWGT010000517.1 GCF_020873895.1 Streptomyces sp. DH12 | reverse complement strand
CGTGGCCTCGGCGCTCGCGCCGAACTTCGAGCTGCTGTTCGCGGCGCGCGTCCTGGCGGGGCTTCCGCACGGGGCGCTGTTCGGGGTCGGCGCGGTGGTCGCCTCCAAGCTGGTCGCACCGGACCGGGCGGCCCGTGCGGTGTCGATGATGTTCCTCGGTCTCACGGTCGCCAACATCGTCGGTGTCCCGGCCGGAACCGCGCTCGGGCAGCAGCTGGGGTGGCGGTTCGCGTACGCGGCAGTGGCCGTCATCGGCGTGCTCGCCCTGGCGGCGCTGGTGCGGCTCGTCCCGCACCAGCCGCGGGGTGAGCAGGCCGGTGTGCTGCACGAACTGCGGGCGATGAAGAACAAGCAGGTGCTGCTGGGTCTGGTCACGGCGGTCGTCGGGTTCGGCGGCTTCTTCGCGATGTACAGCTATCTCGTGCCGATGCTGACCAACCTGACGGGGATCTCGGACTCGTCCACGACCCTGGTCCTCGCGCTGTTCGGCGTCGGCATGACGCTGGGCACGCTCGTCGCCGGCCCGCTCACCGACCGGGCGCTGCGCCCGACCCTGTACGGCGGTTTCGCGCTGCTCGCC
>NZ_JAHWGT010000516.1 GCF_020873895.1 Streptomyces sp. DH12 | reverse complement strand
CTCCATTCCCTGCCAAATCAGACCCGTGACCTGCGCGCTCATGAAGAACGGGCGGCTGTTGCCGGGCTCCGGCGGTCGTTGTGGAGAGCTCGTGCAGACTGGCCGGATGCGCACGGAGCTAGTTTCGGAACCCGGTGATCCAGGGCGCCCCAACGAGGACTTCGCGAGCGTCGCGCTCCCGGCCTCCGGACAGGGCGGCGCGCTCGTGGTCCTGGACGGGGTCACGCCGCCGCCGGACGGGGGCGGCTGTCTGCCTTCGGTGCCCTGGTTCACCGCCCGGCTGGGCGGCGCGCTGACCGAACTGACCGTTTCCCTCCCGGATGTTCCGCCGGCCGGGCTGCTGTCCCGGGGCATCGCGCGCACGGCTGAGAGCCATGCCGCGACCTGTGACCTTTCTCACCCACGAACGCCGCAGGCGACGGTGGTGCTCGCCCGCTGGTCACCCGGCTCGGTGGACTGTCTGGTGCTGTCCGACTCGGTCCTGCTGGTCGAGTCGCCGGACGGCACGGTCACGGCGGTCAGGGACGACCGTCTGGACCGGCTGCCCCGGTCGGCCTTGTCGAGCCACACGGTCGTGGAC
>NZ_JAHWGT010000515.1 GCF_020873895.1 Streptomyces sp. DH12 | reverse complement strand
ACGACGACCGCGGACTGGCCCAGATCACCAACGACCAGGTCCACGACAACAACGCACCCTCGGGCACCCTGGCCAACACCTACCCCGGCTCCGTCCCCGCCTCCACCGAGACAGTCTTCGACGCCGCCGGTCGCGCCACCGAATCCATCTTCCGGGTCTACGACCAGGAGAAGTGGCGCACCAAGACCGACCACCATGGCGACCGCACCGCCGTCACCGCCGCCGAGGGCGGCACCGGCACCCTGACGATCGTCGACGCCCACGGCCGACTCACCGAACGCCGCGAGTACGGAGGTCCCGTCCCGACCGGCAGCGACTACACCCGCACTCTCTACGATTACACGCCTGGCGGCCAGCTCAAGAAGATGACTGGCCCGGACGGTGCGGTATGGACGTACGGCTACGACCTGCGCGGCCGCAAGACGACCTCCACCGACCCCGACAAGGGCACCGTCACCACTACGTACAACGACCTCGACCAGCCGCTGACCGTCACCAGCACACTTGACGGCACCTCCCGCGCCCTGATCACCGACTACGACGAGCTCGGCCGCAAGACCGGCACCTGGCACGGGGTGAA
>NZ_JAHWGT010000514.1 GCF_020873895.1 Streptomyces sp. DH12 | reverse complement strand
CGTGAGGGCGGCCGGGGAGATCCGCGAGGACATCGCCGCCCTCACGCTCATGCGCGGCGTGGGCAACCTCTGCATCGGCGCGGAGACCGACCCCGACTACGACGCCCGCCGCCTCGCCGCGGTGCTGGTCGACGGGCTGCGCCGCCCCAGCTGACGACAGGCCTGGAACCCCGTCAGCCGGCGTCCGCCCCGGACTCCCCGTCCGACGCGAAGACCTCCGCCGTCGACGTCGCAGTGAGAGCCTTGCTGAACCACAGGCCCAGCACGTCGGGATCACCACAGCCGACAATGCGCTCCCGGTCCTCCTCGGAGACCTCGACACCCCGGTGCCCCAGCAGGAGCAGCAGATCCTTCGCCCGGCTCTCCGCCCGGCCCTCCGCCCGAAGCTGCTGCGCGGTCTGCGACTGGAAGAACGAGAGGTCGACGGCCATCAGATGCCCGTGGACAGTTCGACGGTGGGATGAGCTGACCATGAGGCGAAGCTAGGGGCGTTTGGCATGTGCCGAGCGGATATGCGGCAGTGATCACGCGACCGGGCGAACTGACCGGCGCGCGTTGACGCTCCCGCGCCCAAGCGAAA
>NZ_JAHWGT010000513.1 GCF_020873895.1 Streptomyces sp. DH12 | reverse complement strand
TGACCGCGTTCAGGTACGCGATGACGTCCTTCTTGTTCTGCTCCGACAGGGTGCTGTCCGGGAAGGAGGGCATGTTCTGCGGGCCGGTGAGCATGGCCTCGTAGATGTGCTTCGGCGAGACGCCTTCCAGGTCCGGGGCGTACTTGCCGTGCGTGAGCGCGCCACCCTTGCCGGTGAAGTTGTGGCACTGGGCGCAGTTGTTGCGGAACAGTTCACCGCCCTTGGCGGCGTCGGCGCCCTCGGGGCCGTACTGCTCCTCGGTCGGGACGGCCGGGCCGGCGCCCAGGGAGGCGATGTACGCCGCCAGCTGGTCGATCTCGGCCTGGCTGTAGATGTTCTTCTTGCGCGGGACCTGTGCGCCCTGCGAGGTGGCGGCCGGCATACGGCCGGTGGCCACCTGGAAGTCGACCGCCGCGGCGCCCACGCCCACCAGGCTCGGGCCGTCGGACGTGCCCTGACCGCCGGTGCCGTGGCAGCTCGCGCAGCCGACGGTGTAAAGCTTCTTGCCCTCCTCGATGGTGAGGGACTGGGCGGTTTCGTCGGCCTGCGCCTTGTCCGCGGGTGCGAACACGGCGTACAG
>NZ_JAHWGT010000512.1 GCF_020873895.1 Streptomyces sp. DH12 | reverse complement strand
CTCGTGAACGACCAGGAAGAAGAAGATGAGGACGCCGGTGACTCGATGAGCCACCCAGGACCACAGTCCGTCCCGGCCGCGGTACAGCGTTCCAGCCGGCACGGAAATTTCCTCCGGGAGCGGGGATTGGGGCCGCGCCGGCTTTCCTTGTCGGTCGGGCCCGGCCGGGTACGGTCCACCGGCCCCCAGCATGGTAGCGACGGTTGCCCGCGGCGCTTACGGGGGGCCTGCCGGTGTGATCAAACTTGCACTCAAAGGGGTGCGGGGCCCGTTTCCGGCGGCTACCGGGGTGGGGCTTGGTCGCATGTGCCGGGTGCGGGGCCGTCTGTGGCCGGTCGCGCAGTTCCCCGCGCCCCCAGGAGGTCCCTCAGCCGCTCTCCGGCCAGGCGGCGGAGTTGCTCCGCTGCCACGACCCGTTCATCCTCCGGATCGTTCGCCAATCGTGACCGGATGTCGGTCAGGACGCGGTCCAGGGACTCTTCCTCGGGGACTCCGTCCAGGGAGATGACGAAGACGTGTCCGAATGTGGCCTCGTAGGCCGCGTGGGCCGCGCTCAGGGCCGTGTGGGCGGCGGAGTAGGT
>NZ_JAHWGT010000511.1 GCF_020873895.1 Streptomyces sp. DH12 | reverse complement strand
ATTCTGATTCACGATTACTAGCGATTCCGACTTCATGGAGTCGAGTTGCAGACTCCAATCCGGACTACGACGTACTTTGTGGGATTCGCTCACTATCGCTAGCTTGCAGCCCTCTGTATACGCCATTGTAGCACGTGTGTAGCCCTACTCGTAAGGGCCATGATGACTTGACGTCGTCCCCACCTTCCTCCGGTTTATCACCGGCAGTCTCCCTGGAGTTCCCACCATTACGTGCTGGCAAACAAGGATAAGGGTTGCGCTCGTTGCGGGACTTAACCCAACATTTCACAACACGAGCTGACGACAGCCATGCAGCACCTGTCTCAGAGTTCCCGAAGGCACTAAGCTATCTCTAGCGAATTCTCTGGATGTCAAGAGTAGGTAAGGTTCTTCGCGTTGCATCGAATTAAACCACATGCTCCACCGCTTGTGCGGGCCCCCGTCAATTCATTTGAGTTTTAATCTTGCGACCGTACTCCCCAGGCGGTCTACTTAACGCGTTAGCTCCGAAAGCCACGGCTCAAGGCCACAACCTTCAAGTAGACATCGTTTACGGCGTGGACTACCAGGGTATCTAATCC
>NZ_JAHWGT010000510.1 GCF_020873895.1 Streptomyces sp. DH12 | reverse complement strand
CGCATGTACGGACCCTGCCGCAGGCCTTCACCGAGCTGGACCGCGTCCTGACGGCATGCGGGGTGCGGAGCCGGCCCGGCTGGCTGGACGCGGCGGAGGCGGCGTGGGAGGCGCCGCCGGCGTTCCAGGAGCCGCGCACGGCGGTGGTGCCGATCTGGCGCCGCCCGTGGATGGTGCTCGGCCGCGACACCTTCGCGGGGGACCTGCTGGCCCGCCTCGGCGTACGCACGCTGTACGCGGACCACTCCGAACGGTATCCGCGCATCCCGCTCGACGAGGTGCGCGCGGCCCGGCCCGACGTGGTCGTCCTCCCCGACGAGCCGTACCGCTTCACGGCCGACGACGGCCCGGAGGCCTTCCCCGGCCTGCCGTGCGCCCTTCTCAGCGGGCGCCATCTGACCTGGTACGGCCCGTCGTTGGCAAAGGCGCCGGAGGTGCTGGGGCGGGCGTTGCGGGCGGTCCGCCGCTGACGGCCGGCGCTCGTGCGGCGGGCGGATGCCGGGCGTTGCATAAGCTGAGCTTATGAGCAGGACGGAAGACCACGGCGACGAACGGCCCGGGAGCGGCGGTTCGCTGGCGCA
>NZ_JAHWGT010000509.1 GCF_020873895.1 Streptomyces sp. DH12 | reverse complement strand
GGGCGAGGAGCCCTGCTTCCCGCCGCTGCCCGTCCGCTACGCCGACTTCGCACGGTGGCAGCGTGACCTCCTCGGCGACGAGGACGACCCGGCGAGCCTGGCCGGACGCCAGCTCGCCCACTGGGAACGCGCCCTGGCCGGCCTCCCCGACCAGCTGGAGCTGCCCGCCGACCGGCCCCGGCCGCCGGTCGCCGAGCACCGCGGCGGCTCCGTGCCGCTGCGCATCGGCCCCGAAGTGCACGCCGCCCTGGACGCGTTCGCCCGGGAGAACGGCGCCACCTGCCACATGGTGCTGCAGGCCGCGCTGGCCGCGGAGCACGCGGCGGTGTACGGCTACGGCGTGGTCGGCGGACGGATCGGCGAGCAGCGGCGCACGGAGGCGCGCACGGCGTACGACGCGCACCGGGCGCGCAGGGACGCGCTGGTACGGGACGTGAAGGGCGCCGGGGGCACGCCGGTGGCCGCCGCGGCCGGGTACGCGCTGCCGTTCCCGGTGCCGGACGCGGCGGCGGCGGCGCGGCTGGCGGCGGAGCTGGAGATGCGGGTGGCGGGCGTCTACGCCGACCTGGTGCGGTCGAGCGG
>NZ_JAHWGT010000508.1 GCF_020873895.1 Streptomyces sp. DH12 | reverse complement strand
GTCCTGATCAGCGTCACCGACTTCTTCCTGTCGCTCGCCCTGTGGGGCGCGACCACGACCGTGAAGGTGGCGGGGTGAGATGAACGGACCCCGGGGATCCCGAGGACGGACCCTGCGCCGCCGGCTCGCCGGAGTGGTGTTCGTGCTGGTGCCCGCCCTGCTGATCTGGCTGGCCGTCGCCGTCTACGACAAGAGGTTCACCGCGTCCGACCCGGTGGTGGTCGAGACCGACGGCGTCGGCAACCAGATGCACCCGGGCGCCGAGGTGAAACTGCGCGGCGTCGTCGTCGGCGAGGTCCGCGCCATCGACGCCACCGGTGACGGCGCCCGCCTCACCCTCGCCATGAAGCCCGGCACGCTGGATGCCGTACCGTCCGACGTCCGCGCCCAGATGCTGCCCACCACCCTGTTCGGCGAGCGGTTCGTCGCCCTCGTACCGCCGGAGAACCCCTCGCCCGAGCCGCTGGCCGCCGGAGCCGTCATCCCGCAGGACCGCTCCGCGAACGCCGTCGAACTCCAGCAGGTGCTCGACGACGTCCTGCCCATGCTCACCGCCGTGCAGCCGCAGAAGCTCTCCGCGAC
>NZ_JAHWGT010000050.1 GCF_020873895.1 Streptomyces sp. DH12 | reverse complement strand
CCTGGTCGAGCTCGAACAGCGGGGAGTCCGTGCAGGGCTCCTTCGCGTACACGTCCAGGCCGGCGCCCGCGACGCGGCCCTCCTTCAGCGCCGCGTACAGCGCCTCCTCGTCGACGATCCCGCCGCGGCGGCTCACGCCTTGTCGTCGTCCACCCAGCTCATGAGCTTGCGCAGCTCCTTGCCGGTGGTCTCCAGCAGGTGCTCGGAGTCCTGCGTCTTGTACTCGTCGTACTTCTTCAGGCCGCCGTGGTACTCGTCCATCCAGTTCTTGGCGAAGGTGCCGTCCTGGATCTCGGAGAGGACCTTCTTCATCTCGGCCTTGGTGGCGTCGGTGATGATGCGGGGGCCGGTGACGTAGTCGCCCCACTCGGCGGTCTCGGAGACCGACCAGCGCATCTTCTCCAGGCCGCCCTCGTACATCAGGTCGACGATGAGCTTCAGCTCGTGGAGGCACTCGAAGTAGGCGATCTCCGGCTGGTAGCCGGCCTCCACCAGGGTCTCGAAGCCCGCCTTGACGAGCGCGGAGGCACCGCCGCAGAGCACGGCCTGCTCGCCGAAGAGGTCGGTCTCGGTCTCCTCGGTGAAGGTCGTCTTGATGACGCCCGCACGGGTGCCGCCGATGGCCTTGGCGTAGGACAGGGCGAGCGCGAAGGCGTTGCCGGTGGCGTCCTGTTCGACGGCGGCGATCGCCGGGACGCCGCGGCCTTCCTCGTACTGACGGCGGACCAGGTGGCCCGGGCCCTTCGGGGCGACGAGGGCGACGTCCACGCCGGCCGGGGGCTTGATGAAGCCGAACCGGACGTTGAAGCCGTGGGCGAAGAACAGCGCGTCGCCGTCCTTGAGGTTGCCCTTGATCGAGTCCTCGTAGACCTGGGCCTGGATCGGGTCCGGGATGAGGATCATGATGACGTCGGCCTCGGCGGCGGCCTCCGCCGGGGTGACCACGCGCAGGCCCTGCTCCTCGGCCTTCGCCTTGGACTTCGAGCCCTCGTGCAGGCCGACGCGGACGTCGACACCGGAGTCGCGGAGGGACAGCGCGTGGGCGTGGCCCTGGCTGCCGTAACCGATCACCGCGACCTTGCGGCCCTGGATGATGGACAGGTCGGCGTCGTCGTCGTAGAACAGCTCGGCCACTGGGTTTCTCCTTGGGTGTTCGGTGGTGCGTCCCACCGTACGGTGGGCGGGGACGGGGGCGTCGAGGGGTCTCGCCACGCGGACCGCGCGCGGGCTACGCCGAGCGGTCGAGGGCGCGCAGCGACCGGTCGGTGATGGACCGGGCACCACGCCCTATGGCGATCGTGCCCGACTGGACGAGCTCCTTGATGCCGAACTGCTCCAGCATCTTCAGCATCGCCTCCAGCTTGTCACTCGATCCGGTGGCCTCGATGGTGACCGCCTCGGGCGAGACGTCCACGGTCTTGGCGCGGAACAGCTGGACGATCTCGACGATCTGGGAGCGGGTCTCGTTGTCGGCGCGGACCTTGACGAGGACGAGCTCGCGGGCGATCGCGGCGCCGGGCTCCAGCTCGACGATCTTCAGGACGTTGACCAGCTTGTTGAGCTGCTTGGTCACCTGCTCCAGCGGCAGGTCCTCGACGTTGACCACGATGGTGATGCGGCTGATGTCGGGGTGCTCGGTGACGCCGACGGCGAGCGAGTCGATGTTGAAGCCGCGGCGGGAGAAGAGGGCGGCGATCCGGGCGAGGATGCCGGGGGTGTTCTCCACCAGGACGGAGAGCGTGTGCTTGGACATGTGTCTCGTACCTTTCCTGACTGCTCTCTGACGCCTCAGTCGTCTTCGCTGTCGCCGAAGTCGGGGCGGACGCCGCGGGCGGCCATGACCTCGTCGTTGGAGGTGCCGGCGGCGACCATCGGCCACACCTGGGCGTCCTCGTGGACGATGAAGTCGACGACGACCGGGCGGTCGTCGATGGCGTTGGCCTCGGCGATGACCTTGTCCAGGTCCTCGGGGCGCTCGCAGCGCAGGGCGACGCAGCCCATGGCCTCGGACAGCTTCACGAAGTCGGGGATGCGGGTGCCGGCGCTCGGCTGCCTGCCGTCCGCCTCCGGGCCGGAGTGCAGGACGGTGTTGGAGTAGCGCTGGTTGTAGAAGAGGGTCTGCCACTGGCGGACCATGCCGAGGGCGCCGTTGTTGATGATGGCGACCTTGATCGGGATGTTGTTGAGGGCGCAGGTGACCAGTTCCTGGTTGGTCATCTGGAAGCAGCCGTCGCCGTCGATGGCCCAGACCGTGCGGTCCGGGGCACCCGCCTTGGCGCCCATGGCCGCCGGGACGGCGTACCCCATGGTCCCGGCGCCGCCGGAGTTGAGCCAGGTGGCCGGCTCGTCGTAGTCGATGAAGTGGGCGGCCCACATCTGGTGCTGGCCGACGCCGGCGGCGAAGATCGTGCCCGCCGGGGCCATCCTGCCGATGCGCTCGATGACCTGCTGGGGGGCGAGGCTGCCGTCCTCGGGCTGGTCGTAGCCGAGCGGGTAGGTGTCGCGCCAGCGGTTGAGGTCCTTCCACCAGCCGGTGTAGTCCCCGGCGTTGCCGGCGGTGTGCTCGGCCTGGACCGCCTGGACGAGGTCGGCGATGACCTCGCGGGCGTCGCCGACGATCGGGACGTCGGCGGCGCGGTTCTTGCCGATCTCGGCCGGGTCGATGTCCGCGTGGACGATCTTGGCGAAGGGGGCGAAGCTGTCGAGCTTGCCGGTGACGCGGTCGTCGAAGCGGGCGCCGAGGGCGACGATCAGGTCGGCCTTCTGCAGGGCGGTGACGGCGGTGACGGCGCCGTGCATGCCGGGCATGCCCACGTGCAGCGGGTGCGAGTCGGGGAAGGCGCCGAGCGCCATCAGCGTGGTGGTGACGGGCGCGCCGGTCAGCTCGGCGAGGACCTTCAGCTCGGCGGTGGCGCCGGCCTTCAGGACGCCGCCGCCGACGTACAGGACGGGGCGCTTGGCGGCGGTGATCAGCTTCGCGGCCTCGCGGATCTGCTTGGCGTGCGGCTTGGTCACCGGGCGGTAGCCGGGCAGGTCGGTCTGCGGCGGCCAGCTGAAGGTGGTCCTCGCCTGGAGGGCGTCCTTGGCGATGTCGACCAGGACCGGGCCCGGGCGGCCGGTGGAGGCGATGTGGAAGGCCTCGGCGATGGTGCGCGGGATGTCCTCGGCCTTGGTGACCAGGAAGTTGTGCTTGGTGATCGGCATGGTGATGCCGCAGATGTCGGCTTCCTGGAAGGCGTCGGTGCCGATCGCCTTCGACGAGACCTGACCGGTGATCGCGACCAGCGGGACGGAGTCCATGTGGGCGTCGGCGATGGGGGTGACGAGGTTGGTCGCGCCCGGCCCGGAGGTGGCCATGCAGACGCCGACCCTGCCGGTGGCCTGGGCGTACCCGGTGGCGGCGTGGCCCGCGCCCTGCTCGTGGCGGACCAGGACGTGGCGGACCCGGGTGGAGTCCATCATCGGGTCGTAGGCGGGGAGGATCGCGCCGCCGGGGATGCCGAACACGGTGTCGGCCCCGACTTCCTCGAGAGAGCGGATGAGGGACTGGGCGCCCGTGACGTGTTCGACGGTGGCGGAGGGCTGTCCGCCGGAACGGGGCCGCGGCTGCGGGTGGTGGGCCCCGGTGGCCTGCTCGGTCATCGCAATCTCTTCTCGGAGCTGAGGGTGGTGGCGAGGGTTTTCAGCGGGTCTGTCGGTGTCTGTCAAGGTCTGTCGTGGGGCGCCGGTGCAACAAAAAACCCCTCGTGCCGTGAGGCAAGCGAGGGGAGCGCGCCGGTGTGGGTCCGCAGGGCCGTGTGGATCGGGACCTGCTCAGCCGACGCGCTTTCCAAGTACGAGAATTCGGGTGCGCATGGAACTGACCCTCCACCCGGCGCACCGTCAGTGTCAAGTGGGTGGGACGCGCGTCTCATTATGTGAGCGCATCGGGGGGAGCGCGCTGGGCGGGAGCGCGCCGCCGGTCAGCACCGGGAGGGGCATCCTCCCGCCAGGTACCGGGAAGTCGTCCCGGACCAGGGCGCGCCGCAGCCGGTGCTCGTCGAGCGGCCCGGAGAAGGCCGCGCCCTGGGCGTGCGTGCAGCCCATGGCGCGCAGGGCGTGGACCTGTTCGGGGACGTCGACGCCCTCGGCCACGGACTGGAGCCCGAGGTCGCCGGCGATCCTGAGCAGCCCGCTGGTGATCTTGTGCAGCCGGGCCGACTCGACGACGCCCTCCACCAGGCTCCGGTCCAGCTTCAGTATGTCGACCGGCAGCCGGCGCAGGGCGTTGATCGCGGCGTATCCGCTGCCGAACCCGTCGAGCGCGATGCGCACGCCGAGCCTGCGGAGGGCGACGAGGCGCTGTTCGAGGTCGTCGAAGGAGAGGCGGGGATCGCTGTCGGCGAGCTCCACGACGAGCGCCCCGGAGGGCAGCCCGTGCCGGTTGAGGAGGGCCTCCACGGTGGCGAGCGGCGCGGACCGGTCGAGGAGGCGGCGGGCGGGGACGCGGACCGAGACGGGGGTGCGGTGGCCGAGGCGGTGCCGCTCGGCGGCGCGGGCGACGGCCTCCTCCAGGAGCCACCGGGAGAGCTCGGCGGTGCGCTCGCCGCCGTCCTCGGTGACGCGGAGGAACTCGGCCGGGGTGAAGAGGATGCCCTGGGCGGAGCGCCAGCGGGCCTGGGCGGCCACGGCGGCGACCCGGCCGGTGGCGAGGTCGACGACGGGCTGGTGCAGCAGGGCGAACTCGCCGTCGTGCAGGGCCGTGCGCAGCCGCGCGGCGACCTCGGTGCGGCGTACGACCTCCGCCTGCATCTGCGGGGCGTACAGCTCGACGCGGTTCTTGCCGGCCGCCTTGGCGCGGTACATGGCGAGGTCGGCGTTGCGCAGGAGGTCCCCGGCGCTGATGCCGGGCTCGGCGAAGGCTACGCCGATGGACGCGGCGACCCGCACCTCGGAGCCGTCGACCTGGTACGGCTGGGAGAGGGTGAGGCGCAGCCGGTCGGCGATCTCGTGGACCTGGAACTCGCGGGCGGCCGGGTCGTGCCCGGCGTCGCCGGCGATGAGCGCGGCGAACTCGTCGCCGCCGAGGCGGGCGGCGGTGTCCCCGGCCCGTACGGACTCCTGGAGGCGGCGGGCGGCCTGGATGAGCAGCTCGTCGCCCGCCTGGTGGCCCAGGCGGTCGTTGACGCCCTTGAAGCCGTCCAGGTCGATGAAGAGCACGGCCGTGCCGGAGTCGCCGCAGCGGCGGCCCCCGAGGGCCTGCCGGACGCGGTGGGTGAAGAGCGCGCGGTTGGGCAGGTCGGTGAGCGGGTCGTGCTCGGCGTTGTGCTGGAGCTGCGCCTGGAGGCGGACCCGCTCGGTGACGTCCCGGCTGTTGAAGATGAGTCCGCCCTGGTGGCGGTTGACGGTGGACTCGACGTTGAGCCAGTCGCCGGTGCCGGAGCGGAAGCGGCACTCGATGCGGGTCGTGGGCTCCTCCGCCGGCGACGCGGCGAGGAACCGCCGCACCTCGTGGACGACGCCGCCGAGGTCGTCGGGGTGGATGAGGGCGGACAGCTCCGTGCCGACCAGTTCGTCGGCGTCCCGGCCGTAGACGCCGGAGGCGGCGGGGCTGACGTAGCGCAGGACGCCGCTGGGTGCGGCGATCATGATGACGTCGCTGGAGCTCTGCACGAGCGAGCGGAAGTGGTTCTCCTTCTGCGCCAGCTCCTGGGTGAGGGCGATGTTGTCCAGCAGCATGATCCCCTGCCGGACGACGAGGGCCAGCACGACCGTACAGCCGGTGAAGACGACGACGCGGTCCACTCGGCGGCCCTCGATGACGGAGTACAGGATGCTGAGCGTGCACACCGCCGCCGCGAGGTACGGCGTGAGCGCCGCGAGCGACCCGGCGATGGGGCGGCTGGCGGGCCGCTGCGGGCGCGGGCCGCGCTGCGGGGGCGCCGACGCCGCCTCGGGTGCCCTGCGGGGCCCCCAGGGGGCGTAGGCAAGGAGCAGGGAGCCCGCGAACCAGCCGGCGTCGAGCAGCTGCCCGGAGCGGTAGGTGTCGCGCAGCAGCGGCGAGGTGAACAGCGCGTCGCACAGGACCGTCAGGGCGAGTGCCGCGATGGCGGTGTGGACCGCGGAGCGGTTGCCCTTGGAGCGGCAGAAGTGCAGTGCAAGCACCATGCTGACGAGCACGATGTCGAGGAGCGGGTAGGCGAGGGAGAGCGCCGTGCGGGCGACGCTCTCGCCTTCGAACTGCGCCGTGTGCGCGAGCGCGAGGCTCCAGGACAGCGTGAGGAGGGACCCGGCGATGAGCCACGAGTCGAGGCCGAGGCACACCCAGCCGGCCCGGGTGACGGGGCGCTTGGCCAGGACCAGCAGGCCGACGATGGCCGGTGGCGCGAAGAGCAGGAAGAACAGGTCGGCGAGGGACGGGCTCGGGACGGGCCGGTCGAGCACCACCTCGTACCAGCCCCAGACGGCGTTGCCGCAGCCGGCCATGGCGGAGGAGAGCGAGAAGAGCATCCAGGCCGGGCGGAAGCGGCTGCCGTGCGCGCGCGCGTAACGGAAGCACGAGACGGACGCGACCAGGGCGGCAACACTGAGCCCGAAGTCGCCCATCACCAGTGCCAGTTCCTCGGAGCCCCAGCCGAGCAGGGCGCCGGCCGCGTACGCGGCGCACAGGACGGCGAGGAGCAGCTGCCCCGTCGCGCCGCCCGCGCCGCCCCCTCCGCCGGGTCCCTCGCCTCGGCCGCTGCCGCCGGCGACCGGCCGGCGCTCGATGACCACACCGGGGGCGCTCACCGGAAGGCCCCCGTCCGGATCGCCCCGGTACGGGGGACCCGGCCACCCCGCCGCCTCGGATCGTTGCTGGTCGGTCCGCGCATCGCCCGTCGCCCCCCTCGGATTCTGATCGGCAATCACGTCGGCGTCACTCGTTCCCCGGCGTCGGTTCCCGTGCTCGACGCGCCCCCGAATCGCGACGATACACCAGGTTCGTCACTCAGCGACAGGGCCCTTATACGCTCCGTAACGATCAAGATGTTTATAGACACGGAGCGCACTCGTGGCGCTCCGGAGCGTATCGGTCCGGGTGTATGGGCCGCAGTCACTCGACACCGGTGCGTTCCACCGGTGCGTGCGGATGGAACATGCCCCGGGTACCCGCTGCCGGTACGGACCACACGGGCCTCGCCGGCCTCGGTCCGGGGCGCGGGGCGCCCGGGGCGCGGTGGGGGCGGGCGGGGCTAGGCGGTGGTGAGGACGACGTTGCGCAGCGGCTCGCCCGCCGTGAACCGGGTCAGCTGGTCCGCCATCAGGCGCTTCGCGCGCGGCATGAACGCCGAGGTCGAACCGCCCACGTGCGGGCTGATCAGCACGCCCGGCGCGTGCCACAGCGGGTGGCCGGCGGGCAGCGGCTCGGGGTCGGTGACGTCGAGCGCGGCCTTCAGGCGCCCGCTCGCCGCCTCCGCCAGCAGGGCCTTGGTGTCCACCACGGGGCCCCGGGCGACGTTGACCAGGAGCGCCCCGTCCTTCATCCGGGCCAGGAAGCCGGCGTCGGCGAGGTGGTGGGTCTCCTCGGTCAACGGCGTGGAGAGGATCACCACGTCGGCGTCCGGCAGGAGCGCGGGCAGATCGGTGAGTGCGTGCACCGGACCGCGCTCGGTGGTGCGCGCGGAGCGTGCGACGCGTGCGACCCGCGCGCACTCGAAGGGCGCGAGCCGGTCGTCGATGGCCGCGCCGATCGACCCGTACCCGACGATCAGCACGGAACGGTCGGCGAGCGAGGGGTAGAAGCCGGCCCGCCACTCCTCGCGGTCCTGGCCCCGGACGAAGCCGGGCAGGTCGCGCAGCGAGGCGAGGACCAGCGCCAGGGCGAGTTCGGCCGTACTCGCCTCGTGCACGCCCCGGGCGTTGCACAGCGCCACCCCGGGCGCCACGTCACCGAGGCCCGGCGTCACGTGGTCTATGCCGGCCGACAGGGTCTGCACCACCCGCAGCGAGGTCATCGCCGCGAGCGGCCGCACCGCGATCTCCATGCCCTTCATGTACGGCACCACATAGAAGGCGCACCTCGCCGGGTCGGCCGGGAAGTCGGGGCCGCCGTCCCAGAAGCGGTAGGCGAGGCCGGTGGCGGCCGGGTCCGGCAGTCCCTCGATCTCCGCGGCGGGCACGGGCAGCCACACGTCCCGGGTCACGTCGTCCACATCGTCAGCAGTCATGCCAGGAGGCTAAGCGAAGCGGGCGCCGGGCCATTGGTTAGTTTTTGCGGGAGCGCACAGGGAGGTACGGGGAGTTGGAGCGCAGGACACTCGGGGCGACCGGGCTGGACGTGGGGGCGGTCGGCCTCGGCTGCATGCCGATGAGCTGGGCGTACAGCGCCTCCCAGCAGCGCGGCGACCGCTCGCTCGGCGCCGTGCACGCCGCGCTCGACGCCGGGGTGACCCTGCTCGACACCGCCGACATGTACGGGCCCTTCACCAACGAGCTGCTGCTCGGCCGGGTCCTGAAGGAGCGGCGGGCGGAGGCGTTCGTCGCGACCAAGTGCGGGCTGCTGGTGGGCGACGGGCACATCGTGGCTAACGGCCGACCGTCGTACGTGCGGCGGGCCTGCGACGCGTCGCTGCGGCGGCTCCAGACGGACGTGATCGACCTGTACCAGCTGCACCGGGCCGACCCGGAGGTGCCGGTGGAGGAGACCTGGGGCGCCATGGCGGAGCTGGTGACCGCGGGGAAGGTGCGGGCGCTGGGGTGGTGCGCGGTGGGCGTGCGCGGCTCCCGGCGCGGCACGGCGGACCTGTACGGCGGAACGATCCGCCTCCTGGAGCGGGTGCAGCAGGTGTTCCCGGTCAGCGCGGTGCAGGCGGAGCTGTCCGTGTGGTCGCCGGAGGCCCTCGCCCGGCTGCTGCCGTGGTGCGCGGCGCGGGGCGTGGGGTTCCTGGCCGCGATGCCGCTCGGCAACGGCTTCCTGACCGGGACGCTCACCCCGGGCGGCGGCTTCGAGCCGGAGGACCTGCGCGCGCGGCACCCGCGCTTCACCGCCGAGATGATGGCCGCCAACCAGCCGATCGTGGCCGGGCTGCGGCGGGTGGCCGAGCGGCACGGCGGGGCGGCGGCCGGGGTGACGCCGGCGCAGGTCGCGCTGGCCTGGGCGCTCGCGCAGGGCCGGCACGTCGTCCCGGTGCCGGGCACGAAGCGGGGGCGCTGGGCGGTGGAGAACGCGCGGGCGGCGCGGCTGGCGCTGACGGCGCGTGACCTGGCGGAGATCGCCGCCCTGCCGCCGGCGCGCGGCTCCTGGGACTGAGGCGGGCACCGGGCGGACGCCGGGCCGGGCGCCCTGACGCCCCCTAGGGTAGGCGGCGACGAGCTCCACTCCGCCCCCGGGGAAGGAACCAAGAACCGTGCGACGACCTGCCGTGACGGCCGTTTCGGCCGCTGCCGCGCTGCTGCTGGCGACCGGGTGCTCGGGCGGGGGGAGCGGCCCGGCGGACCCCGTGACCGCCGAGCCGCCCCGTACCCCCGCCGCGTCGGCCTCCCCGACGGCCCCGGCGTCGGCCTCGCCGTCCGCGCCGCCCGCCAAGGGGTCGGTGCGGGTGGTCTCCACGGTGGCCCAGGGGCTGAAGTCGCCGTGGGGGCTGGCCGCGCTGCCCGACGGGAACCTGCTGGTCTCCTCGCGCGACGAGGGCACCATCACGCGCGTGGACGCCGAGAGCGGCGAGCTCACCGTGGTCGGCGAGGTGCCGGGCGTGGCCTCCGGCGGGGAGGGCGGCCTGCTGGGGCTGGCGCTCTCCCCGACGTACGCCGAGGACCACCTCGTCTACGCCTACTTCACCACCGAGTCCGACAACCGCGTGGCGCGGCTGCTGTACGACGAGACCGCGCCCCCCGGGCGGCAGCTGGGAGCGCCCGACACGGTCCTGCGGAACATCCCCAAGGGCGTGGTCCACAACGGCGGGCGCATCGCGTTCGGCCCGGACGGGATGCTGTACGTGGGCACGGGCGACAGCGGCGACACCGGGCTGGCCCAGGACAAGGAGTCGCTGGGCGGCAAGATCCTGCGGATGACCCCCGACGGTCAGCCCGTGCACGGCAACCCGGAGGCGGACTCGGTCGTCTACTCGTACGGCCACCGCAACGTGCAGGGCCTCGCGTGGGACGCTCAGAAGCGGCTGTGGGCGGCGGAGTTCGGCCAGAACACGTACGACGAGCTGAACCTCGTCCGGCCGGGCGGCAACCACGGCTGGCCCGAGGCGGAGGGCAAGGGCGGCGGGGGCGGGTTCGTCGACCCGGTCGTCCAGTGGCCCGTGGCCGAGGCGTCGCCGAGCGGCATCGCCGTCGCGCGGGGCTCGGTGTGGCTGGCCGCGCTGCGCGGCGAGCGGCTGTGGCGGGTCCCGCTGGCGGGCGGGGAGCCCTCGGCGGCCCCCCAGGCGTTCCTGGAGGGGACGTACGGCCGGCTGCGCACGGTGCTGGCCGCGGGCGGCGACCGGCTGTGGCTGGTCACGAACGAGACCGACACCCGCGGCACGCCCGAGGCCGGCGACGACAGGATCCTCCTGCTGGAGGTCAGGTGACGGGCGGCCGCCCGTGTGCGGCGACGCGACGGACGAGCTGTCGGCGCCGGGGCGCGAGCACATCGCCGAGGAGGCGCGGCGGCCGGTCCTCGGCCGCGGGGACGCCGGCGACGGCGATCCGGGGAGCGGGCCGACAGCCCTCGCGCCCGCCACGGTGACGGTACGGCCGCCGGGGCGGGCATGGCCGCCGGACCCCGCCGGGTCCACGGGGCCCACGGACATGGACCTCCATGTCCGTGGCGGACGCCTTGGTGGGCGTGGCTCTCGCGCAGGACGCCGTCCCGGCTCATGCCGAGGCGGGCGGCGACGCCGACGCCGGCCGCGTTCCCGGCGGCGACCAGCCACTCGACGCGGTGGACGCCCCGGACGTCGACCGCCCAGTCGATGGTCGTGCGGGCCGCGCGGGTGACCCGGCCCCGGTCGAGGTGCGCGTACTCCTCGGCCTGCCACGGCTCCGGCGGGCCCGGCTCGGCGCCACCGCCCGGGGACGTGCCGAACGTGCTGCCCCTCCCCCGCCGCGGTGCGGCGGGCTACGGCACGAGCTCTCCGTCTCCGCTCGTGCGCGTCCCGGGGATCTTCGCACGCGCAGGCTCGGGCGCCTCGGGGGGTTCGACGCTGATGCGCGGCAGCACCCGGTCCAGGGAGCGGGGCAGCCACCAGTTGGCGCCGCCGAGCAGGTGCATCAGCGCGGGCACCAGCAGCGTCCGCAGGACGAACGCGTCGAGCGCGACGGCCGCGGCGAGCCCGATGCCGAACATCGCGATGACCCGGTCCCCGGAGAGGACGAACGCCAGGAAGACCGCGATCATGATGACGGCCGCGGAGTTGATCACCCGGCTGGTCTCGGCGAGGCCGACGCGGACGGCCCGCCGGTTGTCCCGGGTCTCCAGCCACTCCTCGTACATGCGGCTCACCAGGAACACCTGGTAGTCCATGGAGAGTCCGAAGAGCACCGCCACCGCGATCACCGGCAGGAACGGTTCGATGGGGCCCGCCCGGCCGAGGCCGAGCAGTTCGCTGCCCCATCCCCACTGGAAGACGGCGACGACGACCCCGAACGCGGAGGCGACGGCGGCGACGTTCATCGCGGCGGCCTTCAACGGGATGCCGACGGACCGGAAGGCGAGCAGGAGCAGCAGGCAGCCGAGGGTGATGACGACGCCGACGAAGAGCGGCAGCTTGTCGATGATGACCTGGGCGAAGTCGTCGTACGCGGCGGTGATGCCGCCGACGTGGACGTCCAGGGAGCTGCCCGCCTCGGCGGCGGGCAGGACGTCGTGGCGGAGCCGGTCGACCAGGTCGCTGGTCGCCTGGGACTGGGGCGCGGAGTCCGGTACGACGGTGACGACCGCGGCGTTGCCGCTGCCGCTGTACGTGACGGGTCCGACGGACTCGACGCCGGGCGTGGCCGTCAGCTGGGCCGGGAGCCGGCTCATGGCGACGCGGTCGCCGGCGCCCTCCAGCTCGGCGACGAGGGTGAGGGGCCCGTTGACGCCGGGGCCGAAGCCGCCGCCGTCCGGGCCGCCGGCGAGCAGGTCGTACGCCTGCCGGGTGGTGGTCGACGCGGGGTCGTTGCCCTGGTCGGACGTGCCCAGGCGGAGCGAGAGCGTGGGCAGCGCCAGGGCGAGCATCACGACGGCGGCGACGGCGCCGAGCTTCTTCGGGTGGCGCTCGACGAAGGCGGACCAGCGGGCGGCGAACCCGGTGGGCAGGTCCGGCTGCGGGCCGTGCTCGGCGAGGCGGCGGCGCTCGCGACGGGAGAGCGCGCGCATGCCGATGAGGGAGAGCAGGGCGGGCAGAAGCGTCACGGAGGCGACGACGGTGAGGACCACCGTGAGGGACGCCGCTATGGCGACGCCGTTGAGGAAGCCGAGCCGCAGGATGAGCATCCCGAGCAGGGCGATGCAGACGGTCGCGCCGGCGAAGACGACCGCCCGGCCGGTGGTGGCGACGGCGCTCTCGGCGGCCTCGGTGACGCCGAGGCCGCGCTTGAGGTTCTTGCGGTGCCGCGTGACGATGAACAGGGCGTAGTCGATTCCGACGCCGAGCCCGATGAGCATGCCGAGCATCGGGGCGAAGTCCGCGACCGTCATGACGTGGCCGAGCAGGGCGATGCCCGAGGCGGCGGTGCCGACGCTCACCAGGGCCGTGGCGATCGGCAGGGCGCTGGCCGCGAGGGAGCCGAAGGCCAGGAAGAGCACGACCGCGGCGACGGCGACGCCCACGATCTCGGCGGTGTGCCCGCCGCCTCCCCCGGTCAGCGCGGCGACGCGCCCACCGACCTCGACCCGGAGGCCCTCGCCGGCGGCCTGGCGGGCCGTGTCGACCAGGGCCTCGGCCCGCGCCGCGTCGATGTCCTCCACGCGCTGGTCGAAGGTGACGGTGGCGTAGGCGGTCCTGCCGTCCTCGCTGACCGCGCCGTGGAGGATGTCCTCCCGCGCCGCCGCCGCGCGGGCGCCGGTCGCGGCGGTCGCGGGGTCCGCGCCGGTGCCCGCCGTGGCGTCCGCGCCGGTCATGCCGGTCGTGCCCGCCGTGGCGTCCGCGGCCTCGGGGAGGCCGGCGGGGCCGTACGGGGAGGTGACGGCCGCGACCCCCGGCAGGGCGGCGACCGCGTCGAGCATGGGGGCGATCCGCTGTTCGACGGCCGGCGCACGCACGTCGCCGCGGTCGGTGTGCCAGACGACGGTGGCGCTGTCGTTGCCGCCGCCCGGGAACGCCTCCCGGAGCACGGCCGTCGCGCGGCCGGACTCGGTGCCCGGGGCCTCGTACTCGTTGGAGTACGCGGTCCCGGCGACACCCGTGGCCGCCGCCGCGCCGCCGAACGCGACGAGCCAGAGCAGGACGACGAGGAGTCGGTGGCGCACGCACCACCGCGCGATGGCTGCCAAAAGGTTCGCTCCCTGAGGTTCGTGGTCCTTCGCCGGGAACCTCCCGGGGGAACACCTGACCCTGTGGCGCCAACTCTGACAGCGAAAAGTGATCGTTTGCCCCTTTCGTGGGCTTCGTCACAGCTCCGAATGGCGGGGTCCCCGCCGCCGGCCGGCGGCGGGGACCCGGGAACGCGGGAGGCGGCGCACCGTCGACCGGTGCACCGCCTCACCCACCGCCGCCGTCACGGCGGCGCCGGCGGATCAGCGCTCGCTGACGCCCAGCTGCTCCAGGATCAGCTCCCGGACGCGGGCCGCGTCGGCCTGGCCGCGCGTGGCCTTCATGACCGCGCCGACCAGCGCACCGGCCGCCGCGACCTTGCCGCCGCGGATCTTGTCCGCGATGGCGGCGTTCCCGGCGATGGCCTCCGCGACCGCCGCCGTCAGGGCGCCCTCGTCGGAGACGACCTTCAGGCCGCGCTTCTCGACGACGGTGTCCGGGTCGCCCTCGCCCGCGAGCACGCCCTCGATGACCTGGCGGGCCAGCTTGTCGTTGAGGTCGCCGGACGAGACGAGCGCGGTGACCCGGGCGACCTGCGCCGGGGTGATCCGCAGCTCCTCCAGGGCCGTGCCGGACTCGTTGGCCTGCCGGGACAGCTCGCCCATCCACCACTTGCGGGCCTGGTCGGCCGGGGCGCCGGCGTCGATCGTGGCCAGGATGAGGTCGAGCGCTCCGGCGTTGAGGATGGCCTGCATGTCCAGCTCCGAGACGCCCCACTCCTCGCGCAGCCGGTTGCGGCGCACGCGCGGCAGCTCCGGCAGCCCGGCGCGGATCTCCTCGACCCACGCGCGGGACGGCGCGATCGGGACGAGGTCGGGCTCCGGGAAGTACCGGTAGTCCTCCGCCTCCTCCTTCACCCGGCCGGAGGTGGTGGAGCCGTCGTCCTCGTGGAAGTGGCGGGTCTCCTGCACGATGGTGCCGCCGCCGGAGAGGACCGCGGCGTGCCGCCGCACCTCGTAGCGGACGGCCCGCTCGACGGAGCGCAGCGAGTTGACGTTCTTCGTCTCGCTGCGGGTGCCGAACTTCTCCCGGCCGATGGGCCGCAGCGACAGGTTCACATCGCAGCGCATCTGGCCCATCTCCATCCGCGCCTCGGACACGCCGAGGGCGCGGATCAGGGCGCGCAGTTCGGAGACGTACGCCTTGGCGACCTCCGGTGCGCGGTCACCGGCGCCGACGATCGGCTTGGTGACGATCTCGATGAGCGGGATGCCCGCGCGGTTGTAGTCGAGGAGCGAGTGCGACGCGCCGTGGATGCGGCCGGTGGCGCCGCCGACGTGCGTCGACTTGCCGGTGTCCTCCTCCATGTGCGCGCGCTCGATCTCGACGCGGAAGACCTCACCGTCCTCCAGCTGGACGTCCAGGTAGCCGTCGAAGGCGATGGGCTCGTCGTACTGGGAGGTCTGGAAGTTCTTCGGCATGTCCGGATAGAAGTAGTTCTTCCGGGCGAAGCGGCACCACTCGGCGATCTCGCAGTTCAGGGCGAGACCGATCTTGATGGCGGACTCGACGCCGGTGGCGTTGACCACGGGCAGCGCGCCGGGCATGCCCAGGCAGACCGGGCAGGTCTGGCTGTTCGGCTCGGCGCCCAGCTCGGTGGAGCAGCCGCAGAACATCTTGGTGCGGGTGCCGAGCTCGACGTGCACCTCGAGGCCCATCACGGGGTCGTAGGTGGCAAGGGCGTCCTCGTAGGACACCAGGTCAGTCGTGGCGATCACGGTGGAGCTGTTCCTCTCAGCCGAACAGGACGTCGTCGTCGCCGATGCGCTTCAACTCGCGCACCAGGATGGCGAGGCCCGTCGCGATGGCGGCGGCCGACACGACGGCGTCCAGCAGCATCAGCGTGTCGCTCTCGGTGCGCGCGTGGCGCAGCTGCTTCACCACGCTGACGGCGCCGAAGGCGGTGGTGCCGATGGACAGGTACGTGCCGGTCCGGGACTTCTTGAAGCCCTTCGCCTTGCTCAGTGCGCTCACAGCGTCTCTCCGTTCGCTCGTGCGTCGCTCACAGTGCCGGAGCCTCCTCCAGCAGCGGGTGGCCCCAGCGGGCCGTGAACGCGGCCTCGACCGCGGCGCCGACCGTATACAGGCGGTCGTCCTTCATGGCCGGGGCGATGATCTGGAGGCCGACGGGCAGGCCGTCCTCCGGCGCCAGGCCGCACGGCAGCGACATGGCGGCGTTGCCCGCGAGGTTGGTCGGGATGGTGCACAGGTCGGCCAGGTACATCGCCATCGGGTCGTCGGCGCGCTCGCCGATCGGGAAGGCGGTGGTCGGCGTCGTCGGGGAGACGATCACGTCGACCTGCTCGAAGGCGCGCTCGAAGTCGCGCGTGATGAGCGTGCGGACCTTCTGCGCGGAGCCGTAGTACGCGTCGTAGTAGCCGGAGCTGAGCGCGTACGTGCCGAGCATGATGCGGCGCTTCACCTCGTCGCCGAAGCCCGCCTCGCGGGTGAGGGAGGTGACCTCCTCCGCCGAGCGGGTGCCGTCGTCGCCGGCCCGCAGGCCGTAGCGCAGGCCGTCGAAGCGCGCCAGGTTGGAGGAGCACTCCGAGGGGGCGATCAGGTAGTACGCGGAGAGCGCCAGGTCGAAGGAGGGGCAGTCCAGCTCGACGACCTCGGCGCCCAGCTCCTTCAGCAGCTCGACCGACTCGTCGAACCGCTGCAGGACGCCGGCCTGGTAGCCCTCGCCGCGGAACTGCTTGACGACGCCGACGCGCATGCCGGTGACGGTGCCGTTCCGCGCGGCCTCGACGACCGGCGGGACGGGGGCGTCGATGGACGTGGAGTCCAGCGGGTCGTGCCCGGCGATCACCTCGTGCAGCAGGGCCGCGTCGAGGACGGTGCGGGCGCAGGGGCCGCCCTGATCAAGGGAGGAGGAGAACGCGACCATGCCGTAGCGGGACACCGCGCCGTACGTCGGCTTGACGCCGACCGTGCCGGTGACGGCGGCGGGCTGGCGGATGGAGCCGCCCGTGTCCGTGCCGATGGCCAGGGGCGCCTCGTACGAGGCGAGCGCCGCGGAGGAGCCGCCGCCGGAGCCGCCGGGGATCCGCGTGAGGTCCCAGGGGTTGCCGGTGGGGCCGTAGGCGCTGTTCTCGGTGGAGGAGCCCATGGCGAACTCGTCCATGTTGGTCTTGCCGAGGATGACGACGTCGGCGGCGCGCAGCCGACCGACCAGCGTCGCGTCGTACGGCGGGAGCCAGCCCTCCAGCATCTTCGATCCGACGGTGGTCGGCATGGACCGGGTGGTGAAGATGTCCTTGAGGGCGAGCGGCACGCCGGCGAGCGGGCCGAGGGCCTCGCCGCGCTCGCGCTTGTCGTCCACGGCGCGGGCCTGGGCGAGCGCGCCCTCGCGGTCGACGTGCAGGAAGGCGTGGACCTTCTCGTCGACCGCCTCGATGCGGGCGAGGTGGGCCTCGGTGACCTCGACGGCGGTGAGCTCGCCCGAGGCGATCCTCGCCGCCAGCTCGGCGGCCGTCAGCTTCGTGATGGTGCTGTCCGTCATGTCGGTCAGTCCTCCCCGAGGATCTGCGGCACCTTGAAACGCTGCTGCTCCTGGGCGGGGGCTCCGGAGAGCGCCTGCTCGGGGCTGAGCGACGGACGGACCTCGTCCGCGCGCATGACGTTCGTCAGCGGCAGCGGGTGGGAGGTCGGCGGGACGTCTTGGTCGGCGACCTCGGAAACGCGGGCGACCGCGCCGATGATGTCGTCGAGCTGGGTGGCGAAGTGGTCGACCTCTTCGCCCTTCAGCTCCAGACGCGCCAGCCGTGCGAGGTGGACGACCTCCTCGCGCGTGATGCCAGGCATGCAGCGATCCTCAGGGGTGAGTGAGCGGTTTTGGCCCAATCCTATGGGGCGTGCCGCGATGCCCGTGAAACGGTTTGTGCCGCGCTACGTCACCGGGTGGCTGGAGGGGCGATCCGACGAGGGCGGCAGGGCGGCCCTGGGGCGGTGCCAGCCGTGCTCGCCCCGGGCGCGCAGCCAGGCGGTGGTCTCCTGCGGCGGCATCGCGGCGGCGACCAGCCAGCCCTGCACGGCGTCGCAGCCGAGGTCGCGCAGCCGCTCCCAGGTCTCGTCGTCCTCGACGCCCTCGGCGACGACGAGCAGACCGAGGGAGTGGGCGAGGTCGACCGTGCAGCGCACGATCTCGGCGTCCTCGGTGTCGATGGCGAGGCGGGCCACGAACGACCGGTCGATCTTCAGCTCGCTCACCGGGAGGCGGCGCAGGTGGACCAGGGATGAGTAGCCCGTGCCGAAGTCGTCCAGGGACATCTTCACGCCGTGGGCGGTGAGGGCGGCGAGGGTGTCGGCGGCGCGCTGCGGGTCCTCCAGCAGGACGTGCTCGGTGATCTCCAGCTGGAGCGCCCCGGCGGGGACGCCGTGCCGCGCCAGCCGGGCGGCGACCGCGCCGGCGAAGCCGGGGCTGTGGACGTCGCGCGGGGAGACGTTCACCGCGACGGGGACCTCCATGCCCTGGGCGCGCCACCGGGCGACCTGCGCCAGGGCGGTCTCCAGGACGTACTCGGTGAGGTGCGGCATCAGGCCGGAGGACTCGGCGATGGCGATGAACTCGTCCGGGGGGACGCGGCCGCGCTCGGGGTGCACCCAGCGGACCAGCGCCTCCAGTCCGGCGACCTGGCCGTCGAAGCGGACCTTGGGCTGGTAGTGCAGCTCGACGTCGCCGGCGTCGAGGGCGCGGCGCAGGTCCCCGAGGAGGCCGAGGCGGTCGGGGGTGTTGGAGTCGCGCTTGGACTCGTACACCTCGACGCCCGTGCGGTCGCGCTTGGCCTGGTACATGGCGACGTCGGCGCGCTGGAGGAGCCCTTCGGCGTCCAGGGCGTGGTCGGGGAAGACGGCGACCCCGGCGCTGGCCTCCAGGACGAGGGTGAGTCCGTCGAGGTCGAGCGGGGAGGAGAGGGCGGCGGCGAGGTGCCGGGCGACGCGCTGGGCGCTGGTGGTGGAGTCGGCGGTGGGCAGGAGCACGGCGAACTCGTCGCCGCCGAGCCGCGCGGCCTCCGCCCCGCGGGGCAGGGCGAGGCGCAGCCGCTCGGCGATCTGGAGGAGGAGCCGGTCGCCGGCGAGGTGGCCGAGGGTGTCGTTGACCGAGCGGAAGCGGTCGAGGTCGATCAGGACCAGCGCGGCGCGGGCGCCGTCGGCCTCGGCGGCCTCCAGGGCGGACCAGGTGCGTTCCAGGAGCCACTGGCGGTTGGGGAGGCCGGTGAGCGGGTCGCGCAGCTGCTCCTCGGCGCGGGCCCGGGCGATCCAGAGCGTGGAGTCGAGGGCGATTAAGGGCACGGCGAAGAGCGGCAGCAGCACGGGCAGGGAGACGGCGACGACGCAGATGAGCGGGGCGATGCCGAGCAGGGCGACGGCGACGAGGCCCTGGCGGAGCAGCGCGGTGCGGGCGGCCGTGGGCAGGCTGCCGACCTGGGGGGCGAGCGTGTACCACAGCAGGAGCCGGGTCACCACCAGGTAGGTGGCGGCGGCGAGCGCGACCTCCGGTACGGCGGCGATCCCCCATTCGAGGGGCTCCCAGGGCCGTTCGACGGACGGCACGTCGCCGAAGGCGGCGAGGACGAGCGCGGCGGCGCCGATGCCGAGGACGTCGGCGGCGCCGTGCAGCAGGCCCTGCCGCCAGCGGTGCCGCCGGGCGGCGCTGACGAGCACGACGACGGCGAGGCTGACCAGCCCGGCCGGCACCCAGCCGTACAGGATGAGGACGGCGAGGGTGAGGGCGGCGCCGGAGCCGGTGCCGCCCCACCAGCGGTCGCGGCCGAGGGCGACCAGGTGGCCGACGACGATGCCGGTGAGGACGGCCAGGGACCAGCCGGTGGCGCCGCCGGGGAAGAGGGCGTGGCCGTGGCTGACGGCCCGGTGGAAGCCGCCGGCGAGCGCGACGCCCGCGAGGGCCACCACGATCGCGGGGAGCCTGGCGGCGAGGCCCTCGAAGGCCGCGGCGG
Organism: Streptomyces sp. DH12; assembly: GCF_020873895.1. Lineage (GTDB taxonomy): Bacteria > Actinomycetota > Actinomycetes > Streptomycetales > Streptomycetaceae > Streptomyces. The sequence continues at coordinate 20,369 of NZ_JAHWGT010000050.1, read as the reverse complement.
CCGGGCAGGCGCGCGTACGCGGTCGGGCGACCGGGTCGGCACTCTCGGTCGGTTTCATTCCGTCCCTCTCACAGCCGGCGGTGCCGTTGCCTCTGCCTCGTGGTGGCCCGTCGTCACACCACCACGACCACCGCGCACGGACGTTCCCACCGCGGCCGTGCACGACAGGCGCACGTCACAACAGTAGGCCGCGGAGCGCTTTCGCGGGCGGCGCTCTACAGCTCTTGCCCGAATGCGACCCGGCCACCCGTAACCGTCTGGTATGCGCTGAACGGGTGACGATTTCCGGCCTGTTCCCGCCGTTCGCGGCCGGTTCCGGTCTACTCCTCGGCGGGGAGGGCCACCTCCCGGGCCGCGTCGGCCCCCTGTGCCAGCAGCACCGCGAAGCCGTCCTCGTCCAGAACCGGAACCTTCAGCTGCATCGCCTTGTCGTACTTCGACCCCGGGCTGTCACCGACGACCACGAAGGAGGTCTTCTTGGAAACGGAACCGGTCACCTTGGCACCGACGCCCTGGAGCGCCTCTTTCGCGCCATCTCTGGTGTGGTTCTGCAGGGTGCCCGTGACGACGACGGTGAGCCCCTCCAGGGGCCTCGGGCCCTCATCCTCCCCGGTGCTCTCCTCCTCCGTCCGGACGCCGGCGGCCCGCCACTTGCGCAGGATCTCGCGGTGCCACTCCTCGGCGAACCACTGCTTGAGGGACGCGGCGATGGTCGGGCCGACGCCCTCGACGGCGGCCAGCTCCTCCTCGGTGGCCGCCTCGATGCGGTCGAGGGAGCGGAACTCGCGGGCGAGCGCCTCCGCCGCGACCGGTCCGACGTGGCGGATGGACAGGGCGGTGATGACCCGGGCGAGCGGACGCCGCTTGGCCTCCTCGATGTTGCGGAGCATCGCCAGGGCGTTCTTCCGCGGCTCGCCCTGCTGGTTGGCGAAGACGGTGGCGACCTTCTCCTCGCCCGTCTTCGGGTCCCGCTTGGGCAGGCCGCTGTCCTGGTCCAGGACGTACGCCTTGATGGGCAGCAGCTGCTCGATGGTCAGGTCGAACAGGTCGCCCTCGTCGACGAGCGGGGGGTCCGCGGGCTCCAGCGGCCGGGTGAGCGCGGCGGCCGCCACGTAGCCGAAGTTCTCGATGTCGAAGCAGCGGCGCCCGGCGAGGTAGAACAGCCTCTCGCGCAGCTGCGCGGGGCACGTCCGGCCGTTCGGGCAGCGCAGGTCGACGTCGCCCTCCTTCATCGGCTTCAGCGGCGTGCCGCACTCGGGGCACTCACTCGGCATGACGAACGCGCGCTCGCTGCCGTCCCGCAGGTCGACGACGGGGCCGAGGATCTCCGGGATGACGTCACCGGCCTTGCGCAGCACCACGGTGTCGCCGATGAGGACGCCCTTGGCCTTCACCACGTCCTGGTTGTGCAGGGTGGCGAACTCGACCTCCGAGCCGGCCACCGTGACCGGCTCGACCTGCGCGTACGGCGTGACGCGGCCCGTGCGGCCGACGCCGACGCGGATGTTCACCAGCTTGGTGTTGACCTCCTCCGGGGCGTACTTGTACGCGATGGCCCAGCGGGGCGCGCGCGAGGTGGAGCCGAGCCGCCCCTGGAGGCGGATCTCGTCCAGCTTGACCACGACGCCGTCGATCTCGTGCTCCACGGAGTGGCGGTGCTCGCCGAAGTGGGCGATGAACTCGCGCACACCGTCGAGGGTGTCCACGACGCGGTTGTGCCGGGCCGTCGGCAGGCCCCACTGCCTGAGCAGCCCGTACGCCTCGGAGAGCCGGTCGAGCTCCAGGCCCTCGTGGGCGCCGATGCCGTGCACCACCATGTGCAGCGGGCGCGTGGCGGTGACGCGCGGGTCCTTCTGGCGCAGGGAGCCCGCGGCGGCGTTGCGCGGGTTGGCGAAGGGCTTGTCGCCGGCGGCGACCAGACGGGCGTTCAGCTCCTCGAACTTCTCCATCGGGAAGTAGACCTCGCCGCGGATCTCCACGAGGTCGGGGACGCGCTCCCCCCGGAGCCGCTCGGGGATGTCGGCGATGGTGCGGACGTTCGGCGTGATGTCCTCGCCGGTCCGGCCGTCGCCGCGGGTCGCGGCGCGCGTCAGCCGGCCCTTCTCGTACGTGAGGTTCACGGCGAGGCCGTCGACCTTCAGCTCGCACAGGAAGTGGTGCTCGGCGGCGCCGACGTCCCGCGCGACGCGCTCGGCCCAGGCGGCCAGCTCCTCGTCGTCGAAGGCGTTGTCCAGGGAGAGCATCCGCTCGCGGTGCCGGACGGCCGTGAACTCCGTCTCGTACGCCCCGGCGACCTTCTGCGTCGGCGAGTCGGGCGTGCGCAGCTCCGGGTACCGCTCCTCCAGCCGCTCCACGGAGCGCAGCAACCGGTCGAAGTCGGCGTCGCTGACGACCGGCTGGTCCTTCACGTAGTACCGGAAGCGGTGCTCCTCGACCTCCTCGGCCAGCCGGGCGTGCTCCTCCCGGACGTCCGCCGGCACCACGTCGCGCTGCTCGTGCTGTTCGACAGCCACGTCGATCCTCCCGTTACTCAGGGTTGTCCGCGAGGGACTTCGCCGCCTTGACGCAGTGCGCGAGCGCACTGCGGGCGTAGGCGGGCGAAGCGCCCGCGAGCCCACACGTGGGAGTGATCACCAAGGAGTCCGCGAGGGTCCCCGGTTGCAGCCCCAGCCTGCGCCACAGCGTCCTGACACCCATGACGCTACCGGCAGGGTCCGACAACGGGCCGTCGGTGGAGGGCACCACGCCAGCGAAGAGCCTCGTCCCTCCCTCGACCGCCTCGCCGATCGCCTCCTCGTCACGCTCGGTGAGCAGACCGAAATCGAACGAGATGCCCGCGGCACCCGCCCGGCGCAGCAGGGCGAACGGGACGTCGGGGGCGCACGAGTGGATGACGGAAGGCCCGTCGTGGACGCCCATCACCTCGCGCAGGGCGCTCTCCGCGACCTGCCGGTCGACGGCGCGGTGGGTGCGGTAGCCGCTGGCCGTCCTGACCTGCCCGCGCAGCACGGCGGTGAGGGACGGCTCGTCGAGCTGCAGCACGACCCGGGCGCCCGGGACGCGGCGGCGCACGTCCGCGAGGTGGCCGCGCAGACCCTCGGCGAGTGACGCGGTGAGGTCGCGGCAGGCGCCGGGGTCGCGGAGCGCGGCCTCGCCGCCGCGCAGTTCCAGCGCGGCGGCGAGCGTCCAGGGGCCGACGGCCTGCACCTTGAGCACGCCCTCGTACCCCTGGGTGAACTCCTCCAGCGCGTCGAGGTCCTCCCGCAGCCACGCGCGGGCGCGGCGGGTGTCGCGGCCTGGCCGGTCGCCGATCCGCCACCCGCTGGGCTCCACGCGCGCGTAGACCTCGACGAGCAGCCCCGCGGTCCGGCCGATCATGTCGGCTCCGGGGCCGCGGCCGGGCAGTTCCGGCAGGTGGACGAAGTCCTCGAAGGACCCGGTCACGGCTTTGGCGGCCTCGCGCGCGTCGCCGCCCGGCATCGAGCCGACCCCGGTGGCCGGGCCCCAGTTGATGTCGTCGCTGTCGTTGTTCTGGCTCACCCGGGAAGGGTACGCGCCGCTCCCCGGGACACGGTCCGGGCCCGGGCCGGCCGGGCGCCCCGGGCGGGCCCTGGCGGCCCGGGCGGGCCCAGGGGGCGTCCCGCCGATCACGCCGGGCTGATCGGCCAGGCAGCCCCTAGCGGCCCGGGCGGACGGTCAGGTCCTGGATCTCCGCGTCGCGGGGCAGGTCGACGGCGGTGAGGATCGTCGTCGCGACCGACTCGGGGTCCATCAGGCGGGAGGCGTCGTACTCCTTGCCCTCCTGCCGGTGGACCTTGGCCTGCATGGGGCTGGCCGTGCGGCCCGGGTAGACCGAGGTGACGCGCACGCCGTGGGGGCGCTCCTCGGCGCGCAGCGCCTCGGCGAGGGCGCGCAGGCCGTGCTTGGAGGCGGCGTACGCGGACCAGTCGGCGTTCGCGTGGAGGCCGGCGCCGGAGTTGACGAACACGACGTGGCCCTGGGAGACGCGCAGCTGCGGCAGGAGCAGCCGGGTCAGCTCGGCGGGGGCGACGAGGTTCACGTCGAGCTGCGCGCGCCACGTCTTGGTGCTCAGCTCGCCGACGGGGCCGAGGTCGACGACGCCGGCGACGTGGAGCAGCGTGTCGAGCCGGTCGGGCAGCTCCTGGTGGGAGAAGGCCCAGGAGAGCCGGTCGGGGTCGGCGAGGTCCCCGACGAGGGTACGGGCGCCGGGGTGGAGCTCCGCCAGCTCCTTCGCACGCCCGGCGTCCCGGGCCAGCAGGACGAGCTCGTCCCCGCGCGCGTGGAGGCGGCGGGCGACCGCCGCGCCGATGCCGGAGCCCGCGCCGGTGATCAGGTGTGTGGTCATGGGGCCATGCTCGCACCCGGCCGGCCGGAGGCCGTCGGCGGCCGGGGGCCGACGGGCGCACGGCCGGGGGGGCGGGGGGCCGGGGGGCCGGGGGCTAGCGGATGCCGGCGGACTCCTCCAGGTAGGCGAGGGCGGAGACGGCGTCCTCCGCGAAGAACACCAGCTCGGTGAGGGGCAGCGGCAGGAACCCCTCCTCGTCCATGCGCCGGAACTGCTGCTTCAGCCCGTCGTAGAAGCCGGCGGTGTTGAGCAGGACGACGGGCTTGGTGTGCAGGCCGTGCTTCTTCAGCTCCAGGATCTCGGTGGCCTCGTCCAGCGTCCCCGTACCGCCCACCATGACGACGATCGCGTCGGCGCGCGCGAGGAGCTGCGCCTTGCGCTCGGCGAGGTCGCGGGCGACGACCATCTCGTCGCAGCCGGGGCGCGCCTTGTGCTGGAGGAACTCCACCGACACGCCGACCAGCCGCCCGCCCGCGGCCTGCACGCCGTCGGCGACGACCTTCATCAGCCCGGCGTCCGAGCCGCCCCACACGAGGGTGTGGCCCCCCTTGCCGAGGAGTTCGGCGAACTCGCGGGCGGCGGTCGTGTAGCGCTCGTCCAGGTCGGCGGCGGAGAGGAAGACGCAGATGTCCATGGGAGCACCGTACGGCCCCGGCCCGGGAACCCGTCCGGCGCGGGCTCCGTTCACCGGACATGACGCCTCCAGGACACCGCATCACCATCGGTCCGGCCGAGGGGCCCGTACGCGTCGAGCGGGACGGCCGGGTCGTCGCCGACAGCGGTCGCGCCCTCGCCCTGCGGGAGACGGGCTGCCCCGTCCGGCTCTACCTGCCGCCCGAGGACGTGCGGACCGAGCTGCTGGTCCCCTCCGGGACGACGACCCACTGCCCGTTCAAGGGCACCGCGTCGTACTGGTCCCTGCCCGGCCGCCCGGACGCGGTGTGGGCCTACCTCGACCCGAAGCCGGAAGTGGCCGCGATCGGCGGGTACTTCTGCTTCCACGGGCCGGACGAGGGCTGACACGGCCGGGTCGCTCCGGAGTTCCGGCCCGACCGATGAGTTGCGCGCCGTCCGCCGGTCTGCCCTGGCATGGACGATGTGAGGACGACACCGCCCGGGCCCGCCGCGACCGTCGAGGGCCGGGTGGCGTCGGCGGACGGCACCCCGATCGCGTACCGCCGGTGCGGCGGGGGGCCGCCGCTGGTCCTGGTCGGCGGGGCGCTGTCGCCGGGCGGGTGGGAGCTTCGGCTCGCGGGGCTGCTGGCGGGGCGGTTCACGACGTACACGTACGACCGGCGGGGGCGCGGGGGCAGCGGGGGCGGCGCCGGGGGGTACGCCCCGGAGCGCGAGGTGGAGGACCTGGCCGCGGTGGTCGCCGCCGCGGGCGCGGGCGCGGGGGTGCACGGCACGTCGTCGGGCGGGGCGCTCGCGCTGGAGGCGGCCGCCGCGGGGGTCCCGATGGGGCGGCTGTCGGTGTACGAGCCGCCCTACGGGGCGGACGGCGACGTCCACGACGGGGTGCCGGCCGGGCTCCTGGCGGGCATCCACGCGCGCGTGCTGGTCCTGGACGGCGGGGCGAGCCCGCGCTGGCTGCGCGACGCGGCCCGCGCGGTCGCCGGGGCGCTTCCCCAGGGGCGGCACACGACGCTCACCGGTCAGACGCACACGGCGGCGCCGCAGGTGCTGGCGCCGGTGCTGGCGGGCTTCTTCGCGCGGTGAGGCGGTGGTCGGCGCCGGGCGGTGCCGCGGGTGCACGCGGGCGCGCGGCGCCGCCGCCCCGCCGGGGCGGGCACCAAGCCAGGCAGGCGCCAGGCCGGGGTGGGCGTCACGCCGGGGTAGGCGTCACGCCGGGCACGCGTCAGGCCGGGCAGGCGTCAGGCCGGGGTGGGGGCGGTCGCGCGGCGGGTCGTCGTGGCGATGGTGGCCGAGCCGACCACGCGGGTGCCGTCGTAGAGGACGATCGCCTGGCCCGGGGCGACCCCGCGGACCGGCTCGGTGAACGCGACGCGCAGCTCGTCGCCCGCCACCGCTGCCGTCACCTCCGTCTCGCCGCCGTGGGCGCGCAGCTGCGCCGTGTACGTGCCGGGGCCCTCGGGCGCACGGCCGCACCAGCGGGGCCGGATCGCCGTGAGGGCCGTGACGTCGAGCGCCTCGGCGGGTCCGACGGTGACGGTGTTGTCCACGGGCGAGATGTCCAGGACGTAGCGGGGCTTGCCGTCCGGGGCGGGGCGCCCGATGCGCAGGCCCTTGCGCTGGCCGATGGTGAAGCCGTACGCGCCGTCGTGGCTGCCGACCCTGGCGCCGGACTCGTCGACGATGTCGCCCTCCGCCTTGCCCAGCCGGGACGCCAGGAAGCCCTGGGTGTCGCCGTCGGCGATGAAGCAGATGTCGTGGCTGTCGGGCTTCTTCGCCACGGCGAGGCCCCGCCGCTCCGCCTCGGCGCGGATCTCGTCCTTGGTGGTGACGGTGTCGCCCAGCGGGAACAGGGCGTGGGCGAGCTGGCGCTCGTCGAGGACGCCGAGGACGTACGACTGGTCCTTCGCCATGTCGGAGGCCCGGTGCAGTTCGCGGGTGCCGTCGGCGAGGGTGACGACCTTGGCGTAGTGGCCGGTGCAGACCGCGTCGAAGCCGAGCGCCAGGGCCTTGTCCAGGAGGGCCGCGAACTTGATCTTCTCGTTGCAGCGGAGGCACGGGTTGGGGGTGCGGCCCGCCTCGTACTCGGCGACGAAGTCCTCGACCACGTCCTCGCGGAAGCGTTCCGCCAGGTCCCAGACGTAGAAGGGGATGCCGATCACGTCGGCGGCGCGGCGGGCGTCGCGCGAGTCCTCGACGGTGCAGCAGCCCCGGGCGCCGGTGCGGAAGGACTGCGGGTTCGCGGAGAGCGCCAGGTGCACCCCCGTCACGTCGTGCCCCGCCTCGGCGGCGCGGGCGGCGGCGACGGCGGAGTCCACGCCGCCGGACATGGCGGCGAGGACGCGGAGGGGGCGCTGGGAGGTGTCAGTCATAGCCCCACCAGGGTACGGGGCGCCGGGAACCGTCGTCGCGTGAGTAAGCGTTCACGGTCACATGGGCAGTGGAGAGAGCGGACGGGTGGGGCGGCGCGCCCTGCTGATCGGTGGCGGGGCCGCCGTGGCGGGGGCGGCGGCGCTGGGGTGGGACGAGCTGCGGCGCGTGTGGTGGCGGCTGCCCGGCACGGAGCGCAAGCGGGTGGAGGGCGAGCTCGACCACGCCGGCGCGCGGTGGACGGCGGCGGCGCGGGCGAACTGGCGGCGGGCGGACCGCCCGGACGACTTCGGCATCGACCGGGTGGTGGTCCACGTCGTGCAGGGCAGCTTCGCGACGGCGCTGCGGGTCTTCAAGAACCCGGGGCACGGCGCGGCGGCGCACTACGTGGTGGGCAAGGACGGGCGGGTCGCGCAGATGATCCGCGAGCTGGACGTGGCGTTCCACGCGGGCAACCGCGACATGAACGAGCGGAGCATCGGCATCGAGCACGAGGGGTTCGTCGACCGGCCGCAGGACTTCACGGAGGCGATGTACGCCTCGTCGGCCCGGCTGACGGCCGGGATATGCGCCCGGTACGGCATACCCGTCGACCGGGAGCACATCATCGGCCACGTGGAGGTCGAGGGCACGGACCACACCGACCCCGGGCCGCACTGGGACTGGGACCGGTACCTGCGGCTGGTGCGGCGCGCCGCGACGGCGCCCACCGCCCCGCCCTCGCCCTCCCCCTCGCCCGGCGACTGACGCGGGCCGCAGCCGCAGCCGGGGTACCGGACGCGGAGCGGGGCGCGGACGCGGGGCCCGGACGCGAGGCGCGGGGCCCGGTCGCGAGGCGGGCGGCTAGCTGAGCCCGGCGGTGCGGGCGCGGGCGACGGCCGGGCCGATGGCCCCGGCGAGGGCGTCGACGTCGGCGCGGGTCGAGGTGTGGCCGAGGGTGAAGCGGAGCGTGCCGCGGGCCAGCTCGGCGTCGGTGCCGGTGGCCAGGACGACGTGGCTGGGCTGGGCGACGCCGGCGGTGCAGGCGGATCCGGTGGAGCACTCGATGCCCTGGGCGTCGAGGAGCAGCAGGAGGGAGTCGCCCTCGCAGCCGGGGAAGCTGAAGTGGGCGTTGGCGGGGAGCCGGTCGACGGGGTCGCCGCCGAGGACGGCGTCCGGGACGGCCGCGCGGACGGCGTCGACCAGCGCGTCGCGCAGCGCCCCCACCTCGCGGGCGAACCGCTCGCGGCGCTCGGTGGCGAGCCGGGCGGCGACGGCGAAGGCGGCGACGGCGGGCACGTCGAGCGTGCCGGAGCGGACGTGTCGCTCCTGGCCGCCGCCGTGCAGGACGGGCACGGGGCTGTACTCACGGCCGAGGAGGAGCGCGCCGATGCCGTACGGGCCGCCGATCTTGTGGCCGGAGACGGTCATGGCGGCCAGCCCGGAATCGGCGAAGGCGACGGGCAGCTGGCCGACGGCCTGGACCGCGTCGGAGTGCAGGGGGACGTCGAACTCCCGGGCGACGGCGGCGAGTTCCCGTACGGGCAGGACCGTGCCGATCTCGTTGTTCGCCCACATGACCGTGGCCAGCGCGACGTCGTGCGGGTCGCGGGCGAGGGCCTCGCGCAGGGCGTCGGGGTGGACGCGGCCGTGGGCGTCGACGGGCAGGTACTCGACGGTGGCGCCCTCGTGCTCGCCGAGCCAGTGGACGGCGTCCAGCACGGCGTGGTGCTCCACGGGGCTGGTGAGGACGCGGACGCGGCGCGGGTCGGCCGCCCGGCGGGCCCAGTACAGGCCCTTCACGGCGAGGTTGTCGGCCTCGGTGCCGCCGGAGGTGAGGACGACCTCGCTGGGCCGGGCCCCGAGCGCCTCGGCGAGCGTCTCGCGGGCCTCCTCGACGGTGCGGCGGGCGCGGCGCCCGGCGGCATGCAGGGACGAGGCGTTGCCCGTGGCGGTCAGCTGGGCGGTCATCGCCTCGACCGCCTCCGGGAGCATCGGAGTGGTCGCGGCGTGGTCGAGGTAGGCCATGGTGACCCGATTCTACGAGCCCGCCGCGCGCGGCCGACGACCGGCGGCGTATCCGGCCGATCGCCGAGGTCGCGCCCCGGCCGGCGATCCGGCCCCGACGCGGCGCGCGTCAGCGGAGGGTCAGCCGAAGCTCCACGAGACGCTGTCGTTGAGGGAGGTGAGGACCGCGAGGACCACCAGATCGGCGGTGCCGAGGGCGAGGCCGAGGATGGCGCGGCCGCGCCGGGCGGTGCCGCGGCGCAGGGCGATGAGGGCCAGGCCGATGGCGAGGGGCCCGAGGATGACGTTGAACACGAGGAGGCCGACGAGGCCCAGCACGAAGGCGGCGACGGCCATGCCGTCGGCGTCGCGGCGCGGGACGAGGGACGGGCGCCGCTTCGTGGGCCGGGGCCCGGTCCGGGTGGGCGTCATGGCGCGTTCCACGGCGGCCCCCTTCAGTTCCGGCGCCGTCGGGCGCCGCGCTCGCGCGCCGCGAAGGCGAGCAGCCACGCGGCGATGGCGGCGGCCGCCACGGCGGTGACGGGCGGGGGCACGAAGGCCGCGGTGCCCATGAGCGTGCCGAGCAGGAGCAGGGCTGCGACGAGGAAGAGCATCGGGTTGCCTCTCGTTGAGCGGACAACTGTGCACTGACTTTCCAGTCTAGTGGCCGTGTACCCCTGGAGGCGCGGGAGGAACGGCTGTTTACTGCATGGCATGAGTCACAGCACCGGCGCCCCGCCCGCCGGCGTCCGGCAGGCGCGCAAGCAGCGGACCCGCCGGGCCCTCATGGACGCGGCGCTCGCCCTGTTGGAGGACCAGAGCCTCGGGAGCCTGGGCCTGCGGGAGGTGGCGCGGGCGGCGGGGATCGCGCCGACCGCCTTCTACCGGCACTTCGACGGGGTCGCCGACCTCGGCGTGGCACTGGTGGACGAGGCCCTGGGCAGCCTCCACGGCACCATCCGCACGACGCTCGCCGCCACCGGGGACAGCGAGGAGCGGATCGCCGGGACGGTGGAGCTGATCGACCGCCTGGTGGCGGACTCCCCCGCGCACGTCCTGTTCCTGGCGCGGGAGCGGCACGGCGGCGTGCGGCCGGTGCGCGAGGCGATCGGCGGCGAGCTGGACCGCTTCGCGGTCGAGGTGGCCGACGCGCTGGCCGCCCTGCCGGAGGCGCGGGGCTGGGAGCGCGCGGATCTGCTGATGCTGGCGCGGCTGTACGTCGACCTCATGGTGACGACCGCGTCGGCGCTGCTGGCGGCCGGGCCGGACCCCGAGGCCCGCGAACGGGTGGCGGACGAGGCCCGGCGGCGGCTGCGCCTGGTGACGCTGGGCAGCCGCCACTGGCTGGACTGACCGCGCCGCGCGGGTCCGGCCCCCGGCGTCACGCGCGAGGCGGCCGGTGCGCCGGGCGGCGACCCGGCCCGGGGCTCGGCAGCCCGGGCCCGGGGCGGGGGCGGGGGCGCCGGGCGCGGGCGTCAGCGCGGGGCGCGGGCGAGTTGGCGGGACTGGGCGACGAGCCGGTCGGCGCTGTCCCAGACCTCGGCGTCCTCCTCCAGGAAGCCGCCGGCGAGGTTGCGCGTGGTGATGGAGACGCGCAGCGGCCCGGGGGCGGGGCGGCAGCGGACGTGGGTGGTGAGTTCCACGGTCGGCGTCCAGCCGCTCAGGCCGAGGTCGAAGGCGGTCGGCGGCAGCGCGTCGACGGTCAGCAGCAGCGAGAGCGGGTCGGGGTCGCGGCCGTCGGCGAGGCCGAACCAGCCGCGCACCTCGCCCTTGCCGGAGGGGGCGCCGAGGGCCCAGCCGAGGGTGGCCGGGTCGAGCTTGATGTCGAGCAGCCGGGCGATCTCGGCCGACCCGGGCAGCGGCTCGGGGGCGTCGGACGGGCCGAGGCAGTGCTCGTACGGCGGGATGGCCGGCGGCTTGGCGCTGGTGCGCACGTCGTCGCTGAGGGCGTCGAGGTCGCCGTACGTGGCGAGGACGCGGATGTGCTCACGCTCGGTGCCGTCCTCGGCCCGCTGGTAGAGCGACGCCTGGCCGGTCGAGAGGGTGCGGCCGGTGCGGACCGTCTCGGTGCGGATGACGGCGGGGCCGGGCAGCGAGGGCGCCAGGTAGTGGGCCGAGACCGAGAAGGGGTGCGGGTGCGGGAGCGCGTCGCCGAGGGCGCGGCCCAGCAGGGCGAGCAGGTATCCGCCGTTGACGACGCCGAAGATCGTCCAGTCGGCGGAGAGGTCCGTGTCGTAGACGCCCGGGGAGCGGAGGGCCACCGCGGTGTCGCGGTCGAAGCGGCTGCTGCTGTCCATGCGCAGCACCGTACAACAGCAAACTACTAAGCGGTAGCTTTCTCGGGCTCCTCCTCCGAGGCGGTGGAGCGCCGGTTCCACGCGCGCGGCGCCCGCCACCGGTAGCGCAGCGCGAGCAGGCGCAGGACGAAGGCGGCGAGTGCGGCGAGGGCGCTGGTCAACGGGCCGAGCAGGTGGAAGTGGAGGAAGAGCGCCACCATGGTCGAGCCGACGATGGCCGGCACCGCGTAGAGGTCGCGGTCCCAGCGCAGCAGCGACGGCGCCTCGTCGGCCAGCACGTCGCGCAGCACGCCGCCCCCGACGGCGGTCGCCAGCCCGAGGACCGCGGACTGGGGCAGGCCGAGCCCGTACTCGTACGCCTTGGTCGTCCCGGCCACGCAGAACAGCCCCAGCCCGGCCGCGTCGAAGACGTTGACCGCCGCCTGCGTGCGCTCGACGACCGGGTGCAGGAAGAACACCAGCACCGTGGCGACCAGCGGCATCAGCAGGTACCCCAGGTCGGTGAAGGCCGCCGGCGGGACCGCGCCGATGATCAGGTCCCGCAGCAGCCCGCCGCCCAGCGCGGTGACCTCCGCGAGCACGGCCATGCCGAAGACGTCGAAGTTCTTCCGGACGGCTAGGAGCGCGCCGGAGATCGCGAAGACGAAGATCCCGGCGAGGTCGAGCGCGTGGAGCACGGAGGGGGTGAACAGAGACTGGAGCACCGCACTGTTGTACCGCGTGGCGCGCGGGGCGGGGCGCACCGTCTCATCCGCCGGCCCGCCCCGCCCGCCCCGCGGGGCCGCCGCCCCGCCCGCCGCCCCGGGGCGCGGTGCGCGGGCCGGGGCGGCGGGTGGTGGCGGGCGTCACACCGCCGTCACGGCGTCTCCTTCTCCGTCTTCTCCGCTTTCTCCGTCTTCTCCGCCGCGCCACCCGCGTCACCCGCGTCCGCCGCGCCACCCGCGTCCGCCGCCCCGGCGGCCCCGCCCGGGGCTCCCTCCGGGGACCGCGCCGGGGCGGGCACCGTGCCCACGACGGCCTCCACGCCGGTCGGCCGGGTCGGCTCCAGCTCGCCCGACTCGATCTCCGCCGTGAAGTGGCACGCCACCTTGTGGCCGCCGCCCGCGTCCGTCAGCGCGGGCCGCTCCTCGGCGCACCGGGGCCGGGCCCAGGGGCAGCGGGTGTGGAAGCGGCAGCCGCTCGGCGGGTTGGCCGGGGAGGGCAGGTCGCCGCGGAGCAGGATGCGCTCGCGGCGGTCCTCGACCTCCGGGTCCGGTACCGGCACCGCCGACATCAGCGCCCGGGTGTACGGGTGCTTGGGCGAGGCGTACAGGGCGTCGCTCGGGGCCTCCTCCACGAGGGAGCCGAGGTACATCACGCCGATGACGTCCGAGATGTGCCGGACGACGGCCAGGTCGTGGGCGATGACGAGGTACGTCAGGCCCAGCTGCTGCTGGAGCTCCTCCAGCAGGTTGATCACCTGGGCCTGGATCGACACGTCCAGGGCCGAGACCGGCTCGTCGCAGATGATGACGTCCGGCTCCAGCACCAGCGCCCGCGCGATGCCGATGCGCTGGCGCTGGCCGCCGGAGAACTCGTGCGGGTAGCGGGAGAGCGCGTTGGTCGGCAGGCCCACCCGGGCGAGGATCGCCTTGATCTTCTCCCGGCGCTCGTCCTGGTTCGCCCCGATGCCGTGCGCGATCATGCCCTCGGACAGGATCGACTCGATGTTCTGGCGGGGGTTGAGGCTGCCCAGCGGGTCCTGGAAGACCATCTGGAGCCGGCGCCGGAACCGGCGCATCTCCTCCTCGGGCAGCTTCGCCAGGTCGGTGCCGTCGAAGAGGACCTCGCCGTCCGTGATGTCGACCAGCCGCAGGACCGCCCGGCCCAGGGTGGTCTTGCCGCAGCCGGACTCGCCGACCAGGCCGTACGTCCGGCCGGCCTCGACCGTCAGCGAGACGCCGTCCACGGCGTACACGTGGCCGACGGTGCGGTCGAAGAGGACGCCCTTCCTGACGGGGAAGTGGACCTTCACTCCGTCCAGTGCGAGCAGGCTCATGCCGGTACCTCCTCGGCCGGTGCGTCGGGCAGGACGGGGTTCACGCAGCGCACCTGGTGGCCGGCTGCGCGCACCTCGGTGAGCTGCGGCGTGCCGGTGAGGCACTCCAGCGTGTAGTGGTCGCAGCGCGGTGCGAACGCGCACCCGTCCGTCCAGGCGATCTTGTCGTTGATGGAGCCGCGGATGGGGCGGAGCGGCTCGCCGCGCGGTGCGTCCAGGCGGGGGATGGACCCCAGCAGGCCGTGCGCGTACGGGTGGGTGGGGTGGGCGAACAGCTCGCGGCGGCCCGCCGACTCCACGGCCTTGCCCGCGTAGAGGACGTTGACCTCGTCGCACAGGCCCGCGACGACGCCCAGGTCGTGCGTGATCATCAGCAGGGCGGTGCCCTCCTGGTCCACCAGCTCCTTGAGCAGCTCCAGGATCTGCGCCTGGATCGTCACGTCCAGGGCGGTCGTCGGCTCGTCGGCGATGAGCAGCCGGGGCGCGCACGCCACCGCCATGGCGATGAGGGCGCGCTGGCGCATGCCGCCGGAGAGCTGGTGGGGGTACTCGTCGAGCCGCCGCGCCGGGTCGGGGATGCCGACCCGGTCGAGCAGGTGGGCGGCCTCCTTGCGGGCGGCCTCCCCCTTCAGCCCGCGGTGGCGCTTGAGGATCTCGGTGACCTGCACGCCGATCGGGATGACCGGGTTCAGGGAGGAGAGCGGGTCCTGGAAGATCATGGCGAGCTTGCTGCCGCGCATGTCGCGCAGCCGCTTGGCCCCCATGGTGAGCAGGTCCTCGCCGTCGAAGTCGGCGCGGCCGCCGACGGTGACGCCCTTGCGCGGCAGGAGCCCCATGAGGGCGAGGGAGGTCACGGACTTGCCGCAGCCGGACTCGCCGACCAGGCCCACGACCTGGCCCTGGTCCACGGTGAAGGAGACCCCGTCGACGGCGGTGGAGGGCTTGCGGCCGCGTCCGCCGAAGGTGACGGTGAGTTCGTCGACAGTGAGCAGTGGCATGGCAGTTCAGCCTCGCAGCTTCGGGTCGAGGGCTTCGCGCATGGCCTCGCCGAGCAGGGTGAAGCCGAGGGCGGTGATGATGATCCCGACCGCCGGGTAGACGGCCATCATCGGCGCGTTGTCGAAGAACCGCTGCGCCTGGGAGAGCATCACGCCCCACTCGGGGACGGCCGGGTCCGGGTTGCCGAGCCCCAGGTAGGACAGGGCGGCGGCCTCGATGATCGCGGTGGCGAGGCTGAGGGTCGCCTGGACGATCACGGGGCTGAGCGAGTTGGGCAGGATCTGCGTGACGACGATCCGCCGGCGCCGCACGCCGAGGGCCTTGGCCGCCAGGACGTAGTCGGAGCCGCCCTGCGCGAGCATCGAACCGCGCAGCAGCCGCGCGAAGATCGGGATCTGCACCACACCGACGGCGATCATCACGGTGGTCAGGGACTGGCCCATGACGGCCGCGACGGAGACGGCGAGGAGCAGCGACGGCAGGGACAGCAGGATGTCGATGAACCGCATGACGACGGTGTCGACCCGCCGGCCGGCCTTGCCGCCGAGGGTGGCGGCGGCGCCGGAGAGCATGCCGACCGTCGCGCCGACCACGAGGCCGATGAGCATCGACACGACGCCGACCAGCAGCGTCTGGCGGGCGCCGACGAGCATCCGGGAGAACATGTCCCGGCCGAGGTGGTCGAGGCCGAACCAGTTCTCGCCGCGGGCGCCGACGAACTTGCCCTGGTTGGGGAAGACCTCGCCGCGCCAGCTCTGCGCTGTCGGGGCGTGCGGGGCGACCCAGGGGCCGACCACGGCGACGACGACGAACAGCGCGATGATGACCGCGCCGATCACCGCCATCTTGCTCGTCTTGAGCCGGCGGAACGCCTCGCGCCACAGGCTGGCGCCGCTCGTGCTCTCGTTGGCCTGGGTCAGCTCGGCGAGCCGGGCGATCTTGTCGGTCTTGGTGGACACGTCAGTTCACCCGCACTCTCGGGTCAATGAGGCTGTAGGCCACGTCGACGAGGAGGTTGATGACGACGTACACCATGGCGATGAACATGATGAAGCCGACCAGCACCGGGTAGTCGCGGGCGTCGATGGCGACCTTGATGAAGGAGCCGATCCCGCCGAAGTCGAAGACGGACTCGGTGAGGACCGCGCCGGACAGCAGGGAACCGGTGAGCAGGCCGATGGCCGTGACGACCGGCAGGAGGGCGTTGCGCAGGACGTGGCGGAGGCGGACGACCCGCTTCTCCAGGCCCTTGGCCTCGGCGGTGCGGACGTAGTCCTCGCCGAGGACCTCCAGGACGCTGGCGCGCGTCATGCGGACGATCACGGCGAGCGGGATGGAGGCGAGCGTCACGGCGGGCAGGACGAGGTGCCACAGGGCGTCGCCGGTCGCGTCGAGCTCGCCGGTCAGCAGGCCGTCGAGGACGGCGAAGCCGGTGACCTCGGTCGCGTCGAGACCGGTGGTCAGGCGCCCGTAGGTCGGGAAGATGTGCAGGTTGACCGCGAAGATGCCCTTGAGGATCAGCCCGAGGAAGAAGACCGGCACGCAGATGCCGATGAGCGAGCCGGAGACCGAGGCGACGTCGAGCCAGCCGCCGCGGCGCCGGGCGGCGAGGTAGCCGAGCGGGATGCCGACGACCACGGCGATCAGCATGGCGGCGACGCTCAGCTCCACCGTGGCCGGGAAGCGCAGCGCGAACTCGTCCCAGACGGGCTGGCCGGTCTTGGTCGAGGTGCCGAGGTCGAGTTCGGCGATGCGCTTGAGGAAGCGGCCGTACTGCACCCAGACCGGCTGGTCGAGGCCGAGCGCGCGGTTGATGCGCGCCACTTCGGTGGGTGTCGCCCGTTCGCCCAGGATCGCCGAGGCGGGTCCGCCGGGCAGCCGGTTCAGCCAGAGGAAGAGGAGAACCGACAGGCCGAGCAGGGTGGGTATCAGCTGTAGCAGTCTTCGTACGACGAGTCGCAGCACCCCGCGTGCCCCTTTCTTGCGTGTGCGTCAGATGCGGGTCCGCCCGGCCACGCAGTGCTGTGGCCGGGCGGACGCCGCGTGCGGATGGGGTTACTTGTAGGAGACCTCGGCGAAGTTCTCCTGCGTCAGCGGGGAGACCTTCGGCGGGTTGACGTCCTTGGCGAACGCGATGGCCGGCGGGGACGACGAGATCGGGAGGCCCGGCAGGTACTCCATGATGGTCTCGTTGGCCTTCTTGTACGCCTCGACGCGCTTGGCCGGGTCGGTCTCCTTGGAGGCCGCGGTGACCGCGTCGAAGACCTTCGGCTCCTTGAAGCCCCACTGCTTGTCGTACCCGGCGAACCAGGTGCCGATGAAGTTGTAGCCGTCGTTGAAGTCACCGGTCCAGCCGAGCATGTGCAGGGCGCACGCGCCGGCCTCGGTGGCGTCCAGGTAGTCCGGCGCCCACTTCAGCGGCTTCGGGGTGACGGTGACGCCGGCCTTCTCCAGGTCGGCCTTCATCAGCTCGAAGATGTCCTGCGGGGCCGGCATGTAGGGCCGGGTGACCTCGGTCGGGTAGCAGAACTCGACCTTCAGCTTCGACTCGCCCGCGGCGGCCAGCAGCTGCTTGGCCTTGGCGGTGTCGAACGGGTAGGTCTTCACCTTGTCGGAGAAGCCGGCGACCGTGTCGGGCATGAACTGCGTCGCGGTCTTGCCGCCCTCGGGCAGCTGCGTCTTGACGATGTTGTCCCGGTCGATGGCGTGCGCGAGGGCCTGGCGGACCTCCGGCTTCTTCAGCGCCGGCAGCTTCTCCTGCGACATGCCCAGGTAGAAGATGTTGAAGACGTCACGGGTGGGGACCTGGAAGCCGCCCTTCTCCAGCGTCTTCACGTCGGCCGGGGAGACCAGGTCGTACCCCTGGATGTCACCGGCCTGGAGCGCCTGGCGGCGGCCCTCCTCGGTGGAGATGGTGCGGAAGACGAGGTTCTTCACCTTCGCCTTGTCGCCCCAGTAGTCGTCGAAGCGCTGGAGGGTGACCTCCTTGTTGCCCTTGTTCCACTTCGTGATCCGGTACGGGCCGGTGCCGGCGACCGTGCCGGCCTCCTGGCTGTACTTCGGGTACGTGATGGCGTCGTCCTTGCCGGTCGCCGCCTGCGTGGCGTACGCCTTGAGGGCCTTCGGCGAGTGGATCGCCAGCGCCTGGAGGGAGAAGCCGCCGGGCAGGTTGGCGGAGGGCGCGTGGACCTCGATGACCGCGGTGGCCGGGTCCTTCGCGGTGCAGGACTTGTAGTTCGCCTTCGGGGCGTCCTTGTCCTCGTTCTGCGCGAAGCCGCCCATGATGGACTGCCAGTAGTACGAGACCGCGCTCGACTGGTAGGTGCCCTTCCAGTTGAACCAGTGGTCGTAGTTGGCGCAGACGGCCGCGGCGTCGAACGCCTCGCCGTCGTGGAACTTCACGTTCTCGCGGAGTTTGAAGGTCCACACCGTGCCGGCGTCGTTGCTGGACCACGACTCGGCGAGGCCGCCGACGAGCTTGCTGCCGCCGGGCTCGTGCTCCAGCAGCGCCTCGAAGGCCTGGCGGGTGACCCGGAAGGTCTCACCGTCGCTGGCGAGGGCGGGATCCAGTGAGCTCGGGTCACCGGCGCCGGCGAACACGAACGTGTCCTTGTCGCCGCCCTTGTCGCCGTCCTTGCCGCGCTCGCTGGCACAGCCCGTAGCGATCATTCCGACGGCGAGCGCCGCGGTGACCGCCCGGACCGTACGGGACTTGGATATTCGCATGGGCCACCCCTGGTACGGCCTAGTGAATGAGGTCTTGACCGGCCGAACACTACCGACGGGTGGCACGGCGGAGAACAGTCCGGATAGCGGTGATACCCAGTCGAGACCCGGACAGTCACCAAACCGGGCAGATCCCGGACAAGCCCCCTGGCCGGGTTAACACCCCCGACACACGGGGGAGTTCGGGGCGGCCACCGAGCGCTGCCTCAGCGCTGCTGGGGGTAGCCGTATCCGGCCGCGCCGGGGGCGGGCGGGGCGAGGTGCGCCTCGCGGTCGTAGAAGGGGCGGGCGTGGGCGCGCAGCCACATGGCGACCGGGTCGTACGCGTCGGACATGGCGACCGTCGAGACGGGCAGCCCGTCCGGGACGGCGGCCACGGACCGGCGCATCATCTCGCGCACCGCCTCGACCGACGCCGGGGCGGTGTCGTAGAGGTCGAGGCCGATGGCGACGTACGGCGTGCCGAGCGAGGGCTGCACCCAGGCGCGGCGCAGGGAGCGGACGGCGGGGGTGCGGTGGGCGTTCTGCGTGAGGAGGGCGTAGAAGTGCGGCAGCTCGATGGCGGGCTCGCTGAGCCGCAGCGGCCCGGCGGGCATGCGGTCGAGGCCGGTGGCGATGCGGCGCAGGTCGGCCCAGGGGATGCCGACGCCGCCGCCGTGGGCGTGCGGGTTGAGCCAGATCCCCCAGCGGTCGGGGTAGAGGGCGGCGGCGACGTCGCGGACGGCGACGACCTCGTGGGCGCGGTTCCAGCCGGAGGCGGTGAGCTCCTGGGCGGAGGTGACGCAGGGGGCGTAGCCGAGGCCGTCGACCTCCATGTTCCCGTACTGGGCGTCGGGGCCGCCGGCCTCGCCGTGCCACAGCAGCATCCACACGTGGGCGTCGGCGAGGGCGTGGAGGAGCGCCTCGTAGGCGTCGTAACGGCCGGGCGCGACCTGCCCCAGCAGGTGCTCGACCTGCCCCCACGCACTGGACTCCGCCCGACCGGGGGAGCCCCCACCGGCCGCCGCCGTGCCTGACGCGCTCACCTGGATCCCGCCCCTCGTTCGCAAGCCTTCCGGTCCAGCTTACGGGGGGCTCCGGTCAGGAACCGTGTTCGCGGCGGTAGAAGGGGGCGACCTTTTCCCGCATCCAGTCGCCGACCGGGTCCTGGGCGACGTCCAGGAGGACGAGGTTGACCGGCCAGGGCACCGGGACGCGTCCGAGGGCCCGGCCGAGGGCGTCCAGGGCGACGGTGCCCTCGGCGGCCTGCGGGGTGGTGAGCTCGACGCCGACGAAGAGGGCGGGCGGCCGGCCCTCGACGCTGGCCAGGGCGCGGCGGGCGGTGCCGACGAGGCCGGTCGCCTCGAACTCGGCGCCGGCGGCGCCGAGGAAGTCGACGGGGTCGTCCTGCCAGTCCGGTTCGAACAGCCGGACGCGGCCGCCGCTCGCGGGTCCGTCGAGCGGGGTGCGGCCCGTGCGGCACAGTTCGGCGACGGCGGGCGGCGGGAGCGGCGCGCCTATGGTGCCGCCGGGGTTGAGGGCGATGCCGAGCTGCGGGGGCAGGCCCCGGGCGAACTCGACGGCCGGCGCCACCGCGTACGGCATGTGCTCGCCGGCGCAGGCGCGCAGCTGGCTCTCGGAGCTGAACACCGGGACGTAGGGCAGGCCGTCGAGCTCCAGGGTGGGCAGGTCCAGGCCGGGGGCGCCGACCCCGGCGGAGTCCGGGGCGCCCCCCCGGGGCAGCGGCACCCAGACGGGGCTGCGGCCCAGGACCTCGACGATGCGGGCGCCGGCCGCGCCCTGGCCGAGGGAGGCGGAGAGGACCTCCTCCAGCTCGTTGGCCGGCCATGCGGTGTCGACGGCTGCGGCTGTCGTGTCCACGGGCGTTCCTGCGTCCTTCCGGTCCGTCCGGTGCGTGCCGCAGCACCCTAGCGCGGCCCGCGCCGGGCGTGCCCGCGGCGGTGGACCGGCCGCG
>NZ_JAHWGT010000507.1 GCF_020873895.1 Streptomyces sp. DH12 | reverse complement strand
CCACGTACGGCACCATGCGTCTGGACGCCGCCCGGCTCGGCGCGCACACCTGGGGTCTGGTCGTCGCCGACGAGGCCCAGCACGTGAAGAACCCCCACTCCTCCACCGCCAAGGCCCTGCGGCAGATCGGCGCCCGCGCCCGCATCGCCCTCACCGGCACCCCGGTGGAGAACAACCTCTCCGAACTGTGGGCCGTCCTCGACTGGACCACGCCCGGACTCCTGGGCACCCACGGCGCGTTCCGGAAACGCTGGATCGCGCCCATCGAGACCGAACGCGTCCTCGCCGCGGAGGGCGAGGGGGAGCAGCACACCGCCCGCCTCCTGGCGGAGCTGGTACGGCCGTTCCTGCTGCGCCGCCGCAAGACCGACCCGGGCATCGCGCCCGAACTGCCGCCCAAGACCGAGACGGACCGCCCGGTCGGCCTCACCGCGGAGCAGGAGACCCTCTACCGCAAGCAGGTGGAGGCGGTGATGGGCGAGATCCGCGCCGGCGCGGGCGGCATCGCCCGCAGCGGCCTGGTGCTGAAGCTGCTCACCGGCCTGAAGCAGATCTGCAACCACCCGGCGCAGTTCCTCAAGGA
>NZ_JAHWGT010000506.1 GCF_020873895.1 Streptomyces sp. DH12 | reverse complement strand
CCTCAGCCGCACCCTCGCTAGTACAGCGTGTTAGCAGAACGCTAGCACACTGTACTAGTACGCCGTGCTAGTAGAGTGGGCGGAACCGGGAGAAGCGAAGGGGAGCGGGTATGGACACGCGCGAGAAGATCCTCCAGGCCGCCGCGGAGATGCTCGCCGAGGACATGGCGGCGAAGCTGAGCGTGCGCGCGGTCGCCGCGCGCGCGGGAGTGAGCGTCGGCTCACTGAGGTTCCACTTCCCCACCCAGCGCGCCCTCCAGGACAGCTTGCTCGCGCGGATCTACGAGCACCTGCTGCCCGGCGACGCGATCCGGGACCGGACGCTGCCGCCCCGCGAGCGGCTGCTGAACTGCCTGCGGCAGGTCCTCGCACCGCTCGGCACCAGGGAGGACGCGCGGACCGCATGGGGCACGGTGTACCGGGCCTTCATCGAACCCGAGCCGACCGAAGAGGTACGCGCCGCATACCTCCGCTTCGAGCGGGAGGCGGAGCGCCGGGTCGAACACTGGCTGACCGGGCTCGAGGCGGAAGGCGATGTGTCCCCGGGGCACCACACCCGCACCCGCTGGTGCGTTCTCACGGGC
>NZ_JAHWGT010000505.1 GCF_020873895.1 Streptomyces sp. DH12 | reverse complement strand
CGGGTGAGGTCGACGGTCCGCCGCACGGTCTGGCCCGGGCGGACCGTGACGGCCGAGGGCCTGCCGCCGTAGCCGTCGGCGATCCGCAGCCGTGCCGTGCCGGTGCCCCTGTGGGTGAAGGTCAGCTCGATGTCGTCGCCCCGGTGGCGGGCGGTGACCTCGCAGCCGGCTGTGCTGTTCGACCCCTTGAAGACGCGCACGAAGCCGTTCGGGCCGTGCACGGTCAGGTCGTAGGAGCTCGCGGAGTACGCCGAGTTCCAGGTGTCCCGGAGTGTCCTGCCGGCCTCGGTGGTGTAGGTCCAGGGGCCGTCGGCGCGGTTGCCGGAGGTGACGTGGAAGGCGCCGCCGGCCTTCGGCCCGGAGGCGATGGTGTGGGTGAGCTTCCCGGCGGCCGCGTCGACGGAGGCGTCGACGTGCGGGACGTACTTCAGCGGCCGGGAGCGGCGCAGTCCGCGCTCCTGGCGGGGCATGCGCGGGTCGGCGGGCGGGGTGGGCCGGTAGTCGGGGTGGCGTTCGCGGTCCTGCGGCTCGTACGCGTCGGTGCCGGGCAGCGGGGCCGGGCGCGCGTCCTTGCGGGAGAAGTC
>NZ_JAHWGT010000504.1 GCF_020873895.1 Streptomyces sp. DH12 | reverse complement strand
AGATGTAGCCGGCGCCGCGGCGTCGGTGCTGCGGTCCCTGCCACCAGCCGCACGGACCCGTCTCCTGCGGATTGTGACCTCTCGGTAACTCGCCTCGGCTGCGTGACCTCGGCTTACCCGGCGTAACATTCGGCAAGTTGATCACGCTCTCAAGGTGAGCCGGTTGATCACCGGTGTTACGTCGCAGCGCCCACACGTCCGTTGTGGGCTGCACGGCACCGGGCGCACGCTCCCTTCCGGGGAGTGGGCCCGCCTGTGTGACCACGGTCCGGGAAGTGGCCTGCCCAGTTCCGGCAGGAAGGAGTTCGCCGAGGATAGCCCCTTCGTCAACGTTTGTGTCTCGTCCTGTTCGTCGATCGCTGACCGCCGCTGCCGTTCACAGAAAAGCCACGCCTTCCTTGATAGCTACGAAAGTCCGGTCCGCGCCGCCCCGGCATGCCCGCACCGTGTCCCACGGCCGGGTACGGGGTGTGTATCTCCCTCGGCTCGCGGACGCGGACGCGTCCTCCATGGCCAACTACTGCATCCCCTTGCTGGTGCTGGGGACGACGAACTCCTCGTCGCTGACCGGGATCGCCTTCATGC
>NZ_JAHWGT010000503.1 GCF_020873895.1 Streptomyces sp. DH12 | reverse complement strand
GACCGCGTCCAGGGTGTGCCGGGCGTGCAGCGTCACCCAGGTGCGCCAGCCGTGCGGGAAGGACTCGCTGACCAGCTCCAGCAGCCCGTCGAGGGCCGGGTCGCCGGTGCGGGAGTCCAGGTCGCGCGGGGTCGCGATGCCGTCGTCGTCGACCAGCAGGCCGCGCCGCGCGAGATCGGCCAGGGCTCCGGCCCGCACCACGGGGGCGGCCCGGGTGGGGTCGAGATCCCAGGCCAGCAGGCACAGGCGGGCCGGCAGGGAGAGCGGGCCGTTGGGCACGGGGCCTCCTCGGTGCGGGGACACGGGGTCCACGATGTCCGAAAATCGCGTTGACGGCCGGTGGGGCCACGCGTAACGTCGTCAGCGGTTCTGTTGCCGTCGATGGGAGAAGGACGTTGCTCGTCTGAGGTTCTGAGACACCGCCTCACACCGGTCAGGTGTGTGCGCTGCGTGCGACCTCGGCGTTCGAGCCGTCCTTGCGGTCCCTCCGCAACGGGGCTTTTCTCATGCCACGGATTCCTTCCCCGGCTGCCGGTCGTCGTCCCGCGGTGTCTCGATACGCGTGTGCCCCTGATCGCCCCATGC
>NZ_JAHWGT010000502.1 GCF_020873895.1 Streptomyces sp. DH12 | reverse complement strand
AGGGGCGCGGGGAACTGCGCGCTCGACCCCCACGACGGGGAAGGGGCTCACCCCGAGAGGTGAACCCCTTCCCGAACCGCCCGTGGGCGATCAGACCGTCCGGAACGCCAGCACCACGTTGTGCCCACCGAACCCGAACGAGTCGTTCAACGCGGCGATCCGCCCGTCCACGGGCAGCTTCCGCGCCTCACCGCGGACCACGTCCGCGTTCGCCTCGGCCTCGGGATCCAGGTTCTCCACGTTGATCGTCGGCGGAGCCACCCGGTGGTACAGCGCCAGCACGGTCGCCACCGACTCCACACCACCGGCGCCGCCCAGCAGATGACCGGTCATCGACTTCGTCGCGGACACCGCGATGTGGTCCGCGTCGTCCCCGAACACCTTCCGCAGCGCCTTCAGCTCGGCGATGTCACCGGCCGGCGTCGACGTCGCGTGCGCGTTCACGTGCACGATCTCCGCCGGGTCCAGGTCCGTGCGGTCCAGCAGGTTCTGCAGGGCGTGCGAGATGCCCCGCCCCTCCGGCTCCGGCTGCACGATGTCGTGCGCGTCGGCCGAGATGCCCTGGCCCACCGCCTCCGCGTAGACA
>NZ_JAHWGT010000501.1 GCF_020873895.1 Streptomyces sp. DH12 | reverse complement strand
GCTGAACTTCGGGGACACCCCGCCCGCCGGCGCCGTCCGCGCGCAAGAGGGGAAGCACGATGCAGCCGTATGAGATGTCCCCCGCCGCCGCCGCGCGGGAGATCCGGGAGCGACGGCTGTCCCCCGTCGAACTCGTCGACTCGGTCCTCGACCGCATCGAGCAGGTGGAGCCGCACGTTGCGGCCTACGTCGCGGTTTCCGCTGATCACGTCCGTCGGACCGCCCGCGAGGCCGAGCGCGAAGCCGCCCAGGGCTCCTACCGGGGCCCGCTGCACGGGATCCCGGTAGGAATCAAGGACGTGATCGATGTGATCGGCGTGTCCACCACGGCAAGCTCCAGGACCCGGGCCGGTCACCGCGCGGCCCGCGACAGCACGGTCGCCGCGAGTCTGCGTGCGGCCGGCGCGATTCTGATCGGCAAGACGCACACCCATGAGTTCGCCTACGGGCTGACCACCCCGCAGACCAACAACGCCTGGGACCAGGGGAGGATCGCCGGTGGCTCCAGCGGCGGCTCCGCCGTCGCCGTGGCCTCCGGTGCGGCGACATTCGCCCTCGGTACCGACACCGGCGGATCGATCCGGGTG
>NZ_JAHWGT010000500.1 GCF_020873895.1 Streptomyces sp. DH12 | reverse complement strand
GCAGAAAACCGATCAGCACACCGTGGCGTGATCACACGTCATCGTACTTGTGTTTCAAGGGAGTTGAAGGTGCCCTTGAGACAGTCAAGGGCGTCCTCAGGACAGCTGGAGCAGCCCCCGGAGCAGGTCGCGGCTCTCGGCGGGACCCGGGCTGTCGTGCTGCAGCTCCTTGAGCGCCTTCTCGTACTGGGCCACGTCCTCGGGCTTGTCCAGGTAGAGCGCGCTGGTGAGCTGCTCCAGGTACACCACGTCCGAGAGGTCGGACTCGGGGAAGCTGAGGATGGTGAAGGCGCCGGACTCCCCGGAGTGGCCGCCCATGCTGAACGGCACCACCTGGAGCCGCACGTTGGGCCGCTCGGAGACGTCGATCAGATGCTGGAGCTGCGCGCGCATCACCGCGCGGTCGCCGTACGGCCGGCGCAGCGCCGCCTCGTCGAGCACCACGTGGAACTCGGGGGCGTTCTCCGCGACCAGGTACCTCTGCCGCTCCAGGCGCAGCGCCACCCGGCGCTCCACGTCGGCGTCGCTCGCGCTCTTCATGCCGCGCCGCACCACCGCGCGGGCGTACTCCTCGGTCTGCAGCAGAC
>NZ_JAHWGT010000499.1 GCF_020873895.1 Streptomyces sp. DH12 | reverse complement strand
CATGAAGAGGAGTGATGTGATGAACCTCGATGTAATCCTCCCCGAGGTCTCCGTACGCTTGGGCGAAGTCGAAGGCGCAGACCTCACACCGCAAAGGGAGTCCTTGACGTCGCACATGTCCGATCTTGCGGGCGCGCAGCTTGGGGTCACGCTCACGTGCGAGCGCCCGCCGGACGAGGAGGCGGCCTTCGATCGCCGACGTGCCTGTCTCGTCCACTTCGTCGTCCTGCGGCCGGATGCGGTACAGCTCGCCGGAGCCAATGGCCTCCCTGATGCTTTCCGCAGCGAGACACATGTCCGCCTCCCGCTCGTTGAAGGCCTGGATCATCAGCAGGGTGGGCTTCCCGCACCGTGTGGCCTTGCCGGCATAGGACGGGTGGTTGGTCATGAAGTCCGTCGTCTTGCGGCTCACGCTGTCCGGCGACCGGAAGCTGGGAAGGCTGCGGGCCTCTGGGGTGTGGAGTGGCAGCGAGCGGAGCAGATCAGACAGCTCATGGACCTCGGGGTCTCCCGTCCGCAGCTCACGCCAGCCGTTCTTCACCACCAGGGCCCCTGCGAGCACAAGTTCATCCTCGGTCCAGGCAGGTA
>NZ_JAHWGT010000498.1 GCF_020873895.1 Streptomyces sp. DH12 | reverse complement strand
CTCTCGACCCTGGTCGGACTCACCTGGCGGGAGATTCTGCCGCTCTGGCTGACCGTCGTCCTGCTGGCCCGGGAGCTGGTCCTCCTGGTCATGGTGGGCATCCTGCGGCGCCACGGCTATCCGCCGCCGCAGGTGAACTTCCTGGGGAAGGCCGCGACCTTCAACCTGATGTATGCCTTCCCGTTGCTCCTGCTCAGTGACGGAAGTGGTTGGATCTCGTCACTCGCCGCAATTTTCGGCTGGGCGTTCGCCGGATGGGGTACAACCCTCTATTGGTGGGCAGGAGTGCTCTATGTGGTCCAAGTCCGCCGCTTGATCCGTGCGGACGCCATGGCCGATTGACTCGCTTCCTCACGCGCAACGGGGCGCGCGATGTCCCACGCTGAATACGTGTGCGGCAATCCTGGCGGGTGAAGTCGGCCAGACCGTCGTCTCTTCGAGGAGGACGCTTCCGACATGAAGGCCGTCGTGATGGCCGGGGGCGAAGGCACACGTCTTCGCCCCATGACCTCAAGCATGCCCAAGCCGCTCCTGCCGGTGGCCAACCGGCCGATCATGGAGCACGTTCTGCGGCTGCTCAAAAGGCAC
>NZ_JAHWGT010000004.1 GCF_020873895.1 Streptomyces sp. DH12 | reverse complement strand
GTAATGAATTGGCAAAGAGGGAAATGAAAGAGCCCCCTCCACTGTTGTGCGCCAACGGAGAGGAGCAGGCAACCTCCCCTCCGCCATGCCCCCACGCCCACCCTCCCGGCCCGCTGGACGGCCCCCAGGCCGGAGACACGGGCCGCCGGCCCCGGCTCCGGCCCCGGCCGCGACACCCGAGCGGAAGGACCGACGACGTGAGCCAGTACGTGTCCCGGCTCGCCGGCACCCTGGTACCGCCGTCCCGGCTCCGCCTGCCGGGCCGCCACCGCGGCACGCGCGGGCACCGCGTCCCACGGCGGGTCGCCATGCTGAGCGTGCACACCTCCCCGCTCCATCAGCCGGGCACGGGCGACGCCGGCGGCATGAACGTGTACATCGTCGAACTGGCGAAACGTCTCGCCGCGATCGACGTCGAGGTGGAGGTCTTCACCCGCGCCACGGCCGGCGGACTGCCGCCTTCCGTGGAGCTCGCGCCCGGCGTCCTCGTACGGCACGTCGACGCCGGCCCCTACGAGGGCCTCAACAAGGAGGACCTCCCGGCCCAGCTGTGCGCCTTCGCCCACGGCGTCATGCGTGCCTGGGCGGGCAACCGGCCCGGCCACTACGACCTGGTCCACTCCCACTACTGGCTCAGCGGCCACGTCGGCTGGCTGGCCGCCGAACGGTGGCGCACGCCCCTCGTGCACGCGATGCACACGATGGCCAAGGTCAAGAACGCCTCGCTCGCCGAGGGTGACACCCCCGAGCCCGCGGCCCGCGTGATCGGCGAGACGCAGATCGTCCGGGCCTCCGACCGGCTGATCGCCAACACGGCCGGCGAGGCCGACGAACTGGTCCACCACTACGACGCCGATCCGGAACGGGTCGCCGTCGTCCACCCGGGCGTCAACCTCGACCGGTTCCGCCCCGCCGACGGCCGGGCCGCGGCCCGGGCCCGCCTGGGCCTGCCCGCCGACGCGTTCGTACCGCTCTTCGCGGGCCGCATACAGCCCCTGAAGGCCCCCGACGTGCTGCTCCACGCGGTCGCCCGGCTCCTGGCGGCGGAGCCGTCGCTCCGCGCGCGGATGGTCGTCCCGGTCGTCGGCGGGCCCAGCGGCAGCGGCCTCAGCAAGCCCGAGGGTCTGCAGAAGCTGGCCGCCCGCCTCGGCATCGCCGACGTCGTCCGCTTCCACCCGCCGGTCGCCCAGGCCGGGCTCGCGGACTGGTTCCGCGCGGCGAGCGTCCTGGTCATGCCCTCGCACAGCGAGTCGTTCGGGCTCGTCGCCATCGAGGCGCAGGCGACCGGCACCCCGGTCGTGGCCGCCGCTGTGGGGGGCCTGCCGGTGGCCGTCCGGAACGGCGAGACGGGTTTCCTGGTGGAGGGCCACGACCCGGGCGACTACGCGCGCGTACTGGGCCGGTTCGCGGCCGACCCGGAGCTCACCGGCCGCCTCGGTGAGGCGGCCGCCCACCACGCGCGGTCCTTCGGCTGGGACCGGGCCGCGTCGGCCACCGCCGACGTGTACGCGGCTGCGATGCACGAGCACCGCCGTCGCGTACGCTCGCCCCATGGCTGACGCACGGCAGATCATCGAGTCCGCACTGCGCGACGCCGACCTGGCCTGGGAGTCACCGGAGCCCGGTTCGTACGTCGTCACGCTGCCCGGCACCAACAAGCTGTCCACCACGCTGTCCCTGCGCCTCGGCAACCACTCGCTGTCGCTGAACGCGTTCGTGATCCGCCACCCGGAGGAGAACGAGGCGGGCGTCCACCGCTGGCTGCTGGAGCGCAACCTCAAGCTGTACGGCGTCGGCTACGCCGTCGACGGCCACGGCGACATCTACCTCACCGGCAAGCTGCCGCTCTCCGCGGTCACGCCCGACGAGCTGGACCGGCTCATGGGCTCGGTCCTGGAGGCGGCGGACGGCTCGTTCAACACGCTGCTGGAGATGGGCTACGCGTCGGCGATCCGCAAGGAGTACGAGTGGCGGGTCTCGCGCGGCGAGTCCACCCGCAACCTCGACGCCTTCAGCCACCTCACCCAGCCGTCCGACTGACCCCAGGCCCCGCCCCTCGCCCGCGCCACCACCCGCAGGCCCCCGCCCGGCGCGCCCGAGCCACCACCCCCGCGCCCGCGTCCGCGCCGTCGGGCCCGCCCACGCGAACACGCCCCTGGGCGAACACCCCCGGGCGAACACCTCCGGGCGTACGCCCCCGGGCATACGCCCGGGGGCGTACGGCACCCCCGTGTCCGTACGCCCCCGGAACCCTCACCGGCCGACCGCGCGCGCTCACACGGCGCCGGTACGCTCCACCACCGTCTTCTGCGCCGGAACGCGCACCACCGCGGCCGCGTCAGCCGCCCGCCCGCCGTCCCCCGGCGCCCCGTCCCCCGGCCTACCGGCCCCGCCAGGCGCGGCAGCCCCGGAAGCCCCGGCGGCCTCGACAGCCCCCACGGTCCCAGCCGCTCCCACGGTCCCAGTCGCCCCCACGGTCCCAACCGCGTCCGCGGTCCCAGCCGCCCCCGCGGACCCGACCGCGTCCCCAGGCCCAGCCACCCCGGTACCCCCCGCCACCACGCCGTGCTCCGGATCGTCCGAGCCCAGCGCCCGCCGCAGCAGCGTCCCGTAGCCGACGGCGGCGATCAGTGCGACGACCGCGCAGCCGATCCACAGCGCGGCCGGACCCGGGCCGGTCGCGATCCAGCCGGCCAGGACCGGCGCCACGAACCCGCCCACGCCCCACGCCATGCCCATCACGCCCTGGTACCGGCCCCGGGCGTGCACCGGGGCGAGGCGGGCCGTCGCGGCGGCGTTGACCGGGATGTACACCATCTCGCCGATCGTCCACACGACCACCGTCGCCGCGAAGGCCACCGCCGACCCCGCCAACGCCGTCGCGCCGGTACCGGCGGCGAACAGCAGCGAGGAGACGACGAGCAGCGCGACCGGCGAGCGTTTGTCGGTGACGCGGTTGACGAGCAGCTGGAACCCGACGATCACCACGCCGTTCACCGCGATGACCACGCCGTACGCGCTCGGCTCCAGCCCCTGCGCGGTCATCGTCAGCGGCAGGCCGACCCAGGGGGTGCTGAAGACGGTGCACACCAGCAGGCTCAGCAGCACCAGAGTCCGGAACGGACCGTCCCGCAGCACGTCGAGTGTGGTCAGGCGCGGCTCGGCCGTGCGCTTGCCGTCCTCGCCCACCGGGGCCTCGGGGCGGGTCTCAGGCAGCCGCATGAAGACGATCAGCGCGCACAGCACCACCGCGACCGCCTCCGCGACGAACAGCGCCCGGTAGCCGAAGACCAGCGCCGCGCCGCCGCCGGTCGCGGCGATGGCGAAGCCGAGGTTCAGCGCCCAGTAGTTCAGCGCGTAGGCACGGCGCCTGTCGTGCTCGGGCACCTGGTCGGCGATGGTCGCGCCGATCGCGGGCCGTACCGACTGCATCGCGACGCCCATGGCCAGCACCACCGCGGCCACCGCCCACGCACTGGTCACCACGGCGAGGGCCGCGGCGCACGCGGCGGCCGCCAGGTGGCCCGTCACCATCGTCGGCCGCCGCCCCCACCGGTCGCTCAGCATGCCGCCGAGCGGGGCGCCGACGATGCCGCCGAGGCCGTGCAGCGCGACGACGAGCCCCGCGTACCAGCCGGAGAAGCCCAGTTCCTGGGTGAGGAAGAGCGAGAGGAACGTCAGGACGAACGCGCCCGTCCGGTTCACCAGCGTCGACAGCCACAGCCACCAGAACCCGGGTGGGAGCCCCGAGACGGTGGCGCGTGCTGAACGTATGAGCGGGACGATGGACACGCGAGCTCCCCCGTAAGTGGCTGTCTGCTTTCTCGGAACTTACGAGTCCACGCGCCCCCGCGGCCACTCAATTGACGCGGACCGTCAAGCGTCGGAGCGTCCACTAATCTCGTACGCATGGCCGACGCACCGTACAAGCTGATCCTCCTCCGCCACGGCGAGAGCGAGTGGAACGCGAAGAACCTGTTCACCGGCTGGGTGGACGTCAACCTCACCGAGAAGGGCGAGAAGGAGGCGGTCCGCGGCGGTGAGCTGCTGAAGGACGCCGGACTGCTCCCCGACGTGCTGCACACCTCCCTGCAGAAGCGCGCGATCCGCACCGCGCAGCTCGCCTTGGAGGCGGCCGACCGCCACTGGATCCCGGTCCACCGCTCCTGGCGGCTGAACGAGCGCCACTACGGCGCCCTCCAGGGCAAGGACAAGGCGCAGACGCTCGCCGAGTTCGGCGAGGAGCAGTTCATGCTGTGGCGCCGCTCGTACGACACCCCGCCGCCGGTCCTCGCCGACGACAGCGAGTTCTCGCAGGCCCGCGACGCGCGCTACGCCACCATCCCGAGCGAGCTGCGCCCGCGCACGGAGTGCCTGAAGGACGTCGTCGAGCGCATGCTGCCGTACTGGTACGACGGCATCGTCCCGGACCTCCTGGCCGGCCGCACGGTCCTGGTCGCCGCCCACGGCAACAGCCTGCGCGCCCTGGTCAAGCACCTGGACGGCATCTCGGACGCCGACATCGCTGGCCTCAACATCCCGACGGGCATCCCGCTGGCGTACGAACTGGACGCCGACTTCAACCCGGTCACCCCGGGCGGCACGTACCTCGACCCGGCCGCCGCCGCAGCCGCGATCGAGGCCGTGAAGAACCAGGGCAAGAAGAAGTAACCGCCCGCGAACGAGGCCCCCGCCCGCGCTTCGGCCGCCGGTGGGGGCCTTTTCGCCGCGGCGGACCGCGCACGGGGCGGGCGTACGGCGGGCGCGGGCAGGGGGCGGCCGGTCCCGGCCTACCGCTCCATCGCTTCGTCCAGCCACTCGTCGATGCCGTTGAAGTTCAGCCGGGCGTTGCTGCCGACGATGGCCGCCGGGCCCACGTACTTGGTGGGGCCGTAGCAGCCTCGGGTGGCGCCGGCCCCGAGCGGCGAGGGGGCGCAGTCCACGTGGCCGCCGAAGTTCGTGGTGACCTCTCCCTCGATGTTGATGGTGACGCTCGCCTTGTTCTGCACGACCAGGACGGCCTGCGCGTAGTTCGAGGCGTTGACGACGTTGCAGCTCTTGAAGAAGACGTTCCTCGAGCCCTTGTGGTGGTAGTAGTCCGAGCAGTGCCAGGTGGAGTCGGTGTCCACGGGCTTCCACTTCACCTCGTCGGCGACGGCCGGCGAGGCGGTGAAGGCGAGCAGGCCGGCGACCGCGCCCATGAGCGTGACCTTCGTGAACCGCATGTTGTGGTGTCCCCTCTGTCGTCCCACCGCGCCCCCGGGGGCCCCGAGGGCGCGGAACCGTCCGTGACCGGACGTGCCGTGAACGGCCCACGCCGGTTGACGGGGCAGTCGTCACCCTGCGGCGCCGGGCCGTCATTCACCCTCCTCTACGCTGGCCGACCGAACAACGCCGATCTCCGCACGGCACTCATAAGCGGTGATGATCAATCAGGGGGTGTCATGGAACTGCGGGACATCGAGATCTTCCTGACCCTCGCCGAGGAACTGCACTTCGGTCGCACGGCGGAACGGCTCCACCTGTCCCAGGCGCGCGTCAGCCAGTCCATCCGGCAGCAGGAACGCCGGCTGGGCGGTGCCCTGTTCGACCGCAGCACGCGGACCGTCGCGCTGACGCGGTTGGGGCAGTGCCTGCGCGACGACCTGGAACCGGGCTTCGGACTGATACGGGCGGCCGTGGACCGCGCCTCCGCGGCGGCGCGCGGCTGCTGCGGGACGGTACGGCTGGGGGCGATGGGCGCCCTGCCGTCCGAACTGGCCGGGCTCGTGGAGGCGTACGGCACCCGGTACCCCGAGTGCGGCGTCGAGTTCGTGGAGTTCCACTTCAGCAAGCCGTTCGTGAAGCTCCGCACCGGTGAGGTGGACGTGCAGCTGATGTGGCTGCCCGTGCCGGAGAGCCGCTTGCACCGCGGCCCGGTGGTGCTGACGGAGGGCCGGGTCCTGGCCGTCGCCGAGGACTCGCCCCTGGCGGCGCGGAGTTCCGTGTCGCTGGAGGACCTGGCCGACCGGACGGTCCTCGACCCGGGTGAGGACGTACCCGCGGACTGGTTCCGGGCCATGTGCCCCGACCGCACCCCCGGGGGACGGCCGGTCCACCGCGGGCCGCGGGCGCGGACCTTCCACGAGGTGCTCGCCCTGGTCGCGGCGGGGCGCATCGTCTGCCCCCTCAACGGCCACGTCCCGCGCTACTACAGCTACCCCGGGGTGGCGCTCGTGCCCATCGACGACGCGCCCCTCACCGAGTGGGCGCTGGTACTGCCGGACTCCGCCGCGGCACCCCACGTCGAAGCGTTCGTCGACACGGCCCGCGCGCTCGGCCCCCGCCGGATCGACGGCGCCGCCCCGGGAAGCCGCCCGTGAGCGCCGCCGCCCCGGGAAGCCGCCCGT
Organism: Streptomyces sp. DH12; assembly: GCF_020873895.1. Taxonomy (GTDB): domain Bacteria; phylum Actinomycetota; class Actinomycetes; order Streptomycetales; family Streptomycetaceae; genus Streptomyces. The sequence continues at coordinate 273,283 of NZ_JAHWGT010000004.1, read as the reverse complement.
GAGCGCCGCCGCCCCGGGAAGCCGCCCGTGAGCGCCGCCGTCCCTGGACGCCGCCCCTGAGCGCCGCCCCGAACGCCACCGCTGACGACCGCGCGCCGGGCCCGCTGACGTGAGCCCCGCCCTCCGTACGACCGCGCCGGCGGGGGCGTACCCGCGCCCGGGCCGTACGAGCCGGGGGCCCGGTCCGGTGCCGGGTGGCAGCATGGCGGTGTGGGTGTGGTGGCGAGGGCTCCGCAACTGCCGGCGGGCGGGGTCGGCGCGGGTGGCGACGGCGTCTGGTACCTCGCCTACGGGTCCAACGCCGACCCGGGGCGGCTGCGCTGCTACCTGCGGGGCGGGCGGCCCGAGGGCGGGCGGCGGGTGTACCCCGGGTGCCGGGACCGGGCGGAGCCGCGGGCCGCCGCGGCCGTGGAGGTGCCCGGGACGGTGTACTTCGCCACCGAGTCGCCCGTGTGGAGTGGCGGTCGGGCGTTCCTCGACCCGGTCGCGCCGGGCGGGCCGGTGCTGGCGCGGGCGTACCTGATCACCCGCGGGCAGTTCTCGGACCTGGCGGCCCAGGAGATGTACCGCGTGCCGGGGGAGTGCCCGGATCTCGACCTGGCGGGCGTGCTCCGCGACGGGCGGGCCGTGCTGGGCGACGGGCGGTACGAGACGCTCGTGTGCGCCGGCCTGCTGGAGGGGCGTCCGCTGCTGACGTTCACGGCCCCCTGGGCGACGGGCGCCGTCCCGCCGAACCCGCCGTCCGCCGCGTACCTGCGGTGCGTGGCGCGCGGCCTGCTCGACGGGGACGCCTGGGACCCCCGGACGGTCGCCGGGTACCTCGCGGCCCGGCCCGGCGCGGAGGGGCACTGGACGGCCGGGCAGATCCTGGACCTCGTCGGGCGCGGGAAGGGCGGGCCGGGAGGAGCGGAGAGCGGGGACGGGGGCGAGGACGGGGGCGGGCGCGGGGGCGGGTGACGCGGTGGTCAGTGAGGCGGGCGCACGCGCAAGGGCCCCGCGCCGGGGTCTTCCCGGTGCGGGGCCCGTGGTGCGGGTGCGGTGCCGGGCTAGCCGCAGCTGCCACTGCACGAGCAGGGTCCGCCCGACTGGCAGCCGCAGCTGCAGCCGGAGCCGCAACCGCAGGCGCCGAGCATGGGCAGGCTCACCACCTCGTCCGGCGCGTCCTGCTGGGGCTGGGTCGTGGGGGAATCGGCCATGGGGTTCCTCCTCAACGGCGGGCGTGTGTTCGCCTCGTCACCCATTGGAAGCCCCGCGGCGAGGGCGCATCAACGGCGCACGGAGGCGCCGGGCCGAGCCCGCGCCCCCACCGCACCACCTGGCGCCCCCGTACGCCACCCACGCCGACGGGGCGGGCCACCCACGCCCACGGGGCCGGACCATCCAGGCGGACGGGAGCGGGGCCGCCCACGCCGACGGGGGCGGGGCCGCCCACGCGGTCGGGGGCGGGAGCACCAGGCCCTCGCCCCCGACGGCACGCCGTGGCGCCCCGGCGCCCCGTCGCTCAGGCGCCCTCGACCGGCGGCTCGGCCGGGTGCTGGAGCTCGTCGGCGTGCTCGCCCGTCACCAGGTACACCACGCGCTTCGCCACGGACACCGCGTGGTCGGCGAACCGCTCGTAGTACCGGCCCAGCAGCGTCACGTCGACGGCCGTCTCGATGCCGTGCTTCCACCGGTCGTCCATCAGGTGCTGGAAGAGCGTGCGGTGCAGCAGGTCCATCTCGTCGTCGTCCTGCTCCAGCTGGAGCGCCAGGTCGACGTCCTTCGTGATGATCACCTCCGCCGCCTTGGCCATGAGGCGCTGCGCGAGCTGGCCCATCTCCAGGATCGTCGCGTGCAGGTCGCCCGGGACCGCGCGGGCCGGGAAGCGCAGCCGCGCGAGCTTCGCCACGTGCTGCGCCAGGTCGCCGGAGCGCTCCAGGTCGGCGCTCATCCGCAGCGACGTCACGACGATCCGCAGGTCCGTCGCCACGGGCTGCTGCCGGGCGAGCAGTGCTATCGCGCGGGCCTCCAGGTCGTGCTGCAGGTCGTCGACCTTCTGGTCGCCGGCGATGACCGCCTCGGCCAGCTTCAGGTCGGCGTCGAGCATGGCCGTCGTGGCACGCCCGATCGCCGACCCGACCAGCCGGGCCATCTCGACCAGCCCCTCGCCGATCGAGTCCAGTTCCTCGTGGTACGCGTCCCGCATGGATGTCCCTCTCTCACTACGCTCGGGGTCCGGGTGGGGCTCGGACCCCACGCTCCCACGCTCGGGTGGCCAGAAGTCGAGGGCCTCCACCACAAGTGAACCGGCACCGTCCCCTCGGTGAACTCTGAGCGACGACTGTTCGAGCAGCCACCCGGACGGCTGGGAGAGGGCCCGTGACCATGCCTAACCTGGATGCATGGACGTGAACGCGGCGGTCGCCGCAGCGGCAGCGATCGCCGGGTTGCTCACCGGTGTCATCGCCATGCTCGCGTTCCGGTGGAGCGAGCGCGACCAGGCGAGGCCCAGCCGGTCCTCCCTGCACACCGACGCCGTGCTGCCGCCCGGGGTCGACACGGTCCTGTCCGTGCTGCGGTCCTCCGCCGTGGTCCTCGACGAGAGCGACTCCGTGGTGAAGGCCAGCTCGGCGGCGTACGCGCTCGGACTCGTCCGGGGCGGCAAGCTGGCGGTCGAGGCCATGTTGCAGATGGCGCGCGACACCCGCCGGGACGGCGAGATACGCCAGGTGGAACTGGACCTCCCCCGGCGCGGCACCGGCCGCGGCGAGGCCCTCGCGGTCTCGGCGCGCGTCGCGCCGCTCGGCTCGCGGCTGGTGCTCCTGCTCGTCGAGGACCTGACGGAGGCCCGCCGCATAGAGGCGGTGCGGCGCGACTTCGTCGCCAACGTCAGCCACGAGCTGAAGACGCCCGTCGGTGCCCTGTCGCTCCTCTCGGAGGCCGTCATGGACGCCGCCGACGACCCGGAGGCGGTGACCCGCTTCGCCGGCCGCATGCAGATCGAGGCGACCCGCCTCACCAACCTCGTGCAGGAGCTCATCGACCTGTCCCGGGTGCAGAACGACCACCCGCTGGACGACGCCGAATCGGTACGGGTCGACGAGCTGGTCGCCGAGGCCGTGGACCGCTCCCGGCACACCGCCACCACCAAGAACATCACCATGGCCGCCGGCGGCACCACCGACCTGCGCGTCTGGGGCCACCGCGGCCAGCTCGCCGCCGCCCTGGGCAACCTCGTCGAGAACGCCGTCAACTACTCCCCCGCCCACACCCGCGTCGGCATAGCCGCCCGCCGGGTCACCGCACCCGGCGGCGACCTCATCGAGATAGCCGTCACCGACCAGGGCATCGGCATCCCCGACAAGGACAAGGAGCGCATCTTCGAGCGCTTCTACCGCGTCGACCCCGCCCGCTCCCGCGCCACCGGCGGTACCGGTCTCGGCCTGGCCATCGTCAAGCACGTGGCCGCGTCGCACGGCGGCGAGGTCACCGTATGGTCGACCGAGGGACAGGGCTCCACCTTCACGCTCCGCCTCCCCGAGGCGGCCGCGCGCCGTGACCGCGTCAGCGACGGCGACCGCCGTACCCCCACCACCAGCGATCCGCTCACCGCCCCGGAGGTCCATCCGTGACCCGAGTTCTTGTCGTCGAGGACGAGGAGTCCTTCAGCGACGTCCTGTCCTACATGCTCCGCAAGGAAGGATTCGAGGTCGCGGTCGCGACCACCGGGCCGGAGGGGCTGGAGGAGTTCGAGCGCAACGGCGCGGACCTCGTCCTGCTCGACCTGATGCTGCCCGGGCTGCCGGGCACCGAGGTCTGCCGCCAGCTGCGCGGCCGCTCCAACGTGCCGGTCATCATGGTCACCGCGAAGGACAGCGAGATCGACAAGGTCGTCGGCCTGGAGATAGGGGCCGACGACTACGTCACCAAGCCGTTCTCCTCCCGCGAGCTCGTCGCCCGCATCCGGGCGGTGCTGCGTCGCCGCGGCGAGCCGGAGGAGACCACGCCGGCGGCCCTGGAGGCCGGCCCGGTGCGGATGGACGTCGACCGCCACGTCGTCACGGTGGACGGCGCCAAGGTCGACCTGCCGCTGAAGGAGTTCGACCTGCTGGAGATGCTGCTGCGCAACGCGGGCCGCGTCCTCACCCGCATGCAGCTCATCGACCGGGTGTGGGGCGCGGACTACGTGGGGGACACCAAGACCCTCGACGTCCACGTGAAGCGGCTGCGCGCCAAGATCGAGCCGGACCCGGGCGCACCGCGCTACCTGGTGACGGTCCGCGGCCTGGGCTACAAGTTCGAGCCGTAGGCCGCCGCGTGACGGGCCGCGCGCCCGGGCGGACACGCGCGAAGGGCGCCCCACCGGTGAGACCGGCGGGGCGCCCTTCGCGTCACTCCTGCGAGCCGTACGGGGCCGTGCGCGCGGCCGGTGCGGAGCCGTGCGCGGGGTCGTAACGGGCCGCCGGGCGGTACCGGGCCCCCTACGGCCGTACGCGCCGGCGCCGCGCCGGGAGGCGGCGGCGCCGGGCGGGCGGCGTCAGTGGCCGTCGCCGCCCTCGGCGTGCGACGCGCCGGCCGCCGGGGCGGACGGGGTCACGTTGCCGGACGGCGTCGCCGACGGCGAGACGGACGCGGCACCCGACGGCGAACCGGACGGGCTGCCCGAGGGGGAGCCGGAGGGCGAGCCGGACGGGGCCGGGGCGCCGGAGGGGCCGAACCCGGCGTAGTAGCCGGTGGCCGGGACGACGATGGCTTTCAGCTTCACCTCGCCGCTCTCGCTGAACTGGAAGACGACGTCCTGGACGTCGCCGTCCTTCGCCTCGCCCGCGCCCTTCGGGAGCTCCGCGGTGGCGTTGCCGGCGCCGCCGAGGACGAGGGAGGCGCCCGCGGGGATGGTGAGCGGGCCGGAGCCCTTGGAGGGCTTCAGCTCGGCCTGCACCGAGCCCACCTTGACGGACTCCAGCGTCTCCGCCTTCGGGCCGTCGTTGAAGACCGTCGCGGAGACGACCGCGGGGCCCTCGGCGTTGGCCTTCGGCTGGGTGATCACCAGGGTGTTCTGGACCTTGAGCTTGCCGACGGTGGCGCCGGCGGTGTCCGGCTTGATGCCGAGGGTCTGCGCGTCGTTGCCCGCACCGCAAGCGGTGAGCGAGGCGATCGAGATCACGAGGGCGGTGGCGGCGATGGCGCCGCGTCGAAGGCTGCGGCTCACGGCGGCGGCAACTCCTAGACGTACGGACGGAGGACGGGCACGGTCGGTGGAACGGTGCGACCGTCCCTGCGCCGGTCCGGCGGGACCGGACCTGAGGGGCAGTCGGCGGGCTCAGGTTACCGACCCCGCGTCGACGTCCCACACCCGACCCGCCCCTGCGGGCCCATCCACCTGCGGCCCGCCCCGGCCCGCGGCGGCCGGGCCGCCGCGCCGGGCCGCGCCGCGCCCGGCCCGCCGGTCTTCTCGCGCGGCGTTCACATAACCGTCGTGATCAATTCCCCGGCCCTCACGCATTCCCCCCGGAAAAGCCACCGTGATCAATTCGGGAATCTCCCGGGCACGCCCCCGTGCGAGTGACCGACAACCGAACGGAGTACGGGAAGTGGACACCGCCGAACCCGACAAACCGGGACGTTTCACCCATCCGACCCCCCTCCCGGAGGGTGTGGCGAAGTCGTTTCCGACCGTGTCCACAGCCGCTCCGACCTGCGAATACCACCCCCGCGAAGCCCTCCGCAGCACGTTCGCGTCGCTGTTGTCAAGCCCCGAGATATGCCCTGACCTGCGAAAACGCCATTCAGAAGAAGCCGTTCTCGTGTTACCCTGGATAGCCACGGAAGGGGTACCTGTCACATGACGTTCAAGGTTGGCGACACCGTGGTCTATCCCCATCACGGGGCCGCGCTGATCGAGGCCATCGAAACTCGTCAGATCAAAGGCGTGGACAAGACCTACTTGGTGCTCAAGGTCGCCCAGGGTGACTTGACGGTACGCGTACCGGCGGACAACGCGGAGTTCGTCGGCGTGCGCGACGTGGTCGGCCAGGACGGGCTGGACCGGGTCTTCGAGGTGCTGCGCGCACCGTACGCCGAAGAGCCGACCAACTGGTCCCGTCGCTACAAGGCAAATCTCGAGAAGCTCGCGTCGGGCGACGTCATCAAGGTCGCCGAAGTGGTGCGCGACCTGTGGCGCCGTGAGCGCGAGCGGGGTCTCTCGGCCGGAGAGAAGCGGATGCTCGCGAAGGCGCGCCAGATCCTGGTCAGCGAGCTCGCGCTCGCGGAGAACACCAACGAGGACAAGGCCGAGGCGCTGCTCGACGAGGTCCTCGCGTCCTGACGTCGAGCCCTCGGACCGGACGGAGTCCCGGAGCGGGAGACCGCCACGGGCCCTGAGCGCCGAGTGCCACGAGCGGATCGCCGCGCACGCGGTTCGCCACCTGTGCGGTACGCCTCACATGTGAACGCCGAACGCAGTGATCACTGCCGCGGTGCCCGATGACATGCTGTGAGTCCACAGTAGCGTCGCCGGGCGCTGCGGCATGTCCGCACGCGGACCGGGCCCGGGCTGACGACGGGCCGGGGCGACCCGCTCTCGACCGGCGTCACGGAAGGGTCCGGTCGGGGCGTCTCGCCCGCGCTGTGGCCATACCCATGTCGGCCGAGTGAACAAACCTGCCGGAGTGCAACCGATGTCAGACGCAGCACCTCCCTCCCCCCAGGCCGCCGGCGCGGGCGGCACCGCGGCGGTCATCCCCGCCGCCGGCCGAGGCGTACGGCTGGGCCCCGGGGCCCCCAAGGCGCTCCGCACGCTGGGCGGCATCCCCATGCTGGTCCACGCGGTGCGCGCCATGTCCGCCTCGCGCGCCGTCTCCCTGGTCGTCGTCGTGGCGCCCCCGGACGACGTCGCGGGCGTGCGGACCCTCCTCGACGAGTACCCGGCGCCCGAGCGGACCGAGGTGGTCGTCGTCGCCGGCGGTGCCACCCGCCAGGAGTCCGTGCGGCTGGGTCTGGAGGCGCTGCCCGGGACGGTCACCACCGTCCTGGTCCACGACGCCGCCCGGCCGCTCGTCCCGGTCGACACCGTCGACGCGGTCATCGAGGCCGTCCGCGACGGGGGAGCGCCCGCCGTCGTCCCCGCCGTACCGCTCGCCGACACCGTCAAGGAGGTCGAGCCGCGTGGGGGCGGCGCGCCCGAGCCGGTGCTCGGCACGCCCGCGCGGTCCCGGCTCCGTGCGGTGCAGACGCCGCAGGGCTTCCACCGCGGGACGCTGCTGCGCGCGCACGCCGAGGTGACCGGTGAGGTCACCGACGACGCCGGCATGGTGGAGCGGCTCGGCGTCCCGGTCGTGGCCGTGCCCGGCCACGAGGAGGCGTTCAAGGTCACCCGGCCCCTCGACCTGGTCCTGGCCGAGGCGGTCCTCGCCCGCAGGAGGGTCAACGATGGCTTCTGAGCACCCCGCCGGGCCCCCTGCCCGGCACGCGGTCCCGCCCGTGCTGCCGCTCGTCGGTGTCGGCACCGACGTGCACGCCTTCGAGCGCGGTCGCGAGCTGTGGTGCGCGGGCCTGCTGTGGGAGGGTGAGGAGTTCGGCCTGGCCGGCCACTCCGACGGCGACGTCGCCGCGCACGCCGCGTGCGACGCCCTGTTCTCCGCCGCCGGGCTCGGCGACCTCGGCGCCCACTTCGGCACCGACCGCCCCGAGTGGTCCGGCGCGTCCGGCGTGACCCTCCTCGCGGAGGCCGCCCGCATCGTCCGCGCGGAGGGGTACGGCATCGGCAACGTCGCCGTGCAGGTGATCGGCGTCCGGCCCAAGATCGGCAAGCGGCGGGAGGAGGCCCGCGCGGCGCTGAGCGCGGCCGTGGGCGCGCCGGTCTCGGTCTCCGGCACGACGACGGACGGCCTCGGCCTGACCGGCCGCGCGGAGGGACTGGCCGCGATCGCCACGGCCCTCGTCTACCGCGCCCCCTGACGCCCGGCCGCCAGGTGCCTCCCCGGCGGAGGCGCCCCCGGGCCGCCGCGCGGCCCCCGGCCGCCGCGGGGGCGCGGTGGCCGCGGCGGGGCCGGGCGGACCGGCGCGGGGCAGTGGCGGGCGGCCACTACTCTGGACCCGTGACTATTCGGCTGTACGACACCAGCGCCCGGCAGATCCGCGACTTCACCCCGCTCGCGCCGGGCTGCGTCTCGATCTACCTCTGTGGCGCCACCGTGCAGGCTGCTCCCCACATCGGGCACATCAGGTCCGGGCTGAACTTCGACATCATGCGCCGCTGGTTCGCCTACCGGGGCTACGACGTGACGTTCGTCCGCAACGTCACCGACATCGACGACAAGATCATCGCCAAGGCGGCCGACCAGGGCCGCCCGTGGTGGGCGATCGGATACGAGAACGAGCGCGCGTTCAACGACGGGTACCGGGCCCTCGGCTGCCTCCCGCCGACCTACGAGCCCCGCGCCACCGGCCATGTCACCGAGATGGTCGAGATGATGCGCGGCCTCGTCGAGCGGGGCCACGCCTACGAGGCGCACGGCAACGTCTACTTCGACGTGCGGTCGTTCCCCGGGTACCTGGAGCTGTCCCGGCAGGACCTGGACGAGCTGCGCCAGCCCTCCGGCGAGGGCGAGACCGGCAAGCGCGACCCGCGGGACTTCGCCATGTGGAAGGCCGCCAAGCCCGGCGAGCCCAGCTGGGAGACCCCCTGGGGGCGCGGTCGCCCCGGCTGGCACCTGGAGTGCTCGGCGATGGCCCACAAGTACCTGGGCACGGCGTTCGACATCCACGGCGGCGGGCTCGACCTGGTCTTCCCGCACCACGAGAACGAGATCGCGCAGGCCAAGGCGTACGGCGACGAGTTCGCGCGCTACTGGGTGCACAACGCCTGGGTCACCATGAGCGGCGAGAAGATGTCCAAGTCGCTGGGCAACTCGGTGCTCGTCAGCGAGATGGTCAAGCAGTGGCGCCCCGTCGTCCTGCGCTACTACCTCGGCACCCCGCACTACCGCTCGATGATCGAGTACAGCGAGGAGGCCCTGCGCGAGGCGGACTCCGCGTACGCCCGCATCGAGGGCTTCGTGCAGCGCGTCGTGGAGAAGGCCGGCCGGGTCGTCGAGCCGGCCGCCGAGGTCCCGCCGGCCTTCGCCGAGGCGATGGACGACGACCTGGGCGTGCCGCAGGCGCTGGCGATCGTCCACACCACCGTGCGGCAGGGCAACAGCGCGCTCGCCGCCGACGACAAGGACGCCGCCGTCGCCCGGCTCGCCGAGGTCCGCGCCATGCTGGGCGTCCTCGGTCTGGACCCGCTCGACCCGCAGTGGGCCGGCGAGTCCGACGGGGGCCAGGACCTGCACGGCGTCGTCGACGGCCTCGTGCGCGTCGTCCTGGACCAGCGGGAGGCCGCCCGCGCCCGCAAGGACTGGGCGACGGCCGACGCGCTGCGCGACCTGCTCGCCCAGTCGGGACTGGTCGTCGAGGACGGTCCGGACGGCCCGCGCTGGACGCTCGGCGCCCGCTGACGCACTCTGGACGTGCCGCCCGGCCCGGCCGGGCGGCACACTGACGTAGTACGACTTGTGAAGTTTGACGGAGACAGGTAGGTCATGGCCGGGAACAGCCAGCGCAGGAACCGCCGCACCAGCAACAAGAAGGGCGCGACGGTCGGCAGCGGTGGCCAGCGGCGCCGGGGCCTGGAGGGCAAGGGCCCCACGCCGCCCGCGTCCGCCCGCAAGGGGCACGTGAAGAACCGCGTCGCCAACGCCAAGGCCCGCCAGTCCCAGCGCCGCCCGGTCGCCCGGCGCGGCGGCAAGGGCCAGTCGGAGATGGTCGTCGGCCGCAACCCCGTCTTCGAGGCGCTGCGCGACGGCGTGCCGGCGACGACGCTGTACGTCCAGCAGTTCATCGACAACGACGAGCGGGTGCGCGACGCGCTGAAGCTCGCGGCCGACCGCGGCGGGATCAACCTCATGGAGGCCCCGCGCGCCGAGCTGGACCGGATGACCAACGGCCTGAACCACCAGGGCCTCGTCCTCCAGGTCCCGCCGTACGAGTACGCCCACCCCGAGGACCTGGCCGCGGCCGCCTTCGACGAGGGCGAGGACCCGCTGATCGTCGCCCTCGACGGCGTCACCGACCCGCGCAACCTCGGCGCGATCGTCCGCTCCGTGTCGGCGTTCGGCGGCCACGGCGTCGTCGTGCCGGAGCGGCGCGCCGCGGGCATGACGGCCGGCGCGTGGAAGACCTCCGCCGGCACCGCCGCCCGCACCCCGGTCGCCCGCGCCACCAACCTGACGCGTGCCCTGGAGGCGTACCAGAAGGCCGGGCTCACCGTCGTCGGCCTCGCCGCCGAGGGCGAGACCGAGGTCGGCGACCTGGCGGCGCTGGAGGGCCCGGTCGTCATCGTCGTCGGCAGCGAGGGCAAGGGCCTGTCCCGGCTCGTCGGCGAGACCTGCGACGTCCTGGTGCGCATCGCCATGCCGGGTGGCGCCGAGTCGCTGAACGCCGGCGTCGCCGCGGGTGTCGTGCTGTACGAGGCGGCGCGCCGCCGCGCCTGAGCCGTCCGGGTCAGGCGCGCCGTCGCGCCCGACCCGTCCGCATCTCTCGTCACCACCGTCCCGGGACCCGTCATGATCTTGACGGGTCTCGGACATTCAGGGGCCGTCAAGGCAGTGTCCTAACGGCGCATCACTCGGTTAGATGAGTGTGGACACCAGAACGCCCCGGCCCGGGTTCGATGATCAGCCTGCGCTGAGCATGGTCAAGGTGAACAGCGACCCCGCGCAGGTCATCGTGAACCACGCCAGTTTCCGGGTACAGCTCGCCCCGGTGCAGTCGCACCGGTTCGCCGACACCGCCCGCCTGCCCGCGATGAGCGGGGTGGTGCCGGGAGGGCGGCGACGCGCCCCCGTCGTGTGGAGCGGCAAGTCCTCGCCCGGTGACCCCGGCGCGACCGGGCTCCTCCAGGCGATGCGCGACTCCGCCTCCGTCGACACGCTCGAACGCGGCCCGGACGACGCCCTCCTCGACGGCGGCGCGACCCGGCTCATCCCGCGCGTCGACCTCTCCGACGACACGATGCCGACCCCCGTCGTCGGCGGCCCGCGCGGCCCCGAGGCCCCGCTGCTGCCGCCGATGCGGCGCGCCGAGGGGGCGTACGACGCCTACCCCGACGCGCACCGGGACGACGCGCGCCCGCACGACGGCTACGGCGACGCGTACGACGAGGACGCCTACGACGACGAAGACGGCTCCGCCGCCCACCAGCGCCACGCGTACTACCCCGACCGCCGGATGAACCTCGGAGTCGTGCTGCTGCCGCTGCGCGTCTTCCTCGGCCTCATCTCGGTCTACGCCGGCATGGGCAAGCTCTGCGACCCCGTCTACTTCGACGGTGGGGAGCGCGGCTCCATGGTGAAGTGGCTGACGTCGCTGCACCCGTGGCCGATGGCCGAGCCGCTGCGCGACTTCGCCCTGGCCCACCCGGTGGGCGCCGGTCTGACCATCGCGTTCGCCCAGGTCATCGTGGGCGTCCTGACGATCCTCGGACTGTGGCAGCGGGTGGCCGCGGTGTTCGGCGGGCTGCTGTCGGCGGCGCTGCTGCTCACCGTGAGCTGGCGTGCCGTGCCGGTGTACGACGCGCCGGACATCATCTACCTGGCCGCCTGGTCGCCGCTGATCATCGCCGGTGCCCCGGTGTACTCGCTCGACGCCCGGCTCGCCGGCGAGGCGTGGCGGACGCTCGGCCCGCGCTCCGCGCTGTGGGAGCTGCGCCGGCGCGTCCTGCGCCGCGGCACGGTCGTCGCGGCGGTCGTCATCGGCCTGACCCTGCTGATCGGCTCGGTGCTGGGCGGGGCGGTGCGCTCCTCGGACCTGATCACCGTGCCCGGCCCGAACGACGACCCGACGAACCACCTGCCCGGCCAGCCCCTCCCCGAGGAGCCGCGCGCCGAGGCCAGCCCCGAGGCGTCCCGGGAGCCGGAGCCGACGGCCTCGGCGTCCCCGTCCGCGTCCGAGGTGCCGTCCGAGGCGCCCACGGCCGGGCAGGAGGCCACGAGGGAGCCCGTCCGCGAGGAGGGCCGCGTCGAGGAGGAGCGCCCCACGGCCTCCCAGGGCGCGGGCGAGGGTCCGGAGCAGTCCCAGCCCGAACCGCCCCCCACCTCCAGCGCCGGGCCGACCTCCAGCGGCGGTTCCGGCGGCGGCTCGGACGAGGACTCCGGTTCGGGCGGCTCCGAGGAGGGTTCCTCCGGTGGCTCGTCCGGCGGCTCGGGCGGCTCCGGCGGCAACCGCAACCCGCTCGGCGGCCTGCTGGGCTGACCGGCCCGCAGCGCCGCACCGAGGGCGGCCACCCCCACGGGGTGGCCGCCCTCGGCGGTGCCGGGCGCCGCCGTTTCCCGGAAACGGCAACGTCTGTTGCCGCCCTCGGGAGGGCCGGGGTGCAATGGCCGGCATGGGGCAGCAGACACCGGACATGGAAAAGGCGCTGGCCGCCGTCGGCCCGCGGCTCAGGGACCTGCGGCGGCGGCGCGGCGTCACGCTCGCGGCGCTCTCCGAGACGACCGGCATCTCCCGCAGCACCCTCTCGCGCCTGGAGACGGGCCTCAGGCGCCCCACCCTGGAGCTGCTGCTGCCGCTCTCGCAGGCCCACCAGGTGCCGCTGGACGAGCTGGTCGGCGCGCCGGAGGTCGGCGACCCGCGGGTGCGGCTCAGACCGCGCACCGTGCACGGCTCGACCGTGGTGCCGCTGACCCGGCTGCCGGGGCCGCTCCAGACGTACAAGATGGTCCTCCCGCCGTCCCGCGCCACCCCCGACCCCCGCACGCACGAGGGGCACGAGTGGCTGTACGTCCTCGCGGGGCGGCTGCGGCTGGTGCTGGGCGATCAGGACCTGGTGCTGGGGGCGGGGGAGGCGGCCGAGTTCGACACACGGGTGCCGCACTGGTTCGGCAGCACGGGCGACGGGCCGGTGGAGCTCCTGAGCCTCTTCGGCCGCCAGGGCGAGCGGGTCCACGTACGCGCCCGCACCCGCCGGTAGCGCCGCGCGCCCGGCCGGCGGGCGGGCCGGTGCTCCGGCGGCCGGGTGCACCGGGGCGGGGTGCTCCGGTGGTCTACGGGAGGGCGCTCTGCGCGGCCAGTTCGCGGGCGGCCTCGGTGAGGTCCTTGGCGGTGTCGATGGCCCGCCAGTACGCCCCCTGGGGCAGCGGGAAGCCGGCGAGGCGCCGTTCCCGGGCGAGCCCGGGGAAGGTGGTCCGCTCGTGGTCGCCGCGCTCGGGCAGCAGCTGGCGGAAGGACGCGGAGAAGACGTACACCCCGGCGTTGATCAGGTACGGCGAGGGGGGCGCCTCGATGAAGTCGGTGATGTGGCCGAACGCGTCCGTCTCGACGGCGCCCCACGGGATGCGGGGGCGGGCGAGGGCCAGGGTGGCCGTGGCGTCCCGCTCGGTGTGGAAGCCGGCCATCTCGCGCAGCGAGAAGCGGGTCCAGACGTCGCCGTTGGTGGCGTACCAGGGCTCGTCGGCGTGCGGCAGGCTCGCCGCGGCGTGGCGGAGGCCGCCGCCGCGCCCCAGGGGCTCGTCCTCGACGACGGTGGTGACGTGCAGCGGCAGGTCCGCGTCGGCCAGCCACTGCTGGAGGACGTCCGCGAGGTGGCCGCAGGAGACGACGGCGTGGGTCACGCCCTCGGCGGCGAGCCAGGACAGCTGATGGCCGATGATCGGGGTCCCGGTGCCCGGGATCTCGACCATCGGCTTGGGGCGGTCGTCGGTGTAGGGGCGCAGTCGCGAGCCCTGGCCGCCCGCCAGGACCACGGCCTGCGTGGGGGTGGTGTGCATACCGGGCACGATAGGCGTACCGCGGTGGCCACGGGGGGCGCTCCGCGGTTCAGCTCGCGCCCGCCACTCCACCCGCGAACGACGTGTCGCAGACGGGCCGGGAGTAGGACTGGGCCTCGGTCGGGCCGTAGACGCGGACGGCGGCGGCGCCGAGCTCACGGGCGATCGACATGCAGTGCGGGGAGAGGGACGGGCTCTGCTCCACGGCGCGCTGGAGGTGCGTCAGCGCGACGCCCGGGTCCTTCTGCTCCAGCTCCGTGAGGAGCTTCTCGCGCAGGAGGTCCTCGGGGGAGCGCGGCTTGGCCGGCACGGAGACGTCCGCGGCGGAGGCGGTGAGGAGCTGGGTGTCGGAGTGCGGGCCCGCCCAGGGGACGCTGGTGACCGCGAGGGTTCCGGAGAGCACCAGAACGACGGGCAGGACGAGGGCGAGGGAGCGGCCGATGCGGCGTGCTGTCTGGTTCACGGAGGCGAGCGTAGCGCTCGGTGAAGTTTCGGAGACCGTTAGTCACTCTCACGAGGGAGCGTTTTCTGCAACTTTTCGAATCCCGTGTTGACGGGCGGTATCCGAAACGACCGCTGTGCCGGGGTATCGCCGGGGTGTCCGGCGCCGCCCGGGTGACGTGCGCGCCCGGCACGCGCGGACGGCTCCGCGCGGGTACGCGGAGCCGTCCGTGTGTCGTGCCTGGTCGTGCGGGGGTGGGCGTCCGTGGCGGGCGCCCGGGCGTCAGTCGCTGAGGCGCTCGCCCGTGGAGGTGGCGAAGACGTGCATCTCGCCCGGGCGCGGGACGACGTGCAGCTCCGAGCCCTTCTCCGGGATGGAGCGGCCGCCGACGCGGACGACGAGGTCCTTCAGCTCGTCGCCGACGCGGGCGGAGCCGTAGACGTACCCGTCGGCGCCGAGCTCCTCGACGACGTTGACGGAGACGGCCAGGCCGGCCGGGGCGGAGGCGTCCTTGGACAGGGACCGCGCGGCGTCGGCGCCGCCGTGCTCGACCACCTCGAAGTGCTCGGGGCGGATGCCGACGGTGACGGTCGTGTCGCCGCGGTCGGCGGCGGCGGACAGCGCTTCGCGCGACACCGGGACGACGCTGTTGCCGAACATCACGCCGCCGTCGGCGATCGGGACCTCGACGAGGTTCATGGCGGGCGAGCCGATGAAGCCGGCGACGAAGAGGTTCGCCGGGCGGTCGTACATGTTGCGCGGGGTGTCGACCTGCTGGAGGAGGCCGTCCTTGAGGACCGCGACGCGGTCGCCCATGGTCAGGGCCTCGACCTGGTCGTGCGTGACGTACACGGTGGTGATGCCCAGGCGGCGCTGGAGGGACGCGATCTGGGTGCGCGTCGAGACGCGGAGCTTGGCGTCGAGGTTCGACAGCGGCTCGTCCATGAGGAAGACCTGCGGCTCGCGGACGATGGCGCGGCCCATGGCGACGCGCTGGCGCTGGCCGCCGGAGAGCGCCTTCGGCTTGCGGTCGAGGTACTCGGTGAGGTCGAGGATCTTCGCCGCCTCCTCGACCTTCTTGCGGATCTCCGCCTTGTTGACGCCGGCGATCTTGAGCGCGAAGCCCATGTTGTCGGCGACGGTCATGTGCGGGTACAGCGCGTAGTTCTGGAACACCATGGCGATGTCCCGGTCCTTCGGCGGCAGGTGCGTGACGTCGCGGTCGCCGATGCGGATGGCGCCGCCGTTGACGTCCTCCAACCCGGCGAGCATGCGCAGGGAGGTGGACTTGCCGCAGCCGGAGGGGCCGACGAGGACGAGGAACTCGCCGTCGGCGATCTCGATCTCCAGCTGGTCCACGGCGGGCTTGGTGCCGCCCGGGTAGAGGCGGGTCGCCTTGTCGAACGTGACAGAAGCCATGGTGATGGGTCCCTTCACCGGCAGGAACGTGCCGGACGATCCGAGTAAAGGAGGACGGGGCGGGTCCACCGGGTGGACCCCCGGTGACGCTACCTGCCGGGCCCGGCCCTGTCAGCAGTCCGAGGGCGGTGAGATTTTCGACTCCGCGGCACGGCGTCCGGTTACACTGGCCCGGCTGCCGCCTTAGCTCAGTTGGCCAGAGCGCTTGACTTGTAATCTTGAGGTCGTCGGTTCGATTCCGACAGGCGGCTCCACCGGAGGACTCCCGGCCCGTGCAGGGCCGGGAGTCCTCTGCGTAGGGGCCGGGAGTCCGCCGTGCGGGGCGGTGCGGCGGCCGGTGTCTGCCGGTCGGAACGGGGTGGACGTCCGGGGCGGGGGCCGGGCAGGCTGCGTGGATGATCCGTACCGCCACGCCCGACGACGTGCCCCTCGTCCACGCCATGATCCGCGACCTCGCCGAGTACGAGAAGGCGCTGGAGGAGGTGCGGGCCACCGAGCGGGACCTCCACGAGGCCCTGTTCGGGGAGCACCCGGCCGCCTTCGCGCACATCGCCGAGGACGAGCGCGGCGAGGCCGTCGGCTTCGCGCTGTGGTTCCTCAACTTCTCGACCTGGCGCGGAGTGCACGGCATCTACCTGGAGGACCTGTACGTACGTCCCGAGGCGCGCGGCGGCGGGCACGGGAAGGCGCTGCTGCGGGAGCTGGCGCGGATCTGCGTGGAGCGCGGGTACGAGCGCCTGGAGTGGTCCGTCCTGAACTGGAACGCCCCGTCGATCGCCTTCTACGAGTCCCTGGGCGCCCGCCCGCAGGACGAGTGGACGGTGTACCGGCTGACCGACGGCGCGCTGGCCGCGCTGGGGGCGGCCGAGTAGCCCGGCTTCGGACGGGGGCGCTCGGGGTGGCGGGTGGTCCGGCTTCGGGCGGGGCGCTCGGTTCAGGGCACCAGGACGACCTTGCCCGTCGTGCCGCGGGTCTCCAGGGCGCGGTGGGCCCGCGCCGCCTCGGCGAGGGGGAAGCGCTGGACCGCCGGGCGCAGACGGCCGGCGGCGGCCTCGGCGAGGGCTCGGGTCTCCAGGGTGCGGACGTCGCCGCCCGCCCGGTCGAGCATGACGCGGCCGAGGACCTGCTCGGAGGTGATGGAGCGGGCGGCCAGCTCCCCGTCGGTGAAGGTGAGCGGTCCCCCGTCGCGTATCCCCTGGCCCGACCAGCCGAAGACGACGTGCCGGCCGCCCTCGCCGAGCAGGTCGACGGCGGCCCGGCCGGTGTCGCCGCCGACGGAGTCGTAGACGACCGTGGCCCGGCGGTCGCCGAGGAAGACGCGGACCTCGTCCGGCCAGCCGGGGCGGGTGTAGTCGACGGCGGCGTCGGCGCCGTTGGCGCGGACCCGGGCGACCTTCCCCGGTCCGCCCGCCAGGCCGACGACGGTGGCGCCGGCGTTCTTCGCGTACTGGACGAGGAGCGTGCCGATGCCGCCGGCCGCCGCGGGGACGACGGCGACGTCGTCGGGGGTCAGGTCGGTGAACTGGACGATGCCCATCGCCGTGCGGCCCGTGCCGATCATGGCGACGGCCTCCGCCTCGTCGAGCCCGGCCGGGACCACGTGCAGCCGCGCGGCGTCCACGACGGCGCGCTCGGCGTAGCCGCCGGGGGCCATGCCCAGGTGGGCGACGACGCGCTCGCCGAGCCAGGCCGGGTCGGTGCCCTCGCCGACCGCGTCCACGAGGCCGGCGACCTCGCGGCCCGGGACGGTGGGCAGCTCGGCCGGGGCCGGGAACGGGCCGGTCATCCCCTCGCGCAGGGCGGTGTCCAGGAGGTGGACGCCGGCGGCGGCGACGGCGACGCGCACCTGGCCGGGGCCGGGGACGGGATCGGGCAGTTCGTCGAGGACGAGGTTCTCGGCGGGTCCGAAGGCGTGCAGGCGGATCGCGCGCATGGTGGGGCTCCTGTGACGGGTGTCCGGGCGGGCGAGTGACAGCCTGGTACCTCGACCATGCTTGAGGTCAAGGGGCGGGCGGCGGGGTGGCGGGCGCCCCGAAGCCGCCGCCGTGTCGCCGGCGAGGGGGGCGCCGAAGAGCCGCCGCGCGGCGTCGGACGGCGCGGAGGAGGGGCGGATGGGGTCGGTGGGGCGTGCGGCCGGTGGGGCCGGTGTGCGGGGGTGGGGGCGTGCGGCCGGTGGGGCCGGCGTGCGGGGGCGGGGGCGTGCGTGGCCCGGGCGGTCAGGGCAGGCGGGGGAAGCGGGCCTGGAGGTCCCAGACGACGGGGTTGTCGGCGAGGTCCTCGTGCATGTCGACGAGGTCGGCGATCAGGTCGTGCAGGAAGTCCCGGGCCTCGCGCCGCAGTTCGCCGTGGCCGAAGGTGAGCGGCGGCTCGTCGCCGGGCATCCAGTCGGCCTCCACGTCGACCCAGCCGAACCGCCGCTCGAACAGCATCCGGTCGCTGGACTCGGTGAAGTCCAGCTCGGCGTACTGCGGCTTCGCCGCCCGGCTGCCGCGCGGATCGCGGTCGAGCCGCTCGACGATGTCGCACAGCGCCCAGGCGAAGTCGAGCACCGGCACCCACCCCCAGGCCGTGGACACCTCGCGGTCGGTCTCCGGGTCGGCGAGGTACACGTCCCCGCAGAACAGGTCGTGCCGCAGCGCGTGGACGTCCGCGCGCCGGTAGTCGGTCTGCGGGGGGTCGGGGAAGCGGCGGGAGAGCGAGTAGCCGATGTCGAGCACGTACGCGATGGTGTCACGTCCCCCTGCGGGCGCGGCCCGGGGCACCGGACGGCCCCGGCGTGCCGGTGGTGGACCCGCGTACCGGGCGGTGGCTCGGCGTACCGGCGGCGGCTCCGGTGTACCGGCGGTGGCCCTGGCCTGCCGGGTGGTGGTGCCGCGTACCGGCCGGTGGCCGCCCCGGCGTACCGGCCGGTGGCCCCGGCGTACCCGCGGTCGGGCGGCGCGGGGCTCAGGGGACCAGGCGCCGCTCCTTGGCGACCGCCACCGCCCCGGCGCGCGTGTCGACGCCGAGCTTGGCGTAGATGCGGCCCAGGTGGGTCTTGACGGTGGCCTCGCTGATGAAGAGCGCCCGCGCGATGTCGCGGTTGCCGAGGCCGCGGGCGAGCTGGCCGAGGATGTCGCGCTCGCGGGCCGTGAGCGCGGGCGCCGCCGCTCCGCGCGCCCGGTCCAGGACGCGGCCGGCGACCGGCGGGGAGAGCGCGGTGCGGCCCTCGGCGGCGGCGCGGATCGCGGCGAACAGCTCCTCGGGGCGTTCGGCCTTGAGCAGGTAGCCGGTCGCGCCCGCGTCCACGGCCCGCGTGACGTCGGCGTCCGTGTCGTACGTGGTGAGGACGAGGACCCGTACGTCGGGCGCGGCGATCCGCCGGGTCGCCTCGACGCCGTCCATGCCGGGGCCGAGCTGGAGGTCCATGAGGACGACGTCGGGCCGCAGCTTGGCGGCGGCGGCGACGGCCTCCTCGCCGCTGCCCGCCTCGCCGACGACCTCGACGCCCGGCTCGCTGCCGAGGAGGGCGAGCAGGCCGGCGCGGACGACGGCGTGGTCGTCGCAGAGCAGGACGCGGACGGGGCGTGTGGTGCCGGCGGATCCGGGTGTGCCGGGGGCGTGGGGCGTGCCGGGTGTGCCGGGGGTGCCGGACCGGCCGGGTGTGCCGGGGGTGAGGGCCGGGGGTGTCATCGTCGGGCCTCCAGGGGGACCGAGGCGGAGAGCACGGTGCCCTCGCCGGGCGCCGACTCGACGGTCAGGGTCCCACCCAGGGCCGCCAGCCGGGCGCGCATCGCGGGCAGGCCGTGGCCGCGCGCGTCGGCGCCGGGCGGCGGCGCGGCGGCCGGGTCGAAGCCGCGGCCGTCGTCGGCCACGTCCAGCACCACCTGGTCGTCGAGCCGGGTCAGCGTGACCGCGGCCCGGGTGGCCCCGGCGTGCTCCCGTACGTTCGCGAGGGCGCCCTGCGCGATCCGCAGCAGGGCCGACGCGACCCGGTCCGGCAGCGCCGTGTCCGCGCCCTCGGCGTGGAAGCGCACCGGGAGGCCGCCGGTCGTCTCGCGGGCGGCGAGGGCGCGCAGCGCGGGGGCGAGGCCGCCGCCCCCGGCCAGGTCGGCGGGGGCCAGGTCGTGCACGAAGCGGCGCGCCTCGGCGAGGTTGTGCTCGGCGATGGCGGCGGCGGTACGGACGTGGCGGCGCGCCGTCGCGGGGGCGCCGTCCCACGTGCGGTCGGCGGCCTGGAGCAGCATCCGCTGGCTCGACAGGCCCTGCGCGAGCGTGTCGTGGATCTCCATCGACAGTCGCTGACGCTCCGCCAGGGTGCCCTCGCGCCGCTCGGTCGCCGCCAGGTCGCGGCGGGTGCGCAGCAGGTCCGCGATGAGCGCCCGCTGGCGTTCCGCCTGCCGGCGGGCGTGCAGGAACACGCCGGTCGCGATGGCCGCCGCGGCGGGTGGCGCCACGAGCGTGACCGGGTCGACGCCCGGGTCGGCGAGCCGTTGCAGGGCGCCGACGACGAAGAGGGTCAGCAGTGTGACCAGGGCGAGCGCGGCCCGCCGGGGCAGCAGGCGCAGCCCGGTGAAGAGCAGCGGTACGGCGCAGAGCGCGAAGCTCGGCGCCGCCACCACCAGCACCGTCCACACGGCCACCACGGCCGCCAGCCAGATCCGGCCGCGTCGGGCGGCGGGCGCGGCGGCGCCCGGCCCGAGGGCGTACAGCGCCGCCAGGGCGGCCGACAGCGCCACGACCCACGCGCCCCGCCCGTCCCAAGGGTGGCGCAGCAGGAAGCGGGCGAGCGAGGCGGCGAGCAGCAGGAAGAACGCCACGTGCATGACCCGGGCCAGCCCGCGCGCGTCCCGCTCGACGACCCCGTCCGGGGAGCGGGGGTGCCGGGGCGCGTCCGGCGGGTCGATGTGCGTCACGCCCCCATCCTGCGCCCGTCCGCGCCGTCCGGCATCAACCGATCGGCCGACCCCACCGTCGCCCGCTCCGGCGACGCGCGGCCGCAGGCCACGGCGGGAGGGTGGAGGCGTCACACCAGCCGACCCACCCCGGGAGCCCCCGTGAACGACCACCGCACCACGTCCGCCGCCACCACGTCCGCGAACACCGCGTCCGCCGGCACCGCGCCCCGCCGTGCCGCGTCCCGCCGTACCCGCCTGCTCACCGGTGCCGCCGCGGTCGCCGCGCTCGCCGCCGGCGCCTTCGGCGCGGTGTCCGCCCACGCCACCACGTCCACCGCCGCCTCCGGCGCCCCGCAGCGGACCGCCGCCGCCGCCGAGGCCGGCGACCGGA
This sequence comes from Streptomyces sp. DH12, assembly GCF_020873895.1. Classification (GTDB taxonomy): domain Bacteria; phylum Actinomycetota; class Actinomycetes; order Streptomycetales; family Streptomycetaceae; genus Streptomyces. The sequence goes on along the minus strand of NZ_JAHWGT010000004.1, from coordinate 252,370 downwards.
ACGTCCACCGGACGACCCACCTCACCGTCGACGCCGCCACCCGCGCCGCCCAGGCCGCCGTCCGGGCCGCCCGCGAGGACGGGCAGCGGGTGAGCGTCGCCGTCGTCGACCGCGGCGGCGTCACGATCGTCGTCCTGCGCGGCGACGGCGCGGGGCCGCAGTCGTACGCGTCCGCGGAGCGCAAGGGCTTCACCGCCGTCTCCTGGAACGCCCCCACGTCCGAACTGGTCAAGCGGCTGGAGACCACGCCCAACCTGAAGGACATCCCCGGCACGCTCTTCCTGGGCGGCGGCGTGCCCGTGGCCGCCGACGGCGCGCCGATCGCCGGGATCGGCGTGGCGGGCGCGCCGAGCGGTGCCCTGGACGAGAAGTACGCGCGGGCCGGTGCCGCCGCCCTCGGCCGCTGACCGACCGCCTGACGTCCCGCCGGCGCCGACTGCCGGACGCGCTGGGCCGGACGCGCAGGCGCCGGAAGACCGAAGGCCGGAAGACCGAAGGCCCGAGGCCCACGAGCCCGGAGCGCACCGAGCCGGCAGCCAGGGGCCGGAGGCGCGAAGGCCGGAAGCCGGAGAGGCCCAAGGCCGGAAGCCGGAGAGGTCCGGCGGCACCGACGCTCCGGCGCCCTGACGCCCCGTCCGTCCCGGCCCGCCTAGGATCGCCGTGTGACACGAGGGAGCGGGAGAGGGAGCGGGAGCCGGGGAGGAAGAGTGCGCGGGCTCGCCTCCGCATCACTCGCCACGGCGCTGCTCGCGGCCGGCTGCACGCAGGGCGTCACCGGCACCCCCGGCGCGGCCGGGCTGCGCGACCCCTACTTCCCCCGCCTGGGCAACGGCGGGTACGACGTACGCCACTACGCGCTCACCCTCGCCTACGACCCCGGCACCGGCCGCCTCGACGGCACCGCCGAGATCACCGCCCGCGCCACGCAGGACCTCAGCGCGTTCAACCTGGACCTGGCCGGGCTCACCGTCCACGGCGCCACCGTCGACGGTGAGCCGGCCTCCGTCCGCCGCGCCGGGCAGGAGCTCACCCTGCGGCCCCGCTCCGACCTCGCCCGCGGGGCGACCTTCCGCACGGTGGTCCGCTACTCCGGCACCCCGCGCACCCTCACCGACCCCGACGGGTCCCGGGAGGGCTGGCTGCCCACCGAGGACGGCGCGCTCGCCCTGGGGCAGCCGGCCGGGTCCACGGCGTGGTTCCCCGGCAACCACCACCCCTCCGACAAGGCCACGTACGAGGTGACGGTCACCGTCCCCGAGGGGTACCAGGCGATCGGCAACGGCCTGCCCGGCCGCGCCCGCACCGCCGACGGCCGCACCACCACCACCTGGCGCACCACCGACCCCATGGCCGGCTACCTCGCCACCCTCGCCGTCGGCCGGTTCGACGTCACCACCGGCCGCACCCCGGCCGGGCTGCCGCTCGTCTCGGCCACCGACCGCACCGTCACCCGCGACGCCGCACCGCTCGTCGCCCGGCTGCCCGAACTGCTCGCCTGGCTGACGGAGAACCTCGGCCCGTACCCCTTCACCTCCGCCGGCGTGATCGTCGAGCGGGAGGGGGACGCCGGGTACGCGCTGGAGACGCAGACGCGGCCGGTCGTCCCCGCCGACCAGTTCACCGTCGAGATCCTCGTCCACGAACTCGCCCACCAGTGGTACGGCGACTCCGTCTCGCCCCGCTCGTGGCGGGACATGTGGCTCAACGAGTCGTTCGCGACCTACGCCGAGTGGCTGTACGCGGAGGACTTCGAGGACCGGCCCGCCCAGGAGAGCCACGAGGCGGCCTTCGCCGACCCCGACAACTGGGCGTTCCCGCCCGCCGAGCCCCCGACCGCCGCCGACATCTCGCAGCCGCCCGTGTACGGCAGGGGCGCGATGGTGCTGCACAAGGTGCGCCAGGCCGTCGGCGACGACGCGTTCTTCGGCCTGCTGCGGGGCTGGGCCGCCGAGCACCGGCACGGCAACGCCTCGACGGACGAGTTCACCGCGTACGTCGAGGAGGAGACCGGCGAGGACCTGACGGAGGTCTGGGACACCTGGCTGTACGGCACGGAGAAGCCGGACGCGCCCTGAGGCGGCGCCCGGAGCCCCGGCGGCGCTCGCCGATCCCGACGGGGGCGGGCGGGGCCGGGGTGCGGCGGACGGTCACAGGGCCTTGCGCAGCACCACGCGGTCACGGCCGGGCTCCCGGCCCCGGCGTCGGTCGACCTCCCGGTAGCCGATGGCCCGCCAGAACGTCAGGGCCCGGCGGTCGCCGGCGAGGACGGAGAGCCTGACCCCGGCGCGGCCGCGCTCCCGGTACCGCTTCTCGACGATCTCCGCCAGCTCGCGGCCGAAGCCCATGCGGTGGTCCCGGGCGTGGACCATCAGCAGCCCGATCCACGGATCCGAGGCCTCCGGACCGTCCGGGCCGTCCGGGCCGTCCGGGCCGGCCGGGCCCGGGTGGTGGGCGAGGGTCACGGCCACGCCGATCACCCGGCCGTCCGAACGCGCCAGCAGCACCTCGGCGCCCGGCCGGGACAGTTCGTCGGCGAGCGAGGTGGCGACCTGCTCGGGCCGGATGTCGTCCGGGTCCGGGAACGCCCCGGTGAGCTGCTGGAACTCCCGGTTCGACGCGTACAGCTCGGTGAGTTCGGTGAGGAGCGGACCCGGCAGGGCGCCCTCCTCGCCGAGCTCCAGCGGTTCGACGATCATGCGGCCCACAGTAGGCAAAGCGACGCGTCCCGGCGCGCCGTACGCCCCGGGGCCCCGCACACCGTGCGGGGCCCCGGGGGCGTCACTCGTCGAGGTCCGCGCGGACGCGCGCGGGCTGCCCCGCACCGTCACGTGGCGGCCGGCCCCGCACCGTCACGTGGCGGCCGGCCCCGCACCGTCATGCGGGGGCCGGGCCCGGCCACCGGCGCGCACGCGGCGCGCCGGTGCGGCGACGGACGGAACGTCAGACGTTCACGCCGAAGTCGCGGGCGATGCCCTCCAGGCCGGAGGCGTACCCCTGGCCGACCGCGCGGAACTTCCACTCGGTGCCGTTGCGGTACAGCTCGCCGAAGACCATGGCGGTCTCGGTCGCCGCGTCCTCGCTGAGGTCGTAGCGGGCGATCTCGGTGCCGCCGTCCTGGTTCACGATGCGGATGTACGCGTTGCGGACCTGGCCGAAGTTCTGCGAGCGGTTCACCGCGTCGTAGATGGAGACCGGGAAGACGATCTTGTCGACGTTCTGCGGGAGGCCCGCGAGGTTGACGTTGATCTGCTCGTCGTCGCCGCCGCCCTCACCCGTGCGGTTGTCGCCCGTGTGGACGATGGTGCCGTCGGGGGTGGTCTTGTTGTTGAAGAAGACGAAGTGCGCGTCGGAGGCGACCTTGCCCGCCGCGTCCACACCGATCGCCGAGGCGTCGAGGTCGAAGTCGGTGCCGGTGGTCGTGCGGACGTCCCAGCCGAGGCCCACCGTGACGGCGGTGAGGCCCGGGGCCTCCTTGGTCAGCGAGACGTTGCCGCCCTTGGACAGGCTTACAGCCATGGAAGTGCCTTTCCCTTGCCTGAGTGCTCGATGGCGTCACAGCTCATAACGCGGGGCGTGCCGAGGTGGTTCCTGACCGCGAAAAGCGGGTGACGCGGGACTGCGCCATTGGGGAACATGGGGGGCATGTCCGGTCCCCATGTCATCCGCGGTTCGGTCTCCCTGCCGGAGGCCGAGCTCCAGTGGCGTTTCTCCCGATCCTCGGGACCGGGCGGGCAGCACGTCAACACCAGCGACTCCCAGGTGGAGCTGCGCTTCGACCTCGCCCGCACGGAGGCGCTGCCGCCGGTGTGGAAGGAGCGGGCCCTGGAGCGGCTCGCGAGCCGCCTCGTGGGCGGCGTGCTCGTCGTACGGGCCTCCGAGCACCGGTCCCAGTGGCGCAACCGCGAGACGGCCGCCGTGCGGCTCGCGTCGCTGCTGGCGGAGGCGACCGCGCCGCCGCCGAGGCCGCGGCGCCCCACGAAGGTCCCGCGGGGGATCAACGAGCGCCGGCTGCGGGAGAAGAAGCAGCGCGCCCAGACCAAGCGCGGCCGCTCGCCCCGCGACTGGGACTGACCGCCCCGACGGCTCCGGTGCGCCGGCGGCGGCCGTCCGCGGGTGGTCAGGCCAGATGGCGGTAGGCGCCCCGGAAGTACGTCAGGGGAGCGCCCTGCGGGCTCGGCAGGGCCGTGGCCAGGACCCGGGCGATGACCAGGGTGTGGTCGCCCGCCTCCACCCGCTGCTCGGTGCGGCACTCCAGCGTGGCCAGCGCGCCGCCCACGAGGGGCGCGCCGGTCAGGTCGCCCCGGGTGTACGGGATGTCGGCGAACAGCAGGCGGTCGCTGATCCGGCCCCGCATCGCGAAGCGGCCCGCGATGTGCCGCTGGCTCTCCGCGAGGACGGACACGCCCCACAGCGGCTGCTCCGCCAGCAGGTCGTCCATCCGCGAGCCGTTGCGCAGGCTCACCAGGACCAGGGGCGGGTCCAACGACACCGACATGAAGGCCGTCGCCGTCATGCCCACGTCCTCGTCCATCGGCGGCTCCACGGCCGTCACCAGGACGACGCCGCCGGCCAGGCGGGACATCGCCGCACGGAACTCCTCGTCGCTCACCCCTTCAGGATGGGGCAGGTCGGAGGCTGACACCGGGGTCCGAGTTGTTGGCAGCACACAGGGAACGCTAACCTCGCCCGCCACCCGGCCGCATCGGCCCCGAGGACCAGCGGGATGCCGCCGGGTCCTAGGTCCAAGGGTTGATTTGCTTTCTGCAATTTCGGGGAAATGGGACGGTTATTGTGACTTGAGTCACACAGGGCAGTAATTGTTGACCCTGTGTACCGAGTGCGCAGCTCGCTGTGATTCAGTGGCGGTAAACACCCGCACGAGGAAGCCGCTGACACACCTGGATTGTTGCTGTCGAGGTCTCGGGGAGAGCGAGCGATGGAGACCGAGTCGGAGCCGTACGTCCGTCTTGCGACCCTGCGGCAGCTGCACCAGGTCGTCGCCAACCTCAACACGGCCCGGAGCCTGGCCGACACCCTGCAGACGGTCGCCGACGGCGTCATCACCGGCCTCGGCTACGAGCTGGCGTGCGTCAACCTCGTCCGCCCCGACGGCGACCTCGTCGTCGCCGCCTTCGCGGGGAACGCCGCCGCGGAAGCCCTGATCACCGGCCGGGTCGGCTCCCGCGTCTCCTGGGAGCGGCGCCTCCACATGGGCGAGGCGTGGGGGGACCTCCGGTTCATCCCGCACACCGAGGGCTGGGTGCTCATAGACGACGACGTGCCGCAGTGGCACACCGAGGGTCCCGAGCCCCGCTTCGAGGACGAGTGGCACCCCCGGGACCGGCTCTACGCCCCCATGTACACCTCCGGCGGGCAGCGCGAGCTCCTCGGCGTCATCTCCGTGGACCGGCCCCGCAACGGCCGCCGCCCCGGCGCCTGGGGACGCGAGGCGCTGCAGATGTACGCCTCCCAGTCGGCCATTGCGATCAGCAATGCCCGGCTGCGCGCAAACATGCAGCGGGCCCTGGTGCGGCTGGAGCGCGAGCAGCAGGCCCTGCGCGCCAGCGAGGAGTCGTTCCGCCAGGCCTTCGAGTACGCCCCGTCCGGGATGGCCATCGCCGAGATGGGCGGTGACCAGCACGGTCGGCTGCTGCGGGCCAACGACGCGCTGTGCCGGCTGCTCGGCAGGCCCGCCGCCGTCATGCGCCGGTACTCCTTCGCCGACCTGGTCCACCCGGAGGACGTCGGGACCCTGCTGCGCACCTCCGCCGAGGGCGGCCGCGCCGAACTGCGGCTCGCCCGCCGGGACGGCACGTACGTGTGGGTCTCCCTGCGCAACTCCGTCGTCGCCGACACCGCCGACGGGCCCCGCTTCCTCCTCACCCACGTCGAGGACATCGAGGAGCGCAAGCGGCACGAGCTGCAGCTCGCCCACCGCGCCTCCCACGACGCGCTGACCGGGCTGCCCAACAGCGCCGAGCTGCGCGCCCGCCTCAGCGCCCGGCTGTGCGGCCGCCCCGACGACCGCGTCCGCGCCACGGCCGCCGACGCCGCCGGCTACGAGCCGGGCCACGACGCCGCCGCCTACGAACCCGCCTACGAACCCGCCTACGACGCCGCCTACGGCAACGGCCACGCCGGCACGGCCCCCGCCGCGTACGAGTACGGCCACGCCTACCGCGGGGACGGCTTCGACTTCGACCCCTCCGCGCCCGGCGGCCCCTACGACGGCCACGTCCACGCCGTCGCCCCGGAGGGCGGAGAGGTCGACGACGGCCGGAAGGGCCTCGCCGTGCTCTTCTGCGACCTCGACGGCTTCAAATCGATCAACGACCGGTTCGGCCACCACACCGGTGACGCCGTGCTCATCGAGGTGGCGCGCCGGTTGACCGCCGGCGTGCGCGACGGGGACACGGTCGCCCGGCTCGGTGGCGACGAGTTCGTCGTCCTCGCCGACGGCCTCGGCGCGGCCGACGCCGCCGACCTGGCCGTACGCCTGCGCAACGGCATCATCCCGCCCATCCGGGTCGACGGCCGGGCGGTCCGCGTGGGCGCCAGTTTCGGCATCGGCTGGGCCGAGTGCGGGATGTCCGTCGAAGAAGTGCTGAACTCCGCCGACCAGCGGATGTACATCGAGAAGCGGTCCCGGGCCAAGGTGCAGCGCCGGGCGGGGTAGCCCGTTCGGGGTAGGCTCGCCGGGGTCGGTGACGGCTGGCGAGCACGGATGAGGAGTGACCAGGGATGGCTGCCGGTAACCACGGCAATGGCGCGGGCACGCCCGAGGACGACGACCCGTTCGGCTACCTGTACGCGGACGGTCAGGCGTCGGGCGCCCAGCCGCCGGGCAGCCAGGGCGGCTACGGCTACCCGGGCCCCACCAGCGGCCAGCCGGGACGCCCCCGCACCTCGTACAACCAGGTCAGGGCGGTCGGCGAGCGCCCGCGGCCCCAGGTGCCGCCGCAGCCGCAGTACGGCCAGCCCGGCGCCCCGTACGGCCAGCACGGCCAGCAGCCCGGCGGCCCGTACGGCCAGCAGCCAGGCGGCGCCTACGGCCGGCCGCACGCCCAGTACGCCGCGCCCGAGACCTACCCCGGCGGCGCGCCCACCCGGCCCGGACCCGCCCAGGGCGGCCGCGGGGGCCGCGGCGGGCCGAACACCAAGGGCCTGCTGATCGGCGCCGTCGCGGTGGTCCTCGTCGTCGTGGCCGGCATCACTGTGGCGCTCCTCACCAACAGCGACGGCGAGAAGGACAAGGCGAACCCCGCCCCCGGCGCCTCGGTCTCCGCCTCCCCGGACCCGGGCGACACCCGCCCCTCCCCGTCGACCGACCCGGGCGCGGCCCAGCCGCAGACCCAGAAGCGGGACGCGGCGACGCTCCAGCTGACCCCGCCCGCCGTGCTCGGCACGGAGGTCAAGGGCGCGAAGGGCGCCGGCGGGGCGTACGTGATGTTCAACGGCGTCGGCGGCGCGGCCAGCTGGAAGGTCGACGTACCGGAGGACGGCCAGTACACGCTGTTCCTCACCTACAGCGTCCCCGGCAAGGACGCCAAGGCGTCCCTCACCGTCAACGACGGCAAGCCCCGCAAGATCAACATGTCGAACTTCGCGCGCGCCCCCGAGGGGTCGTGGGAGAAGGGCTGGACCGAGACGTACTCCTGGGTCCAGCTGCACAAGGGCGAGAACACCCTGAAGATGTCCTGCGAGCAGGGCAACGACTGCGAGGCCTACCTCGACCAGGTCTGGCTCAAGCCGGGCCAGCTCCGCCGCGACAGCTAGGGCCGGTCCGCCCGCGCGGGCCCACCGGACCCGTCCGACCCGTCCGACCTGTCGGGCCGACCGGACCCGTCGGTCCCGTCGGCCCCCGTGGTGACCACCGTCAGGAAGTGGGCGACGGTCTGCGTCATCGCCTCGCGGGCCTCCGTCAGGTAGGGGCGGGGGTCCACCGTCGCGGGGGCGTGCGACAGGTGCGAGCGGATCGCCTCCGTGTAGGCGGTGTTCAGGGCCGTGCCCACGTTGATCTTCGTCATGCCGGCGCGGACCGCGGCCCGCAGCTCCGCGTCCGGGACGCCCGAGGAGCCGTGCAGGACCAGGGGGACCGGGACCGCCGCGCGCAGGGCGGCGATCAGCGCGTGGTCGAGCGCGGCCGTCCGCTCCGTCATGGCGTGGGTCGAGCCGACCGCGACGGCCAGCGCGTCCACGCCCGTCTCCGCCACGTACGCCGCGGCCTCCGCCGGGTCGGTGCGCACGCCCGGGGCGTGGGCGTGCAGCGGCGGTTCGCCGGCCTTGCCGCCGACGCGGCCCAGCTCCGCCTCCACCCACATGCCGCGCGCGTGGCCCCAGCGGACGGCCTCCGCGGTGGCCTTCACGTTGTCGCCGTAGCCGAGCCGGGACGCGTCGACCATCACCGAGTCGATGCCGGCCGCGTGGGCGGCGTGCAGCAGCTCCGGGGTGACCACGTGGTCCAGGTGGAGGGCGAGGGGCGCGCGGCAGGCGCGGGCCACGGCCGCGGCGGCCGCCGCGACGGCGGAGAGGTCCCCGCCGTGGAAGCGGACGGCGTTCTCGGAGACCTGGAGGACCGCCGGCCGGCCGGCGCGTTCCGCCCCGGCGGCGACGGCCTCGGCGTGCTCCAGGGTGATGACGTTGAACGCGGCGACGGCGCGGCCCGCCGCCCGCGCCGGTGCGACGAGGTCAGCGGTGCTGACGAGGGGCATGTCGGATCCTTCCGCCGTGGGCGTGCGCCGGGGCCGCGGGTGACGGCGGATCAGGCCGCGGTGGCGAGCTCCCGGACCGTCACCCGTTCCAGCAGTTCCCCGTACCGGTCGGCGTCGAACTCGCCGGCCGTCCTGGCGTGCACGGTGGCCGTCGCCAACGCGGTGGCGCGGGCGAGGCGTTCGGGCCACGGCGCCCCCTCGACCAGTGCCGCCAGCAGGCCGGCGACGGCGGAGTCCCCCGCCCCGGTCGGGTTGCCGGCGACACGGGCGGGCGGGGCCGCCTGCCAGGTGCCGTCCGGGGTGACCGCGAGGAGCCCCTCCGCGCCGAGCGAGGCGACCACCGCGTGCGCGCCGCGGCGGCGGGCGTCGCGGGTGGCGCGCAGCGGCTCGCGGGCGCCGGTGAGGGCGGCCAGTTCGTCGGCGTTCGGCTTGACCAGGTCGGGCCGGGCCGCGATGCCCCGGCGCAGCGGTTCGCCGCTCGTGTCGAGCAGGACCGGCACGCCCGCGGCGCGGGCGCGGCGGACCAGCTCGGCGTACGCGCCGACGGGGACCCCGCGCGGGAGGCTGCCGCAGAGGGCGACCGCGCGGGCCCCGCCGAGCAGCTCGCCGTAGACGGAGAGGAGGTCGGACCACTCGGCGGGGGTGATCACCGGGCCGGGCTCGTTGAGCTGCGTGGTGTCGCCGCTCGCGGAGTCGGTGACGGCGACGGTGCGGCGGGTGGCGCCGGCGCTGGGCACCAGGGCGTCCCGTACGGGCAGCGGCGCGAGCAGGCCACGCAGGACCTCCCCGGTGGAGCCGCCCGCGAAGCCCGTCACGACCGTCTCGTGGCCGAGGGCGGCCAGGACGCGGGCGACGTTGACGCCCTTGCCGCCGGGACGCTCCACCACGTCGGTCACCCGGTGCGTGGCGTGCGGGACGAGCGCGGGCACGGCGTAGGTGAGGTCGAGCGCGGTGTTGAGCGTGACCGTGAGGATCAACGGTTCCAGCCCCCCGGAGGTCGTGGACCGGCCGTTTTCGGGTGGCCGGCCCGGAAGAACCACGGTTCACGATCATGCCAAACGGAGGGCGGCCGGCCCAGCCCCCGGGGCCGGTGATCTTGCGGCGGGCGGCCGGATCGTCACCCCGCGAGGGGGTGGACCACCCATTCGCCCCTGCGCATCACGCCCGTGAGGGTGAAGTCCTCCTCCAGGACGACGAGGTCGGCGTCCTTGCCCGGCTCCAGGGAGCCGATCCGGTCGTACAGGCCGAGCAGCTTCGCGGGGTTGGCGGAGATGGCCTGGACGACCGCCTCGACGGGCAGCCCGTCGACGGTCGCCGCCCGCCGGAACGCCGTGTCCAGCGTGAGGGTGGAGCCGGCGATCGAGCCGCCCTCGACGAGCCGGGCCACGCCGTCGCGCACCTCGACCGCCAGCGGTCCGAGGCTGTACACGCCGTCGCCGAAACCGGCCGCGTCCATGGCGTCGGTGATGAAGGCGACCCGGGCGGGGCCCGCGCGGTGGAAGGCCAGTTCGAGGGCGGCGGGGTGGAGGTGCGTACCGTCGTTGATCAGCTCGACGGTGACCCGCTCGTCCTCCAGGAGGGCGGCGATGGGCCCCGGCGCGCGGTGGCCCAGGCCGGGCATCGCGTTGAACAGGTGCGTGGCGACGGTCGCCCCGGCGTCGATCGCCTCGACGGTCTGCTCGTACGTGGCGTCCGTGTGGCCGATGGCGGCGATGACGCCGTGCTCGGCGAGGAGGCGTACGGAGTCGATGCCGCCGGGCAGCTCCGTGGCGAGGGTCACCATACGGGCGTGGCCCCGTGCGGCGTCGACCAGTTTGCGCACCTCGGCCGGGTCGGGGTGGCGCAGCAGCGCCTCGCTGTGGGCGCCCTTGCGGCACGGGGAGATGAACGGGCCCTCGAAGTGGACGCCCGCGATGTCGCCCTGCTCGGCCAGCTCCGACAGCTCGCCGGCCCGGTGCGCGAGGAAGTCCATGTCGCCGGTGACGGTCGACGCGACCAGGGTGGTCGTGCCGTGCAGCCGGTGGGTGTGGATGCCCCGCAGCACCTCGTCGAGGGTGCCGGAGGTGAAGGACGCGCCGCCGCCGCCGTGGTTGTGGAGGTCGACGAAGCCGGGGACGACCCAGTGCCCGGAGAGGTCGAGCACGGTGGGGTCGCCGGTGGCGGGGCCGGCGGCGGGATCGGCGGGGAGGCCGGCGGGCAGGCCGCTCGCCGGGCCCGCGGGGCCGCCCGTGGCGGCGGTGATCCGGGCGCCCTCGACGGTGACCCGTCCACCCTCGACGACGCCGGTCGGCAGCACCACGCGGGCCCCGGCGAGGACCTTGCGGTCGGCGTGAACGGCCATCAGGGGGATACCTCCAGGTCGGTGGCGAGCTCGGCGGCGAGCAGGTCCCAGGCGAGGAGCCCCGCGCCCAGGCAGCCGGCCGTGTCCCCGAGGGCCGCGGGCACGATGGCGGGCCGCTGCTGGAACGTGACGCGCTCCGCCACGGCGGCCCTGAGGGGCGTGAACAAGGTTTCCCCCGCCTCGGCGAGACCGCCACCGATGATCAGGGTGCGGGGGTCCAGCAGGGTGAGCGCCGTGACCAGCCCGTCGGCGAGCGCGTCGACGGCGTCCTGCCAGACGCGGACGGCGCGCTCGTCTCCGGCGGCGACGGCCTCGGCGCAGTCGGCGGCGTCCGCGTCCGGGTCGCCGCTCGCCTCCGCCCAGGCGCGGGTGACGGCGGCGGCCGACGCCAGGGTCTCCAGGCAGCCGCGTGCGCCGCAGCCGCAGGCCGGGCCGCCGGGGCGCACCACGATGTGGCCGATCTCGCCCGCGCAGCCGTGCGCGCCCGCCTCGATCGTGCCGTCGATGCCGATGGCACCCGCGATACCGGTGCCCAGGGGCACGAACAGGAACCGGTCCGCGCCCCGGCCCGCTCCCACCCGCCCCTCCGCGAGCCCGCCGGTCCGCACGTCGTGGCCGAGCGCGACCGGGAGGCCGCCGAGCCGCTCGCCCAGCAGGGCGCGCAGCGGGACGTCGCGCCAGCCGAGGTTGGCGGCGTACACGGCGACCCCGTCGACGGGGTCGACGACCCCGGGCACGGCGACGCCGGCGGCCTCGGCCCGTACGCCGTACCGCTCCTCGCCGCGGGCGAGGAGGTCGGTGGCGAAGTCGAGGATCGACCGGACGACGGCGTCCGGGCCGCGCTCGCGCCCGGTGGCCCGCCGTGCCTCGTACAGCAGTGCCCCGTCGGCCCCGACCAGGGCGGCCTTCATGCCGGTGCCGCCCACATCGAGGGCGATGACGTGTCTCACGGGAGACAGTTTCACCCGAGGGGCGTGAAAGGTCTAGTCCACTTCTCGGATTGTTGCCGCAACATACAAATCGGATCGGCGGATGATCGGGGCGCCACCCCGGGATCGGCGGGCGGGGGCGCGGGCCCGGTCCTACCGGGCGCGGGCCCGGTCGTACCGGACTCGGGGTCGGTCCTACCGGGAGACGGCGCCGGGCGCGCCGGGGCGCGGGGCCGGCCGCGCAGGGATGCGGTGGGCTGTGCGGGTCAGGAGAGGATCACGCTGCGCGTGAGGTTCCGCGGCCGGTCCGGGTCGCTGCCGCGCGCCTCCGCCAGGGCCACGGCGAGCCGCTGCGCGCGCACCAGGTCCGCCATGGGGTCGGCCGAGGCGTGCGCGTGCAGCGTGCCCCCCACCCGGGCGACGTCGGCCGCCAGCCCCTCCGGCAGGGCGCCGAACACCCACGCCACCCGGCCGGGACCGGTGATCGAGATCGGGCCGTGGCGGTACTCCATCGCCGGGTACGCCTCCGTCCAGGCGCCCGCCGCCTCCCGCATCTTCAGCCCGGCCTCCAGCGCCAGCCCGTACGTCCAGCCGCGCCCCAGGAACGTCCACTGCTCGGCCGCCAGCACGGCCTCCGGCAGGGGTTCCGTCACGGCCAGCTCCGCGTCGAGCGCGGCCAGCTCCACCGGTTTCACCCCCGGCACCGGGCCGAGCCCCGCGCGAAGGAACGCCAGCGCCGTCGTCGCGAACCGGGTCTGCACGACCGAGTCCTCGTCCGCCCAGTCCAGTACGGCCACCGCGTCGGCGGCGTCCACGACCGGCGTCGCCGCGTCGGCCGTCAGCGCCGCCGTGCGCGTCGCCCCGCGCACCCGCGCCAGCAGCTCCAGCACCTCCGTGGTCGTCCCGGACCGGGTGATCGCCACGATCCGGTCGTACGCCGCGGCCCGGCCGACGGGGAACTCGGACGCCGCGAACGCGTCCGTCTCGCCCTCCCCGGCCGCCTCGCGCAGCGCCGCGTAGGCGATGGCCATGAACCAGGAGGTGCCGCAGCCCGTCACGGCGACGCGCTCGCCCGGTCGCGGAAGCACATCCGGGGCCCCGCCGGCGGCCCGCGCGGCGCGGCGCCAGCAGCTCGGCTGGGTGGTGATCTCGGCGGCTGTACGGGACATGCGCGGGCTCCCACTGTCGTCGTCTGCGAACGCTCCGGAACGTACCCATCGGTAGGCGCGGGAGCGTCGGGCGTTGCGGAAGCGATACCAACGAACCCCGGTGGTTTAGACCTAGGTGTAGACCTCCTATATTGCCGTGAGGCGAATTCGCGTTCGACGTGGAGCAAAAGGTGGGTAAGGCAGTGCGCCGCTACAAGGGACTGACCGCGGCGATGGCCGCACTGACGATCACGGCGGGCCTGTCGGGATGCGGGGCGGACTCCGCCGGAGACGTCACCCTCAGGCTCGTCGCCGCCGACTACGGCAGCACCAGCGCCAACACGTCGCAGAAGTACTGGGACGAACTGGCCCGCGCGTACGAGAAGAAGACGCCCGGGGTGAAGATCGACGTGACCGTCCTGTCCTGGAAGGACGTCGACCGCGAGGTCGCCGAGATGGTGGACCGCGGCGAGGCGCCCGACATGGCGCAGATCGGCGCGTACGCCGACCACGCGCGCGCGGGCCGGCTCTACCCCGTCGACAACCTCCTCTCCGTCCCCACCCAGGCGAACTTCCTGCCGATGCTGCGGCAGGCCGGCGAGGTGGACCGCGCCCAGTACGGCATGCCGTTCGGCGCCAGCACCCGGATGCTCTTCTTCAACAAGCAGCTCTTCGAGAAGGCCGGCGCCACGCCGCCCGGCAGCTGGGGCGAGCTGCAGAAGGCGGCCCAGAAGCTCAAGGCCAAGGACGTGAAGTACCCCTACGCGCTGCCCCTCGGGCCCGAGGAGTCCCAGGCCGAGACGATGATGTGGCTGCTCAGCGGGGGCGGCGGCTACCGCGACACCACCGGCACCGCGTACCAGGTCGACTCCCCGGCGAACGTCGAGACCTTCGGCTGGCTGAAGAAGGAACTCGTCGGCAAGGGCCTCACCGGCCCCGTCGCCCCCGGCGAACTCGACCGGCAGGAGGCGTTCGACGCCTTCGTCCGCGGCGAGGTCGGCATGCTCAACGGCCACCCGACGCTGATGGAGACCGCCGAGAAGGCCGGCGTGGAGGTCGGCACCGTGCCGCTGCCCGGCGTCTCCGGGAAGTCCAAGGCGACGCTCGGCGTGGCCGACTGGATGATGGCCTTCAAGCAGAACGGCCACCGCAAGGAGATAGGCCACTTCCTGGACTTCGTGTACCAGGACAAGAACGTCACCGCCTTCTCCGACCGGTACGACCTGCTCCCCGTCACCGTCTCCGCGAGCGACGCCATGGAGGCCGACGAGCGGCACGCGGCGATGCGGCCGTTCCTGGAGCAGCTGGCGGGCTCGGAGCTGTACCCCGTCGGCGAGACCTCGTGGGCGCGGGTGAGCGAGAGCGTGAAGAAGAACATCGGCCGGGCCGTCGCTCCCGGCGGCGAGCCCCGCGCCGTCCTGGAGCAGATCGCCCGGGACGCCCGGTCGGCGGAGGCCGCGGCGTCGGCGCGGTAGCTTAAGTTGCTGATATGACCGAACGCCCCGCACTCGACGACCGCGCCCGCGCGGTCCTGGCCATGGAACGCCGCTCCTGGCCCGGGCCGGGCGCGAAGGAACGGGCGATCCGCGAGCAGTTGGACCTCTCGCCGGTCCGCTACTACCAGCTCCTGAACGCCCTCCTCGACGACGAGCGCGCCCTCGCGCACGACCCCGTCACGGTCAACCGCCTCCGCCGCCTGCGAGCCACCCGCGACACCCGCCGCTGACCCGCCCCCCCGCGCGGCCCCGGGGCCCGGCTACGGTCGGCTCCGCCGCGGCCGTGCGGCCGTGCCGCTCGGCGAGGTCCGGCACGGCCGGGGGTGTGACCGCCGGGAGGCGCCGGGGCCGGCGGCTCGTTCCCGCGGCCGGGGGTTCGACCTCGACGGGCTCTTCCGCGGCCGTGTGGCGTCCCGTCCGGCAGGGGCCCGCACGGCGCGGCGGATCCGGCCGCCGGGGGCGGAGGCGCCGGTCGCGAGGTGTGTGCGGGGGGCGTACGGGATAGGTACGCACACATGTCCAGTTACCCGGAAGACAGCCTTCCCGTGCCCGCCACGGCCGCCGGTCGCGAGGGCCTGGCCGCGATCCTGGCGCGGCCCCGCACCGCAGTCGTGGCCGTCGACTTCGACGGGACCCTCGCGCCGATCGTCGCCGACCCCGAGCAGGCCCGCGCCCACCCGGACGCCGTGCCCGCGCTCGCGGAGCTGGCCCCGCGGATCGGCTCCGTCGCGGTGGTCACCGGCCGGCCGGCCGGCGTCGCGGTCCGGTACGGCGGCTTCGCCGGGGTGCCGGGCCTGGACCGCCTCCTCGTCCTCGGCCACTACGGCGCCGAGCGCTGGGACGCCCGCACCGGCGAGGTCCGCGCCGCCCCCGAGCACCCGGGCGTCGCGGCGGTCCGCGCCGAACTGCCCGGCGTCCTGGAGCGGGCCGGCGCGTGGCCGGGCACGTGGATCGAGGAGAAGGGCCGCGCGGTCGCCGTCCACACCCGCCGCGCGACCGACCCGCAGGCGGCGTTCGACGCGCTGGTGGACCCCCTCGCCGACCTCGCCACCCGGCACGGACTCGTCGTCGAACCGGGCCGCATGGTCCTGGAGCTGCGTCCGCCCGGCATGGACAAGGGCGAGGCGCTCCTGGACCACGTGCGCGCCACGGGCGCCGGGGCGGTCCTGTACGCGGGGGACGACCTGGGCGACCTGCCGGCCTTCGCCGCGGTGGAGAAGCTCCGAGCCGAGGGCGTCCCCGGCCTGCTGGTGTGCAGCGGCAGCGACGAGGTGAGCACGCTCGCCGCCCGCGCCGACCTCACCCTCCCGGGCCCGGCCGCGGTGGTCGGCTTCCTCGCCTCCCTGGCGCGCGTCCTCCCGCGCTGACCGGCCCGCGCGCCGCACGCCGCACGGCCCCGGCGGGAGCCGGGGCCGTGCGGTGGGGGGATCGGCGTGGGGTCAGAGGGCGCGGAGGGCCTCCAGCTGGTCGAGGAACCAGCGCTGGGGCGGGAGGGCGGTGGCCGCGGCGGTGAGGCGCTTGGTGCGTTCGGCGCGTTCGGCGGCCGGCATGGAGAGCGCCTCGTGCAGGGCGCGGGCCGTGCCGGTGACGTCGTACGGGTTCACCGTCACCGCGTCGTCGCCCAGCTCCTCGTGGGCCCCCGCCTCGCGGGACAGGACCAGGGCGCAGCCCTCGTCGGAGACGACCGGGACCTCCTTGGCGACGAGGTTCATGCCGTCCCGGATGGGGTTGACCAGCGCCACGTCGGCGAGGCGGTACGCGGCGAGGGAGCGGGCGAAGTCGTCCTTCACGTGCAGCAGGACCGGGGTCCAGCCCTCCGTGCCGTACTCGGCGTTGATCTCCTCCGCCAGACGGGCGACCTCCGCGGTGTACTCGCGGTACACGGCGAGGTCCTGGCGGGAGGGGTAGGCGAAGGCGATGTGGACCACCCGCTCGCGCCACTCGGGATGCTCGGCCAGCAGCGCCCGGTAGGAGAGCAGGCCGCGGACGATGTTCTTCGACAGTTCGGTGCGGTCCACGCGGATGACCGTCTTGCGGTCCGTCCCGCCGATCTGCTCCCGCAGCGTCGCCATGCGGTCCTCGACGTCCGCCTCGCGCGAGCGGGCGCGCAGGAAGTCGGCGTCGGCGCCGAGGCCGTGCACGCCGATCCGGGTGCCGCCCGTACCGCCGACCAGGCGCTCGCAGCAGGCGGCGAAGGAGTCCGCCCAGCGGCGGGTGAGGAAGCCGAGCCGGTCCGCGCCGAGCATCCCGCGCAGCAGCTCGCCCGCGACGTCGTCGGGGAGCATGCCGAAGTACTCGGGCGGCGCCCACGGGGTGTGGGAGAAGTGCCCGATGCGCAGGTCGGAGCGGAGCTCGCGGAGCATGCCGGGGGCCAGCGCGAGGTGGTAGTCCTGGATGAGGACCGCCGCGCCCGGCGCCGCCTCCGCCGCGAGGGCCTCGGCGAACGCGCGGTTGTACGCCCGGTACGCCTCCCACCGGGCACGGAACTCCGCGTCGAAGACCGGCTCCAGGGGCGTCTGGTACAGCATGTGGTGCACGAACCACAGCACGGAGTTGGCGATGCCGTTGTAGGCGGCGGCGTGCGTCTCCGCGTCGATGTCCAGCATGCGGACGCCCGCCTCCGAGACGCCCCGGCGCACCGCCTCGCGGTCGCCGTCGCCCAGCGCGGCGCAGACCCACACCGCGCCCGCGTCGGGCCCGATCGCGGAGAGCCCGGAGACCAGGCCCCCGCCGCCGCGCCGTGCCTCCAGCCCGCCGTCCTCCCGCAGCGCGTAGCTGACCGGACCGCGATTCGATGCCACCAGGATGTCCGAGACCATGAGGCCAACCTAGCCCGCGCCGGAAACGCTCAAACGTGCGGAAACGAACCCGCCGGCGGCGTCAGGCCACCCGGCGCTTCCTCACGTACTCCGCCACCTCGACCATCGGCGGGCGCTCCTCCGTGTCCACCGGGTGGGTACGCGGGGCGAACCCCGCCTCCGTGCGTTCGAACTGCGTCAGCCGCGGCCGCACCAGGTGCCCGCGCGACAGCCGCAGCTGGGCGGTGCGGTAGATGGCCGCGGCCATCCGCCCCAGCGCCCGGTCGTCCTGGTGGCGGTGGAGGCGCACGCCCACGTCGACCTGCGCCAGCGCGTCCAGGCCCACCAGGTGCAGCGCGTCCACCAGCAGGGCCAGCTCCACTCCGTACCCGACCGGGAAGGGCAGCCGCTCCAGCAGCGAGCGGCGGGCCGCGTACTCCCCGCCGAGCGGCTGGACGAACCCGGCCAGCTGCGGCCAGTGCAGGTTCAGCAGCGGCCGCGCGACCAGCTCCGTCACCCGCCCGCCCTGACCGGCGGCCGGGCCGGAGCCGAGCGGCCGGTCGTACGTCGCCTTCACGAAGTCGACGTCCGGGTCGGTGAGCAGCGGCCCCACGATGCCGGTCACGAAGTCCGCGCGGAACTCGCGCAGGTCGGCGTCGACGAAGCACACCACGTCCCCGCCGGTCACCAGCAGGGAGCGCCACAGCACCTCGCCCTTGCCCGGGACGGCGGGTATCCGCGGCAGCACGTCGTCCCGCGCCACCACGCGCGCGCCGGCCGCCGCCGCGACCTGCGCGGTGCGGTCGGTGGAGCCGGAGTCCAGGACGACGAGCTCGTCGACGAGCGGCACGGCCGGCGTCATCAGCTCCCGCCGGATCACGGTGACGATCTCGCCGACCGTCGCCTCCTCGTCCAGCGCGGGCAGGACGACGCTCACGGTCGTGCCGCGGGCCTGCTTGGCGGCGAGCAGCCGGTCCACGGGCCGGTCGGCCACGGACCAGGACCGCCGGTCCAGCCAGCGCTCCACCTCTTCCAGCACGCGCGCCTCTCCTCGGGTCGTTCCATGACCGCAGGTGATCCATCTCGTAGGTCGGACGCCCCTCTCGGACACCGGCCCCTTCGGTTACAGTCTTGAACAACGCGTGAGACGCCCGCATGCCGGGGTCCCACGCTGACAACCACATACCGCTCATCCAGAGGGGCAGAGGGAAACGGCCCGATGAAGCCCCGGCAACCCTCCAGTCGGTCTCGCACGCGCACGTGCACGCGAGGTCCCCGGCTAGGGAAGGTGCCAAATCCGTCTCACGGCGAAAGACGCCAGTGAGAAAGATGAGGAGAAAGGGCCTCGCCTCCCATGGCTGTGCAGACCACCGCACCCACCAGCGCCACCTCCGTCGACCTCGGCCCCGCCGCCGGACTCTCCTGTCGCGAATGCGGTGAGCGCTTCGCGCTCGGCCCGATCTTCGCCTGCGAGTTCTGTTTCGGCCCCCTCGAAGTGGCCTACGACCTCCCCGCCGGCGACCCGGAGCAGCTGCGCAAGCGGATCGAGGCCGGCCCGGCCAACATCTGGCGCTACGCCCCCCTCCTGCCCGTCCCGGCCGACGTCGCCGACAAGCCGAACCTGAACCCCGGCTGGACGCCGCTCGTGCGGGCCGACAACCTCGCCCGCGAGCTGGGCGTCGAGCCCGGCAAGCTGTTCGTCAAGGACGACTCGGGCAACCCCACCCACTCCTTCAAGGACCGGGTGGTCGCCCAGGCCCTGGAGGCCGCCCGCGCCTTCGGCTTCACCACCCTGTCCTGCTCGTCCACCGGCAACCTCGCGGGCGCGGTGGGCGCCGCCGCCGCCCGCGCCGGCTTCCGCTCGTGCGTGTTCATCCCGCACGACCTGGAGCAGGGCAAGGTCGTCATGGCCGCCGTCTACGGCGGCGACCTGGTCGGCATCGAGGGCACGTACGACGACGTCAACCGGTTCTGCTCGGAGCTCATCGGCGACCCGCTCGGCGAGGGCTGGGGCTTCGTCAACGTCAACCTCCGGCCGTACTACGCCGAGGGCTCCAAGACCCTCGCGTACGAGATCTGCGAGCAGCTCGGGTGGCGGCTCCCCGACCAGCTGGTGATCCCGATCGCCTCCGGCTCGCAGCTCACGAAGATCGACAAGGGGCTGCAGGAGCTGATCCGGCTGGGCCTGGTCGAGGACCGGCCGTACAAGATCTTCGGCGCTCAGGCGGAGGGCTGCTCCCCGGTGTCGGCGGCCTTCAAGGCCGGCCACGACGTGGTGCGCCCGCAGAAGCCGAACACGATCGCCAAGTCGCTCGCCATCGGCAACCCGGCGGACGGCCCGTACGTCCTGGACATCGCCCGCCGCACCGGCGGCGCGGTGGAGGACGTCGACGACGCGCAGGTCGTCGACGCGATCAAGCTGCTGGCCCGCACCGAGGGCGTCTTCGCCGAGACGGCGGGCGGCGTGACGGTGGGCGTGGCGCGCAAGCTCGTCGAGCAGGGCCTCCTCGACCCGGCCCTCACCACCGTCGTCCTCAACACCGGCGACGGCCTCAAGACCCTGGACGCGGTCGCCCCGACGACCGGTCCGACCGCGACCATCCGCCCGAGCCTGGACGCGTTCCGGGACGCCGGCCTCGCCCACTGACCCCCCGGGAGACACGAAACATGAGCGTCAACGTCCGCATCCCCACCATCCTCCGCACCTACACGGGCGGCCGCGCCGAGGTCGAGGCCGAGGGCGCCACCCTCGCCGAGGTCATCGAGTCCCTGGAGAAGAACCACCCGGGCATCGCCGCGCGCGTCCTCGACGACCAGGGGCAGCTGCGCCGCTTCGTGAACGTCTACGTCAACGACGACGACGTCCGCTTCGAGGGCGGGCTCGCCACGTCGACCCCCGACGGCGCGGGCGTCTCGATCATTCCGGCGGTCGCGGGCGGCTGCTGAGTTCCCTCCGCTTTTCCCCGTTGCCCCCTCCGCCGTCAAAAGCGGAGGGGGCAATTCTGCATGGTTGAGCGCGGTAGAGTTGGGGAAGCCCCCGCCGCCGCCTGTGCCACGCGCATATGAGAACGCGTCCGGCCGCGACAAGATGTAGCCAAAGTAGCGTCGCTTCTTGCGAACTTTGTGCCGTTTGCCCGGCCCGACTTGCCCGGGGTTATGACCATTGCGGGCATGTTTTCCCTTCACCGGTGCTCGGATTTCTCGTCCGATTGACCTGTTGCAGAGGGCAGTTGGACAGATACATTCAGCCGCGGTCGACGCGTTCCGGCGCACGCTCAGGGGGCGTTCCCGGCTCGGAGAGCCAGGGTTCGGTCAGTGGGCGAGGTCTGACCCGGGTCCGCGAAGTGCGGTCCTGTGCAAGGGCCAGTAATAGGGGAGTTAGGCATGGCTCAGGGCACCGTCAAGTGGTTCAACGCGGAGAAGGGGTACGGCTTCATCGCGGTCGACGGTGGTGCGGATGTTTTCGTCCACTACAGCGCGATCCAGATGGATGGCTACCGCACCCTTGAGGAGGGCCAGCGGGTCGAGTTCGAGATCTCGCAGGGCCAGAAGGGTCCGCAGGCGGACATGGTCAAGATCGCCGTCTAGGTACGACGCGTCCGGCCAACGGCATTGCGACGGAGGGCCCGCACCCCGCTACCGGGGTGCGGGCCCTCCGCCCGTGTCCGGCCCTGGCCGCCTGTGTCGGGTTCGCTCCGCCTGTTTCCGGCTGGCTCCGCCCGTGTCGGCCCTCTCGGCCCGTCGCCCCGCCGTTCCGCCGTCCCACCCGGGACCGGCGCCCGGCGGTGGTCGGCGCCGGCGTGCCGCGGGGCTCGCGGGGGGCGGGACCTGCGGCGGGGGGCGGTCGCGCACCCGCGGGCGCGCGACCCCGCGCCCCCGCGCGCACGTACCGCAGGGGGTGCGCGAAGTGGTTCGCGGAGGGCGATCGCGGGCCCCGTTCCGGGGTGGGGCGCTTGCACTCTCCTAGGGCGAGTGCTAATCATTGGCGTTAGCACTCTGAAGGTGAGAGTGACAACCAAGGACCTCGTCGGTGAGGCTCGCAGGGCGCGTGGAGCAGGGAACCGCGCGGCGTACGGGCCGTCCGTCGCGGGCGCCAGCGCGGTCCGGAGCAATCCTTCCCCACGCTCTCAACTGCGTCGAGCAGGGGAGACCCCATCAGTCCGGGAGGACCACTTCACATGGCCAAGATCATCGCGTTCGACGAGGAGGCACGGCGCGGTCTCGAGCGCGGGATGAACCAGCTCGCCGACGCCGTCAAGGTCACCCTTGGTCCCAAGGGTCGCAACGTCGTCCTCGAGAAGAAGTGGGGCGCCCCCACGATCACCAACGACGGCGTGTCCATCGCCAAGGAGATCGAGCTCGAGGACCCGTACGAGAAGATCGGCGCCGAGCTGGTCAAGGAAGTCGCCAAGAAGACGGACGACGTCGCCGGTGACGGTACGACCACCGCGACCGTCCTCGCCCAGGCGCTCGTCCGCGAGGGGCTGCGCAACGTCGCCGCCGGCGCCAACCCGATGGCCCTCAAGCGCGGCATCGAGAAGGCCGTCGAGGCCGTCTCCGGCGCGCTGCTGGAGCAGGCGAAGGACGTGGAGACGAAGGAGCAGATCGCCTCCACCGCGTCCATCTCCGCCGCCGACACCCAGATCGGCGAGCTCATCGCCGAGGCGATGGACAAGGTCGGCAAGGAAGGCGTCATCACCGTCGAGGAGTCCAACACCTTCGGTCTCGAGCTCGAGCTCACCGAGGGCATGCGCTTCGACAAGGGCTACATCTCGGCGTACTTCGCGACCGACATGGAGCGCATGGAGGCCGTCCTCGAGGACCCGTACATCCTCATCGTCAACTCCAAGGTCTCCGCGGTGAAGGACCTCCTCCCGCTGCTGGAGAAGGTCATGCAGTCCGGCAAGCCGCTGCTGATCATCGCCGAGGACGTCGAGGGCGAGGCCCTGTCGACGCTGGTCGTCAACAAGATCCGCGGCACCTTCAAGTCCGTCGCCGTCAAGGCCCCGGGCTTCGGCGACCGCCGCAAGGCCATGCTCGGCGACATCGCCATCCTCACCGGTGGCCAGGTCATCTCCGAGGAGGTCGGCCTCAAGCTGGAGAACGCCGGTCTCGACCTCCTGGGCCGCGCCCGCAAGGTCGTCATCACCAAGGACGAGACGACGATCGTCGACGGCTCCGGTGACAGCGAGCAGGTCGCGGGCCGCGTGAACCAGATCCGCGCCGAGATCGAGAACTCCGACTCGGACTACGACCGCGAGAAGCTCCAGGAGCGCCTCGCGAAGCTGGCCGGCGGCGTGGCCGTCATCAAGGCCGGCGCCGCCACCGAGGTGGAGCTCAAGGAGCGCAAGCACCGCATCGAGGACGCGGTGCGCAACGCCAAGGCCGCCGTCGAGGAGGGCATCGTCGCCGGTGGTGGCGTGGCCCTGCTCCAGGCGTCCAGCGTCTTCGACAAGCTGGAGCTGGAGGGCGACGAGGCCACCGGTGCCGCCGCCGTCAAGGCCGCCCTGGAGGCCCCGCTCAAGCAGATCGCCGTCAACGCCGGCCTCGAGGGCGGTGTCGTGGTGGAGAAGGTGCGCAACCTGACCCCGGGCCACGGCCTGAACGCCGCGACCGGCGAGTACGTCGACCTGGTCGCCGAGGGCATCATCGACCCGGCCAAGGTGACGCGCTCCGCGCTGCAGAACGCCGCGTCGATCGCCGCGCTGTTCCTCACCACCGAGGCCGTCATCGCCGACAAGCCGGAGAAGGCCGCCGCGCCGGCCGGCGGCGGCATGCCGGGCGGTGACATGGACTTCTGATCCCGCGCGGATCGGACCCGTCCTGACCGACGAAGGGCGGCACCCTCTCCGGGGGGTGCCGCCCTCCGTCGTACCCGCGCCCCCCCCCGCCCTCCGTCGTACCTACGCCCGCCCCGCCCTCCGCCCGCGGCGCCCGGCCTGCCCTCCGCCCGCGGCGCCCGGCCCGCCTTCCGCCCGCGGCGCCCGGCCCGCCCCTCCAGCCCCCTCCGCGCCTCTCCTCCGCCCCTCGGTCCGGGCCCCTCTGGGCAGGGATGTTCAGGCGTTCGAATGCGGACCGCGTGTCTGGATCTTGCCGGTTATGCTCACGGGGCGCTTTTTCCGAGCGTCGGGGAACCGGCCGTGACCAGGCCGGTCCCGCTCGATGAGGGGATGGAACGTGTACGGATCAGGGGGGAAGCGGGGACGCGCGCTACGCGCGCTGTGCGTCGGCACGCTCTCCATGGCACTGGCCGCGGGGACCGTGGGCGCGGCCCCGGCCTTCGCGGACGAGCCGGGCGCGGGGGGTACCGCGACAGTGGAGGGCAGTCCGCTCCCGGACACCGACCGCGGCCGGGTCGTGGAACTGTGGAAGACCGGCGGGCCCGGCGTGAAGGCCGCCGCCGAGGCCGCGCTGATGGGGACCGACGCCGACGTGCGGCGCTTCCTCGACAGCGAGAAGAGCGTCACGGAGCTGCACGACGACCGTGTGACGGCCCTTCAGATGATCTCGCTGGGTGGCAAGGGCGTCCGTGAGGCGGCGCAGGCCGCGCTCGACAAGTCGCCCCAGGACCTCGACGCCTTCCTCCGGACCGGCTGGCAGAAGCCGCTGGAGGACGACCAGCGCGTCGAGGTCGCCCGGCTGATGAACGAGGGCGGCCGCGGTGTCCGCGAGGCCGGCCAGACCGCGCTCGCCGGCACCATCGAGGACGTACGCCAGTTCCTCGACTACACCCAGCACAGCGCGCGCGAGGCCGACGACCGCGTGAAGCTGATGCAGATCATGGCCTCCGGCGGCGCCGCCACGAAGGCGGCCGCGTCGCTCGCCATGGAGGGCTCCGTCCACGACGTCCGGGAGTTCCTGGAGGTCGGACAGCACGTGGCGCGCGCCCGCGACCAGGAGCGCGCCTCCGTCGCCCAGCTCGCCGCGCAGGCCAAGGCCGCCGGCGAGCAGGCCAAGCGGGAGACGGAGGCCGCGAAGGAGGCGTCCGCCCGCGCCGTCGCCGCCTCGAAGCTCGCCAAGGAGGCGGCGCTGAAGGCTGCGGCGGAGACCGAGGCCGCCCGCAAGGACTCCAAGCGCGCCGCGAACGCCGCCAACCGGGCCGCGACCGCCGCCCGCGGCGCCGCCGCCGCCGCGCAGCAGGCCATCAGCGCGGCCCGCGCCGCGAACGCCTCCGCCCGCGTCGCCGCCGCGGCCGCCTCGCAGGCCGCCTCGGCCGCCGCCGCGGCCGCGCAGGCCGCCTCGCGCGCCCGGGGCGCCGCCGCGGCCGCCGCCACCGACGCGGGGGAGGCGTCCGCCGCCCGCAAGGCCGCCGAGGAGGCCCGCACCGCCGCGAAGGGCGCGAAGCTCGCCTCCGAGGCCGCCTTCCAGGCGGGTGTCGCCGCGCTCGCCGCCGGTGACGCCGCCAAGGCCGCCGCGAGCGCCGGCGCCAACGCCGACGCCGCCGCGAACGCCGCCTCCCAGGCGAGCGGCCACGCCGACGCGGCCGGGGCGCACTCCGCCAAGGCCGCGGCCGCCGCCGCCACGGCCCGCCGCCACGCCGCCGAGGCGACGCGCGCCGCGAACGCCGCCGAGAGCCTGGCCCGCGAGTCCGCGGCCGCCGCCTTCGAGGCGCGGGACGCCGCCAACGACGCCGCCGCGCACGCCGAGAAGGCCGCGGCGGCCGCCGAGGAGGCCGCCAAGCACGCCGGTGACGCGACGAAGGCCGCCAAGGAGTCCACGGCGCACGCCGCCGAGGCGAAGAAGGCCGCCGACGTCGCCACCAACGCCGTGGTGAAGGCGCGCAAGATCTACGACCTGGCGCGCAAGTCGGAGCAGGAGGACCTGGAGACCCGCACGACGGCCGCCGTCGAACGGGCCCGGGACCTGAAGGCCGCCGACGACGAGCGCCGCAAGGCGCAGACCGACCGGAGCGCCGAGGCGGCGAGGCTCACCGCCGAGGCCGACCGGCTGGCCGCCGAGGCAGCGCAGCCGGGCACGGACCCGGCGGCGGTCGCCGCCAAGGGCCGCGCCGTCGCCGTCGCCACGATGAAGTACAGCGGCCCGTGGGCCACCGCCTCCGCCCAGGCGGCGCTGGCCGGTTCGGACGCCGCCGTCGTGGACTACGTCCGCACCGGCCGCGACCAGGCCGCCGAGATGGACGAGGTGGTGCGTGTCGAGCGCCTCGCCGACGAGGCCGAGTCGCCGGCCGTCCGCGCCGCCGCCCTCGACACCCTCGGCGGTGACGCGGCGAAGGTCCACGCGTTCCTCGCCACCGGGCAGCACGAGGCCGCGGCGGACGACTACCGGGTACGCGTCATCTCGATCAGCGACGACGCGGGCAAGGGCGTCAACGCCGCCGCGCAGGCCGCGCTGAACGACGGCTCGTCGGAGAAGCTCCGCTCCTTCATCACCACCGGCCAGTACGCGGCCCGCACCGAGGACGACCGCGTCCAGGCCGCGACGCTGCTCGACACCGGCGGCCCGGAGGTGAAGGCCGCCGCGCGGATCGCCCTGGAGGGCCCGCCGCAGCTGCTGCACCACTTCGTCGCGGTCGGCCAGTACAAGGCCAAGCGCAAGGACCAGCTCGCCGCGACCCACACGGCCGCCGTCCGGCAGCTGATCGCGCAGGCCGCCGTCTCCGCCGCGACGGCCCAGCAGCAGGCCGCGGAGGCGGCCCGGGTCGCCGCCCTCGCCCGCAAGGCCGCCGCCGAGGCCAACGACTGGGCGAAGAAGGCGAAGAACTCCGCCGACGAGGCCAAGAAGCACGCCGACGACGCCCGCAAGTCGGCCGACGCCGCGCAGAAGTCCGCCAACGAGGCCGCCGCGTCCGCCAAGGTCGCGCGCGCCGCCGAGGCCGAAGCGAAGGAGGCGGCCCGCGAGGCCACCGCCTCCGCGGCCCGCGCCGCCGAGTCCGCGGCGTCCGCCCGCTACTCCGCCGACGACGCCTGGGCCTCCGCCAACGCGGCGCGCGCCTCGGCGACCGCCGCCGGCAAGGACGCCGAGGCCGCCGACAAGGCGCAGAAGGAGGCGTACGCCGCCTTCATCGTCCTGCGCAAGCAGGAGGAGGCCGCGAAGCGGCGCGCCGAGGCGGAGGAGCGCCGGCGCATCAACGAGATGAAGGACAACGCCGCCATCATCGCCGCGGCCAACGCGGAGGCCGAGGGCAGCGACGGCTGGGACATCCTGTCGGAGACCGGCCACTTCCTCCTCGACGTCGGCGGTCTGGTCCCCGGCATCGGCGAGGCCGCCGACGGCGCCAACTGCGCCTGGTACGGCGCCGAGGGCGACGCGCTGAACGCCGGCCTGTCCTGCGGCTCGGCCATTCCGATCGCCGGGTACGGCGCCTCCGCCGTCAAGTTCGGCAAGTGGGGCGACAAGGCCGTCGACTTCTTCAAGGGCCTCTTCGGCAAGGGCAGCCCGCCCCCGTGCAAGGTGCCCAACAGCTTCACCGCCACCACGCGGGTCGCGAAGGCCGACGGCACCAGCGCCCCCATCAGCGCCATCCGTGTCGGCGACCGGGTCGTCGCCACCGACCCCGCCAGCGGCCGCACGGACGCCCGCGAAGTCGAGGACGTCATCGTCGGCCACGGCCGCAAGACCCTGGTCCGGCTGACCGTCGACACCGACGGCGACCGCGGCGACGCCACGGGAACCGTCACCGCCACCGGCAACCACCCGTTCTGGGCGGTCGACCGGCAGGCGTGGGTCGACGCCGGTGACCTCCGTCCCGGCGCGGACCTGCGCACCCCGGACGGCACCACCGTCGAGGTGGTCGGCACGCGCACGTGGACCGAGGCGGAGACGGTGTACAACCTGTCCGTCAAGGGCCTGCGCACCTACTACGCGTTCGCCGGCGACGCGCCGCTGCTCGTCCACAACTGCGGCAACCTGAACAAGGACTACAACATCGCCGGCGGCCACGCCAAGGACCACGTGGGCCTCGACGACCAGGCCCTCAAGGACCGCGCGCCGACGCTCAAGGGCGGCAAGGCGTCCAGCCTCGACCCGGCCACGGCGCAGCAGAGCATCGACGCCGTGATCGCCAACGTCGACCTCACCAAGTGGGCCGCGAAGAACGCGCGCGGCGCCGAGAGGATCATCAAGAAGAAGTTCGACAAGCCGATCGGACGGGTCGCCGACAAGGACGGCAACGTCAAGGACGCGTACACGCTCGAACTCCTCATCCGGCGCGTCGACAAGGGCGAGGGCGGCCACAAGGGAACGTGGGTCGTCCACACCCTGATGGCCAGCTAGTCACCCGGCGGGCGGCCCCGGGGACGCTCCCGGGGCCGCCCGCCACCCGAGAAACGGAAGGCCGCATGGCACACGACGAGATCCTGGAGTTCCTCCAAGAGCTTGACCGCCTTCACGACCGGCTGCGCGGACACACGAGCGAACTGCTCCTCCACGGCGCCGCCCTCGGCGACCACCGCGAGCTCTCCCACGAGCTGCTCACCGACCGCCGCGAGGACGGCTCGGTCGAGGTGTCGCTGCTGCACCGCTTCGTGGTGGGGATCACGCCCGACTACGCGCTGACCCACGAGGTCGACCTCGTCGCGCGGCTCACCGTCTCCACCCCCCACAGCTCCGCCCGCGTCGCCGTCGACGCCTACCTCGACCACCCCGTCGCCGATCTCCCGGAGGGTCCGTCCGTCCTCTGGGAGCGGCAGGTCGACGGGGTCGGCCTGGGGGAGGCGCTGCGTTTCCTCGGCGCCGCGGTGGAGGAGCTCCGCGGCCTGGAGAACCCCTTCGGGCCGCTCGCGGACCGGGACAGGACCTAGCGCCGGGCGAGGCGCCCCGCGCTCGGGAGCGTCCGCCCCCGCCCCCCCCCGACCGTCCGCCTTTCCGTATCCCAACCGATTGGAACCCTTTCGTGTTCGGTAGATCCCACCGACCCGCCTGGATGACAGGCGTCCTCACCGCCGGTGTCGCCACCGGCCTGCTCGGCACGGCCATACCCGCGAACGCGGTGGTCGGCGCCGCCGTCACCGACGCCTCGTACGCGTTCACCGCGAACCTGCAGATCGGCGAGGGCGAGCAGACGCGCGCCTGCTCCGGCGCGCTGATCGACGCCTCGTGGGTGCTGACCGCCGCCGCCTGCTTCGCGGCCGACCCGCTGGCGGGCGGTGACGTCAAGGTCGGCAAGCCCGCGCTGAAGACGGTCGCCACCATCGGCCGCAACGACCTGGCGGGGACGGGCGGTCACGTCAGCGAGGTCGTCGAGGTCATCCCGCGCGAGGCCGGCGGTTCGGCCCTGGTGCGCCTGGCCACCCCGGCGACCGGCATCACCCCGGTGCCGGTGGCCACCACGCCGGCGGCCGCGGGCCAGACCCTGAAGTCGGCCGGCTTCGGCCGGACGAAGACCGAGTGGCGGCCGGACCGGCTGCACGCGGCGACCTTCGGCGTGGACTCCGTCGACGCCCGTACCCTCGCCCTGACCGGCGCCACCGCGAACGACGCGGTCTGCGCCGGCGACACCGGCGGCCCGGTCCTGCGGCAGCGTTCCGGCGGCGGTGTCGAGCTGGTCGGCGTCAATACCCGCTCGTGGCAGGGCGGCTGCTTCGGCATGCCGGAGACGGAGACCCGCACCGGCGCGTTCGCCGCCCGCGTCGACGGCTTCGCCTTCCGCTCCCAGCTCGCCGCCGGACAGCGCCTGCGGTCGGGTGACGTCCTCGTCTCGGCGACGTCCCGGCTGACGATGCAGGCCGACGGCGACCTCGTCGTCTCCGGCCGCGCCGGGAACGTCCTGTGGTCGACCGGTACGGGCGGCAACCCGGGCGCCACCGCCGTCCTCGGCGCGGACGGCAACCTCGTCGTGCGCGACGCCGCGGACACCGCCACCCTGTGGCAGTCGGGCACCAGCGCCGCCGGCGGCTCCCTGGTCGTCCAGGACCGCGGCAACGTCGTCGTCCGCACCTCCGCCGGCGCCACCGTGTGGTCCAGCGGCACCGCGATCCGGGGCGACCTCGACGTCGACGGGCGCAGCGACATGACGGCCTGGTACGACTTCGCGGAGGGCACGGACGCCACGTACACCTTCGGCGGCGGGGAGGACGGCCGGATCGGCGCGTTCACCAAGACGTACGCGTCGAAGCCGAACGAGTGGCGCGCCGAGTACCAGAAGCGCGTCACGGGCGACTTCACCGGTGACGGCCGCACCGACCTCGCCTTCGTCGAGGGCTACTCCGACACCAGCGTCAAGATGTTCCTGGCGACCGGCAAGGCGGACGGCACCTTCGCCCAGCCCGTGCAGGTGTGGGCGGTCGTCGCCGGCCACGGCACCTTCCACTACAGCAACATGACCCCGCAGGCCGGTGACTTCAACGGCGACGGCCGCGACGACATCGCGCTGTGGAACGTCGACAAGACGACCGGCGTCACGAAGATCCACACCTTCGCCGCCAACGCCACGGGCGGCTTCGACCGCATGGTCGAGTCGACGTGGTCCGCTCCGTCCGGCACCTGGACCCGCGCCCGCGCGAAGTTCGTCACCGGTGACTTCGACGGGAACGGCCGCGACGAGCTCGGCGTCTTCTACGGCCAGGGCGACAACTCCATCAAGCAGTACGTCTTCCCGACCACGGCCGCCGGTGTCTTCACCGCCCCGCAGGTCTGGTGGACCGGCCCGGCCGCCACCACGTACGACTGGAACAAGGCCCAGCCGCACGTCGGCGACTTCGACGGCGACCGCCTGGACGACCTGATGTTCTGGTACGACAACGGCAAGGTCACCGGCAACACGCTGCTGTCGACGAAGACCGCCTTCGGCCCGACGGTGAAGCTGTCGCTCAGCGGCGACCTCGACACCTCCGCCCTCCAGCTGGTCGTCGGCGACTACAACGGCGACGGCCGTGACGACCTGGGCGCCATGTACCACTACGCCTCGACCGGCGTCGTGAAGATGTGGACCTGGACGGCGAGGCCGGACGCCGGCTTCAACGGCGCCCTGCTCGGCTGGGAGTCGAAGCCGAACAGCTTCCTCTACGCGCAGACGCGCTTCGTGAAGCCGTACAGCGGCTGATCCACCGCACAGGCGGGGCCGGCAGGCCGGTACGGGGTTCCCGTACCGGCCTGCCGCGCGTTCCGGGCGCGTTCCCCCGCGCGGGCAGAACTCTGCGTGACCGCAGCGGCGGAGGACTTCCGGGGCGGGCTCGGCGCAACTGCCGTTAGCCAGATGGGGTTGTCGGTGCGCCGACTCCGTTCAGGGTGCCGGGACTTTGACCACGCTGTGTATGGAATGCGAGTACTCGGCGTATGGAGGTGCGTGGCATGAAGGAGCGGCTTCGGGCGGCGGAGGAGGCGGTGGCGACGTTGCGGGACGAGCTGCGCGAGGTGGGGGTGGTCCTGCCGTCGCTGCGGGTCGACCTGGTGACGGTGGCGAACGAGGTGTCCCACCCGCTCATCGAACTGGGCCGGTGCAACCTCGACACGGCGGTCCGCCTGGCGGGCGCGCTGCGGGGGGCGCGCAAGTGAGTCCGGCGGACGGGGCGCTGCCGGCGCTGGGGGCGTCGCCGGCGGCCGGGCCCAGTGGGCGCGGGGCGAGCGGGGTCGGGGCGAGCGGGGTCGGGTCGTACGCGGTCGATACGCGCGACGGGCGGGTGGGCCAGGTGATGGGGCACGTCGGCGGGTACGTCCAACTCCGCCCGGCGGGGGGCGGACGCGAGTGGGACTGCCCTCCGGACACGGCCGCCCCGGCACCGCCGGACGTGGTCCTGCGCGCTCGGGTGCGGGCCATGAACCGGGAGAGCGCGCTGATCGGCACGGCTTCCCTCAGTCCGCGCCCGGGACGGGGAAGTAGCGGGTGAAGGGATCGGTGCTGACGCCTGCCACATCTCCGAACGGCATCGACAGCTGGTGGATCAGGTAGCCGAGGAAGACGGTCAGGGCGACCATGCCCATGGTCATGACCAGTTGGCTCAGGCTGCGTCCGACGCCGAAGAAGAACAGGATCCAGACGGAGAGGACCGCCCCGACGATCAGCCCGACCGAGAGCACCGGTGACAGGGTGTCCTGGGCGCTCGCCTCGCGGGTGCGGCGGGCCTCGTCGACGGTGCCGAGCTGGGCGAGCACCTCCACCGCGTTGACCTGCTGGGCCGCGGTGGCGTCCGCCGGGGCGGCGGCGTCGGCGTGCAGCCGGCGCAGCAGGTCCCAGCCGGTGTCGCCGAGGTCCTCGTGCCGGTTCATCAGCGGCCACTCCACGCGTACGACGTGCTCGGCGTACTGCTGGGTGAGGCCCTCGACGCGCCGGCGCTGCTCGGGCGGCAGCCCCTCGGCGAGGACGGTGACCTGGTGGAGGGCGCCCGCCTCCTCGGCGGTGCTGCTGCCGGCCTCGGCGCGCAGGTCCCAGACGGAGACGAGGGCCAGGCCGAGCAGCATCGCGTAGAGGAGCGCGATCATCATCGACATGTACTCGGCGGCGGTCTCGCCGCTCTCCTCCTCGCCCTCGCCGTCCCGGGCGCCGGGCCTGTAGCGGTGCCAGGCGATCACCACGCCGGCGGCGAGCAGGGCGCCGAAAAGCCCGAGGAGGAGGGCTTCGATGACGGGGTTCATCCAGGGCGCCCTTCGGTCAGAGGCGGCGGGCCGCGAAGACGACCACGACGGCCGCGGGCAGGAGCAGGAGCAGGAGGTAGAGGGCCGGGGGGAGCCCGGAGTCTCCGTCGCCGGAGGCGGACCGGGCCCGCGCGGACAGCAGGTGCCCGAGGTCCGGCGGCTGCGCGGAGGGGCGCTGCGGGCGGGCGGGGGTACGGGGCGCGGCGGGGTCACGGCCGGTGACCCCGGGCGCGGTACCGGGCGCGGTGCCCGGCGCGGTGCCGGGGGCGACGCCCGCGCCGGCACCGGCGCCCGCGCCCGCACCCGCACCCGCTCCCGCTCCGGCGCCCGCACCCGCTCCGGCACCTGCCCCGGCGCCCGCTCCAGCACCCGCTGCCGCACCGGCACCGGCACCGGCTGCCGCGCCGGCGCCCGCCGCCGCACCGGCACCGGCACCTGCCGCCGCACCGGCACCGGCACCGGCACCCGCCGCCGCACCGGCACCGGCTGCTGCACCGGCACCGGCTGCCGCGCCGGCGCCCGCCGCCGCACCGGCACCGGCTGCCGCGCCGGCACCCGCCGCCGCACCAGCACCGGCCGCACCGGCGGCCGCGCCCGGCACCGCGCCGGCCGCAGCGGCTGCCGCCGCCGCCGCTGCCGCCGCTGCCGCTGCCGCCGTCCCGGGGGCCGCCGCGCCTGGCACCGCGCCGGGAGCAGTGCCCGGTACCGCACGGCCCGGCGCTGCGGGGGCACCCGGAATTCCTGGCGGGGGCGCTCCGGGGACGGCCGGCGCTCCGGGTGCTCCAGGAGCCTCGGGCGCTCCGGGAACACCCGGCACTGCCGGCGATCCGGGGGCACCCGGTACTCCCGGGACTCCCGGTGCTCCCGGTGCTCCCGGAGCCGGCGGCACCGGGGCGGGGCGGGGCGGGGGCGGCGGGGGCGGCGGCGGAATGGTGAACGGTGACAGCGGCGCGCGGGCCAGCAGTGGCGGCGGCCCCACCAGCCCGCCGCGCGGACCGAGCGTCGACAGCCGGTCGCCGGCCCGCGCCTCGACGGCCGTGTGGTAGGTGCCGGGGCGCAGGCCCGTCAGGTGGACGAGGCAGGAGGCGCGGCCCCCGGCGGGGAGCACCGTCGGGGGTGCCGGGCGGCCCGCGCAGTCGAGGCGCGCCCCCGGCGGCATGACGGGGTCGGTGAGCCGCAGCCCGTACACGGGCCGGTTGCCGGGGTTGGCGACGGCGTACTGGATGACCGCGCTGTCGCCGACCACCGCGCGCACCGCCCCGGCGACGGCCAGGCCCCCGGCCACCCCGGTGTACCCGGCGGTGGCGGTGGCGGTGGGACGCAGCCCGATGGAGGGGACCACGGCGCGGGCCGTGACGTTCGCGGTGTGCCGGCCGGGCGCGGCGGGGACCCGCGAGGTGCACACGACGCTGGTCATGCCGCGCATCCAGAAGCCGGGGCCGCCCGGGCAGCGCAGGGCGGCGCCGGGCGCCGCCGGGTCGGTGACGGTGACGCGGTGCAGGTCGGCGCCGGAGCGGTTGGTGAGGGTGTACCGCTTGACGACGGGGTGGCCGACGCGGATGCCGGGGTGCTCGGCGCCGCGGCCCGGCCGGCCGTTGACGGTGACGGAGAGCCGCAGCGCCCCCGTGCCGCCGGCTCCGTCGGCGGCGGCCCGGGGGGCGGTGTGCGCCGACAGGAGCAGTGCGACCAGGACCAGGGGCAGCGAACCGACGAGGAGCGTCCGCCTGACCGTCATACGGGCCCTCCTTCCGCCGGACTGCCGCCGCCACCGCTGGGGCGCGCCCCGGTCAGCGTCCGCCGGGGCGGGGGCGCGGCGACACCCGGACTGGGCCGGCCGTGCGCGAAAGCACCGCGATGGCCGAAGCCCGCTGGTGGCCGTGCGGGGGTGCGCCGACGCTGGCGGGTGAGGCACCGACCGCCGATCCTGAGGAGACCGCACCATGCGCATGCTGCTGCACGCCACGATGGACACGTCGATGGGCAATGAAGCCGTCCGCGAGGGACGCGTCGGCGACGTGGTCCGCCGGATGACGGACCGGCTGCGGCCGGAGGCGGTGTACTTCACGTCCCACGCGGGACGGCGCAGCTGCTACATGGTCTTCGACATGCAGGACTCCGCCCAGCTCCCGGTGATCAGCGAGCCGCTCTTCCAGGAGCTGGGCGCGGAGATCGAGATCCGCCCCTGCATGAACATCGAGGACCTCCAGCGGGGCCTGGGCGACCTGTCCGGCTGACCGGCCCCCGCCTGCCCCCGGCCCCGCCCCACCCGTGACGACAGAATGCACCGCCACCCTGACCAGCCCGACCCGCGTCCTCGTCCTCAACACCGGGCGTCCGGGGCCGGGTCCGCGCCGTCACCAGGCGAACGCCTCCGGGGAGGGCCCGGGGCCGGGGAAGATCTCGTCCAGCCCGGTGAGCACCTCTTCGTCGAGCTCCAGCTCCAGGGCGCGCAGCGCGCTGTCCAGCTGCTCCGGTGTGCGCGGGCCGACGATCGGGCCGGTGACGCCGGGCCGGGTCAGCAGCCAGGCGAGGGCCACCTCCCCGGGGGCCAGGCCGTGCTTGTCCAGCAGGTCCTCGTACGCCTGGACCTGGGCGCGTACGGAGGAGACGGCCAGGGCGTCGGCGGACCGGCCCGAGGCGCGCCGGCCGCCCTCGACCTCCTTGCGGAGCACCCCGCCCAGCAGGCCGCCGTGCAGCGGCGACCACGGGATGACGCCGAGTCCGTACTCCCGCGCGGCCGGGACGACCTCCATCTCGGCGCGCCGCTCGGCGAGGTTGTACAGGCACTGCTCGCTGACCAGGCCGAGCATGCCGCGGCGGGCGGCGGTCTCGTTCGCCTGGGCGATCTTGTAGCCGGGGAAGTTGGAGGAGCCCGCGTAGAGGATCTTGCCCTGCTGGACGAGGACGTCGACGGCCTGCCAGATCTCCTCGAAGGGGGTGCGGCGGTCGACGTGGTGGAACTGGTACAGGTCGATGTGGTCGGTGCGGAGCCGCTTGAGGCTGGCGTCGACGGCTCGCCGGATGTTCACGGCCGACAGCCGGTCGTGGTTGGGCCACGTCTCGCCGTCGGGGGACATGGATCCGTAGACCTTGGTGGCGAGGACCGTCTTCTCGCGCCGGCCGCCGCCCTGGGCGAACCACGAGCCGAGGATCTCCTCGGTGCGGCCCTTGTTCTCGCCCCATCCGTAGACGTTGGCGGTGTCCACGAAGTTCAGGCCCGCGTCGAGCGCGGCGTCCAGGATGGCGTGGCTGGTGGGTTCGTCCGTCTGCGGTCCGAAGTTCATCGTGCCGAGGACGAGTCGGCTGACCTTGAGTCCGGTGCGTCCGAGCTGCGTGTACTTCATGGGGCACAAGCCAACTGCCTGGAGTCCGCTCCAGGCAAGACCGGTCGGCGAGGCCCCCGTCCGGCCCGGCGGCGGGCGCGGGGCGGGACGGGGCACGGCGGGGCGAGGGGCGGGGCCGGGCGGGTCGGCCGGGGGCCGCCGGGGCTACTGGCCGCCGAGCGACGCCACCGCGATGATCGCGAACATCAGGACGAGCACGACGGCCATGATCCGGTTTCGGGTCTTCGGTTCCACCCCTCGAGGTTAACCGGCGCTCAGCGGGTGCCGCCCAGCGGCCACGCCCCGACCGTCTCGTACCGGGGCCCCTCGCCGGGCACCCCGGAGACGGGGAGGTCGCTGCGGACGAGGGCGAGCTCGGTGACCTCCCAACGCGAGCCCTTGAAGTGTTCGAGCTCCGCCACGAAGGGCCGCAGGTCGGTGTCCTCGCGGCTGCGGGCCAGGGTGAGGTGGGCCTGGTAGCGGCGGTGCTCCTCCATCGCCACCCCGGCCCGCCGCGCCGCCGCGTCCGCGCGCTCGGCGAGGAGCCGCAGGTCGTCCAGGCCGCCCGCGGCGCCCGCCCACAGGGCGCGGCGGGCGAACCGCCCGCCGCCGTGCACCCGCAGCGGGAAGGACGGGGTGCGGTGCGCGGCGCGGGCGAGGCGCTCGGTCAGCTCGGGGAGCCGGGCCTCCTCCACCTCGCCCATGAACGCGAGCGTGTAGTGCCAGCCGGCCCGGTCCGTCCAGCGCAGTCCGCCGGCGTCCGGCAGGGTCCGCAACCGGTCGACGAGCGCGGCCAGTTCACCGACCGCCGCGGGGGGCGGCAGCACGGCAGCGAAAAGCCTCATGGGGCGAGTCTGTCACGCGGTGGCGGCGAGGTGACCGGCTCGTTCACGCCCTTCGCGGGGCACGACGTGGACGTGCGGGTGGCGCACCAGGCGGCCGCGCCGCAGCTCGACGCGGACTCGCAGCCCGGCCGCGCGGGAGAGCGCGAACCCGATCAGTGCGGCCGCTGCCAGCGAGACGACGCCGCCCGTCGCGAAGCCGACGCGGGCGCCGTAGGTGTCGGTGACCCAGCCCACGAGGGGCGCGCCCAGCGGGGTGCCGCCGGCGAACACCATCATGTACAGGCTCATCACGCGGCCCCGCATGGCCGGGTCGGTGGCGAGCTGGACGAACGAGTTCGCCGTGACGTTCACCGTCAGGCCGAACATCCCGATGGGGACGAGCAGCAGCATGAACATCCAGAAGCTGGGCGTCACCGCGGCCGTCACCTCCAGGACGCCGAAGACCACGGCGGCCCCGACCAGCATGCGCAGCCGGGACGTGCCGCGCCGGGCGGAGAGGAGCGCGCCGGCGAGGGAGCCGACCGCCATCAGGGTGTTCATCAGGCCGTACGTGCCGGGGCCGACGTGGAACACGCCGTCCGCGAAGGCGGTGAGCCAGATCGGGAAGTTGAAGCCGAAGGTGCCGACGAAGCCGACGAGCGCGATCGGCCAGATCAGCTCCGGCCGCCCGGCGACGTACCGCAGCCCCTCGCGGAGCTGGCCCTTGCCGCGCGGGACGCGGGCCACCGGGTGGAGTTCGGCGGTGCGCATCAGCAGCAGGGCGGTGAGCGGGGCGAGGAACGACAGGCCGTTGACCAGGAACGCCCAGCCGCTGCCGACGGACGCGATGAGCAGACCGGCGACGGCGGGGCCGACGAGGCGGGCGGACTGGAAGTTGGCCGAGTTGAGGCTGACGGCGTTGCGCAGGTGGGCGGGGCCGACCATCTCGGAGACGAAGGACTGCCGGGTCGGGTTGTCGACGACCGTGACCATGCCGAGGAGGAAGGCGACCAGGTAGACGTGCCACACCTGGACGTGCCCGGAGAGGGTCAGCGCCGCGAGGGTGAGCCCGCACAGGCCGAGGGCCGCCTGGCTGAGCAGGAGCAGCCGCCGCTTCGGGTACCGGTCGGCGATGACGCCGCCGTACAGGCCGAAGAGGAGCATGGGCAGGAACTGCAGGGCGGTGGTGATGCCGACGGCGGCGGCGGAGCCGGTGAGGCTCAGCACCAGCCAGTCCTGGGTGATGCGCGCCATCCAGGTCCCCGTGTTGGAGACGATGGCGCCGGTGAAGAAGAGGCGGTAGTTCCGCACCCGGAGGGAGGAGAACGTGCCGCCGGAGCGGGGTGCGCGGGGTGCGCGGGTGGTGTCGTGGTCGGGGTTGTGTCCGGGGGCGGAGTGTTCTCCGGTTCCCGTCCTCAAAAGGGGTCGCCTCCTCTGTTCGGTCGTCCTACAGGTGCGCGAGCTTCTCCAGGACCGGGGCGGCGGCGCGCAGCCGGGCCCACTCGTCCTCGTCCAGCCCCTCCGCGAGCGAGGCCAGCCAGGCGTTCCGCTTGCGGCGGGACTCCTCCAGCATGGCCTGGGCCCGCTCGGTCCGCGTGACCACCTTCTGCCGGCGGTCGTCCGGGTGCGGCTCCAGCCGGACCAGTCCCTTGCCCTCCAGCAGGGCGACGATGCGGGTCATCGACGGCGGCTGCACGTGCTCCCTGCGGGCCAGCTCCCCGGGGGTGGCCGAGCCGCAGCGGGCGAGGGTGCCCAGCACCGACATCTCGGTGGGGCTCAGCGACTCGTCGACGCGCTGGTGCTTCAGGCGTCGCGACAGCCGCATGACGGAGGAGCGGAGCGCGTTCACGGCGGCGGCGTCGGCCTCGTTGCCGGGTCCGCCGCTGGACAGGTCAGGCATCTCTTTAGGGTAACTCATTACCCTGTCTAAAGACCAGTCGGATTATCTGAGGGGTGCGTCACTCGAAAGAGTGAAAAGTGACCGAAAAGCGACACGCGGGCGACGGTCGTGGCGCGACTCTGTCCGGCATGGGATCGACGGTGCTCAGCCTGCGCGTGGACGGGGAGCTGCTCGACCGCGTCCGGCAGCATGCGGCCAGGAGGGGGATGAGCGTCCAGGACTACGTGGTCCGGACGCTGGTCCGCGAGGACTTCGACGAGCGCTTCAGCGCGGCCGTCGACGAGACGGAGAAGTTCTACGGCGTGACGTAGCCCGCTACCGGTGCGGCCCGGCCCCGGCGCATGGACGCGGCCGTGGGGACGGGCGGGGCCGGAGCGGACGGGCGGCGCGGCGGCGCCGGAGCGGACGGGCGGCGCCGGGGCGTAGGGCCCGGCCGGGCGTACGGGCGGGGCCACGGCCGCGGGCCGGCGCCTTTCGGGCCGGCCCGCGGGGGCGGTCAGGTGAGGCCCAGGGCGGGCATCGCGTAGTAGAAGACGAACACGCCCGACACCGCGTACATCGCGACCGGGACCTCCCGGCCGCGCCCGGCGGCCAGGCGCAGCACGGAGAAGGCGATGAAGCCGATGCCGATGCCGTTGGTGATCGAGTAGGTGAACGGCATCATCACCATCGCCAGGAACGCCGGCACCGCGATGGTGAAGTCGCTCCAGTCGATGTCCCGCACGGAGCCGGCGAGGATGAGGAAGCCGACCGCGACCAGCGCGGGCGTCGCCGCCTGGGACGGGACCATCGTGGCGAGCGGCGTGAGGAAGAGCGCCACCGTGAAGAGGCCGCCCGTGACCACGGAGGCGAGCCCGGTGCGGGCGCCCTCGCCGACGCCCGCCGTCGACTCCACGTAGCAGGTGGTCGCCGAGGACGAGGTGGCGCCGCCCGCGGCGACGGCCAGGCCGTCCACGAGCAGGACGCGGTTGATGCCGGGGAACTCGCCCTTCTCGTCCATCAGCCCCGCCTCGTCGCCGACGCCGAGGATCGTGCCCATCGCGTCGAAGAAGCAGGACAGCAGGACGGTGAAGACGAAGAGGCAGCCGGTCAGCAGGCCGACCTTGGAGAAGCCGCCGAAGAGGCTGACCTGCCCCAGGAGGCCGAAGTCGGGGGAGGCCACCGGGTTGCCGGGCCACTCGGGCGTCGTCAGGCCCCAGGACGGCACCTCCGCGAAGGCGTGCACCACCATGGCGAGGGCCGTCATGGCGACGATGGAGATGAGGATCGCGCCCGGCACCTTGCGCACGAGCAGCGCCAGCGTCAGCAGCGTGCCCAGGGCGAAGATCAGGATCGGCCAGCCGCCGAGGTGGCCGTCCGCGCCGAGCTGGAGCGGGACGGTGGTGTGGGCGGCGTCCGGGATGCGGGAGACGAAACCGGAGTCGACGAGCCCGATCAGCATGATGAACAGGCCGATGCCGATGGCGATGCCCTTGCGCAGGCCGACCGGTACGGCGTTCATCACCCGCTCGCGCAGGCCCGTGGCGACCAGCAGCATCACGACGAGGCCGGCGAGGACCACCATGCCCATCGCGTCCGCCCACGCCATGCGGGGCGCCAGCTGGAGGGCGACGACCGTGTTCACGCCCAGGCCGGCGGCGAGGGCGATGGGCACGTTGCCGATGACGCCCATGAGGAGCGTGGCGAAGGCGGCGCTCAGCACCGTCGCCGTGACCAGCTCGCCGCTGTCCAGCTGGTGGCCGTACATGTCCTTGGCGCTGCCGAGGATGATCGGGTTCAGCACGATGATGTAGGCCATCGCGAAGAAGGTCGCGAAGCCGCCGCGGACCTCCCGGGCGATGGTGGAGCCGCGCGCCGAGACCTTGAAGAAGCGGTCCAGGGCGCTGCCGGTACCGCTCGGCGGCTGCTCGGGCGCGTCCGGGGTGGCGGAGACCGTGGAGGGCATGCGGAACCTCGTGGTGCGGGGGGCGGGGGTGGTGGTCCGCCGGGGCGATCCGGTCGCTTTCGTGTCTTCGTACGAAGGGAACCGGTCGACGGCAAACCGTTTCAGTATGAACATATGACTCGGTGATCGCTATCTCCGCGCGTAGACCTCCGGGCCGCATACGATGGCGCCATGGCGAAGTGGACCCCCAGGCACGAGGCACCCGAGCCCCTTGAGGGGCCCGTGGTCGCCACCATCACCGGCGGCACGATCCTCTGGTTCGCCCTCTTCCTCGTCCAGCTGCCCTTCTACGGCTGGTTCGCCGACCGCGGCATCGACTGGTGGGTGTGGACCTGCCTCGCCGGCGGCGGCCTCGGCCTGCTCGGCATCTGGTACGTCCGCCGTCGCGAGGCCGCGATCCGCCGCGCCGAGGCCGGCACCCCGACCGAAGCCTGACCCCCGGGCGCCCGCTCCCGACCCGGACCCCGGCGGCCGCCCCCCGACCACGACGCCCCGGCCCCCGGCGCCTGGTACCTGACGCCCGCGGCCGACCCGGCGCGAGCCGACGCGCCCGCGGCCGAGCCGACCCGGGCCCGGGCCCGGGCCCGGGCCCGGGTCGCACCCGTGTACGACCGGGGGAGGGTTCCCGTCCTCCCGTGGTCGGATCTCCTCCGCGCCCGGGGGGTGATCGGCGCCCGCGACCCGTACCGTCGGAACCATGACGCAGCGTGCCAGGACCGAGGACGCGACCGAGGGCGTGCCCGGGGGAACGACCGTGGGGGCCGGCGCGGAGCCGGACGTGCCGTACCGGCCCGGGGGGCTGACGGCCGCCGAGGTCGCCGACCGGGTCGAGCGGGGCGAGGTCAACGACATCCCCGTCCGCTCCTCCCGCTCCACCCTCGACATCGTCCGGGGCAACGTCCTCACCCGCTTCAACGCCCTCATCGGCGTCCTCTGGGTGATCATGTTGGCGGTCGCCCCCATCCAGGACAGCCTCTTCGGGTTCGTCATCGTCGCCAACACCGGCATCGGCATCATCCAGGAGCTGAGGGCCAAGAAGACCCTCGACGGCCTCGCCGTCCTCGGGGAGACCCGCCCGACCGTCCGCCGCGACGGCGCCGCCACCGAGGTGCCGACGTCCGACATCGTGCTCGGGGACCTCATCGAACTCGGACCGGGCGACAAGATCCCCGTCGACGGGACCGTCGCCGAGGCCGACAGCCTGGAGGTCGACGAGTCCCTGCTCACCGGCGAGGCCGACCCCGTCCTCAAGAAGCCCGGCGACACCGTCATGTCGG
Organism: Streptomyces sp. DH12; assembly: GCF_020873895.1. GTDB lineage: Bacteria > Actinomycetota > Actinomycetes > Streptomycetales > Streptomycetaceae > Streptomyces. Next base: position 211,149 of record NZ_JAHWGT010000004.1, on the reverse strand, counting down.
GCAGCTTCGTCGTCGCGGGCGGCGGCGCCTTCACCGCCACCAAGGTCGGCCGCGCCGCCTACGCCGCCCAGCTCGCCGAGGAGGCGTCCCGCTTCACCCTCGTCCACTCCGAGCTGCGCTCGGGCATCTCCACCATCCTCAAGTACGTGACGTGGATGATGGTCCCCACCGCCACCGCCCTCGTCATCAGCCAGCTCGTCGTCAAGGACACCGACGTCAGGAACTCCGTCGCCCGGACCGTCGGCGGCATCGTGCCGATGATCCCCGAGGGGCTGGTGCTGCTCACCTCCGTCGCCTTCGCCATCGGCGTCATCCGCCTCGGCCGCAAGCAGTGCCTCGTCCAGGAGCTCCCGGCGATCGAGGGCCTCGCCCGCGTCGACGTCGTCTGCCTCGACAAGACCGGCACCCTCACCGAGGGCGGCATGGACGTCACCGAGCTGCGCCCGCTGGGCGGCGCCGACGAGGCGTACGTACGGAAGGTGCTCGGCGCCCTCGGCGAGTCCGACCCCCGGCCCAACGCCTCCCTGCGGGCCATCGTCGACGCCTACCCGGACAACGACGACTGGCGCTGCACCGAGGCCCTGCCGTTCTCCTCCGCGCGCAAGTACAGCGGCGCCGCGTTCAGCGAGGGCGACGGGCAGACCAGCGCCTGGCTCCTCGGCGCGCCGGACGTGCTGCTCCCCGACGGCGACCCCGTCCTCGACGACATCGACGGGCTCAACCGGCAGGGCCTGCGCGTCCTGCTCCTCGCCCGGGTCGGCGGCGACCTCGACGACCCCCACATCACGGCGAAGGCGCAGCCCACCGCGCTCGTCGTCCTCGAACAGCGGCTGCGGCCCGACGCCGCCGACACCCTCGCCTACTTCGCCGACCAGGACGTCGCCGCCAAGGTGGTCTCCGGCGACAACGCCGTCTCCGTCGGGGCCGTCGCCACCAAGCTGGGCCTGCCCGGCGCCGACCGGACCGTGGACGCCCGGCGGCTGCCGCAGGAGCGGGAGCCCATGGCCGCCGCCCTGGAGGACGGGGCCGTCTTCGGACGGGTCACCCCGCAGCAGAAGCGCGACATGGTCGGGGCGCTCCAGTCCCGCGGCCACACCGTCGCCATGACCGGCGACGGCGTCAACGACGTCCTCGCCCTCAAGGACGCCGACATCGGCGTCAGCATGGGCAGCGGCTCCGAGGCCACCAAGGCCGTCGCCCAGATCGTGCTCCTCGACAACAGCTTCGCCACCCTGCCCTCGGTCGTCGCGGAGGGGCGGCGGGTCATCGGCAACATCACGCGCGTCGCGACGCTGTTCCTCACCAAGACCGTCTACTCGGTGCTGCTCGCCGTCCTCGTCGTGGCCGCGCAGGTCGAGTACCCCTTCCTGCCGCGCCACCTGACCCTGCTGTCGACGCTCACCATCGGGGTGCCGGCCTTCTTCCTGGCGCTGGCGCCCAACACCGAACGGGCCCAGCCGCACTTCGTGCGGCGCGTCATGCGGTACGCGGTGCCGGCCGGGCTGATCGCCGCCGCGGCCACCTTCACCACGTACCTGCTCGCCGGCGCCCACTACAGCGGGCCGGAGGCGCTCGCCGCGGAGACGAGCGCCGCGACCCTCACCCTGTTCCTCGTCTCCCTGTGGGTGCTGGCGATCATCGCCCGCCCCTACACCTGGTGGCGGGTCGGGCTGGTCGCGGCGATGGCCGGCGGGTTCCTGGTGGTCCTCGTCGTGCCGTGGCTCCAGGAGTTCTTCGCCCTGCGGCTGGTCGGCACGACGATGCCGTGGGCCGCCGTCGGCATCGCCGCCGCGGCCGCCGCGCTGCTGGAGGGCGCCTGGCGCTGGGTCGACCGCAGGGTCCCGGCGTAGGCCGGGCGGTCACGGGCGGCACGGGCGCTGCCGGCGGCAGAGGCGGTACGGGCGCGGCGGGCGGTCACGGACGGGGGCGGTACGGGCGCGGCGGGCGCGTCCGTACCGCCCGGTCGGCTCAGTCGAACCAGCGGTCCCGCGCCAGCTCCTCCGTGCGCGAGGGGTCCTCCAGCAGCGCCGCCACCTCGAACCGGCGCGGCCACTGCCCCGCCGCCCACGCCAGGCCGGCCGCCACGCCCTCCAGCGTCGCCGCGTGCAGCGTGCCGTCCGGGGTGAGCCGCCAGTCCAGCTCCGTGCCGCCCGCCACCAGCTCCTCGTGCTCCACGTACACCCGCGGCGTGCCGGGCCCCAGCAGGGTGAGGACCGCCGGCGGGACGGCGTGCTCCTCGCCGTCCGAGGCGACCTCCGCCCGTACCGTCCCGCTCAGCCGCCGCACCTGGAGCAGCTCCGCCAGGTCCGCGGCCCGCGCCGGCGCCACCGGCAGCAGCGGCACCCCGGACGCCAGCGGCAGCAGGTCGGGGGCGTCGGCCACCACCGCGTCCGCCGCGTCCACCACGCGGACCTCGCCGTCCACGACCGCGCGCAGCTCGTCCGGGAGCGTCACCTGCTCCGGATCCAGCTCCGCCAGCGCCGTGTACAGGGCGTGCAGCCGGTCGCCCGTCACCTCGCGGTCCGGGTCGGCGAGCCGCCCGAGCAGCTCGGCCGCGCCGCCCGGCTCGTCGAGCAGCGCCGCCACCGACGTCCGCACGCCCAGGGCGCGCAGCACCTGCGCGTCGTCGAAGCCGGTCGTGTCGACCGACTCGTACAGGCCCTCCAGCAGCGGGTCGGCGCCCGCCGCGCGCAGCCCGGCGGGGCGGCGGCCGTCGAGGACCGGATGGTCGCGCAGCCACCAGGCGGTGTACGGGCGGACGGTCCGCGTCGTGCCGTCCGGCAGGAGGACCCGCACCGGCTGGGTCAGCGCGTCCCGCAGCGGCGGCCGGGACAGCAGGGCCAGCGCGCGCGGCCAGGCGTCGTCGTCGACGAGGTCCAGGTCGCGTACGGCGACCAGCTCCGTGGCGACCGGCGGGACGGGGGTCTCGGGGAGCCGGTCCAGGACGTCCTCGCACCACACGTCGACCGCGTCGAGGAGGCCGGCGTCGTCCGGTTCGGGGTAGTCCGCGTCGCGCGGCTCCAGCTCGTCCGGGTCCAGGACGACGTCCGCGGCCCGGACGAGCGCGAAGTCGGCCAGCACCCCGCAGGCCGCGAGCGGCTGCTCGCCCCAGCGCTCCGCCAGCTCCTCGTCGCACAGGGCCAGTTCGCCGGGGCGCAGCACGGACGCGAAGGGGCTGCCCGGCAGGACCAGCTCGCCGGCCGGGGCGGGCTCCCCGTCCTCGTCGGGCAGGGCCAGCGCGCCGAGCCACGGCTCGTCGCCCGGTTCCAGACCGGCGTCCCGGACCAGTGCGAGGACCGTGTCCGCCAGCTCCTCGGCGTCCATGGCGTCGTCGTCCCACGCCTCGTCGGCGTCGAGGGAGGCCGCGACCGCCGCCCGTACCTGCGGGGTGGTGAGGACCGCGCGCGGGGTCGCCGGGAGGGCGCCCAGCTTCTCCAGCAGCGGGTGGGCGGCGTCCGGGTGCGCCACCTTCAGACCGAGCCGGGCCAGGTCCGCGGGGGTGTCCGCCAGCGGCAGGAGGACCTGGCGGGGGCCGATCGCGGTGCGGCCGTCGGTGAGCGGCACCGGCAGCCCGGTGAGGCGGTCGGGGTCGACGCCGGCGAGCGAGTCGTACAGCCGGTACCACCACCCGGGGTCGCGTTCGGCACCCGCGAGCCGGTCGACGGCGTCCCCGAGCGGCAGCCGGGCCACGCCCAGCGCGCGCAGCTCGGAGCGCCGCTCCAGGCCGGCCGGGAGCAGCGTCGGGAGGACCTCCGCCAGGACGCGCACCGTCTCGGCGCCCGCCCCCTCGACGACCTCCGCCTCGAACGGGCGCAGCGCGGCCAACTCCTCCGAGGGCGCCGCCGGGGCCAGGAAGGGCACGCGGGGGAGGAGTTCGAGGATCGCGCCGCGGACGGCGCCGTCGAGGACGCCCTTGCCGAGCGGGCCGGGCACCAGGTCGAGGGTGCCGGTGGACACCGGGCGCCAGTCGGCGAGGAGTTCGACGTACGCGTCGGCCGCCCGCGCCACGACGAAGTCGCTCAGGGGGCCCGGGGCGGGGTGGCGGCGCGTGGAGTCCAGCGGGAACGACGCGATGAGCAGCGCCGGCAGCGTCAGCGGCTCGTCGGTGGGGGTCGGCGCGTGCACGACGGGCGTGGTGCCGGGGCGGACGGGCGCGCCTTCCCCGTCGACCGGGACGGCCCAGGTGACCGACCAGTGCGGGCGCAGGCGCTCCTCGACGGGGCGGTCCTTCAGCAGCTCGGGCGGGATCGGCCCGGTGCGGGTGACGGTCCGCCAGCGGGCGGTGCCGCGCGCGGAGTCGTCCACGACCGTGTACGCCGCGTCCTGCCCGCGCGTGAGGGTGCGCGTGCCCGACGGGGTCTCCACGACGATCTCGGCGAGGCCCGGGAGGGTGAGGAGCAGCGCGTCGCCCACCCCGGCCAGGAGCCGTTCCACGAGGTCGACGGCGGCGGCGTCGCGCAGCGGCAGCACGACGACCGTGTCGTACCCGGCGGGCGGGGCGCCCTCGGCGGGCAGCGGCAGCCGCAGCAGCGGCACGTGGCCGTCGCGGCGGCGCAGCTCGTCGCCGAGGCCGGGGCTGGCCTGCGCGGCGCGGGCGGCCAGGTCGCGGGCCTCGGCGAGGGACCAGCGGACCCCGCCGTGGCGGCCGATGACGGCCGGTTCGTCGCTCACCGCGAGGACCGCGGCGAAGCCGACGCCGAACCGGCCGACCGCGCCCTCGTGGCCCTCGCGCTTGGCGGAGGCGCGGAGCGTGGAGAGCGACTCGACGCCCGTCGCGTCGAGCGGGGCGCCGGTGTTGGCGGCGGCGAGGACGGCCGGGCCGTCCGCGTCCGCCGGGTGCAGGGCGAGCCGGAGCCGGCCGGGGACGCCGGCGCGGGCGGCCGCGTCGGCGGCGTTCTGCGCCAACTCGACGACCAGCCGGTCGCGGTAGCCGCCGAGGCTCAGCTCCTCCTCGGCGTTGGCGTCCTCCCGGAACCGCGCGGGTCCGGCCCCCCACGCGTCGAGCACCCCGCGCCGCAGCCGCGCGGTCCCGAACGGGTCGGCGCCCTCGCCCGCCGCCGTCGCCCTCACGCTCACGATGTGCTCCGCTCTCCTCGACGTACGAACCGGTCTCCGGCCGAAGGTACCGCGCGCCCGTACGCACCCCTGAACGGCCTGGTGGAGGCGGTGTGCGGAGCTCTCGAAGATCCCCGGGAAGCCGCGCCCACCGACGCGCCCCGACGACCGTCGCGCCGGGCCCGGTACGGGCCTGGCCCGCCACGGCCGCCGTGGGGCGCGGCTCCCCGCCCGTGGGGAGGCGGGTCCCCCTGGGGCGGTACGGGCCGGGTCGGTCACGGTCGCCGCCGTTGTGGGCGGTCGTTCCGCTGGGCCGCGTCCCGCGTGGGGCGGGGGTTCCGCGTGTGCGCCCGGGGCGGTGCGGGTCGCGTCGCTACGGGCCGGGCCACCACGGCCGCCGCCGTTGTGGGCGGGTCCCGCCTGTGGGGTGGGTGGGTCCCGCCCGTGCGCCGTGGGCGGTGCCGGTCGGGCCGGTCAGGGTCGCCGCCGTTGTGGGCGGTCGTCCCGCCCGGGTCGGTCCGGCCCGTGCGTCGTGGGCGGTGCCGGTCGGGTCGGTGACGGTTGGTGCCGTTGTGGGCGGTCGTCCCGCCCGGGTGGGTCCCGCCTGTGGGGTGGGTGGGTCCCGCCTGTGCGCCGTGGGCGGTGCGCGTCGGGTCGGTCACCGTTGCCGCCGTTGTGGGCAGTCGTTCCGCTGGGGCGGAACGGGTGGGCACAACGGGACGGTGCCCTCCCGCGGCACGTCGCGCCCCAGGGCGTACCGGCCCGGCAGCCGCGCACCGCCCGGCTCCGCCGTGCCCGCCCGTTCCGCCCCTGGCGGAACGCATGCCCACGGCGCGGGAGCGCCGAGCCCCGGGGGACGCGGCCCGCCGCGGAGGAGTGCGAGGTCCCGGGCCGGCTGGGGGCCATGACACGGGGCCGGGGCCCGAGCACGCGCGGCGTGACCGGGCGGAGTGCCGCGTCCGGGCCGGCGGGCCAGGCGCGGCGGCGCGCGCCAGGGCGTGCGGGGCTCAGCGGGTGCCCCAAGGCGTGCGGGGCACCCCGGGACGTGCGGCGCAGCCGAGCCGCCCGCGCCGGGGCTCACGCCGAGGCCCGCCCGGGCCCCGGCGGGGTCAGGAGTGGCCCAGGTCCTCCGACTCCGCGTCGGCGGCGTCCGGCACCGAGCCGCCCTCCTGCGAGGGCCGCAGCGAGAACGCGTCCGCGCCCATCGAGTCGAGCACCGGCGGCGCCGGGCGCGGCGGCTTCGGCATGACGGCCGCCTCCGAGTGCCCGCCGCAGCCGTACTCCAGGGACACGACGTGCCCGTCCGCCGGGGAGAACTCGTTCGCGCAGACCCCGAAGGCCTGGCCGAGGGACCCGCCGATCGGCGTGAGGAAGCCACAGGAGAGGCACGAGGCGGGCGCCGCCTGGGCCATCGGGGTCTTCGCCCCGTACGCCTCCTCCCAGCGGTCCGCCGCCGCGTGCAGCCCGTAGCGCGACAGGACGCGCGCCCGGCGCAGGCCCAGCTCCTCCGCGATGGCGGCGACGGTGCCGCGCGAGGGCGTGCGGGAGACGATCTCCGCGTCCTCGGCCTCGACCCGCTCGGTCATCTCCTCCGACACGGCGGAGTTCGGCGGCGGGGCCTCCTCGCCGGTGTAACCCGGCTCCAGGCGCAGGTCGTCCGCCTCGGTCGGCAGCAGGTCGCCGGGGCCCATGTCGCCGGGGCGCAGCCGCTCGCTCCACGGCACCCACTCGGGGGCGAGGAGCGCGTCGGGGCCGGGCAGCAGCACCGTCTCGGCGAGGGTGACGTACTTCGCGCGGGACGCGCGGGTCAGCGTGACGGCCCAGCGCCAGCCCCGGTAGCCCGGTTCGGCGCTCTCGAAGAAGTGCGTGACGACCCGGTCGCCCTCGGCCACCGCCTCCACGTACCGGCCGACGACGCCGGGCGCCGCCGCCTCTTCGGCGGCCTCCCGGGCGAGGTCCACCGCCTCGGCGCACAGGCGGTCCAGGGCGGGGGCACGCCGGGCACGGCTTCGCGTCGTCGCAGCACTCACAGGTTCGCTTCTCTCCTACGCCGTCTCACAGGTGCGCCGGGCGCGACTGCACGGGCGGCGGACGGAGCGGACCCGGGGACCGCATCGACGTTCGCGCCCGACGTGCTCGGGCCCACCTCACTTCACCCATTCTGCGGGATGCCGAAGAGGCGCGCGGCCGAGAACTTTCCGCCGGTGGCGCGCTACGCACGCTACCCCCTCCGCAGCCCGCCGCCCACACGGCCGCCCCAAGTAACCCTCCACGAACGGGTCAGGTGGGGCAGTATGGCGACGTGGCAACCGCTCGGTGGTCCCCGGAACCGTCGCGGCGCGCCGGCCGGGGCGGGCGTGCCGGACGGCTCCGTGCGGCGGTCCGCCGGACGGGCGCGGCGGGCCGGACGTTCGGCCGCCGGGTGGGGCGCGCGGCCCACTGGCCCTTCACCTCCACCGCCCGCGGCATCCGCCGGGCCACCCACGCGCACGGCGCGGGCGAGTCCGGTCTCGGAAAGCTGATCGAGCTGCACGCGGTGAACGGCGCGGGTGACGTGATGATCACCGTGGCGCTCGCCTCGACGGTCTTCTTCGCGGTGCCGACCGACGAGGCGCGCGGCCGGGTGGCGCTGTACCTGGCGATCACCCTCGCCCCGTTCGCGTTGCTCGCCCCGGTGATCGGTCCGCTCCTGGACCGCGTCCCGCACGGCCGCCGCGCCGCCATGGCGGGCTCCATGCTCGCCCGGGTGCTGCTGGCGCTCACCCTCTCGACGGCGGTCGCCACCGGCGACCTGGAGCTGTACCCGGCGGCACTGGGCGTCCTCGTCGCGTCCAAGGCGTACGGCGTGGTCCGCTCGGCGGTGGTGCCGCGGCTGCTGCCGCCGCGCTTCTCGCTGGTGAAGGCGAACTCGCGGGTCACCCTCGCGGGGCTGCTGGCCACGGGCGCGGCCGCGCCGGTGGCGGTGCTGCTGCACCGGGTCGGGCCGCAGTGGCCGCTGTACGGGGCGTGCGCGCTGTTCGTCGCGGGGGCGTTCCTCGCGTTCACCCTGCCGCCGAAGGTGGACTCCGCGAAGGGCGAGCGCAAGGCGCACATGCTCACGCACGGCGAGCGCAAGCCGGGGCTGCGGACGGTCGGCCCGGCCGTGCTGCACGCGCTCCAGGCCAACGCGGCGCTGCGCGGCCTCTCCGGGTTCCTGATCTTCTTCCTGGCGTTCCTGCTGCGGGTCCACCCGCTGGGCGGACAGAGCGCGGCCGTCTCGCTCGCGGTGGTCGGCGTGGCCGCCGGCACGGGCAACGCCTGCGGTACGGCGGTCGGCGCCTGGCTCAGGGACCGGGCACCCGAGGCGATCATCGCCACGATGCTGGGGCTGGTGCTGACCGCCACGGTGGTCGCCGCGGTCTTCTTCAGCGGGATCCTCATCGCCCTGCTCGGCGCGGCGGCGGGGTTCGCGCAGGCCCTGTCGAAGCTGTCCCTCGACGCGCTGATCCAGCGGGACGTGCCGGAGGCGGTGCGCAACTCCGCCTTCGCCCGCTCCGAGACGCTGCTCCAGATGGCGTGGGTCGTGGGCGGCGCGGTGGGGATCGCCCTGCCGCTGCACGGCTCGCTCGGCATGGGCGTCGCGTCGGCGATCCTCGCCACGGGGGTGGCCGTGGCGGGCCGGGGGCTCCTCGCGGCGGCGCGGCACGACGGCCGGGCGCCACGCCGACCGCGCGTCGCGTGAGCCCCCCATGCGCCCTCGGCGGCCAGGCCCGATAGCCTTCGCCCCATGACCGTTGCGTTCTTCTCCGGAAAGGCCCGCCGGGCCGGCGTCGCTCTGGGTGCCGTCTCCGCCGGCCTGCTCGTCCTCTCCGCGTGCGGCTGGACCAAGCCGACGCCGATCGCGACCGTGACGGTCGGATCCGACTCGTACAACACCGAGGCCGCCGACGACTGCTACGACGAGGGCGGCCTCAAGGAGTCCCGCGTCCAGGAGTGCCTGAGCGCCAAGGGCGGCAAGGCCGTCGACGTGTCCGTGGACGACCGGGTGCGCTTCGGCGTCGACCCGGAGATCGCGGAGAACGGCTGGACGCTGTTCCTCGACGGGCAGCGCGCCGAGCAGGAGCCGTACACGAAGACGTACCGGTCCATCGGTGCGAGCGCGTTCTTCTCCGCCGGCCAGATGGGCGGCGAGGCTCCCGACAGCGTCCGCGTCTCGATCCTGGAGACCGACGCGAAGTCGAAGAAGGCGATCGGCGTCTACCGCTTCGTGCTCAAGAAGGTGTGACCCTGCGCGTCCTGGTCGTGACCGCCGTGGCGGCGGAGGCGGAGGCCGTCGCGGACGGTCTGACCGGCCGCGCCGCCGGGTCCGCCCGCAGCCTGCCGAGCGGCCACACCGTGACGAGCCACCTCCTCACGGCCGCCCCGGCCGCAGGCGTCCCGGCACCGGCCGCGGCCGCCCCGGCCAGGGCCGCAGGCGTACCGGCCGCAGCCGCACCGGCCGCGGCGGGCGGCGGCCCGGCCGACCGGTCCGTCACGTACGACGGCCCGGCGGCCGCCGGGCCCCCGGCCGCCACCGTGGACGTGCTCGCCGCCGGGGTGGGCCCCGCGGCGGCCGCCGTCGCCACCGCGACGGCGCTGGCGACCGCCCCGTACCCCTACGACCTCGTCGTCTGCGCCGGCATCGGCGGCGGCTTCGCGCCGCACGCCCCGCTCGGGGCGCTCGTCGTCGCGGACGCCGTCGTCGCCGCCGACCTGGGCGCCGACACGCCGGACGGCTACCTGCCGGTGGAGGAGCTGGGCTTCGGCCGCTCCGTCCACGTGCCGCCGCCCGCGCTCACCGCGCGCGTCGCGGACGCCCTGCGCGCCGGCGGCCGGCCCTGCCTGACGGCCCCCGTCCTCACCGTCTCCACCGTGACCGGCACCGCCGCCCGCGCCGCCGAGCTGACCGCCCGCCACCCGCGCGCCGCCGCCGAGGCGATGGAGGGCTTCGGCGTGGCGGAGGCCGCCGCCGCGCACGGCGTGCCCGTCGTCGAGGTGCGCGCCGTCTCCAACACCGTCGGCCCCCGCGACCGGGCGGCCTGGCGCATCGGGGCGGCCCTGGACGCGCTGCGCGGCGCGGCCGGGTCGCTGAGCAGCACCGTCTTCAGGGAGGAGTGAGGGCCAGTGGTGATGCGCGTCGCATACTCCCCCTGCCCGAACGACACGTTCGTCTTCCACGCGTGGGCGCACGGGCTGGTGCCCGGGGCGCCCGAGCTGGACGTCACCTTCGCCGACATCGACGTCACGAACGGCATGGCCGAGCGCGGCGAGCTGGACGTGCTGAAGGTGTCGTACGCGGTCCTGCCGTGGGTCCTGGACGAGTACGCGCTGCTGCCGTGCGGCGGTGCGCTGGGGCGCGGCTGCGGGCCGCTGGTGCTCACCCGCGAGCCGGGGCTCGACCTGTCGGGCCGCACGGTGGCGGTGCCGAGCGAGCGTTCCACGGCGTACCTGCTGTTCCGGCTGTGGGCGGCGCGGACCGTGCCGGGCGGGATCGGCCGGGTCGTCGTCCTGCCCTTCCACGAGATCATGCCCGCCGTGCGGGACGGGAAGGTCGACGCGGGGCTCGTCATCCACGAGGCGCGCTTCACCTACGGGCAGTACGGGCTGCACCGCCTCGCCGACATGGGCGAGCACTGGGAGGAGACGACCGGCCACCCCATCCCGCTGGGCGCCATCATCGCGAAGCGGTCGCTGGGCGCGCCGGGGCTGCGGCGGCTCGCGGAGTCGGCGCGGGCGTCCGTGCGGAGCGCGTGGGCGGACCCCGGGGCGTCGGCGGAGTACGTGCGGGCCCACGCCCAGGAGATGGACCCGGCGGTCGCCGAGCAGCACATCGGGCTGTACGTGAACCCGTTCACGGAGGACCTGGGGACGGCGGGGTACGCGGCCGTGGAGGCGCTGCTGACGCGCGCCGCGGACGAGGGCCTGGTGCCGCCGGTCCGGCCGGGCGCGCTCGCCTTCCCGTAGCCCCGGGCGCCGCCCGCCCCGCCCCGCCGGGCCGTCGGAAACCCGGCGGCGCCCCGCGGACCGGCCCGGGCACAATGGCCCCCATGGCCCTCACCGCGTCCCCGTCCCCCGCAGCCGACCCGGCGGCGGAGTCCGCCGCGCCGTTCCCCGGGGCGAGCGCCCCGCTCACCGTCGGCTTCGACCTCGACATGACGCTGATCGACTCGCGCCCCGGGATCCGCGACACCTACCGCGAGCTCTCGGCCCGCACCGGCGTGTGGATCGACGCGGAGCTGGCGGTGAGCCGCCTCGGGCCGCCCCTGGAACACGAGCTCGCGCACTGGTTCCCGCAGGAGCGCGTCGAGGAGATGGCCGCCGCGTACCGTGAGATCTATCCCACACACGCGATCGAACCGTCCCTCGCCCTGCCCGGCGCGGGGGATGCGATTCAAGCCGTTCGCGCGGCGGGCGGGCGCAGCGTCGTGGTCACGGCGAAGAACGAACCGCACGCCAGGCTGCACGTCGCGCACCTCGGCCTGGAGCCCGACGCGGTCGTCGGGCGGCTGTGGGCCGAGGCCAAGGCGGAGGCGCTGCGCGCGCACCGCGCGGCCGTGTACGTCGGCGACCACCTCGGCGACATCCGCGGCGCCCGCGCGGCGGGTGCCCTCGCCGTCTCGGTGGCCACCGGCCCGTACGACCAGGAGGCCCTGCGCGCGGCGGGTGCCGACGTGGTCCTGCCTGATCTGACGGCGTTCCCGGCCTGGTGGGCGGGTTACGCGGAGCGCGTGGCGGCCCTGGCCTGACGCCGCTGCGCGGCGATCGTGCGGAGCACGCCGGCCGCGGCGACGAGGAAGCCGACGCCCATCAGCATCGACACGAGGTACGAGACCGTCGGGAACGGCTCGGTCCCCAGGAAGAGTGGTGCCACGGTGACGAGTGTGGCGACCGCTCCGATGAGGAAGAGGATCGCGCCGACGCGGATGAGCCCGTCGCCCGGCAGGGCGTCGCTCGCGGTGGTTTCGCTACGCATTCGGCCAGGGTAGTTCCCAGGCCGGGGGAACGGTCCGGCGGCGTCTTGTCAGCGGGGCCTGGACCATTAGCCTTGTTGCCCAGCGGGTCCGGGCGACCCGCTGCACTGCTATCCAGAGCCGTTTTCCACGGCGGCCCCATCGAGTACGAGGACGAGGACAGGACGTGCCTACCGGCAAGGTCAAGTGGTTCAACAGCGAGAAGGGCTTCGGCTTCCTCTCCCGCGACGACGGCGGTGACGTCTTCGTGCACTCGTCGGTGCTGCCTGCCGGGATCGACAGCCTGAAGCCGGGGCAGCGCGTGGAGTTCGGCGTGGTCGCCGGGCAGCGGGGCGACCAGGCCCTGTCGGTGACGGTCCTCGAACCGGCCCCGTCCGTCGCGGCCGCGCAGCGGCGCAAGCCGGACGAACTGGCGTCGATCGTCCAGGACCTGACGACCCTGCTGGAGAACATCACGCCGATGCTGGAGCGGGGGCGGTACCCCGACAAGGTGCACGGCAAGAAGATCGCGGGCCTGCTGCGCGCGGTCGCCGACCAACTGGACGTCTGACCCGCCACGGGCCACCCGCCACCAGCCACCCGCCCCGCGGCCTCGCCGCACGCCCGGCTCCGCCCCTCCTCCGCCGCACGGTAGAGCCCGGGGCCGCCGCCCGGTGGCGCGGCGCCGGGGCAGGGGGTCAGACGGCGGGCCGGCCGGTACCCGGGCAGGTGCCGCCGTCGGGTCCCTGGTGGATGGTGGTGGGCTGCCCGGGCGGGGCGCCGACGATCGCCCCGCAGCTCGGGCAGTCGCCCGCGCAGCGGGCCGGGTCGAAGCGGTGGGCGGGGTCACACGCGCACATATCAGTCCTCCATCGGTGGTGGCGCCGACAGGTGGTGCGGCGGTGCGGTGGTGCGCTCCCCGGGGCGGCCTCGGCCGCAGGAAGGGTCACAGGACGCGGGCGAAGATCCGCGCGCCGTTGTGGAAGGTCACGGTGAGGCCCCGCTGCGCCCCGGCGTCGGGGCGGGTCGACCAGCGTTCGAGGGCGGCGATCTCCGGGCACTCGGCGTGCGCGAGGGCGGCGGCCAGCCAGGCCTCGGGCTCGTCGCCGGCCTGCGGCGCGGGGCCGGCGGGCGCCGGGGGGCCGGTGACCGGCTCGTCCGTGAAGGTGTCGTGCTTGGCGCTCTCCGGCAACTGCCCCAGGAACTGCCACCGGGTCTCGCGGCCGCCACCGGCGGGCGTGATGGCGACGCCGAAGGGGTGCTTGGTGTCGCCGGCGTCGGCGAGGGTCTGCACGCGGTCGGTCGCCGGCGTGTTCTTGACGACGTCGATGACGAAGTCGGTGAAGCGGGCGGGGCGCATTTGTGATCATTTCCTCTCGTCGCGGCCCGGCCAGTCTAGGTGCGGGCGGGACGCTCCCGGATGGCCGCGTAGGGCCGGTACACCCGGTGCCCGCCGACGGGCACGACCCACGGCCGGGCCCGTCCGGCGAGGTGCAGCACGTGGCGGCCGGGGCCGGGCACGCGCATGTCGCGGACGCGGTGGGCGGGCCCGTCCTCGATGGGGCGGACCCGGTCGCCGCGTCGGATGCCGTCCGGGGCGACCACCACGGGGGTGGTGCCGGGCGGGCGGTCGGTGCTCCGCGCGGCGGGTGGGACGACCGGCTCGCAGCGGACGGTCAGGGCCCGCCACCTGTGGCCGCTCCGGTCACCGAGATGGAGGACGCCGGCGCCGCGGGCGAAGACGGTGCCGGTGGCCCCGCTGGTGGTGTCGTGGACCTCGTCGCCGAGGTTGCTCATGGCGGTCTCCGGCCGGTGGGAGCCACCCCCGCCGAGGCCGGGCCCACGAGCGAGAGCCACGGCACGGCGGAGGCGGGGTCAGGGGGTGGTGGTCGGACCGGTCAGGTGATCGAGGAGACACAGCACCGACCGGGCGAGGCGCTGGGCGTGGGCGATCCGCGCGGGCAGTCCGCCGCCCGGCTGATGGCCGAGTCGGGCTCGTGCCTCGAAGACGCCCGCGTCCGCCAGGACCCGCGGCGGGGCGTCGACCGTGAGCCGGTGCGAGGCATCCTCGACGGCGGGGATCAGGAGCATGAGCATGCCCCGACAGGTGAGGGCGAGGGTCTCGGCGGCGTCCTCCGTGGGCACCTCGGCGTGGGGGTCGAGGAGCCGCCGCGCGACGTCCCGCATCGTCTCGGTGTCGAGCGGCCGCCGGGCCGCGGGCGCGGTCACGGTGTGGTCCCCGCGCTGTGGCAGGAGCGGCACGAGCGGGGCCACCACTCGGTGAGGCCGGGGACGCCGACGGTCTTGTACACCTGGGTGCCCAGACTGACGGCGGTCTTCGGGCTGAGGGTGACGCCGCAGTGGACACAGTCGCCGCCGTTGCGCTGTCGGTGGCTGAGACGACCGGCGTCCGGTACGTCGGGTAGGGAGGTGGCGGGGAGGTACCGGGGGTCGAAGGTGAAGTCCATCTCAGCGCTCACCTGCCTCGGGCATGCAACGGGGGCAGCCGCAGGCGGGCCAGTGGCACGTGGGCCGGAAAGGCTGCTTGAGGATGTCGACCGTCTTGTGGGTGCGGGGCTCGCCAACGGGGGTGATGGCGCCGTCGGCAAGACTGACGCGGTAGACGCGCAGGGTGATCTCGGTCATCGGGCGCCTCCCTGCATCCGTGCGGCGGCCCGCTCGGCGGGTGGGAGCACGTAGGGGCGCACGGGCGTGCCGTTCTGGAGGAGGACCTGTGGCCAGGCGGCGGCGCGCGGTAGGTGTGCGGGCGGCCGCTGGCGGCCGGTGGACGCGGTGGCGCTCCAGGCCGGCGGCGCGTGGCGGACGGTGTGGAGAGGGCGGCGCGGGGCGGTCACGGGGCCGCGGGGGCGCGCGTGCCGGGCGCGGCGGCCGCGTCCGGGAAGGGCGGCGCCGGCTCGTCGTAAGACGTGGTACACGCGGCGTGATAGGGATGCCATGTCGACTCCTCGCAGTCGGCCATGCCCCGGGCCGGGTCACAGCGGCGCCGGGGTCCGTCGTCACCGGCTGGTGACGTGCCTCACATGCTGGCCGCGCGACAAGGCCCCGGCTATCACAAGTCCGTGATAGTCGGGACCAGAGGGTGACGCTCCGTCAGGCACCCAGCCAGGTGCCGTACGAGAGGAAGGAGTCGGGGAGCGCGCGCTTCGCGGCCTCCAGGCCCTGGTAGGTCTCACGGACTGTCGGGTGGTACTTCGCCTGCTGGGGAGCGGTCTTGCGCGCCTTCAGCAGGCTGGCGAAAGCTCCGGCCAGGTCGCCGTCCCACATCTGGGCGCGTGCCAGCTCGGCGTAGTGGTGGCTGCACCGGGAGGCGGGCCAGTCCTGGGGGATCGTGAGGCCCCTTCCTGCTTGCGCCGCCTCGTCGTACTGGTCCAGCTCCGCCAGCACTGACACCCGGTGCACTGCCACATTTGTCGGCCCGAACGCCAGCCAGTGCACTTTCACCGCCTCGCCGGTCCGGTCAGCGAAGCGGGCCGCCTCCGTGAGGTGCTCGTCAGCGGCGTGCGTGTGCTTGGCGCGGCCCGCCAGGACGGCGGCACCGAGGTGCAACTGGCCGGTGACGGCGTCGCGCTCGCGGCCGGGGTCGGCTTGCTCCAAGACCTG
Organism: Streptomyces sp. DH12; assembly: GCF_020873895.1. GTDB lineage: Bacteria > Actinomycetota > Actinomycetes > Streptomycetales > Streptomycetaceae > Streptomyces. The sequence continues at coordinate 195,505 of NZ_JAHWGT010000004.1, read as the reverse complement.
GAGACCGGTCTGGACGAGCCGAGCGCCCGTGCGGTACTGCCCGCTGCGAAGGTAGGTCAGCGCACGCATGTAGCGGTACATGCCACCGACCACCGCATCGGAGGCGTGAGCCGCTGCCCAGTCCATCCGGCTCAAGGCGATGGCGGCCAGGTCGCCGTAGCCGAGCTTCGTCGCGACGTCGTAGGCGGTCCGGTACGTGCTGGCGAGTGTGCGCCAGCCATCTGTCGACTGCGTGAGGTGCGCGGCCGTGGTGACCTCCTGGATGAGGCCGGCCACGCTGGACGCGGCCTGCTTGAGCCTCCCCGCCCGCACGTGCACCAGCAGTTCCTCGGCATCGGCGTGCAGGAGCTGCCACGGGCGGGGGGTGATGTCAGGGTCCGGCCCGAGGTCGTAGACGTCCAGGGCCTCGCGGATCGGCAGGATGAGGACATCGAGGGCGTCGGCCCGGAGTTCATCGGCGTAGGGCTGGCCGGACACGGTGGCCGGTTCCACGCGCAGCGCCCGGGCCACACAGGCGATGACGTACGGGGTGGTGGCGATCCTGCCTTGTTCAGTCTTGGTCAGCGTGCTGTACGGGATGCCCGAGAGGTCCGAGAGCGCCTTCTGCGTGAGGCCGTACTGGAGGCGCAGGCGCTTGATGCGCGCGCCGGTGTGGTCGTGCGGCAGGGAGTGCATGCTGGTCTCCAGTTCTGACTCGTCACCAGAACGGTACCGCCCACCTGTAGGCCGTACACCGTAGAAAGCCGCGCTGCGTTGGCAGTTGGCGCCTCGGCGGATATACGCGGCAGCAGCACGGTTGCCCGTGCCGAGCGTGATCCGGAGTACCCGGGGCCGGACAGGTGGAGGGCCCGGGCATGAGGTGAGCAGCCGCCCGCCCACCGCCCCGAGGCCGCCGCCTGGGCCGGCTCCCGCCGCCGACCCCGGCCGTCCGGCCTCGCCGCCCGGAAGTGCCCCGGCACCGTGGAAGCGCCGCCCCGGGCCCGCCCGCCCCGTGCTGCCCCGTCACAGGCGGCGGGCGCGCCACAGGAGGTACGCGGCGGAGGCCAGGGCCGCCAGGCGGACCGTCCACGGCCACGTCTCCGACAGCGCCTCGCGCAGTGCCGGGCCGCCCGCCGCGAGCGGTTCGCCCCACCGCCCGTCGCGGCGGCCCCACAGCCACACGGCGGTGGCCGCGGCGACGAGGCCCGGCAGGCCGAGGGCCGCCCACTTCGCCTGGGCGCGGCTCAGCCGGCGCGAGGCGTACGCGAGGAGCCAGCCGCCCGCGAGGGCGAGCCACGAACCGGTGACCGTGCCCGCCACCAGCAGGACGGCCGCGATGAGCAGCACCGGGTTCCCCCACCGGCGCGGAGCGGCGACCACCGGCGCCGCCACGGCCGCCGCGGGCGCCGCGCCCCCGCGCCGGCGGCGCGGCAGCCGCGCGCGCCACCAGGGGACGGCCGGGACGAGCACCGCGCCGACCGCCGCCGTCCCGCCGGCCACCGGCGCCGCGCCCGGGAGCGCCTTCGCGGTCGTCGGCGGGGGCGTGCGGCCCAGCAGGCGGCGCAGCAGCCGTACGCCGGGGCCCCCGGGCGGGGGCGCGGGCGGCCCGGACCCGGCGCCGTCCTTCGCGGCCGCCTCGCCGTCCCCGCCGTCCTGCTCCTCCGGCGGTACGAGCAGCTCCGGCACCTCGACGCCGCCGGTGAACCCGGGCACCACGCTCCACCAGTCGGGCTCCGGCCCCGGCCCGGCGCCGCCGGACTCCGCCCCGGTGCCGCCGCCGGACTCCGCTTCGGCCGGCACCCGGTCGCGCGGCGCCGCCGCGGTCCGCTGGCCCGGTACGGCGAGGCCGCCGGTGGCCACGGCCGTGACGACGGCGTCGGGCGAGCCGAGCCGGTCGAGGATGCGCCGCACCCCGGCCGGGCCGTCCGTGCCGCCGCCCTCGCGCTGCCGGGTGATCTCGTCGCGCAGCGACGCGACGAGGCTCATCCGCTCCTTCGCCGGCAACTGCCGCTGCTGCGCCAGGTCGCCGACCCGGCTCAGGTAGTCGAAGACCAGCTGGTCGCTCTCGATCCCCACCGTGCCCCTCCATGCCGCTGCCCGCCGCCCGGCCGACGTCCCGACGTTAGCGCCTGGGGCGGGGCCAGGGGCTAACGTGGTGCGGATGGCGACCGGCGAGACCGAGCGGGAGGCGCACGTGCCCGAGGAGCAAGACGGTACGGCGGCGCCCCGCACACTGGCGGAGGCGCTGCGGGCGCGGGGCGACGAGGGGATCGCGGCGCTGCTGCGGGCCCGCCCCGACCTGCTGGCGCCCGTCCCCGGCGACCTGACGCAGCTCGCCACGCGGGCCGGTACGCGCGCCTCCGTGGTGCGGGCCCTGGAGCGGCTCGACCGGTTCGCGTTGCAGACCGCGGAGGCGCTGGCCGTGGCGCCCGACCCGGCGCCGTACCCGGTGCTGCTCGGGCTCATGGCCGGGGACGCCGGTGACGAGGCCGTGGCGGCGGCGCTGCCCGGCGCCGTGGCCGTGCTGCGCGAACAGGCCCTGGTGTGGGGCGGCGACGACCGGCTGCGGCTGGTGCGCACCGCGCGGGAGCTGCTCGCGCCGTCGCCGCAGCACCCGTCGCCGACCGGACTGGGGCCGACCGTCGCGGAGGCGACCGCCGGCATGTCGCCCGGCCGCCTCCAGGAGATCCTCCGGGCCGTCGGGTTGCCGTCCACGCACGACCCGGTGTCGGCGGTGGCCGCCCTGGCGGGGCTGTTCACCGACCGGACGCGGATGGACGCCCTGCTGGACCAGGCGCCCGCCGACGCGCTCGGCGTGCTGGACCGGCTGGTGTGGGGACCGCCGTACGGCGAGGTGAGCGCGGCGCCCGCGCCGCCGGTCCGCTGGCTGCGCGACCGGGGGCTGCTGCTGCCCACGTCGGCCCGGACGGTGGCGCTGCCGCGCGAGGTGGCGCTGCACCTGCGGGCGGGCCGGGCGCACCGGGTGCCCGAGCCGGCGCCGCCCGCCGTGGAGCCGGCCCGCGAGTACCGTCCACAGGTTGTGGACAGCACGGCGGCCGGCCAGGCGTACACGGCGCTCGCCACCGCCGAGGAGCTGCTGAAGTCGTGGGACCAGGGCGGGCCGCCCGTCCTGCGCGCCGGCGGCCTGTCCGTCCGCGACCTCAAGCGCACCGCGGCCGCCCTCGACGCGCCCGAGCCGGTCGCCGCGTTCTGGCTGGAACTGCTGTACGGGGCGGGGCTGCTCGCCCCGGACGGCGAGGCCGACGAGCGGTACGCGCCGACCCCGGCGTACGACGCGTGGCTCGACCTGCCGCCCGCCCGGCGCTGGGCCCGCCTCGCCGGGACGTGGCTGGCCTCCACCCGCACCCCCGGGCTGGTCGGCGGGCAGGACGCCAAGGGCCGCACCCTCGCCGCGCTCGGCCCGGACCTGGACCGGGGCGCCGCCCCCGAGGTGCGGCGCCGGGTGCTGGACCTGCTCGCCGCGCTCCCGCCGGGCGGCGCGCCCGAACCGGACGTGCTCCTCGCGCGGCTGCGCTGGGAGCGGCCCCTGCGCGGGGGCGCGCCCGGCGCCGACCTGCGGGCCCGCCTCGCCGGCTGGGCCCTGTCCGAGGCGGAGACCCTCGGCGTCACGGGCCGCGGCGCCCTCTCCGGCCACGGCCGGGCCCTGCTGGACGGCCCGGACGACGAGGCCGCAGTGGCGCTGCTCGCGCCGCTGCTGCCCGAACCGGTCGACCACGTCCTGCTCCAGGCCGACCTGACCGCCGTCGCCCCCGGCCCGCTGAGCCGCCCCCTCGCGGACGCGCTGGCGGTCCTCGCGGACGTCGAGTCCAAGGGCGGGGCGACCGTCTACCGCTTCACGCCCGGCTCGGTGCGCCGGGCCCTGGACGCCGGGCGGACCGCCGCCGACCTGCACGCCTTCCTCGCCGAGCACTCCCGCACGCCCGTGCCGCAGCCGCTCGCCTACCTGATCGACGACGTGGCCCGCCGCCACGGCCACCTGCGCGTCGGGGCGGCCTCCTCGTACGTGCGCTGCGACGACGACGCCGTGCTCGGCGAGATCCTCGCCGACAAGCGGTCCGCGTCGCTGGGGCTGCGCCGGCTCGCCCCGACCGTCCTCGCCGCCCAGGCCGCGCCGGCGGTGCTGCTGGACGGGCTGCGGTCCATGGGCTTCGCCCCGGCCGCCGAGTCCGCCGCGGGCGACGTGCTGATCACCCGCGCCGACTCCTACCGCACCGGGCCCCGCACGGCGCCCGCCCCGGTGCCGGACGGACCGCCGCTGCCCGACGCCACCCTGCTGGGCGCCGCCGTCCGCGCCATCCGCGCCGGGGACCGCGCCGCGACCGTGACCCGCAAGGAACCGCACACCGCCACCGCGACCGGCACCGCCGCCCCGGCCACCGGCCGCGTCGACGGGGCCCTGCCGCGCACCTCCGCCGCCGAGACCCTCGCCACCGTCCAGGCCGCGGCCATGACCAACTCGGCCGTGTGGATCGGCTACGTCAACGCCGAGGGCGCCGCCAGCCAGCGCGTGATCGCCCCGGTCCGCGTCGAGGGCGGCTTCGTCACCGCGTACGACCACACCGCCGACGAGGTCCGCACGTACGCCCTCCACCGCATCACGGGCGTCGCCGAACTCGCCGACGAGTGACCCCGGCCACGCCCCCGGCCACGCCGCCGGTCGCCGGGGCGTCGGCGCGGCCCGGACCGCCGGGGCCGGGGGCCGGTGCGCGACCGGCCGGAACCGCCGGGGCCGGTCCGCGACCCGCACCCCCGGCACCGGGCATGCGGCACACTGGAGGTTTGGCCGCGTCCTCGGGGCCGTACGGAAAGGGTGAGGCGTGAACGGACCGTTGATCGTCCAGAGCGACAAGACACTCCTGCTCGAAGTGGACCACGAGCGGGCCGACGCCTGCCGGCGGGCCATCGCGCCCTTCGCCGAGCTGGAGCGGGCGCCGGAGCACATCCACACCTACCGCCTGACGCCGCTCGGCCTGTGGAACGCCCGCGCCGCCGGGCACGACGCCGAGCAGGTCGTGGACGCCCTGGTCGAGTACTCGCGCTACCCCGTGCCGCACGCGCTGCTCGTGGACGTCGCCGAGACGATGGCGCGGTACGGGCGGCTGAGCCTCGGCAAGCACCCCGTGCACGGCCTCGTGCTGACCACGACCGACCGGCCCGTGCTGGAGGAGGTGCTCCGGTCGAAGCGGATCAAGCCGCTCGTCGGGGAGCGCCTCGACCCGGACACGGTCGCCGTCCACCCCTCCGAGCGCGGCCAGATCAAGCAGACGCTGCTGAAGCTCGGCTGGCCGGCGGAGGACCTCGCCGGGTACGTCGACGGCGAGGCGCACCCCATCGAGCTGGACGAGGACGGCTGGGAGCTGCGCCCGTACCAGAAGCAGGCCGTCGAGGGGTTCTGGCACGGCGGGTCGGGCGTGGTGGTGCTGCCGTGCGGCGCCGGCAAGACCCTCGTGGGCGCCGGCGCGATGGCGCAGGCCAAGGCGACGACGCTGATCCTCGTCACGAACACCGTCTCCGCGCGGCAGTGGAAGCACGAGCTGGTCAAGCGGACCTCGCTCACCGAGGACGAGATCGGCGAGTACAGCGGGACCCGCAAGGAGATCCGGCCCGTCACCATCGCCACGTACCAGGTGCTGACGACCCGGCGGAAGGGCGTCTACCCGCACCTGGAGCTGTTCGACTCGCGGGACTGGGGCCTGATCGTCTACGACGAGGTGCACCTGCTGCCCGCGCCGGTGTTCAAGTTCACCGCCGACCTCCAGGCCCGGCGGCGGCTCGGGCTGACCGCGACGCTGGTCCGCGAGGACGGGCGCGAGTCGGACGTGTTCTCGCTGATCGGGCCGAAGCGGTTCGACGCGCCGTGGAAGGAGATCGAGGCGCAGGGGTACATCGCGCCCGCCGACTGCGTCGAGGTCCGCGTCGACCTGACCGAGTCCGAGCGGCTCGCGTACGCCACGGCGGAGAGCGAGGAGAAGTACCGGTTCTGCGCGACGACGGACACCAAGCGCCGGGTGACCGAGGCGATCGTGCGGAAGTTCGCCGGGCAGCAGATCCTCGTCATCGGCCAGTACATCGACCAGCTGGACGAGCTGGGCGAGCACCTGGGCGCGCCCGTCATCAAGGGCGAGACGTCGAACGCGCAGCGCGAGAAGCTGTTCGACGCGTTCCGCAACGGCGAGTTGAGCGTCCTCGTCGTGTCGAAGGTCGCGAACTTCTCGATCGACCTGCCGGAGGCGACCGTCGCCATCCAGGTGTCGGGGACGTTCGGCTCGCGCCAGGAGGAGGCGCAGCGGCTCGGACGGGTCCTGCGCCCCAAGGCGGACGGGCACCAGGCACACTTCTACTCGGTCGTCGCACGGGACACCATCGACCAGGACTTCGCCGCGCACCGGCAGCGGTTCCTGGCGGAGCAGGGGTACGCGTACCGGATCGTCGACGCGGGGGACCTCCTCAGCGGCGCCTGAGAGCTCCGGCGCGGGGCGGCGGGGCGGCGGGGGGCCTGCCGGGTGCGTGTCGCTGGGCCTCCCCCGGTGCCCGCCCGGGGCCGGGTCGGGCCTCGGGCGGGGGTCAGTGGCCGGGCCCGCGGGTGGGTCAGTGGCGGCGTACGACGCCCGCCGCCTCGGCGTCGTACGCGCCGAGGACGGCCACGCCGAAGGCCGCCGCGGTGAAGACCCGCACCGCGCGCAGGGCCCCGCCGATCCGGGAGCCGGGCAGGTCGGCGGCGCCGGACGGCTCGCCGGCGCGGGGGCGGGGGGCGGTACCGGACGCGGGGGTGAAGGTCGCTGCGCTCATGTCTCCATGGTGGGCCGCCGCGCCCCCGATTCCCTCGCCCCCGGGGCTGAACCGCCGAGCCGCCCGCGTACGACTCCAGGCATACGCCGTCCCCTACGGGTCGTACCGCCCGCCTCACTCCTCCGGCTGGCCCGGGAGGCGCGCTGCTATTGGACCAGTTCGATGTGCGGATGGTGCGGGGACACCGGGCAGGCGTGGAGCTGGAGAGTGTAGCCGCCGGCGATGTCGATCAAGGTGAAGTTGCCGTCCCGGGTGCCCAGGGGAGGCGCGGCCGGGGTCGTCCGGTCCTCCTCGGCGATCCAGGTCCCGCTGCCGCCGTCCCATTCCGAGGAGGCGATGGTGAGGAGCGGGACCTCCTCGGTGCCGCATTCGGGGCAGGAGCGGTCGACGGGGTCGCCGAGGCCCCAGCCGGTCCAGCCGCCGGTCTTCCAGCCGGGGGCGGTGGAGAGGTTGTTCAGATAGAGCTCGCCCGGGTCGTACGCGTAACTGCTGTACAGCGCGGGGTCGACCGACTCCCATCTGCTCATGTCTTCCAGCTGGGCGCGCAACTCCTCGGGCAGCTCCGAGGGATGGGGGAAGTCCGTGACCTGTTCCGGTGAGAACAGGCACGGCTCCGGGAGGTACCACTGGGACTGGATGACCGGCGGCTCGGGCGGTGCGTCGAGGACGTCGGCGACGGCGGCGAAGGAGCGCCAGAAGAGTGCGGTCGTGGGGTGGGCGCGTTCGGCGTGGTCGAAGGGGCACCACAGAACCTGGAGGAGATCCGCGTCGGGCGGACACGTGAAGGGAACGTCACGCGCGTAGAGCTGGGCGACGGGAAGTAGGGGGATCGGGCCGTCGAACCACGCGCGGCCCACCTTGATCCGCTCCCAGTTCTCCCGTTCCTCCGGGGTGACCTCGGGTGCCTCGGGGTCGAGACGCAGCCGCTCCTCCGCGGCGGCGAGATCGCGGCGGAGCAGCCGGACATCGTCCGGCGAGTGGACCGCCTGCGACGCGTGCCTGTCGTGCGGCTCGTCGCAGTACGGCCACGGCTCGCCGGCGGGCCACAGCAGCGGCCCGCCGACGGAGCTGTCGTGCACCGTCGGCGACCCGGGGCGCGGGTGCAGCCGGGTCGCCGTGCGCGCCAGCGGGGCCAGTTGAGGGAAGAGCGAGGTGATGTCGAACGGCCGCGGTGGGGTGGTGAGACTCATACAGGCTCCCGTTGGCGCGCACTGGTGAATCAGTTACCGAGGTTGAGCGTCCCGGTGTTCTGGTAGGTGTTGGTGACGTAGACGTTGGGGAACAGTTCCTCGGTTGTCCCGTTCGCCCGTTGTATCGTCGCGTGCATCGTGACACCCAGCGGGATGGTGCTGCTTGCGTCCTTGTAGACGGGTGTCACCTCGTAGAAGACCGCGTCGTTCGCCCCGAAGGCGGCGAGAGGGCCCTTGATCAGGTTCCGCGTCTGGTCCTCGAACGTCCGCATGCTGGGCGTGCCCGTGTTCATCCCGGAATGCCAGCAAGGGACGAGGTTGCGGCGAGTGCGTTCACTCGTGCCCTGGCCGCCGAGGATTCTTGCGATGAGGTGGCACCGGTCCTGCGAATAGGTGACACCGGCCGCGATCTTGAACGCCTCCGCATCCTCCATGCCGGTGACGGGGTTACTGGTTCCGGTCCCGCCGCGGGTATTCCGACCCAGGCACGCCTGCGCCCGGGTCGGCCGCAGTCCGGGTCCGCTTGTCGGGACGGTCTTGTTGACGAGCGGAACCGCCTCGGTGGTGTTCCAGAACCAGCCGTCACCGTTGGGCAGCGAACCGGTCGGCGCTTGGGCGGCCAGGCAGTCGGCCTGCCCTGTCGTGTCGGGCGTCGAGATCGGCAGCTCGAACCGGTCACCGTCGATCACCCGCTGGCCCCTGAAGCCGTCGCCGAGCTGCGTGTCCGCGAACTGCTTCTCGGTGGGCGTGACATGGGCCTGAACGCAGGGTGCGGCGGGGTCGTGCGCATGGGCGTTGTTCAGGATGTACGTGTCCCATTCGCCGTTGCCGAGATTGGGGATCACCTCGGCGCACTGCGCGCCGGGAGCACCGCCCTCCTTCGCCTCACCGAACGGGAAGTCACCGCAGGAGTCGGCGTCGACGAGATCCGTCTCGGCGGTGAAGCCACCGCACGTGCTGGCGGTACGGGCGGCCACGCCGCTTGTCGACCGGGTAAGGGGGCTGCCCTTCTTCCCCCAGGCGCCGTTGAGGTTCTTCTGGGCCCAGCCGTAGGCGGCCACGGCGCCGCCCGCGTCCGCGCTCGTCGCCTTCATCGGCACGACGGCCATGACGGAGGGGACGGCACAGCCCGCCACCGAAGTGCCGCCGACTGCGTCGTCGCACCTGATCTGACGCGCGTTCTTCCACGACGCGTTGGGGTCGGTCGCCGTCGCACCCGGAGACGTCACGTACATCGCGTAGGACGTGTGGAAGGAGGCGGAGGAACCCGTCGTCCGGGGCGAGGAGTAGGTGACGCTGCCGGTGAGGGTCTTGCCGAGCGAGATGGCGCCGACGTACCAGGGCATGGACTTGGTGACCGTGCACCCTGCGTCACAGGATGCCTTGAACTTGGCGTTCAGGGAGGTCACATCGCCGGACGCGGCCGTCATCCTGACGGTGACCTGCTCGCTCCAGGTTGTGGCGGTCGGGGACAGGTCGGCGCCGGTCGAGACCTCCAGGACGCCGCGTCCGATCTCCAGGCCCCTGCTGTCGCGGAGGATGTAAATGACGTTGATGCCGGTCACGCAGTACGAGAAGCGTTCGTAGCCGTAGTTGCCGGGGTTGGTGATGTCGCAGCTGCCGGCGGCGGCGGTAGCTGCGGCACCGGCCGCCCGGTACTGCGCCTTCGCGGGCGCCGGGGCCGGGGTGATCGTCACACAGGACTCGACGGCGCCGGCACGGCGCTCCTTCGAGCCTGCCGGCGTGGGCTCGCAGCGCTCTTCGGACTGCACCCGGAACGGGGTGGTCTCCGCGGGCGCGGTGACCGGCGGAGCCACCGGGGCGGCCCTGTCCACCCGCTGCGGCTTGCCCTGGGCCGCCTGCGGCGCCGGGCTCATACCGGTCGTGGTGAGCCCCAGCGTCACCATGGCCACCACGGCCAGCACGGTCGACCGGGCACGTCTCCGTCCGGGCCGTCCAGGTCGTATCGCCTGCATTATGGTCATACCTTTCTTTTGGGCGTGGCTGCCCCGATGACTTGGCGTGAGAGGCCGTCCGGGACACCGGCGCCGGGCTCGCCGGCGCCGGAACGTCCGTACCGGGGCAGAGACCGTGCGGGCCCGGCCGGCGGGCCGAGCGCCGCGAGCAGGTCAGAAGATGGACGACAGGACCTTGGTGGCCCCTGACACGACGTCCTCCCCGACGTCGGCGATCTTGCCGACGACGGGCTTGATGAGCTTGCCGCCGAGCGCCTTGTCCGCTGCGCCGATCCACCTGGACTGCCCGAAGGTGACCAGGCTCAGGCCGGTGTTGATGGCGGAGTCGATGAACTGGCCGCTGGAGAAGCCGTGCTCGATCCCGGTGAAGAGGGTGCCGAGGCCCGCGGCGCCCATCGACACCGCGGCGAAGAAGCCGGCGGCTCCGGCCGCCGGGGGGAACACGAAGGAGGCGAGGGCGCAGCCCGCGGCCAGGAACCCGGCGCCGACGCTGATCGCGTTGAACGCGTCGGCGTAGAAGCCGGCGTCGTTCCACCACTCGTCGGCGTCCGTGCTCGTCCCGTTGGGGTTGATCTGGTCGTTGGTGCCCTGGTCGGCCGGGTTGGTCTTGGCGTCCCGCTCACGGCGGGCCTTCTCGGCGGCCGCCTGGGCCGCGGCCTTGACCTCGGCCTCGCGCTTGGCGGCTGCGATCTGCCGGGCCTCGGTGGCCGCGGCCGCCGCCGTCGCCGCGTCCTTGCCCGCGGCGATCGCGGAAGCTCGGGCGCTGGCGGCCGACGCCTGGGCGTTGGAGGAGGACCTGAGGGCGGACCGGGCGGAGTCCATCGCCTTGTTCGCCGCGTAGTTCGCGGTGCGGGCGGCGCCACGGGCGGTCGACGCCGCCGTGCTCGCCCTGCTCGCGGACGCCTTGGCCTCGGCCGCGGACTTGTCGGCCGCGTCCGCGTTCCGCCGCGCCTCGTCGGCGTAGCTGTCGGCCTTGGCCGCGGCGTCGAGTGCCTTGGCCGCCCACGCCTTGGCCTCGGCGGCGGCGCTACGGGCGTCGGCGGCGGCCTTCGACGCCAGGGCGGCGTTCTCCTGGGCCTTTTCGGCGATCTTCGCCGCGGCTGCGATGGCGCCGCGGATCGCGGCGACATGGGTGGCGGTGTCGTGGTCGAGCTGGGCCGTCCGGAACTGCACCAGGGAGACGAAGTTGCGGCGCATCCAGGTGGGCCCCTCCATGGCCACCTCGGCGTACGCCTTGGTGTAGGCACCCCCGGTGTTCATCAGGGAGATGGTGTGGACCGCGTCGTCCTCCCGGATCGCCTCGGGGTACTCGTGGTCGAAGAACCTCTGCAGCGACTCGGTGGTGTTGATGTCGAGGGCCTTGTTCGCCGCGGCGGTGACGGCCTTCCCGGGGTTCGTGCCCAGGATGCGAACGATGGCGACCCGGTTGTCCTCGTCCGAGGCCCTCTTCATCCCGCCGGTGAGGAAGTCCCCGACCGCTGTGGACTCGGGGCTCTCCAGGGCGGCCTTGGCCGCCTCGGCGATCTTGGGGCCGGCGACCGTGGCCACGTGGAGCGTGGTCTCCCGGTCGTCCTGCTGCTGGGCCAGGAGCCGGTCGAGGTCGATCCAGGCGAACACGTCGTCGTCCGTGCCGGAGAGGGCGAACTGGGCCGCCTGGCGGGTCCAGGCGCCTCGGGAGTCGAGCAGGGCGACGGCCGCCTTGCGCCCCTCGACCGCCGCGACCGGCAAGTCGTTCGCCGCCAGCGCCTGCTCCGCCTTGGCGATCAGGTCCCTGGTCGCCTGATCGGTCTGCTGGGCCTGGGCGAGCTTGTTCCGGTAGGCGGCCAGCTCCTTCGCCTCGATCTCGGCGAGCAGCCTGACCTCGTCGATGGCCTGCAGTTTGTCCTGCTCGAGGGTTTCCGCCTCGGCCTTCCGCGCGTTCTGCTCCACCAGGAGGGCGTCCGAGACCGCCTTGGTGGCCGTGTTGGCGGCTTGGACGGCCGCCGCCGCGTGGGCGGTCGACCTGTTGGCGTAGTCGACGGCCTTGCCCGCGTACTTCACGGCCTCCTCGGCGGCGGCGGCGGCCCTGTCGGCGTGGTCCGCGGCGGAGTTGGCGGCGTCCCTGGCGGTGCGCGCGGCCGCGGCCGCGGTGTTGGCGAGGGCCTGGGCGGTGGACGCGGCGTTGGTGGCCCGGTTCGCGGCGGTGGACGCGATCGCGGCCTGGCGCTTGGCCTCCGCGGCCTCCGACTGCGCGGCGCCGGCGGCGGCGCCGGCCTGGGCGGCGGCGTTCGCGGCGGCGGCGGAGTTGCGTGCGGCGGAGGCGGCGGCGGAACCGGCGGCGGCAGCCTGGCTTCCGGCGATGGCCGCCTGGTCGGCGGCCTTGGCCGCGGTGCGCGCCTGGGCGGCGGCGTTGCGTGCGGCGACCGCCGCGTTCTTGGCTGCCTCGGCCTTGCCGGCGTCCTTTGAGGCGCCGATCGCGGCGTGGTAGGCGCGGGAGGCGGCGCTGCCGGCGTTCGCGGCGGCCTGGGCGGCGCCGGCTGCGGCGGAGGAGGCGCGGCGGGACGCCGTCACTGCGGCGTTCGAGGCGTTGATGGCGTTACGGGCGGCGTCCGCCGCGCCCTTGGCGGCGCTCGCCGCCTTGCGGGCCGCCGCCCCGGACTTCTGGACGTCGTCCTTGGCGGCGGCGGCCTCGGCGGCGGCCTTCTCCGCCGCCTCCTTCGCCTTCTGGGCAGCGGTCTGGGCGCGTGCGGAGGCCTCGACGGCCAGGTTCGTCTGGCTCTCGGCGCGCTTGCCCTCCCGCTGGACGACCGCGACGAGCTCCTCGATCTTCGCCGACTCCTGGTCCCGGGCCCGGGCGATGTGCTGCCCGGTCTCGATGAACCACTCCACGTCGGACGCGGTGCCGCTGAGGGCGCGGTCGGCGTACTTGCGCACCTCCGGTCCCGCCTGCGTCAGCATGAAGGACACCTGGACCCGGGCGTCCTCCAGGCGTGCGTCGTACTGCGTGTCGGTGAGGAACTCGGTCAGGGCGGCGTGGCTGCCGACGTCGAGGGCGGCGGTGGCCTCTCGCCGGACCGCCCTGTCGCCGGTGGCCGACACGATGGTCGTGGCCACCCGGAGGTCCTCGAGGATGGCGGGCTGGAAGCCTCCCCTCAGGAACTCGGAGATGGCGGCGTCACCGTTGTCGAGGGCGGCGACCGCCTCACGGCGCAGCCCCTTGCCCGCGCGGTCCAGGGAGCTGATGACGGCCACGCGGTTGTCCTGCACGGTCTGGTACGGGAGCGTCTCGGCAAGGAAGGACTGGATCTCGCTGTCGGAGCCGAGCAGGGCCCGCGAGGCTGCGGCCTTGACGCCTCTTCCACCCGATATCCAGGCTCTGACCGCCTTGGCCCGCTCCGTGTCCGGCAGCGGGAACGGCTGCGGCGTCGTGGCCCCCGTCGCGGCGGCGACCGGGGCGAGGAGCGCCGAGGGTGTGGCGGCCACGGCGGTGGTGGCGGCGAGCGCACCGAGCACGCGGCGTCGGCTCCAGAAGGTTGTCTGCATAAGGGAGTCGTCCTTGTGTGAGCTGTGGGCGGGAAGGTCGGCGCTCATCGGTGGGGCGAATTCAGGCGTGTCCGTTGGGATGGACCACAAAGAGGCGCGAAGTGGTGCGTGTATGGGGCTGCTTGCCCCGGGGACACTACCAACTCTTCATATAATTACGCCGGGTCGTGGAGTGTGGCGCCGGAATGTGCGGCTGGATAAAGGCGTTGAGCATGGCTTGGAATCCACTGGCGAGTTGCGACCGGTCGTGCTGACTCGGTTGACCACAGCGGATGGCGCGATCGGTGGTGTCCGTCCTGTATTCGCCTGGTAGACGCGTTGTCGCGGGCTCACCCCAGGGACGGCCCGGTGGTGGGGAAGCGAGGTGGGCGACGCTCACGGCGGTAGGGGCCACTCGTTTCGAGAGGGGAAATGAAGGCCGCCTCCCAGGGGAGCCTGGGATCTCCCGGTGGAGCGATGCGGATACCGCTTTCCCTCGCACTCCCGAATCGAGCCCGACGCCGGGCGTCCGCGCGCCGGCGACGAACAGGGGGATGCGATGAGGGAAAAAGCGGAATGTCCGTGCGACCGCACCGCGAATGGTTCACGCGGCGCGCATGGGCGCCTGCGCGGATCGACGTCCCGGCTCCGACCGCGGCGACACGGGTGCGGCGGCCGGGAGACGGCTCCAGGGTGAGCTGGTGGCCGGCTCCCGTGCCCCGATGCGACCAGCCGCCGAGAGGCGGGGCCGGCCCGTGGGCGGCCGGACAGCCGCCGCGGGACCAGCGCGCTCGGGGGCTGGGGCTGCGGGGTGCGAGGTGCGGGGCGGGGGGTGGGTACCGCCGACGGTGGCCCGTCGGGCCTTGAACCGTGCTCGGCGAGGCGGTGCCAGGGCGACCGCGCGGGTCACGGAGGAGGGAGCGGGTGCCGCGACGGGGGGCGGGGGCGGGGAAAAGCGTTCGCCCCGGCGGTGGGGGCTCAGTACACTCTCCCGCTTGCCCGCCTCCCCGTCAGGGAGCGCCGCCCTCCGGTCGGAAACCGGACGGCCCCGTCCCCACCCCTGATCGTCCCGCCCGGAGGCACCGCCATGTCCGCGACCGACCCGGACCCCCTCGCGCGCGAGCGCGCCCACCTCGCGGCGTCCCGTGCCGCCCTGCGCGCCATGCGGGAGGACGTGGAGGCGCTCGACATCCGGGACGTCACCGCGAACTGGGTCAACGCCGCCGTCCTCTCCCGCCAGATCGAGGAGCGGGTCAAGGCGCTCGCCGACCTGAGCCACACGCCGCTCTTCTTCGGGCGGCTCGACTACCTGCACACCACGCAGGAGGGGCAGCGCTTCTACATCGGCCGGCGGCACGTCCACGACGGCGACGGGGACCCGATGGTGATCGACTGGCGTGCCCCGGTGTCGCAGCCGTTCTACCGGGCGTCGCGCAAGGACCCGCAGGACGTCGGGCTGCGTCGCCGGTTCGGCTACACGGGCGGCGAGCTCACCGCGTACGAGGACGAGCACCTGACCGACCCGGACGAGGCGGACACCGCCAGCCGGCTGCTCCAGGCGGAGATCGAGCGGCCGCGCGTGGGGCCGATGCGGGACATCGTCGCGACCATCCAGCCCGAGCAGGACGAGATCGTCCGCAGCGGCCTGTCGGGGACGGTGTGCGTGCAGGGCGGGCCCGGCACCGGCAAGACCGCCGTGGGCCTGCACCGGGTGGCGTACCTGCTGTACGCGCACCGGGAGCGGCTGGCGCGGACGGGCACGCTCGTCATCGGCCCGAACCGCTCGTTCCTGCGGTACATCGAGCAGGTGCTGCCCGCCCTGGGCGAGCTGGAGGTGCGGCAGTCGACCGTCGACGACCTGGTCGGTGCGCACGTCGAGGTGCGGGGCGCGGACGAGGCGGCGTCGGCGGTGGTGAAGGGCGACGCCCGGATGGCCGAGGTACTGCGGCGGGCGGTCCGCTCGCACGTGACGCCGCCCGTCGAGCCGGTCGTCGTGGTGCGCGGTTCGCGGCGGTGGCGGGTGCCGGCGTACGAGGTGGAGGAGATCGTCCGCGAGCTGCTCGCCCGCGACATGCGCTACGGCGCCGCCCGTGAGGCGCTGCCGCGGCGCATCGCGCACGCGGTGCTGGTGCGGATGGAGGAGGCCGGGGAGGCGCCGGACGACCGGGTGCAGGACGCGGTGGCGCGCAACCCGGCGGTGAAGGCGGCGGTCAAGGCGATCTGGCCGCCGGTCGACCCGGCGAAGCTGGTGCTGCGGCTGCTGTCCGACGCGGACTTCCTCGGTGAGCACGCCCGGGGCGTCCTCACCGACGAGGAGCAGAAGGCCGTCCTGTGGACGCGGCCGCCGCGGAGCGTCCGGTCGGCGAAGTGGTCGCCCGCGGACGCCGTCCTCGTCGACGAGGCGGCCGACCTGGTGGAGCGCACCCACTCGCTGGGGCACGTGGTGCTCGACGAGGCGCAGGACCTGTCGCCGATGCAGTACCGGGCGGTGGGGCGGCGCTGCTCGACCGGGTCGGCGACGGTCCTGGGCGACCTGGCGCAGGGCACGACGCCGTGGGCGACGCGCAGCTGGGCGGAGGCGCTGGGCCACCTGGGCAAGCCGGACGCCGTGGTGGAGGAGCTGACGGCCGGCTTCCGCGTACCACGCGAGGTGATCGCGTACGCCTCGCGGCTGCTGCCGCACATCGCGCCCGGCCTGGCCGAGGTGCGGTCGGTGCGGGAGAACCCGGGGTCGCTGGAGGTGCGGGCCGTCGGCGACGCGGAGCGGGACGCGGCGGTCGTCGCGGCGTGCCGCGCGTACCTGGCGCGGGAGGGGTCCGTCGGGCTCATCGCCGCCGACGCGCGGGTCCCGGTGCTGGCGGCGGCGCTGGAGGGGGCGGGGCTCGGCTTCCTCGCGCCGGGCGAGGAGACCTCCGCGCAGACCCGCCTGACACTGGTGCCCGCGTCGCTGGCGAAGGGCCTGGAGTACGACTACGTCGTGCTGGACGAGCCGGCGGCGGTGGTGCACGGGGAGCCCGACGAGCGGACGGGGCTGCGGCGGCTGTACGTGGCGCTCACCCGCGCGGTCTCCGGCCTGACCCTCGTCCACGCCTCGCCGCTGCCGGACCACCTGGCCGCCTGAGCCGCCGCCCGGGCGGGCCGCCCGCCCGCCCGGGTGCGAGCCGGGGGCCGTGCCGGGCGGGGAGGCGGGTCCGCCGGGTCAGGCCGCCTCGTCCAGGGCGCGGCGCCAGGCGCCCACGGCGCCCGGGGCGACCGGGGAGGACCAGCCGGCCGGGCGGGCCGCGCCCCCGATGTGGAAGGCGTCGACGCCGGCCGCGCGGAGCGCGGGGACGTGGTCGAGGCGCAGGCCGCCGCCGACGAGGAGGACCGCTTCGTACCCGGGGAGGTCGCGCTGCGCGGCCTCGGCGGTCAGCACGGACAGGCCGGCGTCGACCCCGGAGGCGGAGCCGGCGGTCAGGAACGTGTCGAGGCCCGGCAGGTCGGCGAGGTGCTTGCGCAGGGCGCCGCGGTCGGCGCAGTGGTCGATGGCGCGGTGGAAGGTCCACCGGCAGCCGTCCAGCTCGGTGACGAGCCGCTCCAGGGCGTCGAGGTCGGGGTGGCCGTACGCGTCGAGGAAGCCGAGGACGAACTCGTCGGCGCCCTCCGAGCGCAGCTCGGCCGCGACGCGGACGAGCGCGTCGACGTCCCCGGCGGCGAAGCCGGTGCCGAGGCGGAGCATGACGCGCAGCGGGATGTCCACGGCGGCGCGGATCCGGGCGTACGTCTCGCGGGACGGGGAGAGCCCGTCGGCGGCCATGTCGGTGACCAGCTCCAGGCGGTCCGCCCCTCCGGCCTGGGCGGCGATGGCGTCCTCGGCGTCGAGGGCGATCACCTCCAGCACTGCACGGTTGCTCATCGGACCCCATTCCTCGCAGGTGGATGTCGATCCCGCACGGGTCTCGTACAGGTCTAGTCCAATGCTAATGCGTGGGGGCTCCACGGCGCCCGCCCCGTGGGCGATCCGTACTCCGCCGGGCGCCCGACGACCGCCCGCCGGGCGCCCGGGGCGGGCGCCCGGGGCGGGCGGACGGTGGGTACCGGGGGTGGGCGGCCGGTGGGCGCCGGGCGGACGGTCTGCGGACGGATGGCGGGTGTCGGGCGGACGGTCTGGGGGTCGGTGGCGGGTGGGCGCCGGGTGGCGGTCGCGGGGGTGACGCGGTTACCTGAGGGGGGTATACACTGACCGGGAAGGGATACCCCCCCAGGGTATGCGTACCGTCCCGGTCACGGGTACCCGGATCCGGAGGAGTGGAGATGAGCGCGAGATGAGCGGCCCCGCCACCACGCCCGGCACCGCCGAGGTCGAGCTCGCCATCGGCGGCATGACCTGCGCCTCCTGCGCGGCGCGCGTCGAGAAGAAGCTCAACCGCATGGACGGTGTCGAGGCCACCGTCAACTACGCCACCGAGAAGGCCAAGGTCACCTACCGGGGCGACGACGTGTCCGTGGCGGACCTCGTCGCCACGGTCGAGGCGACCGGCTACACCGCCCGCCCGCCCGCGCCCCCCGCGGCGGCGGGCGCGCGCGACGGCGGTGCGGCCGGCGACGGCACGGTCGCCGTCGGCGGCGGCAGCGCCGTCGGCGAGAGGGCCGACGACGATCTGCGGGACCTGCGGCAGCGGCTGCTGACCGCCGTCGCCCTCGCCGTCCCCGTCGTGGCCATGGCGATGGTCCCGCCGCTGCAGTTCGCGAACTGGCAGTGGCTCTCCCTCGCGCTCGCCGCGCCCGTGGTCGTCTACGCGGGCTGGCCGTTCCACCGCGCCGCCTGGACCAACCTGCGGCACGGCGCCGCGACGATGGACACGCTCATCTCGGTCGGTACGACCGCCGCGTTCCTCTGGTCGCTGTGGGCGCTGTTCTTCGGCACGGCCGGCATGACGGGCATGACGCACCCCTTCGAGCTGACCATCTCCCGCTCCGACGGCGCCGGCAACATCTACCTGGAGGCGGCGGCCGGGGTGACGGCGTTCATCCTCGCCGGCCGGTACTTCGAGGCCCGCTCCAAGCGGAAGGCGGGCGCGGCGCTGCGGGCGCTGATGGAGCTGGGCGCCAAGGAGGTCACCGTGGTGCGCGCCGGCCGCGAGGTGCGCGTACCGGCGGAGGAGCTGCGGGTCGGCGACCGGTTCGTCGTCCGCCCCGGGGAGAAGATCGCCACGGACGGCACCGTGGTGGAGGGCCGGTCCGCCGTGGACGCCTCGATGCTGACCGGCGAGTCCGTCCCCGTGGAGGTGGCGGTGGGCGACGCGGTCACCGGCGCGACGCTCAACGCGGGCGGCCGGCTCGTCGT
Organism: Streptomyces sp. DH12; assembly: GCF_020873895.1. Lineage (GTDB taxonomy): Bacteria > Actinomycetota > Actinomycetes > Streptomycetales > Streptomycetaceae > Streptomyces. The sequence goes on along the minus strand of NZ_JAHWGT010000004.1, from coordinate 176,723 downwards.
CGAGGCCACCCGCGTCGGCGCCGACACGCAGCTGGCCCGCATGGCGAAGCTGGTGGAGGACGCGCAGAACGGCAAGGCCGCCGCCCAGCGGCTCGCCGACCGGATCTCCGCCGTGTTCGTCCCCGTCGTCATGGTCCTGGCCCTCGCCACCCTCGCCGGGTGGCTGCTGAGCGGCGCCGGGGCGACCGCGGCGTTCACCGCCGCCGTCGCCGTACTGATCATCGCCTGCCCGTGCGCCCTCGGGCTCGCCACGCCCACCGCCCTCATGGTCGGCACGGGCCGGGGCGCGCAGCTCGGCATCCTCATCAAGGGGCCCGAGGTGCTGGAGAACACGCGCCGGGCCGACACCGTCGTCCTCGACAAGACCGGCACCGTCACCACCGGCCGGATGACGCTCCTGGCCGTCCACACCGCCGGCACGGTCGGCGAGGCCGAGGCGCTGCGCCTGGCCGGGGCCCTGGAGGACGCCTCCGAGCATCCGGTCGCCCGGGCCGTCGCGGCCGGGGCGGTGGAGCGGACGGGTTCCCTGCCCGCCGTGGAGGACTTCGCCAACGTGCCGGGCCTCGGCGTGCAGGGCGTCGTCGAGGGCCACGCGGTGCTGGTGGGCCGGGAGAAGCTGCTGGGGGCGTGGTCCATCGACCTGCCGGACGAGCTGGCCCGCGCCCGGGACGCGGCGGAGGCGGCGGGCCGGACCGCCGTCGCCGTCGCCTGGGACGGCGAGGCGCGGGCGGTCCTGGAGGTCGCCGACGCGGTCAAGGACACCAGCGCCGAGGCGATCCGCAGGCTGCGCGCGCTGGGCCTCACGCCGATCCTGCTCACCGGCGACAACCGCACCGTCGCCGAGGCGGTGGCCGCCGAGGTCGGCATCGACCGGGAGCACGTCATCGCCGAGGTGCTGCCGCAGGACAAGGTCGACGTCGTACGGCGCCTCCAGGCCGAGGGCCGCAGCGTCGCCATGGTCGGCGACGGCGTGAACGACGCCGCGGCGCTCGCCCAGGCCGACCTGGGCCTGGCGATGGGCACCGGTACGGACGCGGCGATCGAGGCGGGCGACCTGACCCTCGTGCGGGGCGACCTGCGGGCCGCCGCCGACGCGATCCGGCTCTCCCGGCGCACCCTCGGGACGATCAAGGGGAACCTGTTCTGGGCGTTCGCGTACAACGTGGCGGCGCTGCCGCTGGCGGCGGCGGGCTTCCTCAGCCCGATGATCGCCGGGGCGGCGATGGCGTTCTCGTCCGTCTTCGTCGTCGGCAACAGCCTGCGCCTGCGCGGCTTCACGGCCGCGACGTAGCGCGGACGGGGGCGGGGCGGGGAGGGGCGCCCGGCACAATGGGTCCATGGCCGCACCCGCCCCGCACCCCGCCCACGACGAGCTCCGCGCCCGCTGGCTGACGACCGTCCGGCGGGCGCGGGACGCGGGCCGCCCGCCCACCGGCGACCCCGCCCCGCAGCCGCCGCGGGACGCGCCCGCCGGGGAGGCGCGTACGGGGAGCCCGCAGCCGCCGCACGGCCCGCACGCCCACGACGCGCACCCGTCGCAGGACGCGGGGCTGCCGGACCCGGAGCCGTACCTGCGCGACCTGCTGGGCCGCTGGGCCGAGCCGCAGCGGCGCTACCACACCACCGACCACCTCCTCGCCGTGCTCCGCCGCGTCGACGAGCTGGCCGGGCACGCCGACGACCCGGCCGCCGTGGAGCTCGCCGCCTGGTTCCACGACGCGGTCTACCTCCCCGACCGCTCCACCAACGAGGAGCGCAGCGCCCGCCTCGCCGAGCGGGCCCTGCCCGAACTCGGCGTCGACGCGCGCCGCACGGCGGAGGTGTCCCGGCTGGTGCTGCTCACCGTCACGCACGACCCGGCGCCCGGGGACCGCGACGGCGAGGTGCTGTGCGACGCCGACCTGGCGGTCCTCGCCGGCGGGCCGGAGGCGTACGCCGCCTACGCGGCCGCCGTGCGCGAGGAGTACGGCTTCGTCCCCGACGACGCGTTCCGCACCGGCCGGGCCGCCGTACTGCGGCAACTCCTCGACCTGCCGCGGCTGTTCCGCACCCCGTACGGGGCGGAGCGGTGGGAGGCCGCGGCCCGCCGGAACCTCGCGACCGAGCTGGGACTCCTGGGAATGTAAGCGGCTCCGACGGCGTTCGCACCTGTCATGCCGCCCCACGACGATCTTCCGCCCGAACCCGCCGCCGAACCCGCCCCTTCCGCCGCCTGCGACCCGGCGCCGTCCCCCGTGTCGTCCTCCGCGCCGGCGCCGGCGCCGGCTCCGACTCCGGTACCGGCTCCGGTACCGGCTCCGGTACCGGCCCCGGTGCCGGCGCCCGCTCCCGCCCGGATGCCGACGGCCGTCTACATCCTCGGACTGTCCGTCTTCGCGCTCGGCACCAGCGAGTTCATGCTCTCCGGGCTGCTGCCGCCCATCGCCGAGGACATGGGCGTCTCCATCCCGCAGGCCGGGCTCCTCATATCGGCCTTCGCGATCGGCATGGTCGTCGGCGCGCCGCTGCTCGCCGTGGCGACGCTGCGGCTGCCCCGCAGGACGACGCTGATCGCGCTGATCACGACGTTCGGCCTCGGGCAGGTGGCGGGCGCCCTCGCGCCCTCGTACGGGGTGCTGTTCGCGTCCCGCGTGGTGAGCGCGCTGGCCTGCGCCGGGTTCTGGGCCGTCGGCGCGGCGGTCGCCATCGCGATGGTGGCGCCCGGGGCGCGGGCCCGTGCGATGGCGGTGATGATCGGCGGCCTGTCGATCGCGAACGTCCTGGGCGTGCCCGCGGGCGCCTTCCTCGGTGAGCACCTGGGCTGGCGCTCGGCGTTCTGGGCGGTCGGCGCCGCCTCCGCGCTCGCGCTCGTCGGGGTCGTCACGCGCATCCCGCGCATCCCGCTGCCCGCCGAGCGGCCGGCCCTCCGCCGGGAGCTGGCGATCTACCGGGACCGGCAGGTGTGGCTGGCCGTGGTGGTCACCGCGCTCGCCGCGGGCGGGGTGTTCTGCGCCTTCTCGTACCTGGCCCCGCTCCTCACCGACGTGGCGGGGCTGGACTCCGGCTGGGTGCCGACGGTGCTGGGGCTCTTCGGTCTCGGCGCGCTCGTCGGTACGACCGTCGGCGGCCGGGTCGCCGACGCGCACCTGTTCGGGGTGATGCTGAGCGGCATCACCGCGTCGACGGTGCTGCTCGCGGCGCTCGCCCTGTTCGGCGGCAGCCCGGTCGCGGCGGTCGCGGTGTCGTTCCTCCTGGGCGTCTCGGCGTTCTTCACCGCGCCGGCGCTCAACGCCCGGATGTTCAACGTGGCCGGCGCCGCCCCGACGCTCGCGGGCGCCACCACGACGGCGGCGTTCAACCTCGGCAACACCGGCGGCCCGTGGCTGGGCGGCACCGTCATCGACGCCGGCCTCGGCTATCCGGCGACCGCTTGGGCGGGCGGCGCCATGACGCTCGTCGCACTGCTCGCCGTGGGCGTCGCGCTGCGGCTGCACCGCCGGGAGGCGGGTACGCCGAGCCGCGTCGTCACGGGCGCGCCGGGGGCGGTCCCGATGCCCGCCGACACCCCGGCCCCCGCCGATGCAGTCCCCGCCGGAACCGCGTCCGCCGGAGCCGCGTCCGCCGGAGCCGCGTCCGCCGGGGTCACGGCGAAGGCGTCCGGAGGTGCTTCGGGCGGCGCAGCCCGGCGGCCCTGAGCAGCCGCACGATCTCCTTCGAGCCGACCTCCACCGCCCCGGCGGCCACGGCGTCGCCGTAGCGGTGCGCGGGGATGTCGTAGTGGTCGCCGTCGAAGGCGCGGGGCGGGGCGCCGATCGCGGCGGCCGCCGCGTGCAGCTCGTCGAAGGACGTGTCGCTGATCAGGTGCGACCACATGCGGCCGTGGCCGGGCCAGGTCGGCGGGTCGATGTACAGCGTCATGCCAGCCCTCCCACGGGGGCGACCACCACGCCGGCCCGGCCGCACACCCAGTGCGGGTCGGGGCCCAGCTCCGGCTCGACGTCGAGGGCGTGCGGGTCGCCCGAGTCGCAGACGGGACACAGCGGCCAGCGCCCGTACCGCTCCAGCAGCGCGTCCTGCACGTCCTGGGCGACCAGCCCGGGGAGGTAGCCGACGCCCTCCGGCCACTGCCCGACCCACCAGCGGCGGTGCGTGACGGAGTCCTCGACCATCGACACGACCTCGGCCTGGGCGACGTCCCGGGCGGCGAGGTCGGCGAGGACGAGCGCGCGGGCGGCGTGCAGGGCCTGTTCCAGCCGGTCCGGTTCGTTCATGCAGCCATTCTGACCCGCGGGGTTGACGGCCACCATCGCTGAAAATACGTTTCAGAGGTGATCGACGACGTGAAGGAAACTTTCACCGCCCCGGTGGGGCCGCCGGACCGGGGCGGCCCGCGCGCGGACGCGGGCGCGGGCCCGGTCGTGGGCGCCGCCCCGGACCCGCTCGCCGCGAAGGTGCGCACCCTGGCCCCGTCGATGACCCGCTCCATGCTGCGCGTCGCGGAGGCGGTCGCCGCCGACCCGGCCGGGTGCGCGGCCCTCACGGTCACCGGCCTGGCCGAGCTGACCGGTACGAGCGAGGCGACCGTCGTGCGCACCGCCCGCCTCCTCGGCTACCCCGGCTACCGCGACCTGCGCCTGGCGCTGGCCGGCCTGGCCGCGCAGCGCACTTCGGGCCGCTCGCCGGCCGTCACCTCCGACATCGCGGTCGACGACCCGATCGAGGCGGTCGTCGCCAAGCTCGCCCGCGACGAGCAGCAGACCCTCGCCGACACCGCCGCCGCCCTGGACACCGTCCAGCTTGCCGCGGCCGTCCAGGCCCTCGCGGACGCCCGCCGCACGGACGTGTACGGCAGCGGCGCCTCCGGGCTGGTCGCCCAGGACCTGGCGCAGAAGCTGCTGCGCATCGGCCTGGTCGCGCACGCCCACCACGACCCGCACGTGGCGGTGACGGGCGCCGTGCAGCTCGGCGCGGGGGACGTGGCCGTCGCCATCACGCACTCCGGCGCCACCGCGGACGTCATCGAGCCGCTGCGGGTGGCCTTCGAGCGGGGGGCGACCACCGTGGCGATCACGGGCCGCCCGGACGGGCCGGTCGCCCAGTACGCCGACCACCTCCTCACCACCTCCACCGCCCGCGAGACGGAGCTGCGCCCGGCGGCCATGTCGTCCCGCACGAGCCAGCTCCTCGTGGTGGACTGCCTGTTCACCGGGGTCACGCAGCGCACGTACGCGACGGCCGCCCCCGCGCTGTCCGCGTCGTACGAGGCGCTGGCCCACCGCAGGGCGCCGCGGCCGCGCCCGTCCACCCGCTGAAGCACGGGAGTACCGCGCATGAACGACCCCGCCCCGCACGCCCGGCGCCTCACCCACCACCAGCCCCCGCACCGCGCCCCGGCCGAAGCCCCGCGCCACGGCCCTGGCGACGCGAAGCACGGTCCTGCCGAAGCCCTAGCCCCGCGCCACGGCCCTGGCGTCGCGGGCCACGGTCCTGGCGCCGCGGGTCCCGCTCCTGCCGACGCCCCGGCCGGTGCCTCGCTCCGCACGCAGCTGGGCGCCCTCACCACCGAGGAGTTCCGCCCCGACCTGGCGGACGTCGACACGCGCTCCACCCTCGACATCGCCCGCGCCATGAACGACGGTGACCGCGCGGTCCCGGAGGCGGTGACCGGGCAGCTGCCGCGGATCGCCGCCGCCGTCGACGCCATCGCGGCCCGCATGGCACGCGGGGGCCGCCTCGTCTACGCGGGCGCCGGCACGGCGGGCCGGCTGGGCGTGCTGGACGCCAGCGAGTGCCCGCCCACCTTCAACGCCGACCCGTCGCAGGTGGTCGGGCTGATCGCGGGCGGCCCCGAGGCGCTGGTCCGCTCGGCGGAGGGCGCGGAGGACGCGGCTTCCCTGGCGCACGACGACCTGAAGGCCCTCGACCTGCGCCCGGACGACACGGTCGTCGGCGTCTCGGCGTCGGGCCGCACCCCGTACGCGGTGGGCGCCGTGGAGTACGCGCGGGACGCGGGGGCCCTGACGGTCGGCGTCGCCTGCAACGCGGGCAGCGCCCTGGCCGCCGCGGTGGACCACCCGATCGAGGTGGTCGTGGGCCCGGAGTTCATCACCGGTTCGACGCGGCTGAAGTCGGGCACGGCGCAGAAGCTGGTCCTCAACATGCTCTCGACGATCACGATGATCCGGCTCGGCAAGACGTACGGGAACCTGATGGTCGACGTGCGCGCCACCAACGACAAGCTGCGCGCCCGCTCGCACCGCATCGTCGCGCAGGCGACCGGCGCCTCCGACGGGGAGATAGCGGCGGCCCTGGAGGCGACGGGCGGCGAGGTGAAGAACGCCATCCTCGTCCTGCTGGGCGGGGTGGACGCCCCGACCGCCGCCCGCCTCCTCGCGGAGCACCACGGTCACCTGCGCGCCGCGCTCTCGGCGGTCCCCTGACCCCGACCGAGCCCCCGGCGGCCCCCGGACACCCCCGCACGGCGAGGCCCCCATGACGACGACCGAAGAACCCCGCCCGCCCGACCACCGGTCGACGGCGGCGGCCCTGCTCCCCCTGGTCGGCGGCGCGTCGAACGTCGCGTCCGTCGCCCACTGCATGACCCGGCTGCGCCTCGCCCTGCGCGACCGCTCCCTCGTGCGGGAGGCGGAGCTGCGGGCGCTGCCCGCCGTGCTCGGCGTGGTGGAGGACGAGGGCACGTACCAGATCGTCCTCGGTCCGGGCGCGGTCGCTCGGATCACCCCGGAGTTCGCGGCGCTCGTCGCCGCGACGGCCCGCCCGCACGCCCCGCCCACCGGGAGCCCCGCGACCGCCCCGGCCGGCGCGGGCCCGGGAGACCCCGGCGCCCCCAACCAGGCAAGCCCACCAGTCCCACCAAGCCCGCCAGGCCCCGGCGGGCAGCGCCCGGTACGCCGTCTCCTGCGCCGCGTCGCGAACGTCTTCGTCCCCCTCATCCCCGCCCTCATCGGCTGCGGCGTCATCGCCGGCCTGAACGGCCTCCTCGTCAACCTCGGCGCGCTGCCCGCCCTCACGCCCGCCCTGACGGTGATCGCGTCCGGTTTCATGGCGCTGATCGCGGTGTTCGTCGGCTACAACACGGCGCAGGAGTTCGGCGGTACGCCCGTGCTCGGCGGGGCGGTCGCCGCGATCGTCGTGTACGCGGGCGTGTCCCGCGTCGAGGTGTTCGGGCAGCAGCTGTCGCCCGGCCAGGGCGGCGTCCTCGGCGCGCTGGCGGCGGCGTTCCTCGCGACGCGCGTCGAGAAGTGGTGCCGCCGCAGGGTCCCGGAGGCCCTCGACGTGCTGGTCACGCCGACGCTGACGGTCCTCGTCGCGGGCCTCGCGACCGTGTACGGGCTGATGTACGCGGCCGGCGAGGTGGCGACGGCCATCGGCACGGCCGCCGACCGGCTGCTGGCGCACGGCGGCGCGGCGGCCGGGTTCCTGCTGGGCGGGTTGTTCCTGCCGCTGGTGATGCTGGGCCTGCACCAGGCGCTGATCCCGCTGCACGCCACGCTGATCGAGCAGCAGGGCCACACGGTGCTCCTGCCGATCCTGGCGATGGCGGGCGCCGGGCAGGTCGGCGCGTCCCTCGCCGTGTACGTGCGCCTGCGCCGGGACACGGCCCTGCGCCGCACGATCCGCTCGGCGCTCCCCGCGGGCCTGCTCGGGGTGGGCGAGCCGCTCATCTACGGCGTGACGCTGCCGCTGGGCCGCCCGTTCGTGACGGCGTGCGTGGGCGGGGCGTTCGGCGGGGGAGTGGTGGGCCTGTTCGGCATGTGGGGCGACACGGTCGGCTCGACGGCGATCGGACCGTCGGGCTGGGCGCTGTTCCCGCTGCTGGACGGGGCGGGCGGCCTGCTGAGGACGGTCACCGTCTACGCGGCGGGCCTGCTCGCCGGGTACGCGGCGGGCTTCGTCGCCACGTACTTCTTCGGCCTGCGCGGCATCACGGCGACCGCCCCGCCGCCCACCGGACCGCCGACCACCGACCCGTCCACCGCCCCTTGACCTCAAGCGCACTTGAGGAAGCAGGCTCGGGGGCATGACGACACACGACGACACGACCCTCCTGTTCCACAACACCATGCGCGTCACCGACGGCCACCTGGAGGACTTCCTCGACGCGATCGACCGGGCGGTGGCCTTCGCGCGGAAGCACGGACCGCAGCTGATGGTGCAGACGTTCGTGGACGAGGAGCGGCTGCTCGCGCACAGCTTCCAGCTGTACCGGGACTCCGAAGCGGTCCGCGCCCACTGGCGGCTCGCGGACCCGTACATCAGGGACGTGATGGAGCACTGCCGGGTGGAGCGCTTCGAGGTCTACGGCACACCCGACCCGGACGTGGCGGAGGGCGTCCGGGCAGGCGTGGGCGACACCTGCGAACTCACCTTCACCCCCCGCGCCACCGGCTTCCTCCGCCTCCCGGCGACGCCCACGACGCCCGCGCCCGCCCCCTAGGTCCTGTCCGGGAAGTCCCGCCTGGGCCCCGACGCCCGGCACGCGCGCTCGCCGCGTTGGACCTAGGGGCGGGGCCGCCTCAGGGAGTCGACGAACCGGTCGTTGTTCCAGTCCTGGTGCGTGGCCAGGGCCTTCATCTCCGGCAGGTTGATCGCCGGGGTGGTGCGGGTGGCGTCGGCGTCCGGGGCGGGGGCGTTGTACGCGGTGACCGTGACGTAGTGGCCGCGCGGCTGGGCGCCGGTGACGGTCCAGCGGGTAACGCCCTCGCCGCCCTCGGCCACCTTCTCCTCGCGTACGTCGAGCACCACCTCGTCGGTGGTGTTGCGCCGCTTCCGGTCGATGCGCAGCTCGACGAGCCCCGGGCCGAGACCGTCCGTGTCCACCACCTGGCTGCCCTTCGCCATCAGGTAGGACCAGTCGGCCGCGCCCCTGCCCGACTCCCAGACGCGGCCCGGTCCGTCCCGCTCCTCGTCGGGGGCCGGGGGCAGGGCGTCGAGAGCCGGGCGCCAGCGGGGTGACATGGCGAGCGCCTTCAGCTGTTCGCTGGTGAGCGCGGGTACGGCCCGGGGTGCCTGGCCCGTGCCGGGGGCGCTGCGGGTGTCGACCTCCACCATGTCGCCGGTGGCCGACACGTACGTCACCGACCGTTCCAGCACCTGCTGCGGGCGCTGCGTCCGCACGTCGTGGCTGCGCGTCACGGATCCGTCGGGCAGCTTCTCGCGGACGCAGTGGGACACGTGGCACCTGGTGAACTGCCGGGTCGAGTACCCGTCGGGGTCGACGCGGTACAGCGAGACCGTCACGGCGGTGCCGCCCTTGCCGTCGTCGTACACGAGGGTCGCGGTCGGTCCCCGGTGGTCGGCGGTGCCCCGGGCCCGCTCCTGGCCGAAGGTGCCGCCCTTCGGGAGGAGCGCGCGCAGCGTCTCGGTCATGCCCCGCGCCGACACGGTGTCCCGCGGCTTCACGAAGCGCGGGTCCATGGCCTTCTCGCCGAGCAGTGGGTCGGGCTTGGGCAGGCGGCCCATCTCCTCCCGCCACTCGTTCGCGTGGAGCAGCCGGTACAGGGCCGGGTGGAGCACCGGCGCGTTCCGGGTCCCGGTGGGGCGCTGGGGGTCGGGGGTGTTCCACAGGGTGAAGTCGACGAAGTGGCCCTCGGGGGTGACGTGCCGGGTGCGCTGGTTCTTCGTCACGGGGGTCGTCCACGGCTTCTCGTGGCTCGCCCGGTCGAAGGGGAGGGCCTTGTCGCCGCGGCGGGGGTCGGCGACGCCCAGCCGCAGCTCCACCAGCCCGGCGCCCTTCCCGTCGTCGTAGACGAACGACACGTGCGCGTACTCGCCGGGCTCGCGCGGCAGGACCTGCTGCCGGCTGATCGTCCCGCCGGGGGTGAGCCTGCGCAGGATGTCGAATACGCGGTCACCGCTCAGCTCGGCCGTCTCCTCGGCGACGGAGGCGTCCCGGTCGTCGTCGAGCATCCCGGTCGCGTAGGCGCCGGTGCCGAGCGTGGCGAGCGCGACGACGCTCGCGGCGACGGCGAGCCCGGCCCTCCTGCGGCGCAGGCTGCGCCGTCCCTCGGTCGCGGCGGTGGTCATGAGCTGCTCCTGTCGGTCCGTGGTGAAGGTGTCGCCGGTACGGCGCAGTGCCTCGCCGAGCTGGTCCTCGAAAGACATGGGGAATCACCGGTTCGCTGAGGTCGGGGTGGATGCTCGGCCGTCGGTCGCGCCGTGACGTCGGTCGCGCCGTGACGTCGGTCGGGCCGTGACGTCGGTCGGGCCGTGACGTGGGCCGGGCCGTGGTGCGGGTCGGGCAGTGATGCGGGTCGGGCAGTGATGCGGGTCGGGCATGGCGAGGGTCGGGCGGTGACGTGGATCAGGTCGTGATGAAGTCGGTCGCGTGGGCGCCCAGCAGGGTGCGCAGCCTGGACAGGGCCCGGGTGGACCGGGTGCGTACGGCGGCGGGGCTGGTGCCCATCGCCCGGGCGGTCTCCTCGACGCTGCGGTCCTCCCAGTACCGCAGTACGACGACAGCCCGGTCCTTCGGCGCCAGCTGCCCGAGGGCGTGCAGCAGTGCCACCCTGGTGTCGGGGTCCGGTCCGCCGGACGCGGCGGCGTCGGGCACGTCGGCGAGGACGACCTCCGTGGAGGCGCGCCGGCTGCGGTGGGTGAGGAAGACGCGGACCAGCACGGTCTGGGCGTACGCGGCGGGGTTGTCGATCCGCCGCCCCAGGCGGCGCCCCCACGCCACGTACATCCGTCGCAGCGTCTCCTGCGTCAGGTCCTCGGCGAGGTGGACGTCGCCGCTGGTGAGAAGGCACGCGGAGCGGAAGAGGTGGCCCGTGCGGCCTGCCGCGAACTCCATGAACTCGTCCGCGCGGGACTGTTTCACGCCTTCCCCGTTTCCTGTCTGGTGGTCGGGGAGAGGCGGGGCCGCCCCTCCACCCGTATCGACCGGGTGGCACCGGGGAAACGTTTCACGTCCGTCGTGGGCGATTCCCGGCGGGCGCCGAAGAGCGGGCGGGGGTCGTACGGGCTGCCGAGGCGAGCGCCAGGGCAGGCACCGCGCGGCGGGAGGAGCCGGAGAGGCGGCGCAGAGGCGGCGGGCGGCGCGGCGGGAGAACCGGGGGAGGCGGCGGGCGGCGCGGCGGCGGGCGTCGAGGGAAGCGACGGCGGCGGGCGTCGAAGGAAGCGACGGCGGCGCGCGGACGATCAAGGGATGGGGCGGGAGGGGGACCCACTCTCCGCCACCTTCAACCTATAGCGCACCGGGGGGCTTGCGGCAAGGCCCCCGTCGTGGCGCAGAATCGCTGGTCTGAAGGCCGCGAGCCGCCGAAATGCGGAAATGGGAGATTCACGACGTGCGTGTGCTGTTGTCGTTCCACGGGGTGTGCGGGGACATCGGGCCCCTGCCGGAGCCCGTGCCACGGGTCCCCCAGGCCGTGACCCCGCGGGGAGGTCGCTGACATGGCCCCGCTGACCACGAGCGCGTTCGACCTGCCCGAGCGCCTGGCCGCCAAGGCGGACCCGGCACTGATCACCGCCGACGAGGAGCACTTCGCGGCCATCGCCGCCGCCCTGGAGCAGTCGATCGCCGAGGTGACCGCCCGTCTCGACGCCACGTTGCGGGCGCCCGGCGGCGTCGGCCGGGAGGCGATGGAGCGGGACGTGGAGGTGCACCGGCTGTCCGGGCGGCTGCGCGCGCTGCGCCGCTTCGGCCTGGACCTGTGCCTGGGCCACGTCGTCCTGGCGGGCGAGGCGGAGCCCCTGTACGTCGGGCGGCTCGGCCTCACCGACCCGGCGGGCCGCCGGCTGCTGGTCGACTGGCGTTCCCCGGCGGCGGAGCCGTTCTTCGCGGCGACCCACGCCAACCCGATGGGCCTGGTCAGCCGCCGCCGCTACCGCTGGACCCGCGGCCGGATCAGCGACTACTGGGACGAGGTGTTCACCGCCGACGGGCTGGAGCGGCGCGCCGCGCTCGACGACCAGTCGGCGTTCATCGCGAGCCTCGGCGGCAACCGGTCGGAACGGATGCGGGACGTCCTCGCCACCATCCAGTCCGACCAGGACGCCATCATCCGCGCGGGCTCCCGAGGCGCCCTCGTCGTGGACGGCGGCCCCGGTACGGGCAAGACCGTCGTCGCCCTGCACCGCTCCGCCTACCTGCTGTACTCCGACCCGCGCCTGGGCCACCGCCGCGGCGGGGTGCTGTTCGTCGGCCCGCACGAGCCGTACCTGGCGTACGTGGCGGACGTCCTGCCCAGCCTGGGCGAGGAGGGCGTGCAGACCTGCACCCTGCGCGACCTGGTGCCCGAGGGCGCCGCCGCGTCGGTGGAGGGCGACCCGGCCGTGGCCCGGCTGAAGTCGTCGGCGCCGCTGGTGCGGGCGATCGAGAAGGCCGTCCGGTTCTACGAGGCTCCGCCCACGGACGCCATGACGGTCACGACCCCGTGGGGCGAGGCCCGGCTGACCGCCGACGACTGGGCGGAGGCGTTCGAGGCGCCCGAGCCCGGAACCCCGCACAACGAGGCCCGTGACCGGATCTTCGAGGAACTGGTCACGATCCTCCGCGACCAGTTCGACGCCGAGGTACCGGACGACCTGTTCCGCAGGGCGCTGCGGCACGACCGGCAGCTCGTCGGCGCGCTCAACCGCGCGTGGCCGCTGCTGGAGGCGACCGACCTGGTCGGCGACCTGTGGACCGTACCCGCCTACCTGCGGATGTGCGCGCCCTGGCTGGACCGGGAGGAGGTGCGGGCGCTCCAGCGCGCGGAGCCCCACGCGTGGACGGTCTCCGACCTGCCGCTGCTGGACGCGGCCCGGCAGCGGCTCGGCGACCCGAAGGCGTCGCTGCGCAAGCGCCGGCACGACGCGGACGTCGCCGCGCAGCGGGCCCGCATGGCCGACGTCATCGACAACGTCATCGCCGCCGACCACGACGGCGAGGGCGCGGTGACGATGCTGCACGGCCAGGACCTGCGTGACAGCCTCGTCGACGAGTCGGCGCTGCCCACCGCCGACCCGGACGTCCTCGCCGGGCCGTTCGCGCACGTCGTGGTGGACGAGGCGCAGGAGCTGACGGATGCGGAGTGGCAGATGCTGCTGCTGCGCTGCCCGTCGCGCAGCTTCACCATCGTCGGCGACCGCGCGCAGGCCCGGCACGGGTTCACGGAGACCTGGCAGGAGCGGCTGGCACGGGTCGGCATCGACCGGGCGGAGGTGGCCTCCCTCACGGTCAACTACCGCACCCCGGAAGAGGTCATGGCGGAGGCCGAGCCGGTCATCCGGGCGGCGCTGCCCGACGCCAACGTGCCGACCTCCGTCCGCAGCAGCGGCGTCCCCGTCCGGTACGGGTCGGTGGAGGAGCTGGACGAGGTCGTCGACGCGTGGCTCGCCGCCCACAGCGAGGGCGTCGCCTGCGTCATCGGCGCCCCGTCGTTCCGGGAGCGCCCGCGCGTACGGTCGCTGACGCCGGAGCTGTCGAAGGGGCTGGAGTTCGACCTGGTCGTCGTCGTGGACCCGGAGCGGTTCGGCGAGGGCGTCACGGGCGCGGTGGACCGGTACGTCGCGATGACCCGCGCGACGCAGCGGCTCGTGATCCTGCGCACGGCCGGCTGACCCCCGCCCGCCGCCACGGACCCACGGCCGGACGCCCGGACGGCCCGGCCCGGACCTTCGCCACGGCGCGGGTTCGGGCCGGGGCGTCCGGCTCCTCCTCGGACGTACCGGGGAGGAGCCGGCCCGGTGCGCCCGCGTCGCGGCAAGGACGACGTGCGCGCGTACCCACGCGGACGGGCTCCCGGCCGCGACACCCGAGGGGCACCCGCGAGCCGTGACGGGTCCGACGGGGTCCGGTGGCCGTACGGTCGAACCCCGCCCCGAGGAGGCTCCCGATGCGCAAGGTCACCTATTCGATGAACGTCTCACTCGACGGCTACATCGTCGGACCGGACGGCGGTTTCGACTGGTCGGCCCCGGACGAGGACGTCTTCCGCTTCTGGATCGACGACATCCGGGAGGTCGGCGTCCACCTGCTGGGACGGCGGCTGTACGAGACGATGCTGTACTGGGAGACCGCCGACCAGGACCCGGCGCTCGACGCCGCGTCGCGCGAGTGGACCGACCTCTGGAAGCCGCTCCCGAAGGTGGTGTTCTCCACCACGCTCTCGGAGGTACAGGGCCGGGCCCGCCTGGCTTCGGGCGGCCTGGCGGAGGAGATCGCGCGGCTGCGCGCCGAGCCGGGGGAGGGCGACATCGCGATCGGCGGCGCGACGCTGGCCGCCGAGGCGGCGGCGTCGGACCTGATCGACGAGTACCGGGCCGTGGTGTACCCGGTACTGGTCGGCGGCGGCACCCCGTTCTTCCCCCGGGGCGAGCGGCGGGTGGACCTCGAACTGGTCGAGACCCGCACCTTCAGCTCGAAGTTCCCCTACCTCCGCTACCGCGTGACGCGCTAGCGCACCGCCCGTACGAACACGCCCCACGCACCCGCCGCGACGGCCAGCCCGGGGCGGGCGACGTCCTTCGAGTCCCGCACGTGCACGGTGTGCGGACAGACGGCGACCTCGACGCAGTCGCCGCCCTGCGGACCGCTATAGGAAGACTTGATCCAGTCGAAGGCCACCTCGACGCACTCGCCACCCTGGCCACCGCTGTAGCTGCTCTTGAACCAGTTGAGGTCGGTACTCAAAGCTCTCGTGCCACCTGTTCAATGAGACGTACGGAATCTTCTGGGGACAGTGCCTGCGCTCGCAGCGTGCCATACCGTTCGAACGTTTCCCCCACGTCGGGTTGCTCGCTGAGAAAGTAGCGACCGCCTTGCCCTTCGACGTAGACGAGCTGCCCAAGGCGCTTGGCTGTCTCCAGCAAAGTGAAGGGCCCGTCGATGCCTGCGTGCGTCTGCCTGCTCTCCGGCATGACTTGAATGGAGACGTTACGTAGGCGCGCGACGCCGAGGACGTGCTCCAAGGTCTCCTTCAGCACGGCCGATCCGCCGATTGGCCGGGTGAGCACGATCTTCTCCAACACGAAGGTCACATGCGGACGAGGCGCCTTGGTGAGCACTTGCTGCCGAGCCAGGCGAGCGGCGACGCCCGCTTCGATCTCCTCGTCTTCCAACGCTGGTACAGCGCAGTTGAAAACCGCCTGCGCGTACCGTGGCGTCTGCAGCAGTCCTGGAATCACCCGGTTCTCGTACTTGTGAATGCCCGCAGCCCTTTGCTCCTCCACCAAGTAGTCCTCGAACCACGCCGCCACTCCACTCGCGGTGACCTCCTGCGCGACCTCCAGAAGTGCACCCTGTGCACCCAGGACCTCGTCCGCGACCTCCACGAACCGGGCGCTCGGCTTGCGCTCGCCGCGCTCGATCATGGCCACCTGGGACTTGGAGTACGCGGTGTGCTCGCCCAGCACTTCCAGGGAGACCTTCGCGCGCTGCCGGTGGAAGCGCAGCAGCCGTCCGAACGCCTTGGCGGCACCGGGGGTGCCGTTGGTCCCGATGTTCACAGAGTTCACAGTCGCCGCTCCCATGTGCACAGCTCAGCACAGACGCCTTGTGGCGCTGGTCACAGTAGAGCGGAGTCGTGAAGCTGGTCTCATGAATCTCCCCAAGCCGCTTGACAGGGCTCCCTCTTGGGTGCCCGCCTCCGGTCATGCCCTGCGTCACGCGGGCGTTCACTTCGACGCCGTCCGGATCGCCGGGATGCTCGCGGAGGAGGTCGCGTACCGGCTCATGACGTACACGGACTTCCAGGCGGGCCCGATCGTGCGGCAGCTGGCGGGCCAGCGGAACATGTACTTCCTCGTCCCGCCGCTGACGGCCGCCGCCCACGCCTGGCCGGCGGGTCGGGCGCGGGCGCTGTCGCGCGGGGCGGGGTGCGCGGCGTACGTCGGGGTCCCGGCGCTGGACGGTCTGACGTGGCCCCTGGACTGGCGCTCGCTCCCCACCCGGGACATGCCGTTCGTGGACCCGGAGCTGCTGCACCACCTGCTGCTGGAGGTCCTGTGAGGGCGCGGGCGCGGGCCGTACCCGTGGGCATGCGAAAAGGCCCGGCGGCGCCCACAGGGGCGTCGCCGGGCCAGGTGGTGGTCGCCGCTAGCGGGACAGGGACTTGGCGAAGAGGGCGTAGAGGTGCTTGTGCGCCTCGTCCTGCGTCGGGTAGAGCACCAGGACGCGGATGGTCAGCTTGCCGCCCTTCGGGACGACGTGGACGCCCTCGGGAGGCGAGCCGAGGAGGACGTCCCCGTGGGAGCCGTCCTCGATGATCATCCCCCAGAACGTGCTGGTGAACTCCTTGTAGAGCACCGACCCGACCGGGAGCTGCCCGAACCCGACGTTCCAGTGGGTCACGTCGGAGTCACCGGCGTACAGGGTGATGTCGTAGGAGTGGATGTACTTCTGGGTCTCCCAGTCCTGCCAGCTGGAGTTGAAGGTGAAGTCGACGGTGAGGTTCTTCTTCGCGGCGGTGAAGGCGACCGTGTCCGGCTCCGACTCCTGGCTGCCGCGCACGGCCGTCGCCGTCACCGCGTGACTGCCCGTACTCCATCCGCCGTCCGGGGCGAAGGACCAGTTCTGACCGCTCACCGGGGCGCTGCCGAGCTTGGTGCCGCCCTCGACGAGGTGCACGGAGTCGGCGTTGAAGGCGACACCGTCGACCGAGGTCCCGGTGTCGACCTCCGCGCCGTCCAGGGGTGACCTGATGTCCACGACGGGGCTCGGCAGCGTGACGTAGAAGCGCTGGTAGGCCTTGCCGGAGGTCACGTCGTCGCGCACGGCCACGGCGGCGAGGTCGTGCTGCCCGAGCGGCCAGTCGGCGTCCGGGGTGTACTCCCAGGCGCTGTCCTTGACCGGGACGCCGGCCAACTGCTTGGTCCCGTCGTAGAGCAGCACCTGCTGCACGTCGGGGGCGGCGGTGCCCCGGACGGGCTGACGGCGGTTCTCGGTCTGCGCCCCGGCCGCGGGGGCGGTGAAGACCGGGAGCGGCACCGGCTTGGCGAAGGCGAGGGCGGACTGGGCCTGGTCGTTCCACGTGCTGGTCGGGCTGCCCGACAGGGGGATCCTCGTCATGTCGTCGATCGACGTGCCGGCCTTGACGGGCAGCTGGCTGCCGCCCTGATTGGTGCGCGTGAAGAGGATGTTGTCGTCGGCGGTGTTGTTGACGACGGAGCTCACGCCGTCGTCGCTCTGGTCGAACTCGTACTCGCTGAAGTTGTTCGCCGTGCCCTTGGCCGGGATGACGAGGATCTTGTCCCGTGGTCCGCCCACGTTGTAGTTGACGTCGGCGAACAGCGCGAAGGTGCCCGCGGGGGCCTTGTCCTTGCCTCGGCCACGGATCACGTACGGCTTGTCGGGGGTCTTGCCGCTGTCGTCTGCCACGCTTGCCTCGCTCCTTGGGTGCCGATGTCTCCGTCGCCAGGCTTCCGGCCCATCTGATGGACCGTCAATTACGGGATGGGCGTTCGAGTGCCATCCGGCCAGGCCGCGCGCTGGCCGGATCGCGCAGAGGGAACGATCCGCCCCGAGGGCCCGTGCGGTGCCGGTCGGGGATGCGCACGGCCGGAGTCGATGCCAGGACGGGCCCGCGTGCCGGGGCGGGGGCCCGGCACGCGGGCCCGTCGGGTCGCCCGGTGGGTGGACGCGGTCGCACCGCGTGACGCCGTTCCGGCGGCCTGGCCGAGGGGGTGCGAATTCCGGCCCGCAGCCGAGCCTCGCGCAGCGCTGGGGCGGCGGGTCCTTGCGTGAACCGATCGGCCAACAGTTCCCGTCGGCGCCTGCTTGTCGAACGGAGCGCCGACGGCTGGGGCGGCCCGGCGATCACAAGTCGGCACACACCGGCGCGGGTTCGGCCGGGTGGGTCGCTGTACTGGCTGACCGGCACCGCCGGCTCGTCCGCCGCCCTGTACTACGAGGACGGGCGGGAGTGGGGCGAGCCCGAGCCGCTTTCCGTGCCGCTCGGCGTGGCGATGTTCGGGGTCCAGGACATCGCGCTGCGCCGGGACGAGGAGGAGGTCGACAACGTCGTGCACTGGTCGGAGTTCGACCGGGGCGGCCACTTCGCGGCGATGGAGGCCCCGGACCTGCTGCTGGCCGACCTGCGCACGTTCTTCGCCGACTACCGCTGAGACCCGCGGCCGTCGCGCCCCGCCCGGCCGGCGGGTGTTCGGTGTGTCGGACAGGCGCCGACCAGTGGGGCGGGTGGTGCGGTAGTGGTCGGTGAGGAGGGGAGTACCGGCCAAAACCGCACTGCTTGGGTATGCCACGTACCGCGTAGGGGCAGCCCGAGATCGTCGGGTCGATGCCGCGCCCGTCCGCCTTACCGAGGAGCACACCGCCATGAGATTCGGACTGCTGTACCAGCACCAGTTACCCCGTCCGTGGGAGTCCGGCAGCGAGGAACGCCTCCTGCACGAGGCCCTCGACCAGATAGAACTGGCCGACCGGCTCGGCTACGACTACGTGTGGGAGACGGAGCACCACTTCCTGGAGGAGTACTCCCACTCCTCCGCCCCCGAGGTGTTCCTCGCCGCGGCCGCCGCCCGTACCGAGCGGATCCGGCTCGCCCACGGCATCGTCACCCTCGCCCCCGGCGTGAACCACCCCGTGCGCGTCGCCGAGCGCGTCGCCACGCTGGATCTGATCTCGCGCGGACGCGTCGACTTCGGTACCGGGCAGGGCAGTTCGCAGATGGAGCTCGACGGGTTCGGCGTCTCCCGGGAGACCAAGCGGGAGCAGTGGCAGGAGGCGCTCGGCGTCGTCACGCGGATGCTCGCCGACGAGCCGTTCACCGGGCACGAGGGCCGCTGGATCGACGTACCGCCGCGCAACGTCCTGCCCAAGCCCAAGCAGCGCCCCCACCCCCCGCTGTGGGTGGCGTGCATGGCCCGGCAGACCATCGAGTCCGCCGCGCGGGCGGGCCTCGGCGCGCTCTCGCTCTCCTTCGTCACGCCGGAGGAGGCCAAGGAGTGGGTGGACCTGTACTACCGGGTCATCGCCTCCGACGACTGCGTCCCCGCCGGGCGGGCCGTCAACCCGAACTTCGCCGTCGTCCTGCCCTTCCTCTGCCACCCCGACGAGGAGACGGCCCTCGACCGGGGCCTGGACGGCGCGCACTTCTGGTCGTTCGGTCTGAAGTACTACTACGGGCTCGGCCGGCACCGGCCCGGCACCAGCGACCTGTGGCAGCAGTTCGAGGAGATGCGGGCCGAGCACGGGCTGACCCGCGACCCGGTCGCGGCGCTCGGCGAGCCCCGCACCCCGGAGGACGAGGCGCGGCTCGCGCAGATCGCCTCCCTGCGGCAGGGCATCGGCACGCCGGGGCAACTGACCGACCTGGTACGCCGGTACGAGGCCGCCGGCGTCGACCAGGTGATCTTCGCGGCGCAGCTGGGCCGGACCCGTCACGAGCACGTGTGCGAGTCGCTGCGGACGTTCGCCGGGGAGGTCATGCCGGAGTTCGCGGCCCGCCGCGCCGGGCGCGACGCGGAGAAGGCGGCGCGGCTCGACGGGCCGATCGCGAAGGCGCTGGCGCGGATCGAGCCGGACACGACCGACATCGGCGACTACGCGGTGGCGCCGGAGCCGCAGGGCAGGTGAGCGGGGGCGGTGAGAGGGGGCGGGCGGCCGCGCGGCCCGGACGGGAGGCCGCCCGCCCCTCGGCGCGGAGCGCGCGGTGCGGGGTGCGGGGCGTGCGGCGCGGGGCTCGGGGCGCCGGCTCGCCGGGTGGTCAGGCCGCCGCCGTGCCGAACCACGCCTCCGCGAGGTCGTCGAAGGTCCGCGCCCCGCGCGTGCCCACCTCGCGCAGGTACCAGGGGAGGTCGCTGTACACGTGCAGCAACGTGTACGCGAGCACCGCCCGCGGGTCGACGGGGCGGCCGTACGCCGCGAGCAGCCGGGTCATCAGGACCGGGTCGCCGCCGGTGACGAAGACGCCCACGCCGACGAAGTCGTACACCGGGTCGCCGATCATCGCCGGCTCGAAGTCGAACAGGCCGGTCAGCCGCCACCCGTCGGGATCGGTGAGCAGGTGCTGCCGCATGACCTCGGTGTGCAGCAGCGCCGGGCGGTGCGGGGCGCCGGGCAGCGGGACGGACGCGAGGAAGCCGGGAATCCGCTCCAGCCACGGCTCCGGCAGGCCCCGCGCGCGCTGCCGGGCGACGGCCCGCGCGCGCTGCCGGTCGGTGAAGGCGCCCCAGTCGCCGGGCCCGAGCACGTCCGCCAGCGGGGCCGGGTCCAGGGCGTGCAGCGCGGCCAGCGCCTCCCCGACCCGGGCGGCGAGCCGCACCCGGGCGGCGTGCGGGGCGCGGCCCCAGGCGTGCGCCAGGTTCTCGCCGCGCAGCCGCGACATCAGGACGTACCGCCAGCCGTTCTCGTACGCGCCGGCCGCCTCGACCCGCGGGGTCGGCACCGGCAGCCGCCCCTGGAGGTACGCCAGCACCCGGCCCTCGGCGATCCCGTCGCTCGCGGCGGCGCCGGGGAAGAGCTTGAGGACCAGCTCGTCACCGACCGCGTACACCGGCTGCGAGCCCTCCGGGAAGCGTGTCAGGGAGGCCCCGGCCAAGCCGAGGCGGGCGCACAGGTCCTCGGCGCCCGGCCGCATCACGGCCTCGTCGGGGACGACGGCGTCCCACTCCTCGTCGGTCTCCACGGCGGGCAGCATGACCGTGACGGTAGACGGCCGGGATCCGTCGCCTCAACGGATATTCGATGGGCAGGCGGCCGTCCCGGGGCGACAATCCGCCCATGGGATCCACGGAAGCCTTCCTGACGACCGACCGCCTGGTCCTCCGCCCCTTCTCGCCCGGCGAGGAGGAACTGCTGGTCGGGCTGGACGGAGACCCGGAGGTGATGCGGTACCTGACCGGGGGGCGGCCGACTCCCCTGGAGGTCGCGCGGGACGAGCACCTGCCGGGAATGCTGCGCCGCCACCCGTGCACGGGGGTGTTCGACTACTGGGCGGCCGAGGACGCCGTGACGGGGGAGTGGCTCGGGTGGTTCGAGTTCCGGCCGCTGGAGCGGGACAGCGCGGCCGAGGTCGAACTCGGCTACCGGCTGCGCCGGGCGGCGTGGGGGCGCGGCCTCGCCACGGAGGGCGCGCGGGCGCTGGTCGACAAGGGCTTCGCCGAGCTGGGCGTCGAACGGGTCGTGGCGTACACGATGGCGGTCAACCGCGGCTCGCGGCGCGTGATGGAGAAGACCGGGCTGAGGTATGTGACCACGCACTTCGAGAAGTGGCCGGACCCGATCGAGGGCGCCGAGGAGGGCGAGGTCGAGTACGCCGTGACCCGCGCGGAGTGGCACGCCCGCCGCACGGCACCGGCACCGGCACCGGCACCGGCGGCCGGCGCGGCGGACGCGTCGGCGTAGGTCCCGGCCCGGCGGGCGGGTCGGCTGGCGTGAGCAGGGGCGTGGACGTGGTTTCGGCCGCCGTGACGCGACTGACCAAACCGTGAGTGCCCGCGGGGGCCGCACCGACCGGTCAGTGCCGGTCCGACGCGTGCGCCGACCGTGGATGACCCAGCACAGCCTCGGCGGCATTCACTGAACCTCGCGTTCAGCCGTACGCCGGCACGAGGTGGGGCGCCGCACCGGCAGGCGCGGCACCCCACTGTCATCGGCGCTGTGACGCTTGGGTGCGGATCTCTGCCTCACAGCTCAGTGTCTGTGTATATCGGCGTGATCCCTGCTCGTACTCGTATCGGCAGTCCCGAACGTTCCCATGCACCCGGTCGGTAACGCGGAGGCGAGCAAGATAATAGATCTTGCTTGCCTGGTTGGGCTGTACCTCGACGGGCTGGTCGATGTAGTTCCGCAGTTCCTGGAATCTAGGAGAAGCGGAATCCGCGGCGTTGGAAAGGAAGTAGACGCCTCCGGTGTCGTTGATCTTGAATGCCCCGTAACCGGTGACTTCAAGACCCTGCGGCACCGACATGACTTCGGCACGCGTTATTTTGATGGCTTGGCCGGAGGTGTTGTGTGGGACGGGGAGTGCGAACCACCATTCCTGCCCGACTCGCGCCTTCTCTGTGCCAGCGGTGCCGTTGGACATGGTCGTCTCTGTGTACAGGGCAGTGCCTGCCTCGCGGGCCTGTGTTTGTTGGGGCGTACTGCAGCCGATCAGAAGCGTCAAGGCGGCTATACCGGCCACCCTAGTAAGAGTGGAACATGCCCGGATTCCCGTGAAGCGGACCACTGCGTCCCCAGATGGCGTGCGCACTTCTCCCCCTGCCTGCGTATATCCGCTGCGCGTGATCGCGATCATAGGTCGTCTGCGCAGAAAAGGTGATGCCATAGGCGGTGGCAGCTCTTTCGATCTTGGAGCTGCGGCCGCGGGTCAGGGCGAAGTATGTGTCACGCGGAACGACAGCCCGGTACTCAGGGCGCGACCCGAGGTAGTTGTTCATTCCGTCCTTGTTCATGACATCCTTGCCGAACTTCGCCGTAGCGCCGCCCGGGGGAACCTTGTATCCACCTGCCACAATTCGCCAGTACTTACCGCGTAGAGTGGGAATTGCGCCGCAGTAGGTTTCCCAGCGTTCCTTGTGCCATTCGATGGGCACGGTCCACTGCTTCGAGAAGTAGGGCCCGCGATAAGCGTAGTGAGTGGAGATACCAGCCGAGGATCCCCGTGAAACCTTTCCGCTGACCGTCCACTTGGAACCGAAGCTGATGGCGGAGTCGAACTGGCTGGAGAGTTTGTTTGAGTACTCTACTGACGATCGTGCGTCCCAGTATGCGTGACCCTCGCCGACGGCGGTGTACGCGACCACACTCTTCTCTCTGAAGGAAAATGTCTGACACCCCGATCCGTTTTCATAGGGAGTCACCTTTTGGGAGCGAATGTCTGCGCCGTTGATCACATATGGATCAAAGTTGGAGGGTGCCGGCGCTCTGTCGCTCTGCCATTTGGGTGTTCCTTCGTTCGAGGCGAGCGGCGCACTCTCGTGCTTCGCCGCGTAGGTCTGCGCTGACTGCTCGGCAGTGGGCGCTTGGCCGGAGTTATCCGGGTTTTCGTCATTGAGGAGAGGGAGAAGCGGAGTCGTCGTCGGGGCGTCCGCAGCCGATGAGGCCGCGAAGGCAGTGGGCTGCCCGCTGACAGGTGCGTCAGGCGCGGCCACCAGGCTCACGGTTCCGATCATGGGGACCCCTGAGGTCGTGACACCATCCGTTCGGGCGGTGACGTTCAGGGCGCCTCCGTTGTCATCGGCTGCCTTCTGTATGTCCGTTGGGAGTACATCCGGAAGGGTCAATGACCAGGTGCCGTCCTGGGCTGTACGTGTCGACCCCAGGTCGGGCAAGTCGACTGCTTCGCCTCCCGGCCCGCGTGCGTCGGTTGCCTCCACCGTTACGGGAAGTCCGGCTGCGGGGCTTCCGTCTCCCAGCACGAACTTGCCGGAAACCTTGGCGGGGCCGGGTGGGGTGGGGTCGGTGGGAAGTGTCGCGGGAACCTCCGGCACACCAGTCATATCCGGGGCTGCATCGCTGATGAAGGGCTTGGCGTCCTCAGAGGCCTCCGTGATACACGGCACGGCATTGACGAGGA
The DNA here is from genome assembly GCF_020873895.1 of Streptomyces sp. DH12. Taxonomy (GTDB): domain Bacteria; phylum Actinomycetota; class Actinomycetes; order Streptomycetales; family Streptomycetaceae; genus Streptomyces. Next base: position 153,258 of record NZ_JAHWGT010000004.1, on the reverse strand, counting down.
CGTCACCGAAGATCCCCACCGCGACCTCATCCCGAGATGAGCGCAACTCGGAGGGTGCGCCCGTGTAACCCCGCACTACACCACCTGGCAGACGTGGGGCCAAGCCACTCGGCCCGGACAGGGTGTAGACGGTTCCAGGTCCGGGACTCCAGGCCGTTCGCACGTCCGAGAGCCCGGTCGCGATAGTCCTGCCACTCGTCCCGAGCGAGACCTTCTCACCGCTGAACGAGTAGTCCCACACGCGAACTTGGCTGCCGAGGAGGCCGTACACCTTGTCCCCTGCTGTCCATATCTTGGAGGACTGGCGGAGCTCGGTCAGTGCGGGATCTGCCGCGTCAAGCCGAGCCTTACGCGTGGTGGAGCCCGTGGTTCCCGACGATGGGTAAACAACCTGATACAGATGCAGATTGCCTGTGTCGTCAGTCGCCAGAATGTTCCCATTCGTGTCAGCCCATATTTTGTCGAAGCTGGGCCACGACTGATCGGGGTTCGTGAAGTAGTACCTCGGCGTCAACAGGCTGCCGCCACTGCCTGTCATGTCTCTATAGGCCTTCAGGGATCCATTCAAGCCTATCTCGTATATCGTGCCCTTGTTCCCGGAAAATAGCCTGCTGTGCAGTGGGACGGTGGCGTTGTCCTCTGTGGGTATCAGGGTGCCGTTCGCGCCACCGCTCGAGGGGTTCCAGTCCATGTACTTTCGAAGTGTGCGACTGCCTGTACCCGCGACGCGGTTTTCCCATACATATGTGGATACTTTGGAGTGGCACTGAGTGCTGGTGGCTGCTGTCTCGGCCGGTGTATCCGCTACAGACGCTGATTTGGCGGCAGCCTGACTCGATGACAGTTGTGGAAGCAGGCCAATGGTAAGGGCTGCGGCGCAAGCCCCAAGAAGGGCTTTGCGTGGCATGAGTCTTCGTATCAAAGTTCTTGTTCCCCTGTTTTCGGTTCGCAAAGGAATCGCGCCGCTGGTCTGTGGTCATCAGGTGCGGCGCACTGAAGATGGTCGTTCACTCTGCGTGGCCCGACGATCGCACACGAGTGAAGCGCGGGCAACAGAACCATCGAATTCTTGAGGTTCAGTTGAGGTAACGCAGTTGAGGTGCTGCGGCCTGGGCCAACTTGAGGAAGAGACGGCGGCTCAGGATTCAGGTGAGCGAGCAGGATGCTTGCGACGACGTGAGCCCCGAGTACCGCCGGTGCGCTTCACTCTCACGTCTTCTATTGGCTGCGTTTCCGGATGGCTGACCGACCCTCCTCGCGATGGCCATGTAGCGGCCGGTTCCCGCAAGATGCCTGCGGCTTGGATGACCGCCTACGGCGCTGTGCCCGTCACCGGGCCGGGCGGTACGGGGCGCCCAGGTCCCAGCCCTGGTGGAGGGCGGTCGCGAAGGCCGCGGCCAGCTTGTGCTCGCCCGAGGGGCCCGGGTGGGTGCCGTCGTGGGTGTCGGTGCGCAGGTCGTAGCCGGCGGGTGGCGACGCGAGGAGCAGGGGGGACGCGCCGTCGTCCAGGTCGGCGACCGTCTTCGCCAGCAGCTCGTTGAAGCGGGCGCACTCCGCCGCGAACGGCGGCTCCTCCTCGGCGCGGACGTTCGGGATGACCGGCAGCAGCACCGCCCGCACGCGCGGGTTCGCGGCGCGCGCCGCCGCGAGGAACGCCCGGACGTTCTCCACCGTCTGGTCGCTGTTCGTGTAGAAGCCCAGGTCGATCAGGCCGAGCGAGACCAGCAGCACGTCCGCGCCGCTCTCCGCCACCGCGTCACCGACGACCGGCGCCATGTGCAGCCAGCCCTCGCCCCACCCCGCCAGGTGCGCGCGGGCCGGCCCGGGGAAGGCGGGGTCCGCGTAGGCGGTGGAGACCGGCGCGCCGGCCTCGTGGTCGTAGAGGGTGGTGCGGGGGCCGACGATGCCGTACCGGCCGGGGCCGAGCACGGCCTCCAGGTGCTGCCACATGCGGTAGCGCCAGGTGTGCTCGCCCGCGCTGCCGATGGTCATCGAGTCGCCGACGAACAGGAACCTGGGGGACATGGCCGCCATCATGGCCGGTCGCGGGGGAGGAACGCCACGTGAGCGTGGACACTGGGGCCATGGCTCTTCTCCGTGCGCTGTGTACGACCCTGGGCGGCGCCGCCCTCGCCCTCACCGCGCCGCTGCTCGCCGCCGGGCCCGCCCTCGCGGACGACGGCGGCGACGGCTTCACCCTCACGGACCCGCGCATCACCGAGTCCAGCGGACTCGCCGCCAGCCGCGCCCACCCCGGCGTCCACTGGACGCACAACGACCAGGACGAGCCGCGGCTCTTCGCCGTCGACGGGCGCACCGGGAAGACCGTCGCGACGGTCACGCTGCGCGGCGTGGGCAAGCCCCGCGACATGGAGGCCGTGTCCGTCGGCCCCGACGGGTACGTGTACGTCGGCGACATCGGCGACAACCTCGGCGGCTCGTGGAGCCACGTGTGGATCTACCGCTTCCGCGAGCCGGAGCGGCTGCGCGACACGACGGTCACGGCGACCCAGTACACGGTGACGTACGAGGACGGGCCGCGCGACGCGGAGGCGCTGATGGTGCACCCGAAGACGGGCCGCGTGTACATCGCGTCGAAGCACGAGGACGGGGGCGGCCTGTACGAAGGGCCGCGGGAGCTGTCGGCGAAGGGCGCCAACGTCTTCCGGCGGATCGGCGAGGTGCCGTGGGTGACCGACGGGGCGTTCTCCCCGGACGGCACCCGGCTGGTGCTGCGCAGTTACTTCAGCGCCCGCGGCTACGCGTGGCGCGACGGGCGGCTCGGCGCGGACGAGCGGGTGCGGGCGCCGATCCAGGGCCAGTCGGAGTCGGTGACGTACACGCTGGACGGGTCGGCGCTGCTGTTCGGCTCGGAGGGCGCGGGCAGCCGGGTCGTGCGGGTGCCGGTGGAGGGGACGGGGGCGGCGCCCGCGCAGGGCCCGACGCCGCGGCCCTCGGGGTCCGCCGCCTCGCCGTCGGGCGCGGACGGCGCGGACGGCGAGGGCGGCGGGTCGGGGCTGGCGCTGGGCGCGGTCGTGCTCGGCGCGGCGCTGCTGCTGAGCCTGCGGCGGCTGCGGGGCCGGGGCGGTCAGCCGCCCAGCGCGTAGTCGAAGCGGACGCGGTGCGTGCCGTCCTCGTCGACGGCCAGGGCGCCGCTGCCGGTGATGCCGGCGAGTTCGCCGGTGCCGCTGCCGGGGACGATGGCGAAGTACTCGCCGAGCCGGGCCGAACCGGCGGTCGTGGAGGCGGCGTGGACGAAGTTGAAGGTGCCGGCGCGACCCGCGAGGGTGCCCTCGAAGGACTCCATCGCCAGGTACGTGCCGGTGTCGGTGCCATGGTCGTACGCGGAGGTGAAGAGCGTCGCGGACCGGCCGCTGACCTCGCCCTCGTAGCGCTTCTCCATGGTGGCGACGGAGACCGGCAGGGCCGTCTCCACGGCGGGGTCCGGGGTGAGGGAGGTCGGCTCGAACGCGGCGACGGTGAACGTGCCCGAGGCGCGCGACGGGCTCTCGGGGGTCTCGGGGCTCTGCGCGCTCCCGAGGGGTTCGGGGCTTTCGGCTTCCGGCGGGCTCATCGGGTCCATCGCGCGAGTGTACGGGCGGGGTGTGACAGCGGGGCCGGTCGCCGAGTGGGTCGGTCGGCGGCCGGCCCCCCCGCGGGCTCGGGCGGGTCCGGGGTGGTCCGGTGGGCCGTCCGGGGCCCGGGGGTGGGTCAGCGGCAGCTGACCGTGGGGCCGTTGAGCATGGCGCCGGAGACCTGCTGGCCCTTCGGCGTCCAGTAGCCGAGCTTGGACACCACCGTCGAGCAGGTCCCGGACGGCACGGTGACGCGGACCGTCACGGCGGCCGGGCGCCCCACCGCGAGGTCGGTGAAGGTGCAGTCCACGGCGTGCGGGCTGCGCCGGGTGGCGGGGGCGCCGCTGGTGAGCGGGTTGACGCAGCGGGCGTCCGGCGAGGTGACCGAGACGCCGCTGCCGGGCTCACCGATGATGCCGAGGCGGGCGCTGCCGTCCCCTTCGGTGGCGAGCTGCGTGACCTTGTACGTGAGGGTGGTGGTCGTACCGGGGCGCAGCGTGGCCGAGGGCGTCACCTCGATGCGGTGCGTGGGGGCGGGCAGCGCCGAGGCGAGGGCGAAGGTGCCGCCGACGGTGCCGGTGAGCGGCGTGGCCGGGGAGGCGCCCCGGTGGGCGCCGCCGATGCTGACGGTGGCGGTGACCGCGTACGTGCCGGGCCCGGCGTACTCCGCGCGGGCGCCGAGCGTGCCGGAGGTCTCGTCGGCGTCGCCGCGCCGGGCCGTCCACGTGCCGGAGGTGGTGCAGGCGCAGTCGGCCGAGGCGGAGACGGTCATGGACGCGCCGGTGACCGTGACGCACAGGCCGACGGCCGGGCCCGCCGGGCGCTGCGAGCCCTGGAGGCGCAGCGGTGCGGCGGGGACGCAGTGGGTGGCGGCGGCGGGTGCGGGCGCGGCGGCCCGTGCCGGGGACGCGGGCGCCGCCGCGGTCGTGGACGCGGGGGGCGCCGCGGTGGCGGTCGTGGCGGAGGCGGGGGCGGCGGCGCCCGCGAGGAGGATGAGGGCGGCCGCCGTGAGGGCGGTCGACGAGGGGGGTCCGAGACGCACTGCGTGCCTCCTGCTTTCTGCGGCTGCTTCCCCACCGATGCTGCGCGAGGCGCCCGCGCGCCGCGCGCCGACTGGGCCATCGGCGCGCGCCGAGTGGGCCATCGGGATGCCGCCCGCCCGGCGGACGCCGCGTCAGGAGGCGTCGGCCGCCCGGCGGGCGACGACCGCCTCGAAGCCCTCCAGGAGGCACCGCAGGCCGAACGCGAAGTGGTCGAACTCCGCCGAGAAGGTGTCGTCCGACAACTGCGCCATCAGCGGGAACCGCCCGCTCTCCATGGCGCGCGCCAGGATGGGCTCCTGGCTCTTCCAGAACTCCTCGTCGCTGACCCCGGTCTCCTTCGCCGCCTCCACGGCCTCGATCTCCATCCGGGCGATGCCGCCGACGAAGCTCTGCACCGCGATGATGACCGAGAGGGTCTCGGGGTCGCTCAGCCCCATCCCGCGCAGCCCGCCCAGCGCCGACTCCAGCCCGCGCAGCGTGCTCGGGCCGAGGACGCTGCGGCTCTGGTTGACCTTCAGCAGCCAGGGGTGGCGCCGGTAGAGGTCGAGGTAGCCGCGGGCCAGGGTCTCGACGGCGGCGCGCCAGTCGGCCTGCTCGGTGACGACCGTGTCCGGCGGGAGGCCCTGCACCCGGTCGAGCATCAGGTCGAGCAGCTCGGCCTTGCCCGGCACGTACCGGTAGAGGGACATGGTGCCGACGCCCAGCTCGGTGGAGAGCCGGCGCATGGACACCGCGCCGAGCCCCTCGGCGTCGGCGAGCCCGACGGCGGCGGTGACGATCCGCTCCAGGGTCAGACCGCGCCGGGGGCCCCGGGTCGAGGGCGCCTCCGTGCCCCAGAGCAGTTCCAGGCTGCGGACGATGTCGCCGCTGCCGCTGGTCGTGGTGTCGCCGCCCTTGCTGGTCATGGCGCCAGCGTACGGCCGGGAAAACCCCGCGCACCAGAACTGGGTACGGTGTACGCTTCGGCGAGTACGGTGTACTCAGTTTCTGGACACGGAGGCGACCGCATGGACACCACCCACGCGATCCGGGCCGAGGGCCTGCGGAAGAGGTACGGCGACAAGGACGCCCTGGACGGGTTCGACCTGCTGGTGCGGCCCGGCACGGTGCACGGCCTCCTGGGCCCCAACGGCGCCGGCAAGACCACCGCCGTCCGGGTCCTCGCGACCCTGCGGCGGTTCGACGCCGGGCGCGCCGAGGTCGCCGGCGTGGACGTGGCCCGCCACCCCCACCGGGTGCGCGGCCTGATCGGGCTCACCGGCCAGTACGCGGCCGTCGACGAGGTGCTGACCGGGCGCCAGAACCTGGAGATGTTCGGGCGCCTGTTCCATCTCGGCGGGCGCCGCGCCCGGCTGCGCGCCGACGAGCTGCTGGAGCGGTTCGACCTGGTGGAGGCGGCGGACAAGGGCGTCGAGACGTACAGCGGCGGCATGCGGCGCCGGCTGGATCTGGCGGCCTCGATGGTCCTCGCCCCGCGGGTCCTCTTCCTCGACGAGCCGACCACCGGCCTCGACCCGCGCGGCCGCGGCGAGGTGTGGGACGCCGTGCGGGACCTCGTGGCGGGCGGCACGACCGTGCTGCTCACCACCCAGTACCTGGACGAGGCCGACCGGCTCGCCTCCCGCGTCACGGTCATCGACCGCGGTCGCGCCATCGCCGACGACACGCCGCAGGCGCTGAAGGACCGGGTGGGCGGCGACGTGATCGAGGTCGTCGCCGCCGATCCGGCCGACCTGCCGCGCGTCAGCGCCGTGGTGGCCCGCGTCGGCGAGGGCGAGGTGCGCGTGGACGAGGCCGAACGGCGCGTCCACGCCCGGGTGCGCGACCGCGTGGAGGCCCTCACCGAGGCCGCGAGGTCCCTGCGGGACGAGGCCGTGCGCGTGGAGGACATCGGACTGCGCAGGCCGACGCTGGACGACGTGTTCCTCCGCCTCACCGGACGCGCCGCCCGCGAGGCGGCGGCGGGGGACGGTGCGGCGGGGGGCCGTGCGGCGGGGGGCGGGCCGCCGGGGGACGGCGGGCGGTCCGGTGGCGGTCCGGCTGGTGGCGGTGCGGACGCCGGTACGGGCCTCGGGGCCGCGCGCCCGGCTCCGCGGGAAGGGGCGGCGGCGTGAGCACCACGACCCTGACTCCCCCCGCCGGACGGGGACGCGCGTACTGGGCGGTCGTCGACTCCTGGAACATCGTCCGCCGCAGCCTCACCCACTACCGGCGCAAACCCGTCTACATCGCCTGGCAGCTTGGCTTCCCCATCGTCTCCGTCCTCCTCTACGGCTATGTGTTCGGCGGCGCGATGAAGCCGCCCGGCGGGGACGGCGGCACGGCCGGCGACTACCGGAACTACCTGATGCCGGGCATGTTCGTGACCACCATGGCCTTCGGCTTCATGAACACCGCCACGACGGTCGTCACCGACGCCTCCAAGGGCGTCACCGACCGCTTCCGGTCCATGCCCATGGCCCCGTCCGCGGTGGTGACGGGCCGCGGCGTGACCGACCTGCTGATCGCCTGCGCCGAGCTGGCCATCCTGGCCGCCACCGCGCTGGCGATGGGCTGGCGGGCGGACGGCGGGGTCGCGGCGACGGCGGGCGGCTTCGGCCTCCTGCTGCTGCTGCGCTTCGCGCTGATCTGGGTCGGCGTCTGGCTCGGATTGCTGCTGCCGAACCCCGAGGCGGCCGGGTCGCTCTTCGCGGTCGCGTTCCCGCTGACGATGATCTCCAGCATCTTCGTCCCGACGTCGACCATGCCCGGCTGGCTGGGGACCGTCGCCGCCTGGAACCCGCTGTCGTCGACGGCGTCCGCCGCGCGCGGCCTGTTCGGCAACGAGGTCGCGTCCGACGGGAGTTGGATCCAGGAGCACGCGCTGCTGATGGCCGTGGTGTGGCCGCTCGCCATCACGGCGGTCTGCCTGCCGCTGGCGGTACGCCGGTTCCGCGGCCTGAGCCGCTGAGGCGACGGGCCGGGGCGGGGGTGGTGGGCCCGCGGAGGGGGCGCGGACCCACCGGTCACGGGAGCGGCGGCCGGCCGGGTGACCGGCGGCCACCGCCCACGGCCCGGCGACCACCGGTCACCCGGCGGCCGCCGGCCCGTACGGCGCCGGCCCGCACGGCCGCCGCCTGCCGGCCGCCGGCCCGCCGGGCGCCCCGGCGGGGCCGGCGGCGGTGCGCCGTGGCGGCGCCGCGCCGGTCTCAGCCCCGGCGGTCCGGGCACTCCTTCCAGGCGAGGCGGTAGACGGTCCTGATGTCGCCGTCGGTGGAGTCCATGGCGATGAAGCTGTTCGTCTTCGCGGTGTCCGAGGTGCCGGCGTTGACCCGCAGCTCGGTGTTGATGTTGAAGTTCCGCTTCACTCCGCACGGCGCCCACACCAGCTGGCCCCAGTCGGTCTGGTCGGTGGCCTGCCAGTTGTTGTCGTACGGCCCGTTGAACGGGTGCTGGCGCGCCGCGGTGTCGGGCGAGCCCTGGAAGTAGTACGACGCCTTCTGGATCGCGGACGCGCCGCGCTCCAGGTGGGCGTAGCCGCGGTAGTCGGCGCTGGCGACGGCGTACGTGAAGCCGTGCGGGACGTGGACGACCAGGTTGAGCTGGCAGTTCTTGCGGAAGTCGGTGGGCTTGGAGCCGACGCCGACCTGCGCGAGGTACTGGCTGTAGGTGACGGTGAAGGCGGTGTTGTCGGGGGCGACGGCGACGGCGGCCGTACCCGCGGGGCAGCCCGAACCGTTGACCGTCGCGATCTCGATGACGATCTTGTCGGGCGGGGCGACGATGCCGCCGGCGGCGGCCGTGGACGTACCGGGGGCCAGCAGCGTGGACCCGGCGAGCGCGACGGTGGCACCGCCGGTCACCAGCGCCCTGGCTGCTCTTCTGGAGGGCTTCGCGGACATGGTTCTCCGATCGGTCGCCGGCCGACGGGGGGGGGCGACCGAGAGCAGGGTCATGAACATGTCAAACGTTCAAACGGTTCGGGCCGCTGTGCCCCGCTCCGTCCGGACGTGCGCTACGGATGGTAGGGACGCGCGACGCTCCCGCACAGGTCGGTAATCGGCCGGGAACGCGCAGGGGCCCGGTGCCGCGCGGACGACGCGCGGCACCGGGCCCCTGGGACGGACGTGACCGGCCCCGGAAGCCCTGGCGGGCCCCGGGGCGGGAAGGTCAGAGCTTGTCGATGACGTGGTCGATGCAGGCCGTCAGGGCCTCGACGTCGGCCGGGTCGACCGCCGGGAACATCGCGATGCGCAGCTGGTTGCGACCCAGCTTGCGGTAGGGCTCGGTGTCCACGATGCCGTTGGCCCGCAGGACCTTCGCGACGGCGGCGGCGTCGACCTCGTCGGAGAAGTCGATGGTGCCGATGACCTGCGAGCGCTTGGCCGGGTCGGTGACGAACGGCGTGGCGTGCTTGGACTCCTCGGCCCAGCCGTACAGGGTGCGCGCGGACGTGGCGGTGCGGCGCACGGCCCAGTCCAGGCCGCCCTGGCCGTTGATCCACTTCAGCTGCTCGTTCAGCAGGAAGAGGGTGGAGAGCGCCGGGGTGTTGTACGTCTGGTTCTTCAGCGAGTTGTCGATGGCGGTCGGCAGCGAGAAGAACTCCGGCACGTGCCGGCCCGAGGCGTGCACGCGGGCGGCGCGCTCCAGCGCGGCCGGGGAGAACACGGCGATCCACAGGCCGCCGTCGGCGGCGAAGGACTTCTGCGGCGCGAAGTAGTAGACGTCGCTCTGGGCGATGTCGACCGGCAGGCCGCCCGCGCCGGACGTGGCGTCGACCAGGACCAGCGCGCCCTCGTCGGCGCCGGCGACGCGCTCGATCGGCGCCGCGACACCGGTGGAGGTCTCGTTGTGGGTGAGGGCGTACACGTCGACGCCCGCCTCCGCGTGCGGCTCCGGGTGCGTGCCGGGCTCGGAGGAGACGACGGTCGGCTCGGCCAGCCACGGGGCGAGCTTCGCCGCCTTCGCGAACTTGGAGGAGAACTCGCCGAAGGACAGGTGCTGCGACTTCGACTCGATCAGGCCGTGGGTGGCGATGTCCCAGAACGCGGTCGAGCCGCCGTTGCCCAGGACCACCTCGTACCCCTCGGGCAGCGCGAACAGGTCGCGCACGCCCGCGCGGACCTCGCCCACGAGGTTCTTCACGGGGGCCTGGCGGTGGGAGGTGCCCAGGAGGGACGTGCCGGTCGCGGCGAGGGCGTCCAGCGCCTCCGTCCGCACCTTGGAGGGGCCCGCGCCGAAACGGCCGTCGGCGGGCTTGATGTCAGCGGGAATCCGGATCTCAGCCACGGAACGGAGCCTAGTGGGTCACCCGGCGCCCCGACGCCCCTGTCCGTCGGATGAGACACGAAGAGGAGGCGGGGCGGGCGGCGGGGCGGGACCCGGGCGGGGACCCGGGTGGGAGCCGGGTGGGGCGCGGACGGGACACGGAGGGGGCGCGAGCGTGAGCGACCGGGCGGACGCGCGGCATGCTGGGGGCATGGGCGATCACGCACACCTGGAGCGGGCGCTGCGCGCCGCCGTCCGCGGGGACGTGGACTTCCGGCCGGGCGCCCGCGCCCTGGTCACCATGGACGCCTCCAACTACCGGCGCGTCCCCCTCGGCGTCGTCGCGCCGTACGACGCGGACGACGTGGCCGCCGCCCTGGAGGTGTGCCGGGCGCACGGCGCGCCCGTGGTGCCGCGCGGCGCCGGGACGTCCATCGCGGGGCAGGCCACGGGGACCGGCGTCGTCCTTGACTTCACCCGCCACATGCGCGCCGTCCTCTCCGTCGACCCGGAGGCCCGCACGGCGACCGTCCAGCCCGGCGCGGTCCTCGACCGGCTGCGCGGCGCGGCCGCCCCGTACGGGCTGACCTTCGGGCCCGACCCCTCCACGCACAGCCGCTGCACCCTCGGCGGCATGATCGGCAACAACGCGTGCGGCGCCCACTCCGTCGCCTGGGGCACCACCGCCGACAACGTCGTCGAGCTGGCCGTGCGCACCTACGGCGGCGCCGCGCTGCGCCTCGGGCCCGACGGCCGCGGCGCCCCCGACGGCACCGCCGACCTGGTCCGCCGCCACCTCGCCCTGATCCGCACCGGCTTCCCGCCCGGCCTGCCGCGCCGCATCTCCGGCTACGCCCTCGACGCGCTGCTGCCCGAGCGCGGCACGCACGTCGCCCGCGCCTTCTGCGGCGGCGAGGGGACCCTCGGCGTGCTCACCGAGGCGGTCGTCCGGCTGGTCGAGTCGCCGCCCGCCCGGGCCCTCGCCGTCCTCGGGTACGCCGACGAGGGCGCCGCCGCCGAGGCCGCGCCCGGCCTGCTGCCGCTGGCCCCGCTCACCGTCGAGGGCATGGCGCACGACCTCGTGCGCGACCCGGCCGCCCGCGCCCGCCTCCCCCGGGGCGCCGCCTGGCTCTTCGTCGAGACCGGCGGGGCCACCCCCGCCGAGGCCGCCGCCCGCGCGGCCGCCCTGCTGCGCGCCGCCGACGCCCTCGACGGCACCGTCGTCACCGACCCGGCCGGGCAGCGCGCCCTGTGGCGGGTCCGCGAGGCCGCCGCCGGCACCGCGACCCGCACGCCCGACGGCGCCGAGGCGTGGCCCGGCTGGGAGGACTGCGCCGTACCGCCCGCCCGCCTCGGCGCGTACCTGCGGGACTTCCGCGCCCTCCTCGCCGCGCACGGGCTGCGCGGCACGCCCTACGGGCACTTCGGCGACGGCTGCGTCCACGTCCGCATCGACTTCCGGCTCGCCGAACCGGAGGGCGTGCGGCGCTACCGCCGGTTCTCCGAGGACCTCGCCGACCTCGTCGTCGCCCACGGCGGCTCGCTCTCCGGCGAGCACGGGGACGGGCAGGCCCGCGCCGAGCTGCTGCCGCGGATGTACGGCGACGAACTGGTCGCCCTCTTCGGCCGGTTCAAGGACCTGTGGGACCCGGACGGCGGGATGAACCCCGGCACCCTCGCCCGCCCCGCCCGCCTCGACGAGAACCTCCGCTTCGACGTCCTGCCGCGCACCCCCGTCGACGTCGCCTTCGGCTACCCCGACGACGGCGGCGACTTCCGGACGGCCGTGCGCCGCTGCGTGGGCGTCGCCGCCTGCCGCACCGAGGAGCCGGCCGCCGGCCCGTCGGTGATGTGCCCGTCGTTCCGCGCCACCGGCGAGGAGCGGCACTCCACGCGCGGCCGGGCCCGGCTCCTGCACGAGATGCTCGCGGGGGAGGTCGTCACCGGCGGCTGGCGCTCGACCGAGGTGCGCGACGCCCTCGACCTGTGCCTGTCCTGCAAGGGCTGCCGCAGCGACTGCCCCGTCGGCGTCGACATGGCCACGTACAAGGCGGAGTTCCTGCACCACCACTACGCCGGGCGGCCGCGGCCCGCCGCCCACTACGCGATGGGCTCCCTGCCCGCCCTGCTGCGCCCGGCCGCGCCCCTCGCGCCGCTGGTCAACGCCGCCGCCCGGGTGCGCCCCCTCGCGGCGGTCGCCAGACGGCTCGGCGGGATCGCGCCGCAGCGGCCCCTGCCCGAGCTGGCCCGCCGGACCTTCCGCGCCTGGGCCGCCCGCCGCACGCCGCCGCCCGACCTCCCGCCGGGGCCGCCGCGGGCGTACGTGTGGCCCGACACCTTCACCGACCACTTCACGCCCTCCGCCGGCCGCGCCGCCGTCACCGTCCTGGAGGCGGCCGGCGTGCGCGTGGCGCTGCCCCCGGGCCGCGTCTGCTGCGGCCTCACGTACGTGTCGACGGGCCGCCTCGACCGGGCCCGCGCGGTCATGCGCCGCACCCTGGACACCGTGGAGCCGATCCTCGGCACGGCTCCCCTGGTGGTGCTGGAGCCCAGCTGCGCGGCGGCGCTCCGCACGGACCTGCCGGAGCTGCTGCCGGGCGACCCGCGGGCGCGGACCCTCGCCTCGTCGGTCCGCACCTTCGCCCAGGCACTGGAGGACACCGCCCCCGACTGGGCCCCGCCCCGCGTGGACCGGCCCGTCGCCGGGCAGACCCACTGCCACCAGCACGCCGTCCTCGGCGACGCCGCCGAGCGCCGGCTGCGCGAGCGCGCCGGGCTCACCGGCGAGCTGAGCGGCGGCTGCTGCGGCCTGGCCGGGAACTTCGGCTTCGAACGCGGCCACTACGAGGTGTCCGTCGCCTGCGCCGAGGAGCGGCTGCTGCCCGCGGTGCGCGCGGCTGGCCCGGACACCGAGCTCCTCGCGGACGGCTTCTCCTGCCGCACCCAGCTGCACCAGCTGGCGGGCCGGCGCGCCCGGCACCTCGCGGAGGTCCTGGCGGAGGCGCTCGACGGCCCCGCGGGGACGGGCGGCGGCGGCCCTGCGGGGACGGGCGGCGGCGGCCCTGCGGGGACGGGCGGGGGCGGCCCGTCGCAGACAGGTGGGGGAGGCCGCCCCGGCGGGTCGGGAGACGGCCGTCCCGGCAGGTGAGAAAAGGGCACCCTGCCATGGCCGTCCACCTGTTTCACTGCTTACCGTGGACGGGACGGCCAAGCAGTGGAACGGGTCCCTCCGAAGCCCCGGGCACCACGAACGAGGAAGAAGAGGAAGACGAGACACCGGTGAACGACGCCCGTACCGCGCACACCCCGGCGGCCCCCGCGCACACCCCCTCGCCGCTCCCCGCGGACGCCCCGGCCGCGGCCCCCGCCGCCGAGGCCCCGGGGCCGGCCCTCCCGGGGGCCGCCGCCCCGCAGGGCAGGGGCGCGCTCGGACCGGTCGCCCTGGTGGTGGCCGGGGCCCTGTCGGTGCAGTTCGGCGCCGCGCTCGCCGTGCTGCTGATGCCCCGTGCCGGCGCGCTCGGCGTGGTCACGCTACGGCTGGCCCTCGCCGCGCTGGTCCTGCTGGCGGTGTGCCGCCCCCGGCTGCGCGGCCACAGCCGGTCGGACTGGGGGACCGTCGTCGCGTTCGGCGTCGCGATGGCCGGCATGAACATCTGCTTCTACCAGGCCGTCGACCGCATCCCGCTCGGCGCGGCCGTCACCCTGGAGGTGCTGGGCCCGCTGGCCCTGTCCGTCGTGGCGTCCCGGCGCGCGGTCAGCTTCCTGTGGGCGGGCCTCGCCCTGGCGGGCGTCGTGCTGCTCAGCGGCGGCGGCTTCGACCGGCTGGACCCGGTCGGCGCGGGCTTCGCCCTCGCGGCGGGCGCCCTGTGGGCCGCGTACATCGTCTTCAGCGCCCGTACCGGCCGGCGCTTCCCGCAGGCCGACGGGCTCGCGCTCGCCATGGTCGTCGGCGCGCTGGTGAGCCTGCCGCTCGGCCTCGCGGAGGCGGGCACCGCCCTGGCCGTGCCGTCGACGCTCGCGCTGGGCCTGGCGGTGGCGCTGATGTCGTCCGTCCTGCCGTACACCCTGGAGCTCGCCGCCCTGCGCCGGCTGCCGGCGCCGACCTTCGCGGTGCTGATGAGCCTGGAACCGGCCGTCGCCGCCCTGGCCGGCTTCCTCGTGCTGCACCAGGCCCTGTCCGTCACCGACGCCCTCGCGATCAGCCTGGTCGTCGCGGCGAGCATCGGCGCCGTACGCGCCCGCACCGGCCGCCGCGCGCCGTAGGGGCTGCTCCGATCGCTTGCCCATCCGGCCTGACCGGCGGGCCCCCGGAGCGCCTCGCCGGTCAGCCCAGGGCGTCGTCCAGCAGGCGGGCCCACTGGGCCACCACCCGCGCCCGGCGGGCCGAGTCGTCCGTGAGGAGGGTCGCCAGCCCCAGCCCCCGCGCCATGTCCAGCAGCCCCTGGACGGTCTCCCGCACGCCCGGCCGCGACTCGTCCGCGCCCAGCAGCTCGACCGCCATGCGGTGCGTCTCCCGGCCGACCCGGGCCTCCAGCTCGGTGACCCGGGGGCGCAGCTGGTCCTCGTCCGACGCGGCCACCCACAGGTGCAGGGCCGCCCGGAACAGCGGCCCCGTGTACAGGGCGACCAGCGCCTCGACCACCTCGGCGCGACTCCTGCCGGTGAGCCCCCGCAGTGCCTGCGACCGCTCCTCGGCGACGAACTCCACGGCCGCCGTGAACAGGTCCTCGCGGGTGGGGAAGTGGTGCTGCGCGGCGCCCCGCGACACCCCCGCCCGCTCGGCGACCACGGAGACCGTGGAGCCCGCCCAGCCGCGTTCGGCCAGGCACGCCACGGCGGCTTCGAGCAGCCGCTGCCGGGTGACGCGGCTGCGGTCCTGCTTCGGCGTCACATCGCCCATGCGGGGTCCCGTCGTTCCAGGAAGGCCGTCATTCCCTCACGCGCCTCCGCCGAGGCGAAGAGCTGCGCCGAGCGCTGCACGAGGTCCTCCGCGTCGCGCTCGAAGGTCTCCAGCACCCTAGCCGTCACCAGCCGCTTCGACTCCGCCAGACCCTGCGGCGAGCCCTTGCGCAGCGCGTCCAGGAGCGGGCCGAGGGCCGCGTCGACGTCCGGGGCCGCCGTCGTCACCAGGCCCACCCGCGCCGCCTCGGCCGCGTCGAAGGGCTCCCCCGTCAGGTAGTAGCGGGCCGCCGCCCGCTGGTCGAGGCGGGGGAGCAGGGTGAGGGAGACCAGGGCCGGGGCGACGCCGATCCTGACCTCCGTCAGGGCGAAGTCGGAGTCCTCCGACGCCACCACCAGGTCGGCCGCCGCGACCAGCCCGAGCCCGCCCGCCCGCACCCGCCCCGCGACCCGCGCCACCACCGGCTTCGGCAGCTCCACGATCCGGCGCAGCAGCGCCACGAAGGCGTACGGGCTCGGCGGCGCCTTCAGGTCGGCGCCCGCGCTGAACGTGGTGCCGGTGTGCGTGAGCACCACCGCCCGGACGGCCGGGTCCCGCGCGCAGTCGGCCAGCGCGTCCGCCAGTTCGGCGACCAGCCGGGCGGAGAGGGCGTTGCGGGTGTCCGGCGCGTCCAGCGTGAGCGTGGCGACGGCACGGTCGTGGGCGGTGGTGACCAGGGGCATGGCTCTCGCCTCCGATGGCGTGGTCGGTACGAGCGTGGTCGGTACGGGCGTGGTCAGTACGACTTGGGGAGTCCCAGGGACTGGTGCGAGACGTAGTTCAGGATCATTTCCCGGCTCACCGGTGCTATGCGGGCCACGCGGGAGGCGGTGACGAGCCTGCCGAGTCCGTACTCGCGGGTGAGGCCGTTGCCGCCGAGGGTGTGCACGGCCCGGTCGACGGCCTGTACGCACGCCTCGGCCGCCGCGTACTTCGCCATGTTCGCCGCCTCGCCGGCGCCCGCGTCGTCGCCCGCGTCGCAGAGCGCGGCCGCCCGCCGCGTCATCAGGCGGGCCAGCTCCAGTTCGATGTGGGACTGGGCGAGCGGGTGCGCGATCGCCTGGTGGGAGCCGATGGGGGCCTTCCACACCTGCCGCTCCTTCGCGTACGCGACGGCCCGCGCGAGCGCGAAGCGGCCCATGCCCAGCGCGAACGCCGCCGTCATCACCCGCTCGGGGTTGAGCCCGGCGAACAGTTGGAGCAGCCCCGCGTCCTCGTCGCCGACGAGGGCGTCGGCGGGCAGCCGCACGTCGTCGAGGACCAGCTCGAACTGCTTCTCCCGGGCCCGCAGCTCCATGTCGATGGCGGTGCGGCGGAAGCCGGGCGCGTCGCGCGGGACGACGAACAGGCACGGCTTCAGCGCGCCCGTCCGGGCGTCCGCCGTACGGCCGACGATCATCGTCTCGTCCGCCAGGTCGACTCCGGAGACGAAGACCTTGCGGCCGGACAGCACCCATCCGCCGGCGGCGCGGCGGGCGGTGGTGGTGATGCGGTGGGAGTTGGAGCCCGCGTCGGGCTCGGTGATCCCGAAGGCCATGATCCGGCTGCCGTCGGCCAGTCCGGGCAGCCACCGCCGCCGCTGCTCGTCGCTGCCGAACCGGGCGATGACCGTGCCGCAGATGGCCGGCGAGACGATCATCAGCAGGAGCGGGCAACCGGCCGCGCCCAACTCCTCCAGCACGATGGTGAGTTCCGTGATGCCGCCACCCCCGCCGCCGTACTGCTCGGGCAGGTTCACGCCCAGGTAGCCGAGCTTGCCGGCCTCCGTCCACAGCACCTCGGGGTGCTCCTCGTGGGTGTCGGCGTGGCGGCGGCCGAGGGCGGCGACGGCGGTGCGCAGCGCCTGCTGCTCGGGGGTCTCGAAGGGGGTGCCGGTGACTGCGGTCATGCCTGTTCCTCCTGTGCGGACTGGACGGGCGGGACGTGCGCGGCGGCCGGTCACTCCCCGGGCGGGCCGGCGGGGCGCGGGGCCGGGTCGGCCTGCCCCGGCGGGTCGGGGGTGACGACCGCGAGCAGGGCGCCGACCTGGACCTGGCGGCCCGGCTCGGCGTGCAGGGCGGTGAGGACGCCGGAGGCCGGGGCGGTCACCCGGTGCTCCATCTTCATCGCCTCCAGCCACAGCAGCGGCTGTCCCGCCTCGACGCGGGCGCCCTCCGCCACCCCGTCGGCGACGCGCACGACGGTGCCGGGCATGGGCGCCGGCAGCGAGCCGGGCGCGGTGCGCTCGGCCGGGTCGGGGAAGCGCGGGCGGGGCGTGAACCGGTGGCAGCCCGTCGGCGCGTCGACGTGGACGGTCCCCGTGCCGCCGCCCGGGCCGGGGTAGGCGGTGACGGCGTACGGGCGGACGACCCCGGCCACGTCGAGGCGCACCAGATCGGGCGCGGCCGACACGACCCGCACGCCGGGGTGGTCCGGCAGGGCGTGGCCGTCGCGGGTCCGGTGGTACCGCACCACGTACGTGCCGGAGTCGCCGCCGGAACCACCGGTACTGCCGCCGGGGCCCTCCGTGCCGTCGCCGGGGCCGCCGGGGCGCTCCGGACCACCCGGGCCGGTGTACGCGCGGGTGCGGGGCGCCGAGGGGAGGTTGCGCCACGCGCCGGGGCCCGGCCGGGACGCCGCCTCGGCGAGCGCCGCGGCGACCGCCGCGTGTCCGGCGCCCGGCGCGGGGGCGGTCAGCTCGGTCAGGTGCCGGTCGTAGAAGCCGGTGTCGACCCGGCCGGGCTCGACGAACTCCGGATGCCGCAGGGTCCGTACCAGCAGCTCCCGGTTGGTGACCGGGCCGTGCACGCGGGCCCGCTCCAGCGCGCCGGCCAGGGCGCGGACGGCCTCCCGCCGGGTCGGGGCGTGGGCGACGGCCTTGGCGAGCAGCGCGTCGTAGTGGACGCCGACCTCGTCACCCGCCGCGTACCCGGTGTCGAGGCGTACGCCCGGCACGTCGAGCGCGTGCAGGGTGCCGGTCTGCGGGGCGAAGCCGCGCGCCGGGTCCTCGGCGTACAGCCGCGCCTCGACGGCGTGGCCGCGCGGGGCGGGCGGCTCGGGCGGCAGGGCGGCGCCCTCGGCGACGCGCAGTTGCAGGGCGACCAGGTCGACGCCGTACACGGCCTCCGTGACCGGGTGCTCGACCTGGAGGCGGGTGTTCATCTCCAGGAAGTGCGCGGTGCCGTCCGCCGCGACCAGGAACTCCACGGTGCCCGCGCCGGTGTAGCCGATGGCGCGGGCGGCGCGCACCGCGGTCGCGCACAGCCCGTCGGCGAGGGCGGGCGGCAGGCCGGGGGCGGGCGCCTCCTCGACGACCTTCTGGTGGCGGCGCTGGAGGGAGCAGTCGCGGGTGCCGAGCGCCCACACGGTGCCGTGCGCGTCGGCGAGGACCTGCACCTCGACGTGGCGGCCGCCCGTGACGTACGGCTCGGCGAACACCTCGTCGTCGCCGAAGGCCGACAGGGCCTCGGCGCGGGCGGCGGCGACCTCGCCGGGCAGCGCGGCCAGGTCCCGGACGACGCGCATGCCGCGCCCGCCGCCGCCCGCCGCAGCCTTGACCAGGACGGGCAGGTCGGCCGCGGTGAGCGCCGCCGGGTCGAGCGGGGCCGCGCCCATGAGGCGCTTCGCGCGGGTCTTGGACGCCATCGCCTCGATCGCGGCGGGCGGCGGCCCCACCCAGGTCAGCCCGGCCGCCTCGACGGCCCGCGCGAAGCCGGCGTTCTCGGAGAGGAAGCCGTACCCGGGGTGCACCGCGTCGGCTCCCGCCGCCAGGGCGGCGGCCACGATCAGGTCGCCGCGCAGGTACGTGTCGGCGGGCGCGGCGCCCGGCAGCCGCACCGCGGCGTCCGCCCGCCGCACGTGCAGCGCCCCGGCGTCCGGGTCGGAGTGCACGGCGACGGTCGCCACGCCCAGGTCGCGGCAGGTGCGCAGGACGCGGCAGGCGATCTCACCGCGGTTGGCGACGAGCAGGGTCTCGATCACGGGGCCTCACATCCTGAAGACGCCGAAGCCGCCGCGCGCGCCCTCGACCGGTGCGGTGTGGATCGCCGACAGGCACAGCCCGAGGACGGTACGGGTGTCGCGCGGGTCGATGA
This sequence comes from Streptomyces sp. DH12, assembly GCF_020873895.1. Taxonomy (GTDB): domain Bacteria; phylum Actinomycetota; class Actinomycetes; order Streptomycetales; family Streptomycetaceae; genus Streptomyces. Next base: position 134,381 of record NZ_JAHWGT010000004.1, on the reverse strand, counting down.
CCCCGTCGTCGTACAGCCGCCCGGACAGGAACATCGGCAGGGACTCGGACTCGATCTGCTGCTCCACCACCGCCCGCAGCGCGGCGTCGCCCTCCTCGTCGTAGGGCTGCCCCTTCGCGCGGGCGGAGGCGCGGGCCACGATCGACAGGACCCCGGCGAGCTGCTGGGGGCCCATGACGGCGGACTTGGCGCTGGGCCAGGCGAAGAGGAACCGCGGGTCGTAGGCGCGGCCGCACATGCCGTAGTGCCCGGCCCCGTACGAGGCGCCCAGCAGCACCGACAGGTGCGGGACGCGGCTGTTGGAGACGGCGTTGATCATCATGGCGCCGTGCTTGATGATGCCGCCCTGCTCGTACTCCCGGCCCACCATGTAGCCGGTGGTGTTGTGGAGGAAGAGCAGCGGGACGTCCCGCTGGTTGGCGAGCTGGATGAACTGGGCGGCCTTCTGCGCCTCCTCGCTGAACAGCACGCCCCGCGCGTTGGCGAGGACGCCCACCGGGTAGCCGTGCAGGGTCGCCCAGCCGGTGGTGAGGCTCGTGCCGTACAGCGGTTTGAAGGCGTCGAAGTCCGAGCCGTCCACGAGCCGGGCGAGGACCTCCAACGGGTCGAACGGGGTGCGCAGGTCGCCGGGGACGATCCCCAGCAGCTCCTCCGGGTCGTACTTCGGCGGTGCGGCCGGGCCCGGGGCGGGGTGCGCCTTGCGGTGGTTGAGGCGGGCGACGATCCGGCGCGCCTGGCGCAGCGCGTCGTGCTCGTCCAAGGCGTAGTGGTCGGCGAGCCCGGAGGTGCGGGCGTGCATCTCGGCCCCGCCGAGCGACTCGTCGTCGCTCTCCTCACCGGTCGCCATCCGCACCAGTGGCGGGCCGCCGAGGAAGACCTTCGACCGTTCGCGGATCATCACGGTGTGGTCGGACATGCCGGGGACGTAGGCGCCGCCGGCGGTGGAGTTGCCGAAGACGACGGCGACCGTGGGGATCCCGGCGGCGGAGAGGCGGGTGAGGTCGCGGAAGAGGGCGCCGCCCGGGATGAAGATCTCCTTCTGGGAGGGCAGGTCCGCGCCGCCCGACTCGACCAGGGAGATGACGGGCAGGCGGTTGGCGAGGGCGATCTCGTTGGCCCGCAGCGCCTTGCGGAGCGTCCACGGGTTGGACGCGCCGCCGCGCACGGTCGGGTCGTTGGCGGTGACGAGGCACTCGACGCCCGAGACGGTGCCGATGCCGGTGACGAGCGAGGCGCCGACGGGGTGGTCGGAGCCCCACGCGGCGAGCGGGGACAGTTCGAGGAACGGCGTGTCGTCGTCCAGCAGCAGCTCGACGCGTTCGCGGGCGAGGAGCTTGCCGCGGGCGCGGTGCCGGGCGGTGTACTTCTCCCCGCCGCCGGCCAGCGCCTTGGCGTGCTCGGCGTCCAGCTCGGCGAGGCGGGCGAGCATGGCGGCGCGGTTGGCGGCGTGGTCGGTTGAGGAGGGGTCGAGGGCGGAGGCGAGGACGGTCACGGCAGGACCTCCGGGGGTGCGGAGGCGCTCGCGGGAGCGCGCACCGGACGGCCGGGGGCCCCCGGGGCGGCGGGGACGGTCGTGGAAGGGCTCACAGCAGGTCCTCCGGGATGTCGAGGTGGCGGGCGCGCAGCCACTCGCCGAGCGCCTTGGCCTGCGGGTCGAACCGGACCCGCGCGGCGGCGCCCTCCCCGAGGAGGCCGGCGACGGTGAAGTTCAGGGCGCGCAGGTTCGGCAGGACGTGCCGGGTGACGGGCAGGTCCCGGGTCTCCGGCAGCAGCTCCCCCAGGCGGTCGGCGGTCAGGGCGTGGGCCAGCCAGCGCCAGGCGTCCTCGCTCTCCGCCCACACGCCGACGTTGGCGTCGCCGCCCTTGTCGCCGCTGCGGGCCCCGGCGACCAGCCCGAGCGGCGCCCGCCGCACCGGACCGGCCGGCGGGGGCGGCGGGAGGGCGGGTTCCGGTACGGGCGCGAGGGCGCGGACCGCCGCCGGGTGCGGGACGGGGACGCGCCGCCCGTCGGGCAGCACCGCCGTGTGCGCCACGGTCGCGGGGTCGACGTACACCGCCTCGAACACCCCGTAGGGCGCGCCCTTGCCGGGTGGGGCGGTGACGTGGAAGCCGGGGTAGCTGCCGAGGGCGAGCTCGACGGCGGCGCCCGTCACGGCTCGGCCCACCGCCTCGGGGTCGGGGTCGCGCACGACGAGCCGGAGCAGGGCGCTCGCGGTCTCCTCGGTCGGGGCGTCGGGCCGGTCGGTGCGCACCAGCTCCCAGCGCACGTCGGCGGGGCGGCGGGCGGAGCGGCCCAGCGCGTCGTCCACCTGCTCGCGCACGAGCCGCGCCTTGGCGGGCACGTCGAGGCCGGTGAGGACGAAGACGACCTCGTTGCGCCAGCCGCCGAGCCGGGTGATCCCGGCCTTGAGCAGCGGCGGCGGGGCCTCGCCGCGCACCCCGGACACCCGCACCCGGTCGGGCCCCTCCCGGGTGAGGCGCACGGTGTCGAGGCGCGCCGTCGCGTCGGGCCCGGCGTAGCGGGCGCCGGCCGTCTCGTACAGCAGTTGCGCGGTGACGGTGCCGACGGTGACGGCGCCGCCGGTCCCCGGGTGCTTGGTGATCACGGCGGAGCCGTCGGCGCGCAGCTCGGCGAGGGGGAAGCCGGGCCGGCGGGCGTCGTACCCGTCGCGGTGGAAGAACGCGTGGTTGCCGCCGGTGGCCTGGGTGCCGCACTCCAGCACGTGCCCGGCGACGACCGCGCCGGCCAGGGCGTCGTGGGCGTCCGCGCCCCAGCCGAAGTGCCAGGCCGCCGGGCCCGTGACGAGGGCGGCGTCGGTGACGCGGCCGGTGACGACGACGTCGGCGCCCGCGGCGAGGCAGGCCGCGACGCCCGCGCCGCCGAGGTAGGCGTTGGCGGTCAGGGCGCCCTCGGGGAGGGGCAGCCCGTCGCCCTCGACGTGCCCGACGCGGACGGGCAGGCCCAGCCGGTCGGCGAGGGCGCGCAGGGCGTCGGCGAGGGCGGCCGGGTTCAGGCCGCCGGCGTTGGCGACGACGCGGACGCCCCGCTCGTGGGCGGTGCCCAGGCACTCCTCCATCTGCCGCAGGAACGTCCGCGCGTAGCCGAGGGCGGGGTCCTCGAGGAGGTCGCGGCCGAGGATGAGCATGGTCAGCTCGGCGAGGTAGTCGCCGGTGAGCACGTCGAGGGGGCCGCCGGTGAGCATCTCGCGGACCGCGTCGAAGCGGTCGCCGTAGAAACCGGAGGCGTTCCCGATCCGCAGTACCGGCGGTACGGCGGGGCCCGGCGCGCCCGGCGCCGCGGGGGTCACCGGGCCTCCCCGGCGGGTCGCCGCCCGGGGCCGGGCGGGCCCGCGAACGCCTGGGCGAGGTCCAGCCACCGGTCCGCGTCGGGGCCCTCGGCGCGTACGGCGAGGTCGGCGCGGTGGGCCCGCCGGGTGACCAGCAGGCAGAAGTCCAGGGCGGGCCCGGTCACGCGCTGCGGCGCGTCCCGCGGTCCGTACGCCCAGGTCGTCCCCGCGTCGTCCGGCGCGGCCAGTTCCACCCGGAACGGCGCGGCGGGCGGGGGCAGCCCGCGCACGGCGAAGGCGTGGTCGCGGGCGCGCACGCCGATGCGGGCGACGTGGCGCAGCCGGGCGGTGGGCGGGCGTACGGCTCCGAGCGCGTCGGCGACGTCGCGGCCGTGCGCCCAGGTCTCCATGAGGCGGGCGGTGGCCATCGAGGCGACGCTCATGTCCGGCCCGTACCAGGGGACGCGGGTGCCGGGCGGCGCGGCCGCCAGGGCGTGGTGCAGGCGCTCCCGGGCGGCGCGCCAGCGGGCGAGGAGCGCGGCGGGCGGGGCGGCGGCCCCGGCCTCGGCGGCCTCGTCGACGAAGGTGTCGGGGGCGGCCGCCGCCCGCGCGACGTGGCCGGCGAAGGCGCCCGGGTCGGTGGCGGCGAGGAGGGCGGCCTCGTCGGTCCAGGCCAGGTGGGCGACCTGGTGGGCGACGCTCCAGCGGGGCGCGGGCGTGGCCGCGGCCCACCGGGCGGCGTCGAGTCCGGCGACGAGCCGGTCGAGGTCCTCGCCCTCGGCGCGCAGGTCGGCCAGGACGGCGGTGGTCGGGTCGGGCGGCGGGCCCTGCTCGGGATCCGGGTGGGGCACGGTGCGCTCCCTCGGGTCGGGACACGGCGGTGTGTCCGGGGAGCATGACAGCGCCCGCCCGAAGAAACAAGCAAGCGTGCTTGCTTTTAAGGTCGGGGCGTCGACCCGGCGGCGCCCGCCCCGGAGCCGAGCGGCCCCCCCCGGGAACGCCGCGGCCCCGCCGCCCGCGAGGGGCGGCGGGGCCGGAAGGCGGCGGCCGCGGCGCCGGGTCCGGGCGCCGGGCGCGGGCTACTCCACGATGTCCTCGTAGCCGCCGACCTCGCGCGGGTCGCGCGAGCCGGGCCCGACGTACCGGGCCGACGGGCGGACCAGGCGGCCCGTGCGCTTCTGCTCCAGGATGTGCGCCGACCAGCCGGCGGTGCGGGCGCAGGTGAACATCGAGGTGAACATGTGCGCCGGCACCTCGGCGAAGTCCAGCACGATCGCCGCCCAGAACTCGACGTTCGTCGCCAGCACACGGTCCGGACGGCGGTTGTGCAGCTCCTCCAGCGCCGCCTTCTCCAGCGCCTCGGCCACCTCGAAGCGGGGCGCCGCCAGCTCCCGCGCCGTACGCCGCAGCACCCGCGCGCGCGGGTCCTCGGCCCGGTACACGCGGTGGCCGAAGCCCATCAGCCGCTCGCCCTTGTCGAGGGCCCGCTTCACGTACGCGACCGCGTCGCCGGTCCGCTCGATCTCCTCGATCATGCCGAGGACGCGGGAGGGGGCGCCGCCGTGCAGCGGGCCGGACATGGCGCCCACCGCGCCCGACAGCGCCGCGGCGACGTCCGCGCCGGTCGAGGCGATGACGCGGGCGGTGAAGGTGGAGGCGTTCATGCCGTGCTCGGCGGCCGACGTCCAGTACGCGTCGACGGCCTTGACGTGCTTCGGGTCGGGCTCGCCGCGCCAGCGGATCATGAACCGCTCGACCACCGACCGCGCCTTGTCGATCTCGCTCTGCGGCACCATCGGCAGGCCCTGCCCGCGCGCGCTCTGCGCGACGTACGACAGCGCCATGACCGCCGCCCGCGCCAGGTCGTCGCGCGCCTGCTCCTCGTCGATGTCGAGCAGCGGCTTCAGCCCCCACACCGGCGCCAGCATCGCCAGCGCGGACTGCACGTCCACGCGGATGTCGCCCGAGTGCACCGGGATCGGGAACGGCTCGGCCGGCGGCAGGCCGGGGTTGAACGCGCCGTCGACGAGCAGGCCCCACACGTTCCCGAAGGAGACGTGGCCCACGAGGTCCTCGATGTCGACGCCGCGGTACCGGAGGGCGCCGCCCTCCTTGTCCGGTTCGGCGATCTCCGTCTCGAACGCGACGACTCCCTCGAGCCCGGGTACGAAGTCGGACATCTGGCGGCTCCTCGTGGTGACGTGTGTGTGGAAGGAACAGTGACCCAGCCGACGAGTCTGTCGGGTTCCCCCGATGCGGGGAAGCGTGACATCAGGCACACTCCGCCGAACCGGGCACCGGGATTGGGCGGCCGGCGGGCGGGGCAGACTGCGCCGGCAGCCGCGCCCCCACGGCCGCCCGCGCACCCTCCCGCCCGCCTTCCGGGCGCCGGGGCGCTACTCCCGGGACGCCGCCCTGCGGCAGGATGGTCGCCGTGACCGACGCCCTCGACCCCGCCCTGGACCCGGCCCCCGACCCGGCCCCGATGCGCGAGCAGTACCACACCAGCGTCCTCGCGGAGCGGGACCTCGCCGCCCACCCCATGGAACAGTTCGCGTGCTGGTTCACCGACGCGGCCGACAGCGACGGGATCCGCGAGCCGAACGCCATGGTCGTGGCGACCGCCACCCCCGACGGCCGCCCCTCCGCCCGCACGGTGCTGCTCAAGCACTTCGACGAGCGCGGCTTCGTCTTCTACACCAACTACGAGTCGCGCAAGGGCGGCGAGCTGGCCGCCAACCCGCACGTCTCCCTGCTCTTCCCCTGGCACCCCGTCGCCCGCCAGGTCATCGTCACGGGCACCGCCGCCCGCGTGGGCCGCGAGGAGACCGCCGCCTACTTCCGCAGCCGCCCGCACGGCTCCCGGCTCGGCGCCTGGGCCAGCGCCCAGTCCTCGACGATCGCCTCCCGCGACGAACTCCTCGCCCGCTACGAGGAACTGGCGGCCCGCCATCCCGAGGGCACGGAGGTTCCGGTACCGCCGCACTGGGGCGGCTACCTCGTGGCGCCCGAGACGGTGGAGTTCTGGCAGGGCCACGAGAACCGCCTCCACGACCGCCTCCGCTACGTCCGCGCCCCCGCCGGCACCTGGCACGTGGAGCGCCTCGCGCCGTAGGCCGGGGGCCGGGGCCGGGCATGGAGAAGCCCGCGGGCTCTGCTCTCTCCTGCTGGTGAGGAGAGGTCGGCCGGATGTGCCGACGAGCCCGCGGGCCGGTGACTGCTGGGTGTACGGCAGGAGGCCTGCCGCCATGTGACGACAGGCCTCAGCCCGCAGTCACCTCACGCATCCGAAAAGAAACCACTTCCGGATCACCTCCTCTCTCGTGTGCGCACCACCCTAGGAACGCCCCGCGTCCCGCTCAACCGAATTTCGCGAACCCCGTGTGTCGTGGGTCACGTTCGAGTTGAATGGCCGGGCACGTGCGGTTGCACGCGCGGCAACGTCCACGTCTCGCAGGGGGTGCCGGGATGAGTGCGTCCAGGAGCGGTACGGCGCGGGCGGACGGTGATCTGCTCAGCGCGCTGCTGGACGGGATGGACACCGCGCTCTGCGCGTTCGACGCGGACGGCGTGGTCACCCACTGGAACCGCGAGGCCGAGCGGCTCCTCGGCTGGCCGGCGGAGGAGGCGGTCGGGCGCCGCGGCCTGGGCGGCTGGGCCGCGCGGCCCGCCGACGCCGCCGGCATCGAGGCCCGGCTGGCGGGCGCCATGGCCGGCCCCGGCCGCCGGCTCCACGAGTTCCCGCTGCTCCGCAAGGACGGCGGCCGGGTCCTGGTACGGACCCAGGCGGCGGGGGTGCGCGGCGCCGACGGCAGCCCGGCCGGGGTGTACTGCGCCTTCGGCGAGGTCCACGCGCAGCTCGACTTCGAACGCTCCGTCGCGCTCAGCGACGCCCTGTTCGGCGACGCGCCGTGCGCCCTCGTCGTGGTCGACGCCGACCTGCGCCCGGCCGTCGTCAACGGCCCGGCGGCCCGCGCCCTCGGCGCGTCCCGCACCGCCCTGCTGGGCCGCCCGCTCGGGGACGCCGTCGCGCAGGGCGCCGACCAGTTGGAGGCGGCGCTGGAGCACGTCCTGGCGCAGGGCGGCCCCGAGGCCCCCACCGAACTGTGGGCGACGGTCCGCACCCCCGAGGGGGAGCGGCGCCGCTGCTGGCGCAGCGCCTTCCTGCGGCTCGCCTCGCCGCTGGCGCGCGACCCCGCGCCGCTCGGCGTGGCCTGGCTGTTCGAGGACGTCACGGAGGCGCGTCAGGCCGAGCAGGACGCCGACCGGCTGCGGTTCCGGGCGAGCCAGCTGCACCGGGCGGGCGCCGCGGCGGCGGAGTGCGAGGACCCCATGGAGGCCGCCACCGTCTACCTGGACTTCGCGCTCGCCGGGTTCGCCGACGACGCGCTGCTGGACGTCGCCCGGGACGGCGGCGCCCGGCTGGTCCGGGCGGCGGCCACCCCCGCCGAGGCCCCCGGCCCGGTGGCGCGCGTCCCGGGCCCGGGCCTGCCGGTGCCGTACGCCGCCGGGCACCCGGCGCTGCGCGCGCTCGACCGGGCGGCCACCGTACGGGCCAGCACCTGGCCGGCGGGGCCGCCCGGCGCCGCGGGGCCGTCGGGGGCCGCGCGGTCGGCGGGCCAGGGCACCGCGGAGCGGCGCGGCGGGCCGGTGCGGCCGTGGGCGGTGGAGCGCCACTGGCCGCCCGGTACGGCGCACGCGCTCTGCGCGGTGCTGCGCAGCCGGGGCCGGACGCTGGGCGTGGTGACGTTCCTTCGGTCCGGCAGCAGACCGCCCTTCGAGCGGGCGGACGTCAGCTACGCGGAGAGCGTCGCCGTCCGGGTGGCGGCCTCGCTGGACCTGGCCCACCCGGACTGACCGGGCGGGCCGGCCGGCCCCGTCCCGCCCCCGCCGGGGCGCCGCTAGCGGCGGTAGAAGATCCGGTCCGCGTACTCGTCCATCACCCGGGTGTTCCACTCGTGCCCGCCGTCGACGTTGCCCGAGCGCAGCAGCGGCGGCTCGACGCCGCGGCCGACCAGCTCCTGCGCGGCGGCGGCCATCACGGCCTGCATCAGGGCGCTGGTCACGACGGTGGAGGCCGGCCCGAAGGGTGCCGCGACGCCCTCCAGGGCCAGCTCGGCGTCGCCGACGGCGATCTTCGAGTCGAGGACCACGTCGCAGTGGTCCTTGAGGAAGGTGCCCGAGCGGTGCCGGGACGTCGTCTCCTTCGCGTACGCCACGGAGGTGACGCCGACGACCGTCAGGCCCAGCGCGCGGGCGTGCGAGGCCATCTCGACGGGCAGGGCGTTGCGCCCGGACAGGGAGACGACGAACAGCACGTCGCCCGCGCGGGCCGGGGACGCGTCGAGGACCGCGGCGGCCAGCCCGTCCACGCGCTCCAGCGCCGAGCCGAGGGTGGCGGGCGTGACGTCGACGCCGACGGCGCCCGGCACGGCGAGCAGGTTCATCACCGCGAGGCCGCCCGCGCGGTAGACGACGTCCTGCGCGGCGAGCGAGGAGTGCCCGGCCCCGAAGGCGAAGAGGCGGCCCCCCGAGGCGACCGCCCCGGCGACGGCGGCGCCCGCGGCGGCGATGTGACCGGACTCCTCGTCCCTGACCCGCCGCAGCAGCCCGATCGCGGCGTCGAAGAACTGACCGGCCAGTGTGCTGTCGCCCATCGACATGGCCTTCCTCTCGTCGTGTCGCGGATCACGGTGCGGTCTGGACCATTCCCGTGTCAATACGGCGTCGGGCCGCCGCCCCGTCCGGGGCGGCACGGTTGCCGACGGGATGGGCAACAATGGAGACGGGGCCGCGCAGGTTGAATGTCACGCACCGAGGGGCACGTATGTCCGGACTGATCGACACCACGGAGATGTATCTCCGCACCATCCTCGAGCTTGAGGAGGAAGGTGTGGTGCCCATGCGCGCCCGTATCGCCGAGCGGCTCGACCAGAGCGGCCCGACGGTGAGCCAGACGGTCGCCAGGATGGAGCGTGACGGCCTGGTGACGGTGGCGGGCGACCGCCACCTCGAGCTGACGGAGGAGGGCCGCCGGCTGGCGACCCGCGTGATGCGCAAGCACCGGCTCGCCGAGTGCCTCCTCGTCGACGTGATCGGCCTGGAGTGGGAGCAGGTCCACGCCGAGGCGTGCCGCTGGGAGCACGTGATGAGCGAGGCGGTCGAGCGCCGCGTCCTGGAACTGCTGCGCCACCCCACGGAGTCGCCGTACGGCAACCCCATCCCGGGGCTGGAGGAGCTGGGCGAGAAGGGCGAGAGCGACCCGTACCTCAACGAGGACATGGTCTCCCTCTCCGAGCTGGACGCCGGCGCCGAGGGCAAGACCGTGGTGGTGCGCCGGATCGGCGAGCCGATCCAGACGGACGCCCAGCTCATGTACACGCTGCGGCGCGCGGGCGTGCAGCCCGGCTCCGTGGTGAGTGTGACCGAGTCGCCCGGCGGGGTGCTGGTCGGCAGCAGCGGCGAGGCCGCCGAACTGGACGCCGACGTGGCGTCGCACGTCTTCGTCGCCAAGCGCTGACCCCGCGGGGGCGGCCCCTCTGCCGGCCGGTTTCCTCCGCGCGCCGGCGGCTCCGGCGCGGGCGGAGCCGGCCGATCCGGGGAACGGCCGACGCGCGGGCGCCGCGCGTGCCAGTCTGGCTGCGGCAGGTGATCGGCCCGGGGAGGGAGCAGCGCGGTGCGCCGTCCGTCCGCGTCGAAGCGCGCGTCCGCTCACGAGGAAGGTCCCGGTGCCTCGCGGCACCGGGACCCGACCTCCCCTGTGCTGACCCGGAGCCCCGAGCTCCCAGGGTCAATCCCGTCGGACCTCTTTCCCCGAGTGGTCCGCCTCCCGCTGAAGATCTCCCCTCGGCAGCGCGACCCAATCCTTGAGTGGGGTCACTCGAACGAGCGGTGTTGGCGCCCTCGGCCCAGTTTTCGAATATGAGTTCGATAGTCTGACGGGGGTAGCCGACGTGACAGAAGGGGGTGCCAGGGCAGATGGTGCGACGGATCGACCTGACCGGAGCCGACGGCGTACGCCTCGCCGCCTGGGAGTTCGCCGACCCGCCCAAGGGGCCGGGTGACGGCGGCACCGAGCCCGTCCAGAGCGTGTTACTCCTGCACGGGCTGATGGGCCGCGCCGCGCACTGGGCGCAGACGGCGCGCTGGCTGGCGGAGAAGTACCGGCCCGTCGCCCTGGACCAGCGCGGCCACGGCCACAGCGACAAGCCGGCCGCCGGCCCCTACACGCGCGAGGCGTACGTCGCCGACGCGGTCGCGGCCATCGAGCAGCTCGGCCTCGGCCCGGTGGCGCTCGTCGGACACTCCATGGGCGCCCTGACGGCCTGGCAGCTCGCCGCGGAGCGGCCGGACCTGGTCCGGGCGCTCGTCATCGGCGACATGCGGGCCTCGGCGCTCGGCGCGGCGTCGCAGCGGGAGTGGGAGAGCTGGTTCGGCACGTGGCCCGTGCCGTTCGCGACCCTCGCCGACGTGCGCCGCTGGTTCGGCGAGGACGACCCCCGGGTCGAGCGGCCGAACCCCGCGCGCGGCGCGTTCTTCGCCGAGGTCATGTGCGAGTCGCCGGACGGCTGGCGGCCCGTCTTCTCGCCGGACGGGATGCTCGCCGCGCGGGAGACCTGGGTCCACGACGCCCACTGGGACACCCTGGCCCAGGTCCGCTGCCCCACCCTGGTCGTGCGCGGCCTCGACGGCGAACTGGGCCGCGCCGAGGCGCAGGAGATGGTCCGCGTCCTGCCGCACGGCCGGTACGCCGAGGTCGCCGACGCCGGCCACTACATCCACTACGACCAGCCCGAGGCGTGGCGCGCCGCCGTCGAACCGTTCCTCGCCGAGGTCGCCCCGCCGCGCTGACACCCCCGCGCGCCCCCGCACCCCGCACCCGGGCGGCGCCGCACGCCGCACGCCGCCCGGCGCCACGGCCCGGCGCCCGGGGGCGGGGCCGCGGTGCCGGGCCGTCACGCCTTGCTGACCGCCGCCAGGATCTCCGGCAGGCGCCGCGCCGTGCGCGAGGCGCCCCAGCGCAGGCCCGCCCAGGTGAGCAGCGCGCCCCAGCAGGCGCCCAGCGGGAGGAGCAGCCACCCCGCCGACGGTCCGGCCGACGACACGTGCGACCAGACGGCGGCCACGACCAGCGGCGCGCACAGCAGCACCGAGCCGAGCATCCCGCACGTCATCGAGATCCAGGCCAGCGAGCCCTGCCCCGGAGCGGCGTTCTTGTACGCGCTGTCCTGCGGGATCGAGTACGGGAAGAACGCCGAGGCCCACGCGCCCATCCCGAGCATCGCGCCCAGCAGCCCGTACGACAGCCCCAGCCCCCCGGGCAGCGACCGCCAGTCACCGAGCACCGCCGCCGTCGCCACCGTCACCAGCGTCGCGTACGGCAACGTCACCAGCAGCAGCGCCCCGGCCCGCGCCCGCAGCTCCACATAGGCGTCGCGCGGCGACGACACGGTCATCGCCACCATCCAGAACGCCGAGGTGTCCTGGCCGAACTGGTTGTACATCAGCGTCCCGAGCATGCCGGCCGCGAAGCACGACCAGTAGACCGACCCGTTGCCCTGCCAGGCGTTGAAGAGCGGGATGATCGCGCCCAGCGCGAGCGCCGTCACCCACCCGGACTTCGCCTTCGGGTCGCGCCACGCGTACGTCAGCGCCCGCCGCACCACCGCGCCGGTGCGCCCCTCCGGCCACAGCCGGATTCCGCCCGCCGCGGAGCGCCGCCGGTCCGCCCCGGTGCCCGCCGCGGCGAGCGTCGAGCCGTCGGGTGCCGTCATCAGCGTCGTCAGGCTCCGCTGCCACCAGTACAGCAGCCCCGCGAGCGCCGCCGCCGAGAGCAGCAGCTGCACCGCGGCTGCCCCGTAGGCCCCCCGGCTCGCCGAGTCCACCGCGCCGACCGCCGACGCGGGCGGCAGCCACCGCACCACCTCCGCGACCGGCTCCAGCCGGGAGAGCCCGCCCGCCTCCCCGAGCCGCTGCGCGCCGAAGTTCACGAACTGGATGCCGACCGCCACCACGAGCCCGCTCAGCAGCGCCAGGTCCCGGCCCCGGCGGGAGGTCAGCAGCCGGATGTTGGCCGCCGCCACGGCCCGCGCCAGCGCCAGGCACACCAGCAGCACCAGCGGCACCGCCACCACCGCCACGGCCACCGCGAACGCCCCGTGGGCGACGGAGACGCCCGCGCCGACCACCAGGCAGAGCGTGTACAGCGGCCCGATGCCCACCAGCGACGCCACCAGGAGCGCCCGTACCAGCGGCCCCGCCCGCAGCGGCAGCATCACCAGCCGCGTCGGGTCGAGCGTCTCGTCGCCGCTCGGGAAGAACAGCGGCATCACCGCCCACCCGAGGGCGAGCACCGCCGTCAGCAGCACCGCGAGCGTCCCGGCCTGGGCGTGGCCGCGCAGCAGCACCATGCCGAGCAGCTGCCCGGCGGCGAAGAGCAGCGCGAAGACGATCGACACGACGTAGACGGCCGTCCGCCCCGCCGACTGCCGCAGGCCGTTGCGCAGCAGCGCCCACTTGAGCCGGACGAAGACCGGGACCAGCCCGCCGCCCACCACCCCCGGCCCCCCGCCGGGCACCCCCGGCAGACCGGGCACCCCCGGAGAGCCAGGAGAGCCGGGGGAACCAGGGGCGCCGGGGCCGCCCGGCAGCGCCGTACCGGCCGCCGGGGTCACCGCGCACCTCCGAGCCAGTCGAGCGACTCGCCCGTGTCCCGGCCCCGCGCGCCCACCAGCTCCAGGAACGCCTGCTGGAGCGTGGGCGCGTCGCCCCGCACCTCGGCGAGCGTGCCCTGCGCGCGGATCCGGCCCGCCGCCATCACCGCCACCCAGTCGCACAGCGACTCCACCAGCTCCATGACGTGGCTGGAGAAGACCACCGTGGCGCCGGACGCCGTGTACCGCTCCAGGACGCCCCGGATGGTCTGCGCCGACACCGGGTCGACGCCCTCGAACGGCTCGTCCAGGAAGAGCACTTCGGGGTTGTGCAGCAGCGCCGCCGCGAGTCCGATCTTCTTCCGCATGCCGGTCGAGTAGTCGATCACCAGCTTGTGCTGCGAGCCGGCCAGGTCCAGCACGTCGAGCAGCTGCGTCGCCCGCTTGTCGACCTCGGCGCCCGGCAGCCCCCGCAGCCGCCCGGTGTACCCGAGCAGTTCGCGCCCCGAGAGCCGCTCGAAGAGCCGCAGTCCCTCGGGCAGGACGCCGATGCGGGCCTTCACCGCGGCCGGGTCGCGCCACACGTCGTGCCCGGCCACCTCGATGCTGCCCCCGTCCGGGCGGAGCAGCCCGGTCACCATGGACAGCGTCGTCGTCTTGCCCGCGCCGTTCGGACCGACCAGGCCCACGAACCTCCCGGCGGGCAGCACCAGGTCCACCCCCGCGACCGCCACCTGCTCGCCGAAGCGCTTCCACAGCCCTTCCACACGAACGGCGGGTGGCGCCGCCGAGGGCGCTCCACCCGCCAGGTCGACTTCCGGCTCCGGCATGGTCACTGCCGCCTTCCACTGTCCCCCGCCGCACCCTGCGGCCGTGGGGACAGCCTACGAACCCCTCACCTGCGGGTCCGCACCCCTGCGGATCGCCCCCCGCTACCGGCGGCCCCGGGCGGCCGCCGCCTCCCGCCCGCACGCGTAGGCGAGGGGGCTGATCAGCTCCTCCACGTCCGGCAGCCAGCGGTTCGCCGGGGTGGGGCGGCATGCCCACTGCACCGCGCCCTGGCCGCCGACCCGGGTGGGCGGCGCCGCCACGTACTGGCCCTCGCCCTTGGCGACGAGGTCGATCCCGGTGGGGGACCAGCCCAGCTTGCGGATCAGCTCCGCGACCTTCGGGGCCGCGCCCGGCAGGACGAAGAACAGCATGCGCCGGTCCGGGGTGCACGTCACCGGGCCGAGCGTGAGGTCCATCCGCTCCATCCGCGCGAGCGCGAGGAAGCCCGCCGACTCCGGCACGTCCAGCGCGTCGAAGGTGCGCCCCGTCGGCAGCAGGATCGACGCCCGCGGCTGCTTGCCCCACAGCCGGCGCGCCCCGACCGCGCTCCCCGTCGCCTGCGAGGCCCAGTCGGGCCGCGCCGGGTGGGCGCCCGGCGCGGGGCACGCCGTGTCCTGGCAGGAGCACAGCTCCCGGCCCTCGACCGCCTCCAACCACGTGCCGGGGAACACGTCCCAGTGCCGCTCTTCCGCGTACCGCACGGCGCTGTCCAACAGCTGCTCACCGCGCTGCTGGGGGATCCGTGCGGCTTCCGTGACTCCGATGGTCTCTTCCACGGAGAGCACAACTGCCCGCCACACGGGGGGTTACGGGGCGCAAAGCCGAAGGGGGAGGTGCATCGATCCGGCACGCGGGGCGCATGGGTGCACGTCCGGGGGCGCGCACGGGCGGTGGGAGCCGCGGACGGGTAACCACTGTCGGGGGAGGGGCGTCAATGCGGGAGGCTCCCGGCATGCGCCGCGATACATCGCCATAGCCGTTGTTTTGGTATTACAGCGCCACGTTCTGCATTCTCCGGACACCAGCCGGGCAGTGATCGACGATCTGATCACCACCGGCAGCACAGGGGGTAGTCATGGCAGCGAGGCCGCTCGTCGCCCGTCAGCCGAACGAACGGCTGCAGGCTCTCATCCAGGAAGCGGGGTGCTCCAACGCCGGGCTCGCCCGCCGCGTCAACATGGTCGGCTCCGAACGGGGGTTGGACCTGCGGTACGACAAGACGTCCGTCGCGCGCTGGCTGCGCGGGCAGCAGCCGCGCGGCCGGGCCCCCGGCATCATCGCGGAGGCACTCGGGCGCAAGCTGGGCCGTACGGTCACGATCGACGAGATCGGGATGGCGAACGGCAAGAACCTCGCGAGCGGGGTGGGGCTGCAGTTCGCGCCGACCGTCCTCGGCGCCATCGAGCAGGTCTGCGAGCTGTGGCGCAGCGACGTGGGGCGGCGGGACTTCCTGTCCGGCTCGACCGTCGCCGCCTCCGCCCTGGTCGAGCCCAGCCGGGACTGGCTGATCACCGGCCCCGACCCGCAGGTCGCACGGGCCGCCGGGTCGCGGGTGGGGCTGTCGGACGTCCGCGCCGTGCGCGCCATGACCGAGGCGCTGGTCGACCTCGACCACCGGTTCGGCAGCGGGCACGTGCGGCCGGTGGTCGTGCACTACCTGAACAGCGTGGTCTCCGGGATGCTGGCCGGCTCCTACCGGGACGCGGTGGGGCGCCAGCTCTTCGCCGCCGTCGCCCGGCTCACCGAACTGGCCGGGTACATGGCGGTCGACACCGGGCAACCGGGCCTGGCGCAGCGGTACTACATCCAGGCGCTGCGCCTCGCGCAGGCGGCCGGCGACCGGGCGTACGGCGGGTACGTGCTCGCCGCCTCGATGAGCCACCTCGCCGCCCAGCTGGGCAACCCGCGCGAGATCGCCCAGTTGGCGCGGGCCGCGCAGGAGGGCGCCCGCGGGCACGTCACGCCGCGCGCGGAGGCGATGTTCCTGGCGGCCGAGGCGCGGGGCCACGCCCTCCTCGGCGACGCCCGCACCTGCCAGGACGTGGCGGGGCGGGCCGTCGCGGCGCTGGACCGGGCCGACCCGGGCTCGGGCGACGACCCGGCGTGGATCGCCCACTTCGACCACGCGTACCTCGCCGACGAACTGGCCCACTGCCACCGGGACCTCGGCCAGGCCCAGGCGGCGGCCAGGGCGGCGACCGAGGCCCTGGAGGGCCACCCGGCCTCCCGCGCGCGGCGCCGGGCGATCGGGCTGGTGCTGCTGGCGTCGGCGCAGGTGCAGCAGCGCGAGGTGGAGCAGGCGTGCCACACGGGCGTCCGCGCGGCCGAACTCCTCGGCACGCTGCGGTCGTCGCGCGGCGCGGAGTACCTCGACGACCTCCAGCTGCGGCTGGAGCCGTTCGGGGAGGAGGCGGCCGTACGGGAGTTCACGGCGCGCCTGGAGCTCCAGGCGGCCTGAGGACCGCACCCGTGTGCGGGGGCGGGGGCACACCCGGTAGCGTGAGCCGACGTTTCCGTAGGTTCACACGTAGGAGTCCCGGTGACGCAGAGCGGACACGGCCAGGAGGGCCAGTCGTGGGGTCGGCCCGCAGGGCAGCCCTGGGGGCCGCCGCCCCCGCACGCCGCGCCGGGTGAGGGCCCCGCCGCGCCCCCCGCCCAGGACCCCACGGACCCGGCCACCCAGTACCTGCGGCCGGTGGCGCCCGACCCCGCGACGGACCCGGCCACGCAGTACCTGCGGCCGGTGCCGCCGGACGCCGCGACGGACCCGGCCACGCAGTACCTGCGGCCGGTGCCGCCGGTGTCCTCGCCCCTGCCGCCGGAGAGCCCGGCGGAGTCGACGCAGTTCCTCGGCACGGGCTTCGGCGCCCCGCAGCCGCAGCAGCACGGGTACGGGCAGCCGCAGCAGCCGGGATACGGGCAGCCGTACGCGCCCCAGCAGCACCAGCAGCCGCAGCACCAGCCGCCGCAGCACCAGCAGCCCCGGCAGCCGGATCCGGATGCCGAGGCGACCCAGTACATACCCCCCGTACCGGGACGTACCGGACCGCCGGCCGAGTTCGACAACCTCTTCCGGGACGACGCCTCGGGCGGGACGCAGCAGATGCCCCGGTACGAGCCGCCCGCCCAGCAGCACCCCCAGCCGCCGCACCGGCAGCAGTACGCCGCCGGCCCGCAGCACCAGCCCCACCCGCAGCAGCAGTCCTGGGGCGGACCGGCCGGGCGCCCCGACCGGTACGACGGCTACGACGACGAGCCGCCGCGCCGCTCCTCCAAACTGCCGCTGGTGGCGGCCGTCGTCGTGGGGTGCGCCGTGGTGGGGCTCGGTGCGGGCGCCCTGCTCGGCGGCGGGGACGACAAGGACGCGCGGACCGACAAGACCGGCGTGGCCGCCGCCTCGTCCCCGACGCCCGAGCGAACGACCGCCGCGCCCGCCGCCGACCCGGTGAAGACGCAGGCGGAGGGGCTCGACAAGCTGCTCGCCGACAGCAACGACAGCCGCGCCGCGGTGATCCGTTCGGTCGAGAACATCAAGCGGTGCCAGAAGCTGGACGAGGCGGCGGCGGACCTGCGGGAGGCCGCCGGGCAGCGCCGCGAGCTGGTGACCCGGCTGGGCGGCACCCCGATCGACAAGCTCCCCGACCACGCCGCGCTCGCCTCCGCCCTCACCACCGCCTGGCAGGCGTCGGCCAAGGCCGACGACCACTACGCCGCCTGGGCGGAGCAGGTCAAGAAGCCGAAGAACTGCAAGGACGGCAAGGCCCGCAACACCGGCAGCACCGCCTCGGCGGCGGGGGCCAGCAGCGAGGCGACCATCGCCAAGCGGAAGGCCGCGGGCCTGTGGAACGGCATCGCCCGGACGTACGGCCTCACCGAGCGCCAGCCCACGCAGCTCTGACGCGCCCCCGGCGCCCCGCCGCGCACCCGCGGCGGGACACCTCCTAGGAGGCGCGGGCGTCGAGCATCGCCTCGCCGACGTCGACGAAGCCCGAGCTCTGCGCCACGAGGCGGCCCTGCCGCACCACCTGGAAGGTCACCCCGTGGTTGACGATCCGGGGGAAGCCGGGCGTGCCGAGCATGTCCTCGTACCGCCAGCGCAGGACGGGCGTGAGCCCCCCGGTGTCCACCCGCAGGCCCCGGTCGAGGGTCAGGGCGATGCGGCCGGGGGTGACCTCGCCCTCGCCGATCGCCTCCAGGACCCGGCGCAGGACGGTGTAGGCGATCCAGGTGGTCTGCACGCCGGCGTCGGCCGGGTCGATCCGGTTGTCGCCGAAGGCGTGCTCCCGGATCACCTGCTTCATCGGCTCCCAGCGAGGGTCGGCCGCGTCGGGGTACCAGCCGGTGATGTACGCGCCCTCGAAGGGCCCGGAGGCGCCGCCCGTGCGGTCGACCAGCGGCTGGTCGACGCTGCCCAGCACGGACGAGACGCGGACGTCCCGGCCGTCGGAGGGCAGCCGCCGGTAGGAGTCGAAGAAGTTGGCCGTGCGCTCGCCGAGCGCGGCGGTGACGCAGCCGCGCTTCTTGCCGGCCCGCTTGCGGGAGCGGTCGGCGACGACCGCGTACTCGCCGGCGTCCTCGGCGGCGGGGATGTCGTACGCCTCGCGCTGCCGGCCCCGGGTGAGGCCGGAGTTGAGCAGCGCGTGCAGGTAGTCCCCGGCGATCGTGTCGGGACGGACGAGGGAGACCCGCTCGCAGGAGGCGGCGAGCTGCATGCCGTTCCCGGCGAGCAGCGAGACCTGCCCGCCGTTGACCGGGTAGGACAGGTGGCTGGTGAACTCCTCGTCGGAGAGGCCGTAGCCGCCGATGTACGGGATGTTCGCCGCCTCCAGGGTCGCCATGAAGGCGCGGCCGTGCTGGCTGTAGGAGCCGACCACCGCGACCGCGCCCTCGCGGACGGCCTGGCGGGCGCAGGCGGCGGCGCCGGTCGCGGTGTTGCCCTCGTTGCAGGTGACCACCCGCAGGTCGCGGCCGTCGACGCCGCCCCGGCTGTTGCTCCAGCGGGCGTACGCCTCGGCCATCGCGGGCATGCCGGGCATGTTGGTCGCGCGGGTCTCCGAAGGGGCCCAGGTCATCACGGTGACGGGCTCCCTGGAGCCCCCCGTGGCTCCAGGGAGGGCACCGCAGCCGGCGAGGAGGGACGCCGCGACGAGCACCGCCGCGGCCCTGGGCAGGAGCGGTGTGGGGAAGCGTCGCGTGCCGTTACCGGTCATGGTCACGCACACTTCCGCCCCGTGGGTAACGGCGCAGTGAGGGTGGTTCAACGGTCGGTGACGACGAGGTGAATTACGGGAGCCGACCGCCGCGTACGGTGGGGACGTACGATCGAACCCGGCGCCGCGCCCCCGTGGCGCACGTGCCCCGTCCGTCCCGGGCGCGGTCCGCGAGGACCGGGCCCGCAAGGTGAACGCAGATGAACTCTTCCCGTCGCGGCCGTCGCTCCTCCACCATGGGCGGCATGCCCATCGACGACATGCCCTGGTGGCGTTGGCGCGCCAACGTGCGCTCCGCGCTGCACATGCTCTCCGACGTCCGCTTCCACGAGGAGTGCTGGCTGGCGGGGGTCGAGGGGTACGGGGACGTCACCGACGCCGTGTACCGGCTGGTCGAGGACACCTGGCTGGACAACTGGTCCGCCGAGAAGTACGTCGGCACCATATTCCGCGACCCGGGCGAGGCCGCGCTGGTCGACGCGGCGGTCCTGCGGGTCCTGCGGATCGTGCACCAGGTCGGCCCGGACGCGCCCGTCTCCGCCTACCTCGGCCACCAGGGCTGGCCGGAGGCCGTGCGCGCCGCCCGCGAGGCCCACGTCGCCCTCGCCGTGAACGACGGCGAGGACCCCGACGCCCCGCCGCAGCCGCTGTACGCGCTGCGGGCCCTGACCGGCGCCGCCTGAGGCCTCGCGGGCGGTCGGCGACCGCCCCCCCGGGCCGAGGTCCGCCAGGCGGACGCGGCGCGGGGCCGGCCCGCCGCGTATGGCATCCTGCGAGGATGACCGACCAGTACGTCCTCACCCTCTCCTGCCCCGACAAGCAGGGCATCGTGCACGCCGTGTCGAGCTACCTCTTCATCACGGGGTGCAACATCGAGGACAGCCAGCAGTTCGGGGACCGCGGTTCGGGCCTGTTCTTCATGCGGGTGCACTTCTCCGCCGAGGCGCCGGTCACCGTCGAGAAGCTGCGGGCCAGCTTCACCGCCGTCGGCGACTCCTTCGGGATGGACTGGCAGATCAACCGCGCCGACGAGCGGATGCGGGTGGTGCTGATGGTCTCGAAGTTCGGCCACTGCCTGAACGACCTGCTGTTCCGCCAGCGGATCGGCGCGCTGCCGGTCGAGGTCGTCGCCGTCGTCTCCAACCACACGGACTTCGCGGAGCTCGCCGCCTCCTACGACGTGCCCTTCCACCACATCCCGGTGACGAAGGACACCAAGGCCGAGGCCGAGGCGCGGGTGCTGGAGCTGGTGCGGGGCGAGAACGTCGAACTGGTCGTCCTCGCCCGGTACATGCAGGTCCTGTCGGACGACCTGTGCAAGGCGCTGAGCGGCCGGATCATCAACATCCACCACTCCTTCCTGCCGAGCTTCAAGGGCGCGAAGCCGTACCACCAGGCGCACGCGCGCGGCGTGAAGCTGATCGGCGCCACGGCGCACTACGTGACGGCCGACCTCGACGAGGGCCCGATCATCGAGCAGGAGGTCGAGCGCGTGGGGCACGAGGTCACGCCGGACCAACTCGTCGCCGTCGGACGCGACGTGGAGTGCCAGGCGCTGGCCCGCGCGGTCAAGTGGCACGCGGAGCGCCGCATCCTGCTCAACGGCAGCCGCACCGTCGTCTTCGCCTGACGGCGGTCACAGACGGCTCAGGGACGCCGCCGCGAGGAGGACGTCCCTGACCGCCTCCCGGTCCCCGTCCTGGCCGGCCGCGGCCTCCTCCGGCGCCACCCGCCCGGCCACGAGCCGGCAGAACTCCACGCCGTCCACCGCCACCTGGGCGACCTCGTGGTCCGGCGACCCGACCGCCGCGGGCGAGTCGAGCGGGATGTACCAGTGCCCGCCGCCCGACCCCTCCACCTCCAGGTGCAGCGACCGCCCCGGGGCGCCCGCCTCCACCAGCGTGCGGACCGGCCCGGCGAGCCCCGCGCGGCGCCGGTCGGCCAGCGCGGCCGGCAGCAGCCGCGCCGCCAGGTCGACCATGCCGTGCAGGTGCGCCCCGGACGGCGGCTCGTACGGGTAGTCCACGGCCGCCGCGATGTCGTCGGCGTGCACCCAGCACTCGAAGGCCCGCTCCACCAGGGCGTCCCGCAGGGGCAGGGAGAACGCGCCGTACGGGACGGACAGGTCGCCCACCCCGCGCCCCGCGAACGACACCGTCCGCACCAGCGTGTGCGCCTGGTCCCGCCACGGGTCGCGCACCGCGCGCGTGAAGGGCCCGTCCGCCGACCGCCACAGCGCCTCCGTGCGCCCGGTCGGCCCGCAGCCGTCGGGCAGGTCCGCGGCCGGGCCCCGCACCCCCGGGCGCAGCGGGTCGTCCAGGCCGAGGGCCGCCGCGACCAGCCCGTCCACGGCGTAGAGGTGGGCGATGACGCCCGCGACCGTCGAGCGGCGGTCCGCCCGTCGGTCGCCCTCGTACCAGCGCAGCCGCACCGGGGCGTGCCACTCCGGTTCGCCGATGTCGCGCAGCAGCGCGTCGAGCCGGGCGGTCTCCGCGTCGTACGGCGCGGCCCAGCCGGGCAGCGGGATCCGGGCGGGGCGCCGGCCCAGGCAGTTCTCCAGGACCCGCGAGCGCAGCAGCGGATCCAGGTCCAGGTCGCGTTCGCTGTGCAGCAGCCCCACCGCGTCCCGCAGCCGCAGCGCCTCGTCCGCGCAGGGCGCGCACTCCGTGAGGTGCGCCTCGACGGCGGCGGTCTCCTCGGCGGAGCACGCCGCCAGCGCCCAGGCGCCGAGCAGCGACTTCAGCACCGCGTGCGACAGCGCGCCCGGCGGCGGCCCGCCCGCGGGGCCCGGCACCGGCTCGTGCCGCGCGCCGTCCAGCGGTTCGTCCCTCGGCTCGTTCCGCGGCTCGTCCTGCGGCTCGTCCCTCGGCTCCTCCGGTGGCTCCGCCCGCGGGACCGGCCCGGCGGGGGCCGCGACGTCCGGAGGGGCGTGCTCCGCGTCGTCCGCCGCGCGGCGCGGGGCCGGTATGCGGGGCGCCCGGCCCACCTCGTCCCGGCCCTCCCGCTCCTCGTCGCGGCCGCCGCCGGCCGGCGGGCCGGTCACAGCGGTGACCCCCCGTGCCCCGGCGGCCCCTCGACGGGCCTGGTGTGGGCCGAGGACAGCAACTGGAGCCCCAACCGCAGCCGGCGCCGCGCCTCGTCCTCGGTCACCCCGAGGTCGGCGGCGGTCTGGCGGTAGTCCCGGCGCTGGAAGTACGCCAGCTCCAGCGCCCTGCGCAGCGGCGCCGGCATGGCCGTGACGATGTAGTCGGCGCGGGCCGCCACCGCCGCCCGCCGCACCTTCTGCTCCAGCTCCTCCGCCGAACCCCCGCCGTGCTCGGCGAGCGCCCGCGTACCGCTCTGGCGGAGCCGGTACACGGCCTGGCGGCGGGCCAGCCGCGCGATCCACGCCCGCATCGAGCCCTCCTCCCGGGGGTCGTACGCGTCCGGGTTCTCCCACACGTACCCGAAGACCTCCCGGGTGACGAGGTCGGCGGCCTCCTCGTCCTCCAGCACGCGGTGGGCGGTGTTGTGGACGAGGGAGGCGAAGCGGTCGTACAGCTCGCCGAGCGCGGCCGCCTCGCCCCGCGCCAGCCGCTGCTGCATCCTGCGGTCCCAGCGCGGTGGTGTGTCCTTCGCCATGGCTCCAACGTAGTCCGCCCGCGCCGGAGTGCGCCCCCCTTCGGGCAACTGCCGGCGGTGCGTCGGGCGCCGGTGGTAGGGGAATCCGCCGGAAACCGCCGCGGGTGTTTCGACCGGTGCGCACGGGGCAGGGGCGTCGGGTAGGACGCCTCCTCACGGGCGACGGCGCCCGGCGAGGGAGGGGCGCGGCAGGTGATGCTGACGGTGGAGCGGGCCGAACACGGCGCCTGGACCGTGCTCCGCGTGCGCGGCGAACTCGACCTCGTCTCCTCGCCCGTGGTGCGGCGGCAGGTGCACGAGGTGGTCGCCGACGGGCGCCACGCCCTCGTACTGGACCTCTCCGGCGTCCTGTTCTGCGACTCCAGCGGCGTGGGGGTGCTCATCGCGGCCCGCCGGCTGCTCCACTCCTGCCGGGGCGGCCTCCGGTTGATCCTGCCGGCCCGGGGCGCCGTCGAGGGCTCCCACGTCAACCGGGTGCTCGCCGCGCTCGGCGTGCAGCGGCTGTTCGACGTGTACCCGGACCTCCCCGCGGCGACGGAGGAGCGCCCCGCCGCGTAGCCGACCGGAGGCAGCGGGGGCAGCGGGTCGGCGGGGTCAGCGGTGGTGGCGGCCGCCCGGTCGCCGCGCGCGGGCTGCGGGGCACACGGGCTGCGGGGCGTGTGGGCGGTGGGGCACGGGGGGCGGCGGGTGTGCGCGGGCGCGCCGGGGCCTGCGCCTCCCCGGACGGCCCCTCCCCGTCGTACGCTCCCCGCATGGAAGCGGAGGAGTTGCACCAGCACCGCGTCGCCGCCCGGTTCGCGGCGCTCGACCAGGACGGCAGCGGGTACGTCTCGCGCGAGGACTTCACCACCGCGGCGCGGCGGCTGCTGTCCGAGTTCGGCACGCCGTACCGCTCCGACCGGGGGCAGGCCGTGACGCTGGGCGCCGAGGCGTTCTGGCAGGGTTTCGCGGGCATCGCGGACGTCGACGGCGACCAGCGCGTCAGCCGGGAGGAGTTCGCGAACGGCGCGGTGAAGCGGCTGCGCGACAATCCCCAGCGGTTTGCCGGGATCGCCCGCCCGTTCGTCCGCGCCGTGCTGGCCGTCGCCGCCCCCGACGGGCAGGGCCGGGCGGACACGGCGGGCGTGGCGCGGGCGCTGCGCGTGCTGGGCGTCGAGCCGGACGCCGCGGCCCGGGCGGCCGGGGCGCTCGACCCGGACGGCAGCGGCCGGATCGACGAGGAGCGGGCCGTCGACGCCCTCGCCCGCTACTTCATGGTCGCCTGACCGCCCCTGCCCGTACGCAGCGTCACCACGACGGGTGACGGTCCGTGAGGATAGCCGCGCGCCGGATGGGCAGAGTCGATACCGGGTCGTGTCCCGCGCGGCGGTCGCCACGCGCCGGGTACGGCGGCCCCCTCGGGTACGCTCCGTGGCGTGCGCGTGGTGGTGAGGCTGGCGTGACGGACCGCGCCCGGGTGTTCGACTGCCCGGAAAGTGCGTCGCACAGTATGCACCAACCGTACTCCTTCGCGCTGGAATATGCCCGAAGCGCTTGTTGCGGTGACTGTACGTCAACCATGCTGTCCCACAAGGATCGCTGTGAGGCGCGAGGCGATGTGTCCGCCGGTTCGGATGGTGTGAGCGGTGCAGGTGCTTCAGGTTCAGTTGGAGGTCGGACCCGACCCCTCCGAGGTGGGTCGGGCCCGCAGATGGGCCAGGTCACGGCTGGCCGGTACGGGCATAGCTGCCGACGAGCCGCTGGCCGACACGCTGGTGCTGCTCATCTCGGAACTCGTGACCAACGCCGTGGTGCACACGGGGTGCCCGGCCGTCCTGCGGATGCTCTTCGGGCCGGGCGGCGCCGGGGCCGGCATCGTGCGGGTCGAGGTCGCCGACCGCAGCGCCTGCCCCCCGCAGCAGCGCCGCGCGGACGGCGGTGACACCCACGGGCGCGGGCTGGAACTGGTCGACGGGCTCGCCGACCGGTGGGGCTGGCAGCCGGAGGGCGGTGGCAAGCGCATCTGGTGCGAGGTGGACCGGAGCGCGCCGGTGCTGAGCGCGGTCGTCCGGGAACCGCGGGCGTGCGGCGCCCGCCACTACTCCCCGGGCGACGCCCCGCGACCCGTCACGAACACCACGTAACGGTCATTTCCGGGAATACCCGTTGACGTACGGTGCCGGCCTGATCACCCTGGGAAGAGCGATTCGTGGCGAGGGGACGCCGAGGGCTTGACGCCCTTGGCGAGTACGGGTCGCGGTTCGGTGTCGGTCCCCGGTGGGAAACGCCGCGGGAGCGCCGGCGCCGGGCCGGGTGGCGGCCGCCGTGCCGTGCTCGGGGCGCGCATACGCGCGCCGCCACCCCGCGCGCCGCCATCTCATGTCGGCCACCTCCACGCCGGCCGCCTCGTGCCGGCCGTCCCGCGCCGGCGCCGCGCCGCCATCTCATGTCGGCCACCTCCACGCCGCCGCCCCACGCCGTCCGCGCCGTCGGGCGGCTCGCCCACGCCGTCGGACGCCTGCGCACGGCCGTCCGGCGGGTCCGCCGGGTCGCCGGGGCGGGCGGGTCACGCGTCCGTGGGGCGGCACCGCGCGTGCGCGCCCAGGGCGACCGCGCCCTGCCCGCGCTCCTGGACGACGAGGGGGTCCACGGCCAACTCCGCGACCTCCCCGCCGAGTTCGAGGCCCATCCGCTGCACCCGCAGAACCACCTCCACCAACGCGTCCACGTCCAGCGGCGGCCCGCCCCGCACCCCGTCCAGCAGGGCCCTCCCGGGCAGTTCGTCCAGCATCCCGCGCGCCTGCGCCGCGCCGAACGGCGGCACGCGCACCGCCGTGTCCGTGAGCACCTCGCCCAGCACCCCGCCCAGCCCGACCGTCACGACCGGCCCGAAGGCGGGGTCGTGGGCCAGGCCCACCCGCATCTCCACCCCGCCCTCCACCAGCTGGCAGACGAGCACGCCGTCGAGGTCGACCCGCTCGTACCGGGCGATGTCCACCAGCTCCCGGTAGGTGTCCCGCACCTGGCTCGCCGAGGTCAACCCGAGCCGCACGAGGCCCAGCCCCGTGCGGTGCGCCAGGTGCGGGGCCGACGCCTTCAGCGCGACCGGGTACCCGACCTGCCCCGCCGCCCGGACGGCCGCCGCCGCGCTCGTCACCGACTGCTCCCGCGGCACGCGGATCCCGTACGCCCGCAGCAGCTGCTTCGCCTCGTACTCGCTCAGCCGGCGCCCCGGCCGCAGCAGCGCCCGCGCCTTGCGCAGGGCGGGCGACGGGGTGCGGGGCACCTCGTCGAACGGGGAGCGGTAGGCGGCGGCGAAGCGGTGGTGGGCGAAGTACGCCGCGACCGCCGCGACACAGCCGCCCGCCGTGCGGAACGTCGTCACCCGCGACGAGCCGAGGAGCGTTTCCCGGTACGCCGCCTCGGTGCCGGCCGCCGACCCCCAGACCACGCACACCGGGGTGCCGCTCGCCTCCGCGGCGTCGACCAGGTCCCGCGCCAACCGGTCGGTGAGCGGCGGGACGGGCGCGGCGACCGGGCAGACCAGCAACCCGACGGCGGGGTCGGCGAGCAGCGCGTCGAGGGCGCGCCGCCCGCGCCGGTCGCCGGCCGGATGCCCCTCCCCGTCGCCGACGGGCTCCCGGGCGTCGGGGTGGCCCGGCAGCGCCGCGCCGAGCGCCTCGCGCGTCCCCTCGCCGAGCGCGGCGAGGGGGAGCCCCGCGGCGGACAGCAGGCCGGCGAAGTGCGCGGTCTCGGCCCCGGACAGGGCGTACACGGCGACGCCGTCCGCGCGCGGCGGGCGGGCCCGGGCAAGCAGCGCGGCGGTGTCCCGCAGCTGCTCCGGCGTGTCGACCGGGACGACCCCGAACTGCCGCAGCGCCGCGTCCAGCACCCGACCCGCCCTCGCCGCCGGGTCTGCGGCCGAGGCCGGGGCCGCCGGGCCGGGGGAGGGGCCGGCGCCCGGGTGGACGAGGCCGGTGGTGCCGGTGGCGCGGGGGGTGCGTACGGCCACCACCGGGACGCCCCGGCGGGCGGCGTGGTCGGCGGCGAGCAGCAGGGCCCGGCCGTCCTGGACCCCGCCCAACTGGCAGGCGACGGCGCCGACCTCCGGGCACCCGGCCAGGTACGCCAGGAGGTCGGCCGCCCCCAGGTCCGCCCCGTCGCCGGTGGCCGCCCAGTGGCTGATCGGCACGCCCAGCTCGTCCAGCGCGGCGAGGGGGCGGCCCTGGTGGCGGGTACGGGTGACCAGCGCGACGGCGGGCCCGCGCGCGGCGGGCGCCCCCGGGCCGTCCACGCCCGCGTGCGGGCCCCCGCCGCCGGAAGTCGTGCCGTCCGAGGTCGCGCCGTCCGAGGTCGTGTGGCCCGGGGTCGTGTGGCCCGGGGTCGTGCCGGTCGGGTCCGGGCCGGACGTGATCGTGCCGGACCGGTCCGTGCCGGACGGGCCCGTGCCGGACGGGCTCGCGGCGCCCGGTCCGAACACGCCCGCGCCCGGGCCGAGCAGCCGGATGCCCGCCCGTTCGGCGGCGGCCGCCCACCGCCGCGGGTCCGCGACGCCCCGGCCCGCCGGGTCCGCGGCGACGGCGAACCGCACGCCCGTGGAGGCCAGTTCCGCCAGCGCTCGCAGCGGGTCGCCGGCGGCCAGCACCGCCACCTCCACGTCGCCGGGCAGCTCGGCGACGGACCCGGCGCAGGCCGTGCCGAAGACGGTGCCCCGCCCCGGACGCACCGGGTGCACCCGTGCCCCCACCCGCTCCGCCCAGCGCATGGCCCACCGGGTGACGGTGGCGGCGGGACGCCCCTCGGTGTCCGAGGCCCCGAGGACGGCCACGGCCGTCGGCCGGAACAGCCGGTCCAGATCGGGTACCGCGGCCCTCAGCGGCCGGCCGCCGACGTCCACCTCGGGGTCGGGGTCGCCGGGGCGTCCGCGGCCGCGGGGCAGGGCCGGGGCGTGCGGATCGGGGATGAGGGTGTGCGCGGATCCGAGCATCGTTCGCCGCCTCCCGCTGGTCGTCGCGCGAGATAGTTGACGCGGTGTCAGGTTACCGAACAGTTGGCATGGCGGGAACAGGCATGCCGCCCCGACGGCCCGTCAACTGGGCCGCCCGCGCGCCGACCTGGGCGTACAACCTCCGGACCGGTTCGGGGGTCTTGCTGGAGCCAGACCCCACCCTTCACTCCTGTCACAGAAAAGGGCCCCATTCCATGAGAACGACCTCCCCCGCACGTGCCCTGACGCGCGCCGCGTGCGTCGCCGTGGTCACCGGGATCGTCGGCGCCGGCACGGTGCTCCCCGCCTCCGCCGAGGACGAGCCGCAGAGCGACCAGCTGTGGATCAGCGCCCCGTACGAGGCGACCCTGCCCGTCGGCACCGGCGGCGACGCGGGCGTGGAGCGGCCCCTCGAGGTGGGGCTGTCCCACGACAACGGCAACTTCGCCGTGACGGACGGCCGGCTCACCGTCGACGTCTCCGGGCTCACCGGTGTGGCCGAGGTGGTCTGGCCGGACAACTGCGCGCCCAGCGGCACCCGCGCCGTGTGCGCCGTGCCCGAGGTGCCCCTCTCCGGTCTCGACGAGCCCGTCCGCCTCCAGGTCCGGGCGGCGGCCGGGGCGGCCCTCGGCGCCACCGGCCGGATCGCCTACTCGGCGCGCGCCGCCACCACCCAGCAGGGCGGCGAACTCACCGCGCACGAGCAGGAGACGACGCTCAGGCTCGGCTCCGGCCCCGACCTCGTCGTGCAGGGGACCGAGCCGAGCGGCACCCTGCAGCCCGGCGACACGGTGGCCGTGCCGTTCACCGTCGTCAACCGCGGCGGCGAGGCGGCCCACGGCGTACGCGTCACGATGTACGTCACGCGCGGCCTGGACGTCGGGGCCGTCGACCCGAAGTGCGAGACCACGCCGCTGGACGAGCAGTCCGGGATCTCCGCCCTCCAGCGGGTCGACTGCCTCTTCGACGACGTCGTGGCCCCCGGCGCGGCCTTCGCGCTGCCGCGGACCCTCACGGCGACCGCCGCCCCGTACGCCTACCACGAGCGGCTCGACATCAGCGTCGACCCGGGCGGCGACGCGCAGGACCTGGAGCCCTCCGACAACGGCCTCCACACGGCCGTACGGGTGGCCAACACCTCCGACTTCTCCGTCCGCGGCGCCCACCTGACCGCCGCCGCCGGCCAGACCGTCACGGCCGACCTGACCTTCCGCAACGACGGCCCCGGCTGGGTCGCCAACCTGCGCTCCGGCGAACCCGTCGCCGCCCTCCACTTCGTCGTCCCGCAGGGCGCCACGGTCACCTCGGCGCCGGAGAACTGCCACGGCCGCACCGCGTCGGGCGACTGGTACGAGGGTCCCGGCGGCGCCCCGCGCTACCAGTGCGACCTGCCCATGTGGATCGGTGAGCGGCAGCAGGTCTCCCTGCCGTTCACGCTGCGCGTCGACACCGTCGTCCCCGGCGCCACCGGCACGGTGACCCTCCGCGACACCTGGGGAGAGGCGCGGCCCAACGACCCCGACGCCACCGACAACACCGCGGACGTCGTCCTCAACGCGGCAGGCTGACCGGCGGCATGAGCCGCGGCGGGAGGACGGCGGGACGGTCGTCCTCCCGCCCTCCCGGCCCGGTGCCGCTTCCGGCACCGGCAACGGCACCGGTTCCGGTTCCGACCCCCGCGCCGGCGCGCGGACGCCCGTCGGCGCCGCGCCGGCCCCGGCGGCCGCGCCGCCCCGCCCGGTCGGTCGCGGCCTCGGGCCCGTGCGGGCCGTGCACCCCGTACGGGGCGGGCGGCTGCGGCACCGCCGCCACCGCCTTCGCGATCCGCCGCGCCTCCCGCGCGACCTCACGCAGCGCGCCGCCCAACGGGTGCGCGTAGCCGGCGAAGTACAGACCCGGCGCCCCCTGCGCCGTACGGCCGCCCCGCACCACGGGCCGCCCCCGCGCGTCCAGTACGCCCAGGTGCCCGACCAGGTCCTCCAGCGCGCGCCGGTACCCCGTCGCCGCGATGACCGCGTCCGGGCTCGCCACGGAGCCGTCGGCCAGCGTGACCTTCCCCGGCTCGAACGACGCCACGGCCGCCACCGGCTCCACCCGGCCCCGCCGCACGGCGTCGACCACTCCGGTGTCGTACACCGGCAGCCTCCCGTCGCGGCGCAGCCGCGCGCACGGGCCCTCGGCCGGGCGCGGCAGACCGTACGCCGACAGGTCCGGCACCGTCAGCCGCCCCAGCAGCCGCAGCAACCGGTCCGCCGGCCACGCGGGCAACCGGCGCACCAGGACCCCGGTGGCCTGCGCGGGCCACCCGAGCACCGAGCGGCGCACCAGGTGCGGCACCGTGCGGACGGCCAGCCGCACCCGCGCCGCGCCGCCCTCCACCAGGTCGACGGCTATCTCCGTGCCGCTGTTCCCCGCCCCCACCACCAGCACGTCCCGGCCGGCGTACGGGGCGGGGGAGCGGTACGCGGCGGAGTGCAGCAGCTCGCCCTCCCAGGTGTCGACGCCGGGCCAGGACGGCACCAGGGGCGTGTGGGCGGCGCCCGTGGCCACCACGACGGCGCGGCTGGTCAGCCGCCGGCCACCGGTCGCGTGCAGGATCCAGCGGTCCTCGCCGCCGACCCCGCCGGGCCCACCGGTCCGGCCGGGCCCACCCGTCCGGCCGGGCCCGCCGGAGGCGCTGGGGGCCGCAGGGCCGGGCGCTCCGTCAGGTGTCCCGCCGGCTGCCCCCTCGGCGTCCTCCGCGGCCGGTGCGCGCTCGATGCGCAGGACCTCCACGCCGGTGACGACCTCCAGGCCGTGCGCCTCGGCGTACCCCTCCAGGTAACGGACCACGTCGTCGCGCGAGAGCCAGCGGCCCGACGCGCGGGAGGGTCGCAGCCCCGGCAGCGCCGAGCGGCGCCGGGTGGTGTGCAGCCGCAGCCGGTCGTAGTGGCGGCGCCAGCTCGCGGCGACCGCGGGCGCCTTCTCCAGGACGACGGCCCGCACGCCGCGCCCGCGCAGCGCGGCGGCCACGGCGAGTCCTCCGGGACCGCCGCCGACGACGTAGACGGGCGGGCCGAGGACGGGGTCGGGGGCGATCGGAACGGTGTCTCGGGCCATGGACGCTGAGCGTAGTGGCCCGATCTTTTGTTGGGTCCCGGTCAAGGGGGAAATCGGTTGCGAAAGGGTCACGAACCGGGCCGCGCCCCCGGCTCCGCCCGCCCGGGAGCGCACCCGGGGGAGCGAGCGGGGCGCGCCGTGCGCGGTGCGTGGAGCGCTACTTGGGCGTGACCGCCTCCTCGACCTCCGCGAACGTCTTGCCCTCCACCAGGCCGGTGTCCTCCAGGACCTCCATGTGGTCCAGGACGGTGTCGTTGGCCTGGCGGGCGTGCCGGCGGATCAGGTCGTTCTGCGTCGCCGCGCGCACCTCGGCGATCGTGGCGAAGATCTTGCCGTGGGACGAGCGGAGGATGTTGGCGAAGATCCGGTCGAACTCCGCTCCCCGGGCGGCCTCCAGCTGCCGCACGAAGCCCTGCTGCTCCTCCGTCGCCTCGTTCGGGATCTCCACGCCGAGGATCCGGGCGTCCTCCCGGACCAGCTGGTCGAGCTTGCTGTGCCCGTCGAGCAGGTGGAGGCCGGCGCGCTTCACCGCCTCGCTGGAGCCGTTGGTCTGCGCCAGCCTCCCGGCCGGTATCTCCCACAGCCCCGCCTGCCGGACCTTGACGAGGAACGTCCGGTCGATCTCCGTCACCGGCTGCGGGCCGGCCGCGGCGCTCCCGTACCCCCCGTCCTGCCGCACCACCGAGCCGGCCTGCTCGGCCTGCGCCTCGTCGTTCCCGCCCCGCACCAGCAGGAACAGCGCCAGCAGCGCGGCGCAGGAGGCGGCGACGGCGGCGATGGCCGGCCGGGGCACGCCGGGGCGCCGGGGGGCGCGTCGGTTCGGATGCATGGTCCCTCCTCGTTCAGCTTGCAGAGGGATACGGAAGGGGCCGCCGGGGCGTTCAGTCCGGGGCGCCGATCGCCGCGGGCGGGCGGTCGGGAGGCGGGCGGCCGGGAGGCGGCGGATCGGGAGGCGGGCGGCCGGGAGGCAGCGGATCAGGGGCGGCCGGCGCGGTCACGGCCAGAGCAGGCCCCGCGTCCAGGCGCCGTCGCCGTCGCGGAGGTAGCGCAGTCGTACGTGGCGGCGACGGGCATCGCCCTGGAAGAACTCCGCCTCCCGGGCGGCCAGGTGGTAGACCGTCCAGGTGGCGACCCCGGCCGCCGGATCCGTCTCCGCCAGGGCCCAGGAGGCGTCGCTCGCCTCGCGCAGCACCTGCAGGGAGGGCAGCGGTTCACTCTGGCGGCCCACGAGCGCCGCGGCCAGCGCGCCCGTCGATCGGGCGTGGAGGTCGTCGTACGCCTCCGCCGGGCTGCCCGCCGTGACCCGGCCCCGGAGCCGGACCTGGCGGGCCCGCGCCGGCCAGTAGAAGTGGAGCGCGGCGTCCGGGCAGGCGGCCAGCTGCCGGCCCTTGGTGCTGGTGGAGTGCGTGGCGAACCGCCAGCCCCGCGCGTCGGCGCCGTGCAGCATCACCGTGCGGACGTCCGGGTGACCGGCGGCGTCGACCGTGGCCAGCTGCATGGCGTGCGGCTCCGGCTGGCCCGCGCGGGCCGCGTCCACGAACCAGTCGCGGAAGAGCGGCAGCGGGTCGTCGGGGGCGTCGTCCGGGTCGAAGTCGGGCAGGTCGGTGTCCCAGACCCGCAGGGAGCGCAGGGTGGCCTCGAAGGCGCTGTCCGTCATGGGGACATCATGGGCCGCCGCGCCGGTACGCACCGCCCGGGGCCGCCCGGGGGCACGCGGGGGCGCGTGGGGGCCGGGAGAGGACGGGGCGGGGAGCGAGCGGGGGTGGGGGAGTGGCGGCGGGGGGTGGGGTGGGGAGTGGCGGGCCCGTCGGGCGGTGGGGCCGGCGGGTGTCGGGCGCGGGGTGCCGGTGGCGGTCGCCGCCGGGGTGACAGGACCGTCCGCGCCACTCGCTACTTGGCGGGCTTCTTGCCCGTGATGCCGAGGTGGACCAGGAGGGCCAGGTTGGGGCGGATCTCGGCCTGCTTCACGCCCCAGGTCTGGAACCCCTTCTGGTGCGAGGCCACCGACGCGAGCATCGTGACCAGGGCGCCCGCCATCGCGGCGGGGTTCACGTCCTTGTCGACCCGGCCCTTGGACTGGAGCTCCTTCACCGCGTCCGTGAGGGAGCCGGTCACGGAGCCGAGGACCTTCATACGGATCTTGTAGAACCGTTTGTCCCCTTCGGCGGCGGCCAGGTCCACGACGCGCAGGATGGCGTCGTTGCGCCGCCAGAAGTCGAGGAAGCCGTCGACGAGCTCCTCCGCCGACTGCTTGGCGGCCCGGCCGACCCAGGAGCGACCTGATACCAATTCGGTCAATCCTGCGCCTTCCTTGGCCATTTCCTCGGCGATTTCGAGGACAGCGCCCTCCACGTCCGGGAAATACTGATAGAAGGTCGCAGGTGAAGTGCCCGCCTTCCGGGCCACGTCGATGACTTTGACGTCCCGGTACGGCGAGGAGCCGAGCATCTCGCTGAGGCAGTCGAGCAGCTTCTGCCGCGTCGCCTGTCCGCGCCGACCGGCCACGCGGCCGTCGACGGTGCGCACTTGTCCTGTCATGCCGTCAGCTTACCGACGGGTGTTCGGCGCGCTATTCGGCCGACTGCAAATGGGGTGCACCCCCGTGCAGACGGCTCTCCCGGATGTGTACCGGCGCCTTCGGCGCCGCCCCTCGCGACGCCCGGTGGCCGGGGTCGGGGCCGTGGCGGGTGAGCCGTAGGATTATCAACAGGCTGTGGACAACTTTGGTGGACAAGTGCCCGAGCGGACCCGCTCCCCCTGCGCCCCGTCCCCACTCGCACTAGCGTGACGCCCACGGGCGCACACGCTCCGTGCGCGCCCGTGCACAGGGAAGGAACCACGCCCATGGCCGCGACCACGCAGCAGACGCCGGAGGGCACGCCCTGCTGGGCGGACGCGCTGCTCCCGGACCTGGAGGCCGGCAAGCGCTTCTACGGCGAGCTGTTCGGCTGGACCTTCGCCGACGGCGGCGAGGCCGACCGCCCCTACGCCGTCGCCCTCGTCGCCGGCGCGCCCGTCGCCGGGCTCGCCCCCAAACGGGACGGCAGGATGCCCACCGCCTGGGGCGTGTACCTGTCCACCCCCGACGCCACCGCCCTCGCCGCCCGCATCCGGCACGCCGGCGGCCAGATCATCACCGCGCCCGTACGGGTCGGCACCGCGGGCGTCACCGCCCTCGCCGTCGACCCGGGAGGCGCCGTCTTCGGCCTCTGGCAGGGCGAGGAGCGGCCGGGCTTCGGCCGCCAGGGGGTCCCCGGCTCGTACTGCTGGACCGAGGTGTACACCCGGCCCGCCGACAGGGACGCCGTCGACACCTTCTACGCGACCGTCTTCGGCTACCGCACCCGCGACCTCGACGACCCCGCCGCCGACTTCCGCGTCTGGTCCCCGCCCGGCCCCGGGGAACCCACCGACGCCACCGCCATCGGCGGGCGCAGCGTCATCGGCGACGCCTTCCCGGCCGAGATGCCGGCCCACTTCCTCGTCTACTTCGCCGTCGAGGACTGCGACACCACCGCCACCACCGCCGTCCGGCTGGGCGGCCGCGTCACCGAGCCCCCCTTCGACACGCCGTACGGCAGGATCGCCGTCCTCGCCGACGACCAGGGCGCGGTCTTCGCCGTCCTCGCCGAACCCGCGGCCGCCTGACCCCCGTGGCCGGAACGCGGTGGTATCCCCTGCCGTGTCCCCACTCCACCGGCCTCACCGGCGTGTCCGGATCCGGGTGAGACACCCCGATCCGCCCCCGGGTTCGCCACGGCCGCCCCGGACAGGAAGAATCAGGGCCCACAGGGTCGTACCCTCATGGCCCTGACGGGGAGGTGGCACGCAAGTGGAGCAGCTGACGCAGCACGACCCGAGACGGATCGGCCCGTTCGAGGTGCTGGGCCGGCTCGGCGCCGGCGGGATGGGCCTGGTCTACCTGGCGCGGTCGGCGTCCGGCCGCCGCGTGGCGATCAAGACCGTACGGACCGAGCTCGCCGAGGACCAGCTGTTCCGCGTCCGCTTCACCCGCGAGGTCGAGGCCGCGCGGGCGGTGTCCGGTTTCTACACCGCGGCCGTCGTGGACGCCGACCCGCGCGCGGCCGTGCCGTGGCTGGCGACCGCCTACGTGCCCGCGCCCTCCCTGGAGGAGATCGTCAACGAGTGCGGGCCGATGCCCGCGCCCGCCGTGCGCTGGCTGGCCGCCGGGATCGCCGAGGCACTCCAGTCCATCCACGGCGCGGGCCTCGTCCACCGCGACCTCAAGCCCTCCAACGTCCTCGTCGTCGAGGACGGCCCGCGCGTCATCGACTTCGGCATCGCGTCCGGCGTCTCCAACACCCGGCTGACCATGACCAACGTCGCCGTCGGGACGCCCGCCTACATGTCCCCCGAGCAGGCCCGCGACTCGCGCAGCGTCACCGGCGCCAGCGACGTCTTCTCCCTCGGCTCGACGCTCGTCTTCGCCGCGACCGGCCACGCCCCCTTCCACGGCGCGAACCCCGTCGAGACGGTCTTCATGCTGCTGCGCGAGGGCCCGGACCTCGAAGGGCTCCCCGACGAGCTGCGCCCGCTCATCGACTCGTGCATGCAGATGGACGCGGCGCTGCGGCCCACCCCGGCCGACCTCCAGGCGCAGCTGGCCCCGCACCTCTTCGCCGGCGGCGACGACAGCGGCACGGCCTCCGCCTGGCTGCCCGCCAGCGCCACCGCCATGATCGAGCAGCGGCGCGGCGGCCGCCCCGCCCCGCCCCTGCCGCCGGCCCCGCCCGGCCCGCCCCCCGGCCACGGTCCCGGCGCCGCGCCGCAGGGCCCCCCGCCGCAGGGACCCGCCGGCGGCCGGGCGCCCGGCGCGCCCCAGCCCGGACAGGAGTGGGACCCCGCCCGGCGCGGCGGCAGCGACCCGCGCACCGGCCACGCGGCGGCCCCCGCCGACGCCGCGCCCGTGCGGCTCCCCGGCTCCGGCGTGCCCATCGGGCCCGGCCCCCGCCGGGCCGCCGCCCGCGCCGCCCACGACCCCGCCGGCCCCGCGACCGGATGGATCCGCCCGCCCGCCGGGCTCACCGGCGACGCCGCCCCGCCGCCGCCCACCGGCCGCCCCCTGCCCGGCCAGGGCGGCGCCACCGACGGCGGACCCACCGCCGCCGTCGCCGCGCCCGGCCACTGGCGGCCCTGGCGGTTCCGCATGTCGAACGACGTGTGGGGCACGCCCGTCGTCGACGGCGACCTGCTGTACGTGACGTCCTTCGAGGTCCACGCCCTCGACACGGCCACCGGCCGCCGCCAGTTCAAGACCCGCGACGTCGCCTGGTCGATGGCGGTCGCCGCCGGCCGCATCCACGCCTCCGACGGGCCCACCCTCTACGCGCTCGGCGCCCACGACGCGGGCGAGCTGTGGCGGCTCCAGACCGACGCGTGGGTGTACGCGCTCAAGGTCGACCGCGGCACGGTCGTCACCGGTACGCGCGGCGGCGGGGTCCAGGGCTGGGAGGCGTCCAACGGCGCACGGCTGTGGGAGCTCTCCGGCGCCCAGACCGACTTCGAGACCCCCGAGGCCGGGCCCGCCGTCCACGGCGACACCGTGTACGTCTGGCAGGACGCCCGGCTGCGCGCCCTCGACGCCCGCACGGGCGTCGAGCGCTGGTCGTACCCCATCGGCGACGCCGCCTCCTGCGGCGGCGTGCCCGTCCGCGTCACCCCGGCCGAGGACGGCTACGTGTACGTCGCCGCCGGCACCCGCGTCCTCTCCGTCGACGTCCTGTCCGGCCGCGTCCGCTGGCACTTCGAGGCGCCCGCGGTGTTCCTCTCCGCACCCGCCTTCGCCCCCGGGCCCGCGGTCACCGGCGGCGGCGTGTACCTCGCCGACCACCTGGGCACCGTGTACGCCCTCGACGCCTCGACCGGCAAGGACCGGTGGCGCATCGCGACGGAGACCCGCCAGTCGATCGAGCCGGTCCTCGTCACCGACGGCAACGTCCACGTCGGCAGCGGCAGCGCCCTGTACACGCTGGACGCGGTCACCGGCACCCCGAAGTGGCGGTTCGCGGCGGGCGGGGAGATCGTCGGCGCGCCCGTCGTCGCCGACGGGCGGCTGCACTTCGGCTCCGCCGACCACGTCCTGTACACCCTCGACGCCGCCGGCGGGCAGCTGCGGTGGAAGCTGACCACCGGCGGCGAGATCACCGGGTCGCCCGTGGCGCGGGCCGGTGTCGTCTACGCGTGCAGCAAGGACCGGTGCGTCTACGCGCTGGACGCGGTCAAGGGCACCGCCACGGGGCGCGCCGCGGCCCGGTGACCCCACGGGGCGGCCGCGGGGGCGGTGGTCAGCGGCGGTCGTCCGGGTGGTCCGGGTAGCGGTGGTCGCGGGTCTCCTGCGGATCGCGGTAGCCCTGGTCCCGGTAGTCCTGGTCGTGATGGCCCTGGTCCCGGTAGCCCTGGTCCCGGTAGTCCCGGTCGTGGTGGCCCTGGTCCCAGTGGTCCGGGTCGCGGTGGCCGGGGTCCCCGTACCCGCGGTCGTCGTGGCCCCGGTCGCCGTGGCCGCGCCGGTCCTGGTGCGGCTGGTGGCGCGGGTCGTCCAGCGTCGGGTACGAGGCGTCGGAGTGCCGCCCCGCGGGCGCCGTCCGCCGTACCCGCCGGCCCGCCATCAGCGCGGCGGCCAGCAGCAGCAGCACCCCGCCGGCCAGCGCCAGCCCGAGACCCGAGCCGAGGCCCCGCGTCTCGTCGCCGGACGCGGTGAGGCTTCCGGCCGCCTGGCTCTGGCGGACCATCCACAGCACGGAGAACCCGAGCACGATCACCCCGGCCAGCGCCACGGCGAGCCGGGAGCGCAGGACGACGCCCGCCAGGGCGACCAGCGCCGCGAACGCCATGGCCGGCCACAGCGACGTCCACAGCCCCGCCGTCTCCGGCGTGATCCCGACGACGACGTCGTCGATCCGGTAGTGCCGACCCAGGCGGCCGTCGTACCAGGCCCGGAAGGGGCTGTACACGGCGGCGGCCGCGCCCACGACGGCGAGAACGGCGCCGATGACGTTACGGATCATCCTCGGCCTCCTTCGGCTCGTACCGGACGGCATCCCGTCGGCATCCGGACGGCGTCCGGTCGGCGGTCGAGTACCCGAGGAGGGCGGGGGGAACCCCGCGACGCCGGTACGGCGTCCTCCACCCCGCTGCTAGGGTGACGTGCGCTCGTCAATGTGAGCGCCGTAGTATTCCACTTTCGACGGGGGTTGAAACATGAAAATGCGTCACGTTCGGGCGGTCGCGGTCTGCGGTCTCGTCCTGGTCGCCCTGACCGGTGCCCGCGGGTCCGGCGGTGGCGGCTGCGACGGTTCCAGCTCCGGTTCGAGCGGCTCCGGCAGCTCCGGCGGCGGTTCGAGCAGCGGCGGCCACGACAGCGACAACAACTCCTCGGGCGGCTCGTCGGGCGGCTCGGTCTCCGGCGGCGGCTCCTCCGGCAACCAGGCCCTGCGGGACATCCGCATCGACGAGTGCAAGCTCGACGCCTCCGGCAAGAACCTCGTCGCCCGGCTGACGGTCACCAACGACGGCTCGGTCGGCTACACGTACGACGCGACCGTCCAGTTCAAGGGCGGCGCCGGGCAGACCGCCCCCTACGCCGCCGCGCGGGTCGACGACCTCGCCGTCCCGGCCGGCGGCTCCCGGACCACCGAGGCCACCACGGCCTACACGGGCGGCGGCACCGGGTCCGAGTACACCCAGTGCGTCGTGACCACCGCCTCCCGCACCGCCGCCTGACCGCCTCCGGGCGGGTGGCGCCCGGGAACGGCGACGTCCCCGGCGGGTCGGTCACCGACCCGCCGGGGACGCGCGGCGACCGCGACGGCTCCCCCTCCGCGCCGCCGCGGTCGCTCCCCGTGTGGTGTGGGCCTACTTGACCGGCGGCGCCGGCACGTGGTTGTCCATGGTCACGAAGGTGTCCCGCGGCGGGGCGGGGACGTGGTTGTCCATCGTGGTCACGAGCTCCTCGACGGCCACGCCGTCCCGCGGCGGGGCGGGCACGTGGTTGTCCATCGTGACCACGCCGTCCCGCGGCGGGGCCGGGACGTGGTTGTCCATCGTGACCAGGCCCTCCCGCGGCGGAGCGGGCACGTGGTTGTCCATCGCCGCGATGATCTCTTCGTTCTTCTTGTCGCTCATCGTGTCTCCCCGTTGTGGTGCGGTGTGATCGGTCACGCCCGCTCGGCGACTCCCCCGAGGGCCGCCGAACGGGCGTTCAGGACCGCTCACCCTGGACGGTGAGCGCCGACCGGTCCGCCTGCCCCCCGACGCGACGGACCGTTCACCAACAGAGTGCCGGTCGCTCATAAACGAATGCTGAACGCCCCGGTCCGGGGCGTGCGCGCCCCGCCGGACCCCTCAGGCGGCCGCCGACGGGGCCAGCAGGGCCCGTACGCCCGCCGCCTCCTGCGCGCCCAGTTCCTCGTAGAGGGACAGCGCCTCCACCAGGCAGGCCCGGGAGCGGTCGCTCTGCCCCAGCGCCCGCAGGGCCTTGCCCAGCAGCGTCAGGGTGTGGCCGCGCATCTGGTCGCCGCCGATGCAGCCCAGCGCCAGGGCCTGTTCGGCGTGCTGCGCGGCGTGCGCGGGGCGCCGCGAGCGCAACTGCGCCTCGGCGATGCGGAAGTGCGTGGCGCCCTCCCACAGCCGCTGCCGGTTCTTCGCGAAGATCCGCAGCGCCTCGGCGAACTCCTCCAGCGCCTCCGCGTGCCGGTCGGCGTGGGTGAGGGCGACACCGAGCGCGTACCGGCCGTTGGCCAGGCGCAGCGTCAGGCCGAGCCGGTCGTAGATCTCGATGCCCTGGCGCGCCAGGTCGATGGCGCTGGTGGGGCGGCCGGTGAGGAGGTGCACGCGGGAGAGGTTGCACAGGGCGGTGGCGACGCTGGAGAGGTTGCCGACCTCCCGCGACCCCTCCGTCGCGCGGACCAGGTGCTCCTCGGCGTCCTGGTGGCGACCCTGGACGATGGCGATGATCCCGCGGTCGTTGTCCGCCCAGTAGACCGGTGCCGGGTCGCCCGCGGCCACCGCCAGCTCGCGCGCGCCGCGCGCCTCCCGGTCCGCCCGGTCGTAGCGGCCCGCCACCAGGTGGACGTTGCTCAGCGTCGTGCGCGCCCGCGCCTCCGTACGGGCGTCGCCGGCGGCGTGCGCGGCCTCCCGCGCGGCCAGCGCCGCCGACTCGTACTGCTTGGAGTTCGCCCCGGACTCCGTGAGGTCCTTCGCCGCCCACAGCAGGTCCACCGCGCGGCGCAGCCTGCTGGGCGGCGCCCCGCCCGCCGTCGCCTGGCGGACGCAGGCCAGGACGCAGTTCGCCTCGCGGTACAGCCAGTCCTGGGCGGTGTGCCGGTCGGTGAAGGACAGCCCCTCGTACGTGGTGGGTTCGAGGTGGTCGACGAGCCGGTCGCCGGGCCGCTCGATGGCGTACACGCGGGCGGCGGTCGCCAGGTAGAAGTCGAGCAGCCGGGACATGGCCGCCTCGCGCTCCGCCGGGGGCTGCTCGTCCCGCTCGGCGCAGGCGCGGGCGTAGAGGCGGACCAGGTCGTGGTACCGGTAGCGGCCGGGGGCCGCCGACTCGACGAGCGAGGTGTCCACGAGCGTCTCGATGAGGTCCTCGGTCTCCTGCGGCGGCAGGTCCAGGACGGCGGCGGCCGCGGCGAGCGAGATGTCCGGGCCGTCGGCGAGGCCGAGCAGCCGGAAGGCGCGGGCCTGCGCGGGCTCCAGGTGCGTGTAGCCGAGTTCGAAGGTGGCCTTCACGGCCAGGTCGCCCGCCTGGAGCTCGTCCAGCCGGCGCCGCTCGTCGGCGAGCTTGGCCGCCAGCACGGACACCGTCCACGTGCGGCGGGCGGCCAGCCGGGACGCCGCGATGCGGATGGCCAGCGGCAGGAACCCGCACGCGGCGACCACGTCCAGGGCCGCCTCGCGCTCCGCCCGCACCCGTTCGGCGCCCACGATCCGGGTGAACAGC
Source organism: Streptomyces sp. DH12 (assembly GCF_020873895.1). GTDB lineage: Bacteria > Actinomycetota > Actinomycetes > Streptomycetales > Streptomycetaceae > Streptomyces. The sequence continues at coordinate 93,753 of NZ_JAHWGT010000004.1, read as the reverse complement.
TGCAGCGCCTCGTCCGGCGACATCACGTCCAGGTCGACCAGGTGCGCCCCCGCCAGGTCCACCATCCGGATCCGGCTGGTCACCAGCGCGGCGCACCCCTCGCTGCCGGGCAGCAGCGGCCGTACCTGGGCGGCGTCGCGGGCGTTGTCGAGCAGGACCAGCACCCGCCGGCCCGCCAGCGTCGACCGGTACAGCGCCGCCCGTTCCTCCAGCGTCTCGGGGACCTGCGCGTCCGGAGTGCCGAGCGCCCGCAGGAACGAGCCGAGCACGGTCTCCGGCTCCGCCGCGCGCGACCCGGCGCCCATCAGGTCCACGTACAGCTGCCCGTCCGGGAAGTGCGGCCGCGCCTGGTGCGCCACGTGGACGGCGAGGGTCGTCTTGCCGACGCCGCCGATGCCGGCGAGCGCCGACACGGCCATCACCGAGCCCTCGGCGGTGACCAGCAGGTCTCCCAGCTCCCGTACGAAGGGGACCCGGCCGGTGAAGTCGGGGACCGTCGCCGGGAGCTGGGCGGGGCGGGCCACGGCCGCCGTGCCCGGCGCGGCCTCCTCGACCGGCCGGTCCAGTTCGCTGTCGGCCTGGAGGATCCGCTGCTGGAGGCGGGACAGCTCGGGGCGCGGGTCGACGCCCAGCTCGTCGGCGAGGAGGCGGCGGGTGTCCGCGTACACGGCGAGCGCCTCCGCCTGCCGGCCGCTGCGGTACAGGGCCAGCATGAGCAGCTCCCGCAGCCGCTCGCGCAGCGGGTGCGCGGCGGTCAGCGCGGTCAGCTCGGAGACGGCCTCGGCGTGGTGGCCGCACTCCAGGTCCAGGTCCAGGCGGGTCTCCACGAGCTGGAGCCGCCACTCCTCCAGCCGGGCGCGCTGCGTCTCCGCGTACGGGCCGGGGACGGACGCCAGGGGCTCGCCGTCCCACAGCCCGAGCGCCTTGTCGATCAGCGTGACGGCCTGGGCGCGGTCGCCGGCGACGCGGGCCTTCTCCGCCTCCGCGGCCAGCTCCTGCGCCACGTTCAGGTCGAGGGCGTCGCCCGCGCCGCGGATCGCGTACCCGCCGGACTCGCTGACCAGGACGTCCGGGGGGAGCACCTTGCGCAACCGGGAGGCGTAGGTGCGGACGGCGGCGAGCGCCTGCGAGGGCGGTTCGTCGCCCCAGATGGCGTCGATCAGCTCGGCGGCCGTCGCCGTCCTCCCGTCGCGCAGCAGCAGGGCGGCCAGCAGGGCGCGCTGCTGCGGCGAACCGGACGGCAGCGGCTCGCCCTCGCGCCAGGCGCGCACCGGCCCGAGCACCGCGAAGCGCAGGGCGGCGCGGCCCGCGGGCCCGCCCCCCGGGGCCGTCCGGTGGCCGCCCGGGGGCCGGTCGCCGACCGGTGCTCGACCGCCCGGTACCTGCGCTGGCCGTGGAACACGCTGCTCCGGCACTCGCGGCCCGTAGTCACGGTCCATAGCTCCCCCTGCCCGTACCGCTGGTATCGCCGCTGACAGTCTGCCTTGTCCGCGGCGGATGCGTCAGCATCGGGTGACGCTGCGCACAAGGTCGTGACATGACCCGACCCGGCGCACGCAACCGACGGTCCGTCAGCTGCCGTGTGGACAAGGGAACATGGGCCGTACCGGGGAGTCCGGCGCGCAGGCGCCCGACCGGAGGTGCGGGCGGGTGCCGGACCGGGTTGGATCGGACCATGGCGATCACACGCGACCTCGTCGTACGGGGCGAGGACTGGTACGGGCGGGAACTGGGCGCCGGCGACGCGTTCGAGGGGTGCACCTTCCTCGACGTCGACTGGACGGAGGGGGCGAGCGAGGGAGCCTCCTTCGACGGCTGCGACTTCGCCGGGGTGCGGTTCAACGCCTCCCGGCACTCCGGGTCCGCGTTCACCAACTGCGCCTTCCGCCGGTGCGTGTTCTTCGACACGCGGTTCGAGCGGTGCAAGCTGGTGGGCAGCCGGTTCCCGGACTCGTCGTTCACCGCCTTCGCGGTCGACGGCGGCGACTGGTCGTTCACCGAACTGGCCCGCGCCGACCTGCGCAAGGCCGAGCTGGACGGCGTGCGCCTGCGCGAGGCCGACCTCACGGGCGCCCGGCTGGAGGAGGCCGTGGTCACCCGCTGCGACCTGTCCGGCGCCCGCTGGCGGGACGTCCGCCTGGACCGGGCCGACCTGCGCGGCAGCGACCTGTCGTCGCTCGACCCCAGGACGGCGCGGGCCGCGGGGGCCCGCGTCGACCCGGAGCAGGCCGCGGTCCTCGCCGTGGCGCTCGGCTTCCGGGTGGGCTGAGCCGGCCGGCCGGGGCGCGGCCGCACCCGGCCCGGGGCGCGGGGCGTCAGCCCAGGCCGCCCGTGGCCCTGATGTTCTGACCCGTGACCCAGCCGCCGTCCGGGCCCGCGAGGAAGGCGACCACCGCCGCGATGTCGGCCGGCTCGCCCAGGCGGCCCAGCGGGGTCAGGCCGACGGCCATGTCGAGGGCCTCCGGCGGGTTCGTCCCGCGCAGGAGGTCGGTGTCCGTGGCGCCCGGCGACACGGTGTTGACGGTGATCCCGCGCGGGCCCAGCTCCTGGGCGGCCGCCGCCGTGAGCTGCTCCAGGGCGCCCTTGCTCATCATGTAGGGGGCGATGCCCCGCCCGGGACGGCTGGTGTTGAGCGTGGAGACGTTGACGATCCGCCCGCCCTCCGGCATGTACCGCGCCGCGTAGCGCACCGTCAGGAACGCCGCTCTGGCGTTCACCGCCAGGACCCGGTCGAAGAGCTCGTCGCCGGTCTCGTCCAGGGGGGTCGGTGTGAAGTTCACCGCCGCGTTGTTCACCAGGATCCGCACCGGGCCGGCCGCCGACCCCTCCGACGCGGTCCGCATCAGCTCCTCCGCCGCGTCCGTCTCCGCGAGGTCGAGCCGCACCGCCCGGGCGCTGCCGCCCGCCGCCCGTACGGTGCGCACCACGTCCTCGGCGGCCCTGCCGTCCCGCGCGTAGTTGAAGACCACCTCCGCGCCGTCGCGGGCCAGCCGCTCCACCACGCCCCGGCCGATCCCCCGCGAACCTCCGGTGACGACGGCGGTCCTGCCGTCCAACACGCCCATGTCTGCTGCCCTCCCCTGCCCCGGCCGACGTGCCGGGGGCGTCCTTCGGTGTCCGGAACGCCGAATGTAGGGGGCGGCCACGGCCCGTACGGGTGTTTTCGGCTACCGGCCGCCACCCGGGTCGACGCCCCGACAGGCGGGTCGCGGCGGCGCGTCGTACGGTCGGAAAGTGCCGTATGCCCTCCGGCCGAGGAGGCGAGATGGTCACCGCGCCGACCGCGCCCACCGGGGCGCCCGCCCTGTCCGACCCGCTGTTCACCGTCACGGAGGCCCCCGCGTTCACCGGTGGCCACCTGGCCCGCCTCGCGGCGGGCACCCTCGCCGCCGTGCGCGTCCCGGGGTTCCTCGACCCGGCCACCTGCCGGGCCGTGACCGGTGCCCTGGACCGGCTGCACACCGCGCCGTACGACCCGGGGCGCGTGCCGACACCGGTGCTGCGCTTCGGTCCCGCGCTCAACGACCACCGCCTGCCCGGCGGCGTCCTCGACGCCGACCGGTACTGGGCCGAGGCCGACGCGGCGCGCGCCGAGTGGAACCGCGCCGGGATCCGCCCCGACCCGGTGGCGATCGCCCTCGCCCGGCTCGGCGCCGCCTGGGGCGCCGCCGTGGCACCCGCGACCGTCGACGGGCGGGCCACCTTCGGCGGCACGCTGCGGGAGATCAACGCCGGGCTGCTGACGCACTACGACGACATCAACCGCGAGTTCCCCGGCGGCCTCTTCGACCAGCGGGTCATCGCGCAGCTCGCCTTCAACCTGTACGTGAGCGTCGCCGACGGCGGGGCCACCACCGTGTGGCGGCACCGCTGGGAGCCGGCCGACGAACGCCACCGCGACGCGTACGGCTACGGGCCGGGCGCCGTCGAGGGCCACCAGCGGGTGGAGCTGCCGCCGCACGTCGGCGACGGGCTGCTGTTCGACCCCGCCCACTTCCACGCCGTGGCGCCCAACCGCGGACCCGGCCGGCGCGTCGCGTTCGCCTTCTTCCTGGGCCTCACGACCTGTGGCCGGCTCGTCGTATGGTCCTGACATGGATCTCCTCAGCCACGCCGACGTGACCGCCGCCGCGGAGCGGGTCGCGGGGCGGGTCCGGCCGCTGGCGGTCGCGCCCGGCGCGGACGACCGGAACTGGTACGCGCTGGAGTTCCTCCAGCACACCGGGACGTTCAAGGCGCGCGGCGCCGTCAACTTCATCCGCGCCCACCAGGAGGCCGGCACCCTGCCCGACGCGGGCGTCACCATCGCCTCGGGCGGCAACGCCGGGCTGGCCTGCGCCTGGGCCGCCCGCCGGCAGGGCGTGCGGGCCACCGTCTTCCTGCCCGCCGGGGCCCCGGCCGTGAAGGTCGCGCGGCTGCGCGCTTACGACGCGGACGTGCGGCTCGTGGGCGCCGAGTACGCGGAGGCGCTGGAGGCGTGCCGGGAGCACGCCGCCGGCAGCGGGGCGCTGGCCTCGCACGCGTACGACCACCCGCTCATCGCGGCGGGCGCCGGCACCCTCATGGAGGAGCTGCACGGGCGCCTGCCCGACCTGGACACGGTGGTCGTCTCCGTCGGCGGCGGCGGCCTCTTCGCCGGGGTGGCCACCTCGGCGCAGCGGTACGGGGTGCGGGTGGTCGCCGTCGAGCCGGAGCGCTGCCGGGCCCTGAACGCGGCCCTCGCGGCGGGCGAGGTCGTCGACGTGCCCGTGGAGTCCGTCGCCGCCGACGCCCTCGGTGCCCGCCGCGTCACCCCGCTGGCCCTGCACGCGGCGCAGCGGTACGACGTGTGCTCGGTGCTGGTGCCCGACGCCGAGATCGTGCGGGCCCGCCGGGACCTGTGGGAGGAGCACCGCGTCGCCGTCGAGCACGCCGCCGCGGCCGCCCTGGCGGGGCTGCGCGCCTACGGGCCCGCGGAGGGCGAGCGGACGGCGGTCGTGCTGTGCGGCGCGAACACCGACCCCTCGGACCTGACCCGCCCCGCGTGAGCGCCTCGCGGTCCGGGCGGCCGTGCGGACCGTGCGGGGGGCGGGCCGTACGGACCGGGCCGGGGCGGGCCGGACGGTCCCGGTGGGAGGCCGGGAAAACCGGCACGGGAAATTTTTCAAAGGGGCAAAACGGACACACCTACGGTTCCCGTATGGCGAACACCCTGCGAGGCGACCCCGGGATACATGGTTCAAGCCGCAACGGACCATGAATTCTCTGCCAGGGGACCGTTTCGTCCCGCACAACCGAAGGGAAAGATCGCGGAGTTCGATCCTCCGGATGTGGAAACCGCACCCCATACCGTCCTGCACATGACTCAGGTGGAAGCCCGGCCCCCGGCCGGAGACACGGTAAGGAACGTCGACGCGACGGGCGAGAACAGCGGTGTGCGCACCAAGGGGCTCGGCGGGAACTCCGTCGGGCTGACGGGTGGTGCCGTCATCGGCATCTCCACCGTCGCCCCCGTCTACTGCCTGACCTCGACCCTCGGCCCGACCGTGGGGGAAGTCGGCCTCCAGATGCCCGCGATCTTCCTCGCCGGGTTCCTCCCCATGCTCCTGGTGGCCTTCGCCTACCGGGAGCTCAACCGGGCCGTGCCCGACTGCGGCACCTCCTTCACCTGGTCGGTGAAGGCGTTCGGCCCCAAGGTGGGCTGGATGTGCGGCTGGGGCCTCCTCGTGGCCACCGTGGTCGTGCTGTCCAACCTGGCCGGCGTCGCCACGTCGTTCTTCTGGCTGACCGCCGGCGAGATCACCGGCAGCCCCTCGATCGCCGCCCTCGACGACAACAAGGCCGTCCACATCCTCACGACGCTCGCCTTCGTCGCCGCCGCGACCTTCGTCAGCTACCGGGGCATCACCGCCACCAAGTGGCTCCAGTACGCCCTCGTCGGACTCCAGCTCGTCGTGATCGTCCTGTTCGCCGGCATGGCCGTGACCGGGGCGGGCGAGGCCACCGGCTCCCTGTCCTTCTCCTGGTCCTGGATGGACCCCTTCGCGGTCGACTCCTTCGCCGCCTTCACCGCCGGCCTCTCCCTGTCGATCTTCATCTACTGGGGCTGGGACACCTGCCTGTCCGTGAACGAGGAGAGCGTCGGCAGCGCCCGCACGCCCGGCCGCGCCGCCCTCCTCGCCATCGTCGTGATCGTCTCCTCCTACCTGATGGTCGCCGTCGCGGTGCAGATGTACGCGGGCATCGGCGAGGAGGGCCTCGGCCTGGGCAACCCCGAGACCTCCGACAACGTCTTCGCGGCCCTCGCCGCCCCGATCATGGGCTCCGGCCTCGGCGTCCTGCTCTTCGTCGCGGTCCTCGCCTCCGCCGCGGCCAGCCTCCAGACCACCTTCATCCCCGTCGCCCGCACGGCCCTGGCGATGTCCACCTACGAGGCGCTCCCGCCGGCCTTCTCGAAGGTGCACCCGGTCCACAAGACCCCCGGCCGCGCCACCGTCGTCGCCGGCGTCGCGACCGGCGTGTTCTACTCCGTGATGACCCTGGTCAGCGAGAACGTCCTGGTCGACACCATCTACGCGCTCGGCCTGATGATCTGCTTCTACTACTCGATCACGGCCTTCGCCTGCGTCTGGTTCTTCCGCCGCGACCTGACCCGCTCGGCCCGCCACCTCCTCGTCCGGGGCGTCCTGCCGGGGCTGGGCGGCCTGATGCTCACGGCCGTGTTCGTGCAGACCCTCACCGACATGTGGGACCCCGCCTACGGCAGCGGCTCCTCCGTCCTCGGCGTCGGCTCCGTCTTCGTCATCGGTGTCGGCCTGCTGCTCGCCGGCGCGGTGATCATGGCCGTGATGCACCGCCGCAGCCCGGCGTTCTTCCGGGGCGAGGTCCTGACGAAGGAGACCCCCGCCCTGGTCGCCGAGGACTGACCCGGCCCCCACCACCCCCACCCGAGTCGCCGCCCCCGGTCACCGGCCCGTACGCGCCGGCGGTGCGGGTCCGGCCCGACGGGTGCAGGGTGGTGCCATGGCCCAGCACGACCTGAACGCCCTCGCCGAGGAACACCTCGCCGCCGCCCACCGCTCCGAGCACGGCCGCAGCGCCAACCTGCTGCTGCGCGACCGGCCGCTGCGGCAGACCGTCATCGCGCTCACCGCCGGCACCCGGCTCGACGAGCACAACGCGCCCCCCGCGGCCTCCCTCCAGGTCCTGCAGGGGGCCGTCACCGTCAACACCGCGACGGAGGAGACCGAGCTGAAGTCGGGCGCCTTGTACCTCGTGCCGCCCGAGCGGCACAGCATCACGGCGGTCACCGACGCGGCGTTCCTGCTGACCGCGGTCAACGACTGACCGACCGCCCGTACGCGCCCGACCGCCGTACGCACCCCGGCCGCCCGTACGCACCCCGGCCGCCCGTACGCACCCCGGCCGCCGTGCGCGCCGCGACCGCCGTGCGGTCGCGGCCTCCGCGGCGGTCGGGTATTCGTTCGACACCGGCGCGTGCGGGGCGCGACCATGCGACCCATGACTCGCAGCGACACGCCGCCGTCCGAGGACGAGCGCGCCTACCTGACCACGTTCCTCGACTACACCCGCGAGACCGCGGCCTCGAAGTGCGAGGGCCTCTCCGACGAGGGCGCCCGCACGGCCCCCCTGCCGGCGTCGCCGCTGATGACCGTCGCCGGGATCATCAGCCATCTGCGCTGGGTCGAGCACTACTGGTTCGAGGCGGTCTTCCTCGGCGAGGAGGACCGGGCGCCCTGGACTCCCGAGGACCCCGACCGGGAGATGCGCGTCGGGCTCGACGTGCCGCTGGAGGAGCTGGTGGCGGAGTACCGGGCGCACGCCGAGCGCCACCGCCGCCTGGTCGCCGACCACGGCCTCGACGCGGTGGCGAAGCGCCCGGTCAGGGACGGCCGCCACGTCACCCTGCGGTGGATCCTCATGCACCTGATCGAGGAGACCGCCCGGCACAACGGCCACCTCGACGCGATCCGCGAACTCGTCGACGGCACCACCGGCGTCTGACCCCGAGCCCCCGGCCCCAAGCCCCCGGCCCCCGGCCCCCGGCTCCGGGGCGCGGGGCCGGGGGTACGGCGTTGCCGGGCGTCAGGCCGCCGGCTGGACCGTGAGGAAGCCGCTCACGCACATGCGCTTCACCAGCCGCAGCTGCGGCGGGGTCAGGCGCGGCGCGATCTCGCCGAACTTCACGGGCCCCTCGCTCAGGAGCTTCCACAGCTCGTCCACCCCGTCCCGCAGCGGGTCGGCGTCGATGGTCGGGCCGTGCGGGTCGTCAGCGGAGTGGATCCGCCGGCACGGGACGGTGTCCCGCAGCGGTGAGGGCGACGCGTCCGCGTGGGTGATCGGGTTGCGCCAGTACTCCGACATCCCGTCGATGACCGCCTGCGGCAGCCGGACGTTGGCCGGCGGGTTGGTCGCCTTGAAGCCCGGCACCACGAACGTGACGCTGTCGCGGATCACCGTCGTCGGCGCCAGCGACACCAGCGCGTCGTCCGTCAGCTCCGCCGGCTCGGCGAGCGCCGTCGCGGTGAGGTACGGGCCCGCCGCGTCCAGGTCCTCGACCTTGCGGGTGCCGTGCGTCATGACCTCCAGCAGCGCCGGCTGGAACGCCGTGTTGAGCAGCGCGTCGAAGGTCTGCTCGCGGATGCCGAGGTCGGCGCCGGTGCCGCGGGTGTTCCAGTAGACGCTGCCCGGGTTGTTCTTCGCGATGGCGTGGTACCACTGGTCGATCATCAGGGCGAACGTCTCGGCGGTGCCGTGCCACTTGGCGTTGTAGTCCTGCCACAGGTGGCGCTGGTCGGTCTCGTCCAGGCTGCCGTCGACCGTCTTCTGGATCAGCAGCGCCGCGGCCGCCGCCTGCGTCAGCGCCACCGCGACGCCCGACGAGAACAGCGGGTCGACGAAGAACGCCGCGTCCCCCACGAGCAGGTGCCGCTCGTCGTAGTCGGCGAACTCGTCGCTGACGCGCGAGTAGTTGGTGGCGGTCAGCATGGTCTCGGCGACCGGCTCCGCCCGCGTGATCAGGTCCTTGAGGTACGGCACCTGCCGCACCGCCTCCAGGAACTGCTTCTGGTCGGTGTAGTCGCGGCCCGGCTCCTTCAGCACCGCCGGGTTGGTGACGATGCCGACCGAGTGCGTCAGCACCCGCCTGCCCTCGATGACCTTCGGCACCGGGATGTACCAGCACCAGCCGTCGCGGAAGGCGAAGCAGCCGATCGGCGACAGGTTGTCCTCGGTGAAGATGTTCCAGTCCTCGGCGAGGTTCTGCGTCTGGGCGCCCTTGGTGAAGTGCTGCCAGATGGCGATGTTCTTGAAGTTCGACAGCCAGCCCCGCTTGTTGCGGGCCGCCGAGACGCTGCTCTGGCGCCCCGACGCGTCGACGAAGTAGCCGGCGCGCACCGCGCCCCCGTCGCCCAGCCGCACCAGGCCGCCGTTGCCCTCCGGCTCGTACGCCGTGACCGCCACGCCCTGGAAGACCTCCACGCCCACGTCGGCGGCGTGGTCCAGCAGGATGTGGTCGAACTCGGCGCGGTCGACGTGCATCGTCCACCGCCGCACGCCGTCCTTCTCGAACGGGCCCTGGTCGAAGAGGGCGACGGCCGGCTTCCCCGGGTCCCAGGCGTACACGCCGCCGAACTTCTTCACCCAGCACGGGCTGGCGAGGACCTTGGCCAGCGCCCCGCTCTCCTGGAGGGCGGGGACGACGGGGTGGGCGAACGACTCGCCGATGTGCTCCCGCGGGAAGACCTCCTTGTCGAAGATGGCTATCCGCAGGTCGGTGCGCTGGGCCAGCAGGGCGCCGAGGGTGGACCCGGCCGGGCCACCACCCATGATCACGACGTCGTAGTACTCCCGCACGTGTCAGACCTTTCGTTCGCTGGTACACGGATGCGCCGCGCGTCGCGGCTGCCGGAAGGCGAAGGGGTCGGGGATGCCGCCCGGCGCGGGGCCGGGCGCGGAAGGGCAGGGGTGAGCGGCAGCCGGACGGCTGCGGGCACCGGTGGGCTCAGGCCCCAGGGGGCGTCTCGCCGATCACGCCGGGCTGCCGGCGCTCGCTGATCCGGCCCGATCGACGAGACGACCCCCTAGGGGGTGTGCCGGACCGGGACGCCGGACGCGTCCGGAGCGGACGCGTCCCGAGCGGGCGCGACCCCCGCGGAATCGGCCGGAAAGGGATCCGTCCCCCGAAGCGGATCCCGACGCGGACCCGACTGCGGATCCTGGTGCGCCCTCATGCGAAACCCCCGTCCCGCACCCCCTCCCGGGGGGCGACGTGACGACCGTACGTGGCGTGAACCGCGCCGTCTACGCGCCGTTCGCCAACCTGAACGGGAACACCGGCGGCGCCCCGGGGGTTACCCGCGGACACCCGCGTACGATCCCCGCGGACGCCCTCCGACGCACCGGAAGGAACGCCCATGCGCCTGGCCGCCACGATCTTCCTCACCGACGAGACCGTCACCCCGGTCCGCCTCGCACGCGCTCTGGAGGAGCGCGGCTACGCCGGCCTGTACCTGCCCGAGCACACGCACATCCCGGCCGCGCGGACCAGCCCGTACCCGGCCGGCGGCGAGCTGCCCCGCGAGTACGGCCGCACGCTCGACCCGTTCGTCGCCCTCGCCCAGGCCGCGGCCGTCACCGAGCGGCTCGCGCTGGGCACCGGCATCACGCTCGTCGCCCAGCACGACCCCATCGTGCTGGCCAAGCAGGTCGCCACCCTCGACCACCTCTCGGGCGGCCGCCTCACCCTCGGCGTCGGCTTCGGCTGGAACCGCGAGGAGGCCGCCGACCACGGCGTCGAGTGGCGCACCCGGCGCGCCCGCGTCCGCGACCACATGGCCGTCATGCGGGCGCTGTGGGCCGCGGAGCCCACCGCGTACGAGGGGCGCTTCGCGTCGGTCGCGGCGTCGCTGGCCCACCCCAAGCCGGTGCGGGGCGGGGCGCCGCGGATCCTCCTCGGCGGGGCGGCGGGACCGGTCCTCTTCTCCGACGTCGCCGCGTACGCCGACGGCTGGCTGCCCATCGGCGGCAGCGGCCTCACCCGCTCGGTGCCCGCCCTGCGCGAGGCGTGGGAGAGGGCGGGGCGCGACCCGCGGGCGCTGCGGGTCGTCCCGTACGCGGTGCGGCCCGACGCGGGCAAGCTCGCCCACTACGCGGACCTCGGCGTCGAGGAGGTCGTCCTGCAACTGCCCCCGGCCGCCGAGCCGGAGGTGCTGCGGCTTCTGGACGACTGGGCGCGGTACCTCTGACACCGCTCGTATCCTCGGGGAATGACCTCCACGGGAACCGGAAGCCGACCCACCGACAACGCGATGCGCCGCGCCCTGAAGCGGGCCGGTGACGGGGTCGCGCTCGACGTCGCCGAGGCCGCCGTCCTGCTCCAGGCGCGCGGCGCCGACCTCGAACGGCTCGCCGCCTCCGCCGCCCGGGTGCGCGACGCGGGCCTGGAGGCGGCCGGGCGGCCCGGGGTCATCACGTACTCGAAGAGCGTCTTCGTCCCGCTGACCCGGCTGTGCCGCGACACGTGCCACTACTGCACGTTCGTCACCGTGCCCGGCAAGCTCCGCCGCGCCGGGCACGGGATGTTCATGTCGCCCGACGAGGTCCTCGACACCGCCCGCAAGGGCGCCGCCCTCGGCTGCAAGGAAGCCCTCATCACCCTCGGCGACAAGCCGGAGGAGCGCTGGCCCGAGGCACGCGAGTGGCTCGACGCGCACGGCTACGACGACACCCTCGCCTACGTGCGGGCGATCTCGATCCGCGTCCTGGAGGAGACGGGTCTGCTCCCGCACCTCAACCCGGGCGTGCTGTCCTGGACGGACTTCCAGCGGCTCAAGCCCGTCGCCCCGTCGATGGGCATGATGCTGGAGACGACCGCGACCCGGCTGTGGTCCGAGCCGGGCGGCCCCCACCACGGCTCCCCGGACAAGGAACCCGCCGTCCGGCTGCGGGTCCTGGAGGACGCCGGCCGCTCCTCCGTCCCCTTCACCTCCGGCCTCCTCATCGGCATCGGCGAGACGTACGAGGAGCGCGCCGAGTCCCTGTTCGCGCTGCGCCGGGTCGCCCGCGCCTACCACGGGATCCAGGAGGTGATCGTCCAGAACTTCCGCGCCAAGCCGGACACCGCGATGCGCGGCATGCCCGACGCGGAACTGGACGACCTGGTCGCCGCGGTGGCCGTCGCCCGGCACGTCCTCGGCCCCTCCGCCTGCCTCCAGGCCCCGCCCAACCTGGTGGACGCGGAGTACGAGCGGCTGATCCGCGCCGGCGTCGACGACTGGGGCGGCGTCTCCCCGCTCACCATCGACCACGTCAACCCCGAACGGCCCTGGCCGCGGATCGAGGAGCTCGCCGCCCGGTCCCGCGCCGCCGGCTTCGAGCTGCGTGAACGGCTCTGCGTGTACCCGGAGTTCGTCCGGCGCGGCGAGCCCTGGCTCGACCCGCGCCTGCGCCCGCACGTGGCCGCCCTCGCCGACCCGGCCACCGGCCTGGCCCGGGAGGACGCCGTGGTGGAGGGCCGCCCGTGGCAGGAGCCCGACGAGGCGTTCACCGCCGCCGGCCGCACCGACCTGCACCGCACCATCGACACCGACGGCCGCACCGGCGACCGCCGCGAGGACTTCGACGAGGTGTACGGCGACTGGGGCGCCCTGCGCGAGGCCGCCGCCCCCGGCATGGTGCCCGAACGCATCGACACCGACGTGCGCCAGGCGCTGGCCACGGCCGCCGACGACCCGACGCGGCTGACGGACGGCGAGGCGCTCGCCCTGCTCCACGCGGACGGCCCCGCCCTGGACGCGCTCTGCGGGATCGCCGACGACGTCCGGCGCGCGGCCGTCGGCGACGACGTGACGTACATCGTCACCCGCAACATCAACTTCACCAACGTCTGCTACACCGGCTGCCGCTTCTGCGCCTTCGCCCAGCGCCGCACGGACGCCGACGCCTACACCCTCTCCCTCGACCAGGTCGCCGACCGCGCCCGGCAGGCGTGGGACGTGGGCGCGGTGGAGGTGTGCATGCAGGGCGGCATCCACCCGGACCTGCCCGGCACGGCCTACTTCGACATCGCGCGGGCCGTGAAGGAACGCGTCCCCGGCATGCACGTCCACGCCTTCTCGCCGATGGAGGTCGTCAACGGCGCGACCCGCACCGGGATGTCGGTCCGCGAGTGGCTGACGGCGGCGCGCGAGGCCGGCCTCGACTCCGTCCCGGGCACGGCCGCGGAGATCCTCGACGACGAGGTGCGCTGGATCCTGACCAAGGGCAAGCTGCCCGCGGCCACCTGGATCGAGGTGATCAGGACCGCCCACGAGCTGGGCATCCGCTCCTCGTCGACCATGATGTACGGGCACGTGGACCAGCCCCGGCACTGGCTCGGCCACCTGCGGACCCTCGCCCGCCTCCAGCAGGAGACCGGCGGGTTCACCGAGTTCGTCACGCTGCCGTTCGTCCACACCAACGCGCCCGTCTACCTCGCCGGCGTGGCCCGGCCCGGCCCGACCGTCCGCGACAACCGGGCGGTCACGGCGATGGCCCGGCTCCTGCTCCACCCGCACATCCGCAACATCCAGACCAGCTGGGTCAAGCTCGGGGCGGAGGGCGCCGCGCGGATGCTGCGGTCCGGGGCGAACGACCTGGGCGGCACGCTGATGGAGGAGACGATCTCCCGGATGGCCGGGTCGGGCTACGGCTCCTACCGGTCGGTGCGCGACCTCGTCGCCATCGCGGAGGCGGCGGGCCGCCCGGCGCGGCCCCGGACCACCCTGTACGGCGAGGTCCCCGAGGAGCGGCGGGCGGCGGCCGCGGCGTCCGACGGGCAGCTGCCGGAGCTGCTGCCGGTGCTGCCGGCCCGCACGGACTGAACGACGGCCCGCGGGCGCGGGCCAGGGGCGGGCCGCCCCGGGGGAGGGGCGGCCGGGGGAGGGAGCGGCCGGGGTGTCAGGTGCCCGGCCGCCCCCGGCTCAGGCGGCGTCCTCCTCGGCCGACTTCAGCAGGTGCGTGAGGTTCTGCCGGGCGCGGTTGACGCGAGAGCGGACCGTGCCGATCGGGCAGCCGGCGATGGAGGCGGCCTCCTCGTAGGAGAGCCCCTTGACCTGCGTGAGGATGAAGGACTCACGGCGCGGCCGGTCGAGCGACTCCAGCAGGTCGAGCAGGGCCACGCCCTCGTCGAAGCCGGGCAGCCCGGTCTGCTGGGCGCGCTCGGCGGCGGCCTGCCAGTCGGCGGTGTCGGCCAGGCGCGGGCGGGCGGCGTTCGACCGGTAGCGGTCGACGACCACCCGGCGGGCGATCGACAGCAGCCAGGTGCGGGCGTGGCAGCGGGCCGCGAACCGCGGCAGGCTGCGCAGCGCGCGCAGGTAGGTCTCCTGGGTGAGGTCGTCCGCGCTGTGGGCGTCGCCGCACGCGCGGGTGATGAACCGCCAGACGTGCAGGTGGGTCGCCGCGATGAAGTCCTCCGTCGCGGTGGCGTCGCCCTGAGCGGCGGCCAGGGCCAGCTCGGTGATCCGGTCGTCGTCGGGGGCGGCGGCACGGTGTCGTACGGCACTGATGTGGGTGGGCATGGAAACGTCCTTCGTTGCTGCGCGCCGCGGCCGGGACGCTCGCGTCCGGCCACGCGTGGCGGCCGCGCGGTGGTGACCGGCGCGGCGGCGCACGTGCGAGGGGGAGGGGTGGGAGGTGGCACGCACCGGTCCCTCGCCGTCCCGCCGTCGCGGCGGGTCAGCAGGGGACCGGACACCCCTGTGGTGGGCCGCGCCGGGGCATGGCGTGGCGCAGCAGCGCGTCGAGGAGCCGGCGCGGCCGGACGAAGGCCGGAGCCGCGCGCGGCAGGCGCACCAGCCGGGCCCGGGGGAGCCCCGCCAGGGCCAGCCGCAGCGGTACGAACAGGGCGCAGTGGACCGACCGGGCGATGGCCGAGAAGCCGGCCTCGCCGCGCCACATCCACAGCCCGCACACGAGGGCGGCCAGGACGTGCGCGAAGAACATCAGCCACGAGCCGTGGGTGAGCAGCCGTACCGCGTACTCCACGGGCGACTCGGGCCCGGGGACCGCGGGCGCGGCGGTGTGGGCCTGCCACACGGCCTGGGCGACCGGGTCGGTGGCGCCGCCCATGCACACGCTGGGGGGCGGGGCGACGGCGGTCGTCTGCTGGTGGTGTCCGCCCCCGTGGGGCGAGGGCGCGAAGGAGAAGGCGGTGTGGAGCGCCAGTTGGGCGCCGACGGTCGTCGCGGTGATCCGCACGGGGCCGCGGCGCTCGGCGCCGGCCGGCCACCACGCGAGCGCGGTGGTGGCGGCCATCGCGCCGGCGAGGACGTCCAGGGGTAACGGGGCGCCGGCGGCGAGGGAGTGGCCCAGCGCGGCGGTCACCACGCACACCGCGGCGAAGACGGTGGCGCGCGCCAGCCGCAGGGCGGGCCGGGGGCCCGCGAGTCTCACCACCGCACGTCACCCCGCCTCGGAGTACTGGGGTCCGGTCATCCGCGTCGCTCCGAGAGTAGGGGGCGCGACCGGGGGCTGTCCTCGGTTGTCGGCCATTGGGCGGTGATCATCGCCACTGGCCCGGCGGGCGCGGAGCGCGGCGCGGGCGCGGTGCCGCGCCCCGCGGGCGGGTCGCGGTCGCGCCCCCCGCGGGGCCGGTCGCGGTCCCGGGCGCTCGTCCCGCACGCCTAGGGGGTGCCCCGCCGGCCGTGCCGGGATTCCGGCGTCCGGTGTCGCACCTCGCCGCGTCGCCGTCGGTCGCCGATGCCCCGCACCGGCTCCCCCGGTCCGCCTCGCGACGCGCGACACTGGACGCCGCTCGCTGATCCGGCCTGATCGACGGGACACCCCCTAGGTGACCGGCAGGCGGGCGCACTGCCGGCAGGTGCGGGCCGACGAGGCCACCACGGCGTGCGACGCCGCGGCGAAGGCCCCGGCGGCCACGGCGAGCGGCCAGTTGGTGACGACGACGGAGAGCGTGACGAGGACCAGCGCGGCGATGGCCATGGCGATGCTCGCGGCCGTGCCCGTCCAGGCCACGGCGAGGGGCAGCCGGTGCGGCGTGGGCAGCCAGCGGGCGAGGCGGCCGGTCGCGGCCAGGGTGGCCGCGGCGAGGACCGAGGCGATGGCGGCGACGCCGACCAGGTGGACCGTCAGCAGGGAGGTGGTGCGGGGCAGTTGCCAGGCGCTGTCGTGGCTCGCCGTCCACACCAGCAGCCAGCAGACCACGGCGAAGGGCACGGTGAGGGCGGCGGCGCGGGCCGTGTGCCGGGCCTGGGCGATCGTCAGCTCGTGCTGGAAGGTGGGCGCGAGGTGGTCGGGCGAGCCGAAGTCCCGTACGGCCAACTCGGCGGCGCGCTCGTAGGGCAGGCCCGCGCGGAGGTGGGCGGCGACCGTGTCGTCCAGGCCGTCACGTATCTCGGCGACCAGCCGGGCCTTGGCGCGGGTCGGGCCGCGCAGCACGTCGGAGAGGGCGGCGACGTAGGCGTCGAGAGGGTCGGAAGGGGTGGCGGAGGGGCGCTTGCCGCCCCCTGCGGCGCCGATGCTCGTCTCCATGCCCGCCCCGGTGCTCATGTGGCCAGTCCCGTCGAGGGTGTCGAGGGTGTCGCGGGGTAGAGGACCGAACCGATCGCCGTCGTGAACTCCTGCCAGGCGTTGCGCTCATGGGCCAGACTACGACGACCGGCCTCGGTCAGTTCGTAGCAGCGGCGCCGCCGCTCGCCGACCGAGTCCCAGCTGCTCTTGAGCAGCCCGAGCCGCTCCAGCCGCTGGAGCGCCGGATAGATCGTGCCCGTGCGCAGTTCGAGCGCGCCCCCGCTGCGCTGCTGGACGGCCGCGATGATCGCGTAGCCGTGCAGGGGGCCCGGTTCGAGCACGGCCAGGAGGAGTCCGTCCAAGTGGCCGCGCACCGCGTCTGTCCTCATGACCAGCGAGTCTACCCAATCCTGATGTAGGCGTGCTATCTATTGGTAGCCAATCTATCGAGGGTCTGCTCCGTCCCGCTTGGAGGCACTACCGTGACCAAGCTCCTGCTGTCCGTGCACGTCCTCGCCGCCATCCTGGCGGTGGGGTCGATCGCCGTGGCGGCCTCGCTCTTCCCGCGCTACGCGAAGCAGGCGGTGTCCGAAGGGGGGGAGGGGGAGGAGAAGGGGCGCTCGGCCGCCATCGCGGCGTTCCTGCACCGCGTCTGCCGGATCTACGCCGTCGCCGGGCTCGTCGTCCCGGTCTTCGGCCTCGCCACCGGCGCCCAGCTGGGCGTCCTCGGCGACGCCTGGCTCATCTCGTCGATGATCCTCACCGCCATCGCGGCCTTCCTGCTCGCCATGGCGATCCTGCCCAACCAGGAGCGCATGCTCGCCATGGCCCAGGGCGGCGGTACGGCCGCCGAGGGCCTGAACGCCGCGGCCTCGCGGCTGGCCATGCTCACCGGCGTCTTCAACCTGCTGTGGTCGGTCGTCGTGGTCCTCATGATCGTCCGCCCCGGCTCCACCACGGGGGTCTGACCACCATGAACATCAAGGTGCTGCGCATCGCGGCGGCGGTCGAGGCCGCGTCGATCGTGATCCTCTTCGTCAACCTCTTCACCATCCACGCCAAGCCGATCACCTCCCTCGGCGGGCCGACGCACGGCACGGCGTACCTGCTGACCATCGTGGCGACGTTCTCGCTCACGGTCGCCGGCGCGTCGGCGGGCGCCCGCCTCCTGTCGTTCGTCCCCGGCATCGGCGGGATGCTCGTCCTCCAGCGGCTCAAGCGCCACCCCGAGGCGCTGAAGGCGCCCGCCGGGGACGCGGTGCGGGGGTGATCCGGCCATGACCGACCGCGCCCCGTCGTCCGGCCCGGCCATCGAGGCCGTGGGCCTGGTGAAGACCTTCGGCGCCAACCGCGCCGTCGACGGCGTCGACCTGACCGTCGAGGCGGGCACCGTCTACGGCGTGCTGGGACCCAACGGCGCAGGCAAGACCACGAGCGTGAAGATGCTCGCCACGCTGCTGCGCCCCGACGGCGGCGAGGCCCGCGTCTTCGGCCACGACGTGGTGCGCGAGGCGGACACCGTCCGCGGCCTGGTCAGCCTCACCGGCCAGTACGCCTCGCTCGACGAGGACCTGACGGGGCAGGAGAACCTCGTCCTGCTGGGCCGGCTCGTCGGGCTCTCCAAGCGGTCGGCGCGCGCCCGCGCCGGCCGGATGCTGGAGGCGTTCTCCCTGGTCGAGGCCGCCGGCCGGCAGGTGAAGAACTACTCCGGCGGCATGCGCCGCAGGCTCGACATCGCCGCGTCGATCCTCAACACCCCCGCCCTGCTCTTCCTGGACGAGCCGACCACGGGTCTCGACCCGCGCAGCCGCAACCAGGTCTGGGAGATCGTCCGGGCGATCGTCGCCCAGGGCACGACCGTCCTGCTCACCACGCAGTACCTCGACGAGGCGGACCAGTTGGCCGCCCGGATCGCCGTCATCGACAAGGGCCGGGTCATCGCCGAGGGCACCAAGGGCGAGCTGAAGGCGTCCGTCGGCGCCGGCTCGGTCCACCTGCGGCTGCGCGACCCCGCGCAGCGGGCGGAGGCCGAGCGGGTGCTCGCCCTGCACCTGGCCGCCGAGGTGCAGCTCGACCCCGACCCGTACGCGCTGACGGCCCGCGTCGACAACGGCGACGGCGACCGGGGCGCCGCCGAGCGGGCCTCGCACGCCCTCGCCGAGCTGGCCCGCCGCGGCATCACCGTCGACACCTTCTCGCTCGGGCAGCCCAGCCTGGACGAGGTGTTCCTCGCGCTCACCGACCGGAAGGCGGACGGCCCGTCCGCGGGCGTCAAGGAGGAGGCGGCGGCATGAGCACCACGACGTCGGGCGGGGCCCCCGCGCGCGAGGACGACCTCGCGCCCGTGCCGGTACGGACCCTCGCCGAGCTGCTCGTCTCCGACGAGCGGCCGACCCGGCCGTCCCCGCTGGCGGCCTCGCTCGCCTTCGGCTGGCGGGCCATGCTCAAGATCAAGCACGTGCCGGAGCAGCTCTTCGACGTGACGGTGCTGCCCGTGATGATGGTGCTGATGTTCACGCACCTCTTCGGCGGTGCGCTGGCCGGCTCGCCGCGCGAGTACATCCAGTACCTGCTGCCCGGCGTCATGGTGATGTCGGTCGTGATGACCACCATGTACACGGGCATCGCGATCAACAACGACATCGACAAGGGCGTCTTCGACCGGTTCCGCACGCTGCCGATCTGGCGGCCCGCCACGGTCATCGGATACCTGCTGGGCGACGTGCTGCGCTACTCGATCGCCTCGGTGGTGATGCTGACCGCGGGCATGATCATCGGCTTCCGGCCGGGCGGGGGCGTCGTCGGCGTCGTCGCCGGCATCCTCCTGCTGATCGTCTTCGCCTTCGCCTTCTCGTGGATCGGCACCATGTTCGGCCTGCTCGTCCGCGACGAGAAGACCGTGATGGGCGCCTCGATGACGGCGATCTTCCCCCTGAACTTCCTCAGCGACATCTTCGTCGACCCCGCCACCATGCCCGGCTGGCTCCAGACCCTGGTCCACAACAACCCGATCACCCACGTCGCCTCCGCGGTGCGCGGCCTGATGGACGGGCGGTGGCCGGGGGCGGACATCGCCTGGACGCTGGGCTGGTCCGCCGCGCTGGTGGCGGTCTTCGGCTCCCTCACCGTCCGGCTGTACAACCGCAAGTAACACCCGTCGCGAACCGGCCGGTGGCCGGTTCGCACCCCTCACCGTGATCACCAAAACCCTTGCCCACCAAGGAATTTGGGGCCGCCGACCCGGTCACGACCACGCTCCGTGAACTCCTTGCTTTGGCCTGTAGCCGGTTGCTAACGTGCAGGCGTAGCACCATCGATCATGGCGGGGGAACGCGGGGGATTCGATGAGTAGCGGTGACGGCGACGGCATACTGACGTTGGCTCCGACCTTGAGCGCGGCAAACCGCGCGGACGTCCCGGTCGACACACTCCTTCCGGCGGACTCGCCGCGCACGAAGGGCCTCGACCAGGAGTACGTGGACACCCTGATCGCGCTGGACGAGGAGCTGCCGCCGATCGTCGTGCACCGCCCCTCCGGGCGGGTCGTCGACGGCATGCACCGGCTCGCCGCCGCCCGGGCACGCGGCGACCGCACGATCAGCGCCTACCTGCTGGACGCGCCGGAGGGCAGCCTCTTCGCGGTCGCGGTCAGCCTCAACATCGCGCACGGCAAGCCGCTGTCCCACGGGGACCGGCTCGCCGCGGCCACCCGCATCCTGCGGGAGAACCCGGCGCTCTCCGACCGGTACGTGGCCTCCGTCACCGCCCTGTCGCCGCGCACCGTCTCGCGGGTGCGGCGTTCGAGTGACGAAGTTCCCCACTTGAACACCCGCATCGGGCTGGACGGCAAGCGCCGCCCGGCGGGGGTGGCCGGCGTGGCCAGCGGCCGGCAGCGCGCCGGCGAGCTGATGCTGGAGCGCCCCGGGGCGAGCCTCCGCGAGATCGCCCGCGCGGCCGGCATCTCGCTCGGCACCGCCCACGACGTGAAGAAGCGCCTGCTGCTGGGCCGCGACCCGGTGCCCGAGGGCCGCGGCGCCGCCCGGCCCGAGCGGGCGCAGCCGCGCATCCCGGCCCAGCGGACCTCCTCGCACCGCGCCGACGGGTCGACTCCCCGGGACTCCGGGGAGCTACTGGAGCGGCTGCGCAAGGACCCGGCGCTGCGCCTGTCCCAGTCCGGCCGGTTCCTGCTGCGCTGCTTCTCCGTGCACGACGTCGACGAGTCCGTGTGGACGCGGCTCGCCACCACCATCCCGCCGCACTGCGCCGAGGGCGTCAGCAAGCTGGCCCGCGAATGCGCCGACAGGTGGCTCCGCTTCGCCGACCGCGTGGAGCGGGAGGCGAGGACCGGTCAGCGCTCGCACACCAGCGCCTGAGGCGGAATTACCGCTTCCCGTTTCTCCGGAGAGATCGTCCGAAAAAGCCCCGCCCCGTTTCGGCCACCGAGACGGCCGGCGGGGCTCCGGCTTTTCCCGGCCCTTTCACCCGCCCGTCCGCCGACCGGCGGATTCCCTTGTTCCGGACCGCCGGCGGGGGACGTGATCAGGACATCGAACACCCGCTTTCCGCAGGGTCCTTGTGAGAGGATTCCGGTACGAGAGGCCGGTTCGGCGTGCGCCGACGCACCGCCGCCGACGCACGGAGTCGGACCCGACCGGCCCCGCCCGAAAAGCATTCGCAGCTCTTCTCCTCACCGTCGAATCGCCGGGATTCCTCGGAAAGCCGAGCATCGGCTTCACGTGTGTGCCACCACCACGGCGTGAGCGCCCTGGTTCTCCCGGTTCCGGCGCGATGGACGACACGCAGAAGGTGGCAATCATGACCGTCACGGAAACCGTCGGGGCGCCGAATTACCCGTTCGGCCCCGTTGTCCGGCTCGACCTGCACCCGCGGTACCTCGAACTGTGCCGCCACGAACCGGTGTCCCGGGTGACCATGCCGTACGGGGGAGAGGCCTGGCTCCTCACCGGCTACCACGAGATCAAGCAGTTCCTCGCCGACCCGCGGTTCAGCTCGCACGCCGCGACCGAGCCCGACACCGCGCGCGTCACGCCGCTGCCGCTGCGCCCCGGCAACCTGCTCAGCATGGACCCGCCGGACCACGGCCGGATCCGCAAGGTCGTCGCCCACGCCTTCCGGCCGCGCATCGTCTCCCAGCTCGCCGACCGCATGCGCGACCTCGTCGAGTCCGAGCTCGACGCCATGGAGCAGCAGGGCCCGCCCGGGGACCTCGTGCAGCGCCTGGCCATTCCGCTTCCGGTCCGCATGATCGTGGAGCTGTTCGGCGTCCCGTACGAGGAGCGCGCCGAGTTCCGCCGCTACTCGGACGTCTTCGTCGCCACCTCCGCGCACACCAAGGAGGAGATCAACGAGGCCCGCGACGGTCTGGAGGACTTCCTGCGCAGACTCATCGCCAAGCGCCGCTCCACCCCCTCCGACGACCTGATATCCGTGCTCATCGAGGCCCTCGACGCCGGCGAGCTCTCCGAGGTCGAGGCCGTGCGCACCGGCATCGGCGTCCTCATGGCCGGCCACGAGACCTCGCTCAGCATGATCTCGAACGTCTCCTTCCTGCTGCTGGCCCAGCGCGAGCTGTACACGCAGCTGTGCCAGGACCCGAAGCTGCTGGACCCGGCCATCGAGGAGATGCTGCGGATCATTCCGCTCCGCTCCGTCGGCAGCTTCCCCCGGCGCGCGTCGGAGGACGTCGAGATCGGCGGCAAGCTCATCCGCAAGGGCGACACCGTGATCTTCCAGCGGGCCGCCGGCGACCGCGACGAGCGCGTCTTCGAGGACCCCGACACGATCCGTTTCGACCGGGAGCGCAATCCGCACCTGGGATTCGGCCACGGAATGCACTTCTGCCTCGGGGCGAGCCTCGCGCGTGCCGAACTCAAGGTGGCACTGGAGGGGTTGATGGCCAGATTCCCCACCTTGCGCCTCGCCGGCACCGCGGATGATGTTCCGTGGAAGCCGGGCCTCATCGCGCGGGCCCCCGAATCCCTTCTCGTCGAATGGTGATTTCCCCCCACGCGCGGTGACGCGAGCCGCGAGATCGGAACGAGGGAGAACATGGCATCAGGACAGACCACGTGCGCCATCGCCGGAGCGGGCCCCGCGGGGCTGATGCTCGGCATGCTGCTGGCCCGGGCGGGCGTCGAGACCGTGGTCCTGGAGAAGCACGGCGACTTCTTACGTGACTTCCGGGGCGACACGGTGCACGCCTCCACCCACCAGCTGATGGTCGAGCTCGGCCTGGGCGAGAAATTCCAGAAGCTGGCGCACCAACGGATCCACTGCCTCCAGGTCGTCACCGACGACGGCCCCCACACCCTGGCCGACTTCAGCCGACTGCCCGGAAAGTTCAAGTACATCACTTTCCTCCCGCAGTGGGACTTCCTCAACTTCCTCCTGGAGGAGGCCAACCGCTTCCCCAACTTCCGGCTCGTGCAGAACGCCGAGGTCACCGGGGTGACCACGGCCGGCGGCCGCGTCAACGGGCTGCGCTACACGGACGCCGACGGCGAGCACGAGCTGCGCGCCGAACTCACCGTCGCCGCCGACGGCCGGCGCTCGGCCCTCAGGCGGAGCGCCGGCATGCGGCCGCAGGTCTTCGGCTCCGGCATGGACGTCCTGTGGTTCAAGCTCACCAAGGAGGACAGCGACCCGGGCGGCATGGTCGGCCGGCTCTCCGACGGGCAGCTGTTCGTCCGCATCGAGCGGCTCGGCCACTGGCAGGCCGCCGTCGCCATCCGCAAGGGCGGGTACGAGGAGCTGCGCGCCAAGGGCCTCGACGCGTTCCGCGCGACGCTCGCCGAACTCACCCCGTTCCTCGCCGGCCGGCTGGAGGAGGACCTGCGCAGCTGGGACGACGTCAAGACGCTCGACGTGCAGATCGACCGGCTGCGCCAGTGGTGGCGGCCCGGCATGCTCTGCCTCGGCGACGCCGCGCACACCATGTCGCCGATCATGGGCGTCGGCATCAACCTCGCCCTCCAGGACGCCGTCGCGGCCGCGAACGTCCTCGCCGAACCGCTGCGCGACGGCACGCTGACCCACGAGCACCTGGCGCGGGTGCAGAAGCGCCGCGAGCGCGCCACCGCCGCCACGCAGCGGATCCAGCGCTTCCTCCAGTCCCGCTTCCTCGAACCGTGGATCCGCGGCGAGGGGAAGTCCACCACCCCCGTCGTGCTGCGCCTGATGAGGCGGCTGCCGCCGCTCCAGGCCGGCCCCGCCCGGGCGATGGCCATCGGCCTGCGCCCCGAGCGCCCCATCGACCTGCTGCGCTGACGGCGGCGGCGCGAAGCCGCCCGCCGCCCGCGCCGCCGACCACCCCCGCGCCGCCCGCCTTCTCGAACGGAGAACTCCCACCCATGCGCGTACTCATGACCATCACCCCGGGCACGGGACACACCTACCCCATGGTCCCGCTCGCCTGGGCCCTCCAGCTCGCGGGCCACGAGGTCCTCGTCGCCTCCTGCGGCCCCGGCCTCGCCCTCGGCGAGGCGGGCGCGCGCACGGTGGACGTGGCGCCCGGCCTGTCCCTGGACCAGATGGTGGGCAAGCTGGCCCAGAACCATCCCGAGGTCGCCGCCAAGCTCCTCCAGGAGGCCTCCGACACGCCGTACCTGGAGGTCGTCGGCGGGGCCGTCGCGGCGGCGCTGCGGCTCCAGCCGGAGATGGTCGACGCGGTGATCCGCACGGCCGAGGAGTGGCGGCCCGACGTCGTCGTCCACTCGCCGCTGCTGACCCCCGGCATCGTCGCCGCCGCCAAGCTCGGCGTGCCCGCCGTCCAGCACGGCTTCGGCTTCGTCAACCCCTCCGCGGAGATGATGAGCCAGCTGCACGCCGACCTCTTCGAGGAGCACGGCGTCTCCCTGCCCGAGGCGCGGGCGACGATCGACATCACCCCGCCGAGCGTCGTCCCGACCGAGCCCGGCATGTGGTCCATGGGCTTCGTGCCGTACAACGGCAGCGGCCCGCTGCCGAAGCCGCTGTACGACCTGCTCAACCGCCGCCCGGAGAGCCCCCGGATCGCCGTCACCCTCGGCAGCGGGCCCGTGCCGGGGGAGGCCGCCGTCATCCTGGAGCGGATCCTCGCGTCGGCGCCCAAGACGGACGCCGAGTTCGTGGTCGTCCTGCCGCGGGTGGACCTGGAGCCCTTCGGTCCGCTGCCGGAGAACGTCCACGCCTTCGACTGGGTGCCCTACAGCGCCCTGCTGGCGGGCTGCTCGGCGGTCATCCACCACGCCGGGCCGGGTACGGCGCTGGGCGCGATGGTGCACGGGCTGCCGCAGGTCATGCCCGCCTTCAAGGGCCTGGGCCGACCGGTCGTCGCGCAGGCCATCGCCGACCGCGGCCTCGGCCGGATCGCCCAGCCCGACGACATCGGCCCGGAGCTGCTGGAGTCGGTCATCGCCGACGCGTCGATCCGCGAGGCCGCGGCGGAGGTCCGCGCGGAGATCAAGGCCATGCCGACCCCGCTGGACATCGTCGCCCGCCTGGAGGAGCTGGCGGGCGCCTGACACCGGCGTCCCGCACGGCGTACCGCCGGACGAGCGGGGAGGGACGGGTGGCGTGGACGTGCGCGAGCTGAGGACCGTCGGGGCGTACCTGTTCGTCCCGCGGCCCTCCTGCGACGCGCGGGGGCAGGTGGCCGCCCCGTACGACGAGGCGGCCTTCGAGGCGGCCACCGGCAGCCCGCTGTTCCCGGTGCGGCAGGCCACCCACAGCCGGTCGCGCCGGGGGGCGGTGCGCGGGGTGCACTTCACCCGCGTGCCGCCCGGCACGGCCACGTACGCGCACTGCTCCCGGGGGCGCGCGCTGTACATCGCGGTGGACGTGCGGGTGGGCTCCCCGACGTACGGCAGGTGGGAGTCGCTCGTGCTGGACGCCGACCACCCGAGCGGCGTGTACCTGCCCGCCGGCGTGGCGCACGCCGTCGTGGCGCTGGAGGAGACCGTCATCACCGACCTGCGGTCCGCGCGGTACGCGGCGCGGGACGAGGAGGCGGTCTCCGTCCTCGATCCGGACCTGGGGCTGCCCGTCCCCGGGGGCGCGGATCTGATCATCTCGGAGCGCGACCGGAGGGCGGTGACGATGGCCGAGGCGGAGCGGAGGGGGATCCTGCCCGGCTACGACGCCGCGTCGGCCGCGGAGCGGTCGCTGCGCGCGGCCGCCCGCGGCGCCGGGCCCCGCTCCACCGGGTACGGCCCCCTGCCGTCCCGTGACGTGAAAGGAAAGCAGGAGATGTCCCAGGAGCAGGAACAGCGACAGGAGCAGGAGCAGGTGGGCGAGCGGGGGAAGTGGCGGATCGAGGTCGACCGGCTCGTGTGCGCCGGCACCGGGCTGTGCCTCGGCACCGCGCACGGCCGGATGCGGCTGGACGGCGGCCGGGCGCGCCCGGTGGACGAGGTGGTCGGCCCGGACGACGCGGTGCTGGACGCGGCGGAGACCTGCCCCATGGAGGCGATCACCGTGCGGGACGCCGCCACGGGAGAGGTCCTCGCCCCGCTGCGGTGACGGCCGCCCGGCGCGCTTTGACGCGCGTGTGACGCCCCGTCCGGCCCGTTGGCCGGGCGGGGCGCCGTGCGTGTCGGCGCCGGGGCGCCGGTGCGTCGCGGCCGGTGCGTCAGTGCGTCGGGTGCTGGGTGGCGCAGGCGTGGGCGTGGACCGGGGGGACCGGCGCGGCGGGCGCCGAACGCGGCTCGTGCTCCTTCGCCTCCTGCGGGCCCTCGCCGTGCGCGCGGGCGTGGGCGATGCCGTCGAGCGCGAGCGCCAGTTCGCGGCGGAGCCCCGCCCGCAGGGCGAGCCGGCGGGCCGTCTGGTGGTGGCCCTCGCCGCGCTGGTACTCGCCCCGGTCGCGGTGGACGGCGCCGATGACGTTGTGGACGGCGGCGGTCAGGGCGGGGCGGCGGTCCCGGCGCAGCAGGTGCAGGGCGGCGTGCCCGGCGTGCAGCGCCTCGCGGTGGCGGCCCTGGCGGCGGTAGACGTCGGCGTACCGGGCGAGGACCGGCGCCAACCCGTCCGGTGCCGACCCGTCCGGCGCGGCGGCGCGCCGGGCCAGGGCGGCCGCCTCGGCGAGCCGGTCCAGGGCCATGTCCAGCTGGCCGGCGGCGGCGTAGGCCGTCGCCTCGCCGGTCAGGCCGGTGACCTCGCCGTGCGGGTCGCCGGCGTCCCGGCTGTGCAGGATGACCAGGCGGCTGGTCTGGAGCGCCTCGGCGTGCCGCCCGAGGGCGGCCTGCGCCTCGCCGAGCGAGGCGAGGACGGCGTTCTCCTCGGTGGCGCGCGCCTCGGTGCGGCTGAGCAGCACCAGCGCGCGGTGGAGGGCGGCAATGGCGCTCTCGTACTGGCCGAGGGCGTTGTGGAACGCGCCGATCCGGCTGAGGCAGAGCGCGGCGCCGGCCCGGTCGCCGGTGCGCTCGGAGAGGGACAGCGCCTCGCGGGCGCACTCCAGGCCCTCCGCGACCCGCCCGAGCCGCCCGTAGGGCGCGGCCAGGCCGGTGAGGGCGGCGCGCTCCAGGGCCGGGTCGCCCAGGCGCCGGGCGGCCGCCGCGGCCTTGCGGAGCACGGCGAGTTCGTCCTCGACCTGGCCGCGGGCGTGCAGGCAGGGCGCGAGGGCGAGGGACAGGCGGGCGACGTGGCGGTCGGCCCCGGACTCCTCCGCGTGGCCGAGCACCGCCAGCAGGTTGGCCCGTTCCGCGTCGAACCAGGCCAGCGCGGCGGTCGCGTCGCGCGGTGGCGGTACGGCCGCCGGCGGCCGTACTTCGGCCGCCGGTCGCGGTACCCGGCGGCCCGGCTCGACCAGCGCGGCGGTGGCCTCGGCGGCGGTCAGGTAGTGGTCGAGCAGCCGGCGCCGGGACTCGCCGGCGGCCCGCGGCTCCTGTGCGGCGGCGTCCCGGGCGAGGGCGCGCAGCAGGGGGTGGAAGGTGTAGCGGCCGGGGACGCGCTGGTCCAGGAGCCGCGCGTCGAGCAGGTCCTCCAGCCGGGACTCGGCCGTATGCGGGGCGAGGCCGGCGAGCGCGGCGGCGGCGGGCCCGTCGAAGTCCGCGCCGGGGTGGGCGCCCAGCAGCCGGAACAGCTCCTGGTGGGTGGCGGGCACGGCCGCGTACGACAGGCCCAGCGAGGCGCGGACGCTGCGGTGCTCGACGGCCAGCTCGTCCAGGCGGGTGGCCTCGTCGCGCAGCCGTCCGGTCAGGTAGGCCAGGCTCCACTGCGGGCGGTTGGTGAGCCGGGAGGCGACGACGCGCAGCGCCAGCGGCAACCGGCCGCACAGCGCGACGAGTTCGGCGGCGGCCTCCTGCTCGGCGGCGACCCGGCGGTGGCCGAGGACCCGGCCGAGGAGCGCCAGTCCGTCGGCGGCCGGGGGCGGCGCGAGCGGCAGGGGAGTGGCGCCGTCCAGCTGGGCGAGGCTCGGCCGGCTGGTGACGAGGACCAGGCAGTGCGGCCCGGCGGGGATCAGCGGGCGCACCTGGTCGGAGGCGGCCGCGTTGTCGAAGAGGAGCAGCATGCGGCGGTCGGCGGTCATGCCGCGCCAGAGGCCCTCGCGGTCCGACGGGTCGTCGGGGAGGCGGTCGCCGGGCACGCCGAGGGCGCGCAGCAGCGTGCCGAGCGCCTCGTGCGGGGTGAGCGGGGGGCCGTGCGGGCTGAAGCCGCGCAGGTCGAGGAAGACCTGGCCGTCGGGGTAGCGGTCGGCGAGCCGGTGCGCCGCGTGGACGGCGAGGGTGGTCTTGCCGCTGCCCGCCATCCCGTCGACGGTGACGATCCGCACGGCCGGGTGGGCGGCGGCGCCGTCGGGGGCGTCGGACGCCTGCGCGAGGAGCCGCGCCAGCTCCTCCTCCCGGCCGGTGAAGTCGGGCAGGTCGTGCGGGAGGGAGCGCGGCGGCGGGGCCGGGGGCTGCGCGGCGGCGGGGCCGTGGGCGGCGGCGGGGGAGCGGTCGAGGCCGGGCTCGTTGCGCAGGATCTGCTGGTAGCGGTAGTTGACGGCGCTGCTCGGGTCGATGCCGAGCTGCTCGGCGAGGAGGTTGCGCAGGTCGTGGTAGACCCGAAGCGCGTCGGCCTGCCGGCCCACCCGGTACAGGGCGACCATCAGCAGCGCGCTGAGGGACTCGCGCAGCGGGTGCTCGGCGACCAGCGTCAGCAGCTCGGTCACCGCGTCGTGGGCGCGGCCCTGCTCCAGGCGGAGTTCGAGGAGGCGTTCGCGGGCGCCCAGGTAGCGGTCCTCCAGGGCCGCCGCCGCCGAGGTGAGCACGGGGCTGCGGCTGTCGGGCAGGACCCGTCCGCGGTACAGGCCGAGGGCGGTCTCCAGGGCGGCGACCTCGCCGTCGACGGTGGCGCAGCGGCGCGCCTCGTCGAGGGCCCGGTCGAAGCGGAGGAGGTCGAGTTGTTCCTCGCCGACGATGATCCGGTATCCCGGTCCGTCGGTGACGAGCATTTCCGGTGCGTCGGGAATACGTGAACGGAGATCGGCGACGATCTTACGAATCTGGTGTTCCGCCGTCGCGGGCGGAACGCGTTCCCACACCGCTTCCACGAGATGGGAAATCGGAACGAGCCGATTCGCCTCCAGCAGCAGTGCGGCGAGAACCGCGCGGGCGCGCGGACCGCCCAGGTGGAGATCTTGTTCTCCGACCGAAACCACCAACGTGCCCAGAATGCCGAACCGGACAGCGCTCCCCCGTGAGGCCATCATGGAAACTCACTCTATGGGATGAACCAGGCGCGCGAGGCAGTCATTTAAGCCAGTTGTTTGATCGATTCCGGTCAGGCTTGAACGAGTTGATGGGTGAACAGATCCAACTTGACATGTTGACCTGTGGCCAAGAATACTCGCTCACTGTTGGTGACTTGTACGCGTAGACGGTTCCCATGTGACGCCGCGCACAAGCCGGTGGTGAAACACCGGAAGCACCGGAAGCACCACTGACGGGCCGTCGGAACGGTCCCGTCCCCCTCGCGCAGTACCGACCCCGCCGCCTGCCGCGGCCCCGCCGTGCCGCCCCGCGTCACGGCCTCCACCACTTCCGCCCCGCACCACCCCGCGCACCGCCGGCACCGCACGCACCACCGCGTACCACCGCCCCCGCCGCGTACCACCACCCCCACCGCTCCACGCCCCGCGCCGCTTCGGCGCGCCCGCGCTCGGTCGACCGCGCGTGCAGCGTTCCGCGAACCCCACCGGCCCCACCCGGGACCGGACCGCCCCTCAGGAAGGAAGCACCACGCCATGTCGCGTCCCGAACCGCTGCCGCTCTACGGCAAGGAGTACAAGACCGACCCCTACCCGCTGTACCGCAAGCTCCGCGAGGAGGGCCCGGTGCACCACGTCAACTTCCCCAGCGGGGTCAACGCGTGGCTGGTCACCGGGTACGAGGCGGCGCACGGCGCACTCAACGACGACCGCCTCGGCAAGAACCACGACCTCGGGAACAAGGCGTGGCGCGACCGGGCGGCGATCATGCCGGAGCCGCAGCACTCCCAGCTCCAGGTGCACCTGCTGCACCAGGACCCGCCGAAGCACACCGTGATGCGCAAGCTCGTCACCGAGGCGTTCACGCCGCGCAACGTCGAGCGGAAGCGGGCGCGCTTCGAGGAGATCGCCACCGAGCTGCTCGACGCCGCGCTCGCCGCGTCCGACACCTCGGGCGGCTCGGCCGGCTCGGACACGTCGGCCGCCGGCGCCGAGGGCGGCAGCGGCGTGGTCGACGTCGTCGCCGCGTTCGCCGCCCACTACCCCTTCCGCGTCCTCGCCGAGGTCATCGGCCTGCCCGAGGACATCGCCGCCGGCTTCGACCGCGACTGGGGCAAGGTCGTCCAGCCCGTCGGCCCCAGCGACCCGCTGCGGCCCGTGTACGAGGGGCGCCTGCGCGGCCTGCAGAACTACATCACCGGCGTCGTGGAGCACAAGCGCGCCCACCCCGGCGACGACCTGCTCACCAAGCTCGTGCGGGCCTGCGAGGCCGGGGAGATCACCAAGGAGGAGCAGGACTCCATCGTCTTCCAGCTCCTCGTCGCCGGCCAGGAGCCGGTGACCAACCAGATCACCACCGCGCTCGTCGCGCTCCTGCGCCACCCCGCCCAGCTGCGCCGCCTCCAGGAGGCCGTCGCCGGTGAGATGAGCGCCGCGGACCAGGCGTTCCTCTCCCGCGCCGTCGAGGAACTCCTGCGCTACGACAGCGCCTTCGAGCTCACCACGTGGCGGTTCTTCGCCGAGGACTCCGACCTCTACGGCACCACCGTCCCCGCCGGCGACTCCGTCATCGTCTCGCTCTGCGCCGCCAACCGCGACCCCGAGCGGTTCCCCGACGCCGACACCCTCGACCTCGACCGCTCGCCCAACCCGCACATGGCCTTCGGCCACGGCATCCACTTCTGCCCCGGCGCGGCCCTCGCCCGCGTCGAGCTGCAGATCGCCGTCCGCGAACTGCTCAACCGCCTGCCCCAGATCCGCCTCGCCGTGCCGGACGAGGAGCTCGTCTGGGTCGGCGCCGTCCTCGCCCGCGGCCTCAACGAACTGCCCGTCGCCTACGGGCCCTCGGACGCCGCCCCGCGCGGCGGCTGCCCCGTACAGCACTGAACCGGCCCCGCCGCGTGCCCACCGCACCGCACCCGGCCGTTCACGCCGGGACCGCCACCGCACCACACCTCCCCGCACCACGACTCACGGAAGCGAGCCGATCAGCCATGTCCGAGTCCGCCACCACGACGAGCCCCGCCCTGACGACCGAGGTCGAGCGCATCAGCCACGAGATCGTGCGGCTGCTCATCCCGCACCGGCGCACCGTCGAGCCCGACACCCATCTGGACAAGACGGACGACTTCCCGGAGCAGCTGTCCCAGATACGGGACTTCGTGGCCAACAACGAGCAGGTCATCTTCAGCCTGCCCGGTTTCCCCTGCAAGTCACCCAACCTCGACAAGGTCTTCAGCCACCTCCCCGACCACGGCGAGCGGCTCGCGCTGCGCTTCCTCGACTCCCTGTGCGCCGAGATCGAGAAGGTCTACGCGCCGGGCGCGAAGGTCCTCATCTGCTCCGACGGCCACATCTTCGGTGACGTCATCCACGTACCGGACGCGCACATCGACGCGTACAACGACGCCATCGCCGACATGATCCGCGCCGAGGGCCTCGCCGACCACCTCGACACCTTCGACCTGCGCGACGTGTACGGGCCGGACCTGACGTACGACGAGAAGCGCCAGCGCGCCGCCACGACCCTCGGCCCCTCGCTGGAGGAGCTGCGCGCCGAGGTCCGCGAGGACGAGTCCTCCCTGCGCATGTACCGCGGCATCACCCGCTTCCTGGTCGAGGACACCGCCAACTGGGAGGGCACCCGGTCGGCGCTCCAGCGCGACTGCCGGCGCCGCGCCTACGAGGTCATCCTCCGCAGCCGCGCCTGGAGCGAGCTGATCGCCGAGAGCTATCCGCGCAACGTCCGCCTCTCCATCCACCCGCAGAACCGCGGCTCCATCAAGTTCGGCATCCGCCTGCTGGGCGCCGCCGACGCGTGGACCACCCCGTGGCACTCCACGCTGCTGCACCGCACGGACGGAACGTGGGAGCTGATGCACCGCCGCGACGCCCAGAAGATCGGGCGGGAGGTCTACGTCGACGGCCGCCCCAGCCACTTCGAGGCGCTCGGCGACGGCAGCGGCACCGGCTCCGACGCCGAGGACCGGCCCGCGGCGGCGTGACGCCCACCGCGCCCGGCCGGCGCGGCCCCCGCGGCCGCGCCCGCCGGGACCACCCGGGCCGAGACGTCGTACGGAAAGGAGTGCCCCTCATGACCGTGGCCGCCTCGGTGGTCGAGCCCCTCCCCAGCCACGCCCTGATGATCCTGCTGCTCCAGGTGGGCGTGCTGCTGCTGACCGCGCTGCTCCTCGGCCGCCTCGCCGAGCGGCTGGGCATGCCGGCGGTCGTCGGGGAGCTGACGGCCGGGGTGCTCCTCGGACCGTCGCTGCTGTTCCACGCCGCGCCCGGCGTGGGGAACTGGCTGTTCCCGCAGACCGCCGAGCACATGCACCTGCTCGACGCGGTGGGACAGCTGGGCGTCATCCTGCTCGTCGGCTTCACCGGAATCCACCTCGACCTGAAACTCGTCCGGAGGCAGGGGGCCCGCGCGGCGGGCGTCGGCGCCGCCGGACTGCTCGTGCCGCTCGCCCTCGGCGCCTGGCTCGGCTTCGTCCTGCCCGCGCAGCTGCGCGCCCCGGGCGCCGACCAGACCGTGTTCGCGCTCTTCGTCGGCGTGGTGATGTGCGTCAGCGCCATCCCCGTCATCGCGCGGACCCTCATCGACATGAAGCTCATCCACCGGGACATCGGCCAGATGATCCTGGTCGCGGGCACCATCGACGACGCCGTCGGCTGGGTCCTGCTGTCCCTGATCGCCGCCATGGCCACCACCGGCCTGTACGCCGGCGAGGTGTTCACCACCCTCGGCGAGGTCGGCCTGCTCATCGCCGTCACCATGACCGTCGGCCGGCTCGTCGTCGGCGCCGCCCTGCGGGCCGCCGCGCGGGCCTCCGTACCGGGCCTGCCCGTGGTCACCGTCGTCGTGCTGATGACCCTGGCGGCCGCCGGCACCCACGCGCTCGGCCTCGAAGCGGCCCTCGGGGCGTTCCTCTGCGGCATCCTCGTCGGCGGCGCCAAGGACTTCGACG
This sequence comes from Streptomyces sp. DH12, assembly GCF_020873895.1. Classification (GTDB taxonomy): domain Bacteria; phylum Actinomycetota; class Actinomycetes; order Streptomycetales; family Streptomycetaceae; genus Streptomyces. The sequence goes on along the minus strand of NZ_JAHWGT010000004.1, from coordinate 60,588 downwards.
CCTCGGCCCTGTCCCCGCTCAACACCACCGTGATGGCGGTCCTCGCCCCCCTGTTCTTCGCCACCGCCGGACTGCGCATGGACCTCACGTCCCTCGCCGACCCGACGGTCGCGCTGTGGGGGCTGGCCGTCTTCGCCGTCGCCGTGGTCGGGAAGTTCCTCGGCGCGTTCATCGGCGGGGCCGCCACCCGGATGAACCGCTGGGAGTGCCTCGCCCTCGGCGCCGGGATCAACGCCCGCGGCGTCATCGAGGTGATCATCGCCCTGATCGGCGTACGCCTCGGACTGCTCACCGTGGAGATGTACTCCATCGTCGTCCTCGTCGCCGTCCTCACCTCGCTCATGGCCCCGCCACTGCTGCGGATGGCGATGAACCGCGTCGAGCAGACCGCCGAGGAGGAACTGCGCGGCGACCGGTTCCTGTCGGCGTCGCCGCCACCCAAGACGCCCGCGACGAGCACCACCGCCGACTCGTGACCCGGGACGGCCGCGCGGAAGAACCCACCACTCCGGAAGGGACCGCGGGATGAAGGGAATCATCCTGGCCGGCGGCCACGGCACCCGGCTGCACCCCATCACCCTGGGCGTCTCCAAGCAGCTGCTGCCCGTCTACGACAAGCCGATGATCTACTACCCGCTCTCCGTGCTGATGCTCGCCGGCGTCACCGAGATCCACGTCATCGCGGCCCCCGGCGACGTCCCCGGCTTCCAGCGGCTCCTCGGCGACGGCTCGACCCTCGGCCTCACCCTCACCTACGCCGAGCAGGACAAGCCGCGCGGCCTCGCCGACGCGTTCGTCCTGGGCGCCGAGCACATCGGCGACGACTCCGTCGCGCTCATCCTCGGCGACAACCTCTTCCACGGGCCCGGCTTCGGCGAGATCCTCCGCACCTCCGCCCGCGACGTCGACGGCTGCGTGCTCTTCGGCTACCCCGTCGGCGACCCCGAGCGGTACGGCGTCGGCGAGGTCGACGCCGAGGGCCGGCTGGTCGGACTGGAGGAGAAGCCGGCCCGCCCCCGCTCCAACCTGGCGATCACGGGGCTGTACTTCTACGACAACGAGGTCGTCGACATCGCCCGCTCGCTGCGCCCCTCGGCCCGGGGCGAGCTGGAGATCACCGACGTCAACCGCACCTACCTGGAACGCGGCAAGGCCACCTTCGTCCAACTCGGCCGCGGCTTCGTCTGGCTCGACACGGGCACCCACGACGCCCTCACCGAGGCCGGCCAGTACGTGCAGATCCTCTCCCACCGGCAGGGGGTCCGCATCGGCTGCGTCGAGGAGATCGCCTGGCGCATGGGGTACATCGACCGCGACGCCTGCCACCGCCTCGGCCTCGCCCTCGCCAAGTCCCCCTACGGGCGGTACCTGATGGACATCACCACCGACGACCGGCACGCCGAGCCGGCCCGGAGAGACGAGGAGCCCGCATGAGGATCCTGGTGACCGGCGGCGCCGGCTTCATCGGCTCGCACTACACCCGCGCCCTCCTCGACGACACCCTCGAACCGGGCGCCCGGCACACCGTGACCGTCCTGGACGCCCTCACCTACGCCGGCAACCGCGACAACCTCCCGGCCCACCACGACCGCCTCGCCTTCGTGCACGGCGACGTGGGCGACGCGGCGCTCCTCGCCGGACTGCTCCCCGGCCACGACGCCGTCGTCCACTTCGCCGCCGAATCGCACGTCGACCGCTCCATCGACGGCGGCGCCGACTTCGTCCGCACCAACGTCCTCGGCACGCAGACCCTCCTCCAGGCCGCCGTCGACGCCCGCGTGGAGCGCTTCGTCCACGTCTCGACCGACGAGGTGTACGGATCGATCGAGACGGGCTCGTGGACGGAGGACTCGCCCCTGCTCCCCAACTCGCCCTATGCCGCCTCCAAGGCCGGCTCCGACCTGCTCGCCCGCGCGTACCGGCGCACCCACGGCCTGCACGTCAGCGTGACCCGCTGCTCCAACAACTACGGGCCCCGCCAGCACCCCGAGAAGGTCATCCCCCGCTTCGTCACGCACCTCCTGGAGGGCCGGCCGGTCCCGCTCTACGGCGACGGCCGCAACCGCCGGGAGTGGCTCCACGTCGAGGACCACTGCCGCGCCCTGCACCTCGTCCTCACCCGCGGGCGGGCCGGCGAGGTCTACAACGTCGGCGGCGGCGACGACCTGTCCAACCGCGAACTCACCGAGCGGATCCTCGACCTGTGCGGCGCGGACGCGTCGATGATCCGCCACGTGCCCGACCGCAAGGGCCACGACCTGCGCTACGCGCTCAGCGACCGCAAGATCCGCGAAGAGCTCGGCTACGCGCCCCGCCGCACCCTCGCCGAGGGCCTCGCCGCCACCGTCGCCTGGTACCGCGACAACCCCGACTGGTGGAAGGCCGCGCGCACCCCGCACCACCCCTGACAGCCGCCCGCCACGCACCCCCCGCCACACCCGAGGAGAGCCATGACCACGTACGTCTGGGACTACCTGCCCGAGTACGAGAAGGAGAAGGACGACATCCTCGACGCGGTCGCCACCGTCTTCGCGTCCGGCCGCCTCGTGCTCGGCGAGAGCGTCTCCGGCTTCGAGGAGGAGTTCGCCGCCTACCACGGCGGCGGCCGGTGCACCGGCGTCGACAACGGCACCAACGCGCTGAAGCTCGCCCTGGAGGCCCTCGGCGTCGGCCCCGGCGACGAGGTGATCACCGTCTCGAACACGGCCGCGCCGACCGTCGTCGCGATCGTCTCGACCGGCGCCACCCCCGTCTTCGTCGACGTGCGCGAGGAGGACTTCCTCATCGACCCCGAGCAGGTCGAGGCCGCCGTCACCGAGCGCACCAAGGTCCTCCTCCCCGTCCACCTCTACGGCCAGTGCGCCGACATGGAGCCGCTGCGCCGCATCGCCGAGCGGCACGGGCTGAGGATCCTGGAGGACTGCGCCCAGGCCCACGGCGCCCGCCACCACGGCCGCCTCGCCGGGACCATGGGGGACGCCGCCGCGTTCTCCTTCTACCCGACGAAGGTCCTCGGCGCGTACGGCGACGGCGGCGCCGTCCTCACCGCCGACGAGGAGACCGACCGGGCCCTGCGCCAGCTGCGCTACTACGGCATGGACAAGGTCTACTACGTCGTCCGCACCCCCGGGCACAACGCCCGCCTCGACGAGGTCCAGGCCGAGATCCTGCGCCGCAAGCTCACCCGCCTCGACAGCTATGTCGAGGGCCGCAACGCCGTCGCCCGCCGCTACGAGCAGGGCCTCGGCGACCTCACCGGCCCCGGCGGCCTCCTGCTGCCCGCCACCAACCCCGGCAACAGCCACGTCTACTACGTGTACGTCGTCCGCCACCCGCGCCGCGACGAGATCATCGAGGCGCTCAAGGCCCACGACGTCTCGCTCAACATCAGCTACCCGTGGCCCGTGCACACCATGTCCGGCTTCGCCCACCTCGGCTGGGGCCCCGGATCGCTGCCCGTCACCGAGCGGCTCGCCGGCGAGATCTTCTCCCTGCCCATGTACCCCTCGCTGCCCGAGGACGTCCAGGAGCGCGTCATCACCGCCCTGCGCTCCGTCCTCGCCGCGCTGTGACCGCCGTCCCCACCGACCAGGGAGCCACTACCGTGCAGGTGCAGAAACTGGGCATCGAGGGCGCGTTCGCCTTCACGCCGCCCGTCCACCGCGACGACCGCGGCCTGTTCACCTCCCCCTACCAGGAGGCCCCCTTCAGCGGGGCCCGCGGCCGGGCCCTCTTCCCGGTCCGCGACATCAGCCACAACCTCTCCGCCCGCGGCGTGCTGCGCGGCATCCACTACACGACCACCCCGCCCGGCCGGGCCAAGTACGTCTACTGCCCCTACGGCCGCGTCCACGACTACCTCGTCGACCTGCGCGTCGGCTCCCCGACCTTCGGCCGCCACGTCTCCGCCGAACTGGGCGGCGACACCTGCCAGGCCCTGTACATCCCCGTCGGCGTCGGCCACGCCTTCCTCTCCCTGGAGGACGACTCGATGGTCGTCTACGTGATGTCCGAGGGGTACACCGCCGCCAACGAACTGGCCGTCTCCCCCCTCGACCCCGCCCTGGGCCTGCCGATCCCCGACGGGTACGCCCTCGCCCAGTCCGAGCGGGACACCGCCGCGCCCACCCTCGCCGAGGCACGGGACCGCGGCCTGCTGCCCGAGTACGACACCTGCCGGAAGGTGGAGGCGGCGCTGTGGCAGTGAACCCCGCCCCGCGCGTCGCGCTCCTCGGCGCGACCGGCTTCGTCGGCTCCGCCGTCCTGCGGGAGCTGGCCGCCCGGCCCGTCTCGATCCGCGCGGTCTCCCGCCGACCCGCCCGGATCCCGGACGGCGCCCGCGCCGACGTCGAGGTGCGCGCCGCCGACCTCACCGAGCCCGGCGAGATGGCCGCCGCCGTCGCCGACGCGGACGTCGTCGTCCTCGCCACCCTCTACAGCGCGGCCACCTCCACCTGGCGCATCGAGGACGGCGACTCCTCGGCCGAACGCGTCAACGTCGGCCTCGCCCGCGACCTCGTCGACGCGCTCGCCGCCCGCGGCGCCGGGCCCCTGCCGAAGGTCGTCTTCACGGGCGCCGCCTCCCAGGTCGGGCCCACCGACAAGGAGGTCCTCGACGGCACCGAGGAGGACCGGCCCGCCGGCGAGTACGACCGGCAGAAGCTCGCCGCCGAGCGGCTCCTGCTCGACGCGAGCGCCCGCGGCGTGCTGTGCGGCACCTCCCTGCGGCTGCCCACCGTCTTCGGGTACGGCCCCGGCTCCACCGCCCGCGACCGCGGCATCGTCTCGGCGATGACCCGCCGCGCGCTGGCCGGCGACCCCATCACCATGTGGCACGACGGCAGCGTCCGCCGCGACCTGCTGTACGTCGAGGACCTGGCCCGCGCCGTCGTCGCGGGCGTCGACCACACCGAGGCGCTGGCCGGGCGCCACTGGCTGCTCGGCACCGGCGAGGGCAGGCGGCTCGGCCCCGTCTTCCAGCAGGTCGCCGTCCTCGTCTCGGACCGCACCGGCAAGCCGCCCGTGCCCGTGGTCTCCGTGGAGCCGCCCGCGCACGCGGAGGCCGGGGACTTCGCGAGCGTCACCATCGACGCCTCCGCGTTCCGCGCCGCCACCGGCTGGGCGCCCGCCACGCCCTTCTCCGAGGCGCTGCGCCGCACCGTCGCGCACCTCGCCGACGAGGCGGAACGCGAGCAGCGCGCCGAGGGGGGCCGGCCGTGACCGCCGCGGCGCTCCTGCGGCCGCGGGCCGCCCAGGACCTCGCCGCGCGGCTCGCCCGCTCCGCCGCCGCCGTCGGCCACGGCCACCAGCTGCGCACCGAGGAGGTCGTGGGGTGGCTCGCCGAGCGTTCCCGCGCCCACCGGTTCGCGGTGCGGCGGGTGCCGCTTGACCGGCTCGACGGCTGGTCCTTCACCCCGGACGAGGGGGACCTGGTCCACCGCAGCGGCCGGTTCTTCGCGGTGCGCGGCCTGGCCGCCGCCGTTGACGAGGGGCCGTTCGGCAGCTGGCGGCAGCCGATCATCCACCAGCCCGAGGTGGGCATCCTCGGCATCCTCGCCAAGGAGTTCGACGGGGTCCTGCACTTCCTGCTCCAGGCGAAGATGGAGCCGGGCAACCCGCGCCTGCTCCAGCTCTCCCCGACCGTGCAGGCCACCCGCAGCAACTACCAGCGGGTCCATGAGGGCGCCGGGGTGAAGTACCTGGAGCACTTCACGGACGCCGGGCGCGGCCGGGTGCTCGCCGACTCCCTCCAGTCGGAACACGGCTCGTGGTTCTTCCGCAAGTCCAACCGGAACATGCTCGTGGAGACGGACGCCGAGATACCCGACGACCCGGACTTCCGCTGGCTGACCCTCGGCCAGATCGGCGAGCTGCTCCGCCTCGACCACGTCGTCAACATGGACGCCCGCACGGTCCTCGCCTGCTTCCCGATGGCGGTGCCCGAGCCGGGCGCCCTGCACTCCGACACCGAGCTGCTGTCGTGGTTCACCGCCGAGCGGGCCCGCCACGACGTCGACGTGCGGCTCGTACCGCTCGCCGGCGTCGAGCCGTGGGCGCGGGACGAGGAGGGCATCGGCCGGCCCGACGGGCGCTTCTTCCGCATCACCGGCGTGACCGTGGAGGCCGGGAACCGCGAGGTCACCGGCTGGTCGCAGCCGCTGCTCGAACCCTGCGGCACCGGCGTCGCCGCGTTCGTCTTCCGCCGCCTGGGCGGGGTGCCGCACGTCCTGGTCCACGCGAAGGTGGAGGCCGGGTACCTCGACACGATCGAGCTGGCCCCCACCGTCCAGTGCACCCCCGGCAACTGGGACCCGGTGCGCACCGAGGACCGGCCGCCCTTCCTGGACCTGGTCCTCGCCGCCGACGAGCGGGGCGGCGCCCACTACGCCGCCGAGCACTCCGAGGAGGGCGGCCGGTTCCTCCAGGCCAGGATCCGCTACCTCTTCGTCACCACCGACGACGACGCCGCCGCGCCCGTCGACCCGCCGCCCGGCTACCGCTGGGTGACGGTCGGCCAGCTCAACTCGCTTACCGCGCACGGCCACTACGTCAACGTGCAGGCCCGCACCCTGCTGGCCTGCCTCAACTCCGGCGCCGTACGGCTCTGAGGAGCACGCCGAGGCGCCGGTCGACCACCGTCCGTCCACGAGGAATGGAGGAGCCATGCCCGGCACACCCCCGTCCGGCGCGGCCGTCCGCGTCGCGCTGGACGCCGGCGGCGGGCTGACGCTCTCCGGTCTGCTCGCCGAGCCGGCCGGGGAGCCGAGGGGAACCGTGCTCGCCCTGCACGGCGGCGGGATGACCGCCGGCTACTTCGACGGCCGGGCGCACCCGAGCGTGTCCCTGCTGGCTCTCGGGGCCCGCCTCGGCTACACGGTCCTGGCCGTCGACCGTCCCGGGTACGGAGCCTCCGCCCCCCACCTGCCGGACGGGCTCTGCCTCACCGACCAGGCCGAACTGCTCCGGGCGGCGATCGCCGACTTCGCCGCCCGGCACCGGATCGGCGGGGGGCTGCTCGTCCTCGGCCACTCCTTCGGCGGCCAGGTGGCGCTGACCGCCGCCGCCCACGGGCTCCACGAGGCCCTGCTGGGGCTGGACATCTCCGGGTGCGGCCACCGCCGGGCCGCGCCCGGCGCGGGCCCCGGCGCGATCCCCGGCCCGCCCGCCGGCCCGGACGGGCGCCGCCGCACGGGTTCGCCGCGGTGGAACTGGGGCCCGCCGAGCCTCTACCCGCCCGGGACGTTCACGGCCGGCGCCGAGCTGGTCTGCGAGCCGCCCGCCCGCGAGGTGGCGCAGGCCGCCCGCTGGCCGCGGGACTTCCCGCGGGTGGCGGCGCGTACGACGGTCCCGGTGCGGCTGACGTTCGCCGAGCACGAGGCGTGGTGGCGGCACGACGCGGAGGCGCTGGCCGAGCTGACGGGGTACTTCACCGCGGCGGAGCGGGTGCAGGTGGCCCGCCAGGCCGCCGCCGGGCACAACATCAGCCTCGGCTGGGCCGCCGGCGCCTACCACCGCCGGGTGTTCGCCTTCTTCGAGGAGCTGCTGTGCTGCGGGGGCCCCGCCCACCGGCTCGACGGGGTCCGTTCGGCCAGCCCGGCCTGATCGGAACGGAGAGGGCCGTCCACCCTCCCAGGGGGTGGACGGCCCTCTCCTCGCCTGCCGCTACCGGTAGGACCACTCCGAGTGGCGCACCACCAGCGCCTCGGCGCGGACGTCGCCGCTCTGCTCGAAGTGGAGCGTGAAGGGGATCCGCTGGCCGAGCCGGACCGGCTCGCGCAGCTTGACCATCACGTCCGTGCCGTACGGGGTCATCTCCAGCGTCCCGGCGGCGGGGATCTCCACGGAGGAGATCATCTGCATCTTGGCGGCCGCCTCGCCCGCGTCGGCGTCCTGCGCGAGCATCGCCTCGGTCACGGCCGGGGAGCTGACGCCCGTCAGCCGGTCGGTGGCGTTGCCGCCGTTGGTGACGGTGAACACCACGGCGGTCGACTCCCGGCCGGGGAACGGCTGGAGCAGCCGCGCGTGCGTCACGTCCAGCTCGGCGGGCGTCCCGGCGGCGCCGGCCGCCGTCCAGGCGGTGAGCCCGCCCATCGCGACCGCGCTCGCCACGACCGCGGCCACCGCGGGCAGGACGTTCTCGACGCGGCGTACCAGGGCCCTCATGCGTGTGCCTCCGTCGCCTTGCGCGCGGCCGCGGCCGGGCGCCGGGGCTGCCACCCGCGCAGCCGCAGGCTGTTGGTCACGACGACCACCGAGCTGACCGACATGGCGGCGGACGCCACCATCGGGTTGAGCCAGCCGGTCGCCGCGAGGGGGATGAGGACGGCGTTGTAGCCGAACGCCCAGACCAGGTTGGTCCGGATGGTGCCGAGGGTGCGGCGGGCCAGCAGCACGGAGTCGGCGACGGTCTCGATGTCCTCGCGGACCAGCGTCACGTCCGCCGCGCCGATCGCCGCGTCCGTACCGCCGCCCATGGCGATGCCCAGGTCGGCGCCGGCCAGGGCGACGGTGTCGTTGACGCCGTCGCCGATGACGGCGACCCGGCGGCCCTCGCCCTTCATGGCGGCCACCAGCGCGGCCTTGTCCTCCGGCGTGCAGCGGGCGTGGACGTCCGCCGCGGGGATGCCCAGCTCCTTGGCGACGGCGTGGGCCGTGGCGTCGCGGTCACCGGTGGCGAGCACGGGCCGCAGCCCGAGCCGCCGCAGCCGCTCCACGGCGCGGTACGCGCCCGGCCGCAGCGTGTCGCCCAGCGCGATCAGCGCGGCCGCGGAGCCGTCCACCTTGACCAGGACCGGGGTGTGGGCGGCGGCCTCCGCCTTGGCGAGCGCGGCGGCGAGCGGCTCGGGCAGCACCTCGTCGCCCGGGGCGCGCACCTCCACCCGCACGCCGTCGACGCGGCCGGCGACGCCCACGCCGGTCGTCGAGGCGAAGTCGGCGACCTGCGGCAGCGCGTCCTCTCCGAGGGTCCGCCGGGCGTGGCCGACGATGGCGCGGCCCAGCGGGTGGTCCGAGCCCTGCTCGACCGCCCCGGCGAGCCGCAGCACCGCGTGGAGCGGCGAGGGGCCGCCGTCCGCGGTGCCGTCCGCGGTGTCGAGCGGGGTGACCGCGGTGACGCGGAGCTTGCCGGTGGTGAGCGTGCCGGTCTTGTCCAGGACGACCGTGTCGACGGCCTTCAGCGACTCCAGCGCGCGCGGCCCCTTGACGAGGATGCCCAGCTGGGCGCCGCGTCCGGTCGCCGCGAGCAGCGCGGTCGGGGTGGCGAGGCCCAGGGCGCACGGGCAGGCGACGACGAGCACGGAGACGGCGACCGTCACGGCCGCCTGGGCGTCCGCGCCGGCGCCGAGCCAGAAGCCCAGCACGGTGACGGCCAGCGCCAGGACGACCGGGACGAACACCCCGGCCACCTGGTCGGCGACGCGCTGCGCCTTGGCCTTGCCCGCGAGCGCGTTGGTGACGAGCTTGGTGATGCGGGCCAGCTGCGTGTCCTCGCCGACCGCGGTCGCCCGGACCAGCAGCAGGCCGCCGGCGTTGACGGCGGCGCCCACGGCCGGTGAGCCGGGGCCGACCTCGACGGGGTCGCTCTCCCCGGTGACCAGGGACAGGTCGAGGGCCGAGCTGCCCTCCACGACCACGCCGTCGGTGGCGACCTTCTCGCCGGGCCGTACGACGAAGACCTGCCCCACGCGCAGCTGGTCGATCGGGACGCGCCGCTCGCGCCCCGACTTCTGGCAGCGTACGGAGACCTCCTTGGCGGCCAGCTCGGCCAGCGACCGCAGCGCGGCGCCGGTGCCGCGCTTGGCGCGGGCCTCCAGGTACCGCCCGGTCAGCACGAACAGCGGGACGGCGACCGCCGCCTCCAGGTAGATGTGGGCGACGCCCGCGGACGCCGACGGCAGCAGCGTGAACGGCATCGTCATGCCCGGCTGCCCGGCGCCGCCGAAGAACAGGGCGTACGTCGACCAGGAGAAGGCCGCCACGGTGCCGAGGGAGACGAGCGTGTCCATCGTGGACGCCCCGTGCTGGAGCCCCCGGACCGCCTTCACGTGGCAGGGCCAGGTGCTCCAGAACGCGACCGGCGCGGCCAGCGCGAAGCACAGCCACTGCCAGTTGCTGAACTGGAGGGCCGGGATCATGGAGAGCGCCAGGACGGGCACGGCGAGGAACGCCGTGACGATCAGCCGCCGGCGCTGCTCGGCGTCCTCGGCGGCGGCCTCCTGGTCGCGCCGCTCCTGCCGGCCGGCCTCGGACTCGTCCTCGGACTTCGGCGGCGCGGGCGGTTCGGCGGTGAAGCCGGACCGCTCGACGGCGGCGACGAGGTCGGGGACGGTGTAGGTGGGCGGGTGCGTGACGCGGGCGGTGTGCGTGGCCAGGTTGACCGACGCGACGACGCCCTCCAGCTTCGCCAGCCCCTTCTCGACGCGGGCGACGCACGCCCCGCACGTCATGCCGCCGATGACGAGGTCGGTGGTGGTCGTGGCGTCGGCCACGGGTCCGGGCGCGGTCATCGGCTCTCCTCCATGTCCATGCCGCCCATGTCCATCCCGCCGCCGTCCTCGCCGCCGGGCATGTCGGCGGGCCGGCTGGTGCCGGGGTGGAGGCCGGGGGCGACGGGCCCGGCGAACGACCCGACGGTGTACGACACCGCCAGCAGGGCGACCAGCAGCGCCAGGAAGCCGCTCAGCCCCAGCAGCGGACCGCGCGGCCGGGGCGTACCGGAGCCGTCGGTCCCGGAGCCGTCGGCCCCGGGGAGGTCGGTCCCCGGGAGGTCGGCTCGGGGGAGGTCGGCGTCGGTGGGGCGGTCGGCCGCGGCCTGTTCGGGCTGGACGTCCTTCATGGTGTTCCGCTCCTGCACGAAAAGCGCCCGCCAGCCACGAATCCCGGTACGGGGGATGGCCCGGACACGCGGCTGACGGGCCGACAAGGGACGGGCCGCGCCTGGGAGAGAGGTGATTTCCCGCGACCCGGGAATCCATGCTGGCACGAATGCGCGCCGAATCCACCCGGCTCGGCGGCAATGCCACACGTGAGCATTCTCCCCTTCCGCCCCGGGAACCCGCGCGGGCCGCGGGCCGACTACCTGGAGAAAGCCTCCGCCGATTTTCGGCCGTACCGCGAAGGCGGCCCGTCCGCTTCCGGTCCCCGCACACCCGCCGCCGGGGAACCCGACCCCAACCACCTGCGACCATAAGGGAGTAGCCCGACGCACGGCGGGCGTGAAAGGACCGAGCAATGCCGCACCACGGACGGGAACCCGTCCCGGATCAGCAGTCGCCCGACAAGCCGGGGAACCCGTTGACGGGTGAGCGCAGTCCGTGGATCCTCGTCGCCATCGCAGGGGCCCTGTCGTTCACGGCAATGCTCGATATGAACGTCGTGAACATCGCCCTCGCCACCATATCCACCGACCTGGACGTCTCCCCGTCGATGGCCCAGTGGGCGGTCCTCGGCTACCAGCTCGCCGTCGTGTCGATGCTGCTGCCGGCGGGCCGCTGGCTGGACGGCGGCGCGCGGGGCCGCGACGGCGCGGGGAAGGGCGGCGGAGCGGGCAAGGACGGCGGGGTCGGGCTGCGGTCCGCGCTGATCCTCGCGATATCCGGCTTCACCCTCTGCGGGATGCTCGCGGCGCTCGCGCCGTGGATGGCGTGGCTGGCCGTCGCCCGGATCGCCCAGGGCACCTTCGGCGCCCTGCTGTTCGTCCTCATGCCCGTCCTGGTGATGCGCGCCGTACCGCCGTCCCTGCGCGGCCGCGCGATGAGCGTGCCCGCGACGCTCGGCCCGCTGGGCGCCGTCACCGGCCCCGCCGTCGGCGGCGTCCTGCTGGACGCGTTCGGCTGGCGGGCGGTCCTGCTCGTCAAGATCCCCGTGTGCGTGGTGGCCCTGCTCGTCGTGGTGCGCGTCCTGCCCAGGCGCGGCGGACTGACCGCCCCCGGCCGGCAGCCGCTCGTCGACGCCGCGCTCGTCGGCGGCGCCGTCGCCGCGGTCCTCCTCGGCCTCACCCTCGCCCCCGCGGTCCCCGCCTGGCTGCTGCTCGCGCTCGCCGCGGTGCCGCCGCTGGTGTGGTGGACGCGCCGGCCCGCCGCCCGCCCCGTCCTGGACGTGGTGCGCGCCTCCGGCGTCGCCGGGGTGTACGGGGCCGTGTTCTCCCTCGCCGCCGGGTTCGCGGCCATGCACTACGTCGTGGCGCTGCGGCTCCAGGGCGACAGCGGCCTGTCCGCCACCGCCACCGGGCTCACCGTCCTCGCCTTCCCCCTCGCCATGGGGCTGATGGGCCCCGTCGGCGGGCGCCTCGCCGACCGCTTCGGGCCCCGGCCCACGGCCCTCGCCGGCGCCTGTGTGACGGCGGTCGGCCTGACCCTCCTCGCGCTCAGCGGCGACCACTGGACGCAGGCGGACGTCGCCTGGCGGCTCGCCCTCGCCGGCGCCGGCATGGGCCTGTACGGCGGGCCGACGCAGACGCTGGTGATGACCGCCGCGCCGCCGCGGGCCGTCGGCATCGCCGGCTCCCTCGTCCAGCTCTCCCGCAGCCTCGGCTTCGCCATGGGGCCGGCGCTCGCCGGCGCCGCCTGGGGCCTCGCCGGCTCCGCGCACGGCGCCCGGTACGCGCTGGCCGTCTCGGCGGGCGCGGCCTGGGTGTGCGTCCTGCTCCTCGCCACCCGCCGCGGCGCCGCCCGGCGGCCTGGCGGCGGCCCCGGCGGACCGGCAGCCGAGGCGCCGGCGCCCGACCGCGTGACGGCCGGCCGCTGAGTGGCCGCGCGGGCACGGGCCGCCCCGGTCCGCGCCGCCGGGCGGCGGCGCGGACCGGTGGGCGTCACGGGCGCAGGGGCGCGTAGCGGCCGGGGGAGAGGATGCCGTCGGGGTCGAGCGCGTCCTTCAGCAGCGCCACGGTGTCCCACGGCGCGGTGTCCCACCCGGTGAGGGTCTCCATCGTCTCGACACCGACCCGGTAGAAGCGGAAGCCGTCGGCGTACAGCCGCTGGTGCAGCTCGGTGTTGCAGGCCCGCGCCGCCTCCTCCTGTGCCGGGTCCGTGCGGTCGAAGTAGAGGTTGACGACCGACTCCAGGTAGTCCGGCCCCGTCGGGTTGACGGCGATGGCGGGGACGAGGCCGTGGTCGGCGCAGGTCTTCTCGACGAGCGCCACGAGGTCGGCGACCGTCCGCCCGTCGACCGCCGCCACCGGCATGCAGGCCAGGTAGCCGACCGTCGTGTCGTCCAGGACGTCCAGGTCGGTCGGGACGGCGGCACCGGGCACCGACTGGTACAGCCCCTGGAGGAAGGCGGTCGTCGGCCGCCCGGAGTGCACGTCGTACATGGCGGCGACCATCGGGTCGGCGTCCGGGCCCGCCGCGTCCCGCGCGCCCACCACCCGTACGGCGGCGCCCTCGGCGGCGAGGGTGGCGGTGATGTCCTCGACGGCCAGGGCCACCTGCGCGGCGGTGCCGTCGACGGCCACGGCGCCGGTCCAGGTCGGCACCCGGTCGCTGCGCGTCATGGCGAGGATCCGCTTGTCGTTGAAGACGTGCACGATGGAGCGGACGGTCCCGCGCAGGAACAGCCCGCGCACCGCGTCGACCACGCCCGGCAGCGCCGTCTCGGAGCAGGTGAACATCAGCAGCCGCAGCTCCTCCTGGCGCGGCAGCAGGTCGACGACCGCGGCGGTCACGACGCCCAGGTTGGACTGGACGAACAGCCCGTCGAGCGAGGGCCCGATCCCGTACGGGTAGTGGTGCAGCTGCCGGCTGCCCTCGCCCGCCCACAGGCCGGTGCGGACGCGGTCGCCGGTGCCGAGGACGACCTCCAGGCCGCGCACCTCCTCCGCGCGGTGCCGGCGGAAGCCCGTGCCCCGCTCCAGGAGGTTGCCGAGCACGGAGGAGTCGGGCGAGGAGCCGGTCACGTTGGCGACCAGCTCAGGGGCGTGCTCGGCGAGGTGGTCGGCGAGCTGCAGCTGGGTGACGCCGGGCTCCACGACCGCGTACCGGCCGGCGGTGTCCACCGCGCGGATGCGGTTCATGGCGGACAGGTCGAGCAGCGCGCAGCCGTCGCGCACCGGCAGCCGGGAGCCGAGGCCCCAGTTGCGGCCGGTGCTGTAGGCGTGGAGCGGCACCTTCTCCTCGCGGGCGATCCGTACGACGCGCTCGACCTGGTCGGGGTCGGAGGGCCGGAGCACGGCCACCACGCGGCGCGGCGCGAACGCCGACGTGTTGCGGGTGGCCGCCGCGAGGGCGTCCTCGTCGTACGCGACGGCTTCGGGCCCGAGGAGGTCGCGCCACCGCGCGACCGCTCTGTCCTCGCCCGCCGTGCTGTTCTGACCCATGCGACCTCACCTCTGCTGGTACGTGCTGGATGGCCGCGCCGCCGCCACCCGCGCCGCCGTGGGCGGGCGTCGGCGGGCGGCGGCGGCGCGGGTGGAGCGGGTGGTGCGGTGGTTGGTACAGGCAGTGCAGGTGGTGCAGGTGGTGCAGGTGGTGCTTCCCGGTGGGTGGTGCTTGCTGTGCGAGTGGTACGTGGTGCGAGTGGTACGTGGTGCGAGTGGTACGTGGTAGGTGGGGCGGCCCGTGCCGGCGCCTGTGCGGTGCGCCGGCACGGGCCGAGTGCCGTCGGGCCCGGCCGGGGTGGCCGGACGGCCGGGTCAGGCCCGGTTGCCCAGCTCCAGCATCCCGGCGTGCAGCAGCCGCTTGAGCAGCCGCTCCTGACCCTCGTGCAGGCCCTCCACCAGCTCGCTCCAGAGCACGGGCCCCCCGCGGAGCCGCGCCCAGAGGTCCGCCGCCCCGTCCCGCTCGTCCAGACCGCGCACCTGCGGGGCCTCGGGGTCACCGGGGATGTGGAACCGGTGGCAGTCCAGCGGCCGGTCGAGCGGCGACTCGACGAGGTGGCCGTTGGCGACCGGGTCCTCCCAGTACGCCTTGATGGCCCGCTGCTCCTCCTCCGGCACCAGGTCCGGGTCGGGCGGGATGGCCGCCTTGAAGCCGGGGATGTCCAACGCCGGGCCCCGCAGGACGGCCACGCCCTCCTTGAGGGAGACCTTCGTGTCGGCGGTGAGCTCCAGCTCGTGGGCCTTGGCGAAGGCGGACATGAACGGGCCGTCCACGTCGAGCCCGGCCAGGCCCTCGCCCTGCGCCAGCACCTGGAGGAGGTCCGGGGTGAACGCCGTGTTCAGCAGCGCCTGGAACGTCTTCTCGTGGCTCGGGCCGGCCGGGCCCTCGGTGCCGCGGCTGTTCCAGTAGACGCTCTCCGGGTTGTCCTTGCCGATGGCGTGGTACCACTGGTCGATGGAGAGCGCGAACGACGACGCCATGCCGTGCCACTCGGTGTCGTAGTCCTCCCACAGCCCGCGCAACTCCTCCTCGCTCATCTGCGATCCGGTGCTGTGGCGGATCAGCGCGGCGGCGGCGCGCGCCTGGTTGGTGGCGAAGGCGACACCGGAGGAGAAGAGCGGGTCGACGAAGTACGAGGCGTCGCCGAGCAGGATCCAACGCCCGTCGAAGTCCGCGAACCGGTCGTTGATCATCGAGTAGTTGGTCGCCGTCAGCATCTTGTCGCCGAGCGGCCGGATGTCCTCGATCAGCTCCTTGAGCTTCGGCACCTCCTTCACCGTGCGCAGGAAGACCTCCGCGTCGGTGAAGTCGGTGCCCGGCTGCTTGAGGATCCCCGGGTCGGTGACGATGCCGATCGAGTGGGTGACCACCCGCTCCCCGTCGATGATCTTCGGTACGGGGATGTACCAGCACCAGCCGTCGCGGAAGGCGAAGCAGCCGATCGGGGACATGTCGTGCTCGCGGAAGACGTTCCAGTCGCCCTCCAGCGACTGGGTCGGCTTCCCGCCGAGGTAGTGCTGCCAGATGGCGATGTTGCGGTAGCCGGAGAGCCACTCGCGCTTCTTCTTCGTCACGACGCTGTTGCGCCGGCCCGAGGCGTCGACGAAGTACCCGGCGCGCACCGTGCGGCCATCCTTCAGCGTCACCTCCTGGCCGGTGCCGTCGGCCAGGGGCGAGCAGTCGGCAACCGACACGCCCTCGAAGACCTCGGCGCCGCAGTCCCGCGCGTGGTCCAGGAGGATCGAGTCGAACTCCGAGCGGTTGGCGTGCACCGCCCAGCGGTGCGCCCCGTCCCGGACGGTGTTGTCGTGGTCGAAGAACGCCACGTGCGGGTCCGCGCCCCGCCACTGGAAGATCCCGCCGAACTTCTTCACATAGCAGTCGCTGGCCAGGACCTTCTCCAGGGCCCCGCTCTCCTCCAGCACCGGTATCAGCGGGTGCGCGAAGGACTCCCCGATGTGCTCGCGGGGGAACTCCTCCTTCTCGAACACGGCGACGCTGAGTCCGCCCTGTCGCATGAGCAGTGCGGCGAGCGTCGAACCGCCCGGTCCGCCACCCATGATCACAACGTCGTAGTACGGTCGCATCAAGTCTCGCCTCTCGTCAGCCGGTGGTGCGTGTGGCGCTCACAGGACGTGCACGCGCCGCAGGTGGCGCGGCGAGCCCTGGGTGAACGGGGTACGGCCGTGCAGCAGCGCGTGGTTGTCCGTGACGACGAAGTCGCCGTCCTCCCACGCGTGCTGGTACATGACGTCCGGGGAGTACAGGCGCTCCCGGATGTCCTCGAAGAAGCTGTCCGCGTCGGTCCCCTCGGGCAGCCCCTCGACGTCGAGGAAGAGCGGGCTCAGGAACTTCTCGGGGTCCAGCGGCTCCGCGTACCGCACGACCGCCTCGCCGGTGTGCGGGTGGCGCTGGACCAGCGGGGCCGTGATGTGGCCCCCGTAGTGCGCCGTCTTCTCCTTGCGGTACGTGATCCGCAGCGCCTCCCACCGGGCCCGCAGCTCGGCGGGGAGCGCGTCGAGGACCATGGTGGTGTCGCAGAAGGTGGTGCGGCCGCCGGTGCCCCGGGCGGGGGCGCGGACGCACTGGAAGATCTGGTGCGTGGGGGTCTTCTCGGCGAAGGCCCCGTCCCAGTGGTAGGGCACCTCGCCGGGGGTGAAGACGTAGTCCTTCGGGTCGGCGTGCACCTCCAGGTCCAGCACCTCGCCGAAGTTCCACGACAGCAGGTCGCCCCAGCGCCGCGCGTAGGCGACCAGGTCGTCCTTGTGCGTCCAGGGGCGGAAGCCGCGCAGCACGACGACGCGGTGCTCGCCGACCAGGGCCCGGACGGCCGCCGGGTCGACGTCGCCCAGGTCGGTGCCCGGCTCGCGGGCCTCGACGACGGCGCCGAAGGGCTTGAGGGCGGTGACGGTGTACGCGGTCATGAAGCGACCTCCTCGATGAGCGGCTTGAGGGACGACGAGACGTCCGGTGCGATGTAGTGGCTGTCCCGGCCGCCGCGGCGGACGAGCGTCGCGCCGAGCTGCTCGGCCTCGCTGCGCTTGACCAGGCGCACGCCCTCGCCGTCGTCGAGCGCCACGCCGTGCCAGGGCGTCAGCCAGTTGTCCCGGGTCCGCATCATGTGGATGCCGATCTTCTGGGAGTGGCTCACCTGGGGGTGGATCGACAGGCGGAGCGCCTCGGGGAAGAAGTCCTCGACGAGGTTGCTCCAGGCGTCGCTGCGCTGGATGACGTGGTAGGCGAGGGACTTGGTCTCCTCGCGGACGCTGTTGCGGCTGCGGCCGGTGGTCGTGGCCATCCGGTCCTCGAAGAGGAAGCGGTGGATGCCGCCGAAGATGTTCCGCGCGGCGGGCTCCTTGAGGGCGCGGGCGCGGACGTCCTCGACGGGGACGGCGTACTGGCTGGTGAGCATGGCGCGCTGCTCGTCGAAGGGGAAGCCGGGGAAGGCGTCCTGGAGCCCGTAGGTGTTGATCGCGTCGGCGCCGATCGCGTGGAGCAGCGCCTCCAGCTCGACGCCGTACGTCGCCACGTCCGCGTCGCCGACGCCGACGAGGTCGCTGAAGACGTGGCCGTCGGAGCAGATGGTGATGCGGGCGCCCGGCTCGTAGTAGTGGCGGGTGTAGTCGCACAGCTCCTGGAGGAACTCCAGCGAGACGCGCTCGGCCATGTCCGGCAGGGTGCCGAGGACCTTCTCCGGGTTCGGCGACTTGGCCGGGAACGCCGGGATCACGAAGTGGACGGGAACGCCCTGTTCGATGAAGTGCTCGACCTTGGGCCGGTGCAGCGCGTAGCACTGCTCGCAGCCGCCGGCGGCGCAGTCGGCCGCGGCGCCGTGGGCGAGACGGCGGAACGAGAAGACCAGACGGAGTATCTCATCCGCGGGTGAACCGGACATCGTTCCCTCCTTGAGGGATGGGTGGGTGCGGTCATCGGGTGGCGCGCAGGTGGAGGCCGGCGGCGCGTGCCGCGGCCTCCAGCGCGTCGAGGCGGGGCAGTTCGAAGTCGGGTGCCTGCCCGGGGTCGGGCCGGCCGTACCCGAAGCCGACCCACGCCGCGGGCATGCCGGCGGACGCCGCGGCGGCGAGGTCGTGCCGGCTGTCGCCGACCATCAGGCCGGTCGAGCCGCCGGCCAGCTTCAGCGCGTGGTGCAGCGGCTCCGGCGACGGCTTGCGGCCGACCGGGTCGTCCCCCGTCACCACGGCGTCGAACGCGCCGTCGAGGCCGAGCGCCCCGAGCAGGGCGTGGGTGACGCCGCCGGCCTTGTTGGTGCACAGCGCGGTGCGGACGCCCGCCGCCCGCAGCCGGGTCAGCAGTTCCTCCGCCCCCGGGTACGGCCGGGACTCCTCGGCGGGGGAGGCGGCGTACCCCGCCAGGTAGGCCTCCTGCACCCGGGCCACGACCGCGGGCCCCACGTCGCGCCCCGACGCGCGGACGGAGGCGTCGACGAGGGCCGTGCCGCCCTCGCCCACGCGGCCTCGGACCTCCGGGCGGGTCAGGGCGGGCAGGCCGTGGTCGCGCAGCGCGGTGTTGACCGCGCGGACGATGTCGTCCAGCGTGTCGACCAGCGTGCCGTCGAGATCGAAAAGGACCGTGTCCACGGACCGCAGACCGGTTTCCGTGGTTTCCGTGCGCGTAGTGATGTCGGCCTCAATTCCTCGATGGGGGTGCGGGGTGCGGCGGAATTACCAATACCGCTCGTACGGCTGTTTCCGGCCACGGAGATCGAACCGCCCGGCGGGCGCACGTCAAAGGGGCGCGCCGATGACGTGGTGCCGCCTGGTGGGACCGCGGGGGCGTCGTGCCGGGGAAGGGCGAATGGTGCCGAGAGTGCCCTTGGGCATGCCGAACAACCCAGCTGAGCTGGGCAGATGAGCGCATTGCATTTCAGAGGAGCGCGGTTCGGTGCGGTTCAGCGCGGATCGACACCGGTTTTTACGCGGTGTTTACGCGGAAAACGCGAAGCCCCCCGGAGGTGCTGCCCGAAGCGGGCATGAAACACCAACCTGACGCCCATCTTCTTGGCGTGCGGGGGTTTTTGTCAAGGGCCGGCCGGGGCCGCCGACGGGCGGGAACGGAATGGTATCGACCTGGTAGTGGGGACCCGCAGGCTCATTGATGCCGTCGTCATACGCTCGCAGAGGATGCCCCATGCCATGTGCCGCTATTCCCACCCATAACCCGAGCACCCAGGTGACCCGCCGGCGGATCACCAGGAACCTGGTGGCGCTCGGAGAGCTCTACAACGAACTGACGCACTCCCTCGCCTCGTCCAGGGCCTCGCGGGGGGTGGTCGAGCGGGTCAGGGAACGCGGCGCGCCCGGCATCCCGCTCAACACCCACGCCGTGGACCTGAGGGACCGAATACGCGGCGTGCTGGCGAGTTGGGCGGCGGTGGTCCGGGAGGAACGGGGTGTGCAGGCCCCCACCCGCAACACCGTCGCGCTCCTCGCCTTCCTCGGCCACCACGCGGGCTGGCTGGCCGGCCACGACGCGGCGGGGGACCTCGTGGCCGAGACCGACGAACTGGTCAAGTCCGCCTGGTCCGAGCTGTCCGGCCGCACCGACCGCCGCATGGTGGTCGGCCCGTGCGTGCGGCCCGGCTGCCACGGCACGCTCGTCGCGCACCTCGGCTCCGGCGCCCCGTCGGGCCGGGCGGCCATCACGTGCTCCGTCGAGCGCGGGCACACCTGGACGCCGGAGCTGTGGCACACCCTGCACGAGGCACCCGCGCGCCCCGGCCGCGGGGCCGCCGGGCTGACCGCGCAGGACATCGCCGTCGGCTGGCGCATCGCCTCCGGCACGGTGTACTGGCTGGCCAACACCCACCGCTGGCGCCGCCACAAGAACGGCCGCCGCGTCTTCTACCACCGCGACGACGTGCTGGCCACCATGAGGGCGCGCGCCGCGGGAGCGCTGGACGGGGCGCCCGCCGGCCACACCGCGTAGCTCCGCCGCACCGTTCACCCCGTCCACCTCCTCTTCCTTCTCGTCTTCTCCGCGTTGGTCCCCCGGGGGGCCGCCCTCTGCCAAGGGCGGCCCCTCGCCGCCCGTCAGGGCACCCGCTCCGGTTCCGTCACTCCCGGAGGGGGACCGGCCGGGGTCGCCGCCGCCGGCCGGGCCGCCGGCGCGGAGACGTCCCCGGCCACCGTCCCGGCCGCTGCCCCGGCCGGTGAACGGTGGTCGAACGCGATCAGCGGATCGCCCGTCAGCGGGTGCTCCACCACGGCCGCCCGCACCCCGAACACCTCGGCGAGCAGCTCCGGCGTCAGCACCTCGTGCGGCGTCCCCGACGCCACCACCCGCCCCTGGTGCAGCACGTGCAGCCGGTCGCAGACCGACGCCGCGGCGTTCAGGTCGTGCAGCGACACCAGGGTGGTGCGGCGCTGCTCGCGCAGCAGCGCGAGGAGCTCCACCTGGTGCAGCACGTCGAGGTGGTTGGTCGGCTCGTCCAGCACCAGCACGTCCGGGTCCTGCGCCAACGCCCGAGCCAGCAGGACGCGTTGGCGCTCGCCGCCGGACAGCGCCGAGAAGGAGCGGTTGCGGGCCTGCGCCATGCCGACCTGCTCCAGCGCCCGCGCCACCACGGCCCGGTCGGTGGCGCTGTCCCCGGCGAACGGCCCCTTGTACGGGGTGCGGCCCATCATGACGATGTCGCCGACCGTCAGCTCGAAGTCGCTGGTCCGTTCCTGCGGCAGCGCCGCCACCTGCCGTGCCGCCTGCGCCGGTGACAGGTCCCACACGTCGCGGCCGTCGACCAGGACCCGGCCCGCCGCCGGCTTCAGGTGCCGGTACACGGTCCGCAGGACGCTGGACTTGCCGCTGCCGTTGGGCCCGACGAGACCGGCGATCTCGCCGTCGCCCGCGACGAGGTGCACGCCGGACACGACGGCCCGGCCCGCGTAGGCGACGCTCAACTCCTCGACGGAGACGTTCACGCGGTCCTCCCGAGGCGCCGGTCGAGCAGGTAGAGCAGCGCGGGCGCGCCGATCAGCGAGGTGACGACGCCCACCGGCAGCTCCTCGCCGTCCAGGGCGACGCGGCAGACCAGGTCGACGACGACCAGCAGCACCGCGCCGAACAGGGCGGACACCGGCAGCAGCCGGCGGTGGTCGGCGCCGACGAGGAGGCGGCAGGCGTGCGGCACCATCAGGCCGACGAAGGCGATCGCCCCGGAGACGGCGACCAGGATCCCGGTGAGGACGCTCGTCACCACGAACAGCTCGCGCCGCAGCCGGGCCGGGCTCACGCCGAGCCCCGCGGCCGTCTCGTCGCCCATCATCATCGTGTTCAGCGGCCGGGACCGCGCCTGGAGCAGCAGCAGCGCCACCGGCACGGCCAGCGCCGGCACGGCCAGGGTCTCCCAGCTCGCCCCGCCGAGGCTGCCCATCAGCCAGAACAGCACGCCCTGCGTCTGCTGCTCGTCACCGGCCCGCAGCACCAGGTAGCTGGTGAACCCGGTGAGGAACTGCCCGATGCCCACCCCGGCGAGGACCAGCCGCAGCGGTGAGAAGCTGCCCCCGCGCCGGGCGATCAGCCACACCAGCGCGAACGTGGCGAGCGCCCCGACGAAGGCGGCGCCCGACACCCCGAGGCCCAGCGCGCCGCCCGCGCCCAGCCCGAGCACCAGCGCGCCCACCGCGCCGAGCGACGCGCCGCTGGAGATGCCCAGCAGGTACGGGTCGGCGAGCGGGTTGCGCACGAGCGCCTGCACGGCCGTGCCGATCAGGCCGAGGCCCGCGCCGACCACGGCGGCCAGCAGGGCGCGCGGCAGCCGCAGCTGCCAGACGATCAGGTCGGACGTGCCGGGCCGGGGCGCCTCGCCGGAGAGCCGGCGCAGCACCACGGACCACACCTCGCGGGGCGGGACGTCCGTCGACCCCCAGGCCACGGCGAACGTCAGCGCGGCGAGCAGCGCCGCGCCGAGGACGGCCGCGAGGACGCCGGCGGGCACGTGGCGCACGCCGGCCGTCTTCGCGGTGTCCTGCCCGGCGGCCCCGCCGGGGGCCGGTCCGCGCGCCGGTCCCCCGGCCGCGGGCGGGCTCCCGGCCGTGGCCTCCTTCGTGGGCATCAGCGGTCGGCCTTCACCTTGCCGGGGTACAGGGTCGCGGCGATGCGGTGCACGGTGTCGGCGTTCCGCACACCCGCGATGGTCGTGACCTCGGACCCGATCCTGAGGAACCTGTCCTCCTTGACGGCCTTCAGCCCGCTGGTCGCGGCGTTGCCCCGCAGCCAGGCGCGGGCCTCGTCGTACGCCTTCTCCGTCTCGGCGGCGCTGCCGCGGTTGCGGACGGCGAGCTGGATCCAGTCCGGGTCCGCCGCGACGACGTCCTCCCAGCCAACCGGCTTGAACGTGGCGTCGCAGTCGGCGAAGACGTTCCGGGCACCGGCCAGGGAGATCACCGCGTTGGCGATCTGCCGGTTGCACACGGCGATGGGCTGCTTGGTGCCGGCGTCGTAGTCGAAGAAGAAGTACGTGGGCCGGTCCTTCTCCGGTGTCCCGCCGACGGCCTTGCGGACGTCGTCGACCTTCCGGTTCATCTCGTCGACGAGCGCGGTGGCCTTCGCCGACGTACCGGTGATGGCGCCGAGTGTCCGGATGTCCTCCGTCACCTTGCCGAGGTCGGTCACGGGGCCCTTCGCGGAGGCCGAGCAGGCGGTGGACTTGAGGTAGACGTGCTTGATGCCGACGGTCTCGAACTCCTTCTCCGTCGGCACGTCGCCCATGCCGTGGCCGCCGCGGTTCACCGAGGCGAAGGTGTCGATGTAGAGGTCGGCGCCGGAGCCGAGCAGTTTCTCCTTGGGGATGACGCTGTCGCTGAGGACCTTCACCTGCTGCGCCCGGCCGTCCAGTTCGGCGGGGAGGGAGCCCTTGGCGGGCGGGAAGCCGGTGCCGACGACCTTGTCGCCGACGCCGAGGCGCAGCAGCAGCTCCAGGCTGGAGGCGTTGCTTGTGACGATCTTCTGCGGGGCCGCGGTGAACGTCGTCTTCCCGCCCTCGCAGTCCGTCACCTCGACGGGGTAGCCGGCGCCGCCCGCGCCGCCGGCCGCGGCGGGCTCAGCCGATCCGCTGTCGGCGGTCCCGCAGCCGACCGCGGCGAACGCCAGGAGGGCGGCGGTACCGCACCACGAACGACGCTGCATGGGGAACTCCTGACTCGTCTTTCCGAAGCGGGCCGAAAACGACCCCGGACAGGTAGTCGGAGGATCCCCCGTGCGAGTTCCCGGCGCGCGGCGAATAACCGTCGTCCGTCGCGCGGACGGCCCTCGGCGCCCGGCACCCGTTCGATTACAGTGCTGCGCCGGAGCCATGTCGTGGGGGAGGCCTGTCGGTGAGTACCACAGCGGCGACCGTCTGGGGCCGGGCCGAGCAGCAGGACTTCCGCGCCCGGGTGCGGGGCTGCCTGCTGGGCGGCGCGATCGGCGACGCGCTCGGCGCGGGCGTGTCCCGCCTGCCGGTGGAGACGATCCGCGAGCTGCACGGCGCGGACGGCCTGACGGACCTGGTGCCGGCCCACGGCCGGCGCGGCGCCGTCACGTACGCCACCCAGCTGGGCCTGTTCACCGTCGACGGGCTGATACGCGCCCAGGTGCGCCGGGACACCGGCGCCTGGCACCCGCCGACCGACCTGCACCGCGCCTACCTGCGGTGGGCGGCCACCCAGCGGGACTGGGGCCCGGACGAGCGGCGCAAGGACAACGGCTGGCTGGCCGCGCAGGAGTGGCTGTACACCCGCCGCGATCCGCCCCTCGCCTGCCTGACGGGGCTGGGCGACGAGGTCCTCGGCACGCCGGCCGCGCCGAAGAACCCGTCGGCGCGGGACGCCGGCGCCCTGGTCCGGTCGGCGCCGTTCGGGCTGCTGGTGGGCTGGGAGCCGCACCTGGTGTGCCAGTTGGCGGTGGAGTGCGCCGCGCAGACGCACGGCCACCCGGCGGCGTACCTGGCCGCCGGCGCGTACGCGGTGGTGGTGCACGGGGTGGCGCGGGGCCTCGACGTGGAGTCGGCGGTGCGCGGCGCGCTGGCGCAGCTGCCCGAGCGGCCCGGTCACGAGCCGGTGGCCGCCGCCCTGGAGCGGGCGGTCGCCGCGGTGCGCGAGGGCGTGCCGGGCCCGGACCGGATCGCGTCGCTGGGCGACACGGACGGGGAGGTGTCGGAGGACGCCCTGGGGATCGCCGTGTACTGCGCGCTGGTCGCCGAGGACGTGCCGCACGGGCTGCGCCTGGCGGTGAACCACGACGGACCGTCGGAGGTGACGGGCACGCTCGCCGGGGCCCTGCTGGGGGCGTTGCACGGGGAGACCGCCCTGCCGCCGGCCTGGCTGGCCGAGTTGGAGGGGCGGGCCACGGTGCTGGAGCTGGCGGACGACTTCGCCCTGGAGATGACGCAGGGCCCGGCGCTGCACGGCCCGTCGGCGGCGTCGCCGGGCTGGCTGGCCCGCTACCCGCGCGGCTGAACGCCGGCCGGCGATCCGGCATCGGGCGATCCGGCACCGGGCGGGCCCGCGTCGGGCGTCCCGGCGTCAGAGGACCCGGGGCCGGGCGACCCGGCATCGGGCGATCCGGTGCCGGCGCCGTCGGCCTCGGTGTTGATCCGGTCCAGCACGGCGTCCCGCTCGGGGGTGTCCTCGGGCTTGAGGTGGCCGAGCAGGACGTACAGGACGAGCGACGTGGCGACCGGCGAGACGATCTGGACCTGGAGTTCGACGCCGTCGAGGCCGTAGTTGGTGAGCCAGAAGGCGACGAGCCCGGCGGCCCAGGAGACGAGCGCGGCGGTCGGGCCGGAGCGGCGGAAGGGCCGCAGCAGGCCCAGCATGAACGGGATGGCGATGGGGCCCATCAGCCCGGCCACCCACTTGATGACGACGGTGATGATGTCTTTGAAGGCGGGCGAGTCGACCTGGGTGGCGATGCCCATCGACAGCGCGAGGAACGCGACGGTCGACCACCGGGCGGCGAGCAGCGCCGCCCGGTGGGACCAGCCGCGCGCGGCCTTCGACAGGACGGGGGCGATGTCCCGGGTGAAGACGGCCGCGATGGCGTTGGCGTCGGAGGAGCACATCGCCATCGTGTGGGAGAAGAAGCCGACGACGACCAGCCCGAGCAGTCCGTGCGGCAGCAGCTCGCCGGTCATCAGCGCGTACGCGTCGGAGGCGTCGGGCTTCTCCGGCGTGACCAGCAGGGGCGCGCACCACATGGGGAAGAAGAGGACGAGCGGCCAGACGAGCCACAGCGCCGCCGACAGCCACGCGGACCGGGTGGCCTCCCGGGCGCTGGGCGTGGCCATGTAGCGCTGCGCCTGGTTCCACATGCCGCCGTTGTACTCGAAGGTCTTGATGAAGAGGTACGCGAGCAGGAAGGTCGTCGTGTACGGCCCTGCGGTGGGTGCCGCGTGGCCCTGGAGCTCCGGCCGGTCCCACACCGTCCACAGCGCGCCGACACCGCCGAGCTCGGCGAGGACGGCGACGAGCATGGCGATGCCGGCGAAGAACTGGATGACGAACTGGCCGAGTTCGGTGAGCGCGTCGGCCCACAGTCCGCCGACGGTGCAGTACACGCCCGTGACGACGCCGGTGATGAGGATGCCCTGGTTGAGGGAGATGCCGGTGAAGACGGAGAGCAGCGTGGCGATGGCGGCCCACTTGGCGCCGACGTCGACGATCTTCAGCAGCACCCCGGACCAGGCGAGGGCCTGCTGGGTGCGCAGGTCGTAC
Source organism: Streptomyces sp. DH12 (assembly GCF_020873895.1). Taxonomy (GTDB): domain Bacteria; phylum Actinomycetota; class Actinomycetes; order Streptomycetales; family Streptomycetaceae; genus Streptomyces. The sequence goes on along the minus strand of NZ_JAHWGT010000004.1, from coordinate 34,568 downwards.
CGGTTCTTCAGGTACTCCAGCGGGGACGCGACGCGCAGCCGGGAGCGGAGGCGGTTGAGCCGCGGCGCGAAGAGCCGGGCGCCGATGGCGATGCCGACGGCGATGGGGAGGGACCAGGTGACGTACGAGGTGACGCCGTAGGTGTAGGCGATGCCCGCGTAGCCGGTGAACATGACGGCGCTGTAGCCGGACATGTGGTGGGAGATGCCGGAGAGCCACCACGGCATGCGGCCGCCCGCGGTGAAGAAGTCCCCGACGTCGTCGATGCGTCTGTGCGACCAGAGCCCGATGGCCACCATCACGCCGAAGTAGCCGATGAGCACGGCCCAGTCGAGACTGTTCATTGCCCCCTCCAGGGGTCCGCCCTGTGAACGCCACGGCACTTCGTCAGTACGGTGCGGTCAAGCGGCACCCCGTGCGGGAGCGGGGCTTTCGGGGGATTGAACCGTCCGTACGGGCAGGCGGTCAAGACCCTCCCGGGTCACCTACGTGAACGCTGCCCATCGGGCGGAACGTCTTTACGGGTTCTTGACCCACGGGCCCGTTGTCGCCGGCGCGCGGGCCGTCGGACGATGACCGGACGCTTCGTCAGGGCCTGTGCCGGCCGGCGCTCGCGCGCGGGTCGCGGCGGTCTGCCGCGACTCCGCGCGCGCATGACGACGGCCGCGCGGGATGCGGGTCCCGTGCGGCCGTGGAGGGGAGGAGGACAGGCTCGTGTGCCGGGGTCCGTGGCGGGGAGGCGTGGGACCGGCGGCTCGCGTTCAGGGGTCACACTGCCGGGTACTGACCGGTATGTCGACCAACTTCACAGAAAGGTCCGGAAAAGGGACCGGCAAGAAAACGGGGCGGGCGGGGTGTGCGAGGGCCGTCGCCGCGGGAGGGCCCGAAGGGGCCCGTTCCCTCTCGGCCGGGGACGGCGGACCAGTCGAGAGGGCTCCGTCGCGACACGGGGAGGAGGGGTCGCGGCTCAGAGCGAGCCGGCGCCCACCTCGCGGACGAAGGCGTTCCACGCGCCCGGCACGAACGAGATCGACGGGCCCGCGGGCACCTTGGAGTCGCGGACCGCGATCGAGGCGACGAGGGGGGACTTGACCTCGACGCACGCGCCGTTCCCGCCGGAGTACGAGGACTTGGTCCAGGTGTCCGTGGCGCCCTGAATAATGGCCATGTTGTTCACTCCGGTTCTGGCTGGTTCTGGCTGGCAGGAGTCGCGCCAACCGTCAGGCTGGCGTGATCGACGCTACTCGCCCACCCTCCGGGTCCGGGGCGGTCGTTCACTCATCCGGATGGCATGTTCCCGTCCGACCTTCCGCCGGGAGCCGGTAGGGGGTACCGTGCCGATCCTCGTACTGTCGGATCGGTAGTTTCCGGACGAACCCCGACAATCGGCGCACGCGCACTTCCGGCCCGCCGGCTCAGGCTTCCGCGTGGTCCTTCGCCACCCCGGCGACGAACTGCCGGGTCTGCTCGACCCCCAGCGCCTGCGCCCGCAGGTGCTCGTACATGACGCTGTACCGCTGCACGTCGTTCGGCTTCTCCAGGTACAGGTCGCTGGTGACGCCCTCGATGTACACGACCGAGGAGTCCGTCGCGTCGGGGAACTCCAGGATCGCGTAGTGCCCGCTGATGCCCGGGTGCGCGCCCATCTCGAAGGGCAGCACCTGCACCGTGACGTGCGGCAGGTGCGACAGCTCGATCAGCGACTCCAGCTGCTCCACCATCACGTCCCGGCCGCCGACGACCCGGCGCAGCGCCGACTCGTCGATCACCGCCCACAGGCGCAGCGGCTTCTCCACGTCGTGGACGCGGTCCTGGCGGCGCGTGCGGACGTTGACCCGTTTGTCGATCTCCGACACGGGCGCCTCCGGCAGCGCGCCGTTGATGACGGCCTCCGCGTACGACCGGGTCTGCAGCAGCCCCGGCACGATCTGCGGCTCGTAGACGCGCAGTGACGCGGCGTCGGTCTCCAGGCCGATGTACACGCTGTAGGGGATGTCGCCGAAGGCGTGCCACCAGCCCTGCTGCCGCGAGTCCTTCGCCATCTGCATGAGCGAGTCGACGATCCGCCGGTCCTCGACCTCGTACACCCCGCACAGGTCCCGCACGTCGCGCTGGCTGATCGAGCGGCGGCCGTTCTCCAGGCGGCTGATCTTCGACTGGGAGACGAGCAGCCGCTCGGCGACCTCCTCCGCCGTCATGCCCTTCTGCTCGCGCAGCCGGCGGAGCTCCATGCCCAGTCTGCGTCGCCTGACGGTGGGGTTGACATTGGACGCCACGGGAACTGCACCTCCGGCTGCCTGGCTGTAGCTGGCGTTGCTCTGCGTGTCTACTGCTCAGCAGACTGCCACCAAAGGGCGTGCGGCGCTGGAGAATTGCCACACGGGTGAGCGAACGCGAACGCGCGGGACGGCCGTGCGGGCCGCCCCGCGCACCCGTGCGACTCCCGACCGGGCCGTGTGGGGGCGCCGGTGCGGTGGACGTGCGGTGGTGCGGGCGTACAGGTGGTGCTCCGGTACGGGACGTCCCGTACGGGCGGTGCGGGTGGTGCGTGCGCTGTCCTTGGCGCAGGTGGCGCCGGTGGTGCGGGCGGCGCCGGTGGTGCGTGCCGGTGGTTCAGCGCGCGGCGACGCGGGCCATGGGCCCGGGGTGCGACGCCGCCCGCATCGGGACGGCGGCGGCCGGCCGCCCTGGGCCTCCCGGTGGGGCGGCGCGGCGCGGCGGCGCGCCGACACCGTTCTGGACGTCCATCACGGCGTGCGCCACGAGGCCGCCCATCGGGTCGTGCCTGATCAGGTCCCGGAGCCGGGAGCGCGACGAACGCCCCTCGTTGCCCGGGTAGAGGTGCTTGCCCAGGCCGACCGCGTGCGCGAGCGCGGCCAGGGCGGCGGTCCGCGGGTCCGGCGGTACGCCGGTGCGGATCGCGCTGTCCAGCCGGGACCTGATCTCCCGGCTGATGGCGGTGTCCGTCGCCTGGTAGCGCGTCGTCGGCAGCACCCCGCACATCTGGCTCTCCACGGCGTGGACCATGCCGCAGCGCTCCAGGTGCGAGAGGTACGTCTGACGCAGCCCCAGCCGGGGCCCGCCTATCCAGTGGACCGCCCGTACCGGGCTGCCGCGTCTGCGCAGCAGTTCCAGTGCGGAGTCCAGCGTCGGATCTCCTGTCGGCCGTGGCATCACCACGGCGATACGATCCCCGTCAGGGGCTATCCGTCCTGCCAGAGCCAGCTCCACTAGCTGTGCTCCGGCGAGGCCGAGGTCGAGCGACTGCGGCTGCGCTGTGGTACCCGTGGCCGGGTCCAGAGCGAGCAGCAGAAGCTCCTCCGGAAGTGTTCTGCGGCTCCTGCCCATCCATGCCTCCCCGCGTGGATGAATGACAGGGTGACCCCTCTCACATTCATCTGTCGAGAGCGCCTGGGTGCTTCGTGCGGGAACCGGCAGGTATGTCGTTCTCGTCTAGCACGGGGGCCCAGGGGCTCACACAGGACACTGGTACACGGTTCGGACAACGCGTTGGTTGGAGGCACGGTGGCGGGCGAGTCCCCCGACAAGTCGGAGCAGCGGAAGTCTCCGGGGGAGACGGCTGCGGGCGGGCGCGATCCGCGGCTCGCCGCCTTCGGCGACGCGCGGCCCGGTGCGCGGCCGGCTGGGGTGGACCAGCCGACCGCGGTGTTCAAGGCGCCGAAGGTGAGCGAGCCGGAGCGGGACGCCTCGGATGTGTCGGACGCCTCGGAGCCGTCGGAGGCGCCCGAGCCTTCGGACGCGCCGGACACGCCGGGTACGCCGGACGCGCCGGGCACGCCGGACTCGCCGAAGGCGTCGGAGACGCCGGAGGAGCCCGCCGGGGAGCGTACGGCCGCCGCGGGGCGGGCCGCCGCCGGGGGAGCGACCGTGCCCGAGGCGCGGGAGCCGTCGGACTCCGCCACCGCGGCCACCGCCGCCACCACTGATTCCGCCGACACCGCCGACGCTCCCGAAGCACCGGCGGCGCCGGCCGCGACGGACGACGCCGACGACGAGCCGGCCTCGTCCGCGAAGGCCCCGGAGGCCCCGGAGGCCCCGGAGGCCACCGTGAAGGCTGAGCCCGCCGCGGACGCCCGCCACGGCGGTGGCGACGACGGCGGCGACGGTGACGGCGACGACGGTGCCGACGGCGAGGCCGACCGTGACGACGCCGAGGGTGACGACGAGCGGGAGGCCCCCGCCCCGGCGGCCGACACCGGGCGGGGCGTCGACCAGGCCACCGCGGTCTTCGGCACCGTACGGAGGCCCGCCGGTCCGGTGGACCAGCCCACGACCGCGCTCAAGACGCTCGCGCCCCGGCCCACGGCGGCGTCGGGGAAGAGCCCGTCCGGCGCGCCCGCCACGAGCGAGGCCCCTGCGGACAAGGCCCCTGCGGACAAGGCCCCGGCGGGCAAGGCTCCGGCGGATGAGGGCGCGGACGAGGCCCCCGCCGGCCGGACCGCCCCCCGGTGGGCCACCGGCGCCGCCCGCGACACGAGCGCCCGCGACACCGCCGACGCCGATTCCGGTGCCGACGCCGGTTCCGATTCCGGGACCGGCCGCGGTGACGGCGACTCCGACGGGCGGCCGAGCACCTTCGTGCCGCTGCGGAGCGACGACGTACGGCCCGCGGCGTCCAAGCGCCCCACGGGCTCCACCGGCACGACGGCCCCCGCTGCCTCCACGCCGGCCACCGCGTCCACGCCGGCCGCCGCCTCCACGCCCCCCGCCGAGTCCACGTCCGCCGGTGCGAAGCCTTCCGGTTCGGCGTCCGGCGCGCAGCCGCGTGCCGCCGCCACGAACGACGTCACCGCCGAGACGCCCGCGCCGTCCGCCTCGCTCACCGAGGCCGAGCGCACCAGGCAGCAGCCGATGCCGCCGCTCCCGCCGCTGGACCTGCTGGCGGAGCTGACGAACACGCCGCCCCCGCCGGAGACCCCGGTGCGGACGCTCGTGCGCCGGGTCAAGATCTGGAGCCCGCTCGTCCTCCTCCTGGCGATCATCTTCGCGGTCGCACAGATGCTGCGTCCGCTGCCCGACCCTTCGCTGACCCTGTCGGCCGACCCCACGTACACCTTCGGGGGCGGCAAGCTGGCGATGCCGTGGCCCACCGAGGGCCAGGGCGCGGTGGAGGTGGAGGGCGTCGGCCTGATCGGCACCTACGGCCCGCAGAAGCCCGCGCCGATGGCGAGCGTCGCCAAGACGATGACGGCGTACGTGCTCCTCCGCGACCACCCGATCAAGGACAAGGACGCCGGTCCGAAGATCGAGATCGACCAGCTGACGGAGGAGCAGGCGAAGAACCCCGACTGGTCGGTCGCCCCGGTGAAGAAGGGGCAGGTCTACACGCAGGGCGAGCTGATCCAGCTGCTGATGATCCGCTCGGCGAACAACGTCGCCCACCTGCTGGCGCGCTGGGACGCGGGCTCGGAGGAGGCGTTCATCAAGAAGATGAACACCACCGCCAAGCAGCTCGGCATGACCAACACGACGTACACGGACGCGAGCGGCTTCGACAAGGGCACCGTCTCCACCCCGATCGACCAGCTGAAGCTGGCCAAGGCGGCCATGAAGGACCCGGCGTTCCGCGAGATCGTCGACATGCCGAACGTGACCCTGCCGCAGATCGGCAAGCGGCTGGAGAACGGCAACACGCTGCTGATCCAGCCGGGCATCTCCGGCGTCAAGACCGGCACGTCCACCCCGGCCGGCGGCAACCTCCTGTGGTCCGCGAACACCGTGGTCGACGGCAAGGTGCGGCGCGTCCTCGGCGTCGTCATGAACGTCAAGTCGCCCGCGCTGCTCTCCGAGAAGACGAAGCTGGCCGTCGAGACGTTCAGCCGCGACCTCATCCGGGCGGCGCAGGAGGGCGTCACGTCCGCGGCGGTCGTGAAGAAGGGCGACGTCGTCGGGTACGTCGACGACGGCCTCGGCGGCCGTACGCCCGTCATCGCCACGAAGGAGCTGAAGCCGGTCGGCTGGGCGGGGCTGGAGGTCGACCTGATCCTCACCGACGGCGGCAAGGCCGTCCCGCACACCGCCGCCGAGGGCACGGTCGTCGGCGAGCTGGCCGTCGGCTCCGGCGAGGGCCGGGTCAGTGTGCCCGTCGCGCTCCAGAAGGACCTGGCGGAGCCCGGCTTCGGCGCCAAGCTCACCCGTATCGGCTGACGCGGTACGCGGCCGGGGCGCCCCCGCACCTCGGGGGCGCCCCGGCCGCGTCCTGCCGGGCAGGTCGCGGAAGTCGGAACAGTCGGAACGGTCGGAGCAGTCGGGGCAGGCCGAGCCGGTCGGGCAGGTCGAAGCAGGTCGGAACAGGGAGCCGAGGAGTGACCACCACGGAAGGTCCGGGCCCGCACGTGCGGCCCGCACACCCGTCGCCGCCCGCGCACACCTCCCCCGCACACCGGTCATCGCGGGCGCACCCCTCGTCCGCGCACCCGCCGTCCGCGAGCCCCGCGCCCGCCCGTGTGCCGGCCGCCCGCCGGGCGCCCGCGGGCCGGGACCCCGCCCGCCCGGGGCCGGGGGACCCGCGGCGGTGGTGGCGGCTGCGTACCCACCCCGTCGTCGTGGCGACCGCCCTGGCCGCCGTGGTGCACGCCGGGTGGTTCGGGTACGTCGCCAACAGCGGCGGCGACCTCGCGGCGCAGGACGCGTGGGCGGACTTCGCGACCCGCCACCCGGGCTCCGCGTACAACCTCTCCTGGTACGGCGGCATGCACACGATGTCGTACAGCGTGCTGTCGCCGTACGTGATGTCGCTGCTCGGCGTGCGGACGACGATGATGGCCGCCGGGACGGTCTCGGCGGGGCTCACCGCCCTCCTCCTGGTGCGGAGCCGCGCCGTCCGCAACCCCCTCGCCTGCGCGTCCGCCGCGGTGTTCGCGCTGCTGTGCAACGCCGTGTCCGGGCGGGTCACCTTCGGCCTGGGGCTGATGTGCGCGCTCGGCGCGGCGGTCGTGGTCTTCGCCTGGCCCTGCCGGTGGCGCCGCCACCGCGGCGCGCGGGGGGCCGCCGCGGCGCTCCTGGCCGGTACGGCGACCGCCGTGAGCCCGGTGGCGGGCCTGTTCGTCGGCGTGGTGGCCGCCGCCCTGTTCCTGGACGGCCGGCGGCCGGCCGCGTACGCGCTGGGCGTGCCGCCCGTGCTGGTCGTCGCGGCGACGGCGCTGCTGTTCCCGTTCTCCGGTACGCAGCCGATGGCGTTCGGCACGGTGCTGCTGCCGGTGGTGTTCGGCGCGCTGTGCCTGGCACTGGTGCCGCCCGCGTGGCGGACCGTGCGCGTGGCGGCGGGCCTGTACGTCGCCGGGACGCTGCTGACCTGGCTCGTCGACTCGCAGATCGGCTCCAACGTCACGCGGCTGCCGATGCTGTTCGCGGGCGTGCTGCTGCTGGCGGCGCTGCCGTACGCCACGCGGCGCGGCCGGTACGCGCTGCTGGCGGCGCTGCTGGTGTTCCACGCGTGGATCGGCTTCAAGAGCGTCGACGACGTGCGGCTGACCACGCCGCACGCCTCGTGGGCGAGCCGGACCGCGCCGCTCCTCGACGAGTTGGAGCGCCGGGGCGCACAGCGGGCCCGCGTCGAGGTCGTCCCGGCGCGCAGCCACCGCGAGTCCAGCGCGCTCGCCCCGCACGTGAACCTCGCCCGCGGCTGGAACCGCCAGGCCGACATCGAGCGGAACCCGCTCTTCTACGACGGCACGCTCACCCCCGCCACGTACCGGGCCTGGCTGGACCGCTGGGCCGTGGGGTACGTCGTGCTGCCCACCGGCCGGCCCGACACGGGCGCCGCGCAGGAGACCGCCCTGATCGAGCGGGGCCTGCCGTACCTGGACCCGGTGTGGTCCGACGGCCACTGGCGCCTGTTCGCCGTGCGCGGCGCGAGCACCCTGGCCGGCCCGTCGACGACGGTCGACGCGGCGGCGCCGGACGTGCTCACCCTGCGGGTCGAGCGGCCCGGCCGGATACGGGTCAAGGTCCGGTACTCGCCGTGGCTGTCCCTGGTGGACGAGCGGGGCGAGCGGCTGCCCGCCGGGGGCGGCGCCTGCCTGCGGAAGTCGGCGAGGACGGCGCAGGGCGACGAGTGGACGGAACTCCAGGCGCCCGCGTCGGGCGTGTACCGCCTGGCGTCCCCGTACGGCCTGTTCCCCCGCGGCACCCCGTGCGCCGCCCCGACCGACTGACGGGGCCTGCCCTTCCCGCGCACCGGCCCACCCCCGTGCCGACGGGGTACGGCCCGCCGCGCGCCGCCGCCTGCCGCCCGCCCGCCGCCTGCCACTCGCCGTCTGCCGCCTGCCCCCGCCGTCTGCCGCCCGCCTCCGCCTGCCGACCGCAGCCTGCCGCCCGCCACTCGCCACCGGCAGTCGACGCGCGCCCGCACCCCGGCCCACCCCCCACGTACCGGCGAGGTACGTCCCGCCGCTCGCCCGCGACGCGCGCCCGCACGCCGCTGCCGACCCCCTCCCGCCTCTCCCGCTCCCACACCCGGTCGGCACGCCGCTCCCCGGCTCTCCCCGTTCCAGGCGGGCGTTCCAGGCACTCCGTGTTTCCGCTGGTCATGCCCGGTGCGGGTGTTCCAGCGTCCCCCGTTCCCGCCGGTGGATGGCGGGAACGGCGAGTGGCCCCGCAGAGTGAGTGCAGCGCCGCCCGGAACGGGTGGGCCGCTCGACCGGAGGCGGACACCGCCCCGGCTCGACCGGACCGCGAGGCCCCAGGCCGCCCCGCACCGGCACGCTCATCCGGCACCACTGCCGCGACCACCACCACACACCACCAGTCCGACGGGGGCTTGTTCACCATGCGCACTTCCACCACCGCCCACACCAGCCGCGTCCGCCGCACCGCCATCGCGACCGCCCTCCTGGCGGCCGCCCTCTCGACGTCCGCCTGCGGGATCACCGAGGTGTCGAAGGACCCGGCGTCCGCCGCGCCGGCCGGGAACGCCGTAACCGCCCCGGCACCGTCCACCACGCACTCCTCGCCCGGCGCGGCCGCCACCGGCACCACCGGCACCACCGGCACGGCCGGCGCCACGGGGACCACCGGCGGCTCCGCGACCGGCGGCTCCGGTACGCCCGGCACGGCCGTGTCCTCGGCCCCCGCGGCGGGCGGCGCCACCGCCGACCGCCAGACCACCGGCGGCACGCCCACCGCCCACCGGCCGAACGGCGGCAAGACCGCCTCCGCGGCCGTCGCCACCTGCACCGGCGCCAACACCCGCGTCGTCGTACAGCGCCCGGCCCGCCCCATCAACCGCCTGCTGCTCACCGCCACCAACAAGAGCTCGTCGCCCTGCGACCTCTACGCCGCCCCGTACCTGCGCTTCGATCAGGACCACGCGGCCACCGCCGTCGACGAGGCGACCCGCCCGCACAGCGTGATCCGGCTCGCCCCGGGCCGGTCCGCGTACGCCTCCGTCATGCTCATGGGCGAGCGCACCGGCGGCGAGGTCAACGGCCGCACCGCCTCCCGCCTCGGCGTGCACTTCGCGAACGCGAACGGCACCGGCTCCACCGGCCCGTCGGTGCAGCTGACCCTCCCGTCCGGCACGTACCTCACCGACGACGCCCGGGTCACGTACTGGACGGAGAGCTTCGAGGACGCCACGTCCTACTGACCCCCGACACCAGGACCGCGAGCCGCCGCTGACCCGGATCGAGTCCGGCCGACCGTGGGCCGGCCCCCACCGGACCCCCCGCGAGACCCAGCCTCGCGGGGGTGTTCGCCGTACCCGCGCACGGGCCCACCTCCTAGGCTGGCGACATGATCCGTGCGGTAGCCCTCGACATCGGCGAGACCCTCGTACATGACGACCGGTACTGGGGTGACTGGGCGGACTGGCTCGGTGCGCCGCGGCACACCCTCTCCGCGCTGGTCGGCGCCGTCGTCGCCCAGGGCCGTGACAACGCGGACGCGCTGCGGCTGCTCAGGCCGGGCATCGACGTGGCTGCCGAGTACCGTGCCCGCGAGGCGGCAGGCAGGGGCGAACGGCTCGACGAGAGCGACCTGTACGCGGACGTGCGCTCCGCTCTCGCCGCGCTGCGGGCCGCAGATGTGCGTGTGGTCGTGGCGGGAAACCAGACCGCGAGGGCGGGCACGCTCCTGCGCGCCCTCGACCTGCCCGCCGATGTCGTCGCGACGTCCGGCGAGTGGGGGTGCGCCAAGCCTTCACGCGACTTCTTCGCCCGCGTGCTGGACGCCGCCGGGACCGAGCCGGGTGAGACCGTGTACGTCGGTGACCACCCGGCGAACGACGTCCACCCGGCGGCGGCGGCCGGACTGGTCACCGCGCACCTGCGCCGCGGGCCCTGGGGTCACCTGTGGGCCGACGCCCCGGAGGTGCGGGCCGCGGCGGACCATTCGATCGACTCCCTGCACGACCTCCTCCCGCTGGTCACCGCATCGCGTTGACGGACGTACGAGCCGGGCCCGTTCGCCCGCCGCGCGGGCGCCGCCACGGGTACGGTGCGTGCATGCCTGTGGAGCCGACGCCGGAGGTGGGACGCCGGATCGCCGTGGCCCGGCGCGCGCGCCGCCTGTCCCAGGCGGACCTCGCCGCCCGCGCCCACGTGTCACTCAGCATGCTGCGGAAGGTCGAGCAGGGAACGCGGCTGCCCGGCGACGACACCCTCGACGCCATCGCGGCCGCGCTGGGCCTGGACCCCGGACGGCTGCTCGCCGACCAGACCCGCAGGGACGGGCGCGTACGGGCCGCACTGCCCGCCCTGTCGGCGGCCATCGCCGGTTACGACATCCCTGACAGCCCCGCCACCGGACCGACCCGCGATCCCGACGAGTTGGAACGGGCGGCGGCGGACGCCGAGCGGTGGCGGTTGGAGGCCCAGTACGTGCGTCTCGCCCAAGCGGCCCCCGCGCTGGTGGCCGACGCCGTGGCGGGCCTGCACGCCGCCCGCGGGGCCGAGCGGGAGCGGGCGGCCCGCGTACTCGTGTCCGCTGCCCGCTCCGGCGACGCGGTCGCGTACAAGTCCGGGGCCCATGACCTCTCCGCGCGGCTCATCGACGTGATGCGGTGGGCTGCGGCATGGACCAACGACCCGCTGGCGGACGCCACTACCGCGTACGTGCGCACCGAGACCTTCTTCTCTGCCAGGGCGTACGCGGCAGGACTGCGGGCGTTGGAACACGCACTCGACCAGACGCCGACCGTCGTGGATCCGCGCACGGCGGCGGCTCGCGGCGCCCTGCACATGCGCGCGGCCGTCATCGCGGGGCGCGCGGGCGACGCGGACACGGCGGCCACGCACCTGGGCGAGGCGCGGAAGCTAGCGGACGGCCTGCGCGAAGGCGTGTACGGCGGCACCGCGTTCGGTCCGGAATCCGTACGCGTCCACCGGGTGTCCGTCGCGGTCAGCCTCGGTGGCGACCACGCGGCGGGGGCCCTTCGCCTGGCGGACACGTGGCGGCCGTCGGAGAGCCTGCCCGCGGAGCGGCGCTCCGGGTACTACATCGAGTTGGCGCGGGCACAGATGTGGTGCGCGCGGCTGGACCAGGCCTTCACGTCGTTGCAGGCGGCTCGCCACGCCGCACCGCAGCACACGCGGGGGCATCCGTGGGCCCGGGAGACGGCGGCGACGCTACGGCGGTTGCGGCGGGCGGACGCCGAAGCGCTGACGTCGTTCGCCGAGTGGATCGGGGCGGTCTGACGTCGTCCGCCGCACGCGGGGTGACGGTGACACACGGTGTGGCAGTCGTGCCGCCTTCGTCGGGACACCATCTGCCTTACCGAACGGCACACAGATGGGAGCCTGGTGAACACCAACCTGCCCCGACAGGGGAACAGCGGCGGGCCGTTGCGGACCGACCACCTCACGTGGGGACCCGGCCGAGTCGGACGGGTGCCCGGGTCCGTGGCCGCCCGTGGGGAGTCCTCATGATGACGATCCGCGTGTACGCGGTGCGGTCCGACGGCACCAGCACCACGATCCGGGAGCGGCGTACCCATCGACCGGACGACTGGGAGCGCGTCTCGGCCGGCTACCCGCCCTGCTCCTGCGCGCGGTGCGTGGAGAGGAGGGCGGGGCGGTGATCGAGAGCCAGTACTTGCCCGCGTCGACGCTGGACGGCGTACCCGACGTGGAGGCGCTGCCCGCGAACCGCCGCCGTGGCCGCGACTGCGTGTACTGCGCGTCGCAGTTGACCGAGGAGACCGCCGTGGACCTGGGCGAGCAGCACTACCGCCCGCCGTGGGGCGGGCCGCTCATCGCCTGGTGGCCGCGCTCCTGCACCACCTGCCACGAGACCCGGGGCGTCAAGCGGGCAAGGGGACGATGGTGAGCGCGCGGTACTCGTAACCGTCCTGCCGGAAGCCGGGCGCCTCCCACGTCAACTCGACCCGGCGCCCCGCCTCCAGGGTGCGGAAGCCCGGCATGTCGATGGCGGAGTAATGGCCGAAGCACCCACCGGGCGTCTCGGGGGAGTCGAGCACCCCCCACCCCTCCTCGTCCCGCCACTCACGAACCGTCGCGATCACCATGCGACAGACCCTACGCCGTCCGCGCAACGGAGCCGCCGCGCCGTCACAGGGGCGCCCCGGACCGGGTCCCCGCCGGCTCCGGCTCCTGTTCCCTCGGCGGGCCGAGAGTGGAGACGCCCGGCACGGGCAGGACGGCGACCACGGTGAGGATCAGCGCGCACCCCGCGAAAGCGGTGATCACCGACGGGGGGAACACCCCCAGCAGGTACCCCGCCACCGCCATGCAGACGGGCATGAGCGCCTGTGTGAGAAGGGCGTCCAGGGCGTAGACCCGGCCGAGCATCCCGTCGGGGGTGCGGTCCTGGAGCGCCGCTCCCCACAGCACCGCGAACACCGAGGAGCCCGCCCCGGCGAAGGCGCTGCACACGACCACCCACACGGTGGCGGCCCCGGCCCACACGGCGACGATCTGCGGCAGCTCGCACAGCAGGCCGAGCATGGCGACGGTACCGGCCCGGCGGGACCGGATGCGCGGGGCGGCGAGCGTCGCCACCAGCGCGCCGCACGCCGTCGCGCTGGTGACGAGACCGAGCGCCGCCGGTCCCCGGCCCCCCATCACCAGCGGCACCACGACCGCCATCGGGGCGATGACCAGAGCGGCTTGGGCCGTGCCCTGCACCATGACGGCGAGCATCCAGCCACGGCTGCGGACGTACGCGACGCCGTCCAGCGCCTCCCGCACCAGCCCGGCCCGCGGGGAGCCGTCGGCGGGTGGGCCGGGGGCCGGTTCGTCCAGGCGTACGAGCGTCGCCATGCTGAAGACGAACGTGACGACGTTGATCAGCAGGCCCGTCCCCGGTGACGAGGCGGCGGCGACGGACCCGCCGGCGACGGGCCCGACGATCCCGGTGAAGCGGCTGGTGGCCGCGCGCAGCGCCGACGCCTCACGCCGCCGCTCCCGCCCGGCCAACTGGGCGATGAGCGCCGTGTACGCGGGGCGGTGGACCCCCGCCCCGCAGCCGAAGACGAGACCGAGGAGGGCCAGGATCACGATCGGGGCGTCCGGGCCAGCGACAAGCAGGGCGGCGACGCCGACGATCCGCAGCAGGTCGGCCGCGCAGATCACCAGCGAGCGACGCGCCCGGTCGGCGACGGCGCCGCCGAGGAGGAGCGTGACGATCCCGCCGAGCGCGGTCGCCGCGAGCAGCGCACCCAATGCCCGTGGCGCGTCGTCCCGGGGCAGCAGGTACAGGGCGACGGTGACGGTGTACACCCCGTCGCCGACCATGCTGACGAACTGCCCCGCCCACACCCGCCCGAGCTTGGGCACCCGCAGAACGGAGAACACCGTCACCTCCCCACGACCCGCACGGGCCGGTCGACCGACACGTTGGCGTTCCCTCGACCAGGAGCGGGCGTACCGACCGCGCCCGGGGCCTCGATCCGCAACGGAGACGCGTCCCATGGCATGAGCCGCCGAGATGGCCCGGGGCGGGCGCTCCCCGCTCCAAGCCCGCGTACGCACATCGTGACCCACGTACGCGAACGGCCCCGGACATGTGGTCCGAGGCCGGTGCGGCGCTCCCGGGTGACCGGTCGCGCGGCGTATGCGCTGTGCCCCAGGCAGGATTCGAACCTGCGACACCCGCTTTAGGAGAGCGGTGCTCTATCCCCTGAGCTACTGAGGCGTGATCATGGCGGGCCGGGCCGCCGCCGACAGTGTAGCGGGTGGGGGTGTCGGGCGTCGGCCCGGTCGGGGGGCCGTGGTGGTCGGGGTCACGGTGCTCGGGGGTGGGGGTCCTGTAGCGTCCCGGCGTGTCGTACGTCGAGAGTTCTTCGCGGGCCGAGGCCCTGCTCACCGCGCCCGGGGCGCCGTTCGCCGTGCGGCGGGGGGAGGACGGGCGGCTGGAGTACGCGGTCGGGCCGCGCACGCTGCGGGAGTTCGTGGAGGCCACCTGGGCGTTCGGGGACGCCGTGTTCCTCGTCGGTGACGATGAGGGGCCCGACTGGACGTACCGGGAGTTCCTGCTCGCCGCGTGCCGGCTCGCGACGCGGCTCGCCGACGGGTACGGGCTGCGGCCCGGTGACCGGGCGGTCGTCGCGGGGTGCAACCGGCCCGAGTGGCTCGTCGCCTTCTGGGCGGCGCAGCTGGCCGGGGTCGTCGCCGTGCCGCTCAACTCGTGGTGGACTGCGGCCGAGTGCGCGTACGCCCTGGACGACTGCGCGCCGCGGGTGATCCTCGCGGACGACGAGCGGGTCGCGCGGATGGCGGACTGGGCCCGGCGCAACGACGTGCCGTGCCTCGGCTTCGACGAGATCGCCGCGGCGCCGGACACCGGGGGCGGCCCGGACACCGGGGGCGGCCCGGACGCCGGGGTCGTCGCGCCGCCCGCCGTGGACGTGCGGCCCGAGGACGACGCCACCATCATGTACACCTCCGGCACCACCGGCCGCCCCAAGGGTGCCGTCGCCACGCACCGGGCGCAGGTCGCCGCCGCGCTCAACCCGCGCTACCAGGCGGCCGCCGCCGCCCTGGAGCGCGGGGACCTGCCGGGGCGGGGGAGGCCGCCGGTGTCGCTGACGACCTTCCCCTACTTCCACGCCGCCGCGTTCACCGCCGTGTACGCCGTCATGGCCGCGGGCGGGACGCTGCTGTCCATGCGCCGGTGGGACCCGGACCGGGCGCTGCGCCTCGTCCGCCGCCACGGGGTCACCCACTACTCCGGCGTCCCCGCCACCGCCCTGGAACTGCTCGACGCCGCCGGCGGGCAGGGCCTGGACACCCTCACCAACTTCGGCACCGGCGGGGCGCCCGCGCCACCCGAGATCGTCCGGCGCCTCACGCGCGAGTACGGCCCGCGCATCGAGCCCCGCAACGGCTACGGGCTCACCGAGACCTGCGGCGGGGTCCTCGCGCACTACGGCGAGGCGTACCGCCGGCGCCCCGGCAGCGCGGGCCGGCCGACCCCGGTCACGGAGGTCCGCGTCGTCGGTCCGGACGGCGTACCGCTGCCCGACGGGGAGGTCGGCGAGCTGCTGCTGCGCGGGCAGAGCCTGGTGCGGGGCTACTGGCGGGACGAGGCGGCGACCGCGGAGGCGTTCACGGCCGACGGCTGGCTGCGCACCGGGGACCTCGCCGTGGTGGCGGAGGACGGGCGGGTCGACGTCGTGGACCGCCTGAAGGACGTCGTCATCCGCGGCGGGGAGAACGTGTACTGCGTCGAGGTGGAGGCCGTGCTGCACGCCCACCCGGCGGTCGCCGACGCCGCCGTGCTGGGCGTCCCCCACCCGGTACTGGGCGAGGAGGTCGCGGCGGTCGTCCGGCTGCGGGACGGGGCCTCGGGCGCCGCCGCCGTCACCGCCGACGGGCTGCGGGCGCACGTGGGGCGGGAGCTGGCCGCGTTCAAGGTGCCCTCGTACGTCCACCTCGTGGCGGACCCGTTGCCCCGCAACGCCGCCGGGAAGGTCCTCAAGGACGAGCTGCGGCTGCGCTTCGGCGGGGCGTGAGCCCCTCCGGGACCGGGACGTGGGTGGGGGTGGGGAGGGATCGGGGCCGGACCGCGACCGCGACCAGGGCCGGGCCGGACCGGCCGGAGTCGCGCCGGGGTCTGGGCCCGGTGGCCCGGGCCCGGCCGTCGGTGGCCCCGTGCCCGCCGCGCACCACCGGGTCAGCGGCGGGTGACGCGGACCCGGTACGAGCCGTCCCGCTCCTTCGCCACCACGGTCACCCCGATCCGCCCCGTCCGGTCCTGGAACGTCTCGCCCGGCCCGTAGGGGGCGTCCGACAGCTCCGCGTGCACGTTGGGCCGGCGCGTGCAGCCGCCGCTGCCGCCCTCGCTGTCCGCGACGGTCACCGGGCCCTGACCGGTGTCGACGTCCGTCTGCACCCGGTACACCAGGACGCCCGGCTCGCACACCGCCTCGTCGTTGCCCTCCCGGACGCGGACCTCCACCGCGTACCCCGAACGGCGGCCCACCGGTACGACCAGCAGCTTCGCGCCGCGCCCCGAGCGGGCCAGCGGGGTGAGGACGAACTCGCGGGTGCCCGGCGCGGCGACGCACCGCACCTGCGCGGCGTCGAGCCAGCCCAGCTTCCACTTGTGCCAGCCGAGCAGGTCGTTGTTGGCCCCCCAGTCCTCGGACATGATGTCCCAGTGGCCGACCGCCGCCCCGCCCTCGGGCGTGTACAGGTCGGGCAGGCCGAAGACGTGGCCGTTCTCGTGCGGCAGCACCCGGAAACCGGTCTCCTCGAAGGAGCCGGACCCGTCGTCCTGGCGGCTGTACACGAACGACGTGTTGGACAGCGCCACCCCGTCCGCGCGCGGCGCCTCGGTGTTCCCGGAGAAGGTGACGGACAGGACCGTGTCGAGCGCGGAGGGGCCGGCGTTGGGCGTGACCAGGACGTTGATCAGGTCGTAGGCGCTGAAGTCGACGCGGTCGTCGGACGCCTCCACGATGTGCTCGACCAGCTTGCGGTACCCCGGCTCGTACGGCGCGCCGCGGTCGATGCCGTACGCGTCGAACGGCAGCGGCATGCGGAGCCAGCCCGTCAGCGGCGCGTACGGGACGTAGCGCAGCCGCCCGTAGGAGCTGGTGCGGAACCAGTCGGCGGTCTGCGGGAAGAACTCCGCGAACCGCCGCATCGCCGGGCCGTCACCGACCGCGTCCGGGAAGTCGATCATCAGGTTGAGGGCGCGGACCACGCCGGTGGAACGGGCGTAGCCCGTCGGGGTGGGGATGCCCTCCGACATCTGCACGTCCGGGGCCGGCGCGATGCGGCACGCGGCGAGGTCGGCCGGGCCGGCGGCGCGGGCGGCGAGGGCGTCCGTCGCGGGGTCGGCGGCCACGGGGCCCGCCGTGGCGGGGACGGGGCGCTGGGTGGAACTCGCCGTGGCGAGGGCCGCCACGGACAGGGCGGTGACGGTTCCGATCGCGGCAGTCCTGCGTATTCGCCGTCGTCGGCTGGTCGGCTGCTGCATGTGCACAGCGTCTGCCGGGCGGTGAGGGGGCGCCCGCCGGGTGGCCCGATCGTGGTACCTCGGCATTCGGGTGACGCGGGTCACAGGCGGGCGGGAAATAAGCGGGGACGGTCTCCCCGTTTGCATGGGTGCCGCCGGTAAGCGGGGACCTTCTCCCCGGTTGCCGGCTCATCCGTCCGACCGAGCACGAGAGAGGGAGTGGGACCGTGACCGCCACGACGTCCGCCACCACCACGGCGACCGGCACCGCGATCGGGGCCCCGGCCGGTACCGCTTCCGCGACCGGGTCCGACGCGGGTGCCGCGTCCGACGGCGCCCCCGCTTCCGCCGGGTGCGGTGTCGAGTCCGGGGCCGGTGTCGGCTGCGGGGCCGGTGCCGGTGGTGGACGGCGGGCGCCTCGGCCGCGCGCGGACGCCCTGCGCAACCGCGAGCGGATCGTCACGGCCGCCCGCGAGATGTTCGTCGAGTCCGGCGCCGACGCGCCCCTCGACGAGATCGCCCGCCGGGCCGGGGTCGGCAACGCCACGCTCTACCGGCACTTCCCGGACCGCGCCGCCCTCGTCCA
This sequence comes from Streptomyces sp. DH12, assembly GCF_020873895.1. Taxonomy (GTDB): domain Bacteria; phylum Actinomycetota; class Actinomycetes; order Streptomycetales; family Streptomycetaceae; genus Streptomyces. The sequence continues at coordinate 16,597 of NZ_JAHWGT010000004.1, read as the reverse complement.
CGAGGTCGTCGTCTCCGTGATGGCCCGCATCGCGCGCAGCGCCGAGCGGGCCATGGCGGAGGAGGCCGACACGTTCGACAAGGTGCGGCGCTTCGCGCACGAGGCCGCCGACGAACGGATCGGCGCCCTGTGTCCGATGCTCTCCGGCACCTTCGACCACGACGAGCCGGGGATCGCCGCCGCGCGCGGCCGGCTGGAAGGGGCCGTACAGGGCCTCTTCCAGCGGGCGCAGACGGCCGGCCGGCTCCGCGCCGACGTCGCCGTCGGCGACCTGCTCGTCGCCCTGTCCCAGCTCACCCGCCCCCTGCCGGGCACCGCCTGCCCGGACAACGACCAGTTCGTCCACCGCCACCTGCAGCTCCTCCTCGACGGCCTGGAGGCCCCCGGCCGCTCCCCGCTGCCCGGGACCCCCGCGACCCTGGAGGGCCTGCGCCGGCACGACCGCTGACGCCCACCACCGACCCCGTCACCGACGCCCGCCACGACGCCGTACGGCCGCGCCGGCCGCGGGCGGGCGACCCGTACGGCTCGTAAGGCTCGTAGGACCGGTACGGCTCGCAAGCCCGTACGGCTCGTAAGGCCGGCACGGCTTGCAAGGCCCGTACGGCTCGCGGGGCCGCACGGTTCGCAGGACCCGTAAGCCGTAGGCCCGCAGGGTCATACGGCCCGCGAGGCGTACCGACCGGCACCACACCAGCACCGCAGGCACCGCCCGCACCACCGCACCACCGCGCTCCCGCGCTCCGCCCTTTTTTCCGCGCTGACGACCGACCCACGAGGTGGCCCACCCATGTCGAGAACCCCCGCAGCAGCCGGTGTGCTGCCCGATCCGAGCCGCTGGAAGGCGCTCGTCTTCATAGCCCTGGCCCAGCTCATGGTGGTGCTCGACGCGACCATCGTGAACATCGCGCTGCCCTCCGCCCAGCAGGACCTGGGCATCTCGGACGGCAACCGCCAGTGGGTCATCACCGCCTACGCGCTCGCCTTCGGCGGACTGCTGCTGTTCGGCGGCCGGATCGCCGACCTGTGGGGGCGCAAGCGGACCTTCGTGGTGGGCCTTGTCGGCTTCGCCGCCGCGTCCGCGCTCGGCGGTGCCGCCACCGGCCAGGCCATGCTGCTCGGCTCGCGCGCCCTCCAGGGCGTGTTCGGCGCGCTCCTCGCGCCCGCCGCCCTGTCGCTCCTCGCGGTGATGTTCACCGACGCCCGTGAGCGCGCCAAGGCGTTCGGCATCTACGGCGCCATCGCCGGCGGCGGCGGAGCGGTCGGCCTCATCCTGGGCGGCTTCCTCACCGAGTACCTGGACTGGCGCTGGACGTTCTACGTCAACATCCCCTTCGCGGCCGTCGCCGCCCTGGGCGCCTACTTCGTGATCCGCGAGCCGGCCGGCAGCCGCAACCGCTCGCCGCTCGACGTCCCCGGCGTCGTCCTGTCCACGCTCGGCCTGGTGGCCCTCGTGTACGGGTTCACGCGCGCCGAGTCGCACGGCTGGACCGAGGGCGGCACGCTGCTGGTGTTCGCCGCGTCGGTGCTGCTGCTGGTCTCGTTCGTCGCGGTCGAGGCCAAGGTCCGCAACCCGCTGCTGCCGCTGCGCGTGATGACCGAGCGCAACCGCGGTGGCGTCTACCTCTCCCTGGGCCTCGCGGTGATCGCGATGTTCGGCCTGTTCCTCTTCCTCACCTACTACTTGCAGGTGGTGAAGGGCTACTCGCCGCTGCGGACCGGGTTCGCGTTCCTGCCGATGGTCGTCGGCATGATCACCGGCTCGACCCAGATCGGCACGCGTCTGATGACCCGTGTCCCGCCGCGGCTGCTGATGGGTCCGGGCTTCCTGGCGGCCGCCGCCGGCATGCTGCTGCTGACCCGGCTGGAGATCGACTCCTCGTACACGGGGCTGATCCTGCCCGCGCAGCTGCTGCTCGGCCTGGGCATGGGCACGGCTTTCATGCCGGCGATGTCCCTCTCCACGCACGGCGTCGAGCCGCGTGACGCCGGCGTCGCCTCGGCGATGGTGAACACGTCGCAGCAGGTGGGCGGGGCTATCGGCACGGCGCTGCTCAACACGATCGCCGCCTCCGCGACCACCGCGTACGTCACCGCCCACGCCGCGGCCGCGACCTCGCCGCAGGCGCGGCGGCTGGTGATGCTGGAGTCGATGGTGGAGGGGTACACGGCCGCCATCTGGTGGGCGGTCGGCATCCTCGTCGTCGCCGCGGCCATCGCGCTGACCCTCGTCACCACGGGCCGGCCGAACCTCGCGCCGGCGAAGGGCGCGGCCGGGGACGGCACGCCGGGCGAGGGCGACGAGGTTCCGGTGCCGGTCATGGCGCACTGACGGGACCCAAGACCCCCGGCTCCGACCCCCGACCCCCGGCTCCCGACTGACCCTGCCCTGGTTCCCGCCTCAGCGGAGCCAGGGCAGGTCCGCGTTCGGGTCCGACGGCTCCAGGCCGTCGGCGACGGCCCGCATGATGGCGCCGAGCTGGTCGACCTGCTCGGGCGTGAGCCGGTCGAACACCGCCTGCCGCACCGCGTCGACGTGGCCGGGCGCGCTGCGCCGGAGCACGGCGAAGCCCTCGTCCGTCAGGAAGGCGTTCTGCCCGCGCTTGTCCGACGGGCAGTCCTCGCGGCGCACCCAGCCGCTGCGCTCCAGGCGGGCGACGGCGTGGGAGAGCCGCGACCGCGTGATCTTCGCGCCCTTGGCCAGCTCGGTCATCCGCATCCGGCGGCGGGGCGCCTGGGAGAGCTGGACCAGCAGCCCGTAGTAGATGTGCGGCATCCCCGCGTCACGCTGGAGCTGCCGGTCGAGGTGGTCCTCCAGGAGCATGGTGGCGTGCACGTACGACCGCCACACCTGCTGTTCGCGGTCGGTCAGCCAGCGCGGCCCGTCCGGGGCGGCGCCCGCCGCGCCCTGGTCCGCGTCGCCGCCGGGTGCGCCATCCCCGTCGATGGATGCAGTGTTCATACATCCACTCTACTGGTTCTTGAACTTTAAACTAGATGCGTTACCGTGGGTGGTGGGAGCTTGAACCTTCAAGTCTCGACGGTCCTGCGTGTCCGTCCGCCCCCCTGTCCGACCATCCCCGTGTCCGACCGCTCCGTCTCCCGCTCCCGCGCGGCCGCGCCGCGCGGCTCCGACGAGGGGAACCCGCCATGACCACCCGCATGCCCGCCCTCTACCTCTCCCACGGCGCCCCACCGCTCGCGGACGACCCCGTGTGGCCCGGCGAACTCGCCGCCTGGTCCGCCGACCTGCCCCGGCCGACCGCCGTCCTCATGGTCTCCGCCCACTGGGAGGAAGCCCCCCTCGCCCTGGGCGCCACCCGGACCGTGCCGCTTGTCCACGACTTCTGGGGCTTCCCCGAGCATTACCACCGCGTCCGCTACCCCGCACCCGGCGCACCGGAACTCGCCGAAGCGGTCCGCGGACTGCTGCGCGCCCCCGGCACGCCCGTCCAGGACATGCCCGACCGCGGCCTGGACCACGGCGCCTACGTACCGCTCGTCGAGATGTACCCGGACGCCGACGTGCCTGTCCTCCAGATGTCCCTCCCGACCCTCGACCCGGGCCGGCTGATGGAGTTGGGGCGCCGGCTGGCGCCGCTGCGCGACGAGGGCGTCCTCGTCGTCGGCAGCGGCTTCTTCACACACAACCTCGCCGCTCTGCGCCAGGGCGGCGTCCCCGGCTGGTCGGCGGAGTTCGACGAGTGGGGCCGCCGCGCCCTCGCCGAACGGGACGTCGACGCGCTGCTCGACTTCCGGCACGCCTCACCCGCCGGGCAGCTCGCCCACCCGCGTACCGAGCACTTCGCCCCGCTCTTCGTGACGCTGGGCGCGGCGGACGCCGCGGGCGACCTCGACACGGCCCGCAGCGTCGTCGACGGCTTCTGGATGGGGCTCTCCAAGCGGTCCGTGCAGTTCGGCTGAGCCCGGGTCCGCGGCGGGGCGGTACGGCCGGTCGGGACCGGGCGGGCGGCGCCGAGGCGCGGCGGGGTGGGGGCTGTGCGCGCCGCGGCCGGTCGGCGCGGTGCCGCGCACTCGGCGCGGGTCAGAACATCGGCGGGATCTGCTCGACGGACCGTACGGTCGCCGCCAGCGCCAGCGGGTCGCCGACGTCGAGCGCCGTGTCGGCGAACTTGATGGCGTGGTCGTCCCCGTGCGCCGCCGCCCGTTCGAACACCTCCTCCGGGAGGAGCCGTCCGGCCACCGGGAGGCCCGGCGGGGCGGGGTCCGGGGTGGCGGGGCCGTACGCCGCGGTGACCGCCGCGCTCGCCGCCCACGCCGCGCCGAGGCTCGGCACCCACAGCTCGCGCGGCAGGACGGGCAGCGTGCGCAGGACGGCGTTCGGCGCGGTGGCGGCGTGCACCAGCATGACCGGCGAGCCGTGCCCGTGGGTGGCGTACCGGTGCGTCGCCGCCCTGACCAGCTCGGCCAGGTGCGTGCGGGCGGCCTCCGGGTCGGGCGCGGTGCCCCACCGCGGCAGCGCGGACAACTGCGCCAGCCGCTCCCGGATGCCGCCGGTCTGCTCCGGTACGGCCGGTACGGCGTCGAGTGCCGCGGCCGCCGTCGGCGCCGGCGGCAGGCCGGCCAGGGCGGGCAGGGGCTGGTGGCGGGCGGCCCAGTAGCCGAGGGCGTGCGCCAGTTCCGTGACGCGCGGGGCGTTGTCACCCGCGGCGAGCAGGGAGCGCACGGCGTGGCCGACGCGGATCACCGGGTGGGTGGCCCCGCCCGCGATGCCGGGCAGCAGGCGCGGCCACCACTCGGCGAGCACCTCGCGCCAGGGCCGCTCGGCGGTCTCCCGCTCGAAGTGGGCGGCCCAGTCGGCGATGCGGGCCGGATCGCCCAGCGCCTCCCGCCAGTTCTCCCGCGTCACGCGCGCGTACGGAGCCGGCATGTCCTCCAGCTTTGCCCGGTAGCGGTCGACCCAGCGGTGCACCCGGGGGGCGTGCCCGTGCCGGGCGAGCGCCTCGACGGCCATCGGGGCGTGGTTGCTGAGCCAGCCGTCGCGCTCGGGGCCGCACGCGTGGAGGCGTTCGAGCGCCTCGTCGAGGATGCCGGTGGTGTCGTGGACGGTGGCGGTGTCGCGGGCGGTGGTGGCGCCGGGGGTGGGGGAGTCGGGACCGGCGGGGTCGGCGGTGGGGGAGCCGGTGGTGGGGAAGGCGGCCGTGGGGGAGTCAGGGGCGGTGGAGCCGGCCGTGTCGGTGTCGTCGTCCATGTGCCGGACCCTAGGCACGCCCCGGCGGCAGCGGAACCGGCTGCCGACGTAGGTCCCGCGCCCGGCGCCGACCGGCCCTTCGGCCGCACGGCCCGGGGCCGTGCGGCCTGCTCGGCCCAGGTCCGGGGGCCCTGCCGACCTAGGTCGGCGGCCCTGCCGGCGGGGGGCGCGTCCGGCGGGCCGTGGCCCGCCTCGGGGGCGCCCCCGGCAGCGGCCGGTCCAGCGCGGCACGCACGGCGGCCAGGAGGGTCGCCTCGTCGGCGCCGGTCGCGCGGGCGCCGGCGGCGTAGGAGCGGGCGAGCCGGGTGAGGGCGGCGACGCCGACGGGGGGGGGGGCGTACCGGGCCTGCCGGCGACCCTGGTGCCCGCGCCCCTGCGGGTGCGGACGAGGCCGGCGGCCTCCGGCTCCCTGTAGGCGCGGCTGGGCGCGGCGCGTGTCGCCGCCGCCCCGCCCCGCGCCGCCGCTGCCGGCACGGCTGCCGACGACAGCCGGGAGGTGGCGAGAGCGACGCCGACGGGGGGTGAAAGGGGCGTGCGGGGTGGGCGGGGCGGAGGCTCTTTCGTTCGCGTTGGAACAATTCGGGCATGGCAACCGTTGTGCGGGCAACCAGGAGGGGGTGAGGGTCGTCTCCCCGGGTGGGGGGCGGCCGAAGGGCCAAGGACGCCGTCTCCGGGGGTGAGGACACCGTGCCGAATGTGATCGCCGTCACGGGCCATGTGGCCGCCGCGTTCCGCGAACGCCGGGAAGCGGGCGCGTCTCCCCGCTCCGACCTGCGCTTCTACCCGGTCGAGCCGCGGGTGACCGGCCGCGCGGCGAGACAGGGTACTGCATGATCGGCGAAATCGAGGGTCGGCTGGGGAATTCTGTCCGGATTCCAGTCGTTGTTTCCATCGGATGCAGGGCACCCGGGAGGGTGTCGCGACCTACTCAGTAAGGGAGCTCGCATGGCAACCCGTGCCGTCGCCCGTCCGGAGTCCGCCACCACCGGGACCCGTCGGGTCAACAGCGTTCGCGCCGTGGGCGGGGAGATCGCCGACCGCGACCTGGTCGGCATGTACCTCGACGAGATCGCCCGCACACCGCTGCTCGACGCCGCCAAGGAGGTCGAGCTCTCCCAGATCATCGAGGCCGGCGTGTTCGCGCAGCAGATCCTCGACGGCGAGGCGGAGACCGACGCCGACGTGACCCGCGAGGAGCTGGACCGCCTGGTCGCCGAGGGCGAGCGCGCCAAGGACGTCTTCATCCGCTCCAACCTCCGCCTGGTGGTCGCCGTGGCCCGGCGCTACCCGCGCAGCGGACTGCCCCTCCTCGACCTGATCCAGGAGGGCAACGCCGGCCTGGTCCGGGCAGTGGAGAAGTTCGACTACACCAAGGGCTTCAAGTTCTCCACCTACGCGACGTGGTGGATCCGCCAGGCCATCACGCGCTCCATAGCCGACCAGTCCCGCACCATCCGCCTCCCCGTCCACCTGGTCGAGGAGCTGGGACGCATCCGCCGCGTGCAGCGCGAGTTCAACCGTGAGAACGGCCGCGACCCCGAGCCCGCCGAGGTCGCCGCCGAACTCGGCTCCACCCCGGAGCGCGTCTCCGACGTGCTGGACTGGGCCCGCGACCCGGTGTCGCTCAACATGTCCGTGGACGACGCGGGCGAGACCCAGTTCGGCGACCTGCTGGAGGACACCTCCGCGGTCTCGCCGGAGCAGTCGGTGCTCACGCTGCTGCGCACCGAGGAGCTGGAGGACCTGATCGGCCGGCTCGACCACCGCACCGCCTCCATCATCCGCATGCGGTACGGCATCGAGGACGGCCGCGAGCGGACGCTCACCGAGGTCGGCAAGGAACACGGCCTGACCCGCGAGCGGATCCGCCAGATCGAGAAGCACGCCCTGATGGAGCTGAAGCGCATGGCCAGGGACACCGGCTTCGACGCCGCGGCCTGACGGCTGACGGCCTGACGGCGGCCCGACGGCCGGGCCGCTCCCCGCAGACCCACCGTCCCGCCCGGATCCCCCCGAGGGGCGGGGCGGTGGCCGACCCGCAGCCCTCCGCCTCCCCCCCGGCGGGGGGCTGCGGCCCGCGCGCGTCCGGCCCGGACACGCACCGCCCTGCTGCCCGCCCGGCCGTCCGGCCCGCCCGGGGACGTACGGCCGACCCGCCGTATGCCGTCCCCGAAGGGCGTGCAGCCGGTACTCGCCGTCCGCCGCGCCCGGGGCGTACGGCCGGTCAGGCCGTGGCCCCGCCCGGCCCGGCGCCGCCGCCCGCGCGGCCCAGGCGGGCGCCCAGCTCCACCACGTACGACGCCAGTTCACGCGGCCCGTGCACCGTGAACTCGCAGTCCACCAGCGCCAGCCGTACGGCGAGCCACTCCACCGAGTCGGCCGCCCGCGTCCGCAGCCGGCACGTCGTCCCGCCCGTCGGCTCCGGCGCCAGGTACCCCGGCAGGCGCGCCGCGACGAAGGAGGCGGGCGCGTCGAACGACACGTCCAGCTCCAGTCCCTCCTGCCGCCCGCGCAGCGACCGCCCCAGCAGCTCGGCCGCGTCCCCGCCGGGCAGCTCGCGCGGCGTGAAGCGCGCCCCCGTGGCGAACGGCTCGTCGACCCGGTCCACCCGGAACGTCCGCCAGTCCTCCCGCTCCAGGCAGTAGGCGACCAGGTACCACCGGTACCCCGTCGATACCAGCCGGTACGGCTCCACCTGCCGCCGCGTCCGCGTGCCGTCCCCCGCCCGGTACGCGAACCGCAGCCGCTCCCGGCCCGTGACGGCCGCCGCGAGCGTGGTGAGCGTGCGCGGGTCGACCGTCGCCCCGTCCCCCCGCGTCAGCGGGATCGTCGCGCTCTGCAGCGTGGAGACCCGGTGCCGCAGCCGCGAGGGCAGGACCTGCTCCAGTTTGGCCAGCGCCCGTACGGACGCCTCCTCCACACCCTCGATGGCGTGGCCCGCCCCGGCGCGCAGGCCGACCGCGATGGCGACGGCCTCCTCGTCGTCCAGGAGCAGCGGGGGCATCGCCGCCCCCGCGACCAGTCGGTAGCCGCCGACGGCGCCCTTCGTCGCCTCGACCGGGTAGCCGAGCTCCCGCAGCCGGTCGACGTCCCGCCGGATGGTGCGGGCGCTGACGTCGAGGCGCGCGGCGAGTTCGCTGCCCGGCCACTCGCGCGGGGTCTGCAGCAGGGACAGCAGTTTCAGGAGACGTGCCGGTGTGTCCGTCATGCCGACCAGCATCCCCGCCATCTAGGACATGTTCCGTCCTACAAGGGCCATACGTTTCCCGCCATGACCTCGCAGAAGCCGACTCCCCCCACCAGTGCCGCGCCGGCGGCCCCCGGCGCGGACCGCCGCCGCTGGTTCGCCCTCGCCATCGTCATGACCGCGGCCTTCATGGACCTCGTGGACGTGACGATCGTCAACATCGCCATCCCGGCGATCCAGCGGGACCTCGGCGCGACCTTCGGCGCCATCCAGTGGATCACCGCCGGGTACGCGCTCGCCTTCGCGGCGGGCCTGATCACGGGTGGCCGGCTCGGCGACATCCACGGCCGCAAGCGCGTCTTCCTCATCGGGGTCGGCGGCTTCACCCTCGCCTCCGCGCTCTGCGGCCTCGCCACCGGCCCCGACATGCTCGTCGCCTCGCGGATCCTCCAGGGCGGCACCGCGGCGCTGATGGTCCCGCAGGTCCTGTCGATCGTGCACGCCACCTTCCCCGCGCACGAGCGCGGCAAGGTCTTCGGCCTGTTCGGCGCGATCGTCGGCCTCGGTGCCGTCTCCGGTCCGCTGCTGGGCGCGCTGCTCACCCAGTGGGACCTGTTCGGCCTCGGCTGGCGGCCCATCTTCCTGATCAACCTGCCCGTCGGCGTGGCCGCGCTGCTCCTGGGCCGCGCCTACATCACCGAGTCGCGGGCACCCCGCGCGCTGCGCCTGGACCTGCCGGGCGTCGTCGTCGCCATCACCGCGATGCTGCTGGTCATGTACCCGTTGACGCGGGGTGCCGAGCTGGACTGGCCGGCCTGGTGCTTCGTCATGATGGCCGCGGCCGTCCCCGTCTTCGCCGCCTTCGTGGCGTACGAGCGGCGCAAGGCGCGGCGGGACGGCTCGCCGCTGGTCGAACTGTCGCTGTTCCGCGTCAAGAGCTTCGCCGCCGGCGTCGCCGTGCAGTTGACCTTCGGCATCGCGATCGGCATCTTCTTCCTGGTCTGGACGCTGTACATGCAGCTCGGCCTCGGCTGGAGCGCGCTGCGCGCCGGACTGACGGGCGTGCCGTTCTCCATCGCCGTGTCGGTCGCGGCCGGGTTGTCCGTCCAGAAGCTCGTCCCCCGCTTCGGCCGCCGGGTGCTGCAGACGGGCGCCCTGACGATGGTGGCCGGTATCGGCCTGTACGTATGGGAGGCCGACCGGTACGGCATGGGCATCACGTCGTGGCAGATGGCGCTGCCGCTGGTCGTGATGGGCCTCGGCATGGGCCTGGTTGTCGCCCCGCTGACGGACGCGGTCCTGTCGGACGTGCCGCGCGAGCACGCCGGGTCGGCGTCGGGGATCGTCAACTCCGTGATGCAGCTCGGCAACGCCTTCGGCCTGGGCCTCGTCTCGGTGGTCTTCGTCCCCGACGGGTTCGGCCGGGCGGTGGCGGACGCCTTCACCGGCGCCCTGGGCTGGGTCGCGGCGGTACTGGGCGTGGTGTTCCTGGTGATGTTCGCGCTGCCGGCCCGACCGCGGCAGCACGTGGAGGGCGGGGGCGCCGACGAGCCGGAGAAGACCGGCGCGGCCCCCGGCGACGGCGGGCCGCCGGCCGAGGGCGCGGAGCCGGCACTCGCCGCCCGCTGACCCACGCACCGCCCGTACGACCCTCAGGCCCCGCCGGGCGACGACCCGGCGGGGCCTGCGCGTACACGTGCGGTTCTCCGCGTACGCGTGCGGTTCTCGGAGCACCGCCCGGCTTGCCCCACCCGGCCCGCCCGGCCCCGCCGGTCCGCCCAGCCCGGCTCGCTGCCGTGTACCGCCGACTCGGCCCGGCCGATGCCCGAGTGTGCCCGTAGCATGCCCGTATCTGTTTACTTTGCTCCCGCGGGCACATAGCCTGCCATGAGAACCACAGGTTCGGTCACGAACGGAAGTCAACGGACATGTACGCACCCGAGCGCCAACAGGAGATCCTCCGCCTCGCCCGCGACGGCGGCCGCGTCGACGTGCTCTCCCTCGCCGAGGAGTTCCAGGTCACCGCCGAGACCATTCGCCGCGACCTCAAGGCCCTTGACCGGGCCGGCCTCGTACGACGCGTGCACGGCGGGGCCATCCCGGCGGGCCGCCTCGACTTCGAACCCGACCTCACCGAACGCGAGTCGACCGCCGCCGACCAGAAGGACCGCATCGCCCGCGCGGCGCTCGCCGCCCTCCCCGACGAGGGCAGCGTCATCCTCGACGCCGGCTCCACCGTCGGACGGATCGCCGCCGCCCTGCCCCTGGACCGGCCCCTCACCGTCGTCACCCACGCCCTGACGACCGCCGCCCGCCTCGCCGACCACCCCGGCATCGCCCTCCACCTCGTCGGCGGCCGCGTCCGGCACCGCACCCGCGCCGCCGTCGACGCCTGGGCCCTGCGCGCCTACGAGGAGATCCGCGCCGACGTCGTCTTCCTCGGCACCAACGGCTTCTCCCTCACCCACGGCCTCACCACCCCCGACCTCGCCGAGGCCGCCGTGAAGCGCGCCGCCACCGGCGCCGCCCGCCGCGTCGTCCTCCTCGCCGACTCCGCCAAGCACGGCCAGGACCACTTCGCCCGCTTCGGCGACCTCACCGACGTCGACCTGCTCGTCACCGACGAAGGACTCGACCCCAAGGACGCGGCCGCCATCGAGGCCGCGGGAACGGAAGTCGTCCGCGCATGATCCTCACCGTCACCCCCAACCCCTCCCTCGACCGGACCTACGAGGTACCGGCCCTGGAGCGCGGCGAGGTGCTGCGCGCCACCGGCGAACGCGTCGACCCCGGCGGCAAGGGCGTCAACGTCTCCCGCGCCGTCGCCGCCGCCGGGCACCGCACCCTCGCGATCGTCCCCCTCGGCGGCGCCCCCGGCGCCCTCGTCGCGGAACTCCTCGCCGCCCAGGACATCCCCGTCGCCCCAGTCCCCCTCGGCGGCCACACCCGCTCCAACATCGCCGTCGCCGAACCCGACGGCACCCTCACCAAGATCAACGCACCGGGGCCGCGCCTCACCCCCGGCGAGTCCGAAGCGCTCCTCGCCGCCGTCGGCACCCACGCCCCCGACGCCGACTGGGTCGCCTGCTGCGGCAGCCTCCCCCAGGGCCTCGCCCCCGCCTGGTACGCCGACCTCGTCACCCGCGTCCACGGACACGGCTCCCGCACCGCCCTCGACACGTCCGGCCCCTCCCTGCCGGCCGCCCTGCGCGGCCGCCCCGACGTCGTCAAGCCCAACGCCCAGGAGCTCGCCGAAGCCGTCGGCCGCCCCCTCGCCACCGTCGGCGACGCGCTGAAGGCCGCCGACGAACTGCGCGCGGCCGGCGCCGGCGCCGTCCTGGCCAGCCTCGGCGCCGACGGCCAGCTCCTCGTCTGCGACACCGGCACCTGGTACGGGCACGCCCCGGTCACCGCCGTCCGCAGCGACGTCGGCGCCGGCGACGCCTCCCTCGCCGGCTTCCTCGCGGCGGGCGGCCGGGGCCCGGACGCCCTCGCTGCCGCCGTCGCCCACGGCGCCGCCGCCGTGTCCCTCCCCGGCAGCCAGATGCCCACCCCCGCCGACCTGGATCCGTCGTCCGTCACCGTGACCACCGACATCCCCCTCGACCGCGCGCTCTCCGCGTGACGAACTGCAGCGAGAGGAGCCCGCGATGAACGAAATGATCACCGCCGACCTGGTCGACCTGGACCTGGCCGCGCACACCAAGGAGGAAGCGGCCCGTTCCCTGGCCGCGCGCATGGCCGCCCTCGGACGCGTCACCGACGTGGACGGCTTCCTCGCCGACGTGGCCGCCCGCGAGGCGCAGATGCCGACCGGCCTCGACGGCGGCATCGGCATCCCGCACTGCCGCAGCACCCACGTCACCGCGCCGACCCTCGCCTTCGGCCGCGCCGCCCACGGCATCGACTTCGGCGCCCCCGACGGGCCCGCCGACCTCATCTTCCTGATCGCGGCGCCCGCCGGCGCGGACGACGCCCACCTGACGATCCTGTCGACCCTGGCCCGCCGGCTGATGGACGAACGGTTCACGACGGCGCTGCGCGCGGAGACCGACCCGGAGCGGGCCGCCGCCCGCATACGCGGCGAGGAACCGCCCCCACCGACCGACACCCCGACCACGCCCGGCGGAACGCGAAACGCCGACGGAACCCGGAGCTCCGGCCGAACCCGGAGCGCCGGCGGGGACGACCGGACAGGCGGGGACGACCGGACGGGCGGGGACGACCGGACAGGCGGGGACGACCGGACAGGCGGGGACGATCGGACGGGCGGGGACGACGGCACCGGCGAGGCCGGCGGCACCCGCGCGGTCGCGTCCGCTCCGTCCGCTGACCCGCTCCCTGCGGTCGGGAACGGCCCGAGCGGGGACGACGACACCACCGCCCCGGGGGGCGGCCCCGCCGAGGCCACCGAGCCCGGCGGGACCGGCACCCCCGGCGAGGCCACCGCGTACGGCAGGGCCCGCACCCCCTTCCGTATCGTCGCCGTCACCTCCTGCCCCACGGGCATCGCCCACACCTACATGGCGGCGGAGGCCCTCGAACGAGCCGGACGCGACGCCGGGGTGGAGGTGACCGTCGAGACGCAGGGCTCGGCCGGCTTCACCCGCCTCGACCCGGCCGTCATCGCCGCGGCCGACGGCGTGGTCCTCGCCCACGACGTGCCGGTACGCGACCGGGAGCGCTTCGCCGGCAAGCCGACCGTCGACGTCGGCGTGAAGGCCGGCGTCAACCGGGCCGCCGAGCTGGTCGCGGAGGTCCGCGCCCTGGCGGAACACGGCCCGGCGCCCACCCCCGACACCACCCCGCGCGCCCCCGCGACCGGTACGCCGGTCGGCCGGGCGGGCGAGCCCGGTGACGGCTACGGCACCAAGCTCCGCACGTGGCTCATGTCCGGCGTCAGCTACATGGTCCCCTTCGTCGCCGCGGGCGGCCTGCTGATCGCCCTGGGCTTCGCCCTCGGCGGCTGGGACATCGACAAGGCACCGTCCGTCGCCGAGCACTTCGCCTGGGGGCAGGCGGACAGCTGGGCGGCCCTCATGTTCCAGACGGGCGGCCTCGCGTTCGGGTTCCTCGTCCCGGTCCTGGCCGGATACATCGCGTACGGCATGGCGGACCGACCCGGTCTGGTGCCGGGCTTCGTCGGCGGGGCCGTCGCGCTCACCGTCGAGGCGGGGTTCCTCGGCGGCCTGGCGGCCGGCCTCCTCGCGGGCGCCGTCGTCCTCGCCGTCCAACGGCTGCGGGTCCCGCCCGCGTTGCGGGGCGTGATGCCCGTGGTGATCATCCCGCTGCTGGGGTCGGCGGTGGTCGGCTTCCTGATGTTCCTGGTGGTGGGCAAGCCGATCGCCACACTCCAGAAGGCCCTCACGGAGTGGCTGTCCGGCCTGTCCGGCGCGAACGCCGTCCTCCTCGGCGCGCTCCTGGGCCTGATGATGTGCTTCGACCTGGGCGGCCCGGTGAACAAGGTCGCGTACGCCTTCGCCGTGGGCGGCCTCGCCACCCCGAACGACGGCTCCCTGAAGGTCATGGCCGCGGTGATGGCCGCCGGCATGGTGCCGCCGCTCGCCATGGCGCTGGCCACGACCGTGCGGGGACGGCTGTTCACGAAGGCGGAGCGCGAGAACGGCAAGGCGGCGTGGGTGCTCGGCGCGTCGTTCGTCTCCGAGGGCGCGATCCCGTTCGCGGCGGCCGACCCGCTGAGGGTCATCCCGTCGGTGATGGCGGGCGGCGCCGTCACCGGCGCCCTGTCGATGGCCTTCGGCGCCACCCTGCGCGCCCCGCACGGCGGCGTCTTCGTCGTCCCGCTGATCGGCAACCCGTTCCCGTACCTCCTGGCGATCGTCGCGGGCACGGCCGTCGGCGCGGCGCTGGTCGTCCTCCTCAAGAGCACCCGCAAGACCCCCGCGCCCGGTACGTCCGCGTCCACCGGGCCGACGGGCGGGACGGTCGAGGCGGGACAGGGGGCAGCGGCGAACTGACCGGCCCCACACGAGCCGCGACCCCGCACCCCCGCCCCGCCCACCGGCGTCAGCCTCCGCCTGCCGGCGTCAGCCCCCGCCTACCCGGCCCGGCGCCGACCCCGTGCCGGGGCACGACCCCCCGCACCCGGCCCGCCTCAGCGCACCCGGCCCGCCTCAGCGCACCCGGGCGCGGGACTCCATCGCCGCGCGCGCCGTCCGCTCGTCCTCGTACACCTCGCACATGTGACGACCGTCCGGCGTCGCCGTGTGCTCGACCTCCCACACGCTCATCTCACTCCCGTCGAACAGCAGGAACGCGTGCTCGTACAGCGAGAACCCCGCGTCCCTGCCGCCCGCCACACCGCACTGCCGGCCGAACACCTGCTGGATGTGGTGGGCGAACGCCCCGCGCAGCCGGGCCGCGACCGCCGCCCCCGGCCGGTCGGCGTTCTCCGCGCGGCGCAGCACCCGGCGCGCGTGGTCCGCCGACTCGTCCGGCACGTACGTGCGCGGCGCGGGCTCCGGCGGGCGCACCAGCAGCGCGCTCAGCAGCTCCAGATCCGCGTCGAGGTCGTCGTCCAGCGGATCGGCGACGGCCACCACCTCGGGGAACCCCAGGGCCTCCGACAGGTGCGCCGCGGCCACCCGCACCTCCGTCTCGTCCACGTACAGCTCGTGGTGGTCCTCACCGTCCGCGCCGACGTGGTGGACCAGCTCCCACAGCGTCAGCGACGAACCGTCGGCCAGCAGGTAGGTGTGCCGGTACGTCACGCGGTGCAGCGTCGCGCTGTGGTGCGACGCGTGCAGCGCGCTCGCGTGGGCCAGCGCCGTCTGCAACCGCTCGACCAGGGCATCGGGCAGGTCGAAGGAGTTGAGCGCCCGCCCCAGGAGCCGCTCGACATGCGTCTCCGTGGTCTCGTACGGATCGTTCCGCTCGATCGGATCGTTCAAGATGGGTCTCCAGGCCGTCGCCGCGTGTTACTCGATGCTTGCTCAAGGTAGTGCCTCGGTACGACAACGCGTCCGGCTTCCGCAAAACGAAGGGCGCACGAACCGGGTTCCCGCGCGCCCCCCGCCGGACACCTCAACGACCCCGCCCCTCCGGCCCGTTCGGCACGCCGCGGCCATCCACCGGACCCAGCCCCGGCAGGGCGCCGTACAGCTCCCCGTACGCAGGGAATTCCCCGCCCGGACCCGCCGTACCCCGCGCCGCCAGCACCGCCCGCACGATCGCCCGCGCGACCACGTCGGCGGCCGCCGCCAGCACCCCGTTCAACGCCAGCGGATCGCGCCCCTCGGAGAGCGGGCGCACGCCGGTCGCCAGGGTGAACACGGTGTCCCCGTCGTTCAGCAGGTGCACCGGCCGCACGGCGCGCGCGATGCCGTCGTGCGCCGTCCCTGCGACCTTCTGTGCCTGAGCACGCGTCAGCTCCGCGTCCGTCCCCACCACGACCAGCGTCGTGTTCATCGGAGGCATCCCACTGCGCTCACGCGCCTCCGCGAGCCGCAGCGCAGCCGCCGCATGCACCCCCGGCGGGGGGTACGCGGGCGCACCCCCGTGCACGCCCCCTACCCCGAAGGCCGGATCACCGTACGCCCCGTACAGCACCCCCGTCCCCGGATCCACCGGCGACCCCACACCGTTCGCCACCACCAACGCCCCCACCGTCACACCGGAACCCTCCAGCACCACGCTCGCCGAGCCCACCCCACCCCTGAGCCCACCGACCACCGCACCCGTACCGGCCCCCACACACCCGCACACCACCGGCGCCCCCGGCTCCGCCGCCGCGGCCGCCTCCACCGCCGCCCGACCGGTCGCCGCACCCGGCCGCGCCCCCCAGTCACCGCCCCGCCCCAGGTCGAACAGGCACGCCGCCGGCACCACCGGCACCACGTGCGTGGGCCCGGCTCCCACCCGCACGCCACGCCCCCGCTCCTCCAACCACGCCATGACCCCCGAAGCCGCCTCCAACCCGAAGGCGCTGCCACCGGTGAGGACCACCGCCTCGACCCGCTGGACGAGATTGCGCGGGTCCAACGCGTCCGTCTCCCGCGTCCCCGGGCCGCCACCGCGCACATCGACCGCGGCGACGGCACCGCCCTCCGGTGCCAACACGACCGTCGTCCCGCTCAACGCCCCGTCACCCGCCACCTGCGCATGCCCGACCCGCAGACCGGCCACGTCGGTCAGCCCGTCAAGGGGCCCCCCCCCCCCCCCCCCCCCCCCCCCCCCCC
>NZ_JAHWGT010000049.1 GCF_020873895.1 Streptomyces sp. DH12 | reverse complement strand
CCTTCGGTCTTTCGTGTCTCCAGCCTAGCAGATCCGATTTCCTTCTCTGCCACCCGCTGGAGCGGGCTGCCGGGCCGTTCTCCGCTTTCGCGTTTCCCTTTCCGGCGATTCCGACTCTATCAGATCCTTTCGGGCCTGATTCCCAGTCAGAGGGGGTTGTCTTTCCGGCCCTTCGGCCGTTCCGACGTCGTGAACCCTAGCGAATCCTCGACTCCGACGCTAATCGGGGCCCGCTCTTTCGAACGCGGATTCTGCATTTCGCAAAAGCGCACGCAGAGCGGGGCGACGGAATGTCGCTCGCTGGAGGTGGTTCTTGCGGAATGGCTGTCCGGGGACCGACCGGGGTCGGCGCTCACGTCGGACAACTCGGAGAACACTACGCACCACACAAACCACTGTCAACCCTGGCCCCCGCCCCGTACCCTCGGGGCATGACATCGCGTGCGCACACCCTCCAGTGGTGGGCCGCCTGAAGGCGGCCGCGCTGACACGCATGCAGACAGACGGCCGCCGCCCCCGGCGGCCGTTCGCGTATCCCCCTCCCCCGTGAGGGCCGGCCGCCGGGGCGGCGGTCGGCCAGGAGAGAGGGAGAGGACGAACGTGACACGGGTCTTCAGCGGTGTGAAGCCGACCGGCCACCTGACGCTGGGCAACTACCTCGGGGCGGTGCGGCGCTGGGTGCGGGAGGACCAGTACCGGGCGGACGCGCTGTTCTCGGTGGTGGACCTGCACGCGTTGACAGTCGAGCACGACCCCGCGCGTGTGCGGCGGCTCAGTCGGCAGGCGGCGACCCTGCTGCTCGCGGCGGGGCTCGACCCCGAGCGGTGCACGCTCTTCGTGCAGAGCCACGTCGACGAGCACGCCCGGCTGTCGTACCTGCTGGAGTGCACGGCCACCGACGGCGAGATGCGGCGCATGATCCAGTACCGGGAGAAGGCGGCGCTGGAGCGGGACAGGGGTGGGAGCGTACGGCTGTCGCTGCTGACGTACCCGGTGCTGATGGCGGCGGACATCCTGGCGTACGCGACGGACGAGGTGCCCGTGGGCGACGACCAGGCGCAGCACGTCGAGCTGACGCGGGACCTCGCCGTGCGGTTCAACCAGCGGTACGGGGCCACCTTCACCGTGCCGCGGGCGACCCGGCCGGCGGTGGCGGCGCGGGTGATGGACCTTCAGGACCCGACGGTGAAGATGGGCAAGTCCGGCGGCGGCGGGCCCGGCGTCGTCCACCTCCTCGACGAACCGGACGTGGTGCGGCGGAAGGTCGGGCGGGCGGTCACCGACAGCGGCCGGGACGTCGTCCACGACCCCGAGGGGCGGCCGGGGCTCGCCAACCTGCTGGAGGTGCTCGCCGCGTGCACCGGCGGGGGCGATCCGGCGGAGCTGGCGGCGGGGTACTCCTCGTACGGGGCGGTGAAGCGGGACGTCGCCGAGGCCGTGGTGGAGCTGCTGCGGCCGGTGCGGGAGCGGCACGCGGAGCTGGTCGCCGACCCGGCGTACGTGGACGGCGTGCTGCGGGAGGGCGCGGCGCGGGCCCGGGCGGTCGCGCGGCCGGTCGTCGACCGGGCCTACCGGGCCGTGGGGCTGCTGCCGCCCGGCTGAGATGACGGGACGGGACGGGCGGGGCGGGGGGGGGGGGCTGTGCGGAGCCGGGTACCCCCGTCCCCGTACCGGCGGGTGGGAGTCAGCCGTTGCCGGAGGCCAGCTCGCGGCTGCGGTCGCGGGCCGCCTCCAGGGCGGCGATCAGGGCGGCGCGCACGCCGTGGTTCTCCAGCTCGCGGATGGCGCTGATGGTGGTGCCGGCCGGGGAGGTGACGGCCTCGCGCAGCTTGACCGGGTGCTCGCCGCTGTCGCGGAGCATCACGGCGGCCCCGATGGCGGCCTGGACGATGAGGTCATGGGCCTGGGCGCGGGGCAGGCCCAGGAGGATGCCGGCGTCGGTCATCGCCTCGACGAGGAAGTAGAAGTACGCGGGGCCGGAGCCGGACAGGGCGGTCGCGGCGTCCTGCTGGGACTCCGGGACGCGCAGGGTCTTGCCGACGCCGCCGAAGATCTCCTCGGTGTGCCCGAGGTGGTCGGGGGTGGCGTGGCTGCCGGCCGAGATGACGGACATGCCCTCGTCGACGAGGACGGGGGTGTTCGGCATGACCCGGACCACGGGGGTGCCGGCGGCGAGGCGCTCCTCGATGAACGCGGTCGTGATGCCGGCGGCGGCGCTGACGACGAGGTGGTCGGGGGTGACGTGGTGGGCGAGCTCGTCCAGGAGGCGGCCCATGTCCTGCGGCTTGACGGCGAGGATCAGGGTGTCGGCGCGCTTGGCGGCGTCGGCGTTCGAGACGGCCTCGACGCCGTAACGGGCGCGGAGCTCGTCGGCGCGCTCGGGGCGGCGGGCGGTGACGAGGAGGTGGGCGGCGGGCCAGCCCGCCCGGATCATGCCGCTGAGGAGCGCCTCGCCGATCTTTCCGGTGCCGAGGACCGCGACTGTCTGGGTCATTGCTCTGCTCACCTCGCCGTGGGGTACGTGCCTGGCGCCATCCTCGCACCGGCGCGGGGGGCGGCGGCGACGCCGTCCGAAGGGCGGTACGGGCGGGGTCCCACGGGTGGGGTGGTGCGGGGCGGGGCCGGGGGCCGGGCGGTGCGGGGCCGGGGCGGGCGGGGCCGGGCGGGGCCTTACGGGCGGCGGCGGCGCTTGGTGCGGGACGCGGGGTTGCCCGCGCGGGTGGCACGGCGCTTCCGGTACTGGGCGCGGGCCGTCTCGTACTCGCCGCGCAGGAGCTTCTCGCCCGGGGCCTCGACGAGGCAGCGCAGGCCGTACGCGACGAGGGAGCCGACGAAGCCGATCGCCTTCAGGCTGCGCAGTGCCTCCTCGCGGGCCGGGTCGGCGGGGCGGCGGACGAAGCCCATCCAGGTGCGCTGGAACGCGATGGCCGTGCAGACGGCGAACATGGCGACGACCAGGCCGTTCGCGAAGCCGCCCACGCGGGCGATGGCCAGCCCCTCGTAGGCGAGGCGCAGGACGAAGGCGCCCGCGACGGCCGCGGCGAGGGCGCCGACGGTGAGGCCGGCGCGCCGCAGCCCGTACCCGCCGTCGTGGTCGACCCAGGTCGTGCCGAAGAAGCGGAGGGGCTCGGGCCGCGGGCCGCCGGACGTGCTCGGGGTGTCGGTGGGGTCGTCGCTCACGGGGCGATTATCCCCCGCCCGTGGCCGGCGCCTCCGGCCCGGTCGCCGCCGGTGCCGCCGGGGCGTGCCCGGGGTGCCGTCGGGGTGCACCCGGGTGCGGTGGGGTGGTGGGGTCAGCCGCAGCGGACGGTCACGTAGCCGTCGCTGCCGGTCCGCACGTAGGCGTCGGCGACGTACTGGCCGTTGCCGATGTTGTCCCAGATGGCGGAGGTGCCGTACGGGCCGGTGACGCGGGTGCCCGGGGTCTGGCAGTTGATCGGGACGCTGACGCCTTCCGGCAGCATCCTCACGATGCCGTACTGCGTGCCCGGTCCGCTGCGGACGTTGAGCCGGACCCCCGGTGCCACCGGGTAGCGCTTGACGGAGTAGCTCTCCATGCCGAAATCCCCCCTGAGGCCCCCTTGGGAACGGGGGCGCGAACCGTGGACGGGAGGCTAACAAGCCCCACCGCCGTCGCACGCATCATCGACTAGGCTCCGTGCGTCGCGCCGTGCGCCGGTCGTGCGCCGGTCGCGCGCCGCGCGTCCGAGCGAGCACACACGGGGGTGGATGATGCCGCCGCTGCGCAGCTCCGGTCCCGTACCGGAAGCGGAGCATCCGGAGTACGCCGGGAGGTACCGGCTCGGGGAGTGGCTGGGGTCCGGCGGCATGGGGGACGTCCGGCTGGCGGCCTCGGACTCCGGGCTGCGCCTCGCGGTCAAGGTCGTGCACCGGGAGCACGCGGCGGACCCCGAGTTCCGGGCGCGTTTCCGGCAGGAGGTCAGTGCCGCGCGGCGGGTCAGCGGGGCCTTCACGGCGCCCGTCGTGGACGCCGACCCACAGGCCGCGCGGCCGTGGATGGCGACCCTGTACATCGACGGCCCGACGCTCTCGGAGCGGGTGAAGCGGAACGGGCCGCTGGGCGCCGAGGAGCTGCGCAGGCTCGGGGCGGGCCTCGCGGAGGCGCTGCGCGACATCCACCGGGCGGGGGTCGTGCACCGCGACCTCAAGCCGAGCAACGTGCTCCTCGCGGCGGACGGGCCGAAGGTCATCGACTTCGGCATCTCGCGGCCCACCGACAGCGACGTGCGCACCGAGACGGGCAAGCTCATCGGGACGCCGCCGTTCATGGCGCCGGAGCAGTTCCAGCGGCCCCGGGACGTCGGGCCCGCGGCGGACGTCTTCGCGATGGGCGCGGTACTGGTGCACGCGGCGACCGGGCGGGGGCCGTTCGACTCCGACAGCCCGTACGTGGTGGCGTACCAGGTCGTGCACAACGAGCCGGATCTCGCGGGCGTGCCGGAGGAGTTGGCACCGCTGCTGGTGCGCTGCCTGGCGAAGGACCCCGCCGAGCGGCCCGCGCCGGAGGAGGTGATGGGCGCGCTGCGGGTCCCGGGGGGCGGGTCGCGGCGGCCGGTGGCCGGCGGCGCCTCCGGGGCGGGCGGCGACGGGCGCGCGGCGGACGGCTGCGCGTCCCGCGTGGGCGGCGGTACATCCGGGGTGGGCGGCGGTACGTCCGGGGAGGCTCGGGTGCCGGCGCCGCGCGGGCCGGTGGGCGGCGCGGCCGTACCGGACGGTGGCGGTCGGGAGGGCCGCGCGGGAGCGGGCCCCGACCCCGGCCGGGAGGGCGTGCGCGGGAGTGCCCTGCCGCGGCGCCGTCTGGTGTGGGGGGCCGCCGCGGTGGCGCTCGCGGCCGCCGTCGCCGGCGCGGTCCTCGCCGTGCGGGGCTTCGGCGACCGGGGCGGCGCGCGCGACGGCGGGCCCGTCGCCGTCGCGGCGGGGTTCCGGCCCTGGGCCGTCGCGCTGGGTGAGGCGGGCGGGGGCGCGCGGCCGCCGGTGTGCGCCGGTGCGCGGGGGGCGCTGTACTGCGCCGCGCCCGGGGTGAAGGCCGCCCGCCTGGCCGTGGCCGACGGGGCGCGCGCCTGGTCGGTGCCGGCGGTCGGTGGTGCCGCCGCGTCGGGGCGGGGCGAGGGGGCCGCCGTGCTGCCCGTCGGCGGGGTGGTGCTCGTGGTGGGGGCGGACGCGGAGGGCGGCGCGGAGGGCGGCGCCCGCCTGGAGGCGCTGGACCCCGCGACCGGCGCCGTGCGGTGGCAGGCCGCGCTCGGCGCGTACGCCCAGGTCGTACCGGGTGCCGACATGGTGCTGGCCGTCCTCCCGGACGGGCGGGTGCGGGCGCTGGACGCCGCGACGGGCGCCGAGCGGTGGGCGGGGCGGCCGGCGGCGCGCGGGGCGCAGTGGGTGGGCGGTCCGCGCGGGCCGCTGTTCGCCGCCGCGGTCGCGGCCGACGGGGCGACCACGCTGGTCACGGCCGTCGACCCGGTCGACGGACGCGTGCTGTGGCGGGAGCGGGTGCGGGGTTCGCTGACGCCTGTCCAGGCGACGGAGCGGGGGTTGGTGCTCCTGTCCGCCGACGCCGACCTGTACACCGACGCGGTGGTGCGGCTGACCGCCGACGCCGGTACGGACCCCGCTGCCGGGGCCGGGGGCCGGGCGGGGCGGCGGGTGGTGACGCGGGTGGCCCTCGGCGGCCCCGTCGACCAGGCGCAGGCCGTGGCGGACGGCGACGCCGTGTACGTCGTCGGCTCGGGCGGGTCGCTCACGGCGGTCGACCTGGCCGTCGGGCGGGAGCAGTGGCGGTTGGAGACCGGCGCGGCCCGGGTGTCGCGGCCGGTCGTCGCGGACGGGCGGGTCCTGCTGATGGCCGGGGACGGGCGGCTGCTGGCGGTGGACGCCGGGCGGCGGGCGGTGGTGGGGCAGACCGCGCCGCGGATGGCGGGCGGCGGGCGGGCGTTCGTGCCCTTACTGCCCGCGCCGGTCGTGGTGGACGGAAAGGTGGTCGCGGGGGCCCCGGACGGGGCGGTGTTCGCGGTCGACCCGGCCGGGTGGTGAACGCGCCGCCCCGCGCCGGGGCCGGCCGCCGGGCGCCGCCCCGCCCACCGCCGGGGGGCGAGCGGCCGGGAAACGCCGCGGCCGCCGTCCCGCCGGGTGGGCGGGGCGGCGGCCGGAGCCGGGCGGGCGCGGCCTCGCGTCAGCCGAGCTTGCTCACGTCCCGGACGGCGCCGCGGTCGGCGCTGGTCGCCATCGCCGCGTACGCGCGCAGCGCCGCCGACACCTTGCGTGTGCGGTTCTTCGGCGCGTACGCCCCGCCCAGCGCCTCCCGGCGGACGGCCAGGGTCGCGTCGTCGACGAGCAGCTCGATCGCCCGGCCGGGGATGTCGATGCGGATGCGGTCGCCGTCCTCGACGAGGGCGATCGTGCCGCCGGACGCCGCCTCGGGCGAGGCGTGGCCGATGGACAGGCCGGAGGTGCCGCCGGAGAACCGGCCGTCGGTGATCAGCGCGCACGTCTTGCCGAGGCCGCGGCCCTTGAGGAACGACGTCGGGTACAGCATCTCCTGCATGCCCGGGCCGCCCTTGGGGCCCTCGTAGCGGATGACGACGACGTCGCCGTCGCGGACCTGCTTGTTGAGGATCTTCTCGACGGCCTCCTCCTGCGACTCGCAGACGACCGCCGGGCCCTCGAAGGTCCAGATCGACTCGTCGACGCCGGCCGTCTTCACGACGCAGCCGTCCACCGCGAGGTTGCCCCGCAGGACCGCGAGGCCGCCGTCCTTGGAGTAGGCGTGCTCGGCGGAGCGGATGCAGCCGTTCTCCGCGTCGTCGTCCAGTGCCTCCCACCGCTCCGACTGGGAGAACGCCTCCGCCGAGCGGCGGCAGCCGGGCGCCGCGTGCCACAGCTCGACCGCGTCGGCGGACGGGGAGCCGCCGCGCACGTCCCACGTCTTCAGCCAGTCCGCGAGGGAGGGGCTGTGCACGGCGTGGACGTCCTCGTTCAGCAGGCCGGCCCGGTGCAGCTCGCCCAGCAGGGCGGGGATGCCGCCGGCGCGGTGCACGTCCTCCATGTAGTACGTGCGGTCCTTCGCGACGTTCGGGGCGACCTTCGCCAGGCACGGCACGCGGCGCGAGACGGCGTCGATCTCCTCCAGTCCGAAGGGGACGCCCCCCTCCTCGGCCGCGGCCAGCAGGTGCAGGATCGTGTTCGTGGAGCCGCCCATGGCGATGTCCAGCGCCATGGCGTTCTCGAAGGCGGCGAACGTGGCGACGTTGCGGGGCAGGACGGAGGCGTCGTCCTGCTCGTAGTAGCGCTTCGTCAGCTCGACGACCGTGCGGCCGGCGTCCTCGTACAGGGCGCGGCGGGCCGTGTGCGTGGCGAGGACCGAGCCGTTGCCCGGGAGGGACAGGCCGATCGCCTCGGTCAGGCAGTTCATCGAGTTGGCCGTGAACATGCCGGAGCAGGAGCCGCAGGTCGGGCAGGCGTTCTCCTCGATGCGGAGGATGTCCTCGTCCGAGATCTTGTCGTTCACCGCGTCGGAGATCGCGTCGACCAGGTCGAGCGTGCGGACGGTGCCGTCCACCAGGGTGGCCCGGCCGGACTCCATGGGGCCGCCGGAGACGAAGACCGCCGGGATGTTCAGGCGCAGGGCGGCCATGAGCATGCCCGGGGTGATCTTGTCGCAGTTGGAGATGCAGATCAGCGCGTCGGCGCAGTGCGCCTCGACCATGTATTCGACGGAGTCGGCGATCAGGTCGCGGGAGGGCAGCGAGTACAGCATGCCGCCGTGGCCCATCGCGATGCCGTCGTCGACGGCGATGGTGTTGAACTCGCGCGGGATCGCCCCGGCCGCCCTGATCGCCTCGCTGACGATCCGGCCGACCGGCTGGAGGTGGGTGTGGCCGGGGACGAATTCCGTGAAGGAGTTGGCGACCGCGACGATGGGCTTGCGCCCGATGTCCTCGCCCGGTACACCGGAGGCCCGCATCAGGGCGCGGGCGCCCGCCATGTTGCGGCCGTGGGTGACAGTGCGGGACCTCAGTTCGGGCATCGTCGCTCGCTCCTCAGCAGAGAGATCTGGCTCCTTCGAGCGTACGCCGCTGCTCCAAGATCTGGACAGGCCGTCCGCATACCGGGACGGAAGGGTCGCCTGTCGGTCACACCCGGGCCTGGGGGGCGCCGACCGCTCACGCCCGGGTCGGGGGCCACCGACCGGTCAGACCCGGGCCGGGGGCCGACCGGTCACGAACGGGAGTGCCGACCCCTCACGCCGGCCGGGCGCCGACCGCTCACGCCCGTGCCGGGCGCCGCCGACCGGTCACGGGATGCGGGCCGCCGACGCCAGGTGCAGCCGGGTGAAGGCCAGCGCCTCGGCGAGGTCGGCCTCGCGTTCGGCGGCGGACATCGCGCGCCGGGTGTTGACCTCGATGACGACGTGCCCGTCGAAGCGGGTGCGGGCCAGGTGCTCCAGCAGCTCGGCGCACGGCTGCGTGCCGCGCCCCGGCACGAGGTGCTCGTCCTTCGCCGAGCCGCGCCCGTCGGCGAGGTGGACATGGCCGAGCCGGTCGCCCATCCGGGACACCATCGCCATCGCGTCGGTGCGGGCGGTCGCCGTGTGGGAGAGGTCGACGGTGTAGTGGCGGTAGTCGTCCTTCGTGACGTCCCACTCCGGCGCGTAGGCGAGCATCTCGCGGTCGCGGTAGCGCCAGGGGTACATGTTCTCGACGGCGAAGCGGACGTCCGTCTCGTTCGCCATCCGCCAGATCCCCTCGACGAAGTCGCGGGCGTACTGGCGCTGCCAGCGGAACGGCGGGTGGACGACGACCGTCGACGCGCCGAGCTCCTCGGCCGCCGCGCGGGCCCGCTGGAGCTTGGTCCACGGGTCGGTCGACCAGACGCGCTGGGTGATCAGCAGGCAGGGGGCGTGCACGGCGAGGACGGGCACCTGGTGGTAGTCGGAGAGCCGGCGCAGCGCCTGGAGGTCCTGGCTGACGGGGTCCGTCCACACCATGACCTCGACGCCGTCGTACCCGAGGCGGGCGGCGACCTCGAAGGCCGTGGCCGTCGACTCCGGGTAGACCGACGCCGTCGACAGGGCCACCTTCGCCAGGGGCGGGCGCGCCACCGCCCGCTCCGCCTGCTGCACCACGTATGCCGGATCTCCCACGAAGGACAGCGTACGGTCCCCTCCCGTCACCCGGGGAGGTGGTCGAGGCGGCGCAGGATGACGCCCTCGCGCAGCGCCCAGGGGCAGATCTCCAGCTCGTCGACGGCGAACAGGTCCATCGCGGCCTCCGCGACCAGCGCCCCCGCCAGCAGCTGCGCGGCCCGCCCCTCGGAGACGCCGGGCAGGCCGCGGCGCTGCTCGGTGGTCATCGCGGCGAGCTTCGGCACCCACGTCTCCAGTGACGTACGGCTCAGCACGCGCTGCACCTGCAGCCCCTCCCCGGAGCCCGCGGCGCCGGCGATCCGGGCGAGCTGCTTGAAGGTCTTGGACGTGGCGACGACGTGGTCCGGCCGACCCAGCCGGGCGAACTCGCCGACCGTCCGGGCTATCCGCGCCCGTACGTGCCGGCGCAGCGCCTTCACGTCGGCCGGGTCCGGCGGGTCGCCGGGCAGCCAGCCGGCGGTGAGCCGCCCGGCGCCCAGCGGGAGCGAGACGGCCG
The DNA here is from genome assembly GCF_020873895.1 of Streptomyces sp. DH12. Classification (GTDB taxonomy): domain Bacteria; phylum Actinomycetota; class Actinomycetes; order Streptomycetales; family Streptomycetaceae; genus Streptomyces. The sequence goes on along the minus strand of NZ_JAHWGT010000049.1, from coordinate 31,741 downwards.
CGTCGGGCTCCTCGTCCATCCCGTACGCGATCTCCAGCGAGCCGCCGCCGATGTCGAGGAGGAGCAGCGTGCCGGCGGACCAGCCGAACCAGCGGCGGGCGGCGAGGAAGGTGAGCCGCGCCTCCTCCTCGCCGGTGAGGACCTGGAGGGTGACGCCGGTCTCGGCGCGCACCCGCGCGAGGACGGCGTCGGCGTCGGGCGCGTCGCGGATCGCGGAGGTGGCGAAGGGGAGGACCTCCTCGCACCCCTTCTCCTCCGCGGTGTGCACGGCGTCGCCGACGACCTCGACGAGCCGGTCGACGCCGCGGTCGCCGACCGCGCCGTCCGGGTCGAGCAGTTCGGCGAGGCGCAGTTCGACCTTGTGCGAGTGCGCGGGCCGCGGCCGGGCGCCCGGGTGGGCGTCCATGACCAGCAGGTGCACCGTGTTCGAACCGACGTCGAGGACTCCGAGTCTCATGCCCGAACGCTACTGCTCCCCCGTCCCGCGCTGCGCCTACGCTGGAGGGGTGCCAAAGACGAAGAAGGCCAAGCCGGGCGAAACCGGACCCGGCAAGAAGCGAGACGCCCGCGGGGCCGCCGCGGCGGGCGTCCCGTACGAGGACGAGAAGGGCCTGGACTTCCCGCGCGCGTGGGTGGAGTTCCCCGACCCGGCGGACGAGGACCAGGTCTTCCGCTGCGACCTGACGTGGCTGACGTCGCGCTGGACGTGCGTGTTCGGCAGCGGCTGCCAGGGCATCCGGGAGGGCCGGGCCGACGACGGGTGCTGCACGCTGGGCGCGCACTTCTCGGACGAGGACGACGAGCGGCGGGTCGCGGAGCACGTGGGGCGGCTGACGCCCGAGCTGTGGCAGTTCCACGACGTGGGCACGGGGTCGGGCTGGGTGCAGCTCGACGAGGACGGCGAGCGCCAGACGCGGCGCTGGGAGGGCTCCTGCGTCTTCCAGAACCGGCCCGGTTTCGCCGGCGGCGCCGGGTGCGCGCTGCACATCCTGGCCCTGCGGGAGGGGCGCGAGCCGCTGGAGACGAAGCCGGACGTGTGCTGGCAGCTGCCGGTGCGGCGCACGTACGACTGGATCGAGCGCCCGGACGACACGAAGGTCCTCCAGGTGTCGATCGGCGAGTACGACCGCCGGGGCTGGGGCCCGGGCGGTCACGACCTGCACTGGTGGTGCACGTCGGCGACGTCGGCGCACGGCGCGGGCGACCCGGTGTACGTGACGTACCGCCCGGAGCTGACGGAGCTGATGGGCAAGGCGGCGTACGACGTGCTGGTGGAGCTGTGCGAGGCGCGGCTGGCGTCCGCGGCGCCGCTGGTGGCGCCCCACCCGGCGGACCCGGTCCCCGCGGGGGCGGGGGCGGGGGACCCGGCGTCGGCGTCTCGTCCGACGCCCCGTCCGGTGGACCTGCCGCATCCGGTGCGGCGGCCGTGACAGGGCGCCGGGCGGCCGTGTGCCCGTCGGAGGCCGCCGTCCGCCTCTGAACCCCCGGTCCTCGCCGTGCCTCCCGGTCAGTCCTGCCCGGACTCCCCGCCCGGGGAGGCGGAGCCCGGGTCGTCGGAGGCGGGGGGCTCCGAGGCGGGCGGCGGGTCCGTGGACGGGGGCGGTTCCGTCGCCGGGGGCGGCTCGGTCGCAGGCGGTTCGGTCGTCGACGGGGGCGGGCCGCTGGGCGACGGCGTGGACGGCTGCGAGGGCCGGGGCGTCGACGGCGCCGAGGGGCGCGGTCTCGCGGTCGGGGACGGCGGGCGTTTCGGCCCGTGCCCGTCGATGCCGACGACGGCGCCCGAGGGGTTCACACCCACGCGCGCGCTCCACGGCCCCTGCGGTTCGCGGGCCCGGTCGACGGAGACGAACACCCGCTCCGAGCGGCCCGGCTCCAGCGTGCCCGAGGTACGGCTCGCGTACAGCCAGGGCGCGTCGCTCCACAGGGACCACGCGACGGGACCGCCGCCCGACGCGGTGAGGGTGAGCATCGTCGTGTCGCCGTACGGCTGCGCGGCGACCGTGACGCGGCCGGGACCGTGCCCGCCCGGGGCGGACGGGGACGCGGCCGTACCGGGGCTGATGACCTCCACGGAGACGTCCGGCCCCTGGCTCGGGCCGCGGAAGCGGGGGTCCGCGCCGCCGGTGCGCGCGTTGCCGGTGTTCTCGTAGTGGCCGCTCCCCGCGGGCTGGGCGCCGGTCCCGTCGGCGGCGCTGACCGCCGGGTCGTCGCGCCCGTCGCCGAGGGCCGTGTCGCCCCGGTAGGCGGCCCACAGGGCGAGGACGGGCGCCGCGATGACCGTGGCGACGACCGTGGTGGTCACCGCTCGGGCCCGCATGCGGTCCCGGCGCGCCGCGTGGTCCTTGGGGTCGAGGGGGAAGCCGTCGCGCCCGAAGCGGGGGCCGGCGGAGCGGGTGCGCCGGGCGCTCAGCATCGCCGCGCACACCGCCGCGCGCGGCGCCGGCACGAGGGGGAGCGTCGCGGGCGTGACCGTGGAGCCCGGCCACGGGCCCGCCGCCTCCGCCCGCTCGGCGGCGCGGCGGCACACCGGGCAGTCGTCGACGTGCCGCACGAGCTCCCGGCGCAGGGCCGCCGACAGCAGGACCTGGTGGTCGCCGGTGAGCCGGGCCACCGCCGAGCACGTGCCGGTCTCCACCACGGCGAGCGCCGCGCGGGTCCGCTCCACCTCGCACGCCGCGGCCGACAGCAGCTCCCGGGCGGCCTGCGGGGCCATGCCGAGCACGGCGGCCACCTCCGGGGCGTCGAGGCGGTGGCGCACGGCCAGCTCCAGGGCCTCCCGCTGCTCCGGCGAGGTCCCGGCGGCCTCCGGCCAGGCGAGCGTGGCCAGCTCGCGGCGGCGCCGCTCGGCGGTCTCCTCGGACACGCGCGGGGCCTCCGCGCCCGGCCGCCGAGCCGAGTGGGCGCCCTGGCGCCTGCGCCGCTGCTCGGTCAGCTCGCGCAGGCAGGCCCAGCGGGCGAGCGCGTACAGCCAGGCGGGGCGGCGCGACTCGTCGGCGGGACCGCGCCCGTGCTGGCGCTCGGCGACGGCCAGCACCTCGCCGAGCACGGACGTCGCCGCGTCGTGGTCGCACAGGACGGAGAGGCAGTAGGTGAACAGTCCGTCGACATGCGGCTCGTACCGCGCGGGCGGGCGCTGCGTGAGGGTGCCCGCGCCGCTCCGGGGCGCACGGCGCTCCACCCGGTGTGCGCCGGTGGTGTACGTGGGGGGCTCCAACCTGCTGCTCATCACCCGGCGACCGTAGGCGGCCTCAGGCACACTCTCGGTGCCCCTCCGACGGTTTTAAGCCTTACGGGTGAACGTATCCCTCGAAAGAGGACAGTGGGATTTGCCAATGGCGCGTGACGCCCCTAGCGCGGGCGCCCTCCGGGGCGCGCCGGTGCGGGCGGACCTGTCAGTGGCGGCCGCTACGGTGTGGCGCATGGCTGCCCGTACGAAATCCACCAAGGACCGGCCGTCCTACCGCTGCACCGAATGCGGATGGACGACGGCCAAATGGCTCGGCCGCTGCCCCGAGTGCCAGGCGTGGGGGACGGTGGAGGAGTACGGCGCGCCCGCCGTGCGCACGACGGCCGCCGGGCGGGTGTCGGCGGCCGCGCTGCCCATCGGCCAGGTCGACGGCCGGCAGGCGGAGGCGCGCGCGACCGGCGTCGACGAGCTGGACCGGGTGCTCGGCGGGGGGCTGGTGCCGGGCGCGGTGGTGCTGCTCGCGGGCGAGCCCGGCGTCGGCAAGTCGACCCTGCTGCTGGACGTGGCGGCGAAGGCCGCGAGCGCCGCGCACCCCACCCTCTACGTGACGGGCGAGGAGTCGGCGAGCCAGGTGCGGCTGCGGGCCGACCGGATCGGCGCGCTCCACGACCACCTGTACCTGGCCGCCGAGACGGACCTGTCGGCGGTGCTGGGGCACCTGGACGCGGTGAAGCCGTCCCTGCTGGTGCTGGACTCGGTGCAGACGGTGGCGTCGCCGGAGATCGACGGGGCGCCGGGCGGCATGGCCCAGGTCCGCGAGGTCGCCGGGGCGCTGATCCGGGCGTCCAAGGAGCGGGGCATGGCGACCCTGCTGGTCGGGCACGTCACGAAGGACGGCGCCATCGCGGGGCCGCGGCTGCTGGAGCACCTGGTGGACGTGGTGCTCCAGTTCGAGGGCGACCGGCACGCGCGGCTGCGGCTGGTGCGGGGCGTGAAGAACCGGTACGGGGCGACGGACGAGGTCGGCTGCTTCGAACTGCACGACGAGGGCATCACGGGCCTGGCCGACCCCAGCGGGCTGTTCCTCACCCGCCGCGCCGAGCCCGTGCCCGGCACCTGCCTGACGGTGACGCTGGAGGGGCGGCGTCCGCTCGTCGCCGAGGTGCAGGCGCTGACCGTCGACTCGCAGATCCCCTCGCCCCGGCGGACGACGTCGGGACTGGAGACCTCCCGCGTGTCGATGATGCTGGCGGTGCTGGAGCAGCGCGGGCGGATCAGCGCGCTGGGCAAGCGGGACATCTACAGCGCGACGGTCGGCGGGGTGCGGCTCTCCGAGCCCGCCGCGGACCTCGCCATCGCGCTGGCGCTGGCGTCCGCGGCGAGCGACACGCCGCTGCCGAAGAACCTCGTGGCGATCGGCGAGGTCGGCCTCGCCGGCGAGGTGCGGCGGGTGACGGGCGTGCAGCGGCGGCTCGCCGAGGCCCACCGGCTGGGCTTCACCCACGCCCTCGTGCCGTCCGACCCGGGGAAGGTGCCCGCGGGGATGCGGGTGCTGGAGGTGGCCGACATGGGTGAGGCGCTGAGCGTCCTGCCCCGCCGCCGCCGCGCCGCCGCGCCCGCCGGTGGCACGCCCGGCGCCGACTGACCCGGGGACGCGGAGGCGGCCGGCGGGTGCGCCGCAGGCCGGTCGCGAGGCGCCGGCGGAGGCCGCCGCGGGTGCGTCGCCGGCCGGGCGCCGGGCGCCGGCGGAGGCCGCCGGGGGTGGGTCCGCGGGCCCGTCGCCCCGGGCTGATTCGCGGGCGAAGCCCCCGGTGCGGTGGGGGTCGCTAGACTTTGGCCTGGTCTCGCCCACCCGTACGAGCCGGAGGAGTGCAGTGGCAGCCAACGACCGGGCAGCACCCGGAAAGTCGGGCGGAGGCTCCGGCAACGAAGCGCTCATGCGCGCGTCGCTCAGCGCGGTCGCCCCCGGCACGGCGTTGAGGGACGGACTGGAGCGCATCCTCCGCGGCAACACGGGCGGTCTGATCGTCCTCGGCATGGACAAGACCGTCGAGTCGATGTGCACCGGCGGCTTCGTGCTGGACGTGGAGTTCACCGCCACCCGCCTGCGCGAGCTGTGCAAGCTCGACGGCGCGCTCATCCTCGACAAGGACAGCACCAAGATCCTGCGCGCGGGCGTCCAGCTGGTGCCGGACGCCTCGATCCCCACCGAGGAGACCGGCACCCGGCACCGCACCGCGGACCGGGTGTCGAAGCAGTGCGGGTTCCCCGTGATCTCCGTGTCGCAGTCGATGCGGCTGATCGCCCTGTACGTGGACGGCGAGCGGCGCGTCCTGGAGGAGTCCGCGGCGATCCTCTCCCGCGCCAACCAGGCCCTCGCCACGCTGGAGCGGTACAAGCTCCGCCTGGACGAGGTCGCCGGCACGCTCTCCGCGCTGGAGATCGAGGACCTGGTGACCGTCCGGGACGTCACCGCCGTGGCGCAGCGGCTGGAGATGGTCCGCCGGATCGCCACCGAGATCGCCGAGTACGTGGTCGAGCTCGGCACCGACGGCCGCCTCCTCGCCCTCCAGCTGGACGAGCTGATCGCGGGCGTCGAGCCGGAGCGGGAGCTCGTGGTGCGGGACTACGTCCCCGAGCCGACCGCGAAGCGGTCCCGCACGGTCGCCGAGGCGCTCACCGAGCTGGACGCGCTGTCCCACGCCGAGCTGCTGGAGCTGCCCACCGTGGCCCGCGCCCTCGGCTACAGCGGCTCGCCGGAGACCCTCGACTCGGCCGTGTCGCCGCGCGGCTACCGGCTCCTCGCGAAGGTGCCGCGCCTGCCCGGGGCGATCATCGAGCGGCTGGTGGAGCACTTCGGCGGACTGCAGAAGCTGCTCGCCGCGAGCGTCGACGACCTCCAGACGGTCGACGGCGTCGGCGAGGCGCGCGCCCGCAGCGTGCGGGAGGGCCTGTCGCGGCTGGCCGAGTCGTCGATCCTGGAGCGGTATGTCTGACGCGGCGTCACCCGCCCGCGGTCGTCGCGCCCGCGACCGTCAGTCCTTCGCCAGCGTGATGGACGAGCGCAGCACGCCCTTCACGCCCGGCACGGTCGCCTCCGCGAGGTAGGTGCCGGGTCCCGCGACCCGGGTGGAGGGGGTGCCGCAGCCGGGCGCGCTGTGGCGGCGGTCCCACTCGACGGTGTAGGTGGCGGTGCCGCCCGCGGGGACGGAGACGTATGTGCGGCCGTCGCCCCGGAGGCAGTCGTCGGACGACCAGATCTCCTGGTCCTTGCCGTCGCTGATGGTCAGGACGGCCGTCGCGGGGCCCAGGTCGGTCTTGCAGCCGGTCGCGGAGGTGTTGCGCGCGGTCAGCCGGAACCGGGGCTTCTCGTCGGGGGCGTAGGAGACCTTCGTGCTGCTGAGGGTGAGCTGGAGGGAGCCCGGGGCGCAGTGCGGCAGCGGGGAGTTCGCCGGTACCTGCTGGGCGGAGCCCGTGGCGCCGCCCTGCCCGCCCGCCGCGCCCGCCGCGCCACCGGAACCCGCGCCACCGGAACCCGCGCCACCGGCGCCCGTGCCGCCCGAGCCGGAGCCCGTACCGCCGGAACCGCCCGCGCCCGCAGCGCCGCCGGAGCCGGCCGTACCGCCGCTCCCGCCCGTACCGCCGGAGCCGCCGGTACCGCCCGTCTCGTCGCGGCCGCCCGGCGCCGCGCTGATCGCGGGGCCCGACGGCGAGGGCCCCGGGGTGATCGACGGGGCGGGCGAGGCGCCGTTGGCACCGTCGCCGCCCTTCCCGCCGTCGCCGTCCCCGGAGCTGACGAACCAGGCGACGAGCACGGCGAGCAGGGCGACCACGCCCGCGAGGACCGCCCTCCGCCGCCAGTAGATGGAGGAGGGAAGCGGCCCGACCGGATTGCGCAGAGATCCCACGCGAAAACTGTACGAGAGATCGACGCCAACTCCCGCCCCACCCGCCGCTCCTGCGCCAAATTCTGCCGATGATCACATCTCCGTGGGGGCGTTGACCGCGATCGGCGGCCGCCCGCCGGGTGGAAGGCGCCGAACGAGCGGTTCCGGCGGCCGGGTACCGTCGCTCCTCATGAGTCAGGACCTCTATCGCTCCGTCACCGACTTCGCCCAGGACACCCCGCACTGGGTGCAGGTCTTCTTCGAGATCGGCACCGACGCCGGACTGCTGGTCTTCGGTGTGCTGTTCGTCGTCGCCTGGTGGCGGGTGCGCCCCGGCGACCCGCGGGCCGTGGCGGTCGCCGCGCTCGCCCCGGTCGCCACCGCCTTCGGCTACGTCGTCAGCGAGACCCTCAAGTCGCTGGTTGACGAGGAGAGGCCCTGCCGGGCCGTGGCGGGCGCCGTCGCGTCGATCGCCGAATGTCCTCCGTACGGGGACTGGTCGTTCCCGAGCAACCACTCCGCCATCGCGGGCGCCTCCGCGATGGCGCTCGTGCTGGCGTGGCGCCGGATCGCGTGGCTGACGGTGCCCTTGGCCGTGCTGATGGCGTTCTCGCGGGTCTTCGTCGGCGTGCACTACCCGCACGACGTGGCGGCGGGCCTCGTCGTGGGCGCGCTGGCCGTGCTGGTGTTCGTGCGGGTGCTGACGGGCCCGACCTCGCGGCTGGTGGGCACGATGCGGACGAGCGGGTCGTCGGCGGCGCGGTGGCTCGCCGGCCCCGGCCCCGCCCCCGGCGCCCTGGCGGGCGCGGAGCGTTCCCGTACCGACCACGGCGGATACGGGGGCGACCCGCACGTCGACGCCGGCGGCCGGCCCGTGGTGCCGCAGCAGCGGGGCCGGCGCGGACGACGCGAGGCGGCGCACCGGCGCGTCTCCTGAGACGCGGTGCACCGGGCGTGGCGGGGTCACCGGGCGCGTCTCCCGAGCGAGCCGGCACCGCCGGAGGCAGGCCGCACCGCCGCGTGCGCCTGATCAGCCGGGGCGGACCGGCCCGGGGCGCCCGCCGGCCCCCCGGGCGCCCGCCGGCCCCCCGGGCGCCCGCCGGTCTCCCGGGTGTCGGGCGGCGCCGCGTCCGGGCCGTGGTCCGGGGTAACGCGGGAAACGGCGGCGGAACGTGTCAGGATCGTCGTGCCATGACTGCGATCGAGACTCCCGAAGCGGCCCCCGCCCTCTCACCGGACCGACTCCACTCCCCCGTCCTCGCGTGGTTCGACCAGCACGCCCGCGACCTGCCCTGGCGGCGCCCCGAAGCGGGCGCGTGGGGGGTGATGGTCAGCGAGTTCATGCTCCAGCAGACCCCGGTCAGCCGGGTCCTGCCGGTGTACGAGCAGTGGCTGGCCCGCTGGCCCCGCCCGGCCGCCCTGGCGGCCGAGGCGCCCGGCGAGGCCGTCCGCGCCTGGGGACGGCTCGGCTACCCGCGCCGGGCCCTGCGGCTGCACGGCGCGGCCGTCGCCATAACGGAACGGCACGGCGGTGACGTGCCGAGCGACCATGCCCAGCTGCTCGCCCTGCCCGGCATCGGGGAGTACACGGCGGCGGCGGTGGCCTCGTTCGCGTACGGCCGGCGCCACGCCGTCCTGGACACCAACGTCCGGCGCGTCATCGCCCGCGCCGTCACGGGCGTCCAGTACCCGCCGAACGCCACGACCGCCGCCGAGCGCCGCCTCGCGCGGGCCCTGCTGCCGGAGGACGACGCCCGCGCGGCCCGTTGGGCGGCGGCGTCGATGGAGCTCGGCGCGCTGGTCTGCACGGCCCGCAACGAGGACTGCGGGCGCTGCCCGATCGCCCGCGAGTGCGCCTGGCGGCTCGCCGGGAAGCCCGCCCACGAGGGCCCCGCGCGCCGAGGCCAGACGTACGCCGGCACCGACCGGCAGGTGCGCGGCAAGCTCCTCGCCGTGCTGCGCGAGGCGCACGGCCCCGTCCCGCAGGCCGCGCTGGACGCGGTCTGGCACGAGCCCGCGCAGCGGGCCCGCGCCCTGGACGGCCTGGTCGCGGACGGCCTCGTCGAACCCCTGGACGGCGGGCGCTACCGCCTCCCCTCGGCCTGACGCCCGAGGGCCCGGCTGCCCTCCGGCCCGGGCCCGCGCGCCCCGTCCCGCCCTTCCGGCGGCCCCGGCCGGGTACGCCCTCCCGCACCCGGTCGGGGCCGCCCCGGCCGTACCGCTGCGCGTCCCCGTCCTCACGCAGCGCTGTCACACCGCCGCTGTTACACAACCGATGGACAGCCGTGCGCCCGCCGCAGGGTGGATCGGACAGTGCCGTGACAAGCGCTCCGTAACTTCTCGTGGTGTCAGCGCGGGGAAGCCGGCCGGAGTGGCCGGCGGCGCTGCGGGACCACGGCTTGTCACGGGGAAACGGAGGCGGTTCGGGATGTCGCACGGCGAGGTGCTCGGATTCGAGGAGTACGTCCGCACACGGCAGGACGCCCTGCTGCGCAGCGCCAGGCGACTGGTGCCCGACCCGGTCGACGCCCAGGACCTGCTGCAGACGGCGCTGGCCCGCACGTACGGCCGCTGGGACGGCATAGCCGACAAGTCCCTCGCCGACGCCTACCTGCGCCGCGTCATGATCAACACCCGGACCGAGTGGTGGCGCGCCCGCAAGCTGGAGGAGGTGCCCACCGAGCAGCTCCCCGACGCGTCCGTGGACGACGCGACCGAGCAGCACGCCGACCGCGCCCTCCTCATGGACGTGCTGAAGGTGCTGGCGCCCAAGCAGCGCAGCGTCGTCGTCCTGCGCCACTGGGAGCAGATGAGCACCGAGGAGACCGCCGCCGCGCTCGGCATGTCGACCGGTACGGTGAAGAGCACACTGCACCGCGCGCTCGCCCGGCTCCGCCAGGAGCTGGAGAGTCGGGACATCGACGCCCGCGCCCTCGACCGGCGCGCCCGGAGCGGGGTGCGAGGGGACGGGCGGGGCCAGGGACGGGAGCGGGAGCGGTGCGCGGCCTGAGCGGCAGAGGCTTGAACGGCGGCACGGCAGGCGCCGCCGCCCCCGGTACGGATCCGGGCCCGGCGACGGCCGGGGTCGGAACCGGGACGGCGGCCGGAGCGGCGGCCGGGAGCGGCAAGGGCACGGCGGCCGGGGCCGGAGCGGCGGCCGGGGCCGGGAACGGACGGGCGGCGGGGTCGGCGGCGATGGCCGGCCTCGCCGCCGTCGGTCTGCTCGGACTCCTCGCCGCCGGCTGCTCCACCGGCGGCACCGGCACCCGCGACGAGGGGGCGGCCCCCACGGAGCAGGGCGGGCCGTCGGGCGCGGCGGCCCCCACCCCCTCCGCGTCCTCGCCCTTCGAGCGGGTCGACGTGGTGGAGCTGCTGAAGAACGACCCCAAGGTCAGCGACCGGGTGAAGAAGGACCTCCGCCCCTGCGGCCCGGACGCGTACCCGGTCGACACCTCGTACGGCAACCTCACCGGAACCAGCGCGGCCGACGTCGTCGTCAACGTGCTGACGTGCGGGGACGCGGTCGGCGTAGGAACGTATGTGTACCGGAAGCGGGAGCAGACGTTCGAGAACGTGTTCGCGCTGGAGGAGCCCGCCGTGTACTCGGCGATCGACCGCGGCGACCTCGTCGTCACCAAGCAGACGTACGCGAAGGGCGACCCGATCGCGTACCCGTCCGGCGAGGAAGTGGTCACCTACCGGTGGTCGTCGGACAGGTTCACGGAGCACTACGTGGTGCGCAACGAGTACAGCAAGGCCGTCGAGGGCGGGGACATCAGCGGTCCCGCGCCGACCGGCCCGGACGAGTGACCGAGGGCGCGGGAGGACGGGGTATGGCAGAGACGCGTGTGCTGTTCGTCGAGGACGACGACGTCATCCGGGAGGCCACACAGCTGGCGCTGGAGCGGGACGGGTTCGCCGTGACGGCCATGCCCGACGGGCTGTCGGGGCTGGAGTCGTTCCGCGCGCGGCAGCCGGACATCGCGCTGCTGGACGTGATGCTGCCCGGGATGGACGGCGTCAGCCTGTGCCGGCGCATCCGCGACGAGTCGACGGTGCCGGTCATCATGCTCTCCGCGCGCGCCGACTCGATCGACGTGGTGCTGGGCCTGGAGGCGGGCGCCGACGACTACGTCACCAAGCCGTTCGACGGGGCGGTGCTGGTGGCCCGGATCCGGGCCGTGCTGCGGCGCTTCGGCCACGCCGGCGGTGCCGCCGGCGCCGACGGCGGCGACCGGGGCGGACCGGGCGAGCGCGGGCTGCTGGTCTTCGGCGACCTGGAGGTCGACACCGAGGGCATGGAGGTCCGCAAGGGCGGCGCGCCGGTCGCGCTGACGCCGACGGAGATGCGGCTGCTGCTGGAGTTCTCCTCCGCCCCGGGCACGGTCCTGTCCCGGGACAAGCTGCTGGAACGCGTCTGGGACTACGGCTGGGGCGGCGACACCCGTGTCGTCGACGTCCATGTGCAGCGGCTGCGCACGAAGATCGGCCAGGACCGGATCGAGACGGTCCGCGGCTTCGGGTACAAGCTCAGGGCGTAGCCCGCGTACGCGCCGGACCGCCCGCGTACCGCCCGCCCCGTCGCCCGTGCCCGCCCCGCCCGCCCTGTCCGACGGGGTCCGGCGGGGCCGGCGGGCCGGGGGCACGCTGCGCCAGGCCCGTTCCGCTCCGTACCGCCCCTCCCGCCCCTCCCGCGCACCCCGCACAGGACCCGCACAGAACAGGACGACGCCCGATGAAGCAGCCCGCACTGCGGACCGGTGTCCGGTGGAAGATCTCCATCGCGATCGCCGCCGTGGGCGCCCTCATCACGGTCGCCCTGAGCCTCGTCGTCCACAACGCCGCCCGGGTGTCGATGCTGGACAACGCCCGCGAGGTGCAGATGGAGCGGCTGCTGTTCGCTCAGCGGGTGTACGAGGCGTCGAAGCCGAAGGAGCCGCGCTTCGGCACCAAGCTGAACGACCCGAGCCTGCCGCGCGAGCTGCGGCGGCTCGTGGAGCGCAGGCACCGCGGCACGTACGTGCAGGAGCACACCAGCGGCGCGCCGGACGTGTGGGCGGCCGTGCCGCTCGGCAACGGCGACGTGCTCTCGCTGCACACCCCGTTCGCGGACCGCAGCGCGACCGTCATGAAGCGGCTGGACGAGGCCCTCGTGGTCGGCTCGGTGTCCGTGGTGTTCGTCGGCTCGGCGCTCGGCGTGCTGATCGGCGGCCAGCTGTCGCGCCGGCTGCGCAAGGCGGCGGCCGCGGCGGGGAAGGTCGCGCAGGGCAACACGGACGTCAGGGTGCGCGACGCGATCGGCGGGGTCGTCCGGGACGAGACGGACGAGCTGGCACGGGCGGTGGACGCCCTCACCGACGCCCTGCACGAGCGGATCGAGGCGGAGCGGCGGGTGACCGCGGACATCGCGCACGAGCTGCGCACCCCCGTCACCGGGCTGCTGACGGCGGCGGAGCTGCTGCCGCCCGGCCGCCCGACCGAACTGGTCAGGGACCGGGCGCGGGCGATGCGGACACTGGTCGAGGACGTCCTGGAGGTGGCCCGGCTGGACAGCGCGTCGGAGCGGGCCGAGCTCCAGGAGATCACCCTCGGCGAATTCGTCAGCCGGCGGGTGCGGGTGGTGAACCCGGACGCGGTGGTACGGGTGGTGCACGAGTCGTGGGTGAACACCGACCCGCGCCGGTTGGAACGCATCCTCGGGAACCTGCTGAGCAACGCCGCGAAGTACGGCAGACCGCCGGTGGAGGTCACCGTCGAGGGGCGGGTCGTGCGGGTGCGCGACCACGGGCCGGGGTTCCCGGAGGCGCTGCTGCGCGAGGGGCCGAGCCGGTTCCGTACGGGGGCGAGCGACCGGGCGGGCGCCGGGCACGGCCTGGGCCTGACGATCGCGGCGGGTCAGGCCCGGGTCCTGGGCGCCCGGCTCACCTTCCGCAACGCGGCACCGGAGGGCAGCACCCCCGGCACGGGGGGCGCCGTCGCGGTGCTGTGGCTGCCGGAGCACGCCCCCACCAACACGGGGAGCTTCCCGATGATGCAGTTCCCCGACGGGGCCTGAGCCCTCGCGGGCCCCCGCCGGGGTCGCGCCCCGGCCCGCCGGGGAGCGCGTGCGTCAGATGACGACGCCCTCGGCGCGCAGGAAGGACGCCGGGTTCACGGAGGAGCCGTAGTCGGCGGTCGTACGGATCTCGAAGTGCAGGTGCGGGCCGGAGGAGTTGCCGGTGTTGCCGGAGCGGGCGATCTGCTGGCCGGTCTTCACCTTGGCGCCGACGGACACGTTGATCTTCGACAAGTGCGCGTACTGCGAGTAGGTGCCGTTCGCGTGCTTGATCACGATGGCGTTGCCGTACGCCGGGCCGTCGCCGCCGCCGTTGGGGCCGGCCTTCACGACGACGCCGGAGTGGGCGGCCTTGACGGGGGTTCCGACGGGGACGGCGAAGTCCTGGCCGGAGTGCTTGTTCGTCCACATGGCGCCGCCCTGCGCGTAGCCGGCGGTGAGCTTGTAACCGGTGACCGGCTTGACCCAGTCGACGGCCTTCGCGGCGGCGGCCTTCTTGGCGGCCGCGGCCTTGGCGACGGCGGCCTTCTTCGCGGCTGCGGCCTTCGCCTGGGCGGCCTGCGCCTTCGCGGCCTGCGCGGCCTTGGCGACGGCGGCCTGGTGGGCGGCCTCGGCCTGGGCGGACGCCTGGGCCGCGACGGCGGCGGCGGTGTCCAGGGCGAGCGGGGCCCGCGCCTCGGCCGCGACGGCCGAGGCACCGGCGCCGAACACCATCGCGGCTCCCATGCCGGCGGCGGCGAGGGCGACGGCGGCGTTACGGGCGGGGTGCTTGGCGTGCGACATCGAGGGGAACCTCCGGGGCGGGGACAAGGACCGACCCGGTGCGAGCGGCGCACCGGGCCTTCGGTCATCCCTTGGTACCGGCTTCTCCCGGCTTGCCCCAAACGCCCGTTCTACGAGGTCCGGTCGTAGCGGACGGGGTGTGACGCGCACACTTGACGCCGCCCCGGAGGTCGGGTCCGACCCACGAAAACAGGGGCAAAACGGGCATCGATCCGTGATGTCCAAGGCCAGGCCAGCGCCGCACCCCGGCTGGTGGCGGCGCCGGACCCGCCCTCGCCCGCCCTCGCGCCCGGCAGCCGGGGCAGGGGCACCCCCGCACGAGATCACTTCGGGCGCCGGCTCACTATTCCCTCTAGTACCTCCGGTTTGCCCTGTGCGCATCGTCACGGGGAACCGGCTCCGCCTACTTCCTGAGGGGCCCAGCCTCCGGGATCCTCAGGTCGCATGAGACCCGTGACGCGCACCACGAAGACGCGCAAGTCCCTCGCCGCCCGGGGTACCGCCCTCGGCCTCGCCGCGCTCCTCACCTGGACCGTGCAGGGTCTGGCGGGGGAGCCCGCGGACGCCGGGCCGTCCGACACCGGGCTGAAGGGCGCCATCGACCGGATCCTCACCGACCCCCGCCTCGACGGGGCCGCCGCGGGCGTCGTCGTCGCCGACGCCGCCACCGGCGCCACGCTGTACCAGCGCGACGCCGGGGACCGCCTCATGCCGGCCTCCACCACCAAGATCCCCACCTCCGTGGCGGCCATGGCGATCCTCGGCCCCGACCACCGGTTCACCACGGAGGTACTGGCCACCGGCCGCAACCACCGCGGGACGCTCCACGGCGACCTGTACCTGCGCGGCACCGGCGACCCGACCACCCTCGCCGCCGACTACGACCGGCTCGCCGCACGGGTCGCCGCCGCGGGCGTCCGGCGCGTCACCGGCCGCCTCGTAGCCGACGACACCCGCTTCGACACCCACCGCCTGGGCCGCGCGTGGGCCGCGGACGACGAGTCGTCGTACTACTCCGCGCAGATCTCCCCGCTGACCCTCGCCCCGGACACCGACTACGACTCCGGCACCCTCGTCGTCGAGGCGGCCGCCGCCGGCACCGCGGGGCGGCGCCCCGCGGTCACGCTGACCCCCCGCACCGACTACGTCCGCGTCGACAACCGCGCCACGACCGTCGCGGCCGGCCGCCCCGACACGCTCGCCATCACCCGCGCCCACGGCATGAACACCCTCGTCATCACCGGGGAGATCCCGGTCGGGGCCGCCCCGACCAAGGAGTGGATCACCGTCGACGAGCCGACCGGGTACGCCACGGCCGTCTTCGCCGACGCGCTCGCCGCCCACGGCGTACGCGTCGAAGGTCCCGTCCGGCTGGGCCTGCCCACCCCGGCGAAGGCCCGGCCCCTGGCCACGCACCGGTCGATGCCGCTGCGGGAGCTGCTGCTGCCCTTCATGAAGCTGTCGAACAACATGCACGCCGAGACCCTCACCAAGGCCATCGGCCACGAGGTGTCCGGCAGCGGCAGCTGGGAGGCGGGCCTGGCCGCCGTGCGGGAGTACCTGGGGAAGGAGGGCGTCGACACCGGGCAGCTGCGCCAGGTCGACGGCTCCGGTCTGTCGCGGATGAACCTCTTCCCCGCCGCCCAGCTGACGCGGCTGCTCCTCGCCGTGCAGGACGCCCCGTGGTTCGCCGACTGGTACGCCTCGCTGCCCGTGGCCTGCGCGCCGGACCGGGCCGTCGGCGGCACCCTGCGCACCCGCATGTGCGGCACCCCCGCGGCGCTCAACACCCGCGCCAAGACGGGCACGCTGACCGGCGCTTCTGCCCTCGCCGGGTACGTCACCGACGCCGCCGGGCGGCGTCTGGTGTACGGCGTCGTGCTCAACAACCACCTGGCGTCGTCGGTGAAGAGCGTCGAGGACGCCGTGGTCGTCACGCTGGCCTCCTCCGACACGGCCGCCGGGGCGATCCGCGCCGCCCGCCCCGCAGCCGGCACGGCGGCCGAACGGCACGCCGGGCCGGCGACGACGGGCCTGGAGTGCGCCTGGCGGAAGTCGGACACCCTCTGCTGACCCACCGGGCCCGGCCGTGGCCGGGGCCGCCCCGGGAGGGGGACGTGAAAAAGGGGCTGCCCCCTCGGACTGGAGGTCCAGTCCGAGGGGGCAGCCCTCTCACCGCTCGGCGCGACGCCGTCACACGTCGGGGGTCACGCCTCGGGTGTCAACGCCGTGTCACGCGTCCTTGGAGAGGTTCGGGCCCGGCCCGCCGGCCGCCTCGATGGGCGGAACGTCCGGCAGCGCCGACTTCTCCTCACCGCGGAAGGTGAACTTCTTCTCCTCACCCTCGCCCTCGGTGTCGACGACCACGATGTGACCGGGGCGCAGCTCGCCGAAGAGGATCTTCTCCGACAGGATGTCCTCGATCTCGCGCTGGATCGTCCGGCGCAGCGGACGGGCGCCCAGCACCGGGTCGTAGCCCTTCTTCGCCAGGAGGATCTTCGCGTCCCCGCTGAGCTCCAGGCCCATGTCGCGGTCCTTCAGACGCTCGTCCACCTTGTCGATCATCAGGTCGACGATCTGGATGATGTCTTCCTGGCTGAGCTGGTGGAAGACGACGGTGTCGTCGACGCGGTTCAGGAACTCGGGGCGGAAGTGCTGCTTCAGCTCCTCGTTGACCTTGGCCTTCATCCGGTCGTAGCCCGTCTTGACGTCGCCCTGGGCGGCGAAGCCCAGGTTGAAGCCCTTCGAGATGTCCCGGGTCCCGAGGTTGGTCGTCATGATGATGACCGTGTTCTTGAAGTCCACGACCCGGCCCTGGGAGTCGGTCAGGCGACCGTCCTCCAGGATCTGGAGCAGGGAGTTGAAGATGTCGGGGTGGGCCTTCTCGACCTCGTCGAAGAGGACCACGGAGAACGGCTTGCGGCGGACCTTCTCGGTGAGCTGACCGCCCTCCTCGTACCCGACGTATCCGGGCGGGGAGCCGAAGAGCCGCGAGACGGTGTGCTTCTCGCTGAACTCCGACATGTCGAGGGAGATCATCGCGTCCTCGTCGCCGAAGAGGAACTCGGCGAGCGTCTTGGACAGCTCGGTCTTACCGACGCCGGACGGGCCGGCGAAGATGAACGAGCCACCGGGGCGCTTCGGGTCCTTGAGGCCGGCCCGCGTACGGCGGATGGCCTGCGACAGGGCCTTGATGGCGTCCTTCTGGCCGATGACGCGCTTGTGGAGCTCGTCCTCCATGCGGAGCAGCCGGGAGGACTCCTCCTCCGTCAACTTGAAGACCGGGATGCCGGTGGCCGTCGCGAGGACCTCGGCGATCAGCTCGCCGTCGACCTCGGCGACGACGTCCATGTCGCCGGCCTTCCACTCCTTCTCCCGCTTCGCCTTCGCGGCGAGGAGCTGCTTCTCCTTGTCGCGCAGGGACGCGGCCTTCTCGAAGTCCTGCGCGTCGATCGCGGACTCCTTGTCCCGGCGGACAGTGGCGATCTTCTCGTCGAACTCGCGGAGGTCCGGCGGCGCGGTCATCCGGCGGATGCGCATCCGGGAGCCGGCCTCGTCGATCAGGTCGATCGCCTTGTCCGGCAGGAAGCGGTCCGAGATGTACCGGTCGGCCAGCGTCGCGGCCTGGACGAGGGCCTCGTCGGTGATGGAGACGCGGTGGTGCGCCTCGTACCGGTCGCGCAGGCCCTTGAGGATCTCGATGGTGTGCGGCAGCGACGGCTCGGCGACCTGGATGGGCTGGAAGCGGCGCTCCAGCGCGGCGTCCTTCTCCAGGTACTTGCGGTACTCGTCGAGTGTGGTGGCGCCGATGGTCTGCAGCTCACCGCGGGCCAGCATGGGCTTGAGGATGCTCGCGGCGTCGATCGCGCCCTCGGCGGCACCCGCACCCACCAGGGTGTGGAGCTCGTCGATGAACAGGATGATGTCGCCGCGGGTGCGGATCTCCTTGAGGACCTTCTTCAGGCGCTCCTCGAAGTCACCGCGGTAGCGGGAGCCGGCGACGAGCGCGCCGAGGTCCAGCGTGTAGAGGTGCTTGTCCTTGAGGGTCTCGGGCACCTCGCCCTTGACGATGGCCTGCGCCAGGCCCTCGACGACCGCCGTCTTGCCGACGCCGGGCTCGCCGATGAGGACCGGGTTGTTCTTGGTCCGGCGGGACAGCACCTGCATGACCCGCTCGATCTCCTTCTCGCGCCCGATGACCGGGTCGAGCTTGGACTCGCGGGCGGCCTGCGTGAGGTTGCGGCCGAACTGGTCGAGGACCAGGGAGGTCGAGGGCGTGCCCTCGGCGGGACCGCCGGCGGTGGCCGCCTCCTTGCCCCCGGAGTACCCGGAGAGCAGCTGGATGACCTGCTGCCGCACCCGGTTGAGATCGGCGCCCAGCTTCACGAGGACCTGGGCGGCGACGCCCTCGCCCTCGCGGATCAGGCCGAGCAGGATGTGCTCGGTGCCGATGTAGTTGTGGCCGAGCTGGAGGGCCTCGCGGAGCGACAGCTCCAGGACCTTCTTGGCACGGGGCGTGAAGGGAATGTGACCGGACGGGGCCTGCTGGCCCTGGCCGATGATCTCCTCCACCTGCTGGCGGACCGCCTCGAGCGAAATCCCGAGGCTCTCCAGGGCCTTAGCGGCGACACCCTCACCCTCGTGGATCAGGCCCAGGAGGATGTGCTCGGTGCCGATGTAGTTGTGGTTGAGCATCCGGGCTTCTTCCTGAGCCAGGACGACAACCCGCCGCGCGCGGTCGGTGAACCTCTCGAACATCGTTAATCGCTCCTCAGAGCGGTCAGGCAGTAAGGGGTCGGTCCCCTCCCTGTCCTTCCGCAGCTTAGTCCCGCAAGCGGGGACCGCTCATTCCAACTGCCGACACCCGTCGATGGCCTCCTGACCCGAACGCCGACAAATGCTCCAACCCGATGGTGCGAGACGATGTTCCCGCAGGCCAGGCAGATACCCGCACCGGCAGTACGCCGATGGCGAACGTGAGACGTCCGCGCCCGCGTGTCGCCCCTCCCCACAAGGGATGTCTTACCCGGAACCACCGACAGTCCATGCGGCGCACCCCCTCCGCCTCAGCTACGGGCGAACACCCTTGCGCCGCTGGGTGCGCCCGCACGCCCCCCGCTCGGACACGCACAGCGATCGTTTCCCACTGTGCGTAACTTCCGTGGGGTGCCGGGAGTTCCCCCGGCATGGCGCTCACCGTCCCTCCTCCGCGCACACCGCTCGACGGACGTCCCGCGGACGGGCCGTGCGTCGCCCGCTGGTACGCCGACCGGCTCGGCTGGCCCTCGGTGGCCGGGCCGCCGACCTGGCTGCTCACGGGGGTCCGCTTCGACGTCCTGGACCTGCCGGCCGTCGCGGGGCTCGCCGTGGTCCGGCGCGTGGACGGGGAGTGGCCCGTCGCCGTCGCCGGTGGGCGGGCGCGGATCCTCGTGGCGGCGGGGAGCGCCGAGGAGCTCCCCGGCCTCCTGGAGTGGCTGGAGTGGGGCGGCGTGGGCCTGGACCTGACCGCCTGGGGGGTGGGCGGCCGGATGGCCGCCCCCACTCCACCGGGCTGGGAGGTGCCCGGTGCCGTCGGCTGGCTGCGGCCGCCCGTGCCGGGGCGCGAGGTGGAGGCCACGCTCGCGGGGATCACGGGGGTCGCGGGGTTCTCGGCGTCCTCGGGCGGCTCCGGGCTGGTGCGGCTCGTCGCGGTGGCCGCGGCGGAGTGCCACCGGGCCCGACTGCGGGCCGCCGGCGCCGGTGCGCCCCGGGTCAGCGGTTGGCGTCCTCGTACGCCTGCTTGATCTCGGCCGGCACACGACCGCGGTCGTTCACGTTGTAGCCGTTCTCCTTGGCCCAGGCGCGGATCTTCGCGGTGTCCTGGCTGCCGTTCGCCGCCGCACGGCCCTTGCCGCGGCCACCGGCGGTACGGCCACCGGTACGCCGACCGCTCTTGGTGTACGGCTCGAGCAGGGTGCGGAGCTTGTCCGCGTTGGCGGTGGTGAGGTCGATCTCGTAGGTCTTGCCGTCCAGAGCGAACGTCACCGTCTCGTCCGCCTCGCCGCCGTCGAGGTCGTCGACAAGAAGGACCTGAACCTTCTGTGCCACCGGATTTCCTTTCATCGAAAATGCAGTACGCGGAAAGGAAACCGCTTTTCTCTGGAAAACACAAACCCTCGGCGCAGGTTCAGAAGCGCGAGAACGCGGGAAACATACGCGATTCGGACATAGGGATCGCCCCGCCGGGCAGGATCACAGGTGCAGAAGCATGCGACTGTTGCCCAAGGTGTTGGGCTTCACCCGTTCGAGACCGAGGAACTCGGCGACACCCTCGTCATAGGAACGCAGCAGCTCGCTGTAGACATCTCCGTCGACCGGCGTCTCACCGATCTCGACGAAGCCGTGCTTCGCGAAGAAGTCCACTTCGAAGGTGAGGCAGAATACCCGGCGCACCCCGAGCCAGCGGGCGGTGTGCAGCAACTTGTCCAGCACCTGATGGCCGACGCCCGCGCCCTTGAAGTCGGGGTCCACGGCGAGAGTGCGGACTTCGGCGAGATCTTCCCACATCACATGGAGTGCGCCGCAACCCACGACGGTAGCGTCTTCGTCGCGTTCCGCGACCCAGAACTCCTGGATGTCCTCGTAAAGGGTCACGGTCGCTTTGTCGAGGAGGATGCCGCGCGTGACGTAGGGGTCGACGAGCCGGCGGACCGCGGCGACGTCACCGGTCCTCGCCCGGCGGACGGTGACGGCTTTCGCGCGGGCATTCCCGGACTGCTCCGGGGTGGGGGGGGTGGGGGCGGACGCGGATGACGTGGAGGACATGCCTGCGAACGCTATCGCTCCGCGTCGGGCCGCTGCCGGGCACCCTGGTGCCGGGCTGCGCCGCGGTCCCCGGGGCGGCCGCCGGAGCCGGCGCCTCCGCCGGGGCGGGCGTCCGCGGGTCCGGGCGGCGCGGCCGCCTCCCGGGACGGCGCGGGCGGGGCGGGCGCGGCCGGGGCGGGGGCGGGGGACGGTGGGGCGGCGGCCGGGGGTGCGGCCGCTTCGGGCGGCGGGGCGGCGTCGGGGGCCGGGGTGCCGGGCGGCGGGGCGGCACCGGTGGGAGCGTTTTCCGCGGGTTCCGGCGACGGTGCGCGTGGCGGCTGTCCGGCGTACCGGTTCGCGGATTCCGGGGTGGCCGGCGCGGTGGCCGCGCCCGGTTCCGACGGCGGTTTCGTCTGCGGTTCCGTCCGCGGTTCCGTCTGCGGCTGCGCAGACCCGTCGCCGGGTGCCGGGTCCGTGTGCCGGGGCGTGCGCGGGGAGATGTCCGGACCATTGCCTTCCGCCGGCGCATTCGACGGTTCTCCGCGCTCCGGCCCGGAGTCATTTCCCGGTGTTTCGGGTTCCGGGCCGGCGGGGCCTTCCGGCGCTTCGCCCGGGCCTTCCGGGGTGTCGCGCTGGACGATCCGGATCGCGTCGTTCAGCGCTTCCCGCTGCTCGGACGACATCATGCCGAAGAAGGCGACGAGCGCGGCCGCCGGGTTGTCGCTCCGAGACCACGCTTCGTTCATGAGTGCGGCCGAGTAGGCCGCGCGCGTGGAGACCGCCGTATATCGATAGGCCCGGCCGACGACTTCCCTCCGCACCCAGCCCTTCTGGTGGAGATTGTCCAGCACGGTCATGACCGTGGTGTAGGCGATGGACCGTTCCTGCTGGAGATCCTCCAGGACTTCCCGGACGGTGACAGGACGGTTCCATTGCCAGACGCGCGTCATGACGGCGTCTTCCAGCTCTCCCAAGGGACGGGGCACACCGCCACCATAGTGGGATTTCCCGGAAGGAACACCTATTGACGTGACAAAAAGGACGTACGACGCGGAACACGTCGTACGTCCTCGAAGGGGCCGCTCGGAGAGCGGTCCCCGCCCGACTCTCCGGAGGCAGGGACCCGCCCGGCCGACCCGACCGGCCGGGGTCAGGCCTTGCCCGGCTCCGCCGAACCGTCGGCCTGGCGCACCGACTCGGCACGCGCGAACGCCGCCTCGACGGCCGCGTCTTCCTTGGTCTTGTTGGGGCCGCCCTGGCTCTTGACGATCGTCACCACGACCGCGGTGAAGAAGATGGCCATCACCACGGGCGGAAGGAGCGCGGATACGTAGTCCATGGCATCCAGACTAGCTACCCCGCGGCCCGTTTCTCCGACGGGGGCGGGGTGGGGCGCCGGCGCGGCGGGAAGACCTCGGACGGCTTGGGCACGGGGCGCTCGCCCGGCGCGGGGGACGGCGGTTTGGGCGGCTGGGGCCTCCTCGGCTCGCCCTCCTCCTCACTGCGGCCGCCCGGCAGGGCGAAGAGCCGCCGGGCGTGCGGGCCCGCGGGGGCGGGGATGGTCGCCGTCGCGCCCGCCGCCGGGCGGGGACGCAGGTGCCGGGTGCGCGTGGAGCGTTCCATCGGTGCCTCGCAGCGGGCGAGCAGCGCCGCCGCGGCGGGCGTGGCGCGCAGGGTGCGCAGCGCGGCGAGGTCTTCGGCGCGGGGGGCGTACCCGGCGGCCAGGGCGCCCTGGAGCAGCTCCAGGTAGCCGGCGGCGGCGCCCGGCAGGGAGGCGCGGTAGCGGGCCAGGTCGGCCAGGACGAAGGCCCTCAGCCGGTCCCCTTCGCGGGCCGCGTCCTCCACGGCCGCGGCGAGGCGCAGGCAGTCCCGGACGTCCTGGCCGTCCAGCGGGGTCGGGTGCAGGGCGTGTCCCAGGGCGCGTCGCAGCACACGCAGCTCGTCTGCGCTGAACGCCAGGCCGCCTCGTGATCCGTATGGCGTGGGCATGTACTGACAATACGTGCTTATCGGACAAAGTTCGTGCAGGGTGTGCCGGGCGCGTTGCCCGGTGCGGCCGTGCCCGGCCGCCGGGGTGGCGGCCGGGCACGTCGCTCGCGTACGGCGGGGTGGCGGGTGGGGCGTCCGGCGCCCGGGGGGGCCGTGCGGCGGGCTGCTACAGGCGGGAGATGTTCCGCTCGTACACCAGGCGCAGGCCGATCAGGGTCAGCCACGGCTCGTGCTCGTCGATCAGCTTCGCCTCGCCGAGCACCATCGGCGCCAGGCCGCCCGTGGCGATGACGGTGACGTCCGAGGGGTCGCCGTCCGGGCCGACCAGCTCCTGCCGCATGCGGGCGACGACGCCGTCGACCTGCCCCGCGAAGCCGTACACGATGCCCGACTGCATCGCCTCGACGGTGTTCTTGCCGATGACGCCGCGCGGCCGGGTCACCTCGATCTTGCGCAGCTGCGCGCCGCGGACGCCCAGCGCCTCGACGGAGATCTCGATGCCGGGGGCGATCACCCCGCCCACGTACTCGCCTCGCGAGCTCACGGCGTCGAACGTCGTCGCCGTACCGAAGTCGACGACGATCGCCGGGCCGCCGTAGAGCTCGACGGCGGCGGCCGAGTTGATGACCCGGTCGGCGCCGACCTCCTTGGGGTTGTCGGTGAGGATCGGGACGCCCGTCTTGATGCCGGGCTCGACGAGGACCGCCGGGACGTCGCCGTAGTAGCGCCTCGTCACCTCGCGGAGCTCGTGCAGGACGGACGGGACCGTCGAGCAGATCGCGATGCCGCCGATGCCCTCGCCCAGCTCGACGCCGAGCAGCGGGTGCATGCCCATCAGCCCCTGGAGCACCACGGCGAGCTCGTCGGCGGTGCGGCGCGCGTCCGTGGAGATCCGCCAGTGCTCGACGATCTCCTCGCCGTCGAAGAGGCCGAGGACGGTGTGGGTGTTGCCGACGTCGATGGTGAGCAGCACGGTCAGTCCCGGGCCTCTCGCAGGTCCAGGCCGATGTCGAGGATCGGCGACGAGTGGGTGAGGGCGCCCACCGCGAGGTAGTCGACACCGGTCGCGGCGTACGCGGCGGCGTTCTCCAGGGTGAGCCGGCCCGACGACTCCAGGACGGCGCGGCCCGCGACCAGCGCGACGGCCTCCTCCGTCTCCAGCGGCGTGAAGTTGTCCAGGAGGATCAGGTCGGCGCCCGCCTCCAGGACCTCGCGGACCTGGTGCAGCGTGTCGACCTCGACCTCGATCGGCACGTCGGGGAACTGCTCCCGCACGGCCTTGAACGCCTCGGCCACACCGCCCGCGGCCACCACGTGGTTGTCCTTCACCAGCGCGGCGTCCGACAGGGACATGCGGTGGTTGACGCCGCCGCCGCAGCGCACCGCGTACTTCTCCAGGGCGCGCAGTCCCGGCGTGGTCTTGCGGGTGTCGCGGACCTCCGCCTTGTGGCCCTCCAGGGCGTCCGCCCAGGCCCGGGTGGCGGTGGCGATGCCGGAGAGGCGGCACATGATGTTCAGCGCGCTGCGCTCGCCGGTCAGCAGGTCACGCGTGCGGGCGGTGACGGAGAGCAGCTTCTGGCCCGCCTCGACCCGGTCGCCGTCGAGGACGTGCCGCTCGACCTCGAACTCGGCTGTGCACACGATCGACAGCACCGCCTCCGCGACGTGGATGCCGGCGACCGTGCCCGCCTCGCGCGCGGTGAAGTCCGCCGTGGCGACGGCGTCCTCGGGCACGGTCGCGACCGTCGTCACGTCCACGCCGCCGTCCAGGTCCTCCTCGACCGCGCGGTAGGCGACGTCCTCCACCAGCACGGGGTCGAGGCCCGCCTGCGCGAGGAGCGCGGCGAGCGCCGGGTCGAGCCCGCACTCGTACACCTCCTCGTCGCCCTCCACGCCGGCCGCGCAGCCGCAGCCGTCGCCGCAGCCGCCTCCTGCCGCCTCCTCGGCCGACGCGGGCGCGCCGATCTGGATCAGGGGTACGTCCACGGGCTGCGGGCGTTCTTCGGGCGTGCTCATGGTTGCGGCTCCCTGCGGGCGGCGGCCTTGTCGGCGGGGTCGGGGGTGGTGGGCGTCCGGGGGGTGGACGGCCCGGGGGCGGACGGTTCGGAGGCGGGTGCTGCGGGGGTCGGCGCCTCGGGGGCGGGCGGCCGGGTGTCGGGCGTGGTGGGCGGGAGGTCGTGGGTGTCGGTGGTACGGACGTCCAGGCTCCGGTCCGGGCCCAGGCGGACGACGAGGTGGCGGCGCCAGGCGTCGTCGTCGCGGTCCGGGTGGTCCTCCCGCCAGTGGCAGCCGCGGGTCTCCTCGCGGCGGCGGGCGGCGGCGACCAGGACGCGGGCCACGCACAGGAGGTTGGTGGTCTCCCACGACTCCACGCCGGGCTCGGCCGTCTTGTCCCCGCCGGCTCCTTCGGTGCTTTCGGTGGCCCCGGTGCCCACGGTGGCCGTGGTGCCTTCGCCGCCCGTCGGTCGGCCGGCGGCCTCGGCGTACACGGCGTCCAGCTGCTCGGCCGCCTCGGCGAGGCTGGCGGCGGAACGCAGCACTCCGGCGCCGTGCGTCATGACGTGCTGGACGCGGGCGCGGGCGGCCGGGTCGAGGAGCGGCAGGACGCGCGGCGCCGGGTGCGGGACCGGCTGCGGCACCGGGCCGCCCGCCCGCGCCTTCCCCGCGGCGATCTCGTCGGCGATGCGCTCGGCGAAGACCAGGCCCTCCAGGAGCGAGTTCGAGGCGAGCCGGTTGGCGCCGTGCACGCCGGTGCAGGCGACCTCCCCGCACGCGTACAGGCCGGGCACGGTGGTGCGGCCGCGCAGGTCGGTACGGACGCCGCCGGACGCGTAGTGGGCGGCCGGGGCGACCGGGATGGGCTCGGTGACCGGGTCGAAGCCGTGGGCGCGGCACGCGGCGAGGATGGTCGGGAAGCGCGTCTCCCACATCCGCGCGCCGAAGTGGCGGGCGTCCAGGTACATGTGCGAGGTGCCCTGCTCGCGCATCCGGCGCATGATGCCCTTCGCGACGATGTCGCGCGGCGCCAGCTCGGCCAGCTCGTGCTGCCCGACCATGAACCGCACGCCGTCCGCGTCGACCAGGTGGGCGCCCTCGCCCCGTACCGCCTCGGAGACCAGCGGCTGCTGGCCCTCCGCCTCACGGCCGAGGAACAGGACGGTCGGGTGGAACTGCACGAACTCCAGGTCGCTGACCTCGGCGCCGGCCCGCAGCGCGAGCGCGACGCCGTCGCCGGTGGAGACGGCCGGGTTGGTGGTGGCGGAGAAGACCTGGCCCATGCCGCCGGTCGCGAGGACGACGGCCGGGGCGTGGACGGCGCCGACGCCGTCGTGCTGGCCCTCCCCCATGACGTGCAGGGTGACGCCCGCGGTCCGGCCGCCGGCGTCGGTGAGCAGGTCCAGGACCAGGGCGTTCTCGATGGTGCGGACGGCGCGCTCGCGGACCGCGTCGACCAGGGCGCGGGAGATCTCGGCGCCCGTCGCGTCGCCGCCGGCGTGGGCGATGCGGCGGCGGTGGTGTCCGCCCTCGCGGGTCAGCTCGATGGTGCCGGCCTCGTCCGTGTCGAACCGGGCGCCGGTCGCGATCAGGCGCCGCACGGCGTCCGGGCCCTCGGTGACCAGGGCGCGTACCGCCACCTCGTCGCAGAGGCCGGCGCCCGCGACGAGCGTGTCCTCCATGTGCTGGTCGGGGGTGTCGCCGTCGCCCAGCGCCGCGGCGATGCCGCCCTGCGCCCAGCGGGTGGAGCCGTCGTCCAGCCGGGCCTTGGTGACGACGACCGTGCGGAGCCCGGCGGCCGTGCAGCGGAGGGCGGCGGTCAGGCCGGCGACGCCGGAGCCGACGACGACCACATCGGCGTCGATGGCCCAGCCGGGCGCCGGGGCCTGGAGTCGTATGCCGGTCATGCGGGTGCTCCGAGGGTCAGAGGCAGGTTGTCGATCAGCCGGGTCGTACCGACCTTGGCCGCGACCAGGAGGACGGCTTCGCCCGTGTGGTCGTCGGGTACCTCGGTGAAGTCGGCCGGGTCCACCAGGGCGAGGTAGTCGAGGACGAGCGGCGGCTCGGCCTTCGCCGCCTCCTCCAGTACGGCCCCGGCGGCGGCGCGCACGGCGTCGGCCCCTCGCGGGGCGTGCACCGCCTGGGCGACGGCGTGCGCGTCGGCCGCGGCACGGGACTCGCCGATCCGGGACAGCGCGTCCGCCCGGCCCTGCGACGTGGGCAGCGACGCGGCCCGCGCGACCAGCGCCTGCTGGGCGGCGAGCCGGTCGCGCGCGGCGAACAGGGCGGCGGAGAGGGCGAGCGCGGTACGGCGCTCGCGGGGCGACAGGTAGCGGTTGCGGCTGGACAGCGCCAGGCCGTCGGCCTCGCGGACCGTCGGCACGCCGACGATGCGGACGCGGAAGTCGAGGTCCCGGACCATGCGGCGGATCAGGGCCAGCTGCTGGGCGTCCTTCTGGCCGAAGAACGCCACGTCGGGGCGGGTGAGGTGGAGCAGCTTCGCCACGACGGTCAGCATGCCGTCGAAGTGCCCGGGGCGTGAGGCGCCTTCCAGCCGCTGTCCCATGGGCCCCGCCGTGATCCGGACCTGCGGCTCGCCGCCGGGGTAGACCTCGTCGACGGAGGGCGCGAACACCGCGTCGGCACCCGCCTCCTCGGCGATCCGGACGTCGGCGTCGAGGGTGCGGGGGTAGCGGTCGAGGTCCTCGCCGGCGCCGAACTGCAGTGGGTTGACGAAGACGGTCACCACGACGAAACCGGCGGGTCCGACGTGCTCCCGCGCTGTCCGCACGAGCGTGGCGTGCCCCTCGTGCAGGGCCCCCATCGTCATGACGACGGCGACCCGGGGGGCGGACGCGGGGGCAGCGGCCCCGGCGGGGGCAGCGGCGTGGACGGGCGCTGCGGCATGGACGGGCGCCGCGGCATGGACGGGCGCCGCGGCATGGACGGGCGCCGCGGGACCAGGGTCCGGGGCGGGCGTGGCGGGACCAGGGTCCGTGGCGGGCGCCGCGGCGGTGGACGCGCCGACCGGTGCGTCCGGCGCCGGCCGACGGGCGCCCGGGCGGTCCGCGGCCGCAGGCGTGCCCTCGCGCAGCCGGTCGAGCGCCTCACGGGTGTGGACGAGCGCGACACCGGGGCGCGCGGCGTCCGGCGCCCCGCCGGACGGGCTGGTGGCGTGCGGCGTCGAACTCATCGGTCGCTGTCTCCTTCCGGACCCTCGCCGTCGGGGCGTCCCTCCGCGGCCGGGCCCGTGGCGAGGACGCCGAGCAGGTCCTCGGCGAACTCGGGCTTGAGCAGCCCGTGCGCCAGGGCGCGGTCCGCGGTGGAGCGGGCCATGGCGAGGTAGCCCTCGACCGTGGCCGGGGCGTGCTTGCGCAGCTCCGCCACGTGCGCGGCGACCGTACCGGCGTCCCCGCGCGCGACCGGACCGGTCAGGGCGGCGTCACCGGACCGCAGCGCGTTGTCCAGCGCCGCGCCGAGGAGCGGGCCGAGCATCCGGTCCGGTGCCGCGACCCCCGCGTGGCGGAGCAGCTCCATCGACTGGGCCACCAGGGTGACCAGGTGGTTGGCGCCCAGGGCCAGGGCGGCGTGGTACAGCGGCCGGGCCGCCTCCGCGATCCACTCGGGCTCGCCGCCCATCTCGATGACGAGCGCCTCGGCGGCCAGGCGCAGCTCCTCGGGGGCGGTGACCCCGAAGGAGCAGCCGGCGAGCCGCTGCACGTCCACGCTGGTGCCGGTGAACGTCATGGCGGGGTGCAGGGCGAGCGGCAGGGCGCCGGCCCGCCGGGCCGGGTCGAGCACTCCGACGCCGTACCGGCCGGAGGTGTGGACGAGGAGCTGCCCGGGCCGTACGGCGCCGGTCTCCGCGAGGCCCTGCACCAGGCCCGGGAGGGCGTCGTCGGGGACCGTGAGCAGCACCAGGTCGGCCCGCTCCATGACCTGCGCGGGCGGGACCACGGGCACGCCGGGGAGCAGGTCGGCGGCGCGGCGCAGCGACGCGTCGGACACACCGGAGACGGCGACCGGGCGGTGTCCGGCGAGCTGCAGGGACGCGGCGAGGGCGGGTCCTACCCGGCCCGCGCCCACGACGCCCACGGCGAGTCGGGCGGGGCGGGGTTCCGCTGCTGATGGGTTCACGTGGCGACGGCCTTCCGTTCCAGTCCGCGGGGGGTACCGGACGATTTCTCGTCATGCTACGCCAGCGTTTCGCCGCCGCTTCCGCACTGTCCACAGGCCACAGCACCCGGTCCGATAATCGCGGGCGCTTGTGGACAACGCACCGGGATGATCGGCGCATGGCTGATCTGATGACGGACGACGGCGAGAGCACGGAGCAGCGGAAGTCGGGAGGAGAGGAGGAGCAGCGGCGGCGACGGGTCGCCGCGTGGCGAGGAGCCGATCGGGTGCTGGCCAGGGGGTCGGCGGAGGGCACGCCGGCGGAGTGGCTCCGGGTGCTGGCCGAAGAGGGGCCCTCGGTGTACGACCTGGACGGCACTGTCGACCTGTACGGGGACGGGGTCGTCGAGCACCTGGAGCAGCGGGTGGCGGAGCTGCTGGGGTTCCCGGCGGCGGCGTTCTTCCCGACCGGGACGATGGCGCAGCAGGTGGCGCTGCGGTGCTGGGCGGGACGCACGGGCAACCCCGTCGTGGCGCTGCACCCGCTGGCCCATCCGGAGGTGCACGAGCGGGGCGCGCTGGGGGCGGTGAGCGGGCTGCGGACCGTGCACCCGACGAGGGCGGGGCGGCTGCCGACGGCGGACGAGGTGCGCGGGGTGGAGGAGCCGTTCGGGACGTTGATGCTGGAGCTGCCGCTGCGGGACGCCGGATACACCCTGCCGACCTGGGACGAGCTGGAGGAGGTGGTGGAGGCGGCGCGGGAGCGGGACGCCCTGGTGCACTTCGACGGGGCCCGCCTGTGGGAGACCACGTCGCACTTCGGGCGGGGCCTGCCGGAGATCGCGGAGCTGGCGGACAGCGTCTACGTGTCGTTCTACAAGTCGCTGGGTGGTCTGTCCGGTGCGGCGCTGGTGGGGCCGGAGTCGTTCGTGGCGGAGGCGCGGGCGTGGCGCCACCGCTACGGGGGCAGCGTCTTCCAGCAGCATCCGGCGGCGCTGGCCGACCTGCTGGGCCTGGCACGGGAGCTGCCGAGGCTGCCGTCGTACGTGGCGCACGCGGCGGTCGTGGCGGCGGGATTGCGGAAAGGGTTCGAGGCGGCGGCCGTGCCGTGGTTCCGGGTGCACCCGGAAGTGCCGCACACCCACGAGTTCCAGGTGTGGCTGCCCCACGCGTCGGAGGTGCTGACGGAGGCCGCCGTGCGGCAGGCGGAGGAGACGGGGCGGGTGCTGTTCCGCCGCTGGTTCGCGGGGAGCGCGGCCGGCCCGCCCGGAGTCGCGGTGACCGAGGTGACGGTCGCGGCGCCGGGGCTGGAGTGGACGGCCGATGACGTGGCAGAGGCGGTCGCCGACTTCCTCGGGTACGTGCGTCAGGTGGAGCGGGAGGACTGAGAGGAGGACGGCGGGGTGGGCCCCGACCGGCCGGGTGGTGTGGCGCGCGCCCAGCGGCGCGGTAGCGCACGGAGGAGCGGACGGAGGGAGGGTGTGGAGGGACCGCCGGGCGCGGGCGGGTAGGGCGTGCCGTGCTGGGCGGCGCGGTAGGTGTCGAGGAGGTACTGCTGCGTCACGTTCATGCGTCCAGGCTGGACGGACCGCCACCGGGGTCGCGCGTCGATTGACGAGGGTCGTCAAGTGACCGCCGCGCCCCCGCGGCACCCCGCACCATGGGGACGTGAGCCTGACCATCGACATCACCGGCCTGCCGTCCGAGCGCGTCATCTTCGAGCTCTCGCCCCTCGCCGAGCTCGGCGTCGCCCTGCACGCCCTGGCCGAGCCCGCGCACCACCCCGGCCTGCACGGCTGGGCGACGGCGACCGCTGCGGGACTGAAGCCGGATCTCGCCGACCGGCTCCACGAGGCGAACTTCCTGTGGACGGCGACCCTGTCCGACGTGTTCCTGCCGTACGCGGGGGTGCGGGGCGGGGACGGACGTCCGGGGACGACGCTCGCGGAGGAGCTCGACCAGCTCGACCGGCTGGACGAGGAGCGGTTCGTCAGGGCGGCGCTGGAGTTCAACTGCTCGACGTACACGTCCGGGGACCCGGTACGGCCGGCCCGCGTCCTGGAGCTGGCCGCCAACCGGGGCCCCCGGCAGCTGGACTTCACCCGCCGGCTGCTGGACGACCCGAGCGGTGTGCGCGCGTGGCTGCGCCGATTGTTCGAGGACTGCGACGAGGCGTTCTTCGCCGACACGTGGCGGCGGGTCGCTCCCGGACTGGCGGCCGACGCCCGGGAGAAGGGGGAGCTCCTGCGCCGCAGGGGCCTGGCGGAGGCGCTGCGCGCGGTGTCGCAGGCGATCGCCCTGGAGGAGGACGGGGCACGGCGTCGGGTCCACGTGGACAAGCTGGCGCACGGCCGGACGACAGCCGTGGACCCGGAGGTCGGGCCGGGCGTGACGTTCGTGCCGACCAGCTTCGGCTGGCCGCACCTGCTGGTGCTGCACGCGCCGGGTTGGCGGCCCGTCGTGCAGTACCCGGTCGGAGCGCCCGCCATGTCGGAGCCCGCGTCGGTGGAACTGCTGCAGCGGCGGATGGAGGCACTGGCGCACCCGTTGCGGATGCGGCTGTGCCGGCAGCTGGCGCGGGGTTCGTACACGACGAGCGAGCTGGCCGACACGTACGGGATCACCCCGCCGGAGGTGTCCCGCCACCTGTCGGTACTGAAGAAGGCGGAGCTGGTGACGGTCCGCCGCAGGGGGCGGTACGTGCTGCACCAGCTGGACGTGGCGGCCGTCGCCCGGATCGGCAGCGACTTCCTGGAGGCGGTACTGCGGTAGGGGTAGCGCGGGGGCAGGGCGGGCTGGGCGGGCGGAGGCTCGGACGGCGCTTGCGGGGGCGGGGACGGGCGGACGCCGGCGGCGCTAGCGGGGGCGCAGGCGGATCGCTTGCGGGCGCGGGGGCGGCGCGGGTGGAACGCTTGCGGGTGCGGGTGCGGGTGCGGGTGCGGGTGC
>NZ_JAHWGT010000497.1 GCF_020873895.1 Streptomyces sp. DH12 | reverse complement strand
ACTGACAACGGGCCGCGCCCGCGGGGAGTACGACCACGGGGAGCGAGGCCGGCGGCTCAGCTCCCGGCGCCCACCGCGTCGGCCCGGGCCCGCTCGGCCGGCGCCGTCACGGGCACGACGGCCGTCCCGCCCCTGCGTCCCGCCGGCCGGCGCCCCGGACACTCCGCGCGCCCGACGGTGTCCGCCCTTCCGGGACGCCGGAGTTCACCCGGACGGCGGACGTCCCCCAGGAGCCGGCCGTGCTGAACGACCGGCTCCGGCGTGCCACCGCGTTCGCCGACGCCTTCCGCGAGGAGAGCCGCCCCAAGAGCTGACCCGGGCTCACCCGCCGAGGTGCCGGGCGGGGCCCGCGATGCCACTCTGGATGAGATCGAACCGCTCGGGGACATCCGGAAGGTCGGGAAACATGGCCAGCAATGTCAGCGGTACGGGTTATCGCGGGGCGGGCCGGGAGGCCGAGAGCCCCTGGGCGGCGGGCTGGACGGTCGCCGCCGCGTTCCTGATGGTGTTCGGCGGCATCATGGCGATCTTCGAGGGCATCGCCGCCATCGCCCGGGACGACGTCTTCGTAGCCACGCCCAACTTCAC
>NZ_JAHWGT010000496.1 GCF_020873895.1 Streptomyces sp. DH12 | reverse complement strand
AGCCCCAGCAGGGCGAGTCCCTCGTCCGTGGTCGACGTCAGGTGGTACCGGCAGAGCATCAGCAGCATGACGAGCATCCCGCCGTAGCAGAAGCGCATCAGGAACATTCCCGTGAGCGCCCAGGCCGCTTCCCTGCGCGCGGGTGCCGCGAGATGGCGTACACCCGCCGCCAGGTCGGCGACCGTGCCGGAGAGAGCGGTGGACAGCCGGGGGTGCTCCAGCGCGCGGTCCGGGCCGAGCAGTTCCTTGGCGATGCGCAGGGCCGCCAATGCCGCGCACAGGTAGAGGGCGGCGCCCACGAGCACCACGGCCGTGTCGGAGTCAGCGACGACCAGGCGTACCGCGAAGGCCAGGCCGCCGCCCGCGGTCGCGGCGAGCGTCCCGGCGGTCGGGGAGAGGGAGTTGGCGATGACGAGACGCTCGGTGTCCACCACGCGGGGCAGCGCGGCGGACAACCCGGCGAGGACGAAGCGGTTGACGCCCGTCACGCACAACGCGGCCACGAACAGGAGCCAGTCGGGGACCTGGACGAGGATCAGGAGGGCGGTCACCGACGCCATCAGGGCGCGCAGCAGGTTGCCGTAGAGG
>NZ_JAHWGT010000495.1 GCF_020873895.1 Streptomyces sp. DH12 | reverse complement strand
ACCCGCAGCCCCGCCGCCTCCAGGACCCGTACCGCCGCCCGGCCCGCCGACGGCGACAGGTGCTCGGTGAAGGTGTCCGGCCACAGCACCACCAGCGGGCCCTCGCCCGCGGCAGGCGTCCGCCTCCGCCGCCACCAGCGGCTGAAGGGCTCCGCCGCCAGACGCGGGATCTCCCGCCCGCCCGCGATCCCACCCAGCCGTTTCGCCAGGCGTGCGACCGGGCGCACCGAGGCGAGCGCGTTCGCCGCCCCCGCCGTCCGGGTCCGGGCCGCCCAGGACAGCCACACGGGCAGCCACCCCATCGCGTAATGCGCGGCGGGACGGCGGCGGCCCGCGTAGTGGTGGTGCAGGAACTCCGCCTTGTACGTGGCCATGTCGACGCCGACCGGGCAGTCGGAGCGGCACCCCTTGCAGGACAGGCACAGGTCGAGCGCGTCTCGCACCTCCGTGGAGCGCCAGCCGTCGGTCACCACCTCGCCCGCGAGCATCTCGTGCAGCAGCCGGGCGCGCCCGCGGGTGGAGTGCTCCTCCTCCCCCGTCGCCCGGAACGACGGGCACATCACGGCGGACCCCGACACGGACGTCGTAC
>NZ_JAHWGT010000494.1 GCF_020873895.1 Streptomyces sp. DH12 | reverse complement strand
GGGCCTGTACCGCTTCAACACGGCGGAGTCCGCGGGCCTGTCCCCCGCCGCCAACTCCCCGCGCATCCAGCTGCTGGGCTCCGGCACGGCGATCCACTGGGCGCTGAAGGCGCAGGCGCTCCTCGCCGAGGAGTGGGGTGTGGCCGCCGACGTGTGGTCCGCCACCTCGTGGACCGAGCTGCGGCGCGACGCGATGGAGGCCGACGAGGCCCTGCTGCGCGGCGAGGACCGGGTGCCGTTCGTCCGGCAGGCGCTCCAGGGCGCCGAGGGACCGGTGCTGGCGGTGTCCGACTACATGCGCCAGGTCCCGGACCAGATCGCGCAGTGGGTCGAGCAGGACTACACCTCGCTGGGCGCCGACGGCTTCGGTCTGTCGGACACCCGTGAGGCGGCCCGCCGCCACTTCGGCGTGGACGCCGAGTCCATCGTCGTCGCCGCCCTGGCCCAGCTCGCCCGCCGCGGCGAGGTGAGGGCCACCGCGGTGAAGGAGGCCCGGGAGAAGTACGGCCTGTAACGGCCGGGTTCGCAGGGGGAGGCCCCCGTCGTCACGCGTGTGCGCGTGGCGGCGGGGGCCTCTTGCATGATGGGCG
>NZ_JAHWGT010000493.1 GCF_020873895.1 Streptomyces sp. DH12 | reverse complement strand
CTGCGGATCCGCGAGCGGCCGGCCGCCGATCACGACGGCGCCCCGATGGGGACGAGTCAGGAGATCGTCATCGCCGTCACGTCGGCGGGCGCCACCGTGGTGTTCCAGGAACTGCTGGAGCGGGTCAAGCGCGGTGTGGTGGCCTGGCGGGACAACCGCCGCGAGGTCGAGAACGGCGAACCGCCGCAGGGCCGAGTCGAACCGGTGAACCGCGACGACAGGTAGGCCGGTGCAGCCTGAGGACGCGGGGGAGCCGATGGACCGGGCGCTGCTGATCGGTGTGTCCGACTACCGCTTCACGAAACGGCCGCACGGGGTGCCGGGCAAGCTGCCGGCCGTCGAGCACAACGTGCCCGTGCTGCACGAGGCGCTGGTGCGTGCGGGGGTGTTCGCCGACGAGGAGATCGTGTCCCTGCAGTCGCCCGACTTCGCCGAGGCGGCACGGGAGCTGCAACGGGTCGCCAGGGAGGCCCGCGGGCTGCTGCTGGTCTACTTCGCCGGACACGGCGCGATCCCCAGCGGGGGCGACGAGTTGTATCTGCAGCTGCGTGACGCCCAGGTGTTCGCCGGCGAGCACACGGTGTTCAACGGC
>NZ_JAHWGT010000492.1 GCF_020873895.1 Streptomyces sp. DH12 | reverse complement strand
ACCACGCCCATGCCGCCGCGTCCGAGCAGTGCCTCCAGACGGTAACGTCCCGCCACGACGCGGGCGTTGGCCCCGTCGGTCCCGTTGTCCGGCTCCCCCTCGGTCACCATGCGCCCATCATGCCCCACCGGATGTGTCCGCTCCGGTACGGCGATTCGGCCAACGGGCGCACGTCCGCGCACGCCGGGGGCGGTCAGGGCTCGCGCCAGCCTCTGAGAATCGTCTCGAACTGCTGCCTGGTCGTGTCCCAGTCCTCGGCGGGCCCGGCCATGTAGAGGGCGTACTCCACCCCGTCGCGCGTGAGGTACATCTGGTCCACCGCCCGGTACGGCCCGGGGAACTCGGTGTCCTTGGGCAGCGCGGTCCAGCTGTACTCCAGGCGCGCGGCCTCGCGGTCACGGTAGGTCAGGCGCTTCAGCTCGATCTGCTCGTAGTCGACGAGACGCCCGCCGACCTGCTGATCGAGGTCGCTGAGGTGGTCGAACGGGTCGTCGAAGTCCGGGGAGTCGTCGGCGGCGATGCGCAGGAAGTGCTTGCCGCCGTCGGGCGTGTAGTCGACCTGCTGGGTCTCCTCGTCGAACACCACCCGTTC
>NZ_JAHWGT010000491.1 GCF_020873895.1 Streptomyces sp. DH12 | reverse complement strand
GCGCTCCCCCGTCTGCGGGTTCCGGGCGTAGCGGGCCGGGCGGTCGACCTTCTCGAACGAACCGAAGCCGGTGACCGAGACCCGCTCCCCCGCGACGACCGCGCGGACGATGGCGTCCAGTACGTGGTCGACGGCGTCGGCGGCCTGCTGGCGGCCGCCCACCTTGTCGGCAATCGCTTCTACGAGCTGCGCCTTGTTCACGTCTTCCCCTTCGGAGACATCGCCAGAACGAATGTGTTCAAGCTTTTCGCACGTTAGGCAGATATATACCGCAAATCAAACACGAAACGGGCTAATCACCCTTGTGCCGCAACGGACTCGGTTGTCTCGACTGGCTCAGCGTTGCTCGTCGGGGATTCGTCCCTCGTCGAGGTCCGCCATGAACCGCTCCAGACGCCTTGCCGCACCGGCGAGATCGTGCTTGGCCGCGGCCGTAATGACCAACAGCTTCCGGGTCAGCGCCATCCGTACGCCCTCCGGGACTTGCAGTGCGCGCACCCTCGAGTGCGCTTCCTTGAGCCGGACCGCGACCGCCGTACAGAGCTGGAGTTGGCCGTCGTGTTCCATGCACAGATTGTGCCATCTGGGGCGA
>NZ_JAHWGT010000490.1 GCF_020873895.1 Streptomyces sp. DH12 | reverse complement strand
ATGTCCTCGGGTGTGCCCAGCCGCTCCAGCGGCGGGGTCTTGGCGAGCCGCTCGATCTCCTCGGGCGTCTTGCCGTCGAGGAACAGGTCGGTGGCTGTGGGGCCGGGGGCGACGGTGTTCACCGTGATGTCCCGGCCGCGCAGCTCGCGGGCGAGGATCAGGGTCATCGACTCGACGGCGGCCTTGCTCGCCACGTACGCGCTGTAAGCGGGGAACTGTGCTCCGACCACGGAGGTCGACACGCCCAGGAAGGAGCCGCCGGGCCGCAGCCGCCGAGCGGCCTGCCGGGCCACCACGAAGGCGCCGCGGATGTTGGTGCGGTGCATCTCGTCGAGGGCCGACAGGTCGAGGTCGGCGACGGGCGACAGGACAAGGCGGCCGGCGGCGTTGACCACCACGTCGACGCCGCCGAACTCCCGCTCCGCCCGGTCGAACAGCGCGGCGACCGCGTGCTCGTCCGCCACGTCCGCCCGCACGGCGATCGCCCTCCCGCCGTCGGCGGTGATCGCCTTCACGGTCTCCTCGGCCGAGGCCACGTCCCTGGTGTAGTTCACCACCACCGCCAGACCGTCGCGGGCCAGCCGGAGCGACAC
>NZ_JAHWGT010000489.1 GCF_020873895.1 Streptomyces sp. DH12 | reverse complement strand
CGCCGATGGAGCCCAGGGTGCCGCCGCCGTACACCGGCACCGCCACGCACACCGTGCCCAGCGCGTACTCCTCCAGGTCCGTCACGGCCGGGGCGAGGGGCGTCGTCTCCAGCCGGCGGATCAGCTCCATGGGCGTGGTGACCGTGTGCGGGGTGAGGTCGCTCAGCGCGTGCCGGGACAGGTACTCCTCGCGGGCCTCGTCGTCCAGCTCCCGCAGCACGGCCTTGCCCAGCGCGGTGGCGTGGCCGGCGTCCTCGAAGCCCACCCACAGGTCGACGCGCGGGGCGCGGGGTCCGTCCACGACCTCGGAGACCCGGATCTCGCCGTCCTCGTAGAAGGTGAGGTAGGCGGCGCTGGACAGTTCGTCCCGCAGCGCGGAGAGGACCGGCCGGACCCGGGTGAGCAGCGCCTGACTCCGGCCGCCGGTGTGCAGGGACTGCAGCCGGTCGCCCAGGACGAAGCCGCCGTCGTCGAGTTTCCGCAGGTAGCCGTCGTGCACCAGGGTGCGCAGCAGATGGTAGGCGGTGCCCAGGGGCAGCCCGGCCTCCCGCGCCAGCCGCTTGGCCGGCGCGCCCGTCTCGTGCGCGCTCGCC
>NZ_JAHWGT010000488.1 GCF_020873895.1 Streptomyces sp. DH12 | reverse complement strand
CGGTCCAGGACGCGCTGCGCGTCCTGGAGACGGTGGGGCGGCGCGGCACAGGAATCAACGAGACCGAACTGGCCCGCGAGACCGGCATCGCCACGGAGCGGCTGACCACCCTCCTGCGCATGCTGCGCCGCGAGGCCTACGTCGAGCAGATCACCGACGGCGCCTACGTCACCGGGGCGGCCTTCGCCCGGCTCACCTCGCGCACCATCACCAGCGACCGCCTGCTGCTGTCGAAGCTCGCCGCACAGCCGCCGACGGCGCCGGTCCTGGACCTCCAGGAGTACGCGGTCGGCACGGTCTGCGCGGCCGTCCCGCTCACCGCCGGGTCCACGGCCGGATGCCTGGCGCTGTCCCTGCCGCTGGAGCACGCCCACCGGCTGCGCCGGGCCGCCGACACCCTCAACCGCAGCGCCGCCCCGATGCTGCTGTCGCTGGCGATCTGAGCCCGCCACGGGAGTGGTCGGAAGCACCCCCGCGGACCAGGTATGATTTTTCCCGTCGCCGACCGCGGTAGCGGACGGCGGGAGTCATGCGCCGCTAGCTCAGTTGGTTAGAGCAGCTGACTCTTAATCAGCGGGTCCGGGGTTCGAGTC